>CAVZJL010000066.1:0-113951 GCA_963775365.1 uncultured Acidobacteriaceae bacterium | reverse complement strand
ACTGTAGCCTTGGTTCAGTTCCTGCTAGGTTGGGTCCGTTCCGACCACGTCGGCCGGGGGGGGGAATTCGCCGGTCTCCAGTTCGTCGGCGAGCACCACCCCGGGCGCATCGCTCAGCACCTGCTGCGCCTCCCGCCGGGTGACCTCCTCCCGGAAAACGGCATGCACGGCCACCGAGTGGCCCGTGACGACCGGCGCCCGGACGCAGGTCGCAGACACCTTGAGCCTGGGCATCCCGAGGATCTTGCGGGTCTCGTTGCGGAGCTTGAGCTCCTCCGAGGACCAGCCCTCGTCCTTCAGCGAGCCTGCCCAGGGCACCGCGTTGAGCACCAGCGGGGCCGGGAACGGCCCGTAGTCGCCGACGACCCCGCGCAGGTCACCGGCCCGGTGGCCGAGCGCCGGGTTTCCGGCCACCTTCTCGAGCTGCGCGTAGAGCGTGTGGAGCCGGCCTGCCCGGCCCCGGACGCGGCCTGGTAGGACGACAGCACCAGCTCGCGGATCCGAAGGCCCGGTGCAGCGGCAACGCCAAGGATCAGCGAGAGCGTCGTGCAGTTCGGTACCGCGATGATGCCCTTGGGCCTGATCGCGACCTGACCAGGGTTGACCTCTGGCACCACCAGGGGAACCTCGTCGTCCATCCGGAACACCCCGGACTTGTCGATGACGACGACCCCGCGGTCCGCGGCCACCGGCGCCCATTGCGCCGACACCTCGTCGGGCACGTCGAACATGGCGAGATCAACCCCGTCGAAGACCTCTGGCGTGAGCGCGGCGACCTCGACCTCCTGGCCGCGGACCCGCAGCCGCTTGCCCGCCGAGCGGGCCGAGGCCACCAGCCTGATAGTGCACCGATCTTTATTGAAGCTGGCAATGGTGTGATTGCACTGGCGGACGTCCGCAGTAAGACGTGGTTTGAGAAAGGTGGTGTTCCCGTTACGAAAGAGGGAATTGTTCCCTTCGTCCATTACGTTATTCGGGAAAAGGGAAAGATCGAGCTGGGTACATTTTCCTGCGCGATGTGCCACACACGAGTGATGGCCGATGGCACTACGATTAAAGGAGCACAGGGAAACTTTCCATTTTTGCGAGCCTCAGTGTATTCGCCACAGCCAGAAATTCCACCACCACTATTGCATTTATTTGTTCAAGCTTTGTACGGGGCGCCGTGGCTGAGCTCCGACCCCGCAGCCCGGCAGTACGCTCTGTCTCCCGAACAGAATAGGGAACTACTTGAGACGATGCCCCCTGGGGTGATGTCCCGGCACCGATCCAGCTCATTCAACCCGGTTCAAGTGCCGGATCTGATCGGCGTAGAGGACAGGCATTACCTTGATCGTACTGGCCTTCAGCCGCAGCACTCTATCGTTGATTTGATGCGCTATGCCGCTATGAATCAGGGGGGTGACAACCTGGCGAATTTTGATGGATTTATCCCGGCCGGAATTCCGGCGTTCAAGGCGTTGCCGGATCCTTCTGATTCCGTCAACGTCGGCGGCCGGTACAGCGACGAACAACTCTACGCCATGGCGCTCTATGTGTATTCGCTCAAGCCGCCGCCAAATCCCAACAAGTTCGATAAAGCGGCCGCGCGTGGCAAGAAGGTATTTGAAAGCCAGGGTTGTTCCGTATGCCACACGCCTCCTCTATATACCAACAACAAACTGACTCCTGCCGAAGGCTTCGCGGTTCCCACGGCCCATCTGACGAAATACGATATTCTCCCTATGTCCGTAGGCACGGATTCTGGCCTGACTCTCAAGACACGGCGGGGAACAGGTTATTACAAAGTTCCATCCCTGAAGGGCGTGTGGTACCGAAGCATGTTTGGCCACAGCGGCTGGTGCGCAACGCTCGAAGATTGGTTCGATCCGCACCGCACGAAACAGGACTACATCCCCACCGGCTTTAAACCTTACGGGGCGACGAGCTATGCCGTGGAAGGACACCCCTTCGGGCTTGATCTCTCAGACGAAGATCGCAAGGCGCTGATCGCATTTCTCAAAACTCTGTAGATCGAAAGATGCAAAGGGCAGAGGGCAACGTTTCATTGCACTGCAATAAGGAAGTTGGCACATGAGCGAGTAGTCGGCTCTTCTTCAACTTGAAATCGAGCAGTGCAGTAAACAAAAGGCTTGTCGGGACTGATCTTTCCAGACGAGACTTGCTTTGCGCAAGCGGTAACTGTCGGATAGGCGACAATCCGGACCTACTTCACCCAAGGAAGCAAGGGCGTTTTTAGGACTTGAGAGAGCGCGAAAGAGACCGACAGCTACGTCTGGACGGGCTGTCCGAACGTGACCCAAAATCCGTTGATGTCGCGAACGATGAACTCACGCATGCCGTAGAAGGCATCATAAAGCTCTTCTACGATCTGTACTCGGTTCTTGAGACGTTGGTACAGGTCATCGACGTTGTCAGTCGTTATGTACAGGTCGACCTCGCGACGGTGGTCCCTGCTCGGTGTCCCGCCTGCATTAAGCATTATTTCGCTGCTTCCGAAGGCCAGCTTCGCCCAGTTGGTTTCGCCGTCCTCTTTGTTTTGCCGGATTACTTTGAAACCTATCGACATGTACCAGTCGACCGTAGCGCTAACATCCGGAACGTGAATCATCGGAACGACTGTTTGTGACATGGTTCACCCGCTGGTGTTCAGTGACGAGGGTGCAAGCGGCACTCGCTGAGCATAGCACGCGGGTCCACGTTGTGCAGGGCTCGGCTTGCTTGTAGATGGCTTTGTAGTTGGATTGTCGGAGAAGCGAAATCGAAGAAGCGCGCAATCTTGCTCGATGCGTGAAGGGTTCGGATGGACAGAGTAAAAAAGCTAATTTGGACAAGTCCGACTCGAGAGAGTTCCCAACCGTCGCGCAGGGCAGACGAAACTGGCCCTAATGCAGGTGAACCCGACGGCAGGAGCGAAAATTCGAAGGCAGTGTAATTTGTAAGTAGCGAATCCTTGATTTCACCACACGGGCCAGCCTGTGCAAGCAATCATAGAAAAATCAGGAGAAGTGTTCATGGCTTTCCACTCTCGTTTCGACCGGCGAAAGTTTCTTCAAACTATCGGCAGCAGCGTGGCTGCCGGGGTTTTATCGTCTACGCACGTATCAAGCGCTGTAGCGCAAGTGACTCCGGAAGCGATCAACCGGGCCGGAGCGAGCCGGCCGTTGACCGATAAAGAGAAGATGGTCCGGATCGCATCCAATTCGTATCCGATCCGCTGGATCTTCAAATCGAATACTTCCATGGGCGATAAGGAAACCGTTGCGCAATTGAAGGACAAGTATGGCGAGATCACGATGCTTGACTTCCCGGAATTTACCAAGAAGATGTTTCCCGGTGTCTATCAAATGGACATCTACTCCGGCTTGTTTGGAGATATGGATGACCCCAGCCAGTTCGTTAAGGGCGGCATCGACACGTTCTGGGGCAAACCTTTTCCAATCGTTGAATTTGACCCTTCGAGCCCTTCCGGTAAGAAATGGCTGGAGAAGATGGCCAGCAAGCTGGTGACCACGGGCACCATGTGTCACCACATCTCAAACAACGCTCCACGGGACATCAGTGACCTCGATACGGCAAAACGTAAGGCGGGCATTGCAGTCGCGAAGAAGTGGCTGGATGGCGCCCAGATGCTGGGCGCAAAATCCATGCGCGTGAATTGTGGCGGCCCGAGGATTGCCCCCGCGCCCATCACTGGTTCCCGGGGCTACGCCACCAATGATCTGCTTGAGCAGTACCTGACGTGCTGCATCGAATCATTCAAAGAAATGGCGGACTATGGAGCGATGCGTGGCGTGCGCCTGACTCTGGAGAATCATTGGGGTATCACCGCCGACCCGATCAATATAAGGATCATCGTGGAAGAAGTGAATCATCCCTTCTGCGAAGCCAGCCCCGACTTCGGAAATTGGGAGCAGAAATTTCACGTCTACCATGGTCTAAATGCCCTGGCGCCCTACGCACACACGACTTGCCATGCAAAGTACTGGGATCGCTGGGAAGAAATCGACGTGCAGCGAAATGTAAGGATCATGCTGAACAACGGCTTTGCCGGCGTATTTGCGCTTGAGTATGAAGCGGGCCCCTGGAATGGAATCGAGGGCGCTCAACATCTCTACCAGGAGGTACTGGCGGCTCTGTAAATCAGCTTCAGATGCCCCCAAGGTCGATGCCCATAGTGATCCGACTCATGAACTTCTGCGGGGACTTCGTATACGATCACGACATGTTGCTCATCGTTGGCACGTTTGCCATTCCTCCCGATAGGCTTCCCGCAGCGCGTTTGGTGATGAACCAAATGGTTCGAAGTAGCCGAGCCGAAGATGGATGCGAAGAATACGCTTATGCGGAAGACCTATTTGAGCCGGGCTTGATCCACGTGAAAGAACTCTGGCGCGATCAGTCCGCACTAGACCTTCACTTTGCTTCTGGACACCTTGCTGAGTGGCGTTCTTCATGGGTAGAGTTTGGAATTGGAAGCCGGAATTTAAGGGCGTATGAGGTTGGCGCGCCTCGGACGGCTTAGTGTCCGTGATCCAGCGGAGGTCCCGAGGAATAACTCTCGATAACAGGCGAATGCACTTATAGAGAGTTCTATCGGACCCTCTTCATCTCGACATGGCCGATGGCTTGTGTTCCCTCATAAGCTTTGTCCTGCCTGCCCATTCAGTGAGAATTTTCTGCCGTGACATGTTTGCCGAAGATCGGCACGCACGCCAGAAGTGCTGCGAGAAACCAGAACGCGTTGTGCAAGCCGATTCCCTTGGACAAGAAGCCAATGACGGCTGGTCCCGTCAGCAGACCCGCGTAACCCGCCGTAGTGAGGGCGGCAACGGCCAATCCCTTTGGCATTTTTTGTTGCGTACCCGCGAGTCTGAACAAGATAGGCACGATGTTTGCGGCTCCCAGGCCCACAAAGACGAAACTGACAAGCGCGATCCATGCGAGCGGTGCGAGAATGAGGCCGCACAATCCAAGAAGCGCTATCCCCCCACCACATGTCAGGACAAAGCGGTTCCCGAATCGCGCTACGATGCCATCGCCGACGAAACGGCTGAACGTCATCGCGATGGAGAAGAGCATGTATCCCAGCCCTCCGTGCGCAACAGAGACGAGGTGTTCGCCGATAAGCAAAAGCGCACTCCAGTCGAGCAGAGCCCCCTCCACCAAGAATGAGATTGCGGCGAAGATAGCGATGACGAGCACGACACCTCTGGGGATTGCAAAGAGAGGCTGCCTGGTTCTCTCTCGATTCGAGAGCATGCGGGGAAGAGCCACGACAATCAGTGCAACAAGAATCATGGAGCAGAGGATTGTGCTTGCACTGAGCGCGATGCCTCGAGAGAGAAGAGCTGTCACGATTCCTGACCCGAGAAATCCGCCAATACTGAAGAGTGCGTGAAATCCAGACATCAACGGCTTCTCAGAGAGACGCTCAACATCGACAGCATGCAGGTTCATGGCAACATCTAACGATCCCAGAGAAGCGCCGAAGACGAACAGCGCGGCGCCCAAGGCGATGGGCGACGATACGATGCTCAAGAGGGGCAATATGAGTGCCAGTCCTAGCCCCCTGAGAGTACGACCGGCTTACTACTGAAGCGCCCGCTCAGGTTCGCAGCAAGCGGCATCGCAACGATGGAACCGGCGCCCAAGAGCAGAAGAACCAACCCCATAGTGTCGTCGCCGAGATGGCAGCGAGTCTTGGCGAAAGGCACCAAGGGAGCCCAGCAAGCTACGCCGAAACCTGCGGCAACGAACGCCAGCCTGGTCGATAGCCTTGCGCGCGATAGATAGAAACCCTCGGTCATGAAAATTCCCGCTTCCGGTTGTGTCGAACGAGGCGCAACCTACGGTTGCCCGATGATGACTTTGGGGCCGGCATTGGAAAAGGCCGAGACAACCTCCTCCGATGTGCCGGACTCAAGAACGACATGGTCAAGGACTGCCAGTGCGGCCACCTGAAACGGCGCCCGAGTCTCCGCTTTGTCCATAGTGACAAGCGCTGCGATGCGATCACTTCTCGCAATGAGTGTGCGTTTGAATTCGGCATCTGCCATGTGGAACGCGCCAATTCCAAGCGATACGGAAACGGCGCAAGCTCCGAGGAAACACAGATCAAAGCTCATGCGTTCGGCTTCGCGGATCGCAGACAGCCCGATGGCCGCGCCGGTTTCACGATCGATCTCTCCTCCCAGAACAATGACTTTGCAATTCTTTCGCTCGAGGAGGGCGCCTGCGATGGATATCGAATTTGTGGCGACGGTAAGGGAGCGATCGGGTGGCATCTCTCTGGCCAAGGCCAAGTTGGTACTACCGCTATCGAGGAACACCGTCGAAGCTTCAGAGATTAAGGTCAGGGCGGCCAAGGCTAACGCGCGTTTTTCTTTGGAGTCGTTCAAAAGTCTCTGTTCAAACGGGACACCATCCGGCGATATGGGAAGCCCACCACCGTAAACCCGTTTGCACTTGCCCTCGGCGGCTAACGCCCGCAGATCTCGCCGGATGGCATCCTCGGACACCAGGAACTCCTTCGCGAGGGCAGTGGCATTGACGGGAAGGCCGCGCTGGAGTCGACTTTCGATCTCGTTTTTTCTTATTGCCCCTGATGAACCATGCATAAACAAGAAATTACCATGCACGATCAAGAAACACAAAGGAACCACTATTCAGCGGCGATCTACCCTCCCGGCGGTCTTTATCTTGAAGAAGCGTCGGGCAACGCGAGCGACTACTTATCCAGAGGCCCCCTCCGACCTGGAATTGTTTTGTGCGAATGCGAGGCCTGGACCGTCGTAGATAGGAACTCAAGGAACGCGCGCGTCTTCGGTGCGAGGTATTGGCGCGAGGGATAGTAGGCATACAGGGGGAAACGTTCCTCCTCCCAATCCGGAAAGAGGGTCACCAGTCGTCCACTCGAGAGATGGGCTTCCACGCCGAGTTCGAGAACTTGAGCGATCCCATATCCTGCCAGGCACACAGCGTGCATGGTTGCGACGTCAGTCAGCATGAGCTGGCTTTGCGTCTCAACCTTGATCACCTTTCGACCTTTACGGAATTCCCACTCGAAGGGACGGCCCGTCTCCGGGTCTCGAAAATCGATCATCAGATGTCGTTCCGGCGGTCAGTTGCTGCGGGTCGGTAGGGTGGCCGTGTTTCTTCAAGTAGCCGGGCGAGGCTACGGTAAGAACTCTCGTGTCCAGCAATCTTCGGGCGACAAGAGTGGATGGGCGCGGCTCGCCGAAGCGAATTCCCAGATCGTATCCATCTGAGATCAGATCTCCGAGGCCCTCCCGCGTGATCAGGTCCACCTTAAGCTCCGGATATGCTTTGAGAAATCCACTGAGCTGCGGTCCGAGAATGAGCTGCGAGAAGTAAGGGTCCATATTGACGCGGAGTCTGCCCCGGACGGTCACTTTACCTTCGGCCAGAGCGGAGGTGGCGTCTTCGAGCGCCGACACGATCGGGCCAATGGTTTCGTAAAACCGCCTGCCTTCGTCCGTGAGGGAGACGGAGCGTGTCGTCCGCTCCAGGAGTCGGATTCCAACCTGCGCCTCGAGCCGAGCTACTGCACGGCTGATGCCTGGTTGGGAGACGTTCAAGGATCTCGCCGCGGCCGCGAAGCCGCCCGATCTCACCACGGCCGCAAGGGCGCTCACACCATTCAGAAGGCGGTCATCGAAACTCATGCACTTATGCTATTTGGTTATAAGTGAAATGCCGAGAAGATTAGTTCCGAATCAATCCCCGTGAGTCAGATAGTTGGAAGCACTGAGGGATTGGTGAGGAACATGGCGATTCGTCGAACATGGGCGGTGCTGCTCGCTGCAGCAATATTCGGCATGAACGGCCATGCGCAGGAGCCGGCACATCAGGGACGTACATGCAACGGCGACGGCGCGTTGCGTAACAACCAGATTCACTGGCCCAAGGGGTTCGAGCCCGAGCAGGCGGACCTCTTTGCGCACCATGAGATCGACATTCAGGCCGGATGCGCGATCGCCTTCTCAAATCTCGTCGATGCGGAGGCTTGGCCCTCCTGGTACTCGAACTCGAAGGACGTCAAGGTTCTGAACACTCCGGATCATCGGCTGCGGAAGAACGCACGCATCTCGTGGGAGACCTTTGGATTCCACATCGAAAGCCGCGTGTGGGAGTTTGAGTCGAGTAGCCGCCTGGGATGGTTCGGAGATGGTAAGCACGTCCATGCTTATCACACGTTCCTCCTTACCAAGGCCCCCGAAGGGCGCCACATCGTCACGGAAGAGGTGGTGAGGGGCGCTGGTGCCATGCAGTTCCGTGAGCAGCAACCGAACGCCATGCACGAGGGGCATCAGCTTTGGCTGACGACCTTGAAGGACCGGTCGGAGAAGGACTGAGACTGGCAACAAATCATTTTCAGAACGACGATAGAAAATAGGAGACATCCATATGTACGCAGTCATGGGAATCACAGGGAATGTAGGCGGCGCCGTTGCGCGCACGCTTCTTGCAAAGGGCGAGAAGGTTCGAGGGGTTGTAAGGAATCCCGAGAAAGCGGCAGGGTGGCAGAAGCAAGGTGTGGAGCTCTTCAAAGCCGACTATGACGACGTGGATGCGCTTACGGCAGCGTTCACCGGTGTGGCTGGCGTGTTCGTAATGGTTCCTCCAAACTTCGCGCCTGCACCGGGCTTCGCCGAGACCAAGGCGGCTTTGAAGGTCCTGCATGAGGCACTATCGAGAGCGCTGCCGTCGAAGGCGGTTTATCTGTCATCGATAGGAGCGGAACAGGCCAGTGGATTGGGTTTGATCACAAGCTCACATCTCCTGGAAAAGACGTTGGGTGATCTTTCGTTCTCTCAGGCATTTTTGCGCGCGGGCTGGTTCTTTGAGAACTCAGCCGGTGACGTAGCGAGCGCGCGGAATGAAGGCAAGATCAGGGTTCAACTCCATCCTCTTGACCGGAAGTTTCCTCTGGTTGCGACCGCGGACATCGGCAAGGCGGGTGCAGAGACACTCACCCAGAACTGGACTGGAATCCGCCATATCGAAGTTGCGGGCCCGGAGGGCTACAGTCCACTCGACATAGCAGATGCTTTCGCGGAGGCTGCTGGGCGCCCGGTTGAGGCGATCGCCGTTCCCAGGGCGGAATGGGAGACGCTATGGGTCTCACAGGGGATGCCGGAGGGGCGAACGGCGCCTCGGGCGGAGATGGTCGATGCATTCAATTCCGGATGGATTCACTTTGGCGTACCCGGAACAGAGCATGTGGATGGAGCGACGCCGCTTCGTGAGGTGATAACTCAGCTTGTGACTCGCGGCTAACGCCACTGTCCTTGCCGCACGCAACAAGAAAAGGGATCACGAGGGGGAGCAGTGAGAACACACCTTAGGAAACCAAAGATTTCAGGCCGCCGCAATGTTCTCAACTTGGATGAGGGCGCCGGTGTGGATCTGCGAAACGAACCACAGCGGCCGGCACCGCGCCAACGGATGGGGGCAGAGAGGATGTCGACAATCGGCAGGATGGCATGCTCGATATCCCACGATATGCGCCACTTGCTCACGGCGATCTATGCGAACGCCGAGTTCCTCGAGCGCGATGATATATGCCCGAGCGTGCGGTCTGATCTGCTGGTCGAAATTCAAGAAGCAGTGCTCGCGATGACGGAGCGTATTGAATCATTACTGCAATTCGGTGGTAGCGGACGGAAAAGGCCGCTCGTCCGTGCGCGCGTTTCCCTGGTTGTTGAGAAAGCCGTTGCGGCAGTGAAGTTTCATCCAGCAGGGCGGAGCGTGTCCATCACAGTCGGCAAGTTCCCGCCGGCGGAAGCAGATATCGATGTTGGGAGTCTTGAAAGCGCCATATATAACTTACTGCTCAATGCCTGCCAAGCTGCGGCACGCTCAACTCAAGTGCCTAAGGTGAAGGTTCACCTTACGGAAGTGGATGAACGGATCTACCTCACAATCCTGGACAATGGTCCCGGCATACCGTCCTCTGTACGGAGGACGTTGTTCGATCCGTTCGTGACCGCAGGAAAACCCAACGGAACAGGCTTGGGGCTCACCCTGGCTCGTCGAGTAGCGGAAGAGCACGGTGGCAGCGTCTGCCTCGAGGAATCGAATCGAGATGGAACGGTATTCACGCTGAGCCTGACGAAGAACAGATCATTAGCTTTAGACGGCCCACGTGTGGAGAGCCAGCAACCGTTTTATGGTGGCGTCCGCAGTTTTGGCTACAGGAGCAGAGGATTGTAGATATGCGCCTCCGACAAGGAGGCCACCAATGTTCCACGTTGGAGGAAAGTACGGAGAGGAGATTCTAAGTTGTTGGTGCGAAAGGGGGGACTCGAACCCCCATGGGTTGCCCCGCCAGATCCTAAGTCTGGTGCGTCTGCCAATTTCGCCACTTTCGCATTTCGCGGACTCGCTGCATTCGCAGGACCATGATAATGCATCGGAGGCGAATTCCTGCCGTTACAGCAGCCCGGGAGGGCCGCCCGCCAAATGTGAGCCCAGTCCGGCCGAGTCTGTGTGAGAACCAGGATCGTTAGTTCAGTAGGCTGAAGCCCAGGACTAACGTCCTGGGACATTTTCAGCCGTCCCTGCGGGACTGATCGCGGCCTGCGCTGACAGTTAATTCATTTTTGAGAAATTCTTAGCGGTTTCTACGGATTGTGTGTCGTAGCAGGACTTCCAGATCTTGCCCTTCGTACGGTTCCTTTCGCCGTTCTCACCGCGCCTGGCGGATTGGGCTGACTTTAGCGGTCGGCCCTCTGGGCGTCGGCGATGGGTACTGAGTCTACGTTCGGGCTGCTTAATTTCCTGCTCGGTGAGGGAAGCCTGCTAGAGGCTAGCCCGGGCCCGCGTCAGGTCCATCAGGGTTTGGTGCGTTCCCCGGCCTTCGGGTCCGGTTGCTCCCCCATCCGCGCGCAGTTGCTCATATCTGCCGTCGGTTCCAAGAACCCATGCCTCTCGTTGGTCATGCAGGCAGATATCGAGGACCTCCCAGAGTCGTTGTTTGGGTCCCGTGGCGAAGACGGGAGTGACCACCTCGATCCGTTTGGAAAGATTGCGAAACATCCAGTCCGCGGACCCAATAAAGTACTCGCCCTCCGCCGGGTCTTGCCTGCCATTGGCGAAGTAGAAGATGCGCGAATGCTCCAGGAAGCGCCCAATGATCGAACGTATGCGGATGTTTTCCGTGTGCCCGGGCACTCCCGGACGAAGACAGCAGAATCCGCGGATGATGAGATCGATGGGGACACCTGCCTGTGAAGCCTCGACCAGGGCTTCGATGATGTCCGGGTCTTCGAGTTGGTTCATCTTGGCGATGATGCGAGAGGGCCGTCCAGCGCGCTGGTTTTGCGTCTCGCGATGGATCAGATCGAGCAACCGCGGCCGCATGGTGAGAGGAGCCACCAAAAGCGTCGTACAGTTGGGCCGATCGGCGTGGCCGGTAAGAAAGTGGAAGAGATTCACCACGTCCTGCGTGATTCGCGGGTCGCAGGTAAAGAGCCCTACATCGGCGTACAGGCGCGCTGTCTTGACATGGTAGTTGCCGGTACCGATGTGCACGTAGCAGCGCAGTCCACCGGCTTCCTTACGCACCACCAGCGCGGTCTTGCCATGGGTCTTAAGACCGCTCACCCCGAAGGTGACATGGGCCCCGGCGCGTTCCAACTCCGCTGCCCAATGCAGGTTGCGCTCCTCATCGAAGCGTGCCTTGATCTCCATGACGCAGGCCACCTGCTTGCCGCGTTCCGCCGCCCGGATCAACGACTTGACGAAGGGAGTGTCGTCGCCGATGCGATATGCCGTCATCTTGATGGAAACCGTGTTGGGGTCGTCGGCTGCGGAACTGATGAAGTGCTCGACTGTGGCGTCGAAGCTCTCGTAAGGGTGATGCACCAGCAGGTCGCCGGCTTGTATGGCGGCAAAGATTGCGTTCGTTGCGTGGGCGAGCGACGGGGGCCACAGGGGCGTCCATTCCGAGTCGCGTAATGCGGGGATCGGCAGAGCAAGAAGTTCGAACAGCGTGGTGTAGTCGACCTCCTCCTGCATGTCATAGATGTCCGAGGGAGTGACCTCCAGGCGCTGGCGAAGCATCTCCTTGATGGCGGGATTGGCTCCCGGTCCGAATTCCAGGCGGACCACCGGTTCGTAGCGGCGCTGCCGAATCTGCTCCTTCACCGCTGCGCGGAAGTCGGCTGCGGGATCATCGTCCAGCTCCACTTCGGCATCGCGGGTGAGGCGCATGAGGGTAATGTCGCTGATTTCCATGCCGCTGTAGAGCTTGTGCAGGTTGCCACGAATTACCTCGTAGAGCGGGACCAGCAGCTTTCGTCCGGGCTCAAGGTCCGATTCTAAAAAGATCCACTGCTTGAGGACTCCGGGAATCTTGACCCGGGCAAACATGGTTTCATCCTTGAGCACATCGCGCAGCTGGAAGACCAGGGATGTGGAGAGATTGGAAAGAAAGGGAAAGGGATGGACGGGATCAATGACCAGGGGGGTTAACGCGGGAGACAGTTGGGAGTCGAAATACTTGCCTGCTTCTTTCTGCTGCGCCGGCGTGAGGTCGTCCCAACGACGTAAGAAAACTCCGTGGTCGGCGAGACCAGGGATGATGATCTGACGGTAGCACTCCGCCTGGCGGTCGAGCTGAAACTGGATCTTCTCGCGAACCTGCTGCAACAATGCGTGCTGCGCATCGGTTGCCCCATGACGCAATACGGCTTCGCGTTTCATAAAAAATTCGTCTAGGTTGGAAGTGAAGATCGCTAGAAACTTAGCCCGCTCAAGCAACGGGGTGCGTTCGTCGAGTGCCTCCGCGAGTACTCGCCAATTGAAGTCGAGCCAGCTCAGGTCGCGATCGATCCAGACTTCCGGCAGTGCAGGGGATAAAGGTTCGTTCAGAACGCCGTGATCGCCAATCGATGCCAGGACAGTCGTAGCCATACACATCTCCTCAATCCCTGCAGTTTGGGGATCGCTTCGGTCCTGAAATTCTACTGGCCGAACCTGCCGGCTATTGTGAATAGAAGGTTTTTGTTACGGGGTGGTGGCACCACAAGGAATCAAGGCTGTCGACGGTCGCGTATCCCACTCAAGGCCAAAACAGGGCTTGACCCCGATTTCCTGCCACGCTGTTGCCGGAAAGGTCCGCGTGTGCGCCTTTCATTAAGGAAAGGCGCATGAAGTGTATCAACGCCACTGGCCTCCGCAGGAAATCGGGGCAAATGGGGCACCCAACGTTCGTTGCCGTTCCCGGAAACCGGGTCATCGCTCTCCCTACTAGGCGACCGCCCTTGACGAAGTCTTCGCGCTGCTGTTTGGTTCAAGCTCGCCAATCCGGTCCAAATTCACGCCCGTGGTCTCAATCCTGTAGAGCCAAGTCACGGCGGCTCCCAGCAGCGATGCGATCACCAACCCGTAAAGCAGCAACCGCGTGCCAAGCGAGACCAGCAGGATAGGGAACAGGAAAGCCGTCGCCACCGCACCGATCTTGGCAAAGGCGGCGGCGAAGCCTGCGCCCTTACCGCGAATCGCGGTCGGGAATACCTCGCCGGCAAGTAGGTAGGTCTGTGCATTGGGGCCGAGATTGGTCATGAAGTTGAACAGCATGAAGCCGCTAAAAATAAGGATGATCTTAAGTTGGCCGCTGACATCAACGGAGAGCGAAGCCAGCACCAGCCCAACCGCACAGCCGATGAAGCCGATGATTTGCAGCCGGATCCGGCCCAGCTTGTCAGCCAGCAAAACGGCAAAGGCGATGCCGACGATCAGCAATATCGTGATCATCGCGGCGCCCCTGGCGGCCAGGATGTCGTTGGCGATGAGATCGTTCAGGCTGCGGACGTGGTCAGCCTCCTTGCCCAGTGCCGCGGCCAGAATCGTTGGGGTGAAGATGCCGATGCCATACGTGCTGAGGTCCTGCAGAAACCATGGCACCGAGGCCAGGATGGTCGCACGGCGGTAGCGATTGTTGAACAGCGCCAGGAAGGAGCCGCCTCCGTGGGACTCACCGGCAGCCGCTTCCTCCGACAGCACAATACTCGTCGGATACTGCGGGGTTCGCTTCAGTAGCCGGCTCGCCGCAACCGTGGCCCGGTCGATGGCGCCGCGAGAATGCAGCCAGTTCGCGCTTTCCGTGACGTAGAAACGGCCGATGGTGACCAGGAGGGCGGGAAAGACAGCAGTGGCATACATCCAGCGCCAGGCATTGAGGTTGGGCATGAGGACCAACACTCCATAACCGACAGCCGTACCGGCCAAGGCGCCCACGGCCTGGAATGCAAACGCGCCCAGCACCAATTTGCCCCGGCTCACGCTGGGGATGTTTTCGGAAATGATCATGTGCGCGGTAGGGTAATCGCATCCCAGCGCGAGCCCGAGGCCGAACAAGCAGATGACCAGAGAAACAAAACTGTTGCAGAAGACGGCGGCGCCAAGGAACGCAGTGAAGATGATCATCTCCACGATGAACATGGATTTGCGCCCGAACCGGTCCGACAAGCTACCCAAGCCGACGGCGCCGATCAGGATTCCGCACAGGCTGGCGGCGCTGATGAATCCGTTCTGCGCAGGCGTGATGTCAAATTGTCGCGCGATGAGCGGCAGCGCAACACCGGTCATGAACACCACAAACCCCTCGAAGAACTTGCCTGCGGCGGCCAACATCCAGATACGCCACTGCATCGTCGTCATGGGATTGGATTGCAGCCGCGTACCATCGGGCCACATCGGCAGTTCGTCTATATAGTCCTGCACACTTCGGGGCGGGGTCGTCACCGCGTTTGCATTCGGCATTGCGATCTCCTTTTAAGGATGGTTCAGCACGCACCTACTGGATTTTGGCGATCTGTAATTCACTCAGCGCGCGGATGGATGTCGGCAACCCAATGAAGTGAACCGGTTCGAGGAAGCCTGGCGCGCTGCCGCCTTGCGGCGCGATGCACCAGAGGAGGAAGTTGCTGATGGCCGATGCAACTTGCGGGTTCGACTGCCTGGTTGAAACCACTGCATATTCGTAGTTGATCAAGGGGTAAGAATCGGCGCCTGGAGCGAACACTAAGGTAAGCCGTTGATCGGCTGGCGTGCGAGGAGTAAGCTCCGCGGCCGCCGCAGTAACTGTTGCCGGGGTAGGAAGCATGAACTTACCAGCCTGATTTTCCAACATTGCAATTTGCAGGCCGGCCTTATCCGCATCATCTTTGAAGCTCGCACCGAGATAGCCCACCGAGTACCGGGTGTGGCTGAGTTTCTGCACCATCTCCTGATTGCCGGCAGCGGTTAGACTCCCCGATACCGACGGCCAACTTACTGTCGTACCGTAGCCGATCTTGCCTTCCCAATTGAAATCTTTGGAAGTAAGGTGTTGCTGATCGGGAGTGGAAAAGGTTAGGAACTGGGTAAAGACGAAGGTATCGCCCGAGCCGTCGCCGCGCCGGACCGGAACAATCGCGTGGTGCGGCAGTGGGACGCCTTGATTAATCGCTGCGATTGGTGCGGCGTCCCATTGGTTCACCTTACCGGAATAGATGAGAGCCAAAACAGGTCCGCTCAATTTGAGCGTAGCGCCGCGCAGCTCAGGCAGGTTGGCCACCACCGTCTGCGCGGAGATCGCGAGAGGAATGTTGAGGATCTGCGGGTTAGCCATGGCATCGTTGTCGGACATATAGGCGTCCGAGGTGCCGATCTGCACGTGCTTTGCAATCGCCTCAGCTATGCCGGCCGCCGAGCCCGTGGCACCGACTGTCATCTGCAGATCGGGTTGGACTTTGTTGTACGCGGTCACCCAGGACTTGAACAGAGGAAGGATCAAGGTGGATCCGGTTTCGGAGATGGTCAAGGTGGCATGCGCCACAGCCAACGGCAATAACACGCCTGCGGCGGTGAATGCTACAACCCGTCCTAAAATGTGCGCAATATTTGTGAAGCGGGTGCTCATGCGGCTCTCCTAACCCATGAGGCCGCGGACACAGTGCGGCCGATGGGGTAACCATTATTGCGCACCACGCTAACAGAGATATTGTTAAGAAATGATGATAGCTTCGACCCAACGTATAATTTACAGACCCACTTAACACGAAGCGATTGACAAATGGGGTACAGCGAGAATTTACACGCCCGTAACCTAATCTTAGTTAGGTAAGTGTTCGTCTGTTCGTCAGGGGTCAGCGCGAATCGAACGCGAAGTTTAAAACTTCTCAGGAAAGCTGTGGCACTGCGGTGAAGGCATCGGAAGTGTCTGCGCGAGCGTAGACGTATGGGCCCTCGGGCACCAATGCTACTCGCGCGCCGGCCGGGAGGCCGTTGAGGAGAGCGGCAACCGCCGTCTGCCAGTTGGCGAAGCAACGGGAAGCCAGATTTCCTAACTTCTCGTTCGCAACTCCTGGAATGTAAAAGAAGAGTTCGTGCCTTAGCCCAACCAGCGCCATTTTTTCGAGTTGCCACTGGTCAATCTCCACTGCGGCGTTCCCGATCTCCTTAGAAAGCTCTCGTAGCTGGAGAAGCTTGCGGCCTTTCCGGCAAACTCGGGGGAACCAACGCCCTCAGCGCATTCGCCGAGAATCAGGATCCTACCTCCTGTCTTGACGATGTGCTGTGCGGCGGTGAGGCCCTTGATGGTCTGGTAAAAGGTCAGGTCCAGGGGAAATCCGGCAGCGCTGGTGATGACGGCATCCGCAAGGCCCGAGAGCCTCTCGAGCGATGTGGTGCGCAAGAACTGGACCCCGGCAGCATGTGCCATGACGGGATCGCCGGCGAAGATGCCTGAGACTTCGCGGCTCTGGGTCAGGGTCACATCGAGCATGAAGTCGTGCCCGGCCATCCTGGCAATTTCCAACAGCTCGGCATGCAGAGGGTTCTCGGTGATCGACCCCTCGGTGGCCATCGGTTCCCGCATGAACAAAGGCGAGTGGATGACCTTGATGGTTTCCTGGGCTGCAAGCCCCGGGGCGACCAGCTTGCGGCCGCCGGAAAAGCCGAGCATCAAATGCTGCTCGATAAAGCCCAGAGTGATGTGCAGATCGGCTGCCATGAACCGCTCGTCGATATAGACCGGAATGCCTCGACCCGTTTTTCCCAGCCAGCGATGCTCGGCGAGCGCCCGCGCGTCATGGTTGACCACGCGATACTTAGCCGCAATTTCAGGCCCCAGGATGGCGTTGATTTCGCTTGCCGTGGCTTCGCGGTGTAAACCGGTCGCAATCAGGATGGTGACGCCTTCGACCGAAATGCCTGCATCGTGCAAACGCCGGAGCAGAGGCGGCAGAGTGAGCCAGTTGGGCGCAGGCCGGGTGATATCGCAGACGGAGATCGCCGCGGTTTTTTTGCCCGCCGCCAAAGCCGACAGCGGTTTGCTGCCTATTGGGTGATCAAGGGCCAGGTTGAGCGCTGCCGCGACATCCGGTAAAGCGGATGCGGAGCGGCTCTCGATGACCTCGTAGCGCGGCCCATCGGGTAACGTGACATCCAATCCATCGCGGCCAAATGCGAACCTTATCTGCATGCTGTTCCCCACCACCTTCTACTTTACCGGGTGGAAGGTCTTTTTAAGAATTCAGGCCATGCAGACGAGAAAACGCTGGGTGCCCCATTCAAGCCGTATTTTGGCTTGAATGGGACACGCCATTTTTCACTTCCAGATGTGCCGAGTGCTACGACTGCAGAAAAGCAAGCAGGTCGGCGTTTACTTTGTCCGCCACGTCGTACACATGCCGTGCGGCGCGCCGGGATAGACCTTAAGCGTCGCATTCTTTACCAGCTTTACGGTCTTCAATGCCGCGGCGACAATGGGGACAATCTGGTCGGCGTCCCCATGCAGGATCAAGGTGGGCACGTCGATCTTCTTCAGGTCTTCGGTGAAGTCGGTTTCGGAGAAGGCCTTGATGCAGTCGTACGCGGCCGGCTGAGAAGACTGCATTCCCTGGAACCAGAAGTTTTCCCGTACACCCTCGGAAATCTTGGCGTCCGGCCTGTTATAGCCATAGAAAGGCATGCTGAGATCTCTGAAGAACTGCGACCGATCCGCAACTCACGGCCTCACGAATCTGATCGAAGGCGGACAGGGGCAAGCCCTCGGGATTCTGCTCCGTTTTCAACATGATTGGAGGAACGGCGCCAATCAGCACCGCCTTCGACACCCGCTTGCTCCCGTGTCGTCCCAGGTAGCGAGCCACTTCGCCGCCGCCTGTAGAATGGCCCACCATCATGGCGTCCTTTGATATCGAGCGCATCCAGCAGGCCGGCCAGATCGTCCGCGTAAGTGTCCATCTCGTTGCCATCCCATGTTTGGCCAGAGCGGCCATGGCCACGCCGGTCGTGGGCGATCACACGGTAGCCGTGCTGGGCGAGGAACAGCATCTGCGCATCCCACGCGTCCGCATTTAACGGCCAGCCATGAGAAAACGTGACCGGCTTTCCCTTACCCCAGTCTTTGTAATAGATCGTCGTCCCGTCGTTGGTGGTAAACGTGTTGGTGGTCAACGTGTTGCTAGCAAGCGTAGTCATGAGGGATTCTCCTTGCGCCGCATGTCTTCGGCTCACGTTGATTCTTCGCCAAGGCAACTCCGCGGGAAAGCCCAATTGGGATAGGGGGCAGACACCCCAAAAGGGTCGCTGCCGGATGATCAGTACCCAGCGGCCTTGCCGAAGGTGTGGCGGCTGTCCTGGCCCCCTTGGATCAGTCCCGTCTTAGGATCTACGGCGATGCACTCCCCATCGCTCCAGGGATGATCGCCGACCTGGACGGCGTAGCCCATTCGTTCAAGAGCCTGCAGAGTCTTAGGCGGAAAGCCCGGCTCCACAAAAACGACATCGGGAAGGTATTGGTGGTGAAAACGCGGAGCATCTACCGCGCGCTGGATATTCAAACCGCCATCGGATGCGCTCAGAAGGATATTGGCAACCGTAGTGATGATGCGGGGACCGCCAGGAGAACCGATGACGAAGCGAACTTTATGGTTTTCAAGCACGATGATGGGCGTCATGCTGGACAGGGGACGCTTCCTGGGAGCAATTGCATTCGCCGGGCCCTGAATCAGTCCGTACATGTTGGGCTCGCCGATCTTGGAGGTGAAGTCATCCATCTCATCGTTGAGCAGGATGCCCAAGCCCTTCCGCGGTCGCGCCGGACCCGAAGGAATTGTTCAGGGTATACGTAACTGACACTGCATCCCCAGCTTCATCGAGCACGGAATAGTGCGTGGTCTGCTTCGATTCAGGGCCGGCGCGCCGGATTTCTTCGGGAGGTAGCCCGGCGGCCGGGTGAGGGAACTGGAGGGAGTCGCCATCGTCATGTTGATACTCTTTCGCCAGGCCGCGGCATAGCCTTTGTCGATCAGCTGCTGGGTCGGCACGGACTGGAAATCGGGATCGCCCAGGAACGATGTGCGGTCCTTGAATGCGCGCCGGAATGCCTCAATGATCAGGTGCATGCTCTCGGGCGTGCGATCGCCCAGTGACGCCAGATCAAAGCCTTCCAGAATGTTGAGTGTTTCCAGCAACGCGATGCCGCCAGAAGAGGGCGGAGGCGGCGCCAGAATCTCATACTGGCGATAAGTGCCGGTAAGAGGCTTGCGATCTTTCACCTTATAAATAGCCAGGTCTTTTTTGCTGACCAGCCCGCCATATTTCTGGATAGCTTGAGCAAGCTCGCTGGCCAGGGCACCGTGATAGAAGCTCTCAGGATCGTGCTCGATGCGGGTGAGTGTACGAGCCAACTCTGGCTGCCGGAATACCTCTCCCGCCTGGTAGAAATTGCCATCGCGTTGGAAGATGCGCCGCGATTCCGGGAACCGGGAAAGCACGGGATCGTGAAGCATGGCCGCTTCTTCCGCGCTTAGGACATAGCCCTTTTCCGCAAACTGAATGGCCGGAGCCATCACCTGCTGCAGAGAGAGCTTGCCAAATCGCCGCTCCGCCTCAACCAGCCCAGCCACTGTGCCCGGAACACCCACCGACGAATAGCCAACCGTGGAAGCCTCCGGAATGATTTTGCCGTTGCTGTCGAGATACATGTTCGCGGTCGCTCGCAGCGGCGCCTCCTCGCGGAAGTCGAGGAAGTGCGACTCGCCGTTGGCCAGGCGCAGCATCATGAAGCCGCCTCCGCCCAGATTGCCCGCGTCGGGGTAGACCACAGCCAGCGCGAAGCCAGTCGCGACCGCCGCGTCGACTGCATTCCCCCCTGCCTGCAGCATCTTCAAACCCGCATCGCTGGCCAGTGATGAATGCTGACCACCATGGCGTGCTGTGCCTGGACCGGCGGAACGTCAGGCAATGCGCCGGTTTGCGACTGAGCGAGGTAGAGCAGAGCGAAAAGCAACAGCAGGAAGCAAGTGCGGGCTTGGCCATGAACGATAGTTTCTCCGATCGCGTCGAAGAGATCGCCTACCTATAGCACCTGGGATCGATTCAGAGAGAGATCGGAAGATAAGCTCGCGCGCGGCTTTGATTTCCTGCGGCAACACGGTGTGAGGACGGCCCGGATATCGCTGCGTTGCACTTCAGCGCCCATGGCGCGGAACTGCTTCTGCCGATGCCACGACCCGGCTCCAGGGCACATGCGGATCAGGATCTCCGGAACTAAAGAGCGCAGGCATTCCCGCAAAATCGCCGGGATGGTGCAGGTCCACATCCGGCGGCCCGATCAAGCCCCCGGTGAAGGCATCAACCCCCATAGCGCGCAGGATGCCGGGCCGCGAACTCCGTACGACAGGCAAGCGCCCTGGGAGAAGCCGCAGATAAATATGCGCTCCAGCGATACGCCGGCATCGACAGCCAGCTTCACCATCGAACCCACCTTCGCCAATGCCGACGACAGCCACGGCTCGTTTTCCTCGATGGGCGCCATGAACGAGAGGGATACCAGCGATGATCGGCAGCCTGCGGGGCGAGATAAGCCACCCGCTCGTCGTACATCTCCGTTGCCAGGCCGAGTATGTCCTCTGCCGACGCACCGCGTCCATGCAGCAGAATGACGGCCGCGGCCGCCTGGGTCAGCGGCGCACCCAACAGTGCGGACAGGCTGATCACGATGGGGATCGTTCACCGGCTTCTCCCTTCTACTTGCGTGTGTGCAGTGCAATCGGAGGCAGCATGCGTTCCACGCGCGAGCGCTGCCGCTCCAGCCAGGGAGGCAGCTTGAGAGCTTCACCCAGCGATTCGATTGGCTCATCCAGGGCAAACCCCGGCGGATCGGTCGCGATTTCGAACAAAACACCACCCGGCTCGCGAAAGTAGATGGAGTGAAAGTAGGTGCGGTCGAGTACCGGCGTCACATCCAGCGAAGTCGCTACCAGCACTTTGCGCCACTCCAGTTGCGCGGCATCGTCGGATGCACGAAAGGCGATGTGGTGCACGCTGCCCGCGCCCATCCGGCCGTAGGTGAGCTGCGGCTGCACCAGCACGTCGATGTGATTGCCCAGCGCGTTGCCCTCGGCGGCAAAACGAAAGCGATTCTCCGTGCTCGGCGATTTTGCTGGAAGCCCATGGTGGCGAGCACGCCTACCGTTCTTTCGTAGCCTCCCTCGCAAAGCGTCACCCCGAAGAAGCCACGGATCGCGTGCTCGGCGCGAAATGTCACTGGTACGCGGAGCCTTTGCCTCCCCCGCATCCGCGTGGCCGACGATCTCCAGCCGCATGCCGTCGGGGTCGGCGAAGCTGAGGACCTCCTCCTCAAACCGCTCGCCGGTGCGCTCCGCGGGAATGCCCGCGGACAGCAGAGCGCTTCTCCCAAAACGCAAGCGATGCGAGAGGAACACTGAAGGCCGTGGCCGACGTCTCTCCTACGCCCAGGCTGCCGCGCGTGGCGTGCGGCCAGGGGAAGAAAGTAAGGATCGTTCCCGGCGACCCGGCATCGTCTCCAAAGTAGAAGTGGTAGGTTCCGGGATCTCGAAGTTGATGGTGCGCTTTACGAAACGAAGCCCCAGCACTTCGGTGTAGAAGTCGAGATTCCGTTGCGGATCCGAAGCAATCGCGGTGACGTGATGTAAGACCGACGATGGGGTTTGGCATGGAGTCGCCTCGAATCGAGTGTAAGACAGTCTTGCTCACTATGGATGACCGGTGCGCGACGGAAATGATCTGAAGCAAAGCAAAAAAAAGGGCACCCGGTTTAGGGTGCCCTCCAGTTGGTTGGTGGTTGCTCTTAAGGCAAGTAGTAGCGGAAGCTGGTCCAGAACATGTTGTCTATGCCCTTGGCGCCGACGCCGTCGGGGCCGTTGCTGGAAACCGCCGCGCCCGTCCAGCTTTGGCGCAGGGCGTAAGCGTACTGCATGCCGAGCCGCACGCGGCCATAGTCGCCCTTGTAGAAGTCGTACCAGTAGCCCGCGGTGGCTTCCTGGACGTCTTTGGTCTGGGCGCCGCAGCTTCCGCCGGGGTAGAAGCCGGTGGAACTCCCGTTGTAGCCGGGAGCGGCAGTTGGTGAGGCAGGCGGAGTTGCTGAGGTAGTAAGAGCCGTAGCCGACTGGCGCGACGGCTGGCGCAGCCCAGTGACCACCCCATACGCCGGCGGCGATTCTTGGTTGCCGTGGGCGCGCCGAGCGTGGTGCCAGACCAGGAGCTGCGACCGGCGTAGTCCCCACCGTAGTTCAGGTAGATGGTGAGGCGGGGCGTGGCGGCAATCTCTACCGTGCCCAGGGCGGAGAGGTTGTGCAGGGGTGAGAATTCGCCGCTGGCCGCGGAGGTAACGTCGGAGAGCGTGGTGGCGCCATAGCGGCCAACACCCGGTCCGTAGAGACCCTTGAGACCCACAGTGAACTTCTTGGCCAGCGTAGCGCGACCGCTCGCGCCCAAACCGCCCAGGGCGATGCTGTTGTTGTAGCTGCCGGCCGTGCTGAGCGCCGGGGTGACCGCGGCTTCCCGGTAGTGATGTCCGTCAAGCCGCCGTAAAGTTGGCCGTTGGTGGTTTCGCCGGGATAAACGGTCTCATGAGCGTAGCGTCCGATGCCGAAGACTTCAAAGTGGCCAAAGCTGGGATCGAAAGCCGCCTTGACGATGATGTCCGGCATGACGTTGAAGGAGTAGTTGTTGATGTTGGTGCAGGCGTTGACCGTCTTGTAGACCGGCAGATAGGTGTTGATGCCGCCATTCGCTTCGTTGGTGTAGTTCACGATGCTGGTCGAGGGCGAGCAGGTGCTGATGGCGGAGTTGTAGAGTCCACCGTTCGTACCGGTGCTGCCAAGGACGGCGTAGGGAGTGTTGCCGGCCAGCGTGGCGCTATAGAGCAGCTGGGGATTCTCGGCTGCGATGCCGAAGGCTGCGTGCGGCATGGTCTTGGTAACCCGGAAGCCGTACTGGCGCTCCCAGACGAAGCCCGGAACGTAGTTCGGGTCTATCGTCAGCGGGAGTGAGAATGTCGCCGGAGAGGTTGGAAAGGCCCTTCTTGTCTTCTGTCGCCAGGGACCAAAGCTGGCCACCGGTGAAGGCCCACCCATTATTGAGCGCCATTTGCGCCCACAGAACGCGCTGACGGAAAACATAGCTGTTGCTCTCGTTATTATTCGAGGTAACGCCTGTACCGAGCCAATCCGCCTCATAGTAGCCGCGAAGGGTTGCCGAGCCAGTCTTGCCTTCGGCCATCAGAGCGACGCGCGACTGACGTGCGGTGCCGTAGAACTCGCTGAGGGCGTATGCATCGGCATGCTCGTACGGCAAGGAGCTGAAGGGGGTGGGAATGTCGCTCGCCGGTGGCGTGGGCGCGATACACCGTTTCACCCGCCAGGTAGCTCCCGGTAGGTGAGAGCGTGACCCCCTTGATAGTGGATTACGTCCGGGTGCGTAATCTGCTTCTCTACCTTTGCCTGCTGATCCTGGATGGTGGTCGCCAGCGAGGTGCTATTTGTCTTCAGGTCGGTGACTGCACCCTGCAGACTGCTGACAGCTTGCGTATTCTCGGTGAGCACCGAGGACTGCTGGGCAGCTTGCTGTTGAGCTTGGGCGGCCGCTGCCTGGGCTGCTGCGGCGGCCTGCTGAGCCTGCTGCAACTGCTGCGTCGCGATCATTCAGCTGTTGCCTCAACTGCTGAATCTGCGTCTGCATCTCCTCCCGCAGCGATTGGATCTGGCTTTCCACCGAAGGCTTCTTGGGAGGCGGAGCCTTCCGGGTGGCCGGTTTTTATGGGTTGTCGAAGAGGTACTCGTGGTACCGGACGCTGTTGTCTGTGCCAGCCCGGCAGACAGTGCCGAGACCAGCGCCAGCGTCGCCAGCGTCTTCAGTTGGATCTTCATTGGTCCTCTCTCTTTTTGCCTTGTGATTGCAGTGTGGTCACGATGTCTTGCGTGCAGGAAAGACCGCGCAAAGGGCTATTTCCGTTTTCATCCGGGAAGAATCCTGAAGGGCCGCGCAGATCGATTTGCCACTGTGAGGTTCTCAGTTGCCTGTGAACATCTGAAGAATTTGCCGTGAAAAAGCGGAGAAAGCGGCTTCGTTTGGCGCTTGGGGAACGGTGACCAAGGCCTTTGTTTTGAGTGAGTCGCGCCCTGGAAGGATGGCAGGAGTGGGGGTGTGGGCCCGGAAAGTGTGTAGAGCCAGGGAAGCATCACTCGTGCCAAACTGGCGGGTTTGTCCGTCTTTGGAGCGCCCCGGCCTCGGAGCAGATCTCAGTCTCGCCGGGGGTTCTACCTTGTGGCGCTTGTCTCGCCGGCTCATATCATGGGATCGCTCTCTCGGGCGTAACCTATTGATTGATAGGGCAACGCATACACACATTGACGAGAAGCTATGCTGATCAAAAAAACGAAGGACATTCCGTACTCTGAGATCACTCCCCGCAGCGCCTACCTCAATCGCCGGAGTTTCATGGCCGGCGCTGCTGCCCTTGGAGTTGCCGGGGTACTCAGGCCAAAAGCGCGCGATGGCTGCCGACGCCGCCAAGCTGCAGACGGTAAAGAGCCCTCTTTCCACTACGGGGTTAACGCTCACCTCTTACAAGGACATCACCAGCTACAACAACTTCTACGAATTCGGGGTGGAGAAGGACGAACCCATCTAAGAACGCCGGGCGAATGAAAACCCGCCCCTGGACGGTGACGATAGACGGCCTGGTGAAGGAAAAGAAAAAAGTCAGCATCGACGAGCTCTTGAGCTTCAGGCCGATCGAGGAGCGTGTCTATCGACATCGGTGCGTGGAGGCCTGGAGTATGGTCATTCCCTGGGCCGGCTACTCGCTCTCGGAATTGATCAAGTGGGCTGAGCCTCTACCCAAGGCAAAATATGTACAGTTTCTTACCCTGGAAGATCGAGCCATCATGCCGGGCATCTCGCAAGATCAACTTGAACTGGCCCTACTCAGAAGGGCTGCGCATGGACGAGGCCATGCACCCGCTGACGCTGCTCACGTTTGGGCTGTACGGGGAAGTATTGCCGAACCAGGATGGCGCCCCGGTGCGCATCGTGGTGCCGTGGAAGTATGGTTTCAAGTCCGCCAAGTCGATCGTCAAAATACACTTCACCTCGGACCAGCCGAACACTGCTTGGAACGACATGGCGCCGCAGGAGTACGGTTTTTATTCCAACGTAAACCCCAATGTCGACCATCCACGCTGGAGCCAGAAGACCGAACGCCGCATCGGCGCTTCTCTCTTCAACCAGCGCCAGCCCACGCTCATGTTCAATGGCTATGGAGACCAGGTCGCCAGTCTCTACAACGGCATGGATCTCAAGAAAAATTTTTAGGGTTTGACGCGAAGAGTCGATCCTCCGGGAAGCAGGGTGCGGAAGCGATCCCTCACTCGAGTCGCCGCTGGCCCGCAAAGAAAAGTCCTAGAGCAACATGAACAAGCGCGCCATCATTGCCCTTAAAGTTGCGGTCTGGCTCGCGTGCCTGACTCCGCTAGGGCTGCTGGTCTACCACGGGTTCAACAATGATCTCGGGCCGGATCCGACAGCTACGGTTACCCATGCCACCGGTTTTGCTACGCTTCGCCTGCTGGTCATCTCGCTGGCCATTACTCCGCTGCGCAGGCTATCGCCGCGGCTCGCCTGGCTGGTGCGCTTTCGCCGCCTGCTGGGCTTGTTTGCTTTTTTCTATGGTTGCCTGCATCTGCTCACCTATCTTTGGCTTTATTCCGGCTTCAATGTCGCAGCGATGATCGACGACATCGCCAAACGCCGCTACATCCTGGCCGGAGTGACTGCGTGGCTGCTGTTGGTCCCGCTGGCCGCCACTTCTACCAATTGGTCTATTCGGAAACTGGGGGGAAAACGCTGGCAGGCCCTGCATCGGCTGGCGTATGTCTCGGCCATCTGCGGCGTGATTCACTACTGGTGGATCGTCAAGAGCGGAGTGCGCACACCCATCACCATCACGCTGGTGCTGGCGATCCTGCTGCTGGCGCGCTTCGTCTGGTCGGTGCGCCAGAGCACAAGCAGGCAGGCTACGGTGGTCGGATCGACGTAGGACGTCATTCCTTTACATCTGCGAACATGTCCGTTTCCAGCGGGGAGGAACGCATTCCCGGCGCGGCTGCCAACAGATACTTCTCCTCTCCACCCGTTCCCTCAAAGGCGACCTTGACCTTGGCCAGCAGGTCGGCCTGGGTGGTGTGCTGCTGGAAAGCCTCAAATTTCTTTGCCTTCAAGTCGCCCAACGTGAGCACCAGCGAGGCCGGCACGAGTGCAGTCTTGGGCACTTCCTCATTGACCAGAAAAGGCGCAACGGCGTAGTACAGTTTTTGCGGACGGTAGGGAAGTAGTCCCGCGGCAATTTGCTCCGGGGCGAAATTGCTGCGTCCTGCCCAGTGAAAAGCCGCCGTGGCAAAAAAACAGATCATGGTGTGGTCCGGATGTAGATTTACGTTGCCATCGCCGCCGAAGGTGATCACCACCTGGGGCCGGAAGCGGCGGATGCGCTCGACCAAGTCAGTGGTAACCCGCGTAAAGTCCTGGCGCGCAAGTTCGCCGTCGGGATAATTCAGTACCTCTCCGTGGGCAACGCCCAGCACGCGCAGAGCCGCAGCGAACTCCTGCCGCCGCAGAGCGGCCAGTTCGTCGCTACTACGGGCGCTCCCCCGGTTCGACGCCGCGCGTCCTTCGGTCAGGCAGACCACGCTGGTCTCGACCCCACGTTGGTGGGCCTGCATCAACGCACCGCCGAAGGCTCCGCACTCATCATCGGGGTGGGCGGTAAAACACATCAGCCGCAGTGGCAAATTGATTCTCCTTAATTGTCCGATTTCGAATTCTCAGGTCGAGTGTACGAGGACGGGTGTCCTGGGCTACAGCCAGTGCCGTCCAAGATTAGCGAATACGAATAGATCAGTCTTGGTGTTCAGGTAATCCTTTGATTGTGCGGAACCGGTTGAATCTCGAAGGAGAAGCAGGTTGGTAGTGGCGCGTATCTAGATTCGCGTGCAGTCCGAGTGAAACTGCAGGTCCCGTTCGACTTCGCTCAGGGCAGGCTCTCCCCTCGCTGCCCCGGATTTTCTGCCCAGCTTCCCCTCGCCTTGGGCGGGACCGCGATGTCAGGAAATCCGGTTCCGCTGCAGACGGGATGACAAAGTTGAGGGCGGTGGCACACCTTGGCATGAATGGAGGTGGATGCGAAAGACTTCGAAAAAGCTGAAGCGCGGAGGGTTCCGCAAGCTTTTTATCTCTCTCCCGTCTTTTTACGATTATCGAGAGGGTTAATCCCAGGGCAGGCAATTTTCCGCGACCGGACGAAAGCTTCTGCGATGCAGCGGGCTTGGCCCATGAGCGGCCAGCGCCTGTTTGTGCTCTGGCGTGCTGTAGCCCTTGTGGGAGGCAAGGCCGTATTGCGGGTATTCACGATCCAGCTGGCACATGCGGCTATCGCGGTAGACCTTGGCGACTACCGATGCCGCGGCGATCGAGATGCTTAACGAGTCACCATAGATGATGCTGGTTTGCGAGCAGGCAAAGTCGAGACGCATGGCATCGATCAGCAGGTGGTCCGGCTGAAGCGCCAGGCGGCAGACCGCAGCGGTCATCGCCATGCGGGTGGCTTGATAGATATTGACGCGGTCGATGGTCTCCGCATCGACTTCTTCGACTGCGATGGCCAGTGCCTTGCGCTCGACGATGCGCGCCAGCCGCTCCCGTTCCTCCGCGATCAATTGCTTGGAGTCGCGCAGGCCGGGAATGCGGCATCCTTCGGGAAGAATCACCGCCGCCGCGACTACCGGCCCGAAGAGCGCGCCGCGGCCGACCTCATCGACCCCGGCAACCACTTTGGCGCCGCTAGCGCGGGCAGCCCGCTCGTAGCGGCCTCCGCACACCAGCGTTCGCAACATGCGCAACTTGCGCGTCGCCGCGGAAACTTCCCGCTCCAGCGTTTCTGGCTCTATCAGGGGCTCGTTCAGGGTTTCGTGTATCAACTCGGGCATCGCCAAAATCGAGTGTAGATCATTTTCAGAAGTGCCCGTCGCGTTCGGTCCGCGTTTCCCACAGCCGTTCAACAAAAATGCAGTATCTACAAAGCAACGCCCCGGCAGCGATGGCTCCCGGGGCGCGTCTCACGATGACTCGATACTACTTGCGTTCCACTTCTTTCAGGCGAGCCGCCTTGCCGCGCAGACCGCGCAGGTAGAAAAGCTTGGAGCGCCGCACTCGCGCAGACCGCACTTTCTCCACTTTGTCGACCACCTTGGAGTTGAAAGGGAAGATGCGCTCGACCCCCTGGCCGAAGCTCATCTTGCGCACGGTGAAGCTGCCTTGGGCACCGTTCTTGAGGGCAATCACAATGCCCTCGAAAGCCTGCAGGCGTTCTTTGTCGCCTTCCTTGATCTTTACCTGCACCCGTACGGTATCGCCGGGCACGAACGTGGGCAGGTCGGTGCGCCGAAGCTTCTCGGCAAGACGCTGCATAACTGGATGAATAGACATAATTGCTTCCTGTCGCGATGAAAACACGGTAACGTCGAAGTTCTTAGTTTACACGGAATCTTTACTTTGCGCGCCCCCGGCCAGCAGTTCGAGGGTGCGGAGAAAGGCACGATCCTCCACGCTCAATTCGGCATCACGCAGCAAATCGGGCCGGTTGCGCAGCGTTTTCTTGAGCGCCTGCTCCCGCCGCCAGCGGCGAATTTGCTCGTGGTTACCGCTGCTCAGCACCTCTGGCACCGCCAGCCCGCGAAACTCGGCGGGGCGCGTGTAGTGGGGATAGTCCAGCAATCCACCAGCACCGTGAGTTGAACTCAAGCCGGCTCCTGCCGCGCTTTGCAGCAGCGCGTCCGGCCTGTCCGAAGCTTTCGTTCTCCGAGGAGGCGTCATTGCCCAGCACGCCTGGCAGAAGACGCATGGTGGCGTCCAGCACCACCGCGGCAGCCAACTCGCCGCCGGATAACACATAATCCCCAATCGAGAGCTCCTGGTCCGCGACCAGCTCGCTGATGCGCTCGTCGACCCCTTCATAGCGTCCGCACAGTAGCACCACTCGCTGGGCTTGGGCCAGTTCGCGCGCCGTCGCCTGGGAGAATTTCTTCCCCTGCGCGGAAAGCAGGATCACCGTTTCCCCGTGTGCTGCCCTTTCCGCCTTTGGAGCGAGCCGCAGATGCTCCACTGCCTCGGCCAGAGGCTCGGGCTTCAGCACCATGCCCTCACCGCCTCCAAATGGCCGGTCGTCGACGGTGCGATGCCGATCGTGGGTGAACTCTCGCAGATCATGCACGCCCACGCCCAGCAAACCGCCCTGGATTGCGCGTTTGACCACACCATGTTCGAAGAAGCCGGAAAAAAATCCGGGGAAGATGGTGATGATGTCGAAGCGCATGGCCATTACTCCGATTCGTCTCCGTCCGCCGGCCGGGGTTCGGCCAGCGCTCCTGCTCGGTCAAAGGAGCCTGCATGGCCAGTAAGCCCAGGGGCAGCTCCATCTCCATTCGTTTGCCTTCGAGGTCTATCTTTCTCAGGTACGCGCGGACAAACGGTATAAGCAATTCATCGCCGGCTGGCGTACGAATGACCAGCATCGCCGGCCCCGCTCCTTCCGGCTCCACATCTGTGATCTCGCCCGCATCCTCGGCCCCGCCGCGGCCAACGTCGATCACCCTGACTCCCAGCAGGTCGCTGATATAGACGGCATCGCCGTCGAGCGGCATGCGCTCTTCGCGTGGAATAACCACCTCGAAGCCACGCAGAGTCTCTGCCTCGGCAATCGAATCGACCTGGGAGAATTTCAGCACTACACGTCCTTTGTGGAGCCAATGGGATTCCACCCTGGCTTCGCGCGTCGTTTCGGGCCGGACCCCGGCAGGCGGACGGAGGAACAGCCGCTTACGTTCCGCGAAGTGCTCCGGGAAGTCGGTAAAGATGTCGGCCAGCACCTCGCCGCGACGTCCCTGCGGGCGCACGATGCGGGCGAGTAACACCCAGGCTGCATGGGGCTCGGTCATTTTCCGGCTGCGGTTCTCAGTCGAAGGGCAGGGAAATCTCAAGCAGGGACGCGGGGTAGCGAGGCTAAGAATCGGCCGGCTTACCGCCCTCATCTTCTTCGAGGATGTCCAGCGTGTAGCGATGGTGCAGTTTCATGCTCACCGCGCTGAGAATGGTTCGCATGGAGCGCGCCGTTCGGCCCTGTTTGCCGATTACCTTGCCTACGTCCGCGGATGCCACACGGAGGCGCAACACCGTGTTCTCATCTCTGGCCACAGCCTGCACTTCGACTGCTTGCGGGTCGTCAACCAGGGCTTTGGCGATCTCCGTGACTAGTTGTTGCATATCATCATGATTCAGTTCTTGCATCATCGGAGCGGCCTCAAATGAACCAACCCATGCAGGATTGCCGCAGCAATCTACTGCCAAGCAGACATGCTTCAGAAACCGGCGCTGGCTGGCGTCCCTTCATGACCGAGCATTAGACCGCTTTTCCTGTGGTTGTGTCCAGAGCGTTTTCAGCAGCAGTACCGGATCGCAGCAATCACCCGCGATAGCCGCCGCGCAAGCGCAGCCCCATAACACCTAGTTGTGGGAAATGCCCCCATTGGGGCCCAGGATTTCCCGGCGTTTCTTGCCGGGAATAACTCTGGGTAGCAGGAGAGAAAAGCTAGGCTGCAGTGGCGGCTGGCGCGTGGGCCGCGAGCAGCTTGGCCACGCGCTCGGAGAGTTGTGCTCCGTTGTTGGTCCAGTGCTCGATGCGCTCACGCTTCAGATCGACGGTGGCCGGATTGGTGCGCGGGTTATAGGTGCCCACCACCTCGATCGACCGGCCATTCCGGGCGCGGTCCTTCTCAATCACAACAACACGATAATACGGCTGCTTCCGTGCACCGAAGCGAGCCAGACGAATCATCAACACAGGCGTAAATCCTTTCAGATCTTCTTCCCTGATGGGGTGAAATCCGGGTGGGTTTTGGGAAGTGATATGCGGCGCAAAATCAGCCGCTACAGCATTTTCACTTGCTCCCAAACATCAAGTATCGCTGGATCGAACGCATTGCGCAAGTTTCCCGCTTGGCGTGCAGAGCAAGACACAGGGAGTGGGACAACGACGCGGAAGTTTAAGCGACCGCGTCCAGATAGCTGGGGAAGAGGGGAGTGGAATACTCCTGGATAAATGCCGTGAGGCTGACCAGCATCGCGCTATAGGTAGCGACGGCGCGATGGGCATTCACAGATGGCTCCCACCGACGAAGCCGATAGCAAGTATTGGGCCAGAGCCAGCATAGCACGCATAGCCGGATCTGGAAAGCGTCGCTGCGCAAACCCTCCAGCATCTCTTGATCGACCCCTTCGCCATGCTCGGCAGCGTAGTCGGCCAACTGAACCAGGACTGGGGAATTTTTATACATCGCCCACAGGCCTTTGCAGCCCTGGATGCGCTCCCAAACGTCTTTGGTGGTGACCTGAACTTCGCTCTTGTATAGAAAGCGCTCGCTGATTTCTTCGATACCCCAGTCGTTGCAACGCAACTGACTGATGATTCCGTTCCAGCTCTTTGCGCGACGCTTCATTTGCTGCCTGCGCCAGAATCCAGCGTAGGCAACCAACAAGGCAGTAAGGATTACCTGGAGCAGCGGCAATATCATGTTGTTATTTCACCTGCATTCGAACCAGCGCCGTCCGTGCGAGCTTGGCCCGCCCAGCAAGTGTAACCAAAAACTGTTCCATTTGTGGACTGAATTCGCGCCGCCGTACCTCTTTAGTTGTAAATGCCCAGACCAAAAAACTGAGTTCGAAGAGGTAGGCAACCCCGCGAAATGGTTCCAGGGTCTTGGGATCCACCGGTGTGACGCTCGACCAGGCTCACAATCAGATCCACGGCACTGTAAAAGGACAGGGCGGTGGCCAGTTGCAGCACCCTGTCTTTCCAACCGATGCCCAGTACTGGGCAAAACCCACTGTTAACCACAAAGATAGCATGCGCAGCAAGCCAACCGTAAGGTCCATGGGGGCCTTGATGTCATGGACTTTGTTACCGGTAGTGGTGAACATGCGAAGCGAGCAGGGTGCCGCCCGCCACGGCGAGCACGACTAATGCAATGAAGACCTTGATGTTCCCGGGCGGCAGCGAGGCGTGGACCGGACGCAAGACATGCCAGGCGATTTCGAGAAGGACCCCTAACTCGATCAGATACTGGAGCGGCAGCATGGCAAGAGCCACGGACTGCCCAACGTGGTGTGATAATAGGCCTACCAAAGCGCCCACGCACGACGTCATTGAACAGATTGAAGGCGATGTAGAGGGTAAAGACGGGGAAGATCTTGTACTGCCGCCGGACGAGCAGGATGACCAGCAGCGCGATCTCCGCCAAAAGGCCAAGAGTACTGAACGCTGAATACCAGGCCTGCAGACTCATATTGCACCCTTACAGATGCAGCATAGCCCATGGGCCCAGGTTCGGAAAGTCCACTTATCTACCCGAAGTATCCAAGACCAAAAGCATTGCAAGCGGGCTGGCATGGGCGGAGAGCGGAAACGCCCAGGAGTCCAGCTACAGTCAAGGACGCGGATCAGATTCATTTTCACGGAAAACTCCTGGGCGCAAGCAGCGCGTATTCGAGGTTACCTTTGTCGATGACCTGGCCGCTACAACTTTCGTGTGATTATTACTAAGTATATAACTTTAGATCGCAAGTAACACGTCGCTTGCGGCTGCCAAGGTGTGTCTCTACTCTGGAGTGCGGACGATGTTGGCCGTAAAACGCCGGAAGGGTGGTAAAACTCAAGGTACCGGGAGGCGTAACTTTAGTACTGTGAGGCGGGAAAGGTGGCCTTTTTAGGGGATTCCCGTTCCTTCTGCTTCTGATTATTATCAGGTCATGGATATCTCCACCGCAGTCGCAACCGAACGTCCTGTCGAACTCCGCGCTGCGGTTCGCTTTCCACTGTGCGTACCGATTACTATTTGCACAGAAGCAGGAGACCTGCCGGCGGTTACGGAAAATATTTCCGCCAACGGCGTTTTGTTTGAGCTCGCCACTTCTTTAATAGTGGGCAGTATTGTTAGCTTCACGATTGCAATGCCGGCCGAGGCAATGGGCACCCCCACCGATGTTGTATTGCACTGCACCGGCCGCGTGGTACGCTGCACACCAGATGTAAAAAAAGATGTAAAGACGACGCATGTCGCTGCAGTTATCGATAAATATCACTTTAGTCACTGAAGCTATTTTGGTCTCTGAACCTATGGTATCTGCCAAGCCTGAATTTCCCGATGCCGGTCCTGCCGACGGCGCATTTGAGCCCGATGAGGGCGCAGACAACGCTGCGATTCGGATTGTTCTTGCCGATTCGCAGGCGATCTACCGGGTAGGTATCCGGAAGATCTTTGCGCTCGAAGATGATATCCGCGTGATCGCCCAGGTTGACACCCTGGCCGGCCTTCACTCGCGCCATCCAACGCTTTCCAACCGACATGGTCCTGCTCGAAGGCAATTTGATTGCCGGCACGATCGATGCCATTCCGGAGCTGGTGCGCCGGGCGCCGCAGCTCAAGATCATCGTCCAGTCGGCGCAGAACGACGAGTCCAACACCGTCGAACTCTATCGCCGCGGTGTCCGAGGCATCATTCCTCGGTCCATCTCGCCCGACCTGCTGGTCAAGTGCGTGCGCAAGATCGCCGCCGGGGAAACCTGGATCGACAACCAGTCGATCAACTGGGTCATCGAGGCTTACCGCTCGCAGGCAACTGCGCTGACCAGCCCGCGAACCCAGCCACGCCTTTCACCCAAGGAGCTGGCGATCATCACCTGCATCACCCAGGGCAAGCGCAACAAGGAGATTGCCTACCAGCTTGGGACCACGGAGCAGGTCATCAAAAATTACCTGCGCAAGGTCTATGACAAGCTTGGCGTCTCCGATCGGCTCGAGCTGGCGCTCTATTGCCTGCACCATCAGCTGCACAAAAAGGCAGCTGGCACGGTGCCGGCGACCAGCAGCCCATGATCGAGCCCCTCGCGGTCAATAACGGTAAGCTCTAGGAACGGGCGGCTTTTCCTCAGGGAAAACCGCCTCGGATTTCTACGTTTCGAAGCAGGTAGATAAACCCACGGCGGCGCTTCGCGAGTTTTCTCGTTAGGCGCCGCTTTTCTGCTCCGTATTTCGAGCGCCGTTAGGCACGACAGCATGCGTCTCATCCCATCGCAGATTTGTGATGGGACGAGACGGGCGCCGCACCTACGGCGCTCGAGATCCTCGTTGGGGTCGGTATCCCGGCCCTGCCGGGCGGGGCTGAGTTTGGCGGTCGGCCCTCCGGGCCTTGGCGTTCCGCCCTTCGTGCAGAGTTTTCCGCAAGCTGTGAAGCCGGGCAGTGCTTCACCTCAGCGATGAGGGCTTTCGCTCCTGAGGTGTTTCCCCGCCCCTGGGGCGGAGTTTCCTCCAGCTGGTTTAGTAGGGTTGTGAGATCCCATCCGAAGTCCGGGCTCGAGTTTCCGCGACCTAACGGTGTTGTCCGAAGAGCATCCAGACGATCAGGCCGACCAGCGGCAGTGAAGAAGATCAGCAGGAATCCGCCCAGCGCCAGGGCCACCGTGCGCTGCTGCTCCGGCTTCGGCTTGGTGATGCCGAAGGCTCCGACGAAGCTCTCCACCAGAAAATTCAGCAATTTCATGACGTCTCTCAGTATCGCCCAGGCGGCACCTTCGGTCATGCTGGTACCATTAGGCGCGAATGCAGCCAGGGAGAGTGGCATGAGTGATCAAGAAGCACCGGAATCCGCATCGCCTCCCGGCCCGGACTTGCCTGACCCAGCTGCAAAAGCTCTCGATGAACCTCATCTCTACGGCCGAGGACCTGGAGCGGGAAATAGGCGACTCCGAAGCCTGGGATGAAGCATCGGAAGACGAAGATCGGCCGATTAAGGCGCTACGATTCCGATCAGATGCGGTTACATAATGCCCAGCTATCGTTGTACGGGTAACTGACGCGGGCTTCACGAAGCCGCTCCTGCTGAACTTCAATGTCACAGTACAAACAATGCTCTAGGCCTGCGGGGCTTCCCATGCGCCCGATTCCGCGGAACGAAAAATAGCTTCGATCACCGCCATATTCTTGATCGCGTCCGCGAGCGGAACCGGCACCGGCGTGCCTTCACGCACGGCTCTGGAAAAGACATCGCCTTGAATCGTGTATTGGTCGCAGGTGGGGAAGGTCTCGACCGTGATGCCGCCGCCGAACAGGTCGCGCCCGTCGTCGATAAAGATTCGGCAAGGCCGGTCGTTGGGCGCATTGAAGGGAATTTCGATTTCGATGCGGCCTTTGGTTCCCAAGAATTGCATTCGCTGGTAGGGGACAAGCTGCGTGCTGCAGGTAAACGTCGCGTGCCCCGAAGGGAACTCCAGGATGGCTGAGGTCAACCGGTCCACGTTGCAGCTTGGGGTCTTTCTCCAGCAGCGCCGATACCCGCAACGGCTCTTCGCCGAAGAGGAATCGCGAGGTATTGATGGGGTAGCACCCTATATCCATCAGCCCCCCGCCGCCGCATTCAGGAATGTTGCGGATGTTCTTGGGATCGGTGTTGAAGTAGCTGAAGAACCCCTGGATCGAACGCAAAGAACCAATGCGGCCGGATGCAACCAGTTCGCGTGCGCGCAGCCACTGCGGATGGGTGCGCACCATGAAGGCTTCGCCAATGATTACGCCGGTGCGCTGCTGCACCGGCAAAAGAGTCTTGGCTTCGGCAACCGTCATGCTTATCGGTTTTTCGCATAGGACATGCTTGCCCGCTTCGCGCAGCCTTGATCGACCAGGGAACGTGAAGCTGGTTGGGAAGCGGATTGTAAATCGCCTCAATCTGCGGGTCGGCGAGCAGCTCTTCGTACGAGCCATAGGCCTTGGCGATGCCCAGCTTGCGTGCGACCTCCTCGGCTTTGCCCAGGTCGCGCGAGGCAATCGCGGTCACCTCGATCCAATCGCCCTTTTGCATGGCCGGCAGGACTTTCTTAACCCCGATTGCGGCCGTGCTCAGAACTCCCCAGCGAACTTTGTTTGGCATAGAGGGTCATGATAGAGCATTTTCAGCTTCTACTTCTGCTTGCGCCCAGGCCACACGGGATCGCGCTTTTCCAGAAAGGCCTGCAACCCCTCGTTGAAATCGGGACTGTTGCGGATCTTTTCGTTCCATCGCATGGCCCGCGCCAGATCGCGGTCAAGGCGCTCCTTGGCATAGCCGCTCAGCAGTTTTTTTACCGCGCTCATCGATTCCGGACTGTTCTTGAGCAGAAGCGCCGCCAGGGCTTGCGACGCGCGCAGACAGTTCGCCCTCGGGCACCACCTCGGTCACCAGGCCCATCGACAGGGCCTCCTCGGCATCGAGAATTCTGCCCGAGAGCAAGCAGAGCCTTGGCCTTCTTCTCCCCAATCATCTCCAGCAGAAATACGGAGACGATGGCGGGAATGAAACCGATCTTCACTTCCGTGTAGCCGAATTTCGCTTGGGGCGCAGCGAGGGTGAAGTCACACAAGGTCGCTAATCCTGTGCCGCCTGCGATGGCCGGTCCATTTACCGCCGCGATGGTCGGTTTAGTCAACTCGTACAGCCGGCGCATCATCCACATGGTCGCTTCCGCGTCCGCCCGCTGGTCCTCGGGGCGCTGATTGCTGAGCGACTTAAGATTCTCCAGGTCCATACCGGAACAGAAGGCAGTTCCCGCGCCGGTCAACACAACCACCCCGCAGGGGCATGTCGCAGAATCGGCCAACGCATGCGTAAGCTCGGCAATCATCTGCGGATTCAAGGCATTCCTCCGCTCGGGCCGGTTCATGGTGATGGTGTGGATGCCGGCGGCTTCCTTGATTTCCAGGGTTGCGTAATTGATGGCCACGGTTCTCGATTGCTCCTCAGCGGGTTTAACAGGCTCCGACTGCACCGAATTTATCAGCGATGGCACGCCCCATCGCCAGCAATTCGTCTAGCGGAAGTAACCGGGGCAGGTTCGCACCCAGCTTGCTCAGCTCGGCCAAAGCTGCCTCGGTGGCCACATTGCCCACCAGCGCGTCCTGGGCGAAGGGACAACCGCCCTGCCCACCCAACGCCATATCCAGGCGGCGGCAGCCCGCCTGGTAAGCCGCTGCGACCTTTAGCGCAGCCTGCTCCGGGCGGGCGTGCAAGTGGGCTCCCAGCTCGATCCCGGGGATCTCTGCGAGCACCGCACTGACCAGCGAGTGGATCTGCTCCGGAGTGGCCACCCCAACGGTATCGGCCAGCGAAATTTGTTCAATGCCCATCCCCTTCAGCGTAAGGCAGGCGTCAATTACGTCTTCTTGCCGCCAGGGGTCGCCGTAGGGATTGCCGAAGGCCATGGAGAGATAAGCCACCACGCCCAGCCCATCCCGCGAAGCCTGGCTGCATATGCGTTCCAGCGTTTGGCGCGCCTGTTGCTGCGTCTGTCGTTGGTTGCGCTCCAGAAATGTGGCGGAGATGGAATAGGGAAAACCCAGGGTGCGAACCACGCCGGTGCGAACGGCCCGCTCCGCACCCTGCTCGTTGACCACGATGGCGATGATTTCCACCGCGGAGTCCAGATCGAGCAGGGCGAGAACCCGCTCCGAATCGGCCATTTGCGGCACCGCCGATGGGGACACAAAGGAGACAGCGTCGATATGCGTGAAGCCCGCGGCGACCAGGGCGCGCAGGTAATCGGCCTTGACCTCGGGCGGAATCTGTTGCGGCATGGCCTGCCAGGCATCCCGCGGGCACTCGATGATCTTGACTGGCGTTGTGGTCACTGCGGCATTCTCCAGGCGCTTACTACCGCGCCAGCAGCCACAGTACGCTGAAGCCCAGCAGATGAATTACAGCTACCTGCATCAGTACTTTCCACAGCGGCATCCACTTCGTGGCTACGGTCGCGTACAGGCCATAGAGAACCCACTGCGCATACAACATGATCTGCGACCAGCTATCGCTTGTCTGCTCGGAGAGACCCAGCTGGGGCTGCTTGAGCAGCAGTGCATAAGGGTAGAGGAGTCGCAATTTGAGCAGCCCCGCCGCGCCCATCAGGGGCAGGATCTCCGCCGTCTTTACCGCCGCAAAGGTGATGGCGACCCCGGCCAGCAGTGGCCACCACGCCAGCCAACCGGCCCGGTCTTCTTTGTTTTTCTCTTGCTGGTTCCAGCCCTCTTGGGACGCGGCAGTGTCTGCGAGCTCATGGTCCGAGCATAACGCCGGACGGTGGGGAAGATTGCGCAATCATGCCGGCGGCCATCCCGGCGCACCTTTGTGATCACATCAGGTTGGGAGGGTTCGGTGAAGGACCCGGGCTTTTATCGTCAGGACACAAAGAAGAGCCCAGGAGCTAAAGCCCTCATCCGGCGCGGCTGTACGGCCCGGCTCATGCCGTGCCCTGACACAAAGCATGAGTCTTTCGGCAGCCTGTAAAGCCCAGATTTCCTCGAACCTCAATGGCTCACTCAAGCGCCCCGACACAAAACATGAGTTTTCGGCAGCCTGTAAAGCCGTGCCCTGATACAACGCATTAGAGCCGTGTCTACCGGAAAATTTGAGCTTCTGCTTTAGCGGGGGACGAGGAAGCTATCTGGTATGGGCGCCTCGTCAGACTCCTGGCGCTTGTTCAAACCGCCGTAGCGGCGTTCGCGGCGCTGGTAGTCGGCGATGGCTTCCAGTAGATGGATGCCGCGAAAGTCCGGCCACAAGCGCTCGGTCACGTAAATTTCGGAATACGCCATCTGCCACAGAAGAAAATTGGAGACGCGAAATTCTCCGCTGGTGCGCACCACCAAGTCGGGATCAGGCATGTGCGCCGTGTACAAGTGGCGGTGCACATCTTCTTCGCTGATCTGCTCCAGGGACAGATTCTTGGAGGCGGCTTCGCGAGCCAGCGCCTGAAAGGCGTCGACCAGCTCGCTGCGCGCCCCGTAGTTGAGCGCCAGCGTCAGCACGGTGCCGTTGTTGTGGGCAGTGGCTTCGGCGGCCCACTGCATTTTTTCCTGCACTTCGGAGGGAAGCTCATGGGTGCGGCCGATATACGCAATGCGCACATTGTTGTCGTTCATGCGTTCGACGTTGTCGACCAGGTAGGAGCGCAGAAGGCGCATCAGGAAATTGACTTCGGTCTTGGGGCGGCGCAGGTTGTTCTCGAGCGAGAAGGCATAGAGGGTCAGCCAAGGCAGGTTAATGCGCGAGGCCGTCTCGACGACAAATTGGACCGACTCTGCGCCCTGCTGGTGGCCTAAAAAGCGCCTGAGGCTGCGCTTGCCTGCCCAGCGACCGTTGCCGTCCATAATGATGGCTACGTGCTGAGGCAGTCGCGCCGGATCCAGTTGGCGGTAGATGGCCTGCTCTTCGGGAGAAAGTTCGGCTACGCGGTTCGCTGGCAGGAATCGCAAAACGATTGCCTTTCCTTACGACCGTAGCACATGGCCGACTCCCCCGCAAAGCTATCGGGGTCGAGCCGCAGCGGAGGGGGAGCCCATGGTTCTGTGCCGGTCTGGCAATGCCCGGCTTAAGCGGTTACCACGATAGGTGTAGACCCATGAGGATGATTCAAAGCGGGGCTTTTCCTCAAGAAAAGACCCACCTGACCGAGCTCGGATGGGGCACAGTCATCGTGGAACCGCTTTAAGCGCTTCTACGCCGTCCCATGGCCAAGTCGCGTACCTGGTTCAGGAACATCGAGCGCTGGAGCGTATCCATCTGTGCGATGTACGGAGCCAGCTCCGCCAGAAACGGATCGCCGAGAATCGACGCGGTCTCTTCATGACGGCGACTGCGCGCATCCCGAAGCAGGTGGCAGATATCGATTTCCAGAGCGGAGGCCAGACGCGCCAACGAAGAGAGCGTCGGCATCGCCTTGCCGTTCTCAATTTTGGAGATGTAGGTGCGCGGCACCTGCATGCGTCCAGCGAGCTGCCGCTGGCTTAGATTGCGGCCCTTACGCAGATCACGCACCGCGCGCGCGACCTGCAGGCTGTTGTCTTCCGCCACAGCCTCTTCCGGTTCGCCGGCAAACTGCGGGACGAGCCGTTCTGGTTCCTCGACTTCGAGGGGTTTGTGGCAGCGTCTGCAAAGAGAGTTTGCGGTGCGGAACTGCACCAATGTGCAGCGCTCACACCGAAGAACCTCACGCGCCTCGACGGTTGCTAGGGTAGTTGCCATAATTTTGTAACGGAGCGCCAGAGCAGGGCGATCCTGATAAGAAGCGCCGCATTTTTAGATCACCTTGCATGTCCTCATGCCAAGTATCCGTTTAGCGACGGTCCCTACCTGATTCATGATTACAGTGATGCAGGGTATCCCTAATGTCAAGTTAAAAAGTAGGGCCAAAGCGGAAAACGTGGTACGAATTTCGGAAGAAAGCCTAGAAAACCCGGAGCCGGACGGCTATCTGTGCAAAAAGGTGACACAATGCCCGCAATAAAACACACCCGGCCCGAAGCCTGGACACTGCTCAACCAATACACGCAATCACCCGGTCTTCTCAAGCATGCGCTCGCGGTTGAAGCTTGTATGGAGGCCTACGGAGAAGAGCAGGCATGCGCGCGCGCACTCAGTGGGGACACGGCTAGCGAGCTGATCGAGACTTACCGCGTCACGGGTTTGTTGCACGACTTCGATTACGAAAAATATCCCAGCGCGGCAGAACATCCGTTCGTAGGAAATAGGATTCTTGCCGAAGAAGGATGGCCGGAAGAAGTTCGCACGGCCATCTTGGGACATGCGCAGTACTCCGGTGTGGCGAGAGACACACATCTTGCCCAGGCCCTCTTTGCGTGCGATGAACTAGCCGGTTTTCTGACCGCTGTTTCTCTCGTGAAGCCCACCAAATCGATCTTCGACGTGGACGTTCAAAGTGTGCGAAAGAAGCTTAAAGACAAGGCTTTCGCGCGGGGTGTCCACCGTGAAGACATCATCCAGGGCGCCCAGGAACTGGGTGTGGATCTGGATGCCCACATAACTTTCTGCATCGCCGCGTTACGCCGTCACGCGGTGGCGCTCGGGCTGGACGGAGTGGCCGCGTCTAGCCCGCGCTCATAATTTCTCTTCATCCGAAGCCGGGCTCCAGAAGCGACGCAGCGGTGATCGATTTCGGTTGCTTCCGTTTTCCGTGGAGATCGCTGTAAAGGTAACAGCTAGTATTACATTTTTCGGATTGATTCCAGTTGCTTGTCCGCTGAGCGCGATGAAGCCGGATCGATTTCTTGCCCGGTCTACGGAACGGTTGACGGTGCAGGGCGCGCATCTGTGCCGCACGCGTGGATGTCTGCGGACGAGGTGGGGCGCGCGCAACTTTTGCTCTGCAGTGACGCGTTTTTACCTTCTCGGTTTGCTGCGAACACTCAGCGATGAAAGCGCGTCGCGCTCACACTTTCGTGTTATTGGCGGGTCTGATTCATTCCGAGCCGCGATACTGTTCTGAGCGCAGAGGGTCGGCATTTTCGGGTGCGTCGGGATCCATGGCAAAGTCGAAAATTTCTCCCTCTGCGAAACCGGGACTGGAGGGCAGGGGAACGAGGGCATACTCGCCCGGTGCCAGAACTTCCCGGGGCGTGAGCCGGTACCAGTCGGTAGTTCCGAAGCGCTGCTGCTTGATTCCGATTACGTCGGGGAATTGGGAATCCCCGTGCTTCTCCTGCTGCTTGAGCTGACCCATGGTCTCTTTCGTGACCGTGCGTCGTTCGCCTTCGACATTCAGTCGCACGACGACCAGGTCGGAGCGCCCGTTGTCGCTGCCTGAAACCCCGCGCAGAAAGAACTGCGGTGCCTTATCATGCACACGAACATGTGCTGCTTCCCCTTTGAACTCGATCGTGCGTCGCAGCTTGAGAGAGAACCCGGAGTCATCCGCGGTTGCGTCCGGCGGCCGCAGCCGAACCAGTTCGCGTATGCCCTTCCAGGTATCGAGCGCCCAGATATGTCCGTAGGTTGGGAGTTGGAGGCCTTCCGCTACGCTGATGTCATCGGAGGAGACACTCGGAGGAGCCGAGACCTGAGCCTGGCTCTGGGCGAGCGAACAGCATCCGAGGATCAAAGCCAGGGAGAGGGTGCGATGGGATTGCATGTCAGATGTTCTACTTTACCGGGCCGGCGGACCCAACCATCCTAGTGCATTTTCACTTCCGCGCTGCACGATCAAGGCTGTGGCGGCTTTTCTCGACGAAGAGCCACCCCGGTAATACGGCTCAGCAATGCACAGGAATTCAAAGAATAAGGTCACGCAGGTGCGGCGCAATCGGCGCGTGGGCGATCGGCCGCAAGAAGGCGGCTGGTCCGCAGGGATGGGTGGGGGAGGAGAGACTAGAAGGTGTAAAGCACGTATCCGGCGAGCAGAGCAAAAACCGTCATCACCAGGATAGCTTCCAGCTTTTGGTAGTCAGGAGCAGCACCGCTAAAGTGATAGCGTGCCGGCTTTTTTGGGTCGTACTGAATGGTGATCCGCTCGCCTACGCTGTAAGGGGCGATGTGCTGTACTCCCTGATGGCAAAATTCGCCACGATTCACCTGTCGCCCGTCCCCTGCCAGATAGGTAAATCGCACCTGATAGTGGCCCGCATTGCCCCCCAGATGATCGTGATATCGCACCCACTCACAGGATTCCACAGTCGCATCCGCAGAAGGCCAGGAATGGGAGGGTGTGAGTTTCCAAAGTAAGTTAGTCATTGGCATCTCTTTCGACCTGAGATCTTTCAGTCACAGGGGATGACCGAAAGATAAATCTGATGCAGTATGTCACGTTCGGGGGATGTTGAAAATAGGGAAAATGTGCCAGGGGCTATCTCGATATTGGTGCATTTTCGCGTCTGCGGAGCCGTCGCATCTGAAAGGGCGGATGCCGGGAGATGGTATGCTGGCAAGTTTCTTATGGTCAACCCAAACCCAGACCCACCCGTGGCCGCACCGGCTCCTCATTTCTCCAACCAGCTGGCTTCGAGGCTGGACTCGCAAAGCCGCAAAAGTGTTGCAAATAAAGGCGGTATGGAGGCGCTGCTGTCGGCTTTAGGGCAGCAGGAGGAGGCCATTCGCGAGGGCGGAGGCCCCAAGGCCATAGAGGCGCAGCACAACAAAAAACGTCTCACGGCCCGGGAACGGTTGGCCCTGCTGCTCGATCCCGGGACAGATTTCCTGGAGTTAGGCCTTTTTGCCGCTTTTGGCATGTATGAGGAGTGGGGTGGTGCGGCAGCCGCGGGGGTGGTGACAGGACTGGGAAGAGTCGCGGGGCGCCTGGTTATGGTGATCGCCAACGATGCCACTGTCAAGGCCGGCGCCTTCTTTCCCATGACGGCGAAAAAGGTTCTCCGGGCGCAGTCCATCGCCCTCGAAAACCGGATCCCTACTATCTATCTGGTTGATTCCGCAGGCGTTTTCTTGCCACTCCAGGAGGATGTGTTTCCCGACCAGGACGACTTTGGACGGATTTTCCGCAACAACGCTGTGATGAGCGCGCAGGGCATTCCGCAAATCACGGCCATTATGGGCATGTGCGTGGCCGGCGGGGCCTATCTTCCGGTCATGACCGATCACGTATTGATGACCGAGGGCAGCGGTCTTTTCCTGGCTGGACCAGCTTTGGTGCAGGCGGCCATCGGCCAAAAGTACTCAGCCGAGGAGCTGGGCGGGGCCACCATGCATGCCGAGATCTCCGGCACGGTCGATTTCAAAGAGCCAAACGATCATATGTGCCTGGCCAGGCTGCGATCGCTGGTGGGCCGGCTTGGCCACAGCCCGGCAGCGCCTTTCGACCGTGCGCCCTATGACCCGCAGCGGGATGCGCCGAAGTTTGCTCCGCAAGAACTCTACGCCCTGCTCGATCCAGACCCGTCCAAGGGCGCGAGCCACAGCTACGACATGCACGAGGTGATTGCCCGGCTGGTCGACCGTTCGGAATTCGACGAATACAAGGCTGATTACGGCAAGACAGTCATTTGCGGATACGGGCGGATCGGCGGCTTCGCCGTGGGGATTGTAGCCAACCAGAAGACCCATCAGACGCATATCAGCCAGACCGGGGAGAAGAGGGTTGAGTTCGGCGGCGTGATCTATGCCGAGAGTGCCGAAAAGGCGGCGCGCTTCATCATGGACTGCAATCAGAACCTGATCCCGCTGATCTTTCTTCACGACGTGAACGGTTTCATGGTGGGGCGGGATGCGGAGTGGAGCGGCATTATCCGCGCCGGCGCGCAGATGGTCTCGGCGGTATCCAACTCCACCGTGCCCAAGATCACGGTTATTCTTGGCGGCTCCTTTGGCGCCGGCCACTATGCTATGTGCGGCAAGGCCTACGACCCGCGATTCATCTTTGCCTGGCCCACTGCCCGCTATGCGGTGATGAGCGGGGCCTCCGCGGCCAGCACGCTGGTGGAGATAAAAATCCGGCAGTTAGAACGTGGCGGCAAGCAGTTGAGTGAAGAGGAAAAGAGCCAGGTTTTCGCCTCCATCAAGGCGGCCTACGATGAGCAGACCGACTGCCGCTATGCGGCCGCCCGGCTTTGGGTGGATGCCATCATCGATCCAGCCAAGACGCGTGATGTGCTGCTGACCGCGCTCCAGGCGGTGGCACTCAATCCTGAGGTCGAGAAGTTCAATCCGGGCGTGATCCAAACCTAAATTCCGGGGTCGCAGATTTTCCTGTGAGTGCAGCGCCCGGAAATCCCACCGCTCGGTTGTGAGAGTGGAAGGGCGCACTGCAGGTTCCTCGCCGTTGCCGAATTTCCTGTTGATCTTGGTGGCGTTGGTCGAGTCCATGCGGTTTTCTCCACGCTAAACCGCACACGCGGCTGTGTCTCGAACAGCGAGGCTTCGGAAATTCGGCTGCGCTCGGGATGACAGGTTTAAGGGCTACCGGCCACATCGGCATATGTGGGAGGTGGATAGAAAGGTCCAGGAAGTTGTTGGCGGTACAGGGATATCCGTGTTCCGCGAGTTCCTCTCAGAAAGCGCGGACCCGAATCGGACTCTCCACATCCGACTCGCCGCTGATGGGTGAGTAGCTGCTTCTCCACTTTCTGAACCCGAGCGACTTGTGGCGGGCCTGTGGTGCGCCCTCTTCTATAGCTAGCCTCAGCTCTCACTCGCCGTGTATGCTTGCTGGAAATTATGAAACGGGTCATCACGGCGGCGGTCCTCATCCCCCTGGTGCTGCTGCTCCTGCTGAAGGGGTCCTTTCTTCTGCTGGTGGCGGTGGCAGCTTTGGTTGCCGAGCTTGCCGCGTGGGAATACATGTCGATCGCCGATGCGCACGGGGCCCGCATTCCGCGCACCCTGGTGCTGATGGCCATCGCCATCCTCTTCGCTGCGGCCTTCTACAATCGCTTTCTCATCCTGCCCTCGATCGGCGTATGCAGCCTGGTGCTGCTGATGGTGTGCAGCTTTCGGTCGCCGCTCGAGCGCGTGTTGCCCGATACCGCATTTTCAGTTTTCGGCGTGCTCTACATAGGGCTAACGCTGGCCACCGTCCCGCTTGTTTGGGTACAACAGGACGGCCCTTCACTAGTGATCTTCCTTTTCTGCGTCGTTTGGACTGGCGACATCGCAGCGCTCTATGTTGGCCGTAACTTCGGGCGCACCAAACTTGCGCCGCGCATCAGCCCCAACAAGAGCTGGGAGGGAAGCGCCGCTTCGCTCGCCGGCAGCCTGCTGATTGCCGCCGCACTGGTCGCGTTATCGCACGCGCTTCAAAACCAGAGCGATTTTCACCCTCCATTTTGCCGGTTCGCTGGCTCGCTGGTTGGGCTGGCCGCGGTCTTGAATCTGTTTGCCCAGGTAGGCGATTTGGTTGAGTCCGCGATCAAGCGCGGCGCGGGGGTAAAGGATTCAGGCGCCATGCTTCCCGGTCACGGAGGTATCCTGGATCGCATTGATGCCCTCCTGCTGGCTGCACCAGTGCTGTGGTACGCTCAATGGATTCAGGAGTATTTCCAGCGGGTCAGCTTGCGTTGAAGCACATCTGCATCCTCGGTTCTACCGGTTCCATCGGAACCAGCACCCTTTCTATCATTGAGCGATATCCGGACCGCTTCGCTGTCGCTTCGCTGGCTGCCGGGCATCAATGTGGATCTAGCCTTTGCCCAATGCCAACGCTGGCGCCCGCTGGTAATTTCGATGGCCACGGAAACGCTGGCCTGCGACTTGGCCTCGCGGCTTAAGGCGGCCGACCTTGGGAGTATCGAGGTGGTCCATGGCACCGCGGGAACGGTGCATGCGGCCACATTACCCCGCGTGGACTTCGTGGTCTCGGCGATCGTCGGCCTGGCAGGACTCGAAGCTACCTATGCCGCCGTGGCTGCAGGGAAACCCGTGGGGCTGGCTAACAAAGAGGCCATGGTGGCTGCGGGCGAGATCCTCACCCGTCTGGCGCGCAGCGGCAACGTGCCTCTGTTGCCCATTGACTCCGAGCACAATGCCATCCATCAATGCCTGCGCGGGGGAACCGCACAGGAAGTCCGCCGCATCTGGCTGACTGCTTCAGGCGGTCCCTTCCGCCAGCTTCCCCTGGATCAGTTCCAGAACGTCACTGTCGAGCAGGCGCTACGCCATCCCACCTGGATTATGGGGCGCCGAGTGACCATTGATTCCGCCACCATGCTCAATAAAGGCCTGGAAATCATTGAAGCCTGCCGTCTCTTTGACCTCGAGCCCTCCGCCGTCCGGGTCACCGTACATCCCCAATCGACCGTCCATTCGCTGGTGGAGTTTGTGGATGGCAGCATTCTGGCGCAGATTTCCGTCACCGACATGCGGCTCCCCATTCTTTACGCCCTGAGCTTTCCCGAGCGGGTGCCGAGCGAGCTCACTTTCGATATGGCGGCTTTGGGGCAATTGAGCTTCCAGCCTCCTGATTTTGAACGATTTCCCTGCCTTCGCTTGGCCTACCAGGCTGCCGAATCCGGGGGAGCCTCCTGTATTGCGCTCAATGCTGCGGACGAAGTGGCTGTAGGGGCATTCCTCGAAGGCACCATTCCATTTACCGGCATCCCGCGTACAATTGAACGAGTTCTTGAAGCAACGCCGTCGAGGCATCCTGAAACGATCCAGGAAGTGCTTCAACTGGACGAGGAAGCGCGGCGGATCGCGCACAGCGTGGTGGCCGGGTTTTCGCCGGTGTTGCGTTGAATATCTTTCGATGCGGGCGCTTTGGGCCAGCAAGCATCTAACCGTTGCGGCAAAGTTCACCGATAGCGTGGAGAAATGCTCACCGCAGGCGGTTCATCCCAGTCAATACTCCGGTAGTTCGGTGCTCCGGCAACGCGCGCTGGATCCGGCAGAGAGGTAAATGAGCGGATTACTATGTCCTTTTTCCTGACCAGCACGGTTTCCATGCTCGTTGTGCTCGGCATCATGGTCCTGGTGCACGAGTTCGGCCACTTCGCAGTTGCCAAGTTGTGCGGGGTGCGGGTCGAAGTCTTCTCAGTAGGTTTCGGCAAGCGCCTTTTCGGCTTTCGGCACGGAGATACCGATTATCGGCTCAGCCTTCTGCCGTTGGGCGGCTACGTCAGAATGTCGGGAGAAACTCCGGGTGAAGAGTCAACGGGCGATCCGGCTGAATTCAGCGCCCATCCTCGCTGGCAGCGCATTCTCATTGGTCTGGCTGGTCCGGTAGCGAATTTCCTGCTCGCCCTGCTGCTCATGACCGGCTTCTACATGATGCACAACGAAGTGGAGGCATTTCGTAGCCAGGCGGCCAATATCGACTTCGTTTCCGATCACACTGCCGCAGCTGCCGCTGGACTCAAGGCGGGCGATGTCATGACCCGCTTCGACAATGTCAACAACCCGACCTGGGAGCAGGTCTCAGTCCGGGCTGCGCTCAACGTGGGACAGAGTGTACCGGTCGATGTAAGACGCGATGGACAGACGATCACCACCCAGTTAACGATTCCCACCCCTCACGGGTCGGACGACTTTGATTTCGATACGGTTGGTTTCGTGCCCCGCATGCAGGACGATCCAGTTAAGGTGCGCCAGATTGAGGCAGGAATGCCGGCCGCCAAGGCTGGCCTGAAGGCCGGCGACCAGATTCTCTCCGTCAATGGGCTAACTCTTCACTCGGTCGATGCCATGCTTGCCTTTTTGCAGCAGGATAATGGCCGCCCCATCCAACTCACGGCCTTGCGCGACGGCCAGACATTCCAGGTTGATTTGCAACCCGTCATGGCGGACGCAGCCAATGGGCACAAACTCTATCGCATTGGTTTTGCGCCCAATGTGCCGCCTTTCAAGATCCAGCAACTGCCGTTTCCGCAGGCCTTCCACCAGTCGGTTCGTTTTAACCTCCGCTATTCCGGTCTCATTATTGAAGTGCTCCAGCGTATGGTTACGCGCCGCTTTGCGGTGCAGGATCTGAGCGGACCGATCGGCATTGCCCGGCAAACCGGACAGGCGATGGAGGAACCCGGTTGGCAACCGATTATCGGGCTCATGTCCATCATCAGTCTCAATCTGGGCATCTTCAATCTATTGCCCATCCCGATCCTGGATGGAGGCGTGATAGTGCTGCTACTCATCGAAGGCGTGATGCGACGCGATCTGAACCAGGAGTTCAAGGAGAGGATCTACCAGGCGGCCTTCGTCGTGCTGCTGATCTTCGCGGCGTTCGTGATGTTCAACGACATCTCCAAGCTCCAGGTCTTTACCAAGCTCAAGCCTTAGGGGTTGGGACTTCAAAGGCGCGCCTGTTAGAGGGAAAGGCGCACAGCAGGTCCTTTGGCTACGCACGGGATGACAAAGGGAAGGGCGGTTACTCGCCCATAGCCCGCGAGTCGGATGTCGATGCATTAGATGCTGGTGATTTGAAGTTTCCCATTCAATTAACAGGAACCGAAGGGGGGCACCTGGCCTTCCCTCTGCGCTGAGCGGGGTAGAGTAGCGATCTGCATTTGCTTCTCTCCGCTACACTGACATCATCCATGCCAGCTTCCCAAACCCGAATCCGCGTGCGCTATGCCGAAACCGACCAGATGGGAGTCGTCTACTACGCCAACTTCTTCATTTGGTTTGAGGTCGGCCGGGTCGAGCTGTTACGCCAGCTTGGCTTCCATTACAAACAGATGGAGATCGACGACGATTGCCACATCCCGGTCGTCGAAGCCAACTGCCGCTACAAATCTCCCGCGCGCTATGATGACCAGTTACTGCTGGAGACCAGCGTTCTAGCATTGCGCCGCTCTGTCATCAAGTTTGGCTATCGCCTTCTTCGTCCAGAGAACGATGGTGTCCCGCCCACTTTGCTGGCCGAAGGCGAAACTACCCATGTTACCGTCAACCGGTCGTTGCGTAAGGTGCCATTACCCCAGAAGTACGTGGCCGTTCTGCAGCAATTTCTCATGGCCCCCTCCTGATCGTCTCTGCTGCCGCGCGCATCTGCTCGCTTATTACCGCGGGTGGAGAAATGATCTAACCTGCATTCATGTCCCGCGCCCGAGGCGTTGTGCTTTTTCCTTTCGGGTGCCTGTGCTTTGCCATCCTGCTTGGCCTGCCAGGCGCCATCTACGCGCCCGATGCCGGCCAATACCGTCTGCTCGCGCTCGGCCAGCGGGACGCGGTCCCCGCGCCGTTCTCCGCTCGTATCCTGGGGCCCGGCCACGGCCGGCTGGCTGGGCCGCGTCACGGGTCTCGGCGTCGATAAAGGGTTCCTGATGCTGGGTATTGTTTGTCTGGTGGCGCTGATCGCCCTGGTCGCGGGCCTGCTGTGGTCCTGGCGGGCTCCCATTGCCATCTTCGCGGCAGTTTTTCTGATGCCTTTCTGGGTCGATATTTTCCACGATTACTATCTGCCCGATCTGCTGCATGCCACCATTCTGGCGGCGATCGTGCTGTGCCTGTTCTTTGGCTACAACGGACTGGCTATGCTCCTGCTCTTTCCTGCCTATCTGGCGCGCGAGTCCACACTGTTGCTGGCCTTTGCTTGATTTTTGCGTGCTGGCGGCGCATCCCCCTTCGCTCCGCCGCGATCGGGTTTCTGGCCATGGCCGCAGGCGGTGCTGGTCAGCCGGCACTACGGCCAGTCCGGTCCCGCCAGTGTCCACGGCCTGAGCGGCGGAGCCTTATATTCTTGGCAAGCTTTTCTGGAGTCTCTTCAAAAATGTTCTCGGGCTGCCGCTCTGGAGCAATACGTTGCCGGAGTGCAACCCTACCTGGGTCATGGCGCTGCCGCGCCCTCTCGGCGCAATTCGATCCGTCGGAGTGTGCCGGCCTGATCTCTGGGGTCCAGGCCGCCTGTTCCTCGCCTGGTTTGGCATCTTCGGGATCGGCCCAGCGTTGGCGGTTGCGCTGTGGCGGAAGATGCTTCCTGCTACTCTCCGGTAAGGGGCCCGATTTCGAACTCACTCCAGGCATGATCATCGTCTTCCGCTTCTGCATCGTGTACGGCGTGATCAGCATTCTCATGACACCGCTGCTAGGGGCGAGTGCCGACCGCCTGGTTGAGTATGGGTGGCCCCTTTACTTTGTCGTGCTGCCCTGGTTCCTCTTCCTATCGTACGACCTCCGCGGCATTCGCCTGGTCTGGATGCTTCTGCTTCACCTGTTCACCTGTTGGCTGGCCTGGTTTGCCTTCAGGCAGCAAAGCCCCGGTTTTCTGCTCGCCGGACTTGCCGTATTGAGCCTGAATGGGGTGGGTTACTGCCCTGTTCCGGCGGTCTTGCCGGGGTTTCCAGAAGGTTTTCACCACGGTAAGTTACTAAGTTATCCACAGTGTGGATAACCTGTGGATTCAGACCCGTTAGAGATCCGCCACTGTGATGATTGAATCAACCGGACGCAGCTATGGAACAATTACTGTGTCATATAAAGAAGAGTTCGCGTGTTTTCTGCTCATTGCAGCCGTACATGCGGGTCGCAGGCGACTCTAAATGCCACTGATATGACGACGAATTGCACGGAGTAACTTCCAGGTCGAGAATGATGGACGCAGCCCTGCGATCGCATTTAGCTAGTCACAGCAAACCAGGGCTTTGTAGGGTAGAAGCCTCGATCCTGCTATGACACAGACTCTGTATGGACGGTTGATCATTCCTGGGGTTGCTGGACTTAAACCAAGAATCCCAACGTGCGCCTGTGGAGGTTCAGTTCTCGCTCCTGATGGGGCGAGGTGGCCTTACCTTGTAGCGTCAGGAATTCAATAGGTAGGAATATCGCGCGGCTTGATATGTGCGCGGATGAAAGCCACGGTGCTTTCGAGCGATGTGCCCGGGCCGAAGACCTCGGCCACTCCCTGCGCCTTCAGAGCATCAATGTCATGTCCTGGGATGGTGCCGCCCAGAACAACCAGGATATCGGTCGCCCCCCGCTCCTTGAGCAATCCCAGGACGCGGGGAACAATGACGTTGTGCGCGCCGGAGAGAATGCTCAGTCCGATGCAGTCGACATCTTCCTGCAGCGCGGCATTGACGATCATCTCCGGGGTTTGCCGCAGACCGGTGTAGATCACTTCCATGCCGGCATCGCGCAGCGCCCGGGCAATGACTTTGGCGCCCCGGTCATGACCATCGAGGCCTGGCTTGGCTACCAGCACGCGAATGGGGATTTTCGCTAGTGCTTCCGTTTCAGGCATCGGCTGGTCACTTGTCGCGAGCGACAACGAAGTCCGGCATCCACAGCAGGGCCCGCTTGTAGTCGGACTCGGGCAACCCGGCGATGGCCGCGCGGGCAACTTCAGCGTATTGGAAGGCAGCCGTCAGGGCATATTGCACCGACCCGTGCCGGTCGAGGATGGCCAGCACTTCCTGATGGCTGGTGCGCTCGAAGCTGAGATCCTCGAGCACCCGGCGGATCGCCTCGTGCTCGTGCGCCGTTCCGTGCTCCAGCGCATGGACCACGGCCAGCGTGGCCTTACCTTCGCGCAAGTCGCTGGCCACCGGCTTGCCCAGCACGCGTTCGGTAGCGGTCAGGTCCAGCACGTCGTCCACGATCTGGAAGGCGATGCCCAGGTTGCGCCCGTACTCACCTAACTGCTCCTCGAGCTCTTCGCTGGCCCCTGCCAGGACCGCGCCCAGGCGCATCGAGACGTCGAACAGGCAGGCGGTTTTGCGGTAGATCAGATCGTAGTATTCGGCTTCGCCTACCACCCGGCCCAGCTTTTCCATCTGCACGAACTCGCCCTCGACCATCTGCTGGGTCAGGCCAATTAGAAGGTCGAGGACCTTGAAGTTGCGCTCCTGCAGGGCGATGTGGAAGGCCTGCATGTACAGCCAATCACCAGCCAGGACGCATTTGGAATTGCCCCAGGTGGTGTTGGCGGAAGGCCGGCCGCGACGGGTGTCAGCCCCGTCGATGATGTCGTCGTGCACCAGGGTTGCGGTGTGCACCATTTCCACCACAGCGCCCAGCCGCACCGTGCCCTGGCCGTGGTAGCCGAGCGATTTTGCCGCCAGCAGCAGTAGGGAAGGGCGAATGCGTTTGCCCCCGCCCTCACGCAGGTGGTCGGCAATATCGGTGATAGCCCCCACACTGGAGACGGCATCGCGTACCAACTCGGTCTCGATGGCGCTCAAGTCGTCGCGCAGCAGATCGAAGACTTCCTTCGCCGTCGCTATCGCTTGTGTGCTCACTCACTCTCCAGGTGCTGTTTCTTGAACTCAGAAATGCTCTGCACCGGTATTGCGACACAAAATTGCTTTATACCACCCCAGTCAACTGCTCTAGTTAGACCGGTAATTGGTGAACTGCATGTCGATGCCGAAGTCGTGACCCTTGAGCAGTGCAATCGTCTCCTGTAGAGTATCGCGATCCTTGCCAGTTATGCGCACTGTATCGCCCTGAATGGATGCCTGGACCTTCTTCTTTGACTCCTTGATGAGCTTGACGATCTCCTTGGCCTTTTCTCCGGGGATACCCTGCTGCAGGGTAATCTTCTGGCGCACGCTGGATCCCGAGGCCGGCTCGATCTTGCCATATTCGAGCGCCTTCAAGGACACACCACGCTTGACGAACTTTTGCTGCAGAATCTCCGTGACCGCCTTCAGTTTGTACTGGTCCGAGGAGGCCAGTTCAATGGCCTCGTCCCCCTCCAGCAGCTTGATTTCGGAGTGGGAGTCTTTGAGATCGAAGCGCGTCCGCACTTCCTTGATGGCCTGATCCATTGCGTTCTTTACTTCCTGAACGTCGACCTTGCTGATGACATCGAACGAGTTGTCTGCCGCCATGGTGCTGTCCTTCCTCGATTATGAGCGCAAAAGCTGTTGCCTACCCCGAACCTACGACTCCGCGTCCGGCACTACACCAAAAAAACGGAAGAAGTTGTTGGCAGTGCTGGAAGCGACCTGCTCCGCCGTAGTGCCGCGCACTTCCGCTACCTTATCTGCTACCCGGCCCACCCATGCCGGTTCGTTGCGCTTTCCACGATAAGGGAGGGGCGCAAGAAACGGGGCATCGGTTTCAATCAGCATCCGGTCCAACGGTACCTTGGCTGCGACCTCGCGTATGTTTTCTGCCCGGGGAAAGGTGATGTTGCCTGCAAATGAGATGAGAAATCCGCAATCCAGGGCTCGCCTGGCATGCTCCCATTCGCCGGTAAAACAATGCAGGACGCCGCCCAGGTTGGTCCGCACCCAGGCAGTCTCGATCATCTCCAGCGTGTCGTCCCAGGCGTTGCTGCTGCCATCGGAGGGCCGGCAATGAATGATGATCGGGCGCCGCTTTGCCGCGGCCACCTCCATTTGCTGCGCAAAGGCCTGCTTTTGCTGCGGCCGAGGCGAGTGGTCATAATAATAATCCAGTCCGATCTCGCCTACGGCCAGTACATCCGGGTTGGCCAGCAAATCGTCCAGTTTAGCCAGTGCGGCCTGGCCGGCGAGTTGAGCCTCGTGGGGGTGAATGCCAGCCGTGGCCAGGACACGCGGGATCCCCGGTTTACCGGCATAACTGCGGCTCAATTCCAGTGCCTGCTGCATGGTGTCGGGCCCTTCGCCGATTCCAATAGACAGGACGGTGCGCACTCCCTGCTGCCACGCCCGTTGCAGCAACTCCTCCCGATCGGCGTCATACCGCGGGCTATCCAGATGTGCGTGTGAATCGACCAGCGCTACTCCTTGATGCGCAGTTTATTTGAGCCGCGCGCCTATTTCGACATCTTCCAGAAAGCCGGCCAATACGGGCTTGCCTTTTTCTCCCAGAGACGCTGCAACGATCATTCCGTTCGACTCCAGGCCGCGCAACTTTCTGGGTTGCAGGTTAGCCACGATCACGACCTTGCGGCCGATGAGCTTTTCCGGCTCATAGGCGCCGGCGATGCCAGCTACAATCTGCCGCACTTCATCGCCCAGGCTGACTTCCAGCCGTAAAAGCCGGTCAGCGCCTTTCACCGGCTCCGCCACCAGTACCTGGGCCACGCGCAATTCAACCTTGGCGAAGTCGTCGATGGTGATGGTCGCGGGTTTGTCGGCAGGTGGCGATGGTGGAGTTGGAGTTCCCACCGAAGCGGCCGGTGTCAATGCTGCCGGAGCCTTGGCGACGACGCTCCCGGTAGCTTCCGACGCAGCGATGGCTGTGGCCTGCTTCTCCGCCACTGGAACGGGCTGGAGAGCCGGCGCGGCAGGCTCCGCCGTCGTGGTTGGTTCTGCTTCCGTGCTCTTGCCCGCGTTCTTTGTCTCTAATTCGTTCATGCGTTCGACCGTGTCCTTTTCTGCCCGGGGAAAGATAGGGCCCAATTGACCGAGTTTGGTGCCCGGGGCCAACTGCCCCCAGTGCAGATCCTTAAGGTCTGCGTGGGCAATCTCGCCGAGTCCGAGCTGCGCCCATATGCGCGTCGCCGCTTCGGGTAGAACGGGATAGGCCAGAGCCGTGATGATGCGCAAGGCTTCGGCGCACGTGTAAAGAATGGATGCCAGCAAACCGCGGCTAGCCTCATCCTGCGCCGCCCCCAGCTTCCAGGGAGCCTTTTCCGTGATGTAGCCGTCGACCACGGCGACGAAAGCCCATAGAGCTTCGAGCGCGCGGGAAAAATCGAGCGCTTCGAAGTGCTGGGCGAACTCGCTTGCCGCACGGTCGGCTGCAGCCACGATACGCGGCTCGGCGTCTCCCGCCGGCACGACTCCGTCGAAGTACCTGGTGATCATGGCCAGGATGCGGCTGGTCAGGTTGCCGTACCCGTTGGCCAGGTCCGCGTTGTAGCGCTGCACCAGGGCGTCAAAGGAAAAACTGCCGTCCTGTCCGAAGACCACTTCGCGCATAAGGAAGTAGCGCAGCGCATCGGCGCCCAGTGTTTCCACGATGGTTTCCGCGCGCACGATGTTTCCCCGCGACTTGGACATCTTGCTCTGCTCAAAAAGCAGCCAACCATGGGCTACCACACTCTTGGGTACGGGGAGGTCTGCGGCCATGAGGAAGGCCGGCCAATAGACGCAGTGAAAGCGGATGATCTCCTTGCCCACCAGGTGCAGGTCGGCGGGCCAAAAGCGGGCGAAGCGCTCCTTGTCCTGGGGCGCTTCACTGCCATAGCCGAGCGCGGTGATGTAGTTCGCCAACGCATCCATCCACACATAGATCACGTGCTTTTCGTCGCCTGGCACTGGAATGCCCCAGTCGAAGCTGGTGCGGCTGATGGACAAGTCTTTCAAGCCGCCGCGCACGAACGAGATGACCTCGTTTCGCCTCGCTTCCGGGCGGATGAAGTGCGGGTTCTCTTCGTATAGCTCCAGCAGCTTGCGCTCGAAGGCGGAAAGCTTAAAGAAGTAGTTTTCCTCGCTGACCGTTTCCGTGATGCGTCCGCAATCGGGGCAGGGAGAGCCGGGCGGTGCATCGACATACAGCTCGTCGGAAACGCAGTACTGGCCGGTATAGCTGCCCTTGTAAATAAAGCCGCGCTGCTGCAGGACCTGGAAGAGCTTCTGCACGCCCTTGCGGTGGCGTTCCTCCGTGGTCCGAATGTAGTCGTCGTAGCTCAGCCCCATGCGATCCCATAAAGTGCGGAACTGGCTGGACACCGCGGTGGCAAATTCCTGTGGCGTCTGTCCTGCCTGCCGGGCCGAGCGTTCGATCTTCTGCCCATGCTCGTCGGTGCCGGTCAGAAGCCACGTTTCCAAGCCCAGAGCGCGCTTGCGCCGGGCAATCGCGTCGGCGACGACCGTGGTGTATGCGTGGCCGATGTGGGGCCGGGCATTCACGTAGTAGATCGGAGTGGTGATGTAGAACTTGGGAGTATCGGACATGAGCAATGCGGTTAAGCGAGTGCATCGCAGACGCTGCACCCACATCAATCTTAACAGGCCATGTCTGGCGGAACCCTTCTGCTAGAATCGGCAAGAAAATCAGGGGTTTTGCGTGTATCGCAAACAGCAGAGACTTCTTCGCGAGCGCCTCCGCTCGGTTCTTCAGGCCAAATACCAGATCGAGCTTCCGCAGATCGCCATCGAGCAGCCGCCCGACCTGGATATGGGCGAGTACGCGTTGCCTGTCGCCTTCGAGTTGGCCCGCCGGCTCAAGCGATCGCCTCGCGTGATCGCCGGGGAACTGGTTGCCGATCTTATGCCGCTGGAAGGGTTCGCATCGTTTGCTGTTGCCGGCGCCGGCTACATCAATGGCAAGCTTGACCGCCAGGCGGCTGCGCGACAGATCGCCCGCGACGATACCCCGGAAGAACAGAGCCACCTTCATTCGCTGGTCGAACACACCAGCATCAACCCGAATAAGGCTGCGCACATCGGTCACTTGCGAAACGCCATCCTGGGCGACACTTTTGTGCGTCTGCTGCGGGCTGCCGGGCAGCGGGTGGACGTGCAGAACTACATCGATAACACCGGCGTCCAGGTGGCTGATGTGGTAGTCGGGCTCACGCACTTTGAGCACCTAGATCTTGCCGGGGTCAAGCAGTTGCTGGCCGATCTCAAGGCCCAGGGGCAACGCATTGATGACTACTGCTGGGACCTCTATGCGCGGGTCTCCCAGTGGTACGAGGCGTCGGATGCGGAAAAGCAGGAGCGGAAAAATATCCGTTTGGAAACTCTGCACGCCATCGAGGCTGGAGGCAATGAGACGGCGGAAATCGCCGATCTGCTCTCGACCGCCATCCTGCGGCGGCATCTCGAAACCATGCTGCGCCTGGGGATCGAATATGATTTCTTGCCTCGCGAAAGCGAGATTCTCCATCTCAAGTTCTGGGACCTCGCCTTCGCCCAGTTGAAAGCCAAGGGCGTCCTCTATCTGGAAACCGAGGGCAAGAACAAGGGCTGCTGGGTTATGCGACGCGCGTCCACTGGCGTAGCGGAGACAGAAGAAAACGGGGCAGTGGACGAAGACGCCAAGGTGATCGTCCGGTCCAACGGAACCGTTACCTACGTGGGCAAGGACATCGCCTACCACCTGTGGAAGTTTGGCTTGTTGGGTCGTGACTTCGGCTACGCTCCTTTCTTTGCCTACAACGATCACATGTGCTGGATCTCGACCGAAGTGGGTGAGGCGCAACATCCAGACTTTGGAGGCGCGCAGGCGATTTACAACGTGATCGACAGCCGCCAGGCCGATCCCCAGGCAAACGTGATTGAAGCATTGCGCGGTCTTGGGATACACCGACGCCGCGGAGCACTATATCCACTTCTCTTATGAGATGGTCGCGCTGACGCCGCGCTGCGCGCATGGAACTGGGCTATCAGATTTCACGACGGAAGACCAGGGCCGTTCCTTTATCGAAGTTTCCGGGCGCAAGGGTTTTGGGGTGAAAGCCGATGCGCTGCTGGACAGGCTTACGGCGGCGGCGAAAGAAGAAGTCGACAGCCGCCATCCGCAGCGCAGCCAGGAGGAGCGGCAGGGAATCGCGCACCAGATCGCTGTCGGCGCATTGCGCTACTTCATGCTCAAGTTCACCCGCAACAGTGTCATCGCTTTCGATTTCAAGGAGGCGCTCAGTTTCGAAGGAGAGACCGGCCCTTACGTGCAGTACGCCGTGGTGCGCGCCCGCAATATTTTTCGCAAGGCGGGAACCACGCCTGAGGCAGCGCTGACGGAAGTTAATGTCGGCAGACTATTTCGAGGGCGAAGGAGCAGCGGGTCTTTGGGAATTGTGGATCATGGCTTCCAGGCTCAGCCTGTTGCTGGAGCAATGCATTGCTGCCGCCGAACCGGCATATCTGGCAAAGCACGCTTTCCAGCTGGCGCAGCTTTTCAACAATTTCTATCACCGTCACCACATCCTCACCGAAGACGATCCCGCGCGGAGGCAGTTTTTGCTTGCCACCGCCGCGGTAGCCGAACGCGCACTGGTACGGTCGCTCGACTGGCTGGGTGTCGCAGTCCCGGAAGCCATGTAGTCTCCTTCATCCATGGCGACAGAGAGGCGCTACGCTCCGTCGAAAAACATTTCCACAAGGGGCCCGCTGAACCTGCGGTTTCTCCTCTATTGAATCGGGCTGCCGTTGACCGTCAGTTGACCCAATGTCTGCACGTCCAGCTGCTTCACCGCGTCGGGAAGGGGAGCGTAGTTCAAGCCGCTCGCGGCCTGCTGCCCATCCGTTACCACATACATGATGAATTGCTTCAACGCAGTGCGTTTCGCGGCATCCTTGCCGTCTTTCGGGATGATCAGGAAGGTCAGAGTGGAAATAGGATACGCATCCGGCGCGGACGCCGGTGGGTTGGCAATCGAAGTTCGAGGGTCCTTTGCCAACTGGTCCTTGAATGCATCGATCGCCGCCGTTGTCCCAGCAGTGCTGGGAAGCACATACTTTCCGGCCTGATTCTTGATCGCCGCCACGGGCAGTTTGTTCTGGGTTGCATAGGTCAATTCGACGTAGCTGATCGCGCCAGGCGATTGCTTTACCTGGCCGGTAACTCCCTCACTGCCTTTGGCGCCGAGGCCCGTTGGCCACTTAACCGCGGTACCCTTGCTGACCTGTTGCGCCCAATCCGGGCTGACTGCGGAAAGATAAGTAGTGAAGGCAGCAGTGGTGCCGCTGCTTTCGGCGCGGTGTACCACGGTGATCTTCGCGTTTGGCAGCTTCTCGCCCGGATTGTCCTTCTTGAGTAGCGGATCCTGCCAACTGGTGATCTTGCCTAGGAAAATTCCCGCAAGCGCATCGGAAGAGAGCTGCAAGGGCTTATCAAGACCATCCAGATTGTAGGTGACGCAAACAGGCCCGGCCGATTCCGGAATCTGGATCACGGGCGCCATCTGCGCCATATCTGCGTCTGACAGCGGCGCATCCGAGGCGCCAAAATCAATGGTTCCCGACTTTACCTGCTGAATCCCACCGCCGCTTCCAATCGACTGGTAATTGATCCGCACATTCGCATGAGATTGCTGGAAGTCCTGAATCCAGCGACCCATTACCGGATAGACGAAAGTGCTGCCGGCTCCATTGAGCGCGACCGTGTTGGACGAGGAGTTGCAGGAAGTCAGCAGCGCTGAGCGCTGACAAAATCGCGGTAGCGGAAATGACGAGGTCTTTTCGGTAGGGCATCGGAGTCCTCCACTGCATGGGTTGTCGAATAGCATGCCACGAGATGCCCGCTGCGCCGCAATGTTCATCTACATTTAATGGTCTTCCATCGCGGGCAACGAGCATGAGAGAACGGGCCTCTCACTGAAGGTAAGCACAGAGCAAACGAGGGGTTTGAAATATGAGTACAAAACTGCAAGGAAAGAAAATCGCGATCGTAGCTACCGATGGCTTTGAACAGGTGGAATTAACGGAGCCCAAAAAGGCTTTGGAAGCGGCGGGAGCTACTGTCCACGTGATTTCTCCCAAGCCAGACCAAATCAAGGGATGGAAGTTCACCGACTGGGGCGAAAGCATCAATGTTGACAAAACGCTGGACGAGGCGAAGCCTGCCGAGTATGACGGGCTTGTCCTGCCGGGCGGTCAAATCAATCCCGACAAGCTTCGTATCGAACCCAAAGCGGTCGCGTTTGTCACCGAGTTCTTCAACTCAGGTAAACCTGTCGGCGCCATCTGCCACGGCCCGTGGATGCTGGTCGAGGCTGGAGTTGTGAAGAAAAAGACCCTTACCTCGTGGCCGTCTATCCGCACCGACATTCGCAACGCCGGCGGTCACTGGGTGGATGAAGAGGTGGTCACGGACGGGAACCTAACCACCAGCCGCAAACCGGACGACCTCCCGGCATTCAACGAGCGGCTCATTCGGGAATTCAGCCACGGAAAGCCATCCAGAAACGAACTCAGGATAAACAACCGGCAAGGGCAGCCTCCTAGCTCTCACTCGAGATCGGACACCTTTTCCCGGTGTCCGATCCCCTGAGCGGGACAAAGAGGAGTTTGAGCGGGACAAAGAGGAGTCGGCAGAGGCAGACCGCCGTCTGAGCGTATCGGCTTTGCCCGGCGAACTATAACTCACTTGCTGTAACTGCGCACCCACTCCGTGATGGTGCGCATCGCGAAGCCAGAGGGACCCTTGGCCATCCACGGCTTCTGTTCCTCTGACCAAGCCAGACCCGCAATATCCAGGTGTATCCAGGGCGTGTCTTCTGCAAATTCCTTCAAGAACATGGCGGCCGTAATGGCTCCGCCCCAGCGGCTTCCGCCGGTGTTCATGATGTCCGCGATATTGGACTTGATGAACTCCTTGTAGTCGTCCTCAACTGGCAGACGCCAGAACCGCTCACCCGAGATCTGGAACGCATCGGTGAAATGCCGATAGGTTTCGTCATCGTTGGAGAAACTGCCCGCATTGACCATGCCGAGTGCAACCACGCACGCGCCAGTAAGCGTCGCAGCATCGATCAGGTGGGTTGCGCCGAGCTTCTTGGCATAGGCGAGGCCATCTGCCAGAACCAGTCGCCCTTCCGCGTCGGTATTGATGATCTCAATGCTCTTGCCGGACATCGCGATCTGGATGTCCCCCGGCTTCATTGCTGTTCCGGAAGGCATGTTCTCCGCGGCGCAAACGATGCCGATTACCTTGACCGCCGGCTTTAATTGCGCAATGGCCTGCATGGCGCCGATCATCGCCGCCCCGCCCGCCATGTCGTACTTCATCTTCTCCATGCCGTCCGCGGACTTGATGGAGATGCCGCCGGTATCGAATGTGATGCCTTTGCCCACCAGGCCAAGCACTGGTGTCGCCGGTGCGCCCTTGGGCTCGTAGGTCATCACGATGAGGGCGGGAGGCTCCTGCGACCCCTTGGTTACCCCCCAGAAAGCGCCCATCTTTAGTTCCTTGAGCTTGTCGGCGCCATATACTTCGCAGCTCAGCCCGTATTGGGAGCACATTTCCGCGGCTTTCTGGCCCAGCACCGTAGGCGTCATCACGTTGCCCGGCTCGTTGACCAGGGAGCGGGTAAAGTTCTGCGCCTCTCCCAGGATCATTCCTTCACGCAGCCCAGCCTCGATGACGGCCTCTTTTGCCCCGCTGCCGGCAACGATGGTGAGCTGCTCGATGCTCTGGTCCTTCCGGTCGGAGCGATAGGTATCCGGATCGAAATCGCCAATGTAGGCGCCTTCTACCAGGGCGCGCGCAGCGGCCGCGGGGTCAAGCCCCTCCGGAATGGCGAGGGAAAGTTCGCGCAGCTTGCGCGGCTTGGCAAAGCGGACCGCGGCACCGGCTGCCTTACGAACCTCGGCGGTGGTGAGCTTGCCCAGCCCCACAAGCAGGATCCGCTCCGCCTTGCAGCCGGCAGGCGCGTGCAGCAGGACAGTGTCACAGCTTCCGGCAGCGAATTCGCCGCTGCTTAGAACGCTCGCCGTCGCCTTGGCCACCGCCGCTGTTAGGGGTCAACAGCTTGATTGCCGGTTTGGCTGGCTGCTTCTTCTCCGCGGCATCCAGAGCGAAGATCACCAGCAGCGGACTGGCGACGCGGTCGAGCTTGGCGGATACAAGTTTTGTCTTCATGGGTATTATGCCTAACTTGAATAGATTGTGATGGTTAGAGTGCTATTTTGTGGCTGCGAACGATGGCCGCTCGAGCCTCGCGATCGTCCTCGCGGCGCCGTTCGGTTTCCCGCTTGTCCCAGTCCTGCTTGCCCTTGGCTACAGCCAGTTCGCACTTTACGCGCCCATGGCGGAAATAAAGCCGGGTGGGTATGAGCGTTAAACCCTTCAGTTGCGTCTTCCCCATGAGCTTTTGCAATTCTTGACGGTGCAGCAACAGCTTGCGGGTACGCAGCGAGTCGTGATTAAACGAGCTTCCATGCGAATAGGGACCAATATGCGCATTCAGCAAATAGGCTTCGCCGTCCTTGATGATGCCGTACGCGTCCTTGAGATTGGCCTTGCCCTCGCGAATGGACTTCACTTCTGTGCCTCGCAGCGCGATGCCGGCTTCGAATTTGTCCAGGAGGAAGTAGTTATGGCCGGCCGCCCGGTTCACGGCGGCGTCTCGTTCACCGGCCGCAACTGGCTCCCGAGGCTTCGATTTTTGAGGGGATGGAGTAGTGGTCTGACTCGGTTGCCGGGGCATACATTTGGTTACGAATCTTCATGCTAGCACGTGAGTTGGGAGCGAATCCCGAGCTATCCCAAATGGTATACTCAGCCGATATTAGCAAAGAGAAAAGCCTTGTACCGGGGCGAGTACGCGCTGCTGCAGGACCGGTTAAGCTGAAGAAGAAAGCGCGCTCTGTGAGTCTGTGGATATGTCGTTTTCTCCCCGAGCGGTTTCGCGATTGGAGTAGACCGAACCCGGATTTCCTGTGGAACTTCAGCGGGCCACAGAACTGCATGCGGCTTTTCTCAAAGAAAGCCGCACCTGAGTGCTCTAGGCTGGTGCAGCAATGCAGGAAATCCGGGGAACGACAAATCCGTTCGTGGCCTTCTATCAAGGAACGCCACTCCTCGCGGATATCTTTCACACGTTCGTCATCGCGAAACTGTATTAGAGAACATGCGGTATGGCTTGTCTGGAGTGCGATGAATCGCCGTCAAAATAAATGGGCCCTTTCCACTGTGCTAACCCTGCTCTTGTGCCTGAGCCAGAGCTCCCTTGCAAAATCGCCCCCCAAAGCCAAAACGCTCTTTCAGAACGGCCAGCTAGCCGAGACCAAAGAGGATCCCATCACGGCCTACGAGGACTATTACCAGGCCTGGAAGCTGGAACCCAAGAACCTGCGCTATAAAACCGCGTATGAGCGATTGCGCTTCCTCGCGGCCGCAGCGCACGTTAATAGAGGAGAAAAGCTTCTTGCCCAGAACGACACCACGCGGCGCCGTGACCGAGTTCCTACGCGCCATGGAGATCGACCCCAGCAACGATCTGGCCCGTCAGGATATCCAGAAAGCAAGGGATAGGCTCTCGACCACCAAGTCCAATCAGGAAACCTCGATTCCCGAAAATAAGGCTGAGGAACTAAGCGAGGTAGGCAGTCCGGTCCAGCTAAAACCCATCTCTAATGAACCGCTCACCTTGCATATGACGGAAGACAGCAAGGTTGTCTATCGACCGTGGGCAAGGCAGCAGGGATCAACGTGCTCTTCGATCCCGAATACACCTCCAAGCGCATCCAGGTGGATATCGCCAACGTATCGCTTCTAGATGCCTTGCGCATCGTCGGCGTATCTTCCGGCACATTCTGGCACCCGGTCACCTCCAACACCATTTTTGTCGCCATGAATACCCGCGCTAAGCGCCAGGAGCTGGAGGAAGAGGCGGTGCAGACGTTCTACCTGGCGAATACCGCCCAGCAGAACGATCTGAACGATATCCAGACAGCGCTGCGCAACCTGCTGGTCAATGCCAAGCTCTACGGCGTGCCCAGCCAGAGCGCTATCGTGATGCGGGCCACGCCGGATGAACTGCTGCTGGCGCAGAAGCTCATCAACGATCTTGATAAGTCACGTCCTGAGGTAGTGGTTGACGTAGCGCTGCTGGAAGTGAATCGGGATAAGACGCGGACCCTCGGCGTGCAGCTCCCGGGGAGCTTCGGGTTGCAGTTGCAACCGCCCAACGCCACCACCACAACGACCACCGGGGAACGACAGCGGCACTACGACCGGAGGAACCACCACCGGCAGCACGACGAACCTGACCTTGAACAATCTTGCCCATCTCAACGCCACCAACTTTGCCGTAACTGTGGGCGCGGCGACAGCCAACTTTCTGCTCTCCGACTCCGACACCAAGGTTTTGCAAAATCCCAGTATCCGGGCGACTGACGGGCAGAAGGCCGACCTGAAGATTGGCGAACGCATTCCGGTGGCTACCGGCTCCTACCAGACCGGCGCGGCGACCGCTGTCGTCAGCTCATTGGTGAATACGCAGTTCACCTACCTGGATGTCGGTGTGGAGATCGAGATTACGCCCATCGTGCACTACGACCGCGATGTAACGCTCAAGATCAAACTCGTTTCCTCGCAGGAGCAAGGCTCGACCAACATCGGTGGTATTACTGAGCCGATTATCAGTCAGCGCACTGCCGATCAGGTGGTGCGGCTGAAAGAAGGCGAAGTGAACATCTTGGGCGGATTCCTGCAGAAGCAGGATCTGACCAGCATCGGCGGAACGCCGGGCCTGGGCGAGTTGCCGATTCTGAAGTGGATCTTCAGCTCTACCCAGCATGAGGTGCAGGACGACGAAATCATTTTCATGCTGACCCCGCATGTGGTTCGAGCCACGGAGATCAGTCCTTTGAATCTGCAGGAGATTGACACGGGCACGGGCACCAACGTGGAATTGCGGCGCATTTCAGCGCCGGGCAACAGGCCAAATGGACAGGCGACTGTGACGGATGGACTACCGCCGGGGCTGCAGCCGCATACCGTCGCGCCGCCCACTGCCGCCACGCCGGCCGCCGCCACGCCGGGATCTGCAGCACCAGGATCGGGGCCAACAGCGGCAGCCCCTCCACCAGGTTCGGTGAGCCTGCAAATCGTTCCGCCGCCGGCTACGCCCAAGGTTGGCAGCACGTTCAAGGTCGCAGTCAACCTGAGCGGTGGCCAGGATATCTTCTCCGTGCCGATGCAGTTGCATTACGACAACAGCAAGTTGGCACTGATCAACGTGGATACTGGCGACTATCTCGGTCATGATGGCCAGGCCATCGCGCTGGTTCATCGCGACGATGGGGTTGGCAATGTTGTCATTTCGGCATCGCGTCCACCCGGCGTCGCGGGGGTAACCGGATCGGGAACCGTCTGCGTTCTAACCTTTCAAGCCAACGCCGCGGGAGACGCGGCCCTGCAGATCATCCGCGCTTCGGCGAAGAACAGCGCACAACAAGCGGTCAATATCGCCGGTTCGCAAACCGCGGTACACGTGCAATAGGGCCCATGTATGCAGTGCAACTTACGTCAACGCAGCGCAGCGGTCCACCAGGCGGGGCTGACCCTGGTGGAGTTGATTGTCACGGTTGCGATCCTCGCCATTCTTGCCTCGGCCGTTGTTCCACTGGCCCGCTTTCAGGCCAAGCGGGAGAAAGAAAGACAATTGCGCTACGACCTGTGGCAGATGCGCGCCGCCATTGACGCCTACAAAGACGCGGCTGACCGTCACGCCTTCATGCCCAAAGCCGACAGTGGCAACTATCCGCCCGATCTCGATACGCTGGTCAAGGGAGTCGACGCGCAAGGCAAAAAGCTCAAATTCTTGCGCCGCATCCCGGTGGATCCGATGACCGGCAAGGACGAATGGACATTACGCTCCATGCAGGACGACCCTAATAGCGACTCCTGGGGAGGGCAGAGTGTCTTCGACGTCGCCTCCAAGTCGCAAGGCATTGCCCTCGATGGAACGAAGTACTCCGATTGGTAGGCTTGTGAGCATATCCTGCTTCGGTTCTCGTAGATGTGCGCGTTCTACCCGGTCAAGCGACGCGGCAGGGTTCACCCTGGTCGAGTTGATGGTGGTGATGCTGATCATCGCCATTCTGGCGGCCATCGCGATCCCTGCGTATATCGCATCGATTCGCGCCGCCCGGGAAGCGGTCCTCAGGGAGGACCTGCACGTCATGCGCGATGCTATCGATGCTTATACCAACGACAAGAGTAAGGCGCCGCAGTCACTCGATGATCTGGTCAGCGCAGGTTATCTCAAGGTGATTCCCCTTGACCCGGTCACCCACAGCAACAGCACCTGGGTACCGACCATGGACGACACACTGCAGAACGTCGATCAGACCGACCCCGGCATGACCGACGTGCACAGTGGGTCGGATCAGCCGGGGAGCGACGGACAGCCTTACAACACCTGGTAGAGGAAACTTATCGAGACTTCTCCGGGCCGCCGTGGAGCATTCAGGCGGGAGCGTTCTCTTCTGCCCGCACCAGAATCTGCGCCCACAACTCCTTGAGACCGTCACCCGTTTTTGCCGAACACAGCACAATCTCGCTCAGTCCCAGCCCTTCCTTAAGCTGCTTGAGAGCCTTCGTCCGCTCGTTGCCGGAAAGCCGGTCTGCTTTCGTTCCCACGATAAGAAAGCTGCGCCCCATTCCCTTGAGGGACGCGATCAGTTGCTGGTCACTGGCCTGCACTGGGATATTGCTGTCGACCAGGCAGATACAGAGGACAAGATTGGCCCGCTCTTCGAGATAGGGATTGATGAATTTGGGCCACTCCGCGGAGATGGACCGGGAGATTTTGGCGTAGCCATAGCCCGGGAGATCGGCAAAGAGCAGTCGCGGCAACCGCGCAGTCGCCGAATCCGATAGAGCGAAAAAGTTGATGGCTCGCGTGCGCCCCGGAGAGGCCGAAACCTTAGCCGCCTTCTCCCCCAACAAGCCATTGATCAGGCTCGACTTGCCGACGTTGGACCGGCCCAGGAAAGCGAATTCCGGCGCGGTGGCGGAAGGGAACTGCTCCGGGGCCATTGCCGACAGCAGGAACTTGGTAACCAGGTGCATCCGGCTTACTGTGCGCGCGGCTGCCCGACAGGCGCGGGAGGCTGGACCGCGGCCAGTGCCTCGGGAGTCTCCTCGCGCAATTCCGGCAGCGGACCCTCGAGCGCAATCCTCAACACTTCGTCCATCTGATCCACGAAGTGCAGCTTCATGACGCTGCGCAGATTCTCCGGAAGATCCGCCAGGTCCTTCTCGTTGGCTCGGGGTAAAACGGCCTCGAAGATCCCCGCCCGGTGGGCCGCCAGCAGCTTCTCTTTCAATCCGCCAATGGGCAGAACCTTGCCCCGCAGAGTAATCTCGCCGGTCATGGCGATGTCCCGCCGCACGCGTATCTTGGCCAAGGCACTGGCCAGCGCCGTGGCGATGGTGATGCCGGCCGACGGACCGTCCTTGGGAATCGCGCCTTCCGGCACATGCACGTGAATGTCGATATTGCGGTAAAAGTCTTTGGGCAGCCCCAGATGCTGCGCCCGGCTGCGGATGTAAGAAAGCGCGGCCTGCGCCGACTCCTGCATCACGTCGCCCAGTTGGCCGGTCAGGGTCAACTTGCCCTTGCCATCCAGAACCTGCACTTCAGTAGAGAGAATGCTGCCACCCACCTCTGTCCAGGCGAGCCCAGTCACCAGGCCTACTTCGCTGGTCTCGTGCAACTGAGAGTCGCGGAACTTGGCCACTCCCAGAAACTCGTTCACGTTGGTGTCGGTGATTTCTTCCTTGTGCTTGGCGCCGTTGCGGACCACGCGCCGGGCTACCTTGCGGCACACATTCCCGATTTCGCGCTCCAGGTTTCGTACGCCCGCTTCGCGTGTATAGCCGCGAATGATGTCCACCAGCGCTGCGTCACTGAAGACCGCGTTCTTGTCGCTTAGGCCGGTGGCTCTCACGCTGCTTCTTGACCAGGTATTGCTTGGCGATCTCGAGCTTTTCCGCCTCGGTGTATCCGTGCAGCCGCAGAATCTCCATGCGGTCCTGCAGTGGCGCCGGGATGGTGTGCAGCACGTTCGCGGTGGCCACGAACAGCACCTGCGAAAGGTCATATTCCACGTCGAGATAGTGGTCCTGAAAACTCGTATTCTGCTCCGGATCGAGCACCTCGAGCAGCGCTGAGGCGGGGTCGCCGCGCAGGTCGGAGGCCATCTTATCCACCTCATCCAGCATGAAGACCGGGTTCTTGGTTCCCGCCTTCTTCATCGACTGGATGATCTGTCCAGGCAGCGCTCCAATATAGGTACGGCGATGACCGCGGATCTCCGCCTCGTCCCGTACGCCGCCCAGGGACATACGCACGAACTTGCGACCCGTCGCCTTGGCAATCGACATGCCCAGCGAGGTCTTGCCGACACCCGGAGGTCCGACGAAGCAGAGGATCGATCCCTTGGGGTTCTTTACCAGTTGGCGGACAGCCAGGAACTCAAGAATGCGCTCCTTGATTTTCTCCAGGCCGTAGTGGTCCGCATTTAGTACCTTCTCGGCGTGATCGATGCTGCGGGTTTCCTTGCTTCTCTTCTTCCACGGCACGGCCAACAGCCAGTCGAGGTAGTTTCTGGAGACGGTCGACTCCGCCGACATGGGCGGCATGGCCTCCAGTTTTTTCAGCTCCTGAACAGCCTTATCGAAGACGTCCTTGGGCATGCCTGCGCTCTCGATCTTCTTGCGCAGCTCGTCGAACTCGCTCTTCTCACCGCGGCCCAGTTCCTTCTGGATGGCCTTGATCTTTTCGTTGAGGTAGTACTCTTTCTGTGCGCGCTCCATCTGCCGCTTCACCCGGCTTTGCACGCTGCGGTCCATGTTCAACTTCTCGATTTCGATATCGAGTACATCTGCCACACGGGTCAACCGCTCGCTCGGATCGAAAATGTCCAACAACTCCTGCTTCTCTTCAATCGAAAGCTGCAGGTTGGCGGCGATAGTGTCGGAAAGCTTCGCCGGCTCGTCCATGCGAACGGCGGCGATCATGGTCTCGTAATTCAGGGATTGCTGCAGCTTGACGTACTGCTCAAAGAGGGAAGTGACCCGCTGCATCACCGTTTCGATTTGCGGATTTACTTCGAGTTGCCGGTTGGCCACGCGCACGGTGGCCACGAAAAAGCCATCGGAGTCGTTCATCTCGACCGCTTTGGCTCGTTCCAGCCCTTCCACCAGCACCTTGATGTTGCCGTCCGGCATCTTCACGCTCTGGACGATGTTGCCAATGGTTCCCACCGAATAGATGTCTTCCGGGCGCGGTTCATCGATGCCCGCGTCGTGCTGGGTGGCGAGAAATATCTTCCGGTCTCCGGTCAGCGCCTCTTCCAGCGCTCTTACGCTCGACTCCCGCCCCACAACAAAGGGCGTCATCATGTAAGGGAAGATCACCATGTCCCGAATGGGCATCATGGGGAGCTTGCGAAGATCGCCTTTGTCACGGGGTTCTTTTGCTTGTGTCACGCGATTTCCTTTCACTTATCTCCCTTATACAGAGGAAAAGGGACTTGCGCCAATGACCCGGACGTGAGGGCTTCAACCAATCAATAGACTGATTAGACGAAGAAAGTGACCCGAAGTTCACACGGGACCAAAATTAGCGACCACCGATCTCTCCCGCCACACTATGCTTCGGTCCGGACGACAACATTTTTGTGGGAAAGAAGGCTATTGTCCGCAAAACCAATGTCTAGTATCAGGGCACGACTTAGTGGGGCCGTAGACGACCGGGGATAGGACGGGCTTAGCGTCTGAGTGAGCATTGGCCTTTTAACTTGAGTCCCGTGAGGACGGCTGAAAGTAGGCCAGGACGTCAGTCCTGGGGGCGGCATATTGGGCTTACGGATGGCGTCAACTCACAATCCGCCATTTCCCTGATAGGCGACATATTTGCCGTCGCGATCGTATTCTCAACCGAGTGTACCCAGGACGCGTGTCCTGGGACAATTTCAGCCGCCCCTGCGGGACTTAGGCAGCTTGCAGGAGCCTGCGCAGGGGCTAAGGTTCGGTTTGGGGCGTTGCGTGGGCTGAAACCGAACTCTATCCGGCCTTTTCGAGCAGAGTCACGGAAAGATCCCGCTTCTGTACCATCTCGGCGGTGATGTCCAACTCCTTGATCTTCTTGTTGCTGGGGAGGTGGTACATCAGGTCGAGCATCAGTTCTTCCAGGATCATGCGCAATCCGCGAGCGCCAACTTTGCGGTTGAGCGCCTCGCGAGCTACGGCCCGGGAAGCATCTTCGGCAAACAAAAGCCTCACACCCTCATACTCGAAGAGCCGCTGATACTGCTTGAGGATGGCGTTGCGGGGCTTGGTGAGAATCTCCACCAGGGCCTCTTCATCGAGTTCGTCAAGAATGCCAATCACCGGCAGGCGACCCACGAACTCGGGGATAAGGCCAAACTTGATCAGATCCTGAGGTTGCGCCTGGCGCAGGAGTTCGGTGTCGCGCTGCGCCGGTAGAACGCCTACTTCCTGGGCATCCTTATCGGAGAGAGCCTTGAAACCCAAAGCCTTCTTGCCGACACGGCGTCCGACTATGCGTTCCAACCCGACGAAAGCGCCACCGCAGATAAACAGGATGTTGGTGGTGTCGACCGGTGTGAACTCCTGGTGGGGATGCTTGCGGCCGCCCTGGGGCGGAACGTTCGCTACCGTGCCCTCGAGGATCTTCAGCAGGGCTTGCTGCACACCCTCTCCGGAGACGTCACGGGTAATGGACGGGTTTTCGTCCTTGCGACCGATTTTGTCGATCTCGTCGATATAGATAATGCCGGTCTGTGCTCTGGCGACGTCGCCATCGGCAGCCTGCAGCAACTTTAGAATGATATTTTCGACGTCTTCGCCCACGTAGCCGGCTTCCGTCAGCGTGGTCGCGTCGACGATCGCAAAGGGCACATCCAGCATCTTTGCCAGGGTGTGCGCCAGCAGAGTCTTGCCACTGCCGGTGGGGCCGACGAGAAGAATGTTGGACTTGGACAGCTCGACATCATTGCCGCGCGTCCGGTTCATCTGGATACGCTTGTAATGGTTGTAGACAGCTACAGCCAGCTTCTTCTTTGTTTGCTCCTGGCCAATGACGTACTCATCGAGAAAGCCCTTGACCTCTTGCGGTTTGGGCAAGTGCGCCGGCGCCGCTCCGGGCTGTGTTTCGCCCCGGTCGTCTTCCAAAATAGAGTTGCAGACCGCGACACATTCATCGCAGATGTACGCCCGCGGATAGTCGCTCGGTGAGGAGATCAATTTAGCAACGGCGTCCTGCGATTTATGACAGAACGAACAACGGAGCGTATCGTCTGTTCCCCTCGGCGTTTTCATACTGCAACTCCTTTTGCCCTAACGACCTTCAAGTACGTGGCCGGTCTATGATTTCATCAATAATGCCGTATTCCTTGGCCTGCTGGGCGTTCATGATGAAATCTCTCTCTACGTCTCGTTCAATGCGTTCCAACGGCTGCGCGGTGTGCTTGGACATCAACTTGTTGGTGATCTCGCGGATGCGCAGAATCTCGCGAGCATGAATATCGATATCGGTAGCCTGCCCCGAAAGTCCGCCCATAGACGGCTGATGGATCAGGATGCGGGAGTTCGGCAACGCAAAGCGCTTGCCCTTGTTGCCGCTCATGAGTAGAAACGCCGCCATGCTCGCCGCCTGCCCGATGCAGTAGGTGACCACGTCGTTGCGAATGAACTGCATGGTGTCGTAGATCGCTAGACCCGCGGTGATGGAGCCACCCGGAGAATTGATGTACAGCTGAAGATCCTTCTCTGGATCCTCACCGGAGAGAAACAACATTTGTGCGATTACCAGGTTGGCGATCTGATCGTCGATCGGTGTGCCCAGAAAGATAATATTGTCGCGAAGCAAACGAGAATAAATGTCGTAGGCTCGCTCGCCCCGACTCGTCTGCTCGACCACCATAGGTACAAGTGCCATGCTCTCCCTTGCTTCTGTTTCCCGCGGGCGTCGTAGGCCCGGTGTTAAAGTTGCCCTGTTTTGTCTCTACTCAAGACGCTGGAGCGTCTTCACTGTGTTTATCGTTTAAGACGCTAGCCGTTCGTATAGCAGCGCGCCCATCTTCTCTCTACGTAAGCGTTCCCGGATTCTAGCGAGGCTCCCGTCCTCAGTCAAACGCGTACGTAACGCATCGACTGGCTCCCGCAGTTGCAGGGAGGCCGCTTGCAGTTCACGTTCGACGTCTTCTTCGGGCACGTTGACATTCTCTGCGTCTGCAATGCGGTCAAGTAGAAGGGAACCCTTCACCTCAGCCGTAGCGGAGGGCCGCTGTGCGGCGCGCAGGCGATCGAAATCGAGATTGCGCATGTCTTCCGTCCGCATGCCCTGGGAGGCAAGTGTGCGCAGTCCGCGATCCAACCGGGCGTCAATCTGCAGTTGAACCAGCGACTCGGGCACGGGAAACTCAAAACGATTCACCAGCGCGTCGAGCAGCCGGCTGGTGGTTTCGCTTTCCACCCGCCGCTGCTTATCGTTGGCCATGTGTTCGCGCAGTTGGCGAGTGAAGTCGGCCAGGCTCTCATATTGGCCCAACTCCTTGGCGAAATCGTCGTTCAGTTCAGGCTCGATCTTTTTCTTGATGCCCTTGATTTCGAGGTCGTAAGCCACGCGCTTGCCAGCCAGTTGACGCTCGCCGAAGTCCTCCGGATAGCTCACCTCGAACTTTAACTGCTGCCCCACAGAGGAGCCGCGCAATGCGGTGTTAAAGCTTTCGAGAGTGTTGGGTCCACCCACCTGCACCATCACATCCTGCCCAGTGATGGGTTGTTGCGGGGGGGCCGGAGTTTCGCCTTCAGCTTCCGCCGGTTGCACGGTGCCGGTAAAGCTGATCTGGGCAAAGTCGCCATCGGTCAGTGCGCGCTCTTCCGTCACCGGCTCCATTGTGGAGCGGGAATCGCGAATGCGGGCTAGCTCGGTGTCGACCTCGGCATCGGTCAACTCCGTCGGTACCTTCTCGACCTTTACGTCCTGGTAGCCATCGATGGAAAACTCCGGAACCACTTCGAAGGCGGCTTTAAAGCGGAGAGGTTTCCCCTCTTCGAGCTCGATGCCGGTGACCTGTGGTTGCGAGATGGGCTTGAGGTGCTGCTCTGCGATGGCATTGCGGAAGTGGTCGGGAAGAACAGCTTCCATCACATCCTGGCGGATCTGCTCGGCGAAACGGCCGCGGATGAGGGACTCCGGAACCTTGCCTGAACGGAAGCCTGGTATGCGGGCATTCTTTTGATAGCGTTTGGTGACCGCACGGAAAGTGCGGGAGACTTCATCCGCAGGAATTTCGATTTCAACTTCTCGGGTGCACTCCGGATTCAGAGTGGCCGCGCCATGAGTGTGATCGTGGCCCTCGTGTTCGTCGGGCTCTTCGGTGGCGGCGGATGCTCCGGCAGTTTCGGGTGTGGTTTCAATCATTTCAGTTGAGCTCAACTTATGCCTTCCAGATTTGCTCGCTCCGCCGCACAGCGCAATGGCGGAATGGATGTATGCGGAGCGGCCCGTAAACAGCCTGCTTTCATCGTATGAGGCTTTCCCGGGAGGGTCAAACCTACAGAGCAAAGAATGCGAAGCCGCTATTAACTACGATACACCCTTTTTTAGTTACCCTTACCGAACCAGGCGTGGTACAGGAGCTGAGGACTCAGCAGTTTCACTTCGGGTGCATACGGACGTGGCCTTTCCTCAAGGGAAGCCGTACTTTGCTGGCCCTTGACTGAGCAGCTCGAAATGGAAATGCTCCATTAGCTGCGGAAAACTCGTCGAACGAAGGGCACGGCTTCAGTCGCGCCGTAAGAGCGATACGCCAAAGACGGCTTCAGCCGCTGAGGTACGCTTTTCAATATCCTTTAGTAGAAATCGTCCCGCTTTGGCAGTCGTGGCAAGGCTGAAGCCGTGCCCTTCATTCGATGGGCTTTCCGCAGCCGGCTAGAGCTCCTCTTGCCGCGGGGTGCGCACGTGGGCAACAAACCGTGGATCGGCAGCCTGGTAGTGCTTGTAATTGCGGCGTCCCTCACTGAGGCTGAGGTTACCGTTAACGGTTCTGCGGACTACGTCTGCGTCTCGGTCATCCTGCCCGTCATCCTGCCACCAGCACACCTGGCACAGCTCCAGGGCCTCAGGCATGGAGAGCGTTTTATACCCACAGCACAGGCAGCGGGACGCAGTCGGTCGTCGCATTCAACAAGTATGCGCTGGTTCAGGGAAAAAGCGGGAAGACTGGCTCACGGATTCCATTACCACGGTAATCCGATTCTTCCTTCCACCGATGACACGCTGCCATGTTTATGCCTGCGCGTCGTGCTGCAAAGTATCTTTCCAAAGTGCTACTGGGCCGCCCCTCCCGGGGTGAACAAGTCCAGCCGAACCTTCCATGTCACCGACTGTCCGGGACGAAGCGTCACCATGCCCGTATCCATGCCCCTCCAAACCTTGCCGAACGGGTCGACGTAGTTGAACTGTGGTTCGACCGCGACGAACGAGGTTTTGGGCGAATACACCTGCACTGTCTTGATCTCAGGCGACAAGGCGGCCACCGTCAGACCGTAATTCGATTCCGGATCAATCAGCTTGACGTCGGCGGCGCCATGGGTCCACTGCAAATGAGAGAAATTGTCGTCCAGAAAATGATCGTCGAGGGGCACACCGTCGGGTGCAGTGTAATCGTAGTCAGTGCCCTTGACCGGTTTCAGTTGCCCGGTGGGAAATGCGTCACCGTAATTGTTCACTACCGCCATCATGGTGGCGGGGATATGCACGCGCGCCTGGGCGCGATGGCCGCTTGGTATTACGAAGTAGGGATGCCAGCCGATGGACATAGGCTCGGGCTCTTTGCCCACGTTCTTGGCTGTGATCGTGGTCTCGACCCCGTCGCCGGTGAGTGCGATGGTGAAATTCAGGTCAGTGTCGGAAATCCAGTGACCACCGAAGTCTCCAGCGTGGATGACACCGGTCACTGTCTGTCCATCCTCGGTGGTTTGTGTTTGCAGATCTTCCACTTTCGCCTGGGTAATCAATCCATGAATCGCGACCACCGGGCCGCCGGGGTTCTTGCTGGGGAAGTTTGCCGGCAGGGACAGGGTGTGGCCGCGCCAATGGGTGACGACCGACTTGCCGTCCGAGGAGGGTTCGCCCAGGATGCGATTGGGGTAGGGAATCAGGAAGGCTCCGCCGAGGCTGAAGGACTGGTTGCCCGATTGATCTTTACCCGTGCCGCTAAGTACTTTCGGTGCATCCGCAAGAGAAGGTGAACGCAACAATGGGATCTCGCCTTTGCCAGGAATAGCCGCGGTGACCTGGAACATGTTCATGCCCCGCCCTGGAAGCAGGGTTACGGAGAGGAATTCTGGTTTGCTACCGCTAGCGGTCGCCTTGCGCACGAGCGTCAACACGTTCTCGCCACCAATTTGCACGGCTGCTGGTGCTGCCGGTTGCGGCGCTTGTTCGCCTGGCGGGGCTGGTTGTTGCCGGCATCCGGCCGCGAGCAGAGCGGACGCGGCGAGAACACTTACTAACCATCGCTTTACGTTGTACATAGACCCCCACAAAAACTTTGCCCACTTCCGTCCAACTGAAGCGAGGTAAGCAAAAATTCATCTTACGCCGTCTTTCTGCTGGGCCTTACAATCGAGTATGAGTTCCGTTCCCCAAGCGAATCCAGGTTTGCCGACTGGAAGCCCCGCTCCTGAGGTCACTCCTGGCGCAGCCACGACCAGCCTCAGTCCACTCATTCTCTTCAACCAGGAAGTCATCCGCTGTCAGCGCTGCACCCGCCTTCGGAAGTACTGCGAAGACATCGCCACCAGCAAGCGTCGTGCCTACCGGGATTGGATTTACTGGGCCAAGCCGGTTCCGTCGTTTGGCGACGAGATGGCCCGTGTACTGATCCTGGGCCTGGCCCCGGGTGCGCACGGTTCCAACCGGACTGGCCGGCCCTTTACCGGCGACGGATCCGGCGATTTTCTATATCCCGTTCTCTACGACGCTGGTTTCGCCTCGCAGCCCAACTCTGTCTCCCGCGGCGACGGCATGCAACTCAAGGATTGCTGGATCACTTCCGTGGTGCGTTGTGCGCCCCCTGACAACAAGCCCAAAAATTCCGAGTTGAAGAACTGTTCGCCATACCTCGACCAGGAGATCAAGTTGCTGAGCAATTTGAAGGTGATTGTCTGCCTCGGCCGCATCGCCTTTGACGGTTATTTAGAGCATCTGACGCGTACCGGGCAGAGTGAACGCAAACCGCGTTTCAAATTCGCCCACGGCGGCGAATACGCGCTTCCCGGCGGCCGCTTCCTGATTGCCAGTTACCACCCCTCGCTGCAAAACACCAATACCGGCAAACTCACGCGCAGCATGTTTTTTGACGTCTTCGACCGGGCCCGGACTCTTACCAATTCAGCGGAGGCGCCACGCACCCTGCGCCGATGAGGTGAGTGGGGTGATTGATGGGTCCGACGGGTGGTCACGGTGTTTGTGTTGACATCATCAGTTTTGCATTTCTCTCTACCCCATGGACGAATGCTTCAGGCAAGTCGCCACCCTTAACGGCGCTCCTGATGAACAACCGGAGACTGGGCATTGAGTGTTGCGTATCCCACTCAAGCCCGAAGACGTGGGCTCGACCCCGATTTCCTGCCACACTGTGCTAGAAAGGTCCGCGTGTGCGCCTTTCATTAAGGAAAGGCGCATGAAGTGTATCAACACCACTGGCCTCCGCAGGAAATCGGGGCAAATGGGGCACCCAGCCTTTGTTGCCGGGTTGGGATGACAAAGTGGGGATTCGTTAGTGGATCGACAAAAACTCTGCTGAAACCTCTGTAAATCCTGGAGCGGGAGACGGGGATCGAACCCGCAACCAACGGCTTGGGAAGCCGCTACTCTACCATTGAGCTACTCCCGCTCTCTGCTACCCGCCTATTCTAACCCTAAGGCGCGCATGGTGAGACCCTTGTATGATTTCGGGGGATGCCCTCCCTGCGCCGGCGCACAATCCTTTCCGCGGTCTTCGCACTCGCGGCGGGCGCTGTGCTGCGCCTCTGGTTCATTCGCGCATTCCCGCAGATTCAAGGAGACTCTCTTCTCTACGCGGACATTGGCAGGAACTGGCTGACCCACGGTGTCTACGGGCGGTCTGTCCTCCATGCAGGCGGCCCAGCAACGATCGCGCCAACCCTTGTCCGCCTGCCCGGATACCCCGGCTTTCTCGCCCTCTGCTTCGCGGTTTTTGGAAATCAGAATTATTCCGCCGTCCTCTACCTGCAAATGGTGATCGATCTGGTGACATGTCTGCTCATCGCAGGGTTCGTTCGCCGGCTCAGTGGGCATCGGGCCGCGATGGTCGCCCTCTGGCTGGCGGCGCTGTGTCCCTTCACAGCGAATTACGTGGCGATGCCCCTCACCGAAACGCTCTCCATTTTTTGTGTTGCGCTCGGCCTATATGCATTCGCGGCTGTGCTCGTGCGTCCGTACTGGGGATGGATGCTGGCTCTTGCCTTTGCCTGGAGCTACGCCGCTCTCTTGAGGCCCGACGGCGCCTTGCTGGCTGTGGCCTTTTTCCCGCGCTCATCCTCTACGGCCGCAACTCGCTTGGTTTGGCGCGGTCGCTGCGTATTGCATTGCTGTGTGGGCTGATCTCGCTGCTGCCATTCGCTGTTTGGACTGTTCGCAATTGGGGCACCTTCCAGGTCTTTCAGCCTTTAGCGCCCCGTTCCGCCACCGACCCCGGAGAATCCAAGGCACCTGGATTTCAACGCTGGACAAAAACATGGATGGCCGACTTTGCCTCCACTTATGAGATTTATTGGAATGTACCCGGAGACGATATCGACATCCACTTGCTACCGGCTCGGGCCCTAGATTTGCCGGACGATGCACGCGCAACACAATCCTTAGTCGCGCAGTACAACACCAACGATGTGCTAACGCCGCAGATCGACGCCGGCTTTGCCGCTCTGGCTGCCGGGCGCATCCGGGCTAATCCCGTTCGCTACTACGTAACGCTTCCTCTGTTGCGCCTGGCCGATATGTGGCTTCGGCCCCGAGTTGAGATGCTCAATATAGAACTGCGTTGGTGGCAGTATCGTCTCCACCACGTCGAAACCCGCATCTCCTATGCCTACGGCGCGCTGAATTTGCTTTATTTGTTAGCGGCCCTGATAGGAGTGTTCTACTGGCCGCGATTTGCTACTGCTATGGTGGCCTATGTTTTGTTGCGCAGTCTGCTGTTGCTCACCATAGAAGCTCCCGGAGCCGCGCTACACGTTGGAGTGCTTCCCCATCGTCATCGCCTTCGCTGCTAATGCCCTCGACCGGCTCGGGCCTAATGCGGCAACCCGGTCCCCTCGGTAAGAGTAATGATGCGGTCCACAGACGGCGCGCTGAAAGACTCTTTGATGCCGCTAGGCCAATCGATTTCCACCCGGTCAATTCTTGTTGCAGTTCCCAACCCAAAATGCAGCCGCAGGTCGCTGCTGGAGAGATAGCTCGAGCCACTGCGAACTTCCTGGGCCCATTTCTTATCGCCGGCAAATACGGTCACGTGGGCGCCGATGCCATCCCGATTGGAGCGCGTGCCGACGGTGCTAATTCCAATCCAGTGGTTCTTATTGGCCGCCTCGTTGACCAAAAGCAATGGTTTAGCGCCCGAATTATTGATCACTGCCGATATGCGACCCTGATTCCAAAGATCGGCAATGGCGAGTCCGCGGCTCGATTCCAGCACGCTACAGCCGGGTCCAGCCGTCTTGCTAATGTCTTTGAACTTGCCGTTCCCTTGATTCCAATAGACCAGGCGCGGTTCTTTGTAAGTGGCTCCCAGGTGCGCAGAATCAACTTCAGGGTAGACGTGCCCATTGGCCAGCATGAGATCGGGCCAGCCATCATTATCCATATCAAAGAACATGACACCCCAACCGAGATACTGGGTATTCAACGCCAGGCCGGCATCAAATATTTTGGAGCTGTAGGTTCCATCCCCATTGTTCTGGTAGAGAGACGAGGTGTCGTCGGAGAAGTTGGTCTTGAAGAGATCGGGCCAGCCATCGCCGTTGAAATCGCCTACGGTTGCGCCCATACCCGCCTGCTCGCGGCCATCCTCATCGAAGGCCACGGCGGCGTCCACCGCTACATCGGTGAAGGTCCCATCTTTGTTATTGCGATACAGAATGCTGGGCGTGCTGTCGCAAGCCACGTAAATATCGGGCCAGCCATCGCGGTTAAAGTCCAGCGTCGAAACCCCGAGGCAATAGTGTCCGTTGGTCTTCTCGATGCCGCTGCTCTTGCTGGTGTTGGCAAAATGGCCGCCGCCGAGATTGTGGTAGAGCACGTTGGGAGTGGAGTCGAGTCCCCGCGGCCCGCACATGACCGGAACACCCTTCCAGATGCACATCTGCCCCTCGCCTGGGCGGGGTGCGGTTTTTATGTCGAAGTGGACATAGTTCGCAACCACCAGGTCCAGCTTGCCGTCGCGGTCATAGTCCACGAAAGCGCAGCCCGCGCCCCACTCGCCCCCGCTTCCGGCAACCCCTGCCTGGGTCGCCACTTCTTTAAATGTTCCGTTGCCTTCATTGTGATACAGGCGATTCTTGCCGTAGTAGGTCACATACAGGTCGTCGAATCCATCGTTATCGTAGTCACCGACGCAGGCGCCTTGTCCCCATCCACTTGCCGTCAACCCGGCGACCCTGGTCACATCTGTGAATGTGCCATCGTGATTGTTATGGTAGAGATGGCCGGTTGGTAGCGGCTTTTTGTTCGTTGCTGTGCTGGCTTCGAGGGCATTGCCGTTCACCAGGTAGATGTCCGGCCAGCCATCGCGATCGTAATCCAGGATCGCCACCCCACTACCCGTGGTTTCGATGATGTACTTCTTAGTGGCCTCATCTCCGTTGACGTTCTGCATCGTCAATCCGGCCCGCGGAGCGGCATCGACAAACCAGGCCGGCGGTGGGTGGTCCGCGTTTGCAGGGTAAGGAGCGGCGTGAACCTGGGCTATCGCCGTAGCCGCGCAAACAAAAAATAGTCCGGCTTGCCACCGGTGCCAAACAAGCATTCTGCAAATGCTAGCACTCGCAGCAGCAGCGTATTCTGAATGCGCGTTATGCAAATTTTCTGGTTCCCCGCCGCAGTCGTTCTCCTGTCCGGGTTGTTGTGCTTCGGGCAGACCACGTCCCCCCCCACAGCCACCAGCCCCCCATCTGCTGTCACTGGCGCCCAACAACAGCCGGTAAAGGGCACAAGCCGCGAGCAGGGCATCCGGTATTACCGGGCCGGTAAGCTCATCGATGCGGAGCGGGCCTTTGCGACGGCGATGGCAGAAGATCCGTCTGATCTGGAGTCTGTTCAGATGCGTGGCTTGACCCTTTATCGTCTGGGCCGGCCGGCAGCGGCAATCCCTTATCTTGAACGGGTGCGGCAGTGGATGCCAGATGCAAATGCCGACGCCAACCACGTTCTGGGGCTTTCTTACTTGAATGCGCGTCGCTATGACGATGCACGAGGTGCCTTTGCTGCACAATATGGCGTCAATCCGGGCTCTGCCGCGGCGTATTTGCTGACCGGCCGTATGCTGCTCGACGCCGATCTGCCGGAGCTGGCCGCTCAGGACGCGCAAAAGGCGCTTGAGATATCGCCCAATCTTCCCTTGGCGCACTTCATGCTGGGAGAGGTTTACCTTTACAAGTCTGACGTCAACCACGCCCTCGAGCAGTTTGAACAGGAGCGGGTAGTCAACCCCGCCTACCCCCCGGTCTATGACCGCCTGGGCGATGTTTACACCAGGATGGGGCAGTATCAGCAGGCTCAGGAAGCATTAACCAGGGCCATCTCCCTGGACGTTTCCAGCACCGGACCATTCATTCAAATGGGTAAAGTCTTTTTGCGCCGGGGCGACCCGGAAAGTGCAGCGATGTATCTCCAGCACGCCGAAAAGATGGATCCAGGTAACTACATCACGCACACGCTATTGGGGCAGGCATACCGGAAAATGGGGAAAGAGGAAGATGCTAAGCGTGAACTCGATGCCGCGTCTCAGATCCATGCCTCGAGCCAGCTAAAGTTACAGCCGGTTCAGTGAGGATGTGGCGAACCTGACCATCTTTTGCCTTTGAAAATGGAAATAGCGACAGGGGAAGCCCCTTAATAAACCCGAATCGAGACCAATTTGCTTTGCAGGGGCACCCCGCCTTCGAGCGTGACGGCGAGTAACGCCTCAAAAGGCCTGATCTCCCCAGTCGGCGACTTGACCATTTTCAACAGCTCCGACAAAGATTCTTTGCGCGTAGCGAATTCGACCGCTGCCTGCGTCCCCAGCGTAGTCAGGCCGCTGAACATGAGCGTTCGCTTTCCAGACTCAACGCCGGGCATCAGCGCGAGCACTGCATAGTCCATAGTGAGCGGGTGCTCCGGACGCGAGTAGAGGGCCGGTTCGCCCGGGTGCGGGTGATTGTTCACAAATCCCGCATACGCTGAATTGGCCACCATGGTGAAATTCGCCGGCGAAGGCACCGCGTTCAGCGAGGGATTTTCGGCCGGCGAACCGATAAAAATCAGGTTTCGCTGCTTCGCCTCATCCCAGGTAACGAGCAGACTACGTTTCAGAACAAAGGCGGCTTGGTGAGCGTCAAAAAGCCTGGTCAGATCGTACACCGACGTCAGCTCGCCAATCCCGGTGTAATGGTCAACCACCGGCTCCCTATTCGCGGCGCCGACAGCCGGCGCATATCGCAGGCCGGTCTTTGAATCGCCCACAAAACGAGCGTTACTGTAAATCACTTCCGGCGGATCCCCAGAAAGAAACGGCGCCCAAAAGACTTCGATCGCTGATTTTTCCGCAGCCGCTTTAGACCGTGCGCGAACAATCAGCAGTGAGCAGCCGGCAAGCGTCAGCACCAGGATCACGCCGAAGGCAATCCCGAGCGGCGTGGACTTCCAGTAACTCCAGGAGCTCGCACGCGGCGCGGAAGCTACCTCGCTCGCGGGGAGCGATGGCGGCGTCTCCGAAGGCAAAGGAAACGGAGCCGGCGGCGGTTCGGATTGGCGAAGCCGGAAGGTAGGAAGGTAGTGGCCCTTGGGAACCTCGATAATCGTTGGCTCGGCCGCGCCTTCCGTGGCGAAAAACTCCGCCAGCTTTTGCCGCAGAAGGCGGGCATGCGTTCGCACAATGCTGTCTTCGCTGCTGTTGTACCCAGGCGGCCGATGAAAGACGTGCACACCGATTTGTTGTTCAGTGGCAGCTTCAGGTGTCTCCTTTAAGGCGCATTCAGCAATGTAAAGGAGAAATTCACGAAGCCGTAATGAGCCGCGAAAGTGACTGCTGGCAATGACTCGTTCAATCAGGCGGAACCGAGGGTCGTTTGACGTGTGAAACGAATCCGTCAACTCACTGGTTTGCTTCAAAGCAGAGCTTGCTGGGCTACTTTTCACTGTCAATTCACCGTAAACAACGTTGGCAGCATTGTGGTTCCAGGAAGAGTCTTTGTGGGGCGCTGGAAGTAACCTTCCAGGCGTCGCAGGTTGTCTTATGGAAGGGCACAGATATCCCTCCCCAAACACAACTCTAAGACTTTTGATGCGAAAACGGGATCGGTCGATGGTATCGACGAGCGAATATCCGTTTCGTCACAACTTGCCGATAACAGAGCATGCCAGCAAGAAACATTGGTCAACCCCTTGGAGAGCCAGCATTATGCACAGCCAACCGTACCGCAAAACCAGCAAAATCATCTACTTACTGTTTCTTGTATGGCTATCCTCGCTGGCCCCGGCCGCGCTGGCGCAGGCAGTTTATGGATCGATTTTCGGGACCATCACCGATAACACCGGGGCCGTGGTGCCTAACGCCACGATTACTGTCACCGACGTTTCCAAAGGCACATCGGTCACAGTCCAAAGCGATGCCAGTGGCGGATACCTCGTCCAACACCTGATCGCTGACACCTACCAGGTGTCAGCAGAAGCGAAGGGGTTCAGCAAGACCTCGGTCGACAACGTCGTGGTCTACGTCGACACCCAGCCCAAGGTCGACATCAAGCTCACGGTGGGCGAGGTGACGAATACAGTTACGGTAACCGGCGGAGCTCCTCTGCTGGAGACAGCCCGCGCCGACGTGAGCACCATTTTCAACGACCGTGCGCTCGAGGACTTGCCTAATCTAAATCGCAACTTCACCTCCTTTGAATTGCTGACGCCCGGCACCTCGTACATCGGGTGGGGCCCGTCGGAAGGAAGCGGTAATCCGCAGCGTAGTGAATCCATTGAAGTCCAGGGCCAATTGCCGTTTGCGACAGGCTATGAGCTCGATGGCACAGACAACCAGGACCCCATCAACGGCGTCGCTGTGATCAACCCCAACATTGACGCGGTGTCGGAGATGAAGGTGACCGCGCAAAACTACGACGCGGAGTTCGGCAAGGCGGTCGCCGGCCTGGTCACCGCTCAAACCAAATCCGGAAGCAACAACTTTCATGGAACGGCCTTCGAATATCGCCGCTCCGATGCCCAGCAGGCGCGGGATCCCTTCGCCAATAATGCGGTTAACTCCTTAACGGGCAAGTACCTGAGCCCCACGCTGCACAATCAATTCGGCGGTTCGGTAGGGGGGCCGGTGTTGAAGAACAGAGTTTTCTTCTTCGGCGACTACCAGGGACTGCGGGAAAAATCAGGGAGCTCCGTGCTGACCACCGTGCCTACCGCCTTGGCGAGGTCGTCGTGTACCTCCGGCGGGAACTGCGATCTTAGCGACTACCTGGCGATTGGAGGGCAGGCCTTTAACCCCAACAGTCCAACCGACACCAGCAATAGTGGGCGCACGCCGTTTCCCGGCAACATCATTCCTGCGGCCAACCTTTCCGCACCCGCAGTCAATTTTTTTAAATTGCTGCCCGCCCCCAACGCTGGTGCACCCGGCCAAACCTTCAATAACTATGCCACTTCAGGATCTGGAGTCTTCAACACCAACCAGTTCGATGTTCGCGGCGATACCCAGCTGACAGAAAAGCTGCACATGCTGGGCCGCTATACCTATTTTGGCTCCAGCCTTTCGGGTGCTCCTTACTTCGGCACCGCAGGTGGAGGTGGTTACGGCTCAGGAGGTTTCGCCGGCACGTCTTCGGGACTCAACCAGAGCGTCGCAGCGGGCGGAGATTATGTGGTTTCGCCTAGCTGGCTGACCGACTTCCGTTTTGGCTACTACCGGATCTACAACACCGTTCTCGGCCCTGACGCCGACCAGCCACTGGGTAATACTCTGGGCATCCCTAATGCCAACGGCACCCCGCTGTCGCTCTATGGGGGTATGCCTCAGTTTGAAATTGATGTTCCAGCCAACGGACAAAACGAAGGCAACGCGGAGTTCCTGGGAACGACCGCAAACCCAAATCTCCAGCAGGAGAGCCAGTATCAGTTCGTCAACAATTGGTCGCACTCTCTAGGCAATCACAACATTAAGTTCGGCGGAGATTTTCGTTACGCTAAAGACCATTCGCTTACGGTTGCCAGTAATGCTCTCCGCTCAGGCACTTTTCAGTTCTTTAACTCCACCACCTCAGGCACAGCACCCGCCGGCAGCGGAATCTCCTCCTCTCCCGGCCTGGGTTGGGCCACCTTCCTGTTGGGCGACACGTCTCTCTTCTGGCGCACCCAGACGGCAGACGTGAATGCCCAGACCCGGCAGACGCGCTTCTTTCTTTATGCCCAGGACCAATGGCGCGTGACCCCGAAACTCACTTTCAACTATGGTCTCCGGTGGGAGTTTTATACCCCCGAGTCTGTGACCACGGCGGGCTCCGGTGGCCTGCTTGACCTGAACAATGGCGACATCCTCATTGGCGGCGTCGGGGGTATCAACAAGGCCATGAACGTGGCCCAAAACTACAAGAATTTTGCCCCTCGCTTGGGTGTTGCCTTTCAAGCCAGACCCAACACCGTCATCCGCGCCGGCTTTGGCACCGTCTACGGGCAAGGTTGGGCGGGCAACACTTTTGGCCAGATACTTACCGGTTCGTTTCCGACCCAGATCCAGCAGACGCTCGGCACCGGCGGAAATATTGGATACGCGTTTAATCTCACCCAGGGACCTCCCGGCTATACCTTTCCCGCGATCCCATCCAACGGCCTCTATCCACTCCCAGATGGGATTAGCCAATCTGCGCGCCCCAGGAGCGTCATCCTTCCGACGGTGATGGGCTGGAACCTGACCGTCCAGCAAGAACTCAATTCGTCGATGTCCCTGCAGGTGGCCTATGTGGGCAACCAGGCCTATCACAATATGTTCGACTCTTCACCGAGCTATAACACCAATCAACCAACCCTGAGCGGTTTCAGCCAGGTCAATCCCGACCATCTAACCGCGGCTGGAGGAAGTTGTTCCACCTATCCGCAGGGGGTTCAGCCTGTAGGTCAGCCCGGCATTCCGCCCGAGTGCCTATACACGCAATCGGAACGAAGCCCCTGGTTCGATGGTACGGCCCAGAAACAGCTCGGCGTCAAGTATGGGGCACCTTATGGATGGGAACAAAGAATTGACTACTATCCGGCCCAGGCGACTGGCAACTACCATTCGTTGCAGGTGGTCGTCAACAAGCGCTTCAGCCAGGGTCTGCAATTCATGTCCAACTACGTGTGGTCCCACTCGCTCTCCCACGAGTCCTATGAATTCCTGATCTCTCCGGCAATAGGCAAGGGAAACAGTTACTATAATCGCCGCAATTCGTTCATATTTGCCGGAAACTACAACCTTCCATTCGGCCGGGACCAGATGTTCGCTGCCCACGTCCCCGGTTGGGCAAACCAGATCATCGGTGGATTTCAACTGAACGCGTCGTGGAGGCTGCAGAGCGGCCTGCCCTTTACCTCAAACTATTTCAACTGCAACAATGACAACGACCAGTGCACGGGCTTCCTCAACAAGGTAGCCAAGTTTGCTCCTCACCAGGGCTCTTACAACGTAGCCGGCAACTACGTGCAGTACTTCACTCCTTCACCGTATGTGCTGTCTTCTCCGAATGATCCCGCCCCAACCACCCCCAATTCCTACGGCCCGTTCGCTCGCCCGGCGGTGGCAACCTGGGGCAATGTCGGCCGCGATGCGCTCTGGGGACCCAACTTCAGCAACGTGGACGCCTCGCTGTCGAAGAGCTTTACCTTGTGGGAAGGCGTGCACTTTCAGTTGATGGCTCAGGCTTTCAACGTCTTCAACCACGTAAATCTTGGCGGTGTGAATTCGTGCTTCGATTGCCAGAACTCGGGTGCCGGCCAAATCTCCAGCACCGCTTCCAACCAGGAAGGGACGTCGATGCGTAACTTGCAATTTGCCGGCCGGTTCAACTTTTAGGTGAATTCCAGGTTCTGCGTGACAGCCCGGCAGGGAACCTCGCAGCATCATGTGGGATTTTCAGGGCGTTTCTCTTTGTAGGTTCACGGAAGGCGGCTTTGGCAGGCCGCTTTCCAGTTCCGCCAACTGGCACCACAGAACAAAGTAGAGTTGCCCTCGATGGTGGTGGAACGATGAAGTTGTGGGCCTTGGTCTTTCTCCTTAACTCTGCAGCATTTCTGGCTGCGCAGGTACCCGACCACACGCCGACGTTGGCCTTGCGTACGTTATCGGGCTTTGTGCTGGACCAACCGGGCCAACCCATGATCAGCAGCAACATCATGGCGCAAAAGCCCTTCAGCGTGACCGGCCCCCGCGGAGCACTGCTCGGCCAGCAGGATGGGTCTTTTGAAGCCTGGATATTTCCCTGGAAAATACTGAGCCACATGCGCATCACGGCGGATATGCAAGACTACGCCGTACCCATCGATGTGAACCAGCAGGCCGCAACCATCGATGTGCAGCCGGGACACACCACCATCACCTTTTCGCACGCCAACTTCACGGTGCGGGAGACCCTCTTCGCACCGCAGGACGCGCCCGATGGCGGCGGGGCACTAGCCTTCTATCAGATCCAGGCGGTGCGCCCAATGACCCTTACCTTCAGCTTCACGCCCGAGATGCAGCGCATGTGGCCGGCGCTTTCCGATGACCGCAGTTCGCCCGAGTGGGTTAAGACAGGGCAATCGGGATTCTATGTGCTGCACCTGAATTTTCCAGATCATGCCGCGGCCGTGGCCATGCCCACCGCGACCTGCGGAATTATGGCCCCATACCAGGAACGGCCTACGAATTACCCCCTGCAGTTTGTTGTCCACTTCAATCCGGCTACGGATGGCGACAAGCTCTATCCTCTCCTGATGACCACGGGCGAGACCACCGCCACCTCCTCCACGTCCGCATTAGCTGCCCGCCTGGAGGCGCTCGATGAAGGGTTTCAATCGTCGTACCGCGCCACGCAGAAACACTTCGAAGAATTCTCTTCTCAACACCTGAGTATCGACACGCCTGACCAAAAGCTCAACCAGGCGTTTGCCTGGGCTGAAGTGGCGATCGATCAATTGCGCGTGCAAACCACACCCTCGCATGCGGAAACCGCCCTGGTCGCGGGTTTCTACACCTCGGGAGATTCTGCCCGCCCGGGCTTCGGCTGGTATTTTGGTCGTGATGCCCTGTGGACCCTATATGCCGTGAACAGCTACGGGGACTATCAGCTCACTCGTGACGAGCTGAATTTCTTATTCAAGAGACAAAGCCCAGAGGGCAAAATTATTCACGAGTGGGCGCAAACCGCCGACCTGGTGGATTGGAAGAGCCTGCCTTATGACTATGCCTCCGCGGATGCTAATCCGCTACTGCTGATGGCCAGCAACGATTACCTCAAGGTAAGTGGGGATAAGCAATTTATCGAGGCCAACTGGGAGGCGTTGGAGCGGACGTGGAACTTCGAGACTTCTCACGATTCCGACGGCGATGGAATTTATGAGAACACGGAAGGGTCTGGATGGGTTGAATCCTGGCCGCCCGGCATGCCACACCAGGAAATTTATCTGGCCGCGCTCGATCAGCAGGCGAGCACCGCGATGGCGGAACTGGCAAAGGCAACTGGGCAAACGGAGATTGCCCAGCAGGCGGATCTTCGGGCTAGCAAAATCGGTGCGGCCATCGAAAGGGAGTACCTGCTTCCCGGGGGCGGGTTCTATGCCTTCAGCCGCAATGCAAACGGTAGCGTGGATTCGAGCCCGACTATCTTTCCCTCGGTTGCCTCCTGGGATGGCACCTATAAGTTGCAGCATTCCCAGCCAATGTTTGACCGCTGGGCTGCGCCGGAGTTTTCGACCGATTGGGGCACCCGTGATCTGAGTCCGACGGTCCCATTTTTCGATCCCATCAGTTACCACCAGGGAACGGTTTGGCCGCTCTATACCGGCTGGGTTGCGGTGTCGGAATATCGTAACGGCCGTAGTCTCTCCGGCTATGCCCATCTGATGCAGAATGCCGATCTGACCTGGGCGCAGGATCCAGGCGCCGTGACCGAATTACTCTCGGGAGAATTCTTCGCGCCCTTGGGGCGCAGCACCTCTCATCAGCTCTGGTCCTCGGCCATGGTCATCTCTCCGGTGTTGCGCGGGCTCTTTGGTTTGGACTGGGACGCAGCCGGGAATAAGCTGACGGTCACGCCCAGCTTGCCGGCCGACTGGGATCGAGCTGCGCTACGTCATGTGCCGCTGGCTGGCGGAAGTGTGGATGTGGAGATCAAGCGTTCCGGGGCCATGCTATTGGTGCGCGCTTCGGGATATTCGGACAGCGTACTCCTTGATTCGCGCGCCCCGGGAGCACGGTTTTCCGGCGGCATCCTGCGCATCCCGCTACCAGCTGTAGAGGCTGGTCTGGCCGCGGCGCTCCCCAAACCCGGAGCAACCACCCAGCAAATGAAAGTGCTGGACCAGCAGTCGACAGGGAATTCGCTCCTGTTGAGGTTGTCGGCGCCGGCCAACAGTCATCAGACAATCATGCTCCGTGTAAACGACCCACAGGCAAAACTTCACATAGACGGTGCACAGATGCCGCAAGGGAGCAACTCTTCGTTGCGCCCACTGCAACTTGATTTCGGAGCGGGCGAAGGCTACGTTGAGAAAACGTTGAAGGTCACCTGGTAAGCCATCCGAGCACTGTTCGGGTGCGTTCGCTAAGAGGGTCTATAAAAGCCTTACCCTGAGAGTCTTTCCCGCAGTCTCGTCGAGTCCTTAACCGGACGAAGTGCGGCGAAAGACTTTGAGCGGAGAGTTTGATTTGGCAAAAGCCAATGCAAAAATCGGAGCGATGCTTTTATGGCTGATCGCCCTCCTTTACTCGCCTGTGGCAACAGCGCAGCTAACCTTTCAAACTGACTCGGTTGCGCCGCAGCGATTCGTCGCTGCCCATGGCCGCAAGGCCATCGTGATGGGCTACGCCTCTCGTGGATTGGAGCTGTGGGCCTATCCGCTGCAACTCATCAGCGGGTACGAATTAGGCTTTCGCTCGGCGGGCGATACGACCGAAACCGTCGGCTCCGTCTTGCTTCGTCGCGTCACGTATGACCCTGAAGCGATCACCCGCACCTACATAGGCCCCGACTTCATCGTTCGAGAAAAGCTCTTCGTTCCCCTCAACGAGGCCGCCATTTTCCTAACCTACACAGTAGAGTGTCGTCATGCCATCGATATCGTGGTCCACTTCACTCCTGTGCTTGATCTGATGTGGCCTGCTTCTCTCGGCGGACAGAGCAGCCAGTGGAACCCGGCTGCCTCCGCCTACATTCTCTCCGAAGCGACGCATAAATACTCCGCATGGATCGGCGCTCCCCAAGTGACCTCACACGACCAGGTCTTTAACAGCGCGCAACCGGGAACACCGGGGAAGCGGCTGGCCTTTGCCGTGCGCGCCGGTGGGACTTCAGACCGTTCAGTCACCGTGGTGGTTGCGCGTAATGACGCTGGCTCATCAAGTGTGCCCGCACGTATGAAAGATCTGCTCGGGTCGCAAGCCCAATTCGAGACGGAGGCGCGCAGCCATTATGACAAGTTGCTCGGTAGCACCCTTCGGATCGAGACCCCCGACAATTCAGTCAACCAACAACTAGCCTGGGCGCAGATCGCGCTCGATCAGGCCTGGGCATGCAACTCCGTGTTAGGCTGCGGCCTGGTCGCTGGTTATGGCCCTTCGCGCGACGCCCGCCGTCCCCAGTACGCATGGTTCTTCGCCGGAGACGCTCTCATTGCCATTGAAGCGCTGGTCCATGCGGGTGATTACGACCGGGCCCGTGAAGCCCTTACCTTCATCGCTAAATACCAGGATGCTGGCACCGGGATGATATGGCATGAGCTTTCGCAGAGTGCCGATCCAGCCGACTGGGCAACGAAGTATCCCTACATGTTTGTCCATGTCGACATTACATTTCAATATCTGACCGCAGTGGAGCGTTACGTGTCGGCCAGCGGCGATATATCGTTTCTGCAACAGCATTGGCCAGGGATCGAGGCCGCCTATCGATATTGTGGATCGTTGATCAATGCGGAAGATGGGCTACCCCGCATCCCCTCGACCAAAGAAGGAGGGGATGAGCAAAACAGACTGAGCGACGATTTAGGACTTTCCGCAAGCTGGGTTGCCGCTTCTGCGGCCTTTGCGCGAATGGCACGGCTGAGCGGGCATTCTGCGCAAGCAGATGAAGCGATGCGGTTGAGCGAAAAAGCAAGCCGTGCCACCGCGCTCCGATACTGGGACGATCGGCGGCAATCCTGGATTGACGGTTATAACGAATCAGGCCACGCCTTCTCACGGCGCAGCGACGATGGGGTCCATTTAGTGAATATTCTCGATCCGCGCCGCAGTGACGCTGTTCTCGATCAGCTCGCTTCTTCTGACTTCGAATCCGATTGGGGAACCAGGGGGGTAGCCACGGGTTCGTCCCAATACGATCCGGCCTCTTATGCCAGCGGCAGCGTTTCAGCAGCGGGTACCGCGGGGATTGCATCGGCGTTCTGGTTGAACCACCGCCCTGTAACTGCCTACTCCATCTGGAGTGGGCTTGTCCCCTGGGGCACGCTCGATTCGATGGGGCATATGCATGAACTCCTCACCGGGGATTTTTACCATCAACAGGTGGAGTCGGTTCCCGAGCAGACCTGGTCCTCAGCAGCGTTACTCTCATCGACCATTCAGGGACTGCTAGGCCTGGAAAGAGAAGCGCAGAGGAATGCACTCAGATTCTCACCGCACCTGCCGGCCAACTGGGACCATATCTCCGTCACGAACGTTAAAGTGTCTGGTGGCACCGTCGGAATGACTCTTACCCGGGTCCCAAATGGATTGCAGCTGGAGACCGAAAATTCCGGCGGCCCCGTTGAGCTGCTCTGGGCTCCGGAAATTCCGCTGGGTGCGCATCTCCGCGGGGCGGAGCTGGACGGTAAATCCATAAACGTGCGATCGGAAGAGCATTCGCAAGACAGCCACGCGACCTTGAACTTTAAGATTCCCCACGGCAAGAGTCATTGTCTGATTCGGTATGAAGGTGGCATTTTGGTCAGCATCAATGGGGCCAGTCCACTGGTGGGTGAACCAAGCAAGCAGATCAAGATAATTGCTGTTACTTATAAGCAGGCAAGTCTGGTAGTGGATGCTGACATCTCGCGCGACGCGCGCAATTCGACCATTGAACTGCGGACGGATAAAAAAGTCCTGAAAGCGAGCGGAGCCAAGCTGAAGCTGGCTTCCGATGGCCTATATGACTTGCTGATTGACTTGCCGGGAAATGTCGATCCCGCAGCCAATGAATACCGGCATGCCAAGGTCGTTGTCGATTTCGCTTCCAGGTAGCTTCCTGCCATGTGGCTGGTTATTTTTGACACGGTGTCCGGACCTGGCCCCGGACTTTAGTAAATTGCGCATTGGGAAGGCCGTCCCCTTTCAGTTCGATCCCCGTTTTGCGCGAGCGTGACGACTCGTTTGGGACGGTTCGAACGCTTTTCTCCGTTGCTATATGCTTTCGAGGGCGGTACGACCAGAGTCTCGTCGCCGAATGGTGCGTTACAAAGGCTGCACAAAAGGGAGCATTGATCGTTTATGCCGAGAAGAATCCAGCGGACCGGGGCGATGGCAATGGTTTTTATCGCACTTTCGACGGCCTCCTGCCTCCACGCGCAAAGCCGGGTGATCGATCAGCATTGGGAGTTCAGCCCCGACCCCAAAGCGCAATTCACAGCCCTCACTGTCGATCGCCAGGCAAAATGGCGTCCGGCCAAGGCCAGCCTTTCCTGGAATGCTCAATTTGACGATCTCCGCGATTACGCGGGAGTGGGCTGGTATCGCGTCACCATCGCTCTTCCGCCCCCGCAGCCATCCAGCCGGGAACTGATTCATTTCGGCGCCGCGGACTACTTCACCGAAGTCTGGATCAATGGCAAACGCCTGGGAGAGCATGAAGGTGGCTACACGCCGTTCTCCTTCGAGCTCACCGGTAAAGTGCACGCCGGCAGCAATGAAATTCTGGTCAAGGTCTTTGACCCGCCCATGCCCCCTCCGCTCGCCGTGCAGATGCCGCCAAACTCCGCTCCTAAAGAGATCTTAAGACCCTCAGCGTCGAAAAATAACGCGGAGCCTCCGCTTGAAAGGCGATTCGATTACAACGAGATTCCCCACGGAAAACAGAACTGGTATGTCCAGACGAGTGGACTCTGGCAGGATGTGACGCTGGAAACGGTGCCCCTTCGCTACGTCGCATGGGTGCACGTCACGCCGCACAACAGTGGCGATGTCACCGTCGAAGCCAAGCTGGAGGGCAGCGCCGGCGCCAATACGTTGCAGGCCACTCTGTTCGATCCTTTCGGTGCGCCCGTGGCCCAACTCGAGCTGGCTGTAGACGGAATGACGGCCCAGGGCAAGACGCATGTGGGCAATCCTATGCTGTGGGACGGCGATCATCCCAACCTCTATTCCCTTCAGCTCAACAACCAGGCGAAAACGGGGTTGGCCCAGCAGGTGCGCACGCGTTTTGGATTTCGCGAGCTCACTACGTCCGATGGGCGGCTCTTCCTCAACGGCAAGCCCTTCTACATGCGAGCCGCTCTCGACCAGGATTTCTATCCCCAGGGTATTTACACGCCGCCATCGGCCGATTTCATCCGCCAGGAGATGCTGACATCAAAGGCCATGGGACTGAATATGCTGCGCTGTCATATCAAGGTGCCGGATCCGCGTTATCTGGAAGCTGCCGATGAGACCGGCATGCTGGTCTGGTACGAGATCCCTGTATGGAATGATGCCCACCACTGGACACCGCAAGCGGCCCAGCGAGGAGTGGATACTTTTCGCGCAGAAGTGGAACGGGATTGGAACCATCCGTCCATCGTCATTCAGAGCATCATGAACGAACAGTGGGGGATGGATCGCAACCCAGGCAGATCAGCGTGCCTGGCTGCTCAATAGCTTCCACGATCTCAAGCAGCTCACCGCGCCACTGGGACGGCTGATCACCGACGACAGTGCCTGCTGCAAAGGCTTCCACCTGCAATCGGATTTTGCCGACTGGCACATCTACTACTCCATTCCCGATCACTCGGAGTCAGTGGGCGGATGGGTGCAGGAGTATGCCGGCCGGCCCAAGTGGCTCTTCAGCCCCTATGGCGACTGCCATCACCACCGGCCAGGAGCCGCTGCTGGTTTCGGAATTCGGCAACTGGGGCCTACCGCAATTGCCGCCTCCTGATCAGTTGCCCTGGTGGTTCCCGCGCGACTTCGAAGGACGCGAACTCACGCGCGCGGCCGGTGTCTTCGATCGCCTCCATGCGTATGGCTTCGACCGCATCTATCCCCGTCTACAACGCTCTCGCCCTGGCTACCGAGAAACACGAATATCTGGCGCTCAAATATGAAATCGAGCAGATGCGCCAGCGAAATACCATTCAGGGCTACGTCATCACCGAACTCACCGATGCCAATTGGGAGGCGAATGGCCTGATGAGCATGTGGCGCCACCCCAAGGCTTTCGCCGAGGAATTGGGCAAGCTGCAGCAGGACGATCTGGTGATGGCCAACTTCGCCACTCACAACTTCACTGCCGGATCACCGGTGGAACTTCCGCTGGTCGTGTCGCATTATTCCACTGCTGTCATTGGAGGGAGCAACCATCCGTGGCAGACTTCCGACGGACAGTCCGGAATGCTGCCATTGTCCAAGACACCGGAGCCGGGCGAGGTCGCTGACAGAAGGCACTCTGCAATTTAAAGCGGCTTCGGTAGATGCGCCGGCCCCGGAGTTTCTTCGTCTGCAACTGGTCAGCGCCGCAGGAATGACGCTGGCACAGAATCGCTATCGCTATGCGGTCTATCCTCAACTCACGCCGCCGCAGGGGTCACCGTCGTCATCCACGATCCGCTCAACCAATTGCAGACTTTGCGCGCAGCACTCCTAGCCAACGGTATTAGCGGTCATCGAGGGGACGCTGTGCCAGCGAGAAAGCAGTGTGGCTCTCCTCCCAGATGGATGACGCAACCACCGCGAGACTCAACCAGGGTGGGACTGTCTTGCTTCTCGCAGCGGACGGAGGAGCCATGCCCTTCGGGAAGCCATTCAGTATTGTGCCCCGCGCCGGGTCGGATCTCACCGGAGATTGGGTCAGCAACTTCAACTGGGTGCTTTCGTCCAGCCCCCTATGGGAGCCCCTCGCCCCGGTGATCGATGGCTCGATTCTCGGTTGGGAGGCGGCTTCCGTCATGCCGGAGTTTGTCATCGACGGATTGCGGGAAGAGGATTCCCAAGCGTGCTGGCCGGCGTCTTCTATGGCTGGCTCAACTCCAATCGTGCTTATCTTGCGGAACTTCAGCGAGGGTCCGGGCCGTATGTTCTTGACCACCTTCCGGTTTCAGGGTTACGGTCAAGATCCGTTTGCCACCATGCTGTTGCATCAAATGCTCAAGGTGGCCGACGTAGACTGCATCCGGCAAGGCCTCAGAGGCCTGCTATTAATAGAGGGGCAGCGAAGCGAGTGCAAGCGAGCACGAAATCGACCATGGCCTCCTCAGACGATGTAGCAGCACACTATTCCGCAGCAGGGGAATCCGCCGTGCGATGCGCGGCGCCGGGCCGCGTGAACCTGATCGGCGAGCACACCGACTATAGCGGCGGGTTTGTCATGCCGGCGGCCATCGATTTCCGCACCGTCGCCACCATTCGCCCCCGCAACGATGGGCGCATTTTGCTCTACTCGGAAAACATGGGCGAACAAGTTTCCTATCCGGCGGACCCGTTGCCCACCACCGCCCGCAAGCACTGGAGCGACTACCCGATGGGGGTTGCCTGGAGTCTGGCGCAGGAAGGCGTGCGCGTCGGCGGATTTGATCTCTCGCTCGAGGGTGATGTTCCGCTGGGCGCAGGGCTCAGTTCTTCGGCCTCGATTGAAGTAGCCACAGCGCTGGCCCTGCTGGCGCTGGATGGCGTCTGCGCTTCCGCTGGCCACGATCGCCCTCGCCTGCCAACGCGCGGAGAATGCCTTTGTCGGCGCGCGCAGCGGCATCATGGACCAGTTCATCGCCTGCGCCGGACAACAGGACCATGCCTTATTGCTCGATTGCCGATCGCTGGAATATCGGCTGCTGCCCATCCCCGCGCATGTGCGGCTGATCATCTGCAATTCCATGGTCAAGCATGAGCACGCGGGCGGCCAATATAACGTCCGCCGCGCAGAAGTAGAAGAGGGCACGCGCATCCTGCACAGCCGCTGGCCTTCCATCGTGGCCCTGCGCGATGCCACCGAAGCGCAGCTGGTCGAGTGCAGAGCAGCAAATGCCGGAAAACGTCTTTCGCCGTTGCCGCCACATCATCACCGAGAACAAGCGGGTGGAACTGGCCGCCTCGGCACTCGAGCGCAGTGACCTGCCGGCCTTCGGCGTCCTCATGGCCGAAGCCCACCGCAGCATCCGCGATGACTTCGAGGCCAGTTGCAGCGAACTCGATACTCTGGTCGAGATCGCCTCCGGTATTCCCGGTTGTTATGGAGCCCGCATGACGGGCGGCGGTTTTGGCGGTTGTACCGTCAACCTGGTCGAAGAAAGCAAAGCGCAACAATTTCGCGAAGCTATTCACACGCAGTATCGTGCGTCCACTGGCATCGATGCCGACATTTATCTTTGCCGCGCTTCTGCCGGCGCGACCCGCACTCTCCTGACTCAACTTTTTTTCAAACCTGAGTCTGCGGACGATGCATCCAACAACCGTGGGTCGCAGAGTAGTCACATGCCCAGAGAATGAGCCGGGAGAGCCTTACTATCTCGATTCCTCTGTGGAAAAATCCGGTTACCCGTGTACAACTTTTGAGGCAGATGCTAGCCCTCGAAGTAATCTAACGAGAGTACACTTACCGGAGTAACCCGAGAGGTCCTACATGATTTCACAATGTATGAATCCGGAGTGCCGCAAAGAACTTCATTACCTTCGCAGTGGCAGAGTCATCCGCACCACGCGTCGTAGTGGAGCGCAGGTCCAGGTTGAACATTTCTGGCTCTGCGGTGAGTGCCATCTGGACTACGACTTCCTGTTCGCTAAGGACGGTCGTGTTTCGCTCGCGCGAAGGCCGAATTTTGTTGCTTCCGCCAAGCCGGCTTTGGATCTGTTGCTCGTCTCTTAAAAGTTTTCCCGCCGGTGCAAACGGCTAGAGTGTTCTGAGTCGGCGACGCTCTTTGATAGTGCGCGAAGTCGCTCTTCCTCGATATTCTGAGTTCATGAAGTCTTAATTCATCCCCGCTTTTCCTCAACCTGCACTCTTTCTGCACACCATCCGGCGAAGTGTGCCTGCCGCAGCAGACTAAACTAGAACTAACCCATGGCAGAATTCACCCACCTTCACCTGCACACTGACTATTCGCTTCTTGATGGCGCTTGCGATGTAGAAAAGCTGGTCGCCCACGTCGACAAAATCGGACAGAAGGCTGTGGCCATCACAGATCACGGCAATATTTACGGCGCCGTACATTTTTTTAATGCCGCAAGCGCCACGGGCGTGAAGCCCATTCTGGGATGCGAGCTCTACATCTGTCCCCAGGAAGACCATCGCGCTGCTCCGGAAAAGGACAAGTACCATCATCTGCTGGTGTTGGCCGAGAACGAAGAGGGCTACCGCAACCTGGTACGCATTACCTCTGAAGCTTCACTTCATGGTTTTTACCGCAAGCCCCGCATCAGTAAGAACTTTTTGGCGAAACACGCCCAGGGCCTGATCGGTTTTTCGGGCTGCCTTGCCGGAGAGCTGTGCGGGAACCTCATGGCTGGAAAATATGAGGATGCCAAAGCCACCGCCAGCCAATATCAGGACATTTTCGGCCGCGGCAACTTTTTCCTGGAGATCCAGGACCAGGGACTCGAACTGGAAAAGAAGATCCATGCTGATCTTTTTCGGCTGGAAAAAGAACTGGATATTCCGCTGGTCGCCACCAACGACAGCCACTATCTTTGCGAAGACGATCATCATGCTCATGAAGTGCTGCTGTGCGTGCAGACAGCGGACTCCATCCACAACCCCAAGCGCTTCAAGTTCGATGGCGATCAGTTCTACGTTAAGAGCGCTGCTGAGATGGAACGACTCTTTCCCCATGCGCCGGAAGTGGTTAGCCGTACCATGCAATTTGCTGAGCGCTGTTCGCTCAAGCTGAACAAAGTCACCAATCCATTCCCCGAGTTTGCGGTTCCCGCCGGGCACACCATCGATAGCTATTTCGCCGAGGTCTGCCGCGCTGGTTTTCGCAAGCGCCTCGACACCACCATTCGCCACCTCGGTGATCGGGGATTGCGCAAGCGGCCCATCTCCGATTATGAGGAGCGCCTGGAGCGCGAGATCGACTGCATCAAGCAGATGAAGTTTGCCGGCTATTTTCTTATTGTCTGGGACTTTATCAAATATGCGCGCGAGGTCCATATCCCCGTGGGACCTGGCCGCGGCTCGGCGGCCGGATCGCTGGTTTCGTACGCGATGGAAATTACCGACATCGATCCGCTGCAGAACGAGCTTCTGTTTGAGCGCTTCCTGAATCCCGGAGCGCGTCTCCATGCCGGATATCGATATTGACTTCTGCATGAACCGGCGCGGCGAGGTGATCGACTATGTCACCCGCAAGTACGGCCGTGAGCAGGTGGCTCAGATCATTACTTTCAACACCATGGCTGCGCGCGCTGCCATCAAGGATGTGGGCCGGGCGCTCGATCTGCCCTACGGCGAAGTGGACCGTGTGGCCAAGATGGTACCCGCGACGATTGGTGTGACCATCACCAAGGCGCTAGAAGATTCGCCGCAAATGCAGGAGGCCTACAACAAAGAGCCGCAGGTGAAGGAGCTGATAGACACCGCGAGAAAACTCGAGGGCCTGGTACGCGGGGCAGGTTTGCATGCCGCCGGCGTGGTGATCGCGCCCCAGGCTCTCACCGAGCTGGTGCCGGTCTGTCGCAGCAAGAACGATGAAATCGTCACCGCTTACGACATGAAGGCGGTGGAAAAGCTCGGCCTGCTGAAGATGGATTTCCTCGGGCTCACCACGCTCACGGTGATAGACGACGCGCTCAAGCTGATCGAGAAGAAGCGCGGCACACCGCTTGATATGTCGCTGATCCCGTTGGACGATGCAGAGACCTATGAGAAAGTCTTTCACCGCGCGCTCACCTCCGGTGTGTTTCAGTTCGAGTCCGGCGGCATGCGTGATGTGCTGCGCCGATACAAGCCCGCTTCTGTTGAGGATCTGACCGCCCTCAACGCGCTTTATCGACCGGGGCCGATCCAGGGCGGCATGATCGATGACTTCATCGAGCGCAAGTGGGGCCGCAGGGTGGTCAGCTATGAGTTGCCCCAGCTGGAGGCGCTCCTCAAGGAGACGCTGGGCGTAATCGTCTACCAGGAGCAGGTGATGCAGATTGCCAACGTCCTGGCCGGTTACTCACTGGGAGAAGCCGATCTGTTGCGCCGTGCCATGGGTAAGAAAAATCCTGAAGAGATGGCCAAGCAGCGTACCCGCTTTGTCGAGGGAGCGATCAAGCGCAAACATCCCAAGGACAAAGTAGTTCGCATCTTCGACCTGATGGAGCAGTTCGCCGGCTACGGCTTTAACAAGTCCCACTCCGCGGCATACGCACTCCTGGCCTACCACACCGCGTATCTGAAGACGCATTACCCGGTGGAATTCATGGCTGCGCTGCTGAGCTCGGAAATTTCCAAGCCGGAGAACGTGGTCAAGTACATCAAGGAGTGCCGCGAGATGGGCATCGCGGTCGAGCCTCCCGACGTGCAGATCTCGGGCGCTGATTTCACTCCCAGCCTTACCGGCATTCGCTTCGGGCTTACCGCCATCAAGAACGTGGGCCGCAACGCCATCGATTCGATTCTTGCCGCACGCGCCGCGCTGGCCGAGGAGAACAGCACTTTCGCTAACTTCTGGGAGTTTTGCGAGAAGGTAGATCTGCGCTTAATGAACAAGCGTGTTCTGGAATCGCTCATCAAGAGCGGCGCACTGGATGCGTTTGGCCGCCGGTCCCAGCTCATGGCCGCCGCGGATCGGGCGATGGAGCGGGCGCAGCAGGCTCAGCGCGATCTGGTAGCCGGCCAGCATGGGCTTTTCGCCGGACTGGCCAGCGTATTTGAAAGCAACGGCAATGGCACAAAAAGCGTCGACGACCTGCCCAACACGCCCGATTGGGACGAGAACCAGAGGCTGCAATCGGAAAAGGAAGTGCTGGGATTCTTTGTCTCCGGCCACCCGCTGGACAAATACGCGGAGAAGCTGCGCAACCTGAACGTAGTCGACACGGCGACTGCGCTGGAGATGAAGGTGGCCCCCTCTGCAGGCCGTCGTCGAAACGGTGGGGAACCGGAGAGTCTGCTGGCGATCGCCGGCGTGATCGTCGGTCTCAAGGTCGGCAAATCCAAACGCTCCGGAGAAATGTACGCCCAGGCCGCGCTCGAAGACACAGTCGGCAAAATCGATCTGATTTGTTTCCCCAAGGACTATGCGCGGCTGTGCGAGAGCCTAAAAATCGAGGTGCCCGTGCTGGTCAAGGGAGTGCTCCGCGCGGACGACGATGAGTCGGCGCCGAAGCTATCCGTTTCCAGTGTGCAGCCGTTGGAAGACATCAAGATCAAGCTGCCCCAGAATGTCCGCATCCGCGTGCTGCTGGAGAAAGCGGATGAGGCCATGCTGGGTTCGCTGCGCGCCATGATCACGGCTGCCCCCGGTCCCGGCAGGATCATGATCAATATGGAGAGCCGCGGAGAGTACTGCGTGATGTTGGAGCCTGAGGGCCTGTCCGTCGCCGCCGACCGGGGCTTCATCGAGCGCGCCGAGCAACTGCTGGGTCACGGTGCCGTGCAGGCCTTCGAGTAAGTCATCTCGATTCCGTATCTCGCCTGTTCCCGGCTAGCGGATAACAGGCGGCTCTGTCCATCCATCGGCACGGCTGCTGGGGTGGGCGCTCCCCTCCCCTTTGTCATCCCGATCGAAGCCGAGGGACCTGCGGTGCGCCTTTCGGGTGCAACAATTATCAGGACCCTCCGTTCACACAACCAATTGCGAAAATGACGGGGCGCAGCACTACGATTGCATTTGCTGGACTCTCTTAAATGAGTCTTTGGTAGCCAGAGCATTTGACTGGAACCAATCTGCGTACCACGCTCCCAAAAGGGGTTCTGTTGATGTAGGAGTGCGGCGCCTAACGGCCCTCACCATCGTCACATGGATACCCAGCCCTCCCTGGCTGGGCTCACATTTGGTTCCGGCCCTCCGGGCCTTGACGACGCGGAGAAGACTACCACTCTCTTGAGTTCTGCTATGGCTCAGACTCCGCAGGGACGACTGAAAACTCGGAGGGAGCATCCCTCCGGCATCTACTCGGCGGCTCTCCCTCGACGCGCAATCCGAAAAAAGTCCTCAGGCCCAATTTGTCCGCCTTTGAGCACCAGCTCCAACCCGTCTAGCCCAGTGCCTTCGTCGGCGTGCGCACGGCACAGTGGCGCGCCGGGCGCAAGAGCACCGGCAAAGGTAATCGCTGTGACCTTTAGGTGTTGAACCGCGTGGGAGGAAGTATCGCCGCCGCAGAGAACAACGCGGCGAACGCCGGCCTGTTGGACACACTCCAGGAGCAGCCAGCCAAGAGCAGCCCCAAGTTCCTGGTCAAGCGTCGCTCCCGACGGCGCGCCCAGCGACGTGTAAAGAACCGTATCGCAGCCGGATCGCAACGAATGTAAAGCCGCCTGCAGCGCAGTCTCTCTGGCTTGAGCATCGTCGCTGGCCAGTCCTGCCGCGTCGAGTTCGATCCCTGCGTATCCGTGGTCCTTGGCCCATCGAATCTGCTGAGCGGTCACTGCAGAGCAGCTCCCGCTGATGATCAAAAGCCTATCCGTCGCAGAAGTGGTTACTGATGGATGTGTTGCCGCGATCATGCCTCTCTTCCGCCATTGGGCGACAAGACTTGCAGTGAGTCCTGAGCTGCCAATGGTGAAAAGTGGCTGCGCATTCTCTCTGAGATCCCAGAACAGCTCGCCTGCCTGTTCAAGCATGGCAACGTCGATGCCGTCTAGGAAAACCGCCGCCGCTCCGCTACCTGCCTGGCGGCGAAATTGCTCTACGACCGTTCGCGTCTCAAACGCACGCAGATCGACCAGGCCGATGGGAAGATCTGTCTGATGCGAAAGGTGGAGGCGGAGGTCCGCCTCGTGCATAGGCGTCGCAGGGTGATGGGCCATCGTCGGATGACGATCGATGCGATAGACCCCGTCGCCGGCAACCGCAAAGAGATTGCCGAAAACAATAAACCTGCTCAGGTGCGGCGCGGCAACCCCAATTGGTACAGTATGGGTGGCAAATGCCACCCGGCCGATCTCAAGCGCTCGCCCAATGCTGCCGCGATGAGGAGCCGAGTCAAAAGTGGAGCAGACCTTGTAATGTACGATCTCGGGCGCGAGCTCACGCATACGCGTGAAGATCGCAGGCAGATGGGCAGACATCCACTCCGGTGTGCGGGATCGCGCGTCGCCGGCGAATCCAATCGCCTGGCAGTGCGCGAAGCGGGTTAGCTGCGCAGGAGTCGGCGTGGTGAGGAAAAGCACGCTCGACACGCCGTTGACGGCAAGCTGCTCCAGCACATCCGTGGAGCCCGTAAAGTCGTCGCCGTAGTAGCAGTAGAGCAATGCCATGTTGGAGGCTTTCAATACATAATCTAGCTGGAGAACTTCTCCAGCGCTGCGCGCAGTTCAGGATGACCGGCGGCGAACTCCGCGACCGAAATGCCTTCGACCGCTGCCTCCCAAGCCTGCTGCAGGCTGCGTACACCGGCGGCAGGTCCTAACGGATGTCCCAGAATTCCCCCGCCGGCAGCGAAGATCAGGTCGGTGGATCCCAGCTCACGATAGGTATCCGCTGCCTGGCGCGCTGTCTGCCCGGAAGAAAACACGGGCATGATTTCGCATCCGGCGAATGGCGGTGGGAACATCGGCGTAAGACATGCCCGCGCCGAGCGAATCACGCTTTCGTCCGCTTCGCAGAATTTGTTGCTGAGACCGTTGACGTGGGTGTGGTCAATACCGGCCAGCCGCCAGAACTTCTGGTACGCGATAAAGCTTATCCCGATAGCGGGCGACCTCCCATAGATGCCCCACCCGTTGCGATGACCGTGGATGCAAAGTTGGGAGTGGGCGCGCAAGGCTTTCATCGCCGGCAGGCCAATAGAATTCATGCTGGCCATGATGCACGTCCCTCCCAGGGCCATGACATAGTCGTGCCGCTCAAGCATCTGGTCCAGATCGCCGGTAATGTTGACGGCATACATGGCTCGCTTGCCGGTGCGCTCGGCGTGATCCCGTAGCACAGCCAGAACGGCGGCAGCGCGTTGCTCAAGTGGGCAGCACGGCCCATCCGATTGAAGTTCATCGTCCTTGATGAAATCGATACCGGCTTCGACCAGCGTGCGCACCTGGGCGGCTGTTTCTTCGGGACTCATCCCGACGCTTGGCTTGATGATAGTGCCGATGAGCGGGCGATGCTCTACACCGGTTAGCCGGCGAGTCCCGGCGACGCCAAATTGCGGTCCCTGGTAGCGGTCGAGAAATGCCGGCGGTAGTGTAATGTCGAGCAGCTTGAGGCCGGAGAAGGGTTTCAACTCGAAGAGGTTGCCGGCGACAGTGGCCACAAGGTTAGGCAGGGAAGGACCGAGGTTATGGAGTGGCCAGGATAGCGTGACCTCTGCGGTGCGGCGCACCGCGTTGGATGAATCTTTGGGCATGCCAGAACCGGGCAAGGAGGGCCGATCGGCTGTTTCCAATTGGGTGATCTGCTCAACCCGCGCGGCGAAGCGCTCGCTCAACTCAGCGGTTTCGCCCGGCACCTTGATGAACGTGCCAGTGGATTGCTCACCCGCCATGATCGCCGCGGCATCTTCCAGTGGAAAGGCAGTCTCGATCCAATAACGCGCCTGAATGCGCTGCTGAGCACTCACTTGCGGTTTACCGTTGCTGCTGTTCATGTCGTTGCGCTCCTTTCAGTGCGGCGAATGTCAGCCACGCGTAAAGTAGGTCGTGTATTGCTCGTTTTGTACCTGATAGAAAGGTACAAAAGCGATCTGTTGGCCACCCTCGTCTCGCGTCCATGCTTCGGCGCGCCGGCCAAGAGTCCTGAAACCCTCCTCTATCGGAAGAGGTCTCTTTTCCATTCCATCCGGCGGATCGATGGCAACCAGCATCAGTGGGCCGCGCATAACCGCAACGACATTCGGATGCAGATCGTCAATCGGTTCGGCACGGAACGTTTGCGGCAGGCTCAACTCGACCAGGTCGCCCCCTTCCCAACGGCGGCGTAGGGCGGCGAAGCTGCCCGGTTTCGCGGGTGCGGCAGTGGCGCCGTTTACTGTGATCCGCGCTGGTTCCTCCATCCAAGCGGGAATGCGCAGCCGCAGCGTCCAGACCTTTGGGACTTTGGTGTCGATGCGCATCGAAACCGTCTCTCCCACAGGATAGTCCGTTGCTTGCGTCAGTTTGATCTTGACGCCATCCTGCTCGAAGTGCAATTCGCTAGGCGTATACATGTTTACGGTGACGCCATCCGCGGCGCGTAAGTAGAGGTTGAGCACGTAGTCGGAAACGCCCTGCACCAGGGTTCCCGAGCAACAGGGCCATTTGTGCGGATACCAGACCTTGGTTGCCTTAGGGCTATAGGTGGAGTAGTAGGGATAATCGCCGTCAGGATCAGGCTGCTTCACGCCAAGCAGCGTGTTGTAGATCACGCGTTCCAAATGATCTCCATAGCGCGGATCGCCCGTCATGCGCAAAAGATAGCGGTCCAGCTTGGTGGCAGCGTAAGCGCCGCAGGGGGTCTCAAAGTGGTCGACTGTGCTGTTGAGGCTCTCGTAGAGTTTCCCCTGATGGGGTTCCACGAACTGTTCATTTGGCCCCCAACCGCCCGATGCGAATTGTTGATCCATGGTAAGACGGGTCCATGCATAGGTCATCGCACGGCGATATTTATCATCACCCAGGACCAGGTAAGCCTTAGCCGCGGATGAGAGCGCAATGGCATGAGAGTATGCGTGACGGCCGGGCAAAACATTTTCACCTCGTGCCAGCGGATCAAAAAAATCCTGGTCGAGCATGTAATTCAGCGCGGTCGACTGGAATTCGTGCCTGCCAGTGAGCTGATAAGCACTGAAGAGATTTTCCGGCATGACGTAAGTCTCATCGTATGGCGGGTTCTTCTTGCCGATACGATCGCGGCCGTGCTCCGGCATCAGTGATCGTGAGCCATCGAAGACGCGGGGTAGCAGATCGCGCGCCTCGTTGACATGAGCCAACGTGTAAGCGTCGATCAGGCCGGCGAAATGTTTATCGAGCGTATAGCAAATCCATAGATTGGTCTGCGAACGAATGATGGATTGGTTGTCCGCGCCCAGCGTACCGCCGAAGCCCATAACGAGTTCCCGCACTTTCCTCTCGCATGCTGGATCGCCTGTAGCCGCCCCGATGCGCGCCAATCCGGAAACGTATTGCCCCAGAGAGTGCCCGGGAACGAACCCGTCCGCATCGTACCAACCGCCCATGTCGGCCCCGGGGGCAGGCAAGCCGGCACGTTGCCGATAGACCTTGAGCAGGCGATCATTGTCGAGCGCAAGATAACTCGCATGGATGCGGTCATACTGCTGCTTAAGCGGACCGCCGGTGATGGTGACCGCCCCAAAGGGAAATTCGCGCAGCACTTCGCGGGAAGATGCAACAGGTACGATGTGCGCGGAATAGCCGAGCAGCTCGCTGCCCAATACCGCCGCAGAACCTCCCAGGAACCTGCGGCGTGTGTGGCGGAAAGGCATCTTGCCAAACCTCCTTCGTGCCGGGCTTCCAGACGGACTAGCCGTTGGACCGGAGGCATCGACGGCCCGTCATTGCGCTCGAATCCCGAGTCTTTTCCTTGTTCCCTCAACCAAGGCCTGGCGCCCCATATCTGGCTTGTTTTTCGCGAGATGTGGAATATCACTACACTTCCCGTCTGGCTCTCGATTCATCCGATGCACTTAGCAGTCAACATCTGCGGCATCCCACATCTCGCGAAAAACAAGCCAGATATGGGGCACCCGGCCTCAGTGAGGAAACAAGATGGGGACACGCATCCTCATCCTATTTGAGCTTTTATGACGCCACGCAAGCGACGGCAAAAGGCCGAAGTTCGATCCCCTTACTGCCAACGACATCACGCGGCTGGGCAAAACTCTCCTCATCAAGCACAAGCGTCTGTGAAACTGTCACATCACCGGCAAGACCCACAGCCTGAGTCTGGCCAGTGAGATTAGCAATCCAAGCCAGGCGGTTCCCATCGCGATCCGAGCCGGCTACGGCAGCAACCGTATCCGGACGGCTGGAGCGGCAACGATATCGCGGGCGACCACCGATAGCGGAAAGGCCTTGCGCCGTGTAGAAAGCCGGATGGTAGACCATCTCTCCCGCGGCACTAAGGGAAGTAAGCCCCAAAGCCCCTGTCAGGGCGCCGACCGTGAGTACCTGCAGATGCGCGTCAGCGGTGGACGCGGCGTAACCGATCATCCAGGCCCCTGCAAAAAGGCTCGTCTGCCTCGGATCGTTGTCGGTCATCGTGATCCGGCGATTCTCCGGGTTATCCATCACCCGCGATCCGTATGGATTCTGGCGCATACCGATCGTCGATGGCCCGATCCAGTATGGTTTATCGCTGCCCATGATTGCACGCGCCGAACGAGTAATGCTGGGCATCGCTTCCAAAGTCTGCATCACGCTCTGATCATCGGCAGCGTGCACGATGGGACAGGTGCAGTGGGAGACAAAGTCCAGAAATTCAACCGGCGGACGTTTGCGATTGAGTTCCGTAAAGTAGGTCAGCATGCCACCGCCGATAGCCACACCCGGAAACGCCTCCCGCGCGGCTTGATAGATCTCCGCAAGCGGCGGACACGGTGGCCACTGGGTCCCAGGCAGCGTGGATTTCCTGTCGACGGCAGGGGAGACCAGAACCGCGGACAATTTCAGGTGTGCCTCGGAGGCCATCGCGGCTATTTCGCGCAGCTCGTCATTGACGTTGCGTTGCGCGGGGAGCACGAGCTCCAGGGCGCACCGCGAAGTCTCCGAGATTTGCGCGATCTCTCGAAAACCCGCCAGCTGTTCGCGTCCATGGCCCACGGTGGGATCAAAATGCAACAGAAGAAGTTGCGGCTGCAATCTTTGCAGCACGCCGGGATGGGCCAGGATCGTGGCGATCTCACTGGGATGGACACTCACTCCGATCTGCGGAAAGCTGCCATCCGGCTCCCCGATTTCCACTTCTATCGCCGCACCCGTTACTTCTTCTTCATACCTGCCGGCCCCGCTGTCGGTGATCAGCAGTTCCACGGCTTGATGGTTGCGTACTCCGCTTTCCATGACGTAAGGCCAAGGGAGAGCGAGCGGCCGGACATATGTCTTGTAAGACGCATCGGACCAGTTCCGCTGGTCTTCCATTTCAAATACATCTCCGGTCATGAGGCAGCGCGCGGTGACGCCCGGCGCCACTTGGTGCTCGATGGCGCGAATCTCCTTGAACGGTTGCATCGGATCAATGAGATCTGGAAAGGCTGCGTGCTCACGTGAACCGTCGACGTGCTCGATCACGGCCGGCTGCCCGACGATACCCTCAAGCGGATGAAGAATGGCAAAACCGCAGCGCGCCGTGAGAAATGGAGTCCGCGGTTCGGCGGTTACGTCGAAGGTGATCAGGCCGTTCGCGTTTCCGGTAATGCGCGTTTCATATTCGAGTTCCTGCTTGGGGTCGAAGCTGGCGCAGCGTGCCCGGAAGGTCACGGTGAAGTCATCCACGCCCTGACGGCAGCTGAAATCGCTGATGGCTGGATGATAGGTCCCCCAATCCTTATCGCGCACCACGTAAGCAATTGCGCGCAGCACCTCGCGGCCCTTGTAGCGGATTGTCCGCAGACCGCCCGCTACCAGGTCGGCCGTCAGTGCGCCGGCCTTCAGAACGATGCTTTCCGGTGATGGTTCTTCGGTCCCGACGCGCCGCTGGGCGATGGTTAATTCCATGCTTATCCTCTGAATCGATAATGGTGTTATTGCGTAATCGCCTCGAGCTCCTGGCCGGGAGGAATTTTCCGCAGCAGCAGCGTTGTCCACATACCCAGCGACACCCCGGTAGCAATGATGAGCCACGTGAGCACAGGCTTTCCAAAGCCGGCCAGGATGGTCCACAGAATACTCCCGATCACAAAGCCGATTACTTGGATGGCGCTCAGGAAACCCACCGCCGTACCACGCAGGCGGGTAGGGAAGCTCTCGCCCTGGTAAGCATAACCGGCGCCCGACCAGGTGCCGTTCGTGGCCTGGTAGAGCAGGAAGTAGACCACCACCACCAGCCAAGTCTGTTCCACCATCAGAAAGATCAGGCTAAGCGGCGCCACCAGCACGCCGGAGACGATGATCACTTCGCGCCGGCCCCAGCGTTCGCCCAGCCACCCACCGAGAATATAGAAGAGGAAGCCGATGCCTCCGCAGGCGAGAAGCAGCGTGCTCGCGCCAGAATCACTGAAGTGCTTGTACTTTGTGAGCCAATAGGCAATGTAGAAATTGGTCGCGACATAACTCGCGCCGTAAAAAATCCAGACAATCGATAACCAGATGAGCTGATGCCGGATGGGGCCGGGCTTGGAGAATAGCTCACGAACCGTAGGCCGTCCTTCTTCTTCGACCGCAACCTGCTGTTTTTGGAGCAGCGCTGCAACCGCGGCCTGGTCTCCCTTGCGAACCGCCTCGCGCACGCTCTGCACATGTTCGAAGCGTTCTGACTCGCGTACAAAAAAGCGGCCCAGGATGACGGCTACGATGGGAAGGACGCCCAGCAAAAAGACGAATCGCCATCCATATCTGCCGAAGGCAAGATACGCTCCCGAGGCCAGGAAAACACCCAACGGCCAACCACCCTGGACAATTGAATAAAGCAAGCCGCGATGTTTCGCCGGAGCCTGTTCATTGACGATGGTGATGGAAACGGCGAGTTCCGCGTAGGCCAACCCGGAGGCCAGAGCTCGCACCAATACCAGCTGCCAGAAATCCTGCACGAAATAAGTAAGGCCGGTGAATATCGCGGTGCCGGTCAGGCAGTACATCCAAATGCGCCGCCGCCCGAAGCGGTCCATTGCGTAGCCGGCCCAGATGGTGATGCAGAACTGCGCGCCGTAAACGGAGAAGCCAAGTACCCCAAGTCCGGCTTCAGAAATATGCAGGCTCCTGGCAATGTCAGGAAGCGCCAGGACCAGCAGGTTCACGTCATAGGAGGCGAGGGTCCATCCGGCCAGCGCCACCAGGATGAGGTATTTCAAATAATTGCGCGGACGGTCCAGCCGCTGCGGGCTCGCATTGGCTGCCTTCGGCGCTACGCTGGATACAGACGGCAACTGCGACTCGAGATCACTCATTCAGTAGAGAGGACCATTCTAAAGATATGCAACTAGGTAATGCGCTCGATGCTGGCCGCGATTTCATCTGGCTCGAAAACGCGCTTCCAGTCAGGCCTCATCAAGGCTGGGATGCCGAACTCGATCGCTTTATTGCAAGCGTCTGAAAAAACCCCTTCGCGTTCCTTGAAGATCACCGAGGCGAGCACGTTGATGTGCCCCAGGAGAAAATCCCGAGCTGCCTGCTCGGGTACGCCTCGCTTAACCACCTCATCCATCGCATCGCGCATCACCACCAGGAGCGTCGCGCACACCGTCTCGGAAAGACCAGGCTCCAGCAGCGCCATTTGTTCCAACGTTACCCGGTGCGACCGCATAACCGGCGCCCAAATCACCCTTGCGATCTGCTCGCCCAGGGCATAGGCACTCTCCGGCCCCTGCATCAACGAACAGACGATGTGCTGTTTGGCGGTGATGCCGCCAAAATAATCGCGCTTGGCCTCGAGGTCGGTCTCGTCGTTAAAGACCGGCGGATGGCAGGGATGGGTCACGAAATAAACCAGGTCGTCGCGTTTCGGCAGGTGACCGGCGAATGGCGCCGCAGCGTCCAGCACCATGACCATCGTTCCCGGCTTCAGTTGTCCTGCAATCGAGCCAGCGACCTTGCCGATCGCCGTGTCCGGAACCGCCAGGATGACGACTTCGGCGCCATCGAGAGCCTCATCGGCGGAAACGCACCGCAAACCGAGCCCCGCCTTCAGGTGCTCCTGGGCGGCGGCGCTGCGCTCCACGTGCCGGACTTCGAACGATGCGGGTTTGAGATTGCTGGCCAGCCGGTACCCCATCTTCCCGCCAGCCCCAAACAACGCAATGTTTGTCGTCATCGAAAACGCTCCACAAAACCGGAGATGAACTGCCGTCTAGTCTGACAAAGTAGCAACTATACTATCCGCGCCGGCGAGAGTGGCCGGCGGCCCCTGCGGTTTATAACACTTTCTGTTGAGGACCCGCTTCGCCCGAGCCACAGCCACTGTGGACCCGCTATAATCCATACAATCGACATAAGCAAAGGCCAAGCGGCAGACTTTCCCGCGCTGGCGTAGGCGATGCAAAGTCTCATGACCGATCCGGCACCAGCAAATCTTGAGCAGACACAGGTAGTCGCCGAACCGACGAATCCCGCCTGGATCAAGACTGAACTCGCGCGGCACTCGCAACGGCCCTACCCGATGGACTTCATCGAGCGCATTTTCACTGATTTTTCGGAGATCCACGGGGATCGAGCCTTCGGCGACGATCTCGCCATGGCTTGCGGCATGGCCCGCTTTCACGGTCAGGAAGTGCTGGCAATCGGCAACCTGAAAGGGCGGGGCACGAAGGAAAAGGTACGGCGCAATTTCGGCATGCCCAACCCGGAAGGCTACCGTAAGGCCCTGCGGGCGATGAAGATTGCGGAAAAGTTCCATCGTCCGGTCTTCACCTTTATCGATCTCACCGGGGCCAATCCCGGTATAGCTGCCGAAGAACGTGGCCAGGCGGAAGCCATCGCGCGCAATCTGCGTGAGATGGCCCGGCTACGTGTGCCGACCATTGCCACAATTACCGGCGAAGGTGGCTCAGGCGGCGCGTTGGCCCTGGCGGTCGCCGATCGCGTTTTGATGATGGAAAATGCCGTGTACTCAGTGATTGCTCCCGAGGCGTGCGGTTCGATCATGTGGCGGGACGCCGGCAAACGCGCCCAGGCCGCCGCAGCCTTGAAGATCACTTCTGAGGACGTAAGCCGTCTAGGGTGTGTGGACGATGTGGTGCCGGAACCCTCCGGCGGAGCGCAGAACGACCCCGTAGCTGCCGCCAACATGCTCGATGAGAAGCTTGTTTGGCATCTGGCTGAATTGCAAGCCATGCCAGTCCAAGATCGGATCGCACGCCGTCTGGCTAAGTTCCGGGAGATTGCCCGATTCTACAAAAACGTCTGAAGCGCCGTCTGTCGACAGCATTACGCCCCCAAGGCTCGCTGTGTCCGTGGTCGGTACGGGGGATATGCGCTTGACCGATCTCACTGCTGCCGATCGAGTACGCGCGTTCGGCTACGTCATCCTTGCCGCGGTTTACTTCTATTTAGCCCAGAGCATATCGGTTCACGCGGCCAATGGCTTGGCGAGCGGAGTGTGGATTCCAGTAGTCGAGCGCAGCGTCCTGCTCTTTCTGCTGGTGATCGGCTACGGCGCGATGGCTCGCTTGTTGAACCACCAGAGTCAGCCCATTCGTGGAATGGGATTGGTCTTCCGTCCTGGGTGGCCGCGGGAGCTTGGCCTGGGCGCCGCGTTGGGCTGGGGTATGCTGGTTGCCAGCATCCTGCCCATGGTTCTGACCGGCGGCTTGATCATCACCTTTTGGCTGGTGCCCCGCCAGTTCGGCATTCTTTTCGTGGATATCCTGCTGCTGGCCGTGGCCTCGCTGGCAGAAGAAGTCGCCTTCCGCGGGTATCCCTTCCAGCGTTTGATTGATGCCGTGGGTCCAACCATGGCCACTCTGGTTTTCTCCTTCGCCTTTGCCGGATTGCACATTTTCAATCCCGGCGCCAGCCGCGCCAGCTTTGTGATTACGATTTTTTGCAGCTGGCTGCTTTCAGTCGCCTATCTACGCACCCGGGCGCTTTGGGTCTCCTGGGGTTGGCACTTCGCCTGGAATGCAAGCATGTGTATTGTTTTCGGCCTGCCGGTAAGCGGCATCACCGAATTCTCGCCCGTGATTCAAAGCAATACCGTGGGCCCTCCCTGGATGACCGGCGGCGACTATGGTCCGGAAGCCAGCGTGGTGACGGCCGTCGTGCTGCTGATCGGAATCTTCATCGTTTACCGCACCACCCGCGGGTATGCATACCTCTACAACCAGCCCGTCATTGTCCCCGCTGGAATCCCCGTCGACCTGGACGCAATGAGCAGTACACTCGCTCCGCATCATTCAGTCGCCCCCCCGCCCCCTCCAGCAGGGAGCACGCTGGTCCAGATCGAACCCCTTCCTCGGCCGTCCCAGGCCCCCCCTCTCCCGGTATCTTCCGGATTTCCGCAGGCCGGCCCCGAACCGGAAGAGCCGCCCAAATAGACCAAGAAAAATTTCCGATTTGCTACGCTCAAACTTTTTCTCTTTGCGCACGAAACGTTACTTGCAAATCACTACCAAGTGGGACCATTATTGGCGCATGAGGGAAGCGCCATGGCCGGGCTCACCACCAAACAATTCTTTCCTGTCAGCGCTCCAGGTAGAGTGCGTCGCGCCGCTGCTTGGTTGGCAGTTACTACCCTTTGCGGGGCTCTAGGCAATGCACAGGTGTTTACTGTGCAACGCGAAAAACTGAGTCCGAAGGATGCCAATCTCACCACCGTACAGCCGACTTCTGTCCATCTGGCCGAGACACCGATCACAGAGCGCACACGGCAGCAATTGATCCGTACCTTTCAGGCCGACGAGGCCTTCGCCGTTCGCCCCATCCCGCTGGGTACGAAGGGTGTCGTGCTACATGCAAACGGGGCGCTTAGTCCTTCGGGAAGTGCCTACGCGGATGAGCTGCAGAAGTACGGGATCTCGGTCAAGCCCGGCGACCGTGTGGTCATTACCAAGTTCGAAGTGAAGCCGGACCGCATCCTCTTCGAGTTCAACGATGGGCCGGAGAAGCACCATCACATCATGCAACACATCGAAGTGGGCGGCATGGGTGGAATGGCGCCGCTGGCTCAGGATGACGGCCATGTTCCGGTTGGATCGCGCATGATGCTGGTCTTCAACAAGTTTGTCCCGGAGATGACTGCTGCAGACGTGCGCAAGCTCATCGCTCCAATGATCGACTTTTCCCTCAAGACCCCAGTCGAGGCTTTCGCCGACACGCTGCCGCCCAAACTTAAGGGCGCTGTCCTCAACCACGAGGTTCTGGTGGGCATGAACCGCGAGATGGTGTTGAAGGCTGTGGGCCAACCCGACCAGAAGGTTCGCGAAACGGACGGCCAGATGCCGTTTGAGGAATGGATTTACGGTCAGCCACCGCACGAGGTCCAGTTCGTGCGATTTAACGGGAACCGCTCATCCGCCTTGAAATCGCCGATGTTGGCCAGCCGCCGGTCATTCGTGACAAAGATGAAACAGACGGCTACTTCGCCGGTCAGTTCGTCCGCCAGGTTCGTCTAGGCGACGCACCTCCCGCCGCTCCTAACGGAGAGCATGCTCCTGCGGCCGCGCCCACCCTGCGCAAGCCGGGCGAACAGCTGCCTAACGGGGCGGACAACGATCATCAGCTGAAGCCAGTACAGTTTCCCGACGACCAGAAACCCAAGCCTATTCCCCCCCACCCGTACCAATCCGCAGCAGCTGGTGGACGTATCAAGTGCCGGCGGACTTCACTAGCATCAGCGAAATGGCGAAAACGATGGGGCTTCGGCCCGATGCCGAACTCAAAGAGAATCGGGTTCGCTCTTAGTGATCTGCTGACGCCCGGCATCAAGAGCCGACGTAAGCTTTCCTATGGGTTCGGCTTCAGCTGCAGACGGGATGATTTCCCCGATCGTGTAACATAACAATTAGCAGTCCCCACTGATTCGTCCCGCCAAACGCATTCCAAGCCGGAACGAGGTTCGAGAGAGGCTGCGTGCCGACAGCTGAGCCTGTCGAAGAGGAGATAAAACCGTGGCGAAAATAGCCAAGACCGCCGACCGCTCGAAGATGATGGACACCTCCAAGGGTGTTGAATGTCCCAAATGCAATAAGGCAACTCGCATTGTGAAACGAGTAAAAGATCGGGAGCGTGGAGTTCCCGGAGGCGTTTACATCTCTTGCTCGACCTGCGACTTCTACGAAAAGCTCTAAGCCTTCAGCCTAGGGAAGTTTCGCAATTGATTTAGACCGGAGCAACAAGCCTGGTCGTGGTTTCCTCCCAAGGAAAGCCACACTTCGCGATCTTTATCAGTTCACAGTAATTGCGAAGCTGCCTTAAGCAGTCACAGATGCGGCTTGCATCTCCGCCAATATGGATCTGGCAGCGGCGCCGGGATCAGCCGCCCGGGTTATCGGTCGACCCACCACCAGGTAGCTTGCTCCAGCTGCGATGGCCGC
>CAVZJL010000065.1:0-70933 GCA_963775365.1 uncultured Acidobacteriaceae bacterium | reverse complement strand
CGGCGACCCAATACCTATTCTCCGTCGAGATTGTTCTCCAATAGGTAAGCTGTCACCGGATAACAGTTCGGTCCGGGTAGGCGACAAACCGCTCGGAATCCAGTCAATTAGCGACTCGATCTACGCCCCGCTTATACACACGGCTCGGCTTCGCGGAAGTTGGCGTAAAGATGATATCCCGTATACAGCAGAGGGTCGATTGGACGGCGCCTTCGGAAAGCCTCTCGGCGTAACCTCGAATCATCTCCTCCATCGACGCGAACGAATGCAACGGTAGCGTTACGAGAGACATCGCGCAAATTAACAAGGAAAAGGCTTACAGTCTACCGTATCGTGTAGTAGATTGATCCTGCCATGCGCCTGCCGAAGCTGACCAAGTTAGAGCTCCAAATCATGGAGACATTCTGGAGCAAGGGGCCTTGCTCCATTCGCGAGTTGCTGGAGGCATTCCCCAAGGACGAACGGCTGGCCTACACAACCGTTCAGACGGTGGTCTACAGGCTCGAAGCAAAGAGGGCAATCCGGCGCACGAGCAAGTTCGGCAACGCGCATGTCTTTGAGGCAGTCGTTTCACGGGATTCCGCGCAGCATCGAATGATTGACGATCTGGTCGCGCTGTTCGGCGGCAGGCGATTGCCGATCGTTACGCACCTGATCGAATCGGGGAAACTAACTCCGGAGGAACTGCGCGAGGCCCGCGCCGCGCTGCGAAAGGCGACGAAACGGAAGAAGCCGGAATGATCGCGAACAGCTTTCCCATCGCAAACCACTTGTGGCAATCCACGCTGTTTGCGGGGATCGCCGGTCTCCTGACCCTGCTCTTGAGAAAAAACCGGGCGCATGCGCGATATTGTCTGTGGCTGGCGGCTTCGGCGAAGTTCCTGGTCCCTTTTTCGTTACTGATGCTGGTGGGTGGGCTGGTTGGACGGCATTCGCCGGTCCTGCCTGCGCCGACGCGCGTACCAGTTCTCGTCGAGCTGGTGAATGAGCCTTTTGTGGCCGAGGTTCCGTCAGGAGCGGTAGCGATGCCGCACGCGTCGAAATCGGCGACTCGTGTTGTTCCGATGCTGGTTGCCTTGTGGGCGATTGGCTGCGGCGCTTTGGTGTTCTCGTGGTGGATGCGATGGCGCCGAATGCGGGTTGCCCTCCGTGCGGCGTCGCCGGTGCCTTTGGGGATCGGAATTCCTGCCCTGTCTTCGGCATCGATCCTTGAGCCTGGAGTATTCGGCGTATTCCGTCCGGTGTTGCTGTTACCTGACGGGATTTGGGATCGCCTCGCGCCCGCGGAACTTCAGGCAATTCTCGCTCACGAGTTGTGTCACGTTCGCCGCCGCGACAATCTGGCGACGTTGATGCACATGGTTGTCGAGGCTGTGTTTTGGTTTCATCCGTTGGTCTGGTGGCTGGGGGCCCGGTTGATGGACGAGCGCGAGCGGGCCTGCGACGAAGAGGTGCTGCGGATGGGGAGTGAAGCGGAAGCCTACGCGGAGGGAATCCTCAAGGTTTGCGAGCTGTATTTGCAATCGCCGCTCAAATGCGTAGCGGGCGTGACCGGGGCGAATCTCAAGAAAAGAATCGAGGCGATCATGGCAAACCGACCTATGCGAAACCTGAGTCTGCCAAAGAAGGTGGGATTGGTGCTGGCGGCAGTCCTGGCGATCGCGATTCCGGTGATTCTTGGCATCACCAACGCGTCTGCACTGCGAGCACAGGCCCAGTCAATCCCGAAACAGGATATAACTGGCACCTGGCAGGGCAAATTGATGGTGCCCCAGGCGCCTAATGGAGAAATACGAATTGTCTTCAAGATACTGAAGGCTGACGAGGGCGCTCTTAAAGCGACGTTTTACATGATTGACCGGCCCGTCCCGGGCTTGCCTGCCGCGCGGTCGCGATTCAAGGCTCGAACGTAACTATAACGATTCCGGCAATCGGGGGCACCTACGAAGGCAAACTGGATGCAGACGCGATTACCCTGAGGGGAAAGTGGACCGCGGGAGGAACGCCGATGCCTCTGACCCTGGCGCATGTGAAAGACGACGCTGCGTGGGAAATCCCGAAGCCACCGCCGGCACCGAGAATGATGGCTGCGGACGCCGATCCGGTATTCGAAGTAGCGACCATCAAACCCAGTGACCCGAACCGGCCGGGGCGGAGGCTGTTCTCTATACGGGGTACCGAGGTACCGCTGTTTACACGACAGTAAGCGACCTGATCATCTTCGCCTATGGCGTTCATGCAGGGCAGATCAGCGGCGCGCCTGCCTGGGTTGAGTCGGACAAGTTTGATATCACCGGGAAGTCCGAGGGCGGACAGCCCAACCCAAATCAATTTAAGACGATGCTTCAGAAACTCCTGGCGGATCGGTTTCAGCTCACGCTCCATCGTGATAAGAAGCAGCTCACGGTGTACGCGCTGATGGAAATAACGGACCCAAGCTAACCATGAGCGAGGCCGCCAGTCCTATCCCTAACCTGATTTTCAGGGCCGGCAATTGGCCCGTGCGGAACGCCACCATGGAGGAATTCGCAGGCGTCATGCAAGCCCACCTGGATCGTCCGGTGGTGGATCAAACCGGGCTGAAGGGACGGTTCGATTTCCAATTGCGATGGACGCCTGATGAGACCCCGTTCGCGTCACCTGGCGGGCCAGGCGAACCGCCGAAGCTTCCTGAGCGAGCCGACTCGTTACCGGACCTCTTCACGGCTATTCAGCAGCAGTTGGGGTTGAAGGTGGAGTCAACCAAGGCGCAAGTCGACGTTTTGGTGATTGATAAAGTCGAAAAGCCTTCGGAGAATTAAGGCCCGGTTTGAACCTTGTGTCCTGAATTAGAATTTCGCTTCGCTAGCAAAAATAGTGGCGCTGAAGCGGCTATGAACTTTAACCAGAGAGGGGTAATCGGATGAAGACCTCGTGGCAAGTAGGAGCAGATGGTCTCGTGTGCCGGTGGTCCGTTCCAGGGGAACGCATCATATACGATCTGTCCTCGATTCACGAAGGTTCGATCGAGGCCTCTGGAAGCTTTCTACCGCCGGCACCGGACTTCGCTGCACATAGTCTATTGGGCTCGGGAGAATGGTATGTTCCCTGGAATCTGCGATGGAGCGTACCGTGGTCATCATCAATGTAACGAAGCAGCATCTAATCGTCCGTTGCGGTTCTATTACCGTCAGCCCGGAAGTTACCTCAAAACGGTATATCTTTCACTTCTACAAGTCGAGAGTCTATGTCAATCTTTTGTAGAAGTGCAAGAGGAGGACTCTGATCCTCAAGACCTTCCGATCCTATTTGACAAAACGGTGATCGATGCGCTCATTGAGCGTTGTAGGAGTTTGGGTTTTCAAGTTTCTGGCGAGTCACCGCTAGCCTACATCGGAAACGTCTCGCGCACGACAGCTGCGGGAAGTCTGAGACGTCGCTTGCGAGACGTTTTCGATTAGGAGGTAAGAAGGAAGGCGCAGGCGCTGCGGTCGCGGTGATGCTGAGTGGGATTATGGATATTGAATAGGATCCGGACTTCCGGTGAGTGATTTTGTGGACGGGTTTTTCGACGTGGACGATGGACGAGGTTGAGTTGAGGGCAGCGGGCTTTGCGATCGGGCGATTGCAGGATGCGATTGGGCGTAGTCATGAAGTTGTTCTGAGCGCGATGCGCACACTGCCGCGGAGACCTGCAGGGAGCAAGCCGTCGGAGCGTGTTGGCGACAGTGTTCATGAGGAATCGAAGGCTGCGAAGTAGAGTTCTGCGGCGGTGAAGCGTTCGACGACGCGCATGGGTTTTCCGCAGCGTGGACAGTGCCACGGAGCGCAATCCGGCATCGGCGGCAGAGGCAGCGGATCGCGTCCCTGGGCGGCGAGCAGTGCGCGTGCCAGGGGCAGCGACTGCTTGCGGAAGCGGTTGGACAGCAGGCCATAGCGGCGGATGCGCACGAAGCCTTTGGGCAGTACATGCAAGAAGAAGCGGCGCAGGAACTCGACTGCATCGAGGGTCATGACGCGCTGCTTGCCGCCGTGGGCATAATCGCGCCAGAGGAAGCTGACGCGCTCCCCGTCGAAGGCGGTGATGCGATGGTTGGAGAGAGCCATGCGATGGGTGTAGCGTCCGAGGTAGCGCAGGACATGTTCGGGGCCGCCGAAGGGCGGCGCGGCGTGGACGTACCATTTCTTGCTGCCGAGCTTCTCGATCAGTTGCTCGAACCTTCGCGGATCACGGAAGTCGGATGCTGGACCGCAGCAATCGAGTTGATCCTTGCGGTAGAGCTGCCGCAATCCATCGAGGAACCTGGTTCGGAACGCGGTGCGCAATACCGGAACCGGCAGCAGGAACATTGGATGGCTGGTATGAATCCAGCGCTGGTGATCGGCCGACAGCCCGCCGCCGGGAACGACTGCGTGGATATGGTAATGGGGCAGCAGGTTCGATCCCCATGTGTGCAGGATGGAGAGGAACCCGATCTCTGCGCCGAGGCGTTGGGGATCGGCCGCCACTTCGAGCAGGGTCTGAGAACTGGCATCAAAGAGCAGTTCCAGCAGAGGCTTGCGTGAAGTCAGTGCCAGCGGGTTCAGTTCGTGGGGCAGGGTGAAGACGACATGGAAGTAGCTGGTGTTGAGCAGATCGCGTTGCTGGATCTGGAGCCATCGCCTGCGAGCCTGCGCCTGACACTTCGGACAGCATCTGGATCGGCATGAGTTGTACGAGAAGGGGGCTTGGTACGTACAGTCCTCACACGTATCCCGATGCCCGCCAAGGGCAGCAGTACGGCAACGCTTCACGGCCCGGTATGCCTTCAGCTGTTGATAGCTAAGAACGGCCTGAAAGCGTTCGAGAAACTGGCTGCCCTTACGACGGACGATGTCGGCCACTTCGATGGCCGGCCGCATCATGAACGCGGACGGTGGTAAAGGGGACGGGTCTGGTCCACGCTCGAGAGCTTCAGTTCCTCAATGGGGTTGGCGACCTTCTGCAGATGCTGCGCGGACAGGTGCAGGTATCGGGCCGTCACCTCCAGATCTTCATGGCCGAGCAGAAGCTGGATGGTGCGCAGGTCGGTGCCGGCTTCGAGCAGATGCGTGGCCCACGCGTGGCGAACCAGGTGCGGGGAAACTCGCTTGCCAATGCCGGCCTTCTTCGCTGCTTCGGTGCACGCCAGCCATACCGTCTTGTCGGTGATGGGCTGTTCGTGGTCGCGATGCAGTCGTGACGGGAACAGGTAGGTGCGCGGCTTGAGCTGCCGCCAGTAGACACGCAGGTGAGCGAGCAGGGTCGGGCTCAGCGGCAGGTCGCGATCCTTGTGTCCCTTGCCATCGACAACGTGGAGGATCATGCGCTGGCTGTCGATGTGGGCGATCTTGACCCGGGCCAGTTCGGAGCGGCGCATACCGGTTCCGTAAAGCACCATCAGCAGCGTGCGTTGAAACAGACTCGTGCTGGCGTCGATCAGACGTGCAACCTCTTGCTGGCTGAGGATGCTGGGCAGCTTCCGCGAACTCTTTGGATAGGGCAGGAACTCGCGGAACTCATGGCGATGCAGCGTGCGCACGAAGAAGAACCGCAATGCGGCCACGTGGTTTTCGACGCTTCCCGGGCAGAGCTTGAGCTCCCTGAGCAGATATGCCTGGTAGCTGCGCAGATGATCCGGACCAAGCTTATCCGGCGACTTGTGGAAGTGTTGGGCGAACCGCTCGACAAAGCGCAGATAGCGCCGCGTCGTAGCGGCAGAGTAGTTGCGACGCTCGAGTTCTTCGAGCATCATTTTGCGAAGACGAGTCACAGTCAGTTACCTCCTGTGACACACACCCTAACCCGGCCTCAAAGCTAATCGCCAGCCACTAAAGCAGCGACCGCAGCGCCTGCGGCTTCGTTCTCACCGCCCAACCGTCAGCTGCTTGAGCAACAGCTTGAAGTCTGATCCATCATAGACGCGGCATAGCCTTTAAGGCATCTTGGATAGCCTGAGGCCAGGAGGTAGACCCGGGGAAGACACGCAGTTCGAACATCAACTTCTCGTGCAAATCTTGGAGTGTCCGCAAGAAGCAAAGAAAGGTCTCCTTGCCGGAATCGACCAGAATCGTGACTTCTTCCGGGTTATACAGGAGGTCGGCAAGTTGAGATTTACCCCCGGAATCGAATCGGTCGAAGACCTGACCGGCAAGTTCCGTGAGGAAGCGGAAATCGAATGCGACTAGGCTTGGCCAGAAGCCGAAGTCAGTTCCAGGATATTTGTCCTGCCCGTACTGGACGGTGCGGGGGGAATGCGCCGTGTCGATCCAATGGTGGCATTGCGTTGCGAATAAGCGATGCAAGTTAGCTCCCAATTGAACTGAGGTCGCCTCCGTATGTAACGTCAGACGCCCCGGAGTCCCGGTATCCCGGCGTTGAAACCAGACAAAACTTCCTGGACACTGGCCGACATATCGGTATTAATCGGCCTCGATGAGTGACTCGGCGATTTAGCATCAATTCAAACGCAGAAAGGCCCCAAAAGACCTGCTTTTCTCTTTGTTCTCGGCATACGAACGAATTCGGCAAACACATTGAGGTTATGTACGGGATTCCAAAGAACCCGGATGATGGCAAAGAGCCGCGATCTCGACCTCCATAAACGGATAGAGGGGGAGAGAACCAAGAATCTCGTGGAACTCGGCCGGGCTCTCCACTTCGAACACACTGACGTTTGCATATTTGCCGGCAACCCGCCAGAGGTGCAGCCACTTGCCCTGCGACTGCAATTCTGTTGCGCGCTCATGTTCTTCGCCTTGGAGCTGCTTTAGCTTCTCCGGATCGAAGCCCTGCGGGATGCGAACATTCATGACGACGTGAAACAACATCTCTACTCCTCCTATCAACTATGCCTCGGTCTCAACCGGACTTTCGACGACCAACACCGGACTATGGCCGGTCATCAGATGCAGGAGCGCAAGGGCGTATTCCGAAGCTGCAGACTGGTCCTGGCCGGTGATGAGCTTGCCATCGACGATCACCTTTGGCATGTAAGGTTGAATGCTCGAATAGATTGCACCAGTTCCCTCGAGCACCTTCTGGGGATAGTGCGGAATGATGAAGCCACTGCCGAACATCGACTGCAATTGTTTGTCGGCCTCGTACGTGAATCCTGTGACTTGGCGGCCGCGGATGCGATCGGGGATATTACCGAGGGCGACGGCTCCGTGGCAGATGGCGCCGACGACTTTGTCTTTCGCCCAGAAGTATTCGAGTGCTCGCGCCACGTCTTCATTTGGATAGAGATCGAAGGTCGCGCCGCGCCCGCCGGCAACGTGGATTGCGTCGTATGCGGCCAAGTCCACCTCGCTCAGTTTCAGAGTAGTTTCGAGTTTGGCGACAGCTTTCTTGTCCGCGAGGAAGCCCTTGCTCACGAGGTCTTCGGGCTCCATCGATTTCTCGAAATAGGGATCGCTGTATCGGTCATAAACGACCCGGCCTCCGTTAGGGCTGGCAAAGTCGACTTCGACGCCGCGCTCGGTGAGATGCCAGTAAGGATGCGTAACTTCCGACAGCCAGAACGCAGTTTCGGAGCTGCTGATGATAAATAACACTTTCATTGTTTTTCTCCATTGGTTGAGCCTGTTGGAATGCCAAGCGCTCGCCGCTCGATGCTCTTTGCGAACTTCGGCGTCTCTTCCTGGTTGTGAGCGTGTGAAGCCTGCTGTCGAGCGGCGCGCGCCTGCTCGAACGGAATGCCATGTTCGTCTAAGAAGGCGAGAGTCTGATCGATGGCGCTCGAATGAATGTGGTTCGTGAATTCGCAGGTCTGATCGTCGATCTTCCGGACACTAAGTTCCCAGACGACCTGAAGTTTGTTGCGCCCTGCAGGCGAGATGGAGTCCGAGATCGAGACCATGCGGCAGAAGTGCGGCCTCGCGAACTTCCCCAACGTAGTGCTGCACGACGAACGCATCACCTATCGTCTCGACATTGATCGACATGGGCCGGCCGTCGTCGGTCGTGGTCGTACCTGCGGCGATATGCGCGTGCGAGCAGCGCTGGTACTCAGCGTCGGGAAGGTGGAAGAGCCAGTCGGCAATGTCCACCTTCTCGATGGGTGCATTGATTGTGGCGCTGACGGTTGAGAGCGAGAGGTGCGGTCGTCTGTCATTGTGTTTCGCTCACTTCTTCTTATTGATGACATCAGCGATGCCGTTGGGGAACATGCCATCCGCTGCTGCGAGCACGTTGAGAGCTTCGCGAAGCAGCACGATTTTGCCGTTCGCAGCAACGCAGTGACCGAAGAAACGCTGGTGCACATCGCGGCCGGAGATGCCGGACTTCTGGTGGATTGTGTATTCGCCGAATGCCTGGTCGGGCGTGTCGATGTAGATCTTCACGTCGACGAATTTGAATCCGGGATACATCTTTTCGTGCAGGAATGTGAGAAAGCTTCCGATGTTCTTTGGCCCTTCGTACCGCGGGTCGACACCGAGGTCTGCAAGATAGGGCAACTCGAGCGCACCGTTCTCAGCAAAGAGAGCAGCCGATTCCTTTGCCGTACCGTCGATATAAGCCTGGAGAAGTTCTTTTGCTGTCTTCATGATTTGTTTCCTTTCACTTTGTTGAGTGCTAGAGTTTCGCGTAACCGCCCTGAATGAAGTCGCAGGCAAGCTTGGCGTAGGTTTCCGCTTCGTCTTCCCACACGAAGTGTCCGCAGTCGATGATGTTGAGCTGGCTCTTCGGCAGGCCCCGGTGCAAGCCCTCGGCATTCGACACGGGAACGAAAGGATCGTGCAGGCCGACAGTGATCTGGCAGGGCACGGTGATTTCAGGGAGCAGCTTGGCAAGGCGCGGAAGGGAGCTGGGGTAGTCCCGGATGAAAGTCATTGCATCCCAGAACTTCTGTCCGGCGTAGGAGGCGATGTAATCGTCGAGCACGGAGCCGGGAAGCTTGTATTTCTTCATGTCAGCGACTGCTCCGCGTACGAACTGTTCGCCGGTAAGATCCTTGAAAGGTTCCAGCGATGGCGCATTCACGATCTGGTCCAGGATTCCAAGAATGTCAGTGTGATCTGTTGCGCCGCTGCCGATCACGAGACTCTTGAAGACGCCGGGGTGCCTGGCCGCCGCAAAAAGACAGGCGGGAGTGCCGATGTCCGGCGCGACGACGTGAGGCTGCTTCAGACCGAAAGCATCCATGATGCGGAGAACGAACTCACCGGCAGTCTCCGGTGTTCGCATGTCCGCGCGGACTTCGGAGCGGCCGAAGGGCGGAAGATCAACGGCGACGACCGGGCCGAGTGCGGAGAACATCTCCCAGGTAGGGAGAAAAGCGAGGATGCTTTCCGGCAGCGGGCTAAGCAGGAGAATCGGCTCGCCGTCTAGCTTGTCGTTCGATGGCATAGCGAATCTGCAAGCCGTCGATGGATTTGTACTGAGTGGCGTGCAGGCCGGTAGTGGCTGTCGGTGATCATCTTTGAATTCCTTTCGAGTCCTCTGAATTGAGCTCAGGACTCGGCCAGTGTCTGGTGGACCATATGGACGACGATGGAACCTTCTCCCACCGCAGAAGCTACGCGTTTTACATTTCCCGATCGGGCATCTCCGACGACGAAGACGCCGGGCAGGCTTGTTTCGAGCATCCAGGGACGCCGCGAGAGTGGCCACGGAATGGGCGGCTCGGAATTCTCAAGATCGCGGCCGGTCAGAACGAATCCTTTTCTGTCGAGAGACACGCATCCGGAAAGCCAGTCGGTCTTCGGCGACGCTCCGGTCATGACGAAGACGTGCCGGATCGGACGTGTCGTGGTCTGGCCGGAATTTTTGTCGATCCACGAGACCTTCTCGAGATGCCCATCGCCTTCAAGGCAAGTGAGCTCATTCGAGTAGTGCAGTTGGATCGATGGATTCTCCTCGATCCGCTGGATGAGATAACGCGACATGGTGTCAGTGAGGCTCTTCGAGCGCACGAGCATGTGAACGCCACGCGTGTTCTGCGAAAGGAACACAGCAGCCTGACCGGCGGAATTGCCACCGCCGATGACGACGACCTCCTCGCCGGAGCAGAGCTGAGCCTCCATGAAGGTGGCGTTGTAGTAGATCCCCTTGCCAGTGAATTGTTCGAGCCCTGGGAGGGATGGCTTGTTGTACTCGGCTCCGGTGGCGAGCACGATCGCGCGCGTCCGTATCGCCAATCCGTCATCAAGCGTGACTCTATAAGGCCGCTGGTCGCACTCGAGGCGCACGACGGAATGGGCGACCATGATCTGCGCGCCGAACTTCTCCGACTGTGCGATGGCGCGGTCCGCCAATTCCTGGCCGGAGAGTCCAGTGGGAAAGCCAAGATAGTTTTCAATCTTCGAGCTCGAACCCGCCTGCCCGCCCGGCGCGCTCTTTTCGACGACCAGCACATCGAGCCCTTCCGAAGCGGCATAGACCGCAGCGGCCAGCCCCGCAGGCCCGGCGCCGACGATGACAAGGTCTCGGACCTGAGAATCGTCGATGTGACAATTGAATCCCAGGCTCTCGGCGAGCTCGTTCAGAGAAGGATTTCTCAGGACCAGGGTGTTGTTGCAGATCACGACGGGAATGTCCGCGACGCCGACTCCGAAGCGATCAAGCAGTTCCTGCGTCGTCGGGTCCGAATCGAGATCGAAGTAGGCAGAAAGGATGTCCGTCGCGGGTAAGAAACTCCCGCACCGCCAGCGTATCGGCCGAATAGCGGGAACCGAGGACGACCACATTTCCATGTCCGGCAGTTTTTAGCGAGAGTCTGCGGGCGAGGAACGCTTTCATGAAAATGTCGCTGAGTTCCGCATCCTTCGCGATAAGCGTGCGCAAATCCGAGGCCTGCAATTCGAGCACAGTTCCGGATTCGATCGCCTGACATCGGTAGATCGACTTCCGGCCGGCAATCATCAACAACTCGCCGGAAAACTGGCCCGCCCTGTAACTTGTGATCGTGGATTCCTGTCCCCCGCCGATCGCCAGAATCCTGATCTCACCGGAGAGGACCACATAGACAGGCGGAGTGTCGAAGCCGGGCTCATAGAGAATTTGGCCAGCCTCGATGGATCGAGGCTTGGCGAAATGGCGAATCCGCTCGATTTGTTGTTCGGTGAGAATCGGGGCGTACGACATAATCAATTCCAGGGTTGGGTTGGGCCCGAACCGGTTCCGCAAGCGAACTCCTGGGTCACTTCAAAACATGGTGTTGTTGTTTTTGGGGTTCTCTGGGATGGGCTGGACGACGTCCCAGTGCTCGACGATCTTGCCATTCTCAAATCTCACGATGTCTACGACGGCCTCGCCTCTTTCTCCTGGGGTCCGGACCCATTCGCTGTGCAGTAGGACAAAATCTCCGTCGGCGAAGGCGCGCTTGATGTGAAGGCGGGCCTTCGGATGGTTGTCGCGAAGCCAACCGACGAACTTCTTTAGACCGGCCCAGTCGTCCTCAATCAGAGGATTGTGTTGTTTGTAGTGCTTCCCGCCGTAGAGAGCGATCGCGGTGTCGGTATCGAATTCGTTGATTGCCTTCTCAAAGTAGGCGATAGCGGCCCTTTTGTTTTCTTCGGACATGTGGCTCCTCACCGGGACAGGCTTGACGTGAAGCGAGTCTCCTGGAGAATGAGCCAGGAATAAAGTCAGCAGCACTCAAATGCGGATCAAATAACAGTCAAATGGCCAAGTCGCCTGCTTTCAAAGGGATATTGGCGGTTTCGCAGGCGGATTTGACGCCGCAATGATCGGTTAGACTCGAACCCATGGCTCGCCAGGACGCAGATCAGACAACCCGAGTGCGGTTCGGAGCCTTCGAGCTCGACGTTCGTAGCGGAGAGCTGCGGGCAATCGAGCCGAGTGACGGCGAGCCCGCGATTCTGCAGGAGCAGCCGTTCCGCATCCTGCAGCTCCTCATCGAGCGGAATGGCGAAGTGGCGACCCGGGAGGACATCCGCCGCGCTCTTTGGCCGGACGAACGAACCGTCGATTTCAACCACTCTATTAATGTTGCAATCGCAACGCTTCGACGGGTGCTGGACGACCCAGCGACCGAGGCGAAATACATTGAGACAGTGGCCAGGCGCGGCTACCGGCTGATCCCGGCTCCGGCCTGGCTGTCGGCCGCCTCCGATCCCGCCGTAAAAGAAAATGGCCCAGGCCTCGATCAGGAACCGTTATATGTCCAGACGCGGACTCCAAATCAGGCAGCGATTTCTCCAGCGGATGCCCGGAAGAGGAAGACATTCATCCGGTCGTGGGCATGGCCGATAGCGGTGATGGCGGTTCTGGCAGCGATCGCCGGAGGAGTCTGGTACTGGAAGCTTCGTCCTGCCATGCGGCTTGCGGCCAACGACACGGTGGTTCTGGCAGATATCAGCAACCAGACCAGTGATCCCGTCTTTGAGGATGCGTTGAACACGGCGTTGCGCATTGAATTCGAGCAGACGCCTTACTTCAATCTCCTGGGTTCAGATAAGGTGCGTGGGACGATGAAGCTGCTCGGCTATCCGGACGATCAAAAGGTCACACCGGAAAATGCGCGCGAAGTGTGCCTTCGCAGCAATAGCGTGGCTGTGATTGCGAGTTCAATTGCCGATGCCGGCAACCGTTTCCGGATCGAAGTCAGCGGGATTGAGTGCCGTACCGGGAAGACCTTCGCGAGCTCCGCAAAGATTGCCGCCAACCGCAATGAGATTGTGCAGGCGCTGGGACAGCTGGGAGAACAACTGCGGCGCAAGATGGGAGAACCCCCGTCTTCAGTCGCGAGATTCAGCAAGCCGTTGGACGTGGCAACTTCGGGTTCGCTTGAGGCGCTGCAACTACTCACTACCGGATACCGGCTCCATCTGGAGAGGGATAAGCAAGCTGCGTCCTATTATCAGCGCGCGATCGACCTCGATCCGAAGCTGGCGCTGGCATATATCGGACTGGGCGCCTGGCACTCTAATTTCGCGGAAAACACCGAGGCCGCAGCCGCCGAGACCAAAGCCTTCGAACTGCGGGACCGGCTGACTGGCCCGGCCCGGTTTTTAGCGGAGACGCTCTATTACAGCTTGGTCACGGGCGATCTGGAAAAAGCCTATCCGGTTTATCTGGAGTGGGTACAAACATTTCCCCTGGATGTAAGAGGACATATCAATTTCAGCTTCTGCGCGCTCAATCTCGGACGGCTGGATAGAGCTGTGACGGAAGCACGCGAAGCAGTACGGCTTCTGCCCATTCCGGCAACCTACGGCAACCTGATGCAGATCACGCTTGACGACGACCAGATCGAGGCAGCGAAAGCCGCATTGCATGAGGCGGAACAGCAGGGGATCGTTGACCCATTCCGCATCTGGAGGCACTACGTGGCGTTTTTGCAGGGCAATCAGGCCGGCATGCGAGAACAGGCAGCGTGGGCGGAAAGCACAGCCAGTGGAGACGCGGCCACGGTTCTCTACGCGGAAGCGAATGCGGAGGCTTATTCCGGACGCTTTCGAAGCGCCGAAGGATGGTTCAGGAAAGCAAAGGAGAAATCGGCCAGGAACGGCTATGGTGCCATTCCGCTCGGCCTTCAGGAGGAATTCGCAATCCAGGAAGCCGAAGTCGGCAACAGAGCCGACGCACAAAAGCTGCTGCCTGGCCTGGCCACCGAATCGAAAGACCGCAAGACTCGCCTCGATCTCGCGATGCTACTCGCGCGCGTAGGCGAGACCGAGAAGGCAAACGAGCTTGCCGACACACTCAGCCGCGAATACCCGTTGGACACGCTGGCACAGAACTATTCACTGCCTATCATTCGCGCAGCCATCAAGTTGCAGGAGAATGACCCCCAGGGCGTGATCGAAAGCCTCCGTCCAACCGTGAAATATGAGCTCTCCCTCCCGGACACCGTCAACAGCGTCTATCCAGCGTATCTACGTGGCCTCGCTTATCTGCAGATGGGCAAAGGAGCACTTGCTATTCCCGAATTTCAGAAGGTGATCGACCATCCTGGAGTCGTGGGCCGATTCGTGACCGGAGCTTTGGCACGACTGCAACTTGCGCGTGCCCAAGCGATGTCCGACGACAAAACGTCGGCAAGGAAAAGCTATGAGGAATTCCTCGATCTTTGGAGAGGTGCCGATCCGGACCTTCCGATTTACCACAGCGCCAAAATCGAATACTCCAAACTGGAATAATCGGACACTTCGATTTTATTGAATGCAATGAGCCAGCTCCTTTGTCGCTGGGATCCGCCGCTCGAATGGTGATAACAGGACAATGAACTCACCGAAGACGAAGGGACTCAGTTAGTCCTGAGAAACGCCCATGTCGCCGGGAATGCTTTAGAATTCACACAATCCACCTATACCCCGTTCTACTCGGTTCGGAGTGATTTTCATTGGATCCAACCGGGAGCCAGACAGGCCAGAACCGCAACCGCCAGCAGCGTCGCAACGACGCCGGACAGAAGGCTAGTGTCAAGGAGATTTGTTTACCAGGCGAAGTTCGGCATTGAGATTTTGTGGTCGGAGGCGCCGGAATAAACCGGCACATTGTAGGCATGAAAAAGCACCACAGGGAGTTACTTGACCTTCGACGCCTCGCCATCAGCGAGACAGATTTCCGATACGCGTAGCCCATTCTTCGCAATGCGTGATGGGAATGTATCCTTCAGTCGCTCTTCGTGGATGGGAATGACGCGTCGAGAATCGTAACCTGTCGTCTTCATCATCGCCTCGGTGGCCATCACGAGATTGGCCTGGCTCCCGACCGCAAGGCCCACTGGCACATACATGGTCGTCTCCAGGTCGACGACCGCTCCCGGCCCCTGGATGTTTTCGAAAACATAGACCAGGTCACCCGCCAGCACCCAGGTATCGGACGAATCCGCCTTGCCGTCGTTGCGCACCGCTACCCACATGGATGCGAAGGTATGGCTGTCGTAGGCGACATGCAGGTCTATGTTGGGTAGAACGTCCGCAACATCGCCATCGATGCAGGTAAGACGGTTTTGCGCCGCGAGTTGCACGCCGCGCACAATGTCGCCGGGATCGACTGCCACCATCATCCATCGGAGACGGTCGGGAAGCGACATGGCCCAGGTCCACTTAGCGATCTCTTTTTCCTGGATATAGAACTTGGCCTTGGGAAAGTCCTCGACATTTCCGAAGTGATCGAAGTGCGCGTGGGTGATGAACACGGTGTCGACATCTTCCGGCGTCAGGCCGATTTCGGCCAACACGTCCTTGGGCGAGCGCCAGTTTGTAACGCCAAATTTGTCGGCCAAATGCTTGCCGTAAGCCTCGTCATTGTAGCCGACGTCGACCATCGCGACGTGGCCATTGCCTTGGATCACGGCATAGCAATAGGGAAGTTTTACATAGCCCTGATTATGGGCCCCATACAGCACGCCGCTCTTGTGGTACTGAGTGACATAGGAATATTCGAGAACCCAAATTGAATATTGAGCCACATCATCCTCCGCCGCTAAGGCTTGGGTTTTCTGGGTTGAAGCTTGTCCGCTGTGGCAGCAGGCTTGACGGAAGTCGACCATTGTCATTCCGGCACGCGGCTCGGAGGCGGATTGCAAATGGGCATATGCTCTCGTAATGTCCGTCAGAGCATCGGTCAGGTTGAGCTTCTCGTCTTTGTACCGAAAGGCTCCCAAGGAGTCAAAGCAAGAGCCGAGTAGTCGATGGGCTGATTTGAGATGGGAGAGATGCGCGTCTAACCGGCTGGGGGCTCGTAGGCGTTCCATTCGTTCTGGCACCGACAGCCAGAGTTCTCTGGCTGCCGCGAGGATGGGAAGATCGAGCGCCTCTTTCCGATTGCTGGCCTGCGCCAGGATCAAGAGGCCCGCGAGCTGACCGACTAACCGTCTTAGGTCGGAATAAACCCGTCCGGCTCCGATCACGTAGCCGGCGATTTCGTCGGGCAGATCCCGGTCGATCGCGATACCCGCGCTCGCAGTGTTGGGACTTCTTAGGACCAGCACAATCCGCAGCTGTGCAGGGTTGGCACCGTGTCGAGGAGAGCATAGGAACGTGTCGGCTGCATGAGCGAAACCTCTTCGTAGCGCTGCGTTCGATAAAGGTCCCAGGCAGCCCCAGGATGGCCGGCGCACCTGCCGTTCCACGAGAGGGCTAGTGTAAGGTTCGCGGTGAGATCGTGGCAACGCAAAACTACGGCCGATCTGCCTCACTCCGCGCGCAGGATCTCGGTGGGGTCTGTGCGCAGCGCGCGAAGCACGGCAGGCAGTGTGGCAACGAGCGCAGTGAGCAGAATGGCGCACGCCGGCAGCGCGATCATATCCGCGTCGGTTGCTTTCACCTGGTAGAAAAGCGACCCGGCATAGCGGGCCGCGCCGAATCCGAGCGCGACGCCCGCGCAGCCTCCGAGCGCGATCATCAGGAAGACATCGAGAGTCACGATGCGCACGATGCCGGCACGACGTCGAGCCAATCGCCATGCGGATACCGATCTCGCGGCGGCGCTGGAGGACGGAGTAGTTGAGCACAGCGTAGAGTCCGATGCCGGCGAGGAGCAGCGCGACGGCGGCAAAGAAGGCGGCGAGCATGGCAATGAGGCGCTCGCGAATGGTCTGGTCGCGGACCAGATCGAGCTGCGTGGTGATGTTCGAGACGCGAAGGCCGTTGTGGCGTTGCGCGATGAGCTGGCGGAGGGAGTCGGCGAGAGCGAGCGGATTCTGGCCTCGGTGTGAAGGACGAAGGTGGCGAAGTCGACGGCCCTGGGGGCGGATTTGCTCGTCGACTTGCGTTGAAGGGGACGTAGAAGACGGCGCGGTTGGGCTCGCGCAGGTCGTGGTAAGGGACGTCCGGGGTGACGCCGACGATCTTGTTGAGGGGTTGATTGGCGCCGCGTTCAAAGGTGCGGCCGATGGGGTCCTGGCCGGGGAAGTAGGTCTTGACGAAGGTCTCGTTGACGATGGCGGCTCCCGGCGAAGTGTCTTCAGGGCGAAAGTCGCGGCCGGAAACCAGGGGGATCTTCATCGTCGAGAGCCAGCCCGGGGAAACGTTCAGGAAGAAGGCGGGAGTCGGACTGGGAGGCGCGCCGTTGATGGAGATGTCGCTGTTGATCCTGATGCGTCCGAGAAGTGGCCAGCCCGAGATGGCGACCGAGTTGACGCCCGGGGACGGCACGGAGCGCCTCGGCAGTTTGATTCCAGACGACGGGGAGCTGGCCTTTGCCGGCAACGGTTTCGAGCAGGAGCAGACGGTCGGTGGAGAAGCCGAGGGGGCGGTTCTGCAGGCGCTGGAAGGATGCGACGAAGAGCGAAGACAGAAAGAGGACGAGGAAACAGAAAGCGACCTGAAGAGCGATGGCTCCGCGCATGAGACGGCGCGGCGAGTGCGGATCTTCTCCACCTTTGAGCGCAGCAACGGGCCGGACGGCAGAGGCGCGGAGAGCAGGAAGCAAACCAAGCAAGAGAACGATGAGGACAATAAGCGCGAAGCCGAAGAGAAGCACACGCCAGTCGGCGGGAAGAGCGAGGCGCGCAGGGTTGTCGGGCGGATTGACGAGGCTGAGCACAAAGGGCGCCGACCACGCCGCAAAAAATGCGCCAAGGACGGAAGCCAGGAGAGCGAGCAGCGCGCTCTGGCACAGGATGAGCTGGACGAGGCGTCGACGGCCGGCGCCGATCGAGATTCGGAGAGCCATCTCCTGGGCGCGGGCCGGCAGCCTGCGCGGTCATCATGTTGGCGACGTTGACGCAGGCGATGAGCAGGACGAGAGCGACCAGCAGACCGAGGACGCCGAGTAACCGGCGATAGTCCTTCTGGAGATCGGAGATGCCGGCGCCGGCGGGATTGAAGACGAGCTTCTGATTGAGAAAGCGGTCGATGGACGCCTGGGTCGCGCCGCGGAAGCAGGTGGCGCACTCGCTTCCGAAGGCGCGGCTGACGGCGGAGAGGTGCTGCCGGAGTCGGCTCGAGGGCCGTGGCGTGGGTTGACGCCGGGTTTCAACATCAGGAAGATGTGGTGCCAGTCCATGCTGTCCTGGGTGGCAGGCTGTTCATGCTAAGAGGCAGAAAGATGTCGGTGACAGTTCCCTTTTCGGTTCCCGTGAAATCGCGAGGGCCGACGCCGATGATTTCGAAGTTCTGGTCGCCGATGTGGAGCGAGCGGCCAAGGACGTGGGGATCGAGGCCGAAGCGATGATTCCAGTAATCCCAGGAGAGGACCGCATAGGGGCTGGCGGCAGGGCCGCGGTCATCGGCGGGGTAGAGCAGGCGGCCGAGCGCGGGCTCAAGGCCGAAGACCGGGAACATGTTGCCGGAGACATAAACGACGTGGGCCTTCTCCATGTCGTCGCCGGTGGACCAGGTGATATCCGTGCGGTCGGCGTCGCTGATGGCGATTAGGTCGGCCTGGTCCTTGACGGCATCGCGCATGAGGTTGAAGTCCGGCGTGGCCCAGTAGTCGTCCTCGGCAGGCTTGCCGTTAAAGCCGGTCACCCTGCGGGAGAGGACATACAGGCTTCGGCGTGAGTGATGGGCAACGGTCGCCAAAGCAATGCGTCGATGAGGCGGAAGGCGGCGACACAGGAGCCGATGCCGAGAGCGAGGGAAAGTATAGCCGCCACCGACGCGACCTTGTTGCGGCAGAGCTGCCGCCAGCCGAAACTGATATCGGCGAGAAGCGACTCAAGCCATCCGGCAGCACGAATGCTGTGGCTCGCCTCGCGCTGGCGCAGTATCGAACCGAAGGTGCGGCGTGCTTCGTCCGGGTTGCGTCCCGAGGCAATGGCTTCTTCGATGTGCGACTGCAGCTCTTCCTCGATCTCGCGGTTCAAACGCTCGCCCTGCAAGGCATTCGAGATACGCGACCACAACGACATGTCAGGCCTCCCGGAGAACCCGATTGATGGCCAGGCTGACTGACTGCCAGCGCGACTCTTCCGCGCCCAGTTGCTTCTTGCCTGCGGCGGTCAGTTCGTAGATCCGGGCGCGGCGGCCGGTGTCTTTCTTGATCCACTCCGCGCGAATCCAACCCGCTTCCTCCATCCGATACAGCGCTGGGTAGAGCGAACCTTCCTCTGCGCGCAGCACTTCGCCGGATGTAGTGGCGATGGCAGCCATGATTGCGTAGCCGTGCAGCCGCGGGCGCCGCGACAGTATCTTGAGCACGAGCAAATCGAGTGAACCTTGCAGAGCATCGGTCTTGGCCATACTAAGATGTCTTTATATAGACATCTTAGTATAAAAGCAAGTCGCGCTCATCTCATGCAAAAGAGCAAAGCGGGGAAGCGGGGGCCTGGGCATGGTGCAGAAAACATTGCCCTGATCCCGGCCGGGCATTTTAACCACAAGCCCGGCTTAGCAGGTTTCGCGGCTGGAATCCCGCCTGCTTGGTGAATCACATTCCAGCCTTGCTACCAGCCGCTCCTGGCTGGCTTCTGTGGCGCCTGGTACGGTACACTTGGCGCCTACTGTCACGTTGGATGGCAGGAAACTCCTGGGAATTGCAGCAGAGAAGGCAGGATCGGTATGGCTTCCTGATGGCCCAAGACCGGGCTTGATTGTTGCGGGTTCGCGGGCTTGATTGTTGCGGTTCCACTTCCTCAACGGACCGCACAACCTGGGGAACGGCAAGTCTTGAATCTCATTCCAGGGGCTGAGGGCTTCTTCGAGTCTCTTCTGTACAACCTTAACAATCTGTGCAAAGTGGACTTGCGAGCCCCATGGTGGGTTAAATGAGTTTGGAGCTGCTATGCAAGTGGGATGTATGGGGATTTTGGTGGTTGACGTGTTCGCCGATCCGATTCGGTGTCTTCCGGACGCTGGGCAATTGGTCACTACCTCAGGCTTGACCATGAGCGTCGGCGGTTGCGCGGCCAACACCGCTATCGGGCTCAGGATTCTAGGGGAAAGTGTAAACGTCGCAGGAAAGGTGGGCTCCGACATCTCTGGCGACTTCATCTACTCCGGCCTGAAGCAGCATGGTGTGGGCGTCGACCATATTCGACGTACGCTGCAGCTGCCGACTTCAGGAACGGTGATTTTTACGCTCCAGGGCGAGGATCGGCGATACCTTCACTGCATTGGAGCAAACGGCGAATTCTCCCTGGACGACGTCGATTTAGGTTTCCTCCGAGACACCCGTGTCCTCTACTTCGGAGGCTTCCTTGCTATGCCGTCCTTCTCTCCCGAACAATTGACTAAGCTCTTTTGGGAAGCAAAACGTCGAGGATTAGTGACCGTACTCGACGTAGTGATGCCGGCGGAAAGCTCGTTTGGGATCGAGCATGTGGCGCCCGTTTTGCCGTATACGGATTATTTCTTGCCCAATGAGGACGAGGGAGCTCGCTTGACCGGGCAAGCGGACGAACTGGCCCAGGCTGAACGCCTAAGTGCCTTCAATCCCGGGTGTACGGTGGTGATCACCCGTGGTCCCCGTGGTTCGCTGGCCATGAGAGGCAAACGGGTCATCCATACGCCGGCATTCCCCATCGAAACGGTGGAGGAATCCGGGGCGGGCGATGCATTTACCGCTGGTTTGATCAAGGGCATCCTCAAGAACTGGGAACTGGAAGATGCGCTCTATTTGGCTTCGGCGGTGGGCGCCTCGTGCACGCGCGCTCTTGGCTGTTTCGCCGGCATCTTTTCCTTTGACGAAGCCGTTGCTTTTCTCGGGAACCAGCAGATTCCAGCCCCACACTCGTTCCGTGATGCCGAGCAAAGGTTGGGTCAGCCAGACCGGGCCGGCGTAACAGACACTAAGGTGTGACAATTCCCCGCGAGATCATTATGACGGAAGAATCAAAGCGACCGATCCTTGTTTATATTAAGGGCGTTCTGCCCTCTCTCACTCCCACGGAACGGCTCATTGCCGAATACATCCTGAAAGACCCGGAGCGAATACTTTCCTCGTCCATCGCTGAGTTACGTGACGGCACAGGGTCGAGCGTTGGCTCTATCGTGGCCTTTTGCCGCAGCCTTGGCCTGCAAGGCTTTGCCGGGTTCAAGATCGCATTGGCCAGAGAAATGACACAGAGCGCCTTTTCGGGCTTTGGCAGTTCGACGGACGGCGCGCCGCACCGGAATTCAGTGTTCCAGGAGGTCTTTCAGTTCCAGTTGGAAAGCCTTAAGGAAACCTTGCAGATTAATAACCAGGAGACGCTCCGGCAAGTGGCCCTCACTCTCGATCGTGGACGGCACATCGAGTTTTTTTCCATAGGCATCTCGTACCCAATCGCCTATCTGGCGTCGTGCAAGTTCAGGCTTATTGGTTTACCGGTCTCGACCCAATTCGACTCACACATGCAGCTGGTGGCCGCGACCCAACTGCAAAAGGGTGACGTGGCCTTTGGTATCTCCTGCTCCGGATCGACGCGAGAGACCGTGCATTGCCTGGAAGTTGCCCGCTCTCGTGGCGCAAAAACTATCTGCCTGACAAATTCCATGAAGTCGCCGATCACAGCATGTTCCGATCTCAAACTTTTCGCTACCCCAAGTGAGGTTAAATACTTTCAAGCCCCTCTGGCCTCGCGTATTACACAATTGGCAATCGTCGATGCGCTCTTCGTATTTCTCGCCCGCAAACACAAAGAGAGAAGTAGTATGCGGCTCTTCAAGTCCGGTGAGGAACTGTTGAAACAGCGCCTGGACTGATATACGGGCCGCGCGCATTTGCCGTCTGAACTAATGTCACTTTGGGCCCCCATTGTATTGAATAACATTCATTTCTTGTCTATAGTGGGTGGTGCGCAAATTCAGCACACCCGCACGCCTAGCCTGCGGAAACAAGAATGGAGAATGCCCATGTTTGCCGGTTTACACCACTTCAATCTGATCGTCTCAGACAAAGAAAAAACCAAGGCGTTTTACAACGGAATCCTGGGGTTGGAAATCGCCCTGGAAACAACCATCGAGGATGCTGAGTTCTCTCGCGGCGTCGGCCTCCCCAGCACCAAAGTACTGGCGACATTCTTCAAGCTACCGGAAAACTCAGGGCTCATCGAAACCTTCCAGTATGTAAACCCGCCGGGCAAGCCCGTACCTTCCACCGCCAAGGCAAACGATGGCGGATGGCAACATATCTGTTTCCAGGTGACTGACATCGATAAAACAAAGAAGGAACTGGAGAGCAAGGGAGTCAAGTTCTTGTCGACACCGGTAACTATCTCCCGGGAGCACCCTTATTTCGCGGGCGTGCGTTTCTGTTATTTCCTGGGGCCGGATAATGAGGTACTCGAGATCCTGCAGGGCTGACGGGAATGCGTTCAGAATTATTTCAGCTGACGGGCAAAACGGCTCTGGTGACCGGCGGTGGAAGCGGGCTGGGCCGGGCCATCTGCTGCGGCTTTTCCGATGCGGGCGCGCGCGTCATCGCAGCGGATATATTCCTGGCGAACGCTGAGCAAACCGCCAATCTGGTCAAAGAAGGAGGTGGAGAAGCACAAGCCGCGGAGCTGGATGTGAGCAATAAGGCGAAGGTGGAAGACGTCGTTCGTCAAGTAGTTCAAAAGTGGGGAACGATCGACATACTCGTGAACTCCGCCGGGCGAGCAATTCGTGGTACCGCTCTCGATTACACCGAAGAAAATTGGGACACCATCATCAATGTGAACCTGAAGGGAACCTTTCTATGTTGCCAGGCCGCCGGTAAATATATGGCAGAGCAAAAGAGCGGCAAGATTATCAACATAGCTTCGATTGGTGGGTTTGTCGCGTACCCCGGCAGCATCGCATACCTGGCCAGCAAGGGCGGGGTGGTCCAGCTGACAAAAGGCTTTGCGGTTGAGTTAGCTCCATTCAATGTCCAGGTAAATGCGATCGCGCCCTCTCTGTTCGAGACGCCGATGATGGCCGGCAGTCGTTCGGATTCTGAATCGCAACGATATTTTATGGATCGCACCCCACTGGGGCGAAGAGGACGTCCAGACGAAGTAGTTGGCGCAGCCATCTTTCTGGCTGCCGCCAGTTCCAGTATGGTTACCGGGCATACCCTGGCCGTCGATGGCGGGTTCCTATCGGCTTAGAGAAATCCCCTATACAGCGACCTTAATCGTGACAATCTCCCAGGCGCGAATTGCCACTTTCAGCGTGCCGTTCTCAAGAGGCCTGATAGCTTCCTCATTCTCTTCGATCAAGTTGGTTCTCCACGCCTCTCGGATGCCCTTCGACAACTGAACTCGGGCTGTGCAAGCAGAACCTTCTGCCTCATAAAACCGAATCGTGACAAAATCGCTGTTTTCGCTTTTCTTCATCGCGGTCAAGATGAGATTCGGAGGATCCAGGCGAATATAACTGGCTGATTCCGGCAGTACAGCCGCACCCGCGTTCCCCTTCGCGTCGGCGACAAACCCAATTAGCCGATGATTAAAGCCGATCGCCTCACGATAACGAACGCGCCAATTTCCACGATGAGGCAAGAGAGACATCCGGTAGCGGTGATCGCCCGGTTGCGTAAACCAATATTCAGGGTTCCACGCAAGACTTTTGCGAACCGACAGGAGCACATGTTGCAGTAGAGGATAGCTCACCGGATTATTCGTTTCATCGCGAAAGAGATGGACCGTCACGTCGGAGGCTGCGAGGCATCCCGAACTGAGATAATCCGGTGAAGAGGCATCGATCCAGTTGATCGCTTCGCGGAATGACAGAGGATGTTTCCCGCCATAGATTGCCGGAGTGAATTGGGTATCCGTGTCAGGCGGCAGGAGTGAGAAGTCGAGCTCATTCTTGCCTATCTCGACAGTACCAAAAGGCACCTCATAGCTTAGCCTCGCTTCATCCAGGTTGAGTGGAAAAGCAACCCGCAGTTCCCTTTCCTTCGTGCCCTTCCAGTTCAAAATCTCCAATTCCATATCCACGCGATCGAGTTGTTCGTAGAGATGAAATGACGCGCGCAGAGTAAAGTCTTCGAACTGAGCTTCACGGACAGCTGTCGTGCGCAGCGGAGTTTTCCAGAACTGCTTGTACGGAAAGGCATGGTTTGAGGTTTTGTCGAAGTTTTCTGTGGTCACAACTTCAGGGTCTTCCCAGCCTGACCAGGTGCAGTGAACTGCAGTACTTCCCCTCCCTCGAACTTATCTGTGCGCAGTACCTCCCACTCTAATCGTTTGTCGTAAAGGCTCTTGATGCCTCCCGCTCCGAAGGTGAGCCGATAAAATTGATTTTCGACTACGTCGCCGGTCAGAGGAGAAGGACTTGGTGCTGGCGCAGACGACGATGTCAGATAGTAGATCCGGTACCCGGCTGAGGGCACAGCTTCGGCCAGGAAGAGAAGCATTGTCGTGGATGCCTGGAGGCTCTCCTCTAAGACTTCATATGGGACTTCTTTCCCGCTACTGTCGAGCAGCGTTAGACCGGTCCAACCAGGCGGAGTTCGGAATTGACACTCGACCGTGTCAGTCCTCTCCCAGGAAAGAGGATTGAAGACAACAATCGGTATCTGATTGTCTGATGTTCTCGCGGCGCGGCGAGCTATTTCGGATCCGACTCCGGCCGAGAATCTGGTCAGATAGTGTTTTGGAACGTGCGTAGTAATCGTGATAGACCTGTCCGTCAGCAACCCGTGATTTCCGCCCCACCCGTGATCGGGCCAGACGGCCGCCCTCCAGGCGTCTTCAAACTTCTGAGTTGGATAGTTTTGGAAACCCTGCATGAAACTCAGCCCTGCATACAGGCACTCCGCTGCAAGTAGCTGGTTATGGGCAGTTCGCCCCAGAAGAAGCGCTTCGCGATTGCTCGGTTCGTCGTAATAGGCCCAGGGAAAAGGCCAATCCCCGGACAGAGTCGTAATGTCCAGCGGAGACTGCGTAAACCCCTCCAAAAACTGCTCGGGCGCAGTGAATTGCATCTTGGGCGGGTGAATCTGGCGCTTCGCCTCGCCATTGAAATGCTGATTCCAAACCGCGGCAAACTTCCCCATGGCCGCGTTTTGTTGGCGTACGTAGGGCGGCAAGCTCGGTTGGGGTGGTAAGTAGTCGCTGGTGTAATCGTAAATGAACTTCCGCGGAAGATGGTGCTGGCTGTAATACTCTTCCCGCTGTTCTGCATAACGAAGCCATCCGTGGTTGTCTTTAGGATTGAGCAAGCGCATCGGATCCACGTAGTGATAACCGTAGGTCAGTACGCTGGACCCGTCGGGGCTCACCCAGTTATAGAAACCATACGGCAAGCGGCCCTGGATGCAATACTTGACCCCGGCTTTGGCAAGGATCTGCGGCATCTGGAGAGTCATCGATGGTGGATCTGTTTTCACATAGAACGTAGTGTCGACTCCAGGGAAAGTATTCTTCAGCCACAACCGGCCGAAATAGAATTGCCGGACCAGCTTTTCCGGCTCCGACATGTACCTCCTGACACTCCACATAGCTTGCCCCCCAGCTAAATCGGCGGCTTTGCATCTTGCGCGACCATCTCATCGCGTAACTCCGGATGCCGGCGCAAAAACTCCATCAAGTAGGCCGTACATTCCATGGAGTACAAAAACTCGGGATATTCCTTGAGCAGGCTGAGCGCGGGCAGAATGATATCCGACGAACGGAAGTCGGCAGTCTTTTCCTGCGTATTCAGCCACCCAAGATCGTTATGACAGGTGCAGTTCAAGGAAAACGTTCCGCCATCGAAGTAAGTTGGATTGTAGGTGGGAACGAATAAGTTGCGGTTACAACAGAATTCAGCGGACGACGAAACGACTGGAAATTCCATCTCCGCATCTTCAAAAGGAGCGGGAATCCACACGTCTTGTAAGTTGCGCTCGATGGAATCGGGCCCAACGGATCCGCCTCAAAACGTTTCCGCGAAGGAGACCACCAATTGACTGCCTTTAATTTCTTTCCCTGGATTGATCAGCTGCAGGGTTGCCGCCTGGAGCGCCTGACCGCCATCAGCGTCATACATTTTGTAGGTGTCAATTTCGAAGGAGGTTGGATGCTTCCGGGGAAAGATGCGAATTTTGCCTATCCCGGTCTCCTTGCCTCCCGGCTTGGGCCACACGTCTTCGATGGTGATGCGAACCGTGGTTGTTTGCCTTGTTTGGGGAAGGGTGATGATCTGAAAATAGTCCGCCTGGCGAAGCTCAGCGCCACACTCGTCGCCGTCTGCGAAGCCCATGCGGATATGACGGGCGCGCTCAAACCATTGCACGCGGCTGTAGGCAAGGTTGTAGACATCCTGGCCGATGATGTCTCGAGGGAGGGCTTTGGACAGAACCCAGATCTCGCTTACTGGGCGCGGCTGCGGAAACCCGACCTCGAGCCATGCGCCAGATGCTTGCCCGTCAGCCTCCCACGCATTCATCACATCTTCACCGATGGCATTTGCCGGGGATGTATCCCCACGGGGGATCGGCGACGAAGACTGGAAGCCTGGGCGCTGGGCTTTTGATCCGGCGACAGAAGCCCAGTTAGTATTTTCTTCGCCTGGTTGGAGCTGCGCCCCAAAAAGCCGGGATGCTGTTCCGATGCCCGGCATGGAACGGAAAAGTGCAGCGGCAAATACGCTTTGCAAAAAATCTCTTCGATCCATAGGAACAGGCGAACTCAGTTGGCCGGCCCTGCACTGGGCATGATGTTCCTCAGGATCCTTCTGCGGGCTTCTTCCCAAGTAGCTGCTGAGTCTCTACCTTCAGTCGGCGGATCGACCACTTCGAAATGACCGTATTTATCCTTACCGCGCACCAGCTGAACGATTTGCCGCTCCGATCCCTCCTGGATCACCTCTGGAGCGATATAACGAATGGCTATTCCAATGCGGGGACGGTCAGAAGTATTGGCCTTGGAACCATGCGCGATTCCAATATGGTGCAGCGACATTTCACCCGGAGCCAAGGTGAGACTAACCGCCTTGGCTTCGTCCACGTCGTTCAGAGCAATCTCCTGGCCGCGTGACAGCGCATTGTTTTTATCGTACGTGTCCTTTTGCTGGAGTTGTATGTTTTGCGTTCCTGGCATGACCTGCATGCAGCCATTTTCTGGAGTGCTTTCAGAAAGCGCCACCCAGGCAGTTGTAACTTTAGGCGGCCTCAAACCCCAATAGGCTCCGTCCTGGTGCCACGAAATGAATGCCGGGTCCCGCGCGAATTTGACAAACCAGCCGGAGTCCCAAACCAGAATGTCAGGACCAATGACGCCTTCAACCGCATCCAGTACCTTGGGATGTGAGGCCATTTCGTACACCCACGGGAGCACCAGATGGGTGAGAGCGTAGACCTCACGCCGCTCCCGCGGAATCAATTCCTTCAGGCGCTCTTGGTTCTTCTGGGTGTATTCGTCAAAGTGACGACGGAATTTCGCGGTCTCGGCATGATCAAAAACGCGGACCGGAAAAAGATAGCCGTTCTTTTGATAGAACTCCGCCTGTTGTTCGCTAAGCGTGGTTTTGGTGTCGATCATGGAGGCACCCCGCGGTGAATTCCCTATCCAAGCAGATGGATCAAGGCTCAGGGTAGCACGCCCCTGGGCCGCCACACCGTAACGTTCAATCCAATGAACGGCGGCGCAACGCACTAAAGTGCGGACTTCATCGCCTTCGGGATTCTCCGGCCCCAGCCCAGGCCCTAAGCGATCAGGAAATGTTTGCCGCTCCTCGTGCTGTTTGCTTCCCAAGCATTGCCAGGGCAGCCTCGATAAAACCGATCGTGTGGGCCATGCCCGCGTGCCACGGGGCAGAACAGGTCATCTGCGGCGTGTGATCGGGAAGATCACTCCGTCGAAGTTATTGTTTTTCAAGATGGTCAAAATGCGAATCATGTCGACGTCGCCCTCGTCGATGAAGGTTTCGCGGTAGTAAGGAACCTTCCCGACAACATTGCGCAGATGAATGTACGCAATCTTTCCCTGTTTGCTGTACTGGTCCACTGCATCGTAGACGTCGCCTTCTGTCATCTCACCCAAGGTGCCCACGCAGAGCTCCAGCTGATTTGATTTGCTGGGCACCATATCCATCAACCTTTGATACATCCCGGGCTGGTAGACAAGCCGAGGCTGCTGCCGCATGGTGGGCATGGGTGGATCATCCGGATGTGCAGCGAGCCGCACTCCCGCTTGCTCAGCCACGGGAACAATCTCCTCCAGAAACCCTTCCAGTCTGCGCCAAAGTTCTTCACGTGTGATGGAGGGCAAGCTACCCGGTGCGGCATCCTGGTCGTAGACCATGTTCCAGACCGTTCCATTAGGAATGGGCAAATCGTCAACCGGGCCATCCATCCCAACGGTGATGGCTCCTCCGCGTCCCATTGGGCCGGAAATACGGCCACAGACTCCACCGATACTGAAGTTATAGCCAAGAACGGGAATGCCAGCTTCTCCCATCCGGCGAACGATGGTTTTTATATTCTCAATATGCTTGGGGCGCTGGGGGCCATCCAGCAAAATGTCGTACCAGAATGCGGGATCGATATTCTCGATCGCAGCCAGAACCAGGCCGGCCTCTTCGATTTCGCGACGTATTTTCAATAACTCGCTCGCCGTCCAGAGGCTATCAGGGTCTCCTGCCACTCCCCACGGCTCGTATTTGCCGCCAGTCGGTTGATTGTTACGGGGTTCGTCGAGCTTTGGCGGAAGTAATCCACTAAATGGATCACGGTATGGGTGCATCCGGCCTGCCGCGCGAAGTCGTAATAATCACGCGACAGCATATGGCGATAGAGTCCTAAGCCGACTTTCATAGACTACTCAATTTCTCCGAGGGATTCGCTGCTAGACGGCTGGCGCTTTCAGCAGGTCATGGCTCACGAGCCGGATAGTAAGAATTTCGTGCGGATGAATCGTGAATTGAAAGCTCCCGCTCCCCGGCAACGACAGTGCTTCCCATTCCTCTCCACAGCATCAGTCTGCCATGCCTGGTCGATCTGGACTAACGGGGTTTGGACGGTTACGGCACGCGTCGCACCACCAAAATCAATAAAGCGCAGAATCGTGCCGTTCCCGTCCTCGGCCGGCTTCCAGGTTTCCAATAGCAGGTTCGGGTCCTGCACATCGAGGAAACTTCCCTGCTTTCCATCGAGCGGCCGCTGTTGGTTGATTGCCTTATCTTGCGAAGTGACCTCGTCTGTTTCAAACGGGGTCATCTCTTCCCACCCCATGCGGCTCAATTGAGTTGCATCCGTGGAGGGTGCACTGGTAACAACGTAGCGAAAGTGGAAATGCCCACCTTGTCCCGCCCGGTAGTTGGTAAACCAATAGTTGTTCATGACGTAGGAGAAGATGGTCCCAGGCGGCCGGCAAACTGGCTAGGCCATTCGCCCCGGTTGATATCGCCCAGCGTAGCCAAGGGAGCGTCGAGCGGCATCACCGTTGCCGACAGTCCATCTTGTTGTGCGGAAATCCAATGCTGCACCGAGAACCATTCGTGCCCGGCTCCGGCGTACATATCCTTTGACGGATCAACGACTCCGTTCTGAATCTCATACTGAAACTGCGGCTCTTTCATGGCAAAAGGAAAGGCGAAATAGACCGCCTCTTTGTCGTCAATTTCCTTCTTGTCCACGTCTTCAGTGAATTCGATCTTTTTTTCGTGGTCGAAGAGCCGGATCTGCGTGGCAATCGTCGGAGTGTTCGTACTCGTGCTTTCCATACGCGCAATGCCAGCCGTCGGGGGTGCGATCTATCGAGATCAACCGGCCATCGTGGGCCTGATCGATCTTCAGATTGGCCTTGGGGGCAGCCATGGGAAACTGCAGCAGTGTGTTCGGCTGCTTATCGCCGCCGGAAACATAGAGGTACTCTGCGAATCGATAAGGGCTTTGCGGTTGACGAGCTCACGCCGCAGCTGCTTGTCGTAGATGCTGCGTACTGCGCCACTGGCTGGATCCAGGTCGATACGATAATAGTCGTTCTCGAGCTTAGCCGCTTGCGACGATTCGGCTGTCGGCTGCTTCTGGCTGCTGTGGCGTAACAAATAGACCTTGTAACCGAGCGCCGGCACATCCTTACCGCAAACCGCACCCGGTTAAAACTTTTGCCGTTGTCAATGATCCTGAGCGGAACGATGTGATGAGAGGCCTTACCGGTAGGAACGTTCTCAACCGGCACGACCTGACCCGTCGACTGGTCGACGACCTCATCGCCATTGATCAGATCAATCGAAACAGCTCCATTGCGCTTCCAATTCAGGGTATTGAAGACGATGAGACTTCCCTTGCCCGCAAAGATCGAATCCGCAATACTCGCCATGCTGTTACGCATGAGCGAAGCGGACAAAGCTTTCGCGTCGACAGCGTGGGAATCTTTCACCGCCAATTGATTGACCACTTCCAGGCTAGTGGGATCAGTGATGCTGTTCGACGCCGTCCAGGTGTGCTCGTCAAACAGGATCATGTGGGTCCACATTCGATCGAGATCCGCCTTGTCGGCGGCCAAGTTCGGGTTTACCAGCGGCGCCACCGTTTCAAGGATTTCCGCCGAGGGTCCACGGGCTTTCATTTTCGCGCTCCATCGTCGCGTAGTAGGCATCGGCAGCGATGCCGTCTTCCCAGTACGGGCCGCCATCTCCTCGAACTGTTGGGATGTCATTGCCGAATTGATCTGCGATATTTTTCAGTGCTTCGTAAAAGCCGGAGTATTGCATCCGCGGATATGCATAGACACTGTTCCACTGACCTGCCAGTTCAGCCTGCTGTGGAAATAGATCGGTATTCTCGACTTGCGAGCCGAAGATGATGGCGGCATTGGCACGGTAACTCGGGTGCTCGTACATTTGCAGAAAGAGCGGAATCGTGTCCCGCCCGGCCCACACTTCCGGCGGCAAGCCGAACAGGAGTTGCATCTGCATGTAATGGCGCGAATACCAGAGAATCACTTTCTGGCCATCAGGACCCTCCCAATAAAATGGAGAGTTTTCGTTCAAACGCCCCTGCATCAATACGGGAGCCCGAACATTATCGCTGCCGGCAAGGAAATACTTGAGCCCTGCTGACGCCAGGATCGAAGCATAGGACCACGTATACGAGGGAACATCCGTGATGTTGGCGTAGTTAAAGGGCGTACCGTGTTCGCGGCTAAAGTTGGCACTGCCGTACAGTGAACGGATAAGCGTCTCCGCGGTGGAGAAGCCGGTGAGCAAACTGCCGTATTGCGCGGGAACAAATAGTTGTTTCTTCTGGATGGCTGTGATGGCGCGCTGTTGTTCCGCGGGTGTCCGCGTCCTCATGAACTCCGCCAGATCCCACTCCCCATCGATACTGAAGCGGAAGTCGGGATGCTGTGCCGTCAAATCCATCGCCTCATCGATCACCCGGCTCTGGATGGCGGCAACCTTGGCCTGGTAATCCGTGTAGCCGACATCGAGGTGAATGTGCGGGACCATAAACAAGGTCCACTTTTTTCCCGGATCGATCGATTGTTCTTTGTGCTGGCGGCGGCCTTCCGCGTTCCAGGTTAGCTGTGCCGGTGATTTCGCCGCGAATTCCGCTACGGCAAACTGCAGCTTCTCTTCACCGAAGTCCTGGTTCCCGCGCAGCGCTTGATGGTAGTGCTTGCCTGCAATAGTAAGATCCAGGGCATCCCCGGCATTTACCGGGCGGCCAGAGCGGATGAAGACGTCGACCATCTCAGCAAGGTTCCCCTGCTGCTGCTTGTAGAAGATAGTCGGCAGGATTTGTGCGGGGTTCGATTCCCTCCCTTTGGGACTCGTATCTCTGTCTAGTTCGACGGCATCGTAGGTCAAGCCTGCATCGGGAACTACCTTCTCCTCCTCCAGGATTGCTTGCAGGGTTATAGTGTTTGCCCCCTGGTGCAAAAGACTACCCGGGAACGGGAAAACAACATCCGCACTCGAATAGGCAGGATAAAAGGAACTGAGCAGGTCACCCATGCCGTAATCCAGTTTCGGGTGAAGGTAAAACATGCCCTGCTTGCCGTTGATGTTGACCCGTATCGCCGGCACGCTGGGGCTTTCAATCAAAAAGGAAAGATGAAGCTGGTAGGCCGCCGCCGGCGCTTGATCCAGAGAAAAGGCGACGGTTCGTGGTGCTGCTGCATTGTTTGCTTCCGCTGAGCCGGCGGCAGTAAGGAATTGGGCGGCCTGGTTCGCAGGCCAATCCTTTGCGGAGGTACTTTCGTTGACTACGAACTTTACCGGATTGGCCGCTTGCTCCTGAAGAAACTCCGCCGAAGAGCGATCAAAAGTTCCAATGCGAAAGATTGTATTGTTTTGGCTGCTCTGCTGCGCTGTAGCCGGCAGCAGCGTGGTTCCAGCGACAAAAAGAAAAATCCACCCGCAGAGGAGTGCCGCTTTTGATCTCATTTGCATAGGCAGAAGGAAAAAGCAAATCAAGAGCCACGCCGCCTTGGGAGCCAAGGCGGCCTGGCCGCACTCAGAAGATCACCTTGGCAGCGAACTGGATTTCGCGACCCTGGCCGAACGCAGAGGTTATGAGACCGAATGTCCCGGTTTCCACGTTCGTGTTTGGGAGCGCATAGTTGGTGTGATTGAACAAGTTAAAGAATTCCGCTCTGAACTGCAGCGATCTGCTTTCAAGGAACGGAAAGTTTTTGTAGGCACTGATATCGACATCCGTGTAACCAGGACCTACCAGGTCATCTCTGCTCTCGTTGCCGTAGGTGTATGCGGCTGGCGTCACCAACGCAGCAGGATTGAGCCATTGTTTACCCGAAGAGACAGGCGTCAGATTTTCGTACGCGCTCACATTGTAGAGCCGATTCGCCCTCTGATCTGGAGCCCCCGTATTTGCTACGTCTGCACCCAGGATCGCGTTAAAGGGTTGTCCTGAAGTGTGGGAGATAATGCTGCCCAGGTTCCAGTTGCCAAGGGCTGCCTGCACAAAAGCGTTGGGAGATGTAAGGAAAGCCTTTCCCCTACCTACGGGGATCTGATAGACGCTGCTGAAAACGATCATGTTGGTTAAGCTGTAAACCGAAGGTCCGTACTCCGTCCGAAGATTATAAAAATTGGGAGCCTCGTTCCCATACGGGTCGGATTGTATGTCCATGGACTTCGACCAGGTGTAAGCAAGCCGGAAAAATAATCCATGGGACACTCTCTGTGTGAGTTCCGCCTGCAGTGCATGATAGTTTCCGGTTCCCTCATTCCATTCAAATGAGAATGGTCCTCCGTATTGAGGGAATGGCTGTCTCTCTGAGATGGGTCCAGGACCAGGATAAAGCGCCGTATTCACCGTGTTATTGATGTACTGATGGCGGCTGAGCGAGCCTACGTAGTCGACCTTCGCCGTCATGGCATCCGTGAGCTGCTGCTGGACGCCTAAGTTGAACAGCATGGCATACGGAATCTTATTGTCAGGATCTGCCCCATAAGTTGCGTAGGGTGTCGCAAGCAGGCCCGTAAGAATCGACTCCGAGGAAGGAAGGGTATTGAGATAGGTTGTGGGAACACCCAGATCCAGGCTGGTGAAATTAGCCGAGACCGCGGTGGGCCAGGAGAGACGTATACCCTGATTTGCTTGTACGAGTGTGTTGTTATGGTCATCCAGCATCGCAAAGGCGCCGTGAAGCACGGTGTGATCCGTCATCTGGTACGTTATGCCGAAACGGGGCTCCCATCCGTTATATTGGGGCGTGAAAAAGGTACTCCGCCCCGTGGCAGAGGGAAACAGCGGAGGAAATGGTTGCGTGATTATGAATTGCCCATTCAGAACGTTAAGTCCGGACACGACCTTGTGATAATTCGGTGGCCCTACATAGTCCCATCGCAGCCCTGCTGTCAGAACCATTTTCTTGGAAACCTTCCATTGGTCCTGTCCATACAAGCCCCACCAGTTCACGGTCTGATCCGTTCCGGTACTCCCGATCCAGGGAGAATAAGTGTTGAGAACTCCGAGCAGAAAACTGGCCGGACCAAATCCGGTCGGGCCCGCCGTTGCATCCTGCGCCGTCCCATTCTGCGTAAAGGCAGTGCCGGATCCCCAGCCGTCGTCGAAGGTATGGATGTGGTAGTACATGGCGCCCACGCCAATGGTATGGTTCCCTACCACTTTGGACAGATCGGCGTGGTAATCAAAACCCTCCAACGGGCCGAGCGGCACAGCGAACTGCGAAACGCCGTTGTAACCATTTGATATCGTTAGGTCCGGACCTAATGGGATTCCATCCCTAACCGGCACGGCCTGCTGGAAGTTGATGGCGTCGACAAAGGCTGTGCCTGCGGCCTGATCGCCAACGAAGAAATTCGTGTACGTGTAGCCGAAATGCGCGTTCAGGATGGTCGTCGGACTGAAGAGATGCGTGATACCGACCGCCGCCTGTTGTGAATAGTTGATGATCAACTCTGAAAAATCAGGGATGGTTGCAGGACCGGTGAAGTGCGATGGTTCCGTCGTGCGCGCGTTGGAACGGTTGAAGCGTACGAAAAATGTATTGTTGGGGTCGAATTGCTGATCGATTCTCGCACCAAAGACGTCGCTGTCCGTGGCTGTGACCCCGGTGAATTGAAAATTAGGAAGAACACCCGCCGCCACGTTGAGATTTGGCGCGGGGTAGTACTTCTGGATCATCAGCACACTGGAAGGATTGAAACGGTCGGTTGGAATCTTGTTACCGGGAAAGGGGTCGCGCAGAAACGCCCCCGGATTTCCAGGATCAGGCCGGCTGGTGAGCGGATCGTAGATCTCGTTCGCGTATTCTGGCCGGCCGAGACTATCCGTACCGACCTGAGCGCCCAACACGGCGGAAAAATCTCCTGCGGCCATGGCGGGGGTCAGCGTGCTGGACAAGAAGTTGCCGCTTAGGCTAGATCTGAATCCCTCCCAATAAACGGAAAACCAGGTGTGGTTCCTGGTATCAAGCACGCGGGGAATCCAGAAAGGGCCGCCCAGGTAGACACCGTATTGGTTTTGCCGATAAGGAGCGCGAAAGGTATCCGGGAAGGTCTGGGCATCTAATGCATCGTTTCGAATAAACTCCCACAGCGCACCGTGATAGGAATTCGTGCCAGAACGAGTGACGACATTGATGTTCGCTCCCGAGCTGATAGCGAACTGCGCGTCGGTAATATGCGACTGAACGGCAAACTCCTGTAAGGCATCTGGAGGCGGGGCAATTGACCAGCCATTGGTAAAGATGGCATTGTTCAGAACGCCATCCATGGTGAAGTTGTTCTGCTGGCCCCTTTGGCCGTTGACTGACGGGCTGATACCACCTTTACCTAAAGCTACTGTGAACGCGGCTTGTTGGCCGGTCGTAATTGGGGCAACTCCGGGCGTCAGCAGCGTGAGCTGCGTAAACTCTCTTCCATTGAGCGGAAGGTCTACCGTCTCCTGGTGTCCGATTACATCCGTCAGCGTGGAGGACGTGGTATTCAGGCTGGGAGCCGCGCCGGTTACTTCGACAGTCTGGGCAGCGGAAGCGACCCCCAGTTTGAAGTCGAGCGTAACGCTCTGGTTTACTTCAAGTTGGACACTCGACCGTTTCTCGGTGCCGAAACCCTGTTTCTCTACTGAGATGTCGTAATTCCCGGGGGCCAATTGCGGCACAACGTAGGCGCCCGAATCATTGCTGGTGGCACTTCTGGCCACGCCGGTTGCCGGGTTGGTCACTGTCACCACGGCTCCAGGCACGGTAGCGCCCGTCGAATCTGTAACCGAACCGGTGATCAGGCCGTTTGTTGTCTGTCCCTGTGAGTGGATGGCTAGAAAGCAAGAAACAAACGCGAGGATACCGAAACGTCTGATCAACACTGATGCCCCCAAAAAGTACAGGATGTGTCTGCCGGCTAAGCCAAGCGCAGACCTGACCTTCGCCGTTTCACGACCGAAAGTTCGTCATTTTAAAACCGCCTGAATTATTTACGGCTCTCAAGCCGCCAGTCAAAATTTGTTCAACCTGTAGAACGAAAGTAGAGATCGGCAAGAAAGGACGTTGTTGAAAGGGCTGTGGGCTTGGGTCGCAGAATGTTTCACAGCGGGTCGGAAAGAGGAGCAGCGGAAATTTTTGCCGGCAATGCCCGCGGCCAAAACGATGGGATCAGGATTTGCAGTGGCGTTAAGTGGCGCTTGAAGCGGTTTGCCGCCGTCGAAGCCTGACTTGTCAGTGACCAGCAAGCGCCATCGCCAGATCCTGCGACGCGCGAACCATTTCCTGGCCAAGCTCGGGAAGGCGAGAGCTTGGAATCTGCTTGGACGATCCGCGAACCGAAACGGCGGCGACGACGACGCCCAGAGGATCACGGATAGGGGCGGCCGCCGCTCTGACACCCTGAAAATACTCCTCGTCATTAATAGAAAATCCGCAGGCTCTCACTTCAGCCAAATGTACCTTCAACGCTGAGAGCGACAGGATTGTCTTGGAGGTGAATGGGGCAAACTCGCGTCCTCCGAAGATCTCGCTCAATTCGTCATCTGACAGAAAGGCGATCAGCGCTTTTCCTTGAGCGGTGCAATGCAAATCGATGTGACGGCCGACCCAAGCACCTCCTCCTCCAGATTGAGCAGCCGCCGCTATTGCAATAACAACTGCTTCTGCCCCTCGGAGAGCGGTCAAAGCGGTAGTGAGGTTGAGTTTTACGGCAATTTGTCTTAAGTACGGCTTTGCCAGCCTGCCAAAATCCTGCTCCGCCGTGCTCGCCGCGGCGAGCTTCGCAAAGCGCAGCCCCAACGCGTGGCGTCCTTCAGCCGTTCGCTGCAAGTAGCCTCGAGTTTCCAGCGTATAAATTAGATAGTGTGTGGTGCTCTTCGGCAAGTTCAGTTTGCGGCTTAGCTCGGACAGTGTCAGTCCGTCCCGCGAACTCGCCAACAACTCGAAAAGATTCATGGCCCGGTCTACGGCCGGCTGCCGAAAGTGTTGGGTTGTCTTTCGTGCTTCTACCTCTGGAATTTCCGGGTTCCCGCCAATGGCTGCACGCATATCGGCCCAACGGTAGCACTTGGAAACCGGATCGTCAAATGGAACAGTCTGCTCAGAGACGACGGGCACCCTCGCGAGAGACCGTATAGTTCCGGCCTTGGTAATTAACGTTTATCAACCTGGCGGCAGCATCGAAGTCCGTCACTCGCGAAACCACTTTCACACCGTCGTAGAGCGTCAGGTCCGCGCCGAAGATCGAGTCGATCGTCAGGTCGACAAAACAGCCCCCGGATACGCAACACCAGTCGTTATCATAAGGCGCGTCGTCGGGTGATTTGTAGGCGCCTCCCTTCTCGCGCGGGAAGATGGTTTCGATAAAGTGGGCTTGACCGTAAGGGCCCTGATTGCCGGCCCGCGCCAGCTGTTTGACCCACGCGGCCACTTTTGAAGACGGGTCGATCCTATATAGTCCCTTTGCGGTCATCGGCGGCCACGCTGGGTAGGCGCCAATCGAACTATGATCCGGGCGAATGTTCCAGGTGGCATCGACGTCGCTCGAGGAAAGCGACTGCATCCAGGCGGAGGAATGCAACTCCGTCCAGAAGAAGTGGCTCATTTCCTGCTTCTGCTGTCGCTCCAGATCCGCGAACATGTTGTCGAGAACCGCGAGAAGATCGTAGCAGTGGCGGACCTCATTAAAACTCCCGTCCGGCTGGCCTGCCCTCCAGAATCCCTTGCCCTGCACGTATAGCAGACGATTGATCCGCTCGGCTAAGGCTGTTGCCTCCAGGCGGAGTTGTTGGCGCTCGCGTCGCGTCGCCCGCGCGATCAAGCAAAGCGGCGACAAAGCGCATGCTGGAAACATTGCCGGCGTTCATGCCTGCGACCTGGTGGAGTGTAGGTGCTGATCGACCTCCAGCAGTGTTATCCATCTGCCCATAGTCGGCAAGCCCATCTTCCCTGTCTTGTCCAGGGTTTTCCAATAGAGCGCATGGACGGTCAGATGTTCCAGGCATCTTTTGTCGCCAATCGATTTTTTGAGCCATGCAAAATCGCCGGTCACCCGCAGATAATTCTCAGCGCATCGAAGAATCGCCATATCATTCACCGCATACCAGGGGCCAACGGCGTTCCGGTTACGTAATCGGTCGCCAGGTGAGCATGCATATCCCGCAAAAACCACGCTTCAATCAGCCTTCGCAGCGCATCCGGATCGAGGAGCGCAAGACTCAGTGAGGTGAGCGACGTATCCCATGGAAAACTCAGCGAGGGCAACAGCGTCCGCCCAGGGTCATGTAGGTGTTTCCGTATGCAGAATCCGGGGAATTGCGGCGCGCAAAAAGCAGGTTGGTGAAACCGGCATGATAAAGCTTCCAGAGTGACTCATCTTCGGTAAGCAGTTGAGGAAGATGCCCGGAAAACTCAGAGTTTCCCGGGGTGAAAGCACTCGCAGCAGGCCAGCGACTACTTCCTGCCTTTGGTCTGGATGGCAGCAAAATCTGCCTGCAACCGATCATAGAGCTGCCAGCGCCGCGTCCTTTCTTCAGCGATGGCGTTCACGTAGTGGACCTCTCGCGACTCGCCAGGCCCCAAGGTCCACTCCAATATCAACATTCTCGATTTTCCACCCGGTTCGGCTTGGGCACAAGGCCCTGCACCGATACGGCGCGGCTGTGTTGGGCTTCAAAATCAAGGCAACCGCGTGAGGTCATCGCCGTAATCCGGTTGTCGATCTTCGGCCGGTGAGCCTACAAACCATGCAGCCGTTTTCTTGACCACACCTGCACGTAAATCAAAGCCCAGGGTGATGGTGCGGCTTCCCTTCCCCACATTTTTCACCACTATGGATTGCGCGACGGCTCGCTGCCTGGTAGGCATGAATGTATCGGTTGTGAATTGCCAGACCATCGACAATTGCTTTCGCGGACAATTTGATGCGGATACCAGGTGTAGGTAACCTGCGTGGCGGGCGGGGGATAGCCCATCAGCATGCGGCCGTTGAGAAAGATCTCACAGGTCGCCAGATAGCCGGGGCTGAACGGGATCTCAGGAACGCCACAGCATGCGTAGGGAGGAAATGACATGGCGGTTATGCCGGAAACAGATTTGGTCGCTTTGAGGTATCCCCACTCATTTTGCGTCGCGGGCGAATTGTAGAGGTCGCGGAAGACATGAGTGATCGGGTCGCTGGCCAGAGAAGAAAGGTAGGCGGAGCATGGAGACCAGCCTTCGCTCTTGCCCCAAGCCGGAGTGGGTACAAACATTCCGCAACGCAGTGGTGGCCGCACCGGCCTTGAGAAACGATCGGCGATTGAAGGCAGAGAGAGCGTTTGGGTCAAACCCGTTTCGACTTCTGCCGGTCATCGACTTCTCCCTCCTGAATCCTTAGCCTGGCCACCCCTGTTTGACTAAAAAGCATCACTGCCGAGGAACAAAAATTTAGTCGAGACCAGCTTCCTTTCAGGGGCACTCGGTCGATCAATCGGAGTTAATTGGATAGGATGCCGCATCAAGCACGAATGGAAGCTCTTGGCGTACGAATGCAACTCATCCTATCAACGAACCAAAATCCGCAGGGACGCGCACAATGCGTTCCCTTCACGTTGCCGCAAGCTTTAAACGCAAGCACGGATGGTATCATCGGCGCATGTTGGCGCGCTTCGGATCCCGATTTTTGATCGCCTTCGTTGCCCTTTCGTCAGCAGCTCAGCAGACAAAATCGGGAGATCTGGAAGCCTTACTGAAGGATGGCGCTGCCCTCAGCCAGCAAGCGGATTATGCGCATGCTATCCCGTTATTGGAGCGAGCAAAAAGCTTGCGCCTCTTGACTATCAAGCCAATTTACTCCTGGGAGTCGATTTGCTGCGAAGCGGCCATCCGGCAAATGCCATGGCGCCGCTGCGAATAGCTGCGCAGGCGCACGTTGACGAAACGGCACAGGGATATGTTGCGGAGGCAGCGCAGGCACAAGGGGAATTTGCGCTCGCGGCGGAGGCTTTTGAAGCAGCCATCGTGAGTTCACCGAATTCGGAACAGGCCCTGGTAGGGTGGGCCGAATTCAGCTTGGAACGATTCCGGGTATTAGGGCTTTGGTTGCGCGGTTCCGATCGAGGCAGAGCAGCATTATTGAGGGTTCAGGCCGAAGGCATGCCACACGGTACGACGCAACGGGAAGAATTGCTGCGGCACGCGGCAGAAGCAGATCCGGAACAGAGAGGAATTTGGGGAGAGCTGGGAATAGCACAGGCAGAGATCGGCAAGCGCACAGACGCGGAGGCCAGTCTGAAAACGGCAAGGGCACGCCAGCCTGAAGCTTCATCGACTTTGAAATTGCAGGCCCTGATCACGGCGATGCAAGGCAATTGGATCGAAGCCGGGAACCACCTTCTGGCATTGGGAAACCGCTCGCAGATGGAACTGCAAAGGACACTCTCCGAGTGGCCGCAGGGGCTGGTTCCAGATCATGACGTACCTGGCCCGATTTGGAAGTGCTTGCGGGAACACTTGACCCATTGTCCGGTGTCGTCTGAAACGCCCGAGAACGGGCCTGTGTCAGGCGCAGCCAAACTTTTTGCCGAAGGTCGCTGGGATCAATTGGCAGCAATGCCTACACCTGCAGCTAGCCAGGGCTCCACATGGTTCTGGCGTGGCGTGGCTCTGGCGGAGATGGGAGACTGCTCGCGGGCGATTCCGTCACTGGAACGTGGCCTCAAGGACGGGGGCCAGCAAGCCGGCTATTGGCTGATTGTCTGCTATGGCTCCGAAACAGCGCACGCTACTGCGCAGTTGGTCGCGCAATCAAAAGAGGCGGCGGTCCACCGAATCCAGGGCGATATCTTACTGTCCATGAAGGGAGATGCCGCGGGTGCGGAGAAAGAGTATGCGGAAGCGCTGCGGCTGAGGAAGGATCCGGATGTATTGGTAAAGATAGGGAAGCATACATGACCCTCGGAGACATGGATCACGCACGACAAGCTGCCCAAGACGTGCTTACGGAAGACCCGCATCAGCAACCGGCGCTACGGTTGATGGTTCGCATCGCTAGCAATGACCGGAACTATCCGGAAGCGCTCCAGGCTTTAGACAAGCTGGCGTCGATGGAACCTGACGAAGCGTGGACCCGAGTGCAGCAAGGTGTGGCCTATGCTCAGACCGGAGATCCGGAAGATGCTGTCCAGCACCTGGAACCGGCATTGCAGGCCGGCTATCCCGACGAGAGAGGCGCGCTACACGCGATGCTGGCCACCCAGTTGCGCAAACTCGGCCGCGAACAACAAGCCAAGAGCGCTTCGGATGAAGCGATCAGGCTGGCCAATGCATTCCAGGAACACGCGCAGCCAGATGATCATCCGTAGGAGAAATTACTTACGCGTTAATCTACGCTATTGAGAAGCGTCTCCGCTCAAGGCCTTCTTCAACCTTTGATCGCTGAGCTCACCAAGTGCGTCTGGAGTCTGGCTGTTCAGTTGCTTTAAGAGAGACTTTGCTTCTTCTGTTTTGCCTAACGCAGAATCAGCTCGGGCAAGGTTATACAAGGCACTTCGCGAAGTTGGATCTATTTGATGCGCCAGTTCGAGATCGCCCACGGCCTGCCTGGCGTTTCCACTTTGAAGCTGCAGCTTTCCTCGCAACGTCCTGGCAGAAACTGATCTGCCGTTGATCTGAATGGCTTGATTAAGCTCAGTGATGGCTTCGGCGGATTTCGAAGGATCCGCCTTCAAGATGCATTCGGCAAGAAGGTAGTGTAAATCCGAGTCGACAATCCCTGACCCAAGCGCTTCTTTGAGTTCGCTGATTGCCTGGACAAATTGCCCCTGCTTATAGTCTGAAAGCGCCAGCAAAAATCGGGCATCGGCATTAGCGGGCGACAACTGGACGGCAGTGGCGAAATCACTACGCGATTGATCCAGATTTCCCAACAAGGTATTGGCTGCGCCACGGGCGGCAAAAGCTTCAGCGCTCTGCGGGAAAGCTAACGCTGCCTGGTTGGCAACATCGACAGCATTTTTGAAATGTCCGGTGTCGGCGAAGAGGGTCACAAGATTCATATAGGCCATTAAGTCGTTGGGATTTTGCTTTAGATCCTCGACAAACATAGGATACGCGTCTTGATAAAGACCGAGTTTCGAGTAGGAAACCGCGAGAAGATTCACGCCCTTTGGATCCAACAACCCTTGCGACTGAAGTCCCTTGAGGGCGTCGACCGTGCCCTGATAGTTACCGAGCGCGAATTCACTCAGTCCGATTGCATATTGGTGAGTGGAACGGTCAGGCACGTCCGGAGGGACGGACTGAAAGATCTTTAACGCCGTTTTGGAGTCGTGGGCCCGGCCGTAAAGCCAACCAAGATTGAATGTTTGGATCGGTGACAGGTTGTGGCAAGTTTGCAGTGAGTCGAGTGCGGCCTCGGCTTCCGTGTAGTTTTTCGATTTCAATAAGCCGTCTGCTTTTTGAAAGACCTGCTGCGGATCGCATTCCACGCCCGGCGGGGCGGCAGGGCAGTAAATGGGGACGCCAAGCAGCAGCAGATTCACGGCCCACTTCGCTGCTTGCACGGGTTTACGCCTGCCGGGTGCGAGCTTGATCATGAAAGCCCATGCGCAGTTTACCATCGTGGCGCGGCCGGGTCGAAGACCGAAGCTACGCACACGTCCAGTGGCATCATCGGGGCGGCAGCTTTTTGGGTACCGCACCGATGAGGTTTTTCCCGGAGACGAGGCCCTTCCCTTCGACTATAGTAACCAACTGGTCGGCGGCCAGATTCTTGAAATGCTCCACCGCACCGCTGGCCCAGTAGATGTCAATGTCAGCAATCCCTGCTGCGCCCAATCCGAAATGCAGGCGAGGATCGTTGGCAGAAAAATAACTCGACTGGCTCAGCACAGATTGGGCTTGCGATTTTCCTCCATAGTGCATCACCACGCGGGTCCCGATGGCACTACGGTTGGATTTTGTTCCGATCAGCTTCACCTTGAGCCAGTGGTTTTTTCCTTGAAGATCGTTACGCAGCAAAGAGGGAGGCTCATTCATGTTTACGATCAGGATGTCGATATCGCCGTCGTTGTCAAAATCCCCAAAGGCGCAGCCACGGCTTGAGTGGGCTGCCATTACACCTGGCCCGGCGGCCGCTCCTAACTCTTCAAAGGTGCCATCGCCCATGTTTCTAAACAAAATGCGCGGACTCTTATCTGGATATTGCGGGAGTTGCTTCTCGACTTCCGGATATACGCTTCCGGTGACGACGAAAATGTCGGGATTTCCGTCGTTATCAAGATCGACGATGCCCGTTCCCCAACTGGTGAAGCTCGACTCTATGCCAATTCGGCTGGTTCTGGTCACATCCTGGAAATTTGCCTTTCCGTCATTCTGGTAGAGGACGCAGGTGTCATCCGTAAAATTTGTCTTGAACAAATCCAAGTGGCCATCGCAATTAAAGTCCCCCACTCCCACGCCCATTCCCGCCTGCTCCATACCATCGTCGTTGAAGGCAACGCCTCGAAGACTCCTTCCTCCCGAAAAGTCCCATCGTGGTTGTTCATGAAGAGAAGACTTGGAGTGGAATCACAGGCAACATAGATATCCGGCCATCCGTCTTCATCAAAGTCCGCGGTGACTACCGTCATCCCATATTCTTTACGCGGCCCACCAATTCCAGACTTGTCCGAGACATTGGTAAATGTGCCATCGCCGTTGTTGCGATAGAGCACGTGGGAACTCGGAAATCCGGGTGGAAGACCGCGGGGTCCGCAATTCACTGGTATTCCCTTCCAGTTACAATTAACGTTCTCGCCCGGTTTCGGTACGCTCTTAAGATCAAATTCGATGTAGTTGGAAATGAAAAGGTCCAGATGGCCGTCCCGATCATAATCTACGAAGGAAGCGCCGGCTCCCCAATTTGCCGTGGTGCCGGCTAGAGCGAGACCGGCCTTTTCCGTAACGTCGGTAAACGTGCCATCGCCGTTGTTGCGATAGAGTTTGTTCTGTCCGAAGTAAGTGCAGAAGAGATCTTCCCATCCGTCGTTGTTGTAATCTCCTACGCAGACGGAGTTCGCCCATCCAACGCAGTGCAAGCCGGCTTTCTCCGTGACATCGGTAAAGGTTCCATCGCGATTATTTTTGTAGAGGCGGTTCGTCGTTCCGGGTGGTGGCCCGTCGAGCCGCGTGCCGGTGAGAAGGAAGATATCCATCCATCCGTCGTTGTCGTAATCGATGAACGCACACCCGCAGCCGTCAGCCTCAAGGATGTATTCTTTATGATCCACTCCTCCATATATGGTCGGCAGCGTCAACCCGGCATTTTCCGCGACGTCTACGAAATGTGCATCAAAGGGACGCCCCGAAGGCGCGGGCCGGGGCTGCTGCTTTAGCCCTCGGGAGGCCACTCCCGACTGTCCCAGCAGCCGCCAGCCCCATGCGCCACAAGATAGGCAGACGAATCTGCGCCGTGTGATGTTCATACCTGGCAATGATATCCAGAACGCAAAGTGACCGCGACCACTCCGCCGCGGGAGGGCCTCACTCCATTGGAGTATCCGGCCGCTCACAAATCAGGGTTACCACCGCGACTTTTAGCCTAACAACCTGTTCCGCGGAGCTGCCACGGATAGCCGGTTACCCTCCAGGAGAGGGGCTGGAGAGGCTGTGCAAGGGCGGGAGGCGACACCTCAGGGACTAAAGGCCGACGTATTCTCAATCTGCCGTGTGATCTCTGATCCACCACGAATTTTCGGAGCGGAGCGCCAGGGTGCCGCGCCTACGGCGCTCGCTATCCCAGCCCTCACGGGCTGGGCTGACGTTGGGTTCCGCCCTCCGGGCCTCTTGGGGGTGACGCACTCGGAAGAGCGAAGTCTCTGGTTCGCCGCTTCGGCGACGAAATTCCTGCCATAAATTGCCTCCTGAGCCGACCCGACGAGATGGGCGATGGCTGCCTGTCAAAGGTTTGTGCCCTCTCTCGTAGTTTTGCCAGTATCTCCGGCGCTTATGATTAGTGCCTCCTGACGATGTATGGCCTTTTTGGTATGGCTTGGGCAATCGAAGGTTCACACGAGCTTTGCCCGCAGACCGATACTTTTCAAGCTATTCCTGTCAACGGTGGTGGCAGGATTGTCGCTGCGGCCTCTAACGGGCCAGGAGCTGTCCCCACGCGCCTACTTCATCACGCCGGTAAATGCCAACGCGGTTACCCTGATAGGGTCTTTCTATACGGGCGGCGTTAATTTTAACGGCACAGTGCCGATAACGGGGGCCACCGGTACATACGGCATATCGATCTTCAGCTACTATCACTCGTTCGGTGTCCTGGGCCGCTCAGCTAACGTCTCCGGGTTGCTGCCTTACGCTGTGGGGCACTTCCAGGGATCGGTTCTCGGGTCGCAAATGAGGATATATCGCTCTGGCCTGATGGATAGCAGCCTTCGTGTATCGGTGAACCTGAAGGGGGGACCGGCGATGTCGCCGCCTCGCTTTGCGAAGTGGAAGCAGACGGTTTTGCTGGGGGTTAGCCTGAAGGTAATTGCGCCAACCGGCCAATACGATGCCACGAAGCTGGTCAACTGGGGCATCAACCGCTGGGCCTTCAAACCTGATTTTGGCTATTCCCAGCGCTGGGGAAGGACCATGGTTGATGCCTATGGGGGCGTGTGGTTCTATACCAGGAACTCTGCATCCTACTCGGTTCCTATTCCTAAACCTCAAACGCAGGCTCCTATCGGCTCCTTCGAGGGACACTTTAGCTATGATGTGAAGCCGAAGCTGTGGTTCTCGCTCGACGGTAATTTGTGGTTCGGTGGAGTCACGAGTTTGAACGGGATACAAAACCTGAAAACACGGCAGACCGGTTCCCGTGTGGGAATGACCGGCTCCTATCGGCTGAGCCAACATCAGACGATAAAAGTCAGTTATAGCAATGGTATCTATCTCTTGTTTGGCGGTAATTATCAAAACGTCTCGGTAGCCTGGCAGTATTCCTGGATCGGCAGGCAAATCAGGTGATGACTCGCCTTCCGATCTCGTGCAAATCAAAGCTCCTGGTATTTTTGCTGGTGGGAACGGTGAATTCTACTAATATCTTTTGCGACGCCCGATCTTTAAGCTGCATTTGACACATTCGGATTCCGTAAACACTATGGGCGCCGTTGTGTGTTGTTAGACTCGATCTTCTTGCAGCGCGTTGCATTGGTGTCACGCCCAGATGCAGCGCGTTTTTTTTTAAGGTCCAGCTAGGATGTTCCGGCTTTCTGCATGCGAACCGCATTTTGCGTAAGGAGGAAAGATGGAGGAGTTGATAGATCCCGCAATCACCGCTCGATTGAAGGCCCCACGTGCCGGTGCCATCGCCGGCATCCTGTTCTCGATTCTGCTCATGACCAGCGTAGTACTTATCCGGCTTTCTGTTCCTGACACCCCGCGGGATCCAGGGACGTGGCTTGCCCATAGTGCGAAGTCCATCCGCCTGGCCCTGAACCTCTTGCCCTTCGCCGGGATAGCCTTCCTTTGGTTCATGGGTGTGCTGCGCGACCGCATGGGGCAAAAAGAAGACCGCTTTTTAGCCACCGTGTTCCTGGGCAGCGGGCTGCTGTTTATCGCCACCACCTTTGCCTCTTCGGCGGTGACAGGTGCTCTTATGATGGCGTACGAAGCGCTTCCTGGAGAGATGATGAACTCCGGCGTCTACACTTTTGCCCGTACCACAGCCTACGAGCTAGTCAACGTCTACGCACTGAGGATGGCGGGGGTGTTCATGATCTCGACTTGCACGATTGCCATCCGCACCGGGTTGTTCCCGCGCTGGATGGCATTTCTCGGGTACGCACTGGCGCTGTTTCTGCTCCAAAGCATCGGACGTTTCGGCTGGGCGCCGTTGGTTTTTCCCGCGTGGGCTTTGCTGGTTAGCGTGTATGTTCTGTTGGTGAACTTTCGCCACCAGGCGGCCTCAACCGTAAAGGCCGAGCCCTAAGGTCGCCCCTAACTGACAAGCAGCGCCGCCTTTTAATTACAAGAGCCGTCGTCCTTGAACTCACCGCTGGCGGCCATCGCCGCAAGAGAGCGTGCGCAATTCAGGATTTTCTGGTCCAAGGGGTCTTTCGTCATGCTGTCCCGGGCGATGAAGTTCATATTCTTGCGTGCCGCGAGAAACTTGTTTCCCAGTTCTTGCATATGATTGAATTCCTTACTCAACAACTGCATCGCATCGCGATCGGAGTGGGTGGTGGCCGCTACCGACGCCAGGTGGAGGTTTCTTTCGGCTTGTGCACGGTAGCCATTCATCCAAGCGTCCATCACCGGGTAGCCGTTTTGAACGGCGTTCAGAAGTGCGCTCCGCCATTCCCTGATGTCACTCAGAGTTTCAATCCCGGACTTTAAGAAATCTTTGGAGAAGGCGGACTGACCTCCTGAAAGAACGGTGCCCCCCGCCGGCATCGTCAATACGACTTTATCTCCCTGGTAGGCAAGCGAACCGCTCAACAATCGTGCCAGGGCATCGATGGCCACATAGGAGCCACCGTGTACCCGAATCACGGGAGCTTGCCCGGAATGCCCACTTACAACAAGCGTCTCGGACGATGGGCCGGCTTGTGACCAAGCCCCTCCGCACACGACGAGGAGTCCAACCTTTGTTAGCCATTGACCAACTTCTATTGCTCGCATGAGTCCTCCCTGGAGCGCGCCCGCAAGGCAACAGAAGACGTGATGCGGACCGGTCGCGTGCGGAGATCTCCGCCATCTCCAGGAAATATACATTCTAAGGGGTTGCTCCCGCGGGCGCTGCAGCGGCGTCTGCTGATGCTGCCGCCGGGCCAGGCCCCAGCGTCAAACTGCTGCTGAGGCGAAAGGGAAGGACCGTCTCCGCAGGATAATCGATATCGCGATTGTTCCCGGTAAAGGCGGCCCCGGCTGTTCCGGCGCCTGCACCGACAGCGCCACCAATCAGCGCACCTTTGCCCCCGCCGGCAAGACCCCCGATCAGTGCACCACCCGCGGCGCCACCACCCACCATCGCGCCCGTTCGCTTGCCTTTGCCCTTGGTCTCCTGACTAATCACTGCAGTCTGAATGGAATAGCGCTGGCCGTGCACATTCACCGATACCAACTTTACCGAAAGTGTGGCCGCACCCTTGAACTTACCGGCGGAGTGAGCACCCACCACTACCCCGGTCACGGTGGATCCCGCCGGGATAACCACGTCTCCCTTCAGGCGCACGGAACTTGCGAGGCTCCCGCTGAAGCTATCGCCCGCGTTGCTCGCTTTCGAGCTAATTTCGCTCGAGATGCGGGTGGACAACGATGTTCCTGCGGGAACGATGCGAGGTACAGGAGGGGGCGGAGGGGCAACCGGTTCCGGAGGGGGAGTGGGAGCAACCGGCGTCTGCTCAGGAGCAGGCGCAACTGGTTGCGGCTGAGGAGCGGCGGCCCCAGGCGTTGCACCCGCCGCTTGTTCTGGAGCAGTAGCTGGCTTGCTATTACAGGCGGCCAGGAAGAGCGAAAGTGTTAACGCGATACTCAAGGTAGCGGCGGCGCGATTGCTCATAGTCAAAACTCCGTTCTTCCCCACTTAAAGCCAACCTGTCTCTTCAGCATTGATTGCAAGCAGTGGTGCAGAGATCATCGCTACATGGAAAGGGAGCTGCCAACTGTCATCTGCGACAGTAGTCACTGACTTTCCCCGTTGTCTGAGGCGGTATGAGCTCACGTTCTATCCCTTGGCGCCGTTACTTTACAACGCTCCACGTCTTATCCGGAGCATAACTGGACATCTGTTGCGCAATGTCAGCAGTCTTATCGCCAAGGTCCCTTTGGTAGATCACACCCTTTTGGGAGACGAGAAATGTCATGACCCCGCTGGAGCGATAATCTGCGGGATAGGCGACAAAGCCGAAGCCACTGGCGGCGGGCAGCATGCGGTAGTAATAACCGTGATAGGGTGTGCGCTTGCCGGAGGTGTCGTAACCTTCGCTGGCAGCCTGGGCAAGCATCGGCCCGGCTGGGCTCTCGGGCTCACCGTCTTTCGCTTCCCAATAAAGTCCATTCTGTTTGCCTGGTTGGCTGACCAGCCGGACCGCATAAGAGCCTGCTGGTTTTCCGTCGTGCGCGGACGCGGCGTAGTCGCGTTGGGCGGAGACGATACCTTTGCAAACATTGATAGCCGCGAGTTCATTGTGGCCGATGCGCCGGTAGAGAATCTCCTCTTTCCCTGCTTGCCCATCCCAATACCACTGGTTTCCCTTGTGAGCCAGTGGGATGGGGAGAGGCCAGTTGTCCTTCCCCACCTGGAGTGTGAGATCGCCGTTCTGCGCGGATACAAAGGAGTGCCCTTCGTCGTACCACTTCAAGAATTTTTCCCGATCGGCTTTGTCCGCTACAGAATCGCTGGACGAGACGACCTGCTCGGTGCCTGGGCCAAGGATCGCTCCCATCTCAGCAGGATCGCCGTCGCGTACCGCCGCGATAAAAGCGCTAAGGGCTTCCTTTGCAGACGAAAACGTCTTCTGACCACCGCCCTGCGCGTGCGCGTTAGGGGACAAGCCCGCTAGAGATACGGCGGAAAGAACAAGATAAACTGCCATCCTACAAGTGCGTTTCATCTCTGGAACCTCAATTGCCTGCTGTATCTCTGGCTCATTGTCACCTAGCGGGCGCGAGCCCGGCCGCCGCCACCCATGCTGGCCTGCCCACGACTGCTGGCTGCCCGCTCCGATCTGCCACTTCCGCTGTTGCTAAAGGCGCTGTTGCCACCCCCACGGTTCTGTGCCTGGGGCGTAGGACGGGCCGCCGGAGCGCCGCCCCCAGCCGGGACGAGCGGCAGCCGTGCTGTAGCCGCGATCGCCACCCCGATTCATGTTCGAAGGGGCAGCCGCTCTATTCATAGTGCCGGGGTTGGCGGTGTTGGGCCGATTGATTGCACCGGCATTCGCAGTGTTCGGGCGATTCATATTGTTGCCCGCATTCGGCCGATTCGCGGCGGCCAGGTTGTTTGCGTTGTTCGGGCGATTCGCTGCAGCTGCATTATTGCCCACGTTCGGACGATTGGCTGGAGCTCCGTTGTATCCGCCATTGGGACGGTTCGCAGTACCCAGGTTGCCGGCATTGGGCCGATTTGCCGGATTGACATTCGCCATGGACGCGCCGGACCTTTGGTTAGGCGTGTTGGGGCGAGCCCCCTGGTAGGTGGATTGCCCTTTCCAGTTCGGCTGGTTGCCGGGTTGATTGCCCGGAGCAGGCCGGTTGTTGGCGTTGAGGTTGTTGTTTACGTTGTTTCGGTTGTAGGTATTGTTGTTGAACTTGTTGTAGTAGTTGTTGTTCACATTCACGTTGACGTTGCGGTTGTACTGGTTCCAGTGGTAGTTCGGGGGCGGATGGTAGCCGTAGGCTGGGCGATATCCCGGATAGACGGGGCGATACGGAGGCGGATAGTAGGGGCGGCCGCCATAATAAACGCCACCATAGCCCCACGATGGGTACGGGTAATAGTTATTGCGGTTGATCGCCGCGCCCACCGCCATGCCAACGCCGAAGGAGAGCAAGCCCGATCGCGACCGCGGTGCCAGTGCTGACTCCGCTCGACGTGGGTGCAGCCTGGGTAACGACCGTTGTCGTCGGAGCCGGCGTGTTGTAGATGGTCACGGGATTGTACTGCGGAACATAGACGACCTGTGGGTTGGCCGGCTGGATCTCCACGTATGGCTGGCCGTTATCCGCCTTCTTGGTTTCGACCGTCATCTGCGGACTGGATTTAAGATTGCCCGTCTGCTGCGCCTGTACCCGCTTGCGCTGGACGGCTTCCATCACGCCCTTCTGGTCTGCTTGAAAGTCCTGTCCGAGCTGACGGGTCCAATCGATCTGCTGGCACATGTTGTCCACCACCTGGGGAAAGCTCATCAGGTATTGCATCGGCGGGCTGAAGCCAGCCTGCTTGGCGGCGTTGGTGAGGGCATCGCCCGTGAGGTTCTGGTTTTGCAGCAACCAGTTTCCGCCGTCGAGCACCTCCTGGGCGTTGGTGGACGCGGTAAGAATTTGCGCCAGCAGTTGATCCGGATAGAGAGCGATGGGCGCAACCAGATCATCGACGCTCATGGGCGCCGCGGTCGGAACTGCGGGTGCAGCCTGAGCCGGGGCAGCAGCCTGGTCCTGAGGTGGGGGTGCTGGAGCCGACTTGCAGCCGGACACGGTGCTCACGAACGAGAACACAACAGTTAGAACAGAAGCAGTGCTGGCGCGCAGAACAGGGTTCATTTACGGATTCCTCAGGGGCAAAACCGGGCGTCAAACCGCCGTTGGCTGTATCAGCGGCCGGGCGGAGCTCCGCCGCAAGCCTATAGACAACGCTCGCGCGTAGAACCTGTCAGAAGTGACAGGCCACAAAGCTTCATTTTTAGTTGTGCCATGGACGATCGAACCTGGACGTAGCCATGCGCTCGGGCAGACGCTCGTGCATTACATGGAGCTCGCTTGCGTCTTCAGCACGCCGGCAGCCTCATTTCGACTGCCGGTGCTCGATTTGCCACCTGCCGCGCCAACGCGATGCGCATTGCTGCTTCGCTCGCTTGTGCGGCGATGCTCGACGTGTCGGCAACACGATTCTTGCAAATGTATCCAAGACAGTTGTCCGAAGCTAAGACGGCATAGATGAATCGGGCAAGCGCAGCATCCGGAGCACCTGTCAGTTGTGACAGTTGTTCGCCAAGGCGGGAACTAATAATCTCGATTTCGCATTATGCAAGACGCCGACCCGCCACACCGTGGCAGCCCGGGAGCAAGCGCCGGCCCAATCGGGTCAAAAAAATCCAGGAGATACGATAAGTGGCGAATAAAACATCAATTAAAATTTCCGATCACGATCGCGTGAAGCTTAGCTCCCGGACCCGTACGTTTGCTGTAGCGCACAATCATTGGTCAGGTCCTTTCACGGCTGGTCGCTGGCCGGATGACGACACGATAAAAAGCAAACCTCCCCACCGGCCCACAAATGTAGATGCAGGCGCTGATAGAGTGGCTGCGGTGCACCCAATAGATCGAGGCTGTTCCTGGGAGATCTACCCCTCAGTCGCCCCCGCGACTAGCCTCCCTACCGCAGCTGACCGGTTCATTTGCCACCCCTCAGTATCGATATCGAACTGCAGAAAGGCAAAAGACATGTGTTTGGCTGCGCTAAGGCAGTTCGCGGGCAGGTTCGTCGTTGCCGCAACTGTAATTCTTCTCTCGATGGCTCAGATCGGCTCTGCTCAATTGCTTAGCGCCGCTCACCCACGGTTCGAATACGAACCTGATACCTATCGCTGGTTTCCCGCCACTGTGCTCGCACCCGTTGCTTCGAACTCCAGTACGGTAGAACACCGGCCTGACAAGTTGCAGCTCTCCCCGGAAGGCCGCGCTGCGATTGGTCCTATCCATCCGGCCTCGGAGTCCATGCAACAAATGCTGCGGCCGTTCATCCTTTGGGATCACAGTGGTCCGCTATCGCACCCCCCCGCGAACCCCACCAGGTTTTGGCAGCCCGCCCTATATGAGCTTTCTGTCCCATGACGCCTATACGAACCAATCCACGTGCATAGTGGAAATGGGACCCCTTTTCCATTTCTAATTCTCTGGTTATAGGGAGTCGCCTTGCTCCAGCACAAGCTTATAGGCGACGTAGTACTTGTAGATATTGCTTACGTACTCGACAGTCACTTGCCCAACGCTTTGGGCGACCATGAGCTCGACATTCCCGAACCACTTGTTCGGATCCAGGCCCTGTGCGGACGCTTTTTTACGAAGTGCCGCAATACGGGTTGGGCCGGCATTATAGGCCGCAAAGGTAAGCAGCAGACGATTCGTCGGATCGATTCGTGGATCGTTAAAATAGGTGTCGGAAATCGAGCGCAAAAGCTTGACACCCGCATGAATGTTGTTCTCGGCGCTTTGCACTTCGGGAATGCTGATAGGCGGCGCCGCGGCTATGGCCGGCTTGATCTGCATAATGCCCACTGCGCCGCCATGTCTTGCTGCCTGATTGAGCATGGATTCCTGGTACCCCTGGGCAACTACAAGCAGGTAGTCAAGACCGTACTGCGATGCGTACTTCTTAAAAAAGATAACCGTCTGGTTGAAGGCCTGAAGCTGCGCCTTTGTGGTCGGATTTGTGATCCACTTCGTGTTTTGCAAATACCGGCGCATTAAAGTGTTTCCGAATGATGTACCCGCCATGTGGCCCTTGACGAACTCATCGACAACTTCCTTCAGCTTGGGGTTGTTCTTCCGCATCGCCCACGCCAGTGTTCCTCCGTCAGCAATGATCAGATTCGGGTGGGGGGTTATGTCAGGAAGCACATTGGACCAGAGTCTGGCGCGATCGGAGATCGTGACGGTTGCCGGGATGATGCCCGCGTTCACCATCTCCATTAGATCCTCGTCCAGCAGATTGCTGTCCGCCCTCTCAATCAGAATGGGCGGCTTGCCCTGCTTTCGGAGTAAGTCATTTACCTTCTCTAAATTGGCGGAGTACGTCGTAAGCGGGTTGACGAATATTTTCTTGCCGCTGAGATCCTGCAACGAAGAGACCGGCCCAAACCCCTTTCCCGTGATCACAATCTGTTTAACATTTGTTTCGAGTGGGCTAGAGAACGCAACTCGCTGCTCGCGCTTGGGCGTTACTGTTAACCCGTAGGCGATCAGGTCACCCACCCCGTCGGCTAAGGCCTTTTCAGCCTGTTCCGGACGGACCGGGATGAATGTAACCTGCACCGGCTGCTTGCCCGTTTGCAATTTCTGATTGATCGATTGTTCGAAGGCACTGAGCGCTTCGTAATATATGCCTTGCGGACGGCCGTTAACGTAGAAAAAGCCGGAGCGGCTGTAAAGGACGAGCGCCCGAATGTTACGGCGCTTCACCATTTCATCCAGATCGTCAGTATGGCGCTGGAAGCTTAATGGCAACCCCGCGGTATCGGGCGCCGGTTGAGTCTTGTCCGCTGCGGCGCCCGTGGACGGCATGCCGGAAGGATGAGCTGCCAAGCCGCTGATCGATGATGCTCGCCGAGAGCCGATGATCGGCACCAATACAAGAATTGCGCTTATTCTCAGCACCGGTTTGAGACGAGCGCGGAAACTTAGCATGATTATCCCCGCGAGATCCACCCAACGGCTTCGGTCCTGAGCATGTCTGGTTGACTAATGCCAACCTATGCTCCGCCTAGTTGACGCCCGCAGTCCCTCTCCAATCCAGCAGAGCCGAAAGCCGCCACGGATTTTGCGTCAAGTCCCATTCCAATTCGCCTTCCTTGTTCAGGGTCAGCTGTGCAGCGGGATACAGATTGCCGGTGCTCTTGCTCTTGTCTTGATCGTTGAGCTCCAAAATCCCCGCGGTCAGATCGAAAGACATCGAATTGCTGTCAGTCCATGCCTCGGCCATGCTTATCTGGCGGTTGGTAAGAAAGACGATCTTGCGTCCCGTGGGTGTTGGAAACACCCTGATATAGGAGCAGTCGTATCCGAGCGTGCCAGTGATCTCTACGTGTCCGACAGCCTTCATCTTCCGTAGAGCGTTGACCAGGCCTTTATTTTGTCCTTGCTGGTACGCCTGAACCAGGACTTGCTTGTCCGCCGGAGTAGAAAACTGGTAAATGTCTAGAGTTACGCCGATGTTTTGGCCCGCCTGCGTGCCTGTGCCAAAGGCCTGGGCATCGATTGTTTCATCCTTCTCCCGAGACGCAAAACCGGGGCTACTTACAGCCACCAACATTGCCAACACCATGCTGTTGACCATGAATCTAGGAAATCGTAGCGTGCGCATCTTGTTCTTCTCCTAACGGCGGGGACTGGCATCGCCATCATTGCTTCAAGCTTGCAATACAGCCCTCTCAGGGCGTCGAAACACCTTGACCACGGGAACAACCCTTTGCGAGAGCTTGTTCTGTGAGTCCACTCCGGTTGGCGCTGTTTGGGAACTGTCATATGTGACAGGTACAGTAATGCCCCAAAGCGCAATGGCTGGACCCCCGGCATTCATGCCGAGCTATTCAAGTAGGACGTTTCTCCTCGGGCCTCAGCTGCAAGGTTGCTGATCTTCTCCCGCCTCCCGGGCGAGATGAAGAAATCGCGAATTCTCTTGAGGCAGCCTGCCACATTTCAAGGCGATTCAAGCGACAAACATATCTGTTAGCAGAACTACTGTTTCTTAGCGGCGACCTGAGCCCACCGGGCCAACGGTTCAAGAAGCGGGTAGGCCGCTGAAGGAGCCTCGATCTCGCCCGCGAGTAACTCATTAAAAGGCACCATGTGTCCGTAGAAGGCTCGTGTGCTGTCTTTATCCTGTCTGATTGTCCCGTGTTCCAGCGTTGCCCCGGCAAATACCCCGCGAGAACGGGAGTAACTCAATACCTCAGCACGCATTTTCCAGTCCGTCTCGGCAATCGTCTGCCGCCCCACCGGCCCGGCGGTCGCGCTGGCTTGCGCACCCAGGGCGAATCTGCTCGTAAGCAATTTCGTCATGCCGTTGTCGTTCATGATCATCATGATCAAATCCGACCCTTGCGCGCCGAACTGCGGACCGAAGCTACCTCCCCACGCCAGAAAGAAGGCCGGCGCACTCCATCCTTTGGCCGTGCGACAGGAGGCAACACCCCGTCCATAACGCAACCCGAGAACGAATCCACCGTTCAACATCGTGGGAACCACGGCAACGCAAGATGCCGAGGCCAATAGACCTTGCGGAATCCCCTGGTCAGGGGCTGATTGAATCTGTTGCAGAATTGCGCCTGCGGCGTTTATACGAGCTTGAGCTTTTTCTGCGTTGTCGGCTGCCCACGCAGCCGGCATCAGACACATCGCTACCACCCCATAAAGTAGACGTCTCATTTTTTGTGGCCTTTCTGCGTCTGATTCTAGAGGCAGTTCACGGAATTAGGCCGCAACGGTAGATATAGCTATTAGCAACTCGGGCTCCCAAAGCCGCTCTGCCAACTTAGAACCGGATTGCTTCAAAACTGAAACGTCATCCGGGCTGGAGGTAATGGGGTTTTCGGAGGTTAATTAATCTTCAGGGCTCGTTCCAGTCGAGAGAATAGATATCTTGAGTCCCGATATCTTTGAGAAGAAGCGGGGAGTCGTTCGGATCGAGACCCAGCCATGGGCCGATGTTACCGGTAGTAGGAAGGCGCGTTAAATCCGAAACCTGCTCCACGTCGTGGTCGCTGATTCTAACTCTCAGCACAGCCGGATTGTCCAGCCAACGCAAGAAGTAAACATACTGTCCGTCTCTTGACCAGTTCGGAAATGCAGCTCTCGCCTTCGCCAGTTGCGACCACTTCTGGGTCTGGAAATCGAAGAGCACCAGGCTCAGGGAGTCCGCCGGCATCGCCACGATGTACCTGCCATCCGGCGACCAACGGGGTGAGAACAGGCCTCGAGAATCTGGGAATTTCGGAAACGCGGTGGGTATTCAAATCGAGCACACGCAGTGCCGAATTTTAGTCCGCCGGCACGCTGCCGAAGATAATCTTGTCACTGCCCGGCGACCAATCCGGATCCTGCTTTGGCTCAGGATCGTCCGGCAGCATTTGCTGGGGAGTGCCACCGTGGGCTGAAACCACGTAGATCCTTCCTGGTTCGCCGACTGAGTAGTTATAGAAAACAATTTGTTTGCCGTCCGGCGACCACCGCGGCAGCGCCGCAAACAGCGGAGCGGAGCTCAGCTGCACTTTCTGGGTACCATCCACCTTGCTGCGCCACAGAATGCCTGCGGGGTAGGATACGTAGGCCAACCACTGGCCGTCGTTTGAAAACACGACGTCCTCAACCGAGATGCCCGAGAGAAAGGACCTGAACGAGCCGGACTTAGATTCACCGCGCTGCAGTTCTCCGCGGTAACTCCGGCCCACCACGAAAAGCTTCTTGCCATCCTTACTGGGAAGGGGTGTGAACAAACTGAGCGGGCTCGAAGTTAGCTGGATAGGCTTGCCCGTGGATGGATGAAGAAACGTTCCCTCTTCCGAAAGTGCCCAGATTTGCCTCTGTGATTCGAAAACGAAGTATTTCCCGTCCGCCGTCCATTCCCCGCAGCATTCGTCGGCAGCATTATGCCATGCGGGAAACAATCGGTGCAGATTCGTTCCCTGCGCTGAAACTTCCCACAGTGAATTTCCGCGGGTCTTTTCATCGATCACCGTAAGCCGGAGTTTGTTTCCCCCAGGTGACCATGCCGGATAAAAGCCCTGGCCTTTCAAAGACACTAACTTGCGCGGTTCCGTCCCATCATTTTTGGCCAGAAACAAATCGCTTCCATCGGCATAAACGATGGTTTTGCCGTCGGGAGACCAGGCCGCGTCCTGTCCGACAAGACCGCCCAATCGACGAGGCGAACCTCCAAGGATGGGGAGTTTCCAAAGCTCACCTCTATAGTCATTGCCCTGGGTATCTTTGACCAGAATTTCCGCTCCATCCGGAGAGACGTTCAAGGGGAGAATGGCTGTGGATGCCGCCGAAATCCGCACTGGCTCGCCCCCCGAAGCCGACATCTGCATGATGCCGCTGGTAGCACTGTAGGTGATGGTTCTGGCAAAACCAAGATACAGCCGCGAACCATCGGTACCGACCAGGGCCTTGGGCAGACCATCGTGGGTGAGCTGTACGTAATTCGTCGCCTTCGGCACGGGCCGGTGGGTGGTCAGGAAAAAGACCAGCAACGCAGCGGCAACAATCAGCAGCCCGGAAAAGGTCAGCAGCCATCGCCGCTGTATGGCGGGTTTGGATTGCGCAGTTGCGGATGCAGAGCCCGCGCCGCCAACAGCAACGGCAACTGTCTTTGACCCTGAAGATGCGGGAAGAGATGAACCTATCCCCGATGCCAGAGCGGGAGTCGCAATCTCTGCCCACGGGTTGCGTTGCACTGTCTTCAAGTCCGCGCGGATCTCGCTCGCGTGCTGGTAGCGGAGGTCCCGGTCTTTCTCCAGGCATCGATCGATGATGCGCGCTAATCCCTGCGGAATATCGGGATTCAGTTGCGCTGGAGTGAGCTGAACATGCTGCACGATCGAGATGAGTAGCTCTCCGGTCGTATCTCCAGGGAAGGGTGAGCGGCCGGTGCACATCTCGTAAAGCATGATGCCGAAAGAAAAAAGATCGCTGCGCGTGTCGACCGGCTTACCCAGCGCCTGCTCCGGCGACATGTAAGCCGCCGTTCCCAGAGCAGCGCCCAGCCCGTCGGTAAGGTCGCGAAAGGTTTCCGCCCCGGCTCCGGCTAGCTCCTTTAACGGCACCATCTTTGCCAGGCCGAAGTCCAAAACCTTAGCGCTGCCCCGTTTAGTCACGAAGACATTCGCCGGTTTGATGTCGCGGTGGATAATACCTTTTTCGTGTGCTGCTTCGAGTGCGTCCGCGACCTCGATGGCGATTTCAATCGCCCGCTCGATGGAAAGCGAGTTTCCCTGAATCAAGTGCTTCAGCGTTCCACCATCCATGAACTCCATGGCGATGAACGTACGGCCGCTTTCCTCGGCGATTTCATAAATCGTGCAGATATTAGGATGGTTCAGCGCCGAAGCAGCACGTGCCTCGCGCCGGAAGCGCTCCAGCGCGACGCCGTCGTTGGCGAAGTTATCGGGCAGGAACTTGAGCGCTACCGGACGGTGAAGAAGGGTGTCTTCTGCCTTGTACACCACGCCCATACCGCCGCCGCCGATCTTCTCTAGTCCGCGGTAATGGGAGATGCTATCGGTCATGGTCAGCCGGCCGCAAACAAGCGAGCCCGGCCTAACACAATCATAGCGCCTGGACCATAAAGCCTTCGATTGCAGTAACTAGCACCGGTCTCGGCCCGCCGGGAAGACCTAAAGTATTGGTTTAACGATAGGGGCGCGGGCGGTAATCGTCGTGCCCTGCCCCGGACTGGACAGGATTTTGAATTCGCCGCTAATCAGATTGATTCGCTCACGCATACTGATGAGCCCTAGCCCCGCAGCGAGCCTAGCTGCCTCAACATCAAAGCCAACTCCGTCATCGCGTATTTCCAGGCCGAGATCGTCGTCGGAACGTGTCAGTCGGACAGTGATGCTCTTGGCGCCGCTGTGCTTCACGATATTGTGCAAACCTTCCTGCAATACCCTGAGGAAAGCCAACGCGATCATGCCGTCCAATTTCTCCTCTAATTGATCGCAGGAACAATGGATCGGGATACCTAGCTGCTCCGAGCATTCGCGGCAATGGCCCCTGACTGCGACAGCCAAGCCGAGCAATTCCAGCTCTGACGAGTGCAGGTTGTGCGAAAGGCGGCTTACTTTGTCGATAACCTTTTCCAGCTTGACCGAAAGATCTCTCAAGCTCGCATGCACCATCCCAGGGTGGCCGGAGACGGGCTGGCCTGCGCGCAGCATCTGAATCTTCAATACCGCCAGGGATTGCCCAATATCATCGTGAAGCTCTCTCGCAATACTGGTGCGGTCCGCCTCTTGTGCATTCAACATTCTGCGGCCAAGCTCATCCCGCGCCACTTCGGCGTCCCGCAGGTCCTGCTCGGCCCGCTCGAGAAAAGTGATATCTTTGGCGACCGCGGTCAAGCTCCGAGGATTGTTTGTAACATCGTCGCGTACCAACGAAAAGACCATGTTCACCCAGATTGGTTCTCCACCTGCTCGAACACTCATCTTGGTCGAATAGTGCGGTATCTCACCAGCGATCAGCCGGCCCAGTCCGGCCTCGCACGCGGGCCATGATTCCTCTGGTAAAAAAAACTCGTTGAGGCTTTTCTCCAGTAGTGTTCTCTCTGGCCGCCCGATAATCTCACACATCTGCGTGTTTGCGCTCAGCACCGTGCCGTCGAGAGCCAGTTGAGCGATACCGATGGCAAGACGCTCAAAAGCCTCGCTCCAAGTGTGCTCTTGAACGTAGACATCTCGCTCTTCGTTCGAATCTCGCTCGAGCATTCTTAAATCCCTGGCAGATCAACAACAAGGAGTCAAAGGCTTCTTCGGAGTGACCTCGCAGCAGTATATCCCGTGACCTCGGATCTAAGGATGAGATTCACTGGGGGTTTCTTGGGCCAAGTCCAGCAGTTTTGCTAGTGTTCCGCAGCGTCCTCGCCGATTACCCTTTTAGAAACTCTCCAAGGAGAATTCACGGTAAAAACGCACTCCGCTGAACAAAGAAAGACGGGCTAAGTGAAAAGGCTCCTGTGTGTCGATGATAGCCCGGAAATGCTCGAGGTCCTGGTGGACCTCCTCCAGTGGGAGTTTCTGGTCGTTGGAACGCTATCCTCCGGCTCTTTGGCGCTAGACCAGGCCATGAACTTCAAACCAGACATCATTCTCCTGGATGTCGATCTGGGTGATGTCAGTGGCTTCCGAGTCGCGGAGCAGCTAAGAAGCGCAGGTTGCCCTGCCAGAATCGTCTTTCTCTCGGTTCACGAGAGCATCGACTTCATTCAAGCCGCTCACGATCTGGGGGCAGCCGGCTATGTCTTCAAGTCGCAAATCACTCGTGATCTCGTGAAGACGCTTCACGCAGCCTTCTAGCCGCGACCCATCACCTGGACGGTCCTTCGGGATTTTGCCCTTCTCCCGTAGCCGGCACTTTGGCTTGAGCATCCTGCGGCGCCGGCGATCCCACGCGGCCGTCAAGATACTTGATCATGATTACGTCATTCCCAGACTCGCCGTAAATCAATTCATCTACGACATGCTTCGCCACCAAAATTCCAAAGCCGCCTGGTCGCAACCCCTGTTTCGTTCGTTCCTCCAGATGCTGCAGGGGTGCATCCAGAGGATTTGCGATGGCTGCATGGCGAAGTTCCTCAAGGGAAAAGCCCTGCCCAGGATCCTTCACCCGGCAAGCTACAGCGTACTTGGTGCGCATATATCCAATCTCAACGTGCTGGCTGGGGTCGAAGTGGGCCCCATGTTCGATTGCATTCATGAGAATTTCGCGGAAGGCGGTACCTACTGCAGTCCTCTCCTGTTCGGGAAGATCAGCGATTTCATGGATGAATTGCAGGAGGCGATTCGCCGTTTTCAGATCGCATCGCGCCAGCAGACGAATCCATTGCTGGGTTGCCGACACAATTTCGATGCCCTCGTCCCATACGGGTCCCCTTGTTGCCAGCTGCAACATCTGGGTGAAATCCGCCTTCGAGTATGGCTCCGAAAAGTAACTGAATGCCCGTTCTCGCATCGCGGCGATAACGTCACCGGGCGTACTTTGTTTTGTCAGGATGATCATCTGCGTGTGCGGCCGAGCAACGCGGATTTGCCGTAGCAGGTCCACATCTTCTTTACCTGAAGTTTCATCGCCGGTAAGCACCAGATCATAGGGCTTCTCGCGCAGCATCTCGAGCGCAGAACCGTTCTTGTCCACGCGCACAACTGTCCAGGTTGGAAGAACATCTTGAACGGTCGAGGCAACTGACTCGTCGGCACCAACTACAAGTGCAACTTTGCCAGGAGCATCGCCCTTTCCTTTGTCCACCTTTCCTCTCATGGCGACCGCTTCTCCTGCAATACCCTATTGTCATCGAGGAAGCCGTCCTTGAACAGCCGGATCCACCCTCGAGCGTCTGCGTGAAAACTCTACCGACAAACTCCGTACCGGGGAGCCTGCCCTGAGCCTGTCAAAGCGGGCGGCCGAGGGACAAACCCGTCCAAATTAGCTTTTTCTCGATCTACCGATTCTCTACAGCACTCACTGAAAACAAATCAACCATCGGGTAGATCGCGATCAGTCCCGCAGGGACGGCTGAGAGTCAGACTTGTCCAAATTAGCTTTTTCGAATCTGTCCATCCACCTCCACTCAAGCCAAGGTGTGCCACCGCCCTAAAATTTGTCATCTCGAGCGTAGCCGAGGGGCCTGCTGTGCGCCCGTCCCGCTAACAACTCCCTACCGTTCCGTCCATCCATCTCCACCAATGCCAGGATGGAGGGACGGAAGCTCTGCCACGCAAATGCCACGGGCAATCATCCAAACCAACCCGATTCTCCTTCCAATTAACCGGGTTCCACTAAATCAACGGATTACCTGCACGCCAAAGCCGATCTGCTCGCTAATTTCGACAGCTCTCGCTGGTGATAGCCCAGAACGTTAGAGTCTATGTGAGCACTGGAAGACATTGCGGTTCCTCCAATCGCCAAGGCCCGGGAACGTCGCGCCAGGGCTCAGAGTATTCCACCACCTGTTAACTCTGACAGTAGAGCGGCCGGTCACTCGCCTGTAGACTTGGTCCGAATTAAAGGGCAGTCTTTCTATCCCTCTATGCGCTCGGGCGGCAGTGATAGTCAGGGATTCAAAAGAAGTGACATTCAAGTGCGCGGACAACTAGACATCCGCGATTTTTCGTTCAAGGAAGGAGTGTTTCACGATGGCAGCACAAACGAAACCCAACATCTTATTCATCATGGCCGACGACATTGGCTGGTTCAATGCCAGCTGCTACAACCACGGCATCATGGGTTACCAGACACCGAACATTGACCGCATCGCCAAGGAAGGCGCAATGTTCACTGATTTCTACGGACAGCAGAGTTGTACCGCCGGTCGCGCCGCCTTTATTACCGGCCAGTCGCCAATCCGTACAGGTCTCACAAAAGTTGGAACACCCGGCGCAACGCTCGGTCTCAGCTTCGAGGACCCCTCGGTTGGCGATTTCATGAAGCATTTCGGTTATGCCACAGGCCAGTTCGGCAAGAACCACCTCGGCGACCGCAATGAGCACCTGCCAACGGTACACGGATTCGATGAGTTCTTCGGAAACCTCTATCACCTCAATGCCGAAGAAGAGCCCTATTATCCGAACTATCCGAAGGACCCGGCGTTTCGAAAGAAATATGGCCCGCGCGGCGTGTTGAAATGCAAAGCAACCGACAAGGACGATCCAACCGTCGACGAGCAGTTCGGCAAGGTCGGCAAACAGACGATTGAGAACACCGGGCCTCTTCCCAAGGAGCGCATGGAAACCGTGGACGAGGAGTTTCTGTCCTCGGCGCTCGATTTTATCGATCGCAAGACGAAAGAGGGCGGTCCCTGGTTCTGCTATTTCAACCCAACCCGGATGCACATCTTCACGCATCTGCAACCGTCCTCGGTAGGCAAGACGGGACTCGGGCTCTATCCCGACGGCATGGTCGAACTAGACGGCTACGTCGGGCAGTTGCTCAAGAAGCTCGACGATCTCAAAATTGCCGATAATACCATCGTCGTCTTCACCACCGACAACGGGGCCGAAGTAATGACATGGCCGGACGGCGGCGCCACGCCTTTCCGCGGTGAGAAGGACACGAACTGGGAAGGCGGCTGGAGGGTTCCGTGCGTCATGCGCTGGCCCGGCGTGATCAAGCCCGGCCGCGTCATCAACGAAATCGGCTCCCTTCAGGACTTCATCCCGACCTTCGCCGCTGCAAACGGAGAGCCCGACCTGGTCGAGAAGGTGAAGAAGGGATACGCGATGGGCGACAAGACCTACAAAGTCCATCTCGACGGATTCAACCTCATGCCATTCCTGGCTGGCAAGGAGGACAAATCGCCGCGGCAAGGTTTCATCTACTGGAGCGATGATGGCGATTGCATGGCGATGCGCATGGGCCGCTTCAAGATCGTATTTACCGAGCAGCGACATACAGGCCTTGCTGTCTGGCGCGAACCCTTGTCTGCGATGCGGCTTCCCAAGTTCTTCGACCTCCGCGCCGATCCGTTCGAGCGCGGCGAGGAGAGTTTCGAATACGACAGCTGGTTCCTGGAGAATATTCCCATCCAGTACGCGGCGCCACCCATTCTCATGAAGTGGCTGGAAACCTTTAAGGAGTTTCCGCCTCGCGCCAAGGCAGCAAGCTTCACTATCGATCAGGTGGTCGGAAAACTTATGCCGAAGGACTGATTGTCAAGGACACCGAGTGCATTCCATTCTTGACCCAAGTCCAAGGCCTCTACCGCGGTCGGGGACTTGTAACGGATGTCCCCGGTCCTGAGTGTGTCGGATGTTCCGGTACACTCAGGGCCGGCGGATTCGAGAATCAATTCTTATGCCGGCCAAATTTTCTCTTTAGGTCAGGCGCAAATTCGCCAATGCTGTTTGTGATGACTCCGACCCATGCCTGCGTGATGGCACTTTGGTATCCCTTAACCACAATCGTCGGATTATTTGGATTCCACGTTGCCCCGATTGCTCCCGCACCGAATGCCGCTGCAAAGGGCATGATATTTGGCCTGATGGATTGTTCATTGTGATCGTAGGTTACAAAATTCCTGATGAAAGCGTGACGAAAGCGCGGCCACCCTCCCGTGCAGCGGCAACGATCATAGCGCGGTTCCCATCCGACAACACCTTGGCCGAGAGACGTAAAGGAATTCTGAATGATATTTGTAGCTTGATTGGAGCCCAGGCGTTTTACAAAGCCGGAGAAGCCATCCTCCCACGCCGGTGGTGAATCGTTCCTTTGATCGTGCAAGGTAAAGAATCCGGTCTTGATATAAATGCCTGGCGTCGTATAAGTCTGGCGAACGTAAAGCTTGAAGCGTTCGGTGCCGTTCAACGGAACGAGAGGAATATCTTTCGGTATATACGCGCCATATAGCCAGTTGACCGGCAGCTGGGTGTTGACCGTCGGAGCTGCAGGTTGATCAGACGCTTGATTCCCCTGCGCGAGAACGGTCGAGACACCCACTGCAAGCGTCAGTGCGACCGCGCAACCGTTCAAGACGCTTTTTCTCTTTTTCCCCATGAGGTTGTTCGACAAACGGCGCGGGTGATCGTCACCGCCCACTATACGCGCTCAACGTCTGCCCCCACCCGCTGTCAATTCTGACAGTAGAGCGGCCCAGCACTCCTCTGTAGACTTAGGCCGGGTGAAATGTGCCTGCTTCTGTCGCCAACCGCTCAGCAGGTAAGTCGCAGGAAACATTCTCCCGCGAGGGTACAAAAAGATGAACCTCCCCGAGAAACATCCTAACCGCCACGTTCTCCAGGATCCCTCCATCCACCAAACCGCGACATTAGCAAAATATAGGTCTACCAGGGGTATCCTCCATCTCGCATTGCCGTTTGTGATCTTAGGAGCCGTCCTCTGCAATCCGATCGAATCACCGGTTCTCGCCAAAAGCGGTGTTCAAGCTGACTCGACAGGCCTACCCGCGATTGATCCTGGTGCAATGGAAGCACTCGACAAAATGGGAGCCTACCTTCGCACCCTGAAGTCCTTTCAGGTCCGGGCGGACGTTACCACCGATGATGTTTTGGACGATGGACAGACCATCCAATTCAGCTCCAAGGTCGATCTTGTCGCCGCACGACCCAACCGCATGAGAACCGAGGTCACAGACGACGACGGACACCGGTTCTTTTTCTTCGATGGAAAGAACTTCACCATCTTCGGACAGGTTGTCAACTATTACGCCACCGTTCCCGCGCCGCCAACCCTCGCCGAATTGGCCGACGATCTCAACAATAAATACGGCATCGAACTACCTTTGGTCGACCTCTTCGATTGGGGCACCAATGATGCCAACATCAAGAAGATTAAAGCCGCAGACGACATCGGCCCCAGCGCCGTCGACGGTGTGACCTGCGAGCAGTACGCCTTCCGTCAAGAAGGTGTCGATTGGCAGATATGGATCCAGCTCGGGGAGTTCCCCCTGCCCCGCAAGCTCGTCATCCGCACCCTCACTGACGACGCCAAGCCACAACACAGCGAGATCCTCACCTGGAACCTGGCGCCCTCCTTCAGCGAGAACGCCTTCACCTTCGATCCACCGGCCGACGCTCGCCGCATCACCATTGCACAGGTCAGCGCCGCCGCGGGGAAGAAATAGGGAGACCTTATGAAGCGATCCGGTTTAATCGCCCTCTTCGTCATCGTCATTCAGTTGTCAGGATCAACACTCCTCGCCCAACGTCGCGGTGGTGGCGGCAACTTTCGTAGCAGCGCGCAGACGAATGTCAACCGCAACACCAATGTGAATAGAAACGTGAACGTAAATAACAATGTGAACGTCAATCGCAATGTGAACGTCAACGTGAATAATAACTACCACGGTGGCGGCTACTACGGCGGACGGCTGCTGCTATCACCCCGTCGCCGTTGCCGCGGCAGTCACAGCAACGGCCGTCGTAACCGCTGCCGTCGTTGGTTCAATCGTTCATTCCGTGCCCCCGTCCTGCACATCGGTCATTGTAAATGGACTGGCGTATCAACAATGCGGCAGCACCTGGTACCAGCCTCAATTCTCGGGACGCAGACGACCTACATTGTAGTGAATCCGCCTAGGTGAGTAGCGACCCGCATCCGGGGGAGCCCAGGATGCCTTTTCACTTTTCTCCCATGAGCGTTTTCAATTGCGCCAGAGCCTGGCGATAATCGAGATCAGCCTGGAGCATCTCGATCTCCACCTTTGCTTTCGATAGGGCAAGCTCCGAATCTTCTTTGCCGTAGCTGACCCTTTCGATCGGAATCGCGTCGGAAAGCCGGCGGGCCAGCGCACTCAACTGTCGCGACCGGTCCATCTCGAAGTAGCTGGTTTTGACCGCGGCGGCGACTTTTGCTTTCGTCAATTCCAGAGCCGTTTCTGCCATGGAAACCCCCGCGGTGCGCTCTTTGATCGTGTGTTCCCGTTTGCCGAAATCGAACAGGGTGTAAGAACCCATGATGCCGATGAAGGAGAAGTCTCTAGGCAGTAATGGTATGGCGTTGGCATTGTAGGCATAACCGCCGAGCACCGCTACGTCGGGAATGTAATCTAACTTGGATAGCTTGGACGCGGCACGCGCTTTCGCCACCGTCTGCTCCGCTTCCACCACCTCCGGATTTGCCGCCATCGCCTTGTCTGCGGCTTCTTTCAGCGATATCTCTTCCACCTGCGTGACCGGGGGCGCCAGCTCCAACTCCTGCTCGATCGGATTACCCAGAAGGAGGTTGAGAGCTGCTGTCAATTCCCTCACCTTGCTGCTCGCGATCACCAACTCCCTGGCTGCTTCAGAGCCATTGTCCTGATGACCTGGCAGCATTGCCGTGTTGCTGGCCAGCAACTGCTTGTTGCGAAGAGCGCCGGCGTTGGCCTTGGCGACTTCGAACTGACGCTGAGCAACCAGCAATCCATAGTAGCTTTTCTCAACATTGCTGGCAGTCTCAACGGGCATGCCGGCCTTGGCCATGGCAGTCCGTTCATCCGCGCGCGCGATGTTCACCACCTCGTGAAGTTTGAGCAGAGGCGTGATCGGCTGCGCTGCGGTAAGGGCTATAAGGGTCTGGTCCTTGCCGGCCAGCGGCAATCCAGCCGTGACGGTGCCCCCTGCGATGGGCCGTTCTATGGTGACCTCCTGGCCCATGAATTTGTTGAAGTGGAAGTTTGTGAGCGTCGAGCTGATCTTTGGAAAGTAGTCCGACTCTGCGCCAAGCCTGTGCTGCCTCGCCGCCTCCACTTGAAGCTGCGCCAGATGTGCCATGGGATTGCTCGCGGCGGCCGCCTGTTGTTGTGCCTGCAGGAGCGTGATGCGGAGTGGCTTGCCGTGAGCAACCGTCCCATCAGAACTCACGGCAGCAGGGCCGGCCACGGCTGCCACATCATGTTGGTCCGCGACCTTCATTTCGGCAAATTGCTTGAAGGGCACCTTGCCCTGCAAGCCCGAACCGGAGGATCCGCCGAGCAGGCCCAGTGGCCCATTGGCCGGCAGATCCTGTGCATTAAGGACTCCACGGAAGAGAAAGCCGCTCAGGACAACAATGCAGGTGCATATGCCCGGAACGATGGCGGTTTGCTTCTTACGCATGATCATGGTGTTTTTCCTCGCTTGAACCTGTCGAACCTGCTTTGTTCATCTCAACTTCAATGAACACTGGCAGGGCTCAGAAAGATGGCTTCGTGCGACGAGTTTCGCTTTTGAGCGAAAGTCCGAAAGCGCAATCGTTGAAATCTATTCCGTGGAGGCTAAGTCTTCACGCATCGCCAGCCTGAGAAGCTCTACATTGCTGCGAAGTCCGAAAGTCCGCATGATTTTGTACTTATGAAAAGCTATGGTGCTCATGCTTAGATTGAGCATGGTGGCTGCTTCCTGCATTGTTCTGCCTTCCGCGAGGAGGCGCAGTACCTCCCGCTGCCGGCGCGTGAGGGCCTTGTAGCGTTGGGCCGGCGCCCGCGGGTTCTTCTTATCTTCGAAGCTTTGGACGAGAGACGCCGGTACGTACACTCGATTCGCCATCAGCTCTCGCAGAGCACAAAGAAGTTCTTTCCTCGCAGCCCGTTTTAGCAGGGCGCCAGACGCCCACTCGCCGAGCGCCCTCGATGCAACGCTAAGATCCTCCTTATTCGCCAGCACCAGGAACTTTGTTTGCGGTATTAACTTCTTCAGCTCAAGCCGAGTGCTCGCGTCGGTCAAGGGCGATAGGGCAAGGTCCACCACGATGACACTGGGCTGTAGTTGGATTGCCGTAGCCATAAGAGCGCGGCCGTCGGCGGAGGTTCCAACGATTTCGAACTCGTCGCTAAGGAGCTTGTGATAAGCAGCCAGGAAAGAACTAGAAATGCCAGCCAACAGGATGCGTGGCCGCTTGATTTCCATTTCGCCCCCGAACCGAGGTCTGGGCTCATATTTGACCAACGAGAAGGGAGAACCGGCGTTCAAGTTCACCGTCAAATCACCCGCCCTCGCAGCTTGCCTTCTCGCGTAGTTCTAAACGATAAATTCATTGATCGAGCACCGTAAGCTGTCAGAAATAACAGTTTGTTCCGTTTCCAGGTCTGCGCATCCGCCGCTCACGCGTTCTGATCCGAGCAGTGTAATCTTTAGCCCATGAAGGCATGGCTCCGAATGGCGGCGATCGTAGCAGCGGTTCTCCTGCCTCTGAGCTCGCAATGCGAAAGAACGAAGAACATCCTTGTTCTTTACCGGGAAAACCCCCGCCTGCCCGGAAACATCGTGGCCACCAAGGCAATTCAGGAAACAATCGGCCAGAACTTGCAGTACCAGGTTTTTGACGAATATATCGAAGAGACGCGGCTGGAAACCGACTTTCAAACACTCGCGGAAAGGATTCAGCAGAAGTATGCGGGACAACCAATCGATCTGATCATGACCGTAGGCCCGCGGCCCTTCACCTTCATACGTCAATACGGAGAAAGGCTCTTCCCCTCAGTACCGACCGTCTTCTCTGAAGTGGATTTGCGCTTCTATCCGGCAACACTGCCACCCAACACCACCGGGGTGAGCAGTTCCTTCGACTTGTCTGGCACCGTCGATCTCATCCTGCAACTGCAGCCGGATACGCGTGACATCTTCTATGTCGGAGGCGCTAGCCCGGCCGAACTGATGCTCCGGGAGGAAGCACAGCGTGAATTCAAACCTTACGCGGGCAGGCTTTCCTTTACTTATTTGAACGATCTTCCACTCCCCACACTGCTTGATCGTATCGGTCAGGTTTCCAACCATAGCGTGGTGTTGTATTCCAACTTTTTGAGGGACGCGAGCGGGCACACCTATCTCACCGCAAGTGTTTGCCCATCGATCGTGGCTTCATCCAATGTGCCCGTGTACGCGATATTTGACACATTTATGGGCTGCGGCGTTGTCGGCGGCAGTCTTTCTCAGGTGGAGGCATCCGCGCAACAGGCAGCGAAATTAGCGCTACGGATTCTGCACGGTGAAAATATCGCCCGTCTGCCCGTTGAACCAGGACCGCCCAATCGGGTGTTTGTAGATTGGCGGCAGCTGCAAAAGTGGGAAATTTCAGAACACAGATTGCCGCCGGGAGCTGTGGTTATGTACCGCGATCCCTCGCTTGGGATACCCACAAGCGGGCCATCGTGGCCGCGGCCGCGGTCGTTTTACTCCAATCGGCTCTCATCGTCCTCTTGGTGGCGCAGGTGCAGCGGCGCAAACGCTCGGAAAAAAACGTCCGAAAGCTTACCAGACGAGCTATCAACGCTAATGAGGAGGAAAGGCGGCGTATTGCTCGCGAACTGCATGACGACATCGGCCAGCGGCTGTCTCTCGCCGTGGTGCAGCTTGATTTGTTTCGCGGTCAAGTTGCTGCCGAGACTCTAAAGAATCGGACTGATCTGGACAGTTCCATTGAAAACCTCAGTTCGCTGGTCTCCGATGTTCACAATTTGTCTCATCGTTTGCATTCTTCCAAGCTGGAGCACATTGGCCTGCCGGCTGCGATCAGAGACCTTTGCCAGCAGATCTCGCAATCTTACGGGCTGCAAATCGACTTTCAGCGAGATGGAGCACGGGACCGCTTCACGCATGATATTTCGCTTTGCTTTTACAGGGTGGCACAGGAGGCTTTGAACAACGTCGTCAAGCATAGCGAATCGAATAGTGCGCAGCTTACACTCAGCGAGAGGCCAGGAATTCTGCGCATGCAGGTTCAAGACTCGGAGTCGGATTCAAAGTTGCAACTGCGGCGACCGGACTCGGTTTTTCCGCCATGCAGGAGCGATTGGGGAGCATCGGAGGTAAATTGTCCGTCGAATCAGAACCGGGCAGAGGGGCACTGTTGATCGCCGAGGCGCCGGTCCCCGCCCTCCCGGATTTCCTGGCACGGTGATACAAAGAGCCCCTATGCGATTTCGTGGACGAAGACCGCATACGCTGCTCTCCAACGCCGCCAACAAGAGTTTGGGCCAATGGCCCATTTAGGCCGTAAGTGTAAAGGGCTGCCTCTCAAAGGCAGCCCTTTTTGTGTCCGAGGCCCGCAGGGCCGACACTAGACGTCACCCCAGCCCGTCAGGGCTGGGATGTTGATCGCAGGAGCCCGAGCGCCGTAGGTGCGGCGCCCGTCGCATCGCTCCAGATATTGGGATCGGGAGGGACGCGTTGCCCCGCGCCTCCAGCGCTCGAGACCACCGCAGTGCTGTTACGCCATTGGGATCAGGTTTTCTCGTATAGCTAGTTTCAGAAGCTCAGAATTGCTGTGCATCCCCAGGCCCGTCATGATCTTGTATTTGTGGAAAGCTACCGTTCTTGCGGTGAGATTCAGCAGGTAGGCAGCCTCCTTCATGGTGCGGCCCTCAGCCAGCAATTGCAGCACTTGCCGCTGACGCGGGGTCAGCGACTTGCCATCATGGGCCGGCGGACGAGGAACAAGGTTGTCAGGGGATTTTCTGGATAACATCGTCGTCACGTACGATCGGCCCATCAAGAGCTCTCGCAGTGCCTTCACTAATTCCGATCCCGAGCATTTCTTCACCAGGTATCCCGATGCCCATTCACTCAAAACTGCATCGGCCACAGCCGGGTCCTCATTGACCGTCACCACCAGGATCTTGGTCTGGGGCAGCAACTTTTTGAGCTCACGACCGGCATGCACACCGCTCAGGAGAGGCAAGCCAAGATCAACAATGACCA
>CAVZJL010000064.1:0-27663 GCA_963775365.1 uncultured Acidobacteriaceae bacterium | reverse complement strand
TGCCGCTCTGCTTCCGCTTACTTCAGACCACAGAGAGCGTCCCAGTCGCTGCCGTAGCGCTCTCACCAGATCGTCCTCACTCACCCTGGAAATGTCCCTTGTGTGGCGCGACGATGCATGTCCTCGAGCGGCTCTCAGCAGCTCAACTTCTCTCCGCGCCTCGCTCCCCCGCCAGGCGTCCACCACGAAGTATGAAAAACAAAAATCCAACCTCAAATCATCCTCGTGTCTGCACGCGCACAGTGCCACGTGCCTCACATCACTCAGACCACCTTGAAACCCCCTCGAGCGGGCTCCCAACCGCTCCTCCAATCGCCCCGCGCGGCTGGCATACCCTGCCGGCAAAAATCGACTTACGCATCCTTAAAGCCAAACCCGCACACCACCCGCATTGCCCCAGCTACATCGAAAGCCCATAGCGCAGGCAGCCGTTAGGGCTTCCTTCAAGGGCCTCGCTGTATCCGGAGCGCCCATCAGACCACTCAAAGGTCAGGCTTTCCTCGTGGGCGCTCCAGATACAGCCCTAAGACTTCGGAGGCAAGACCGAATATCGCTCGCTAGGTGGGCTGTCAGTTAGGCGAAAAACGCATCACTTTATCGGCAATCTCCTCGAAGTCGAAACGCCGTCTTCGCATCTGCTCTCCTGACCCTCCACACATCTGCGCCCAGACTGCCGCAAAAATGTCGGCGATGGCAGTCACGGACGCCTGCTCGTGCGGGAGATTTTCAAGTGCGATTACAATTCGCTCGACCTCGGGTTCGTATTCGTCGTCTGGAGCACCTGATGAAATCAAGCCGTCAATATCATGCAGACGAAAGAGTTCACTGATGGCTGCGTAATCGACCTTCATCTTGTGCTCGCAGCGCGTTCGGGGGAAGGTGGAGGGCTAAATTGCATTTCTTGAGATTCTCCAAAGAGCGGATCAGAATGATCTTAGATCGAACTGCTGTAAAACCGGATCGTAGGTAACCTTCCCGGGGCCGGGCCCTGGCTGCCAGGAAGTTACTGAAAACCCAGACTTTGCAGGTACTCCCGCGCAGTAACAACCAGACGGCGCCCAAGCGCGTTCGGTTCAATACCGAACCTCCCCAACTCGATCTCCTGGTGCCAAGGTATTCTGAATTGTTGGGACGGTGGGCCAATCCGAACGAGGTGAGGATTTGAGAATGGAGAGAGCTATTCTGCCGGGTTTCCTCCTTTGCCTTTTGGCCGTCGTTCGCGTGCCCTGTGCTGATGGTCAATTCGAAACTTCTCAAGTTCCAGTACCGGCCACGGTGTCGTCTGAGCCTGTCAAGGTTCAGACGAACACACCTCCAGAGGGCCTAATCCATCTCGACGTCGCTGCAACAGATCGCGAGGGCAAGCCATTTTCGGGGCTTGCTGCGAAGAATTTAACACTAATGGACAACGGCGTGTCGCAAAAGATCGTTTCCTTCGCAGCGTCTAACCAACCCCCAGATGAAAATGAGCGGCTTACTGAAGTGGTGCTGGTTGTCGATGAGGTCAACCTTTCGCCCATGCAGTTAGAACTTGTAAAGAACGAATCGATAAAGTTTTTGCGGCAGAATGGCGGGCATCTCGGTGAACCGCATCTTCTACTGGTTCACAACCTCCGGACTGTACGCAACGGCAACGCCCACGACCGAGGGCAACGCCCTGGCTGAGGAGGTAGCTCACGACGGCTCACGCCGCACGGATCTGGCAGATTCCGCGAAGTCGTGATCCGTTTATGACAGCGGAATCAGAGAGTACGCACTGTGGGATCGAAACTTGCGAGCGGTTTACACCATCGCCGTCGAGCGAGAAGCGATCCTGGTCGAAAGCTTTTGCTATGGATGGGCTTCGGGTGGCCGGTAGCTCGCGGACGAGCGGAAGACAAGGACAAGGACACGGCTTTTTCCTCGCTGGTGGAGCTTCCATGCGCATACGTGAGGCGAGGATGGTCATCTACGAGGTCACAGCCCGGACCAAACCGCTGGCTTTCGATTTCAAATACACTACAAGGATTATCTGGCGGGGGTCCGCACGCCGTCGGACCTGGACGAGCCGGGCCTGGATCCGTACCCACATTTTTCGCTTCCGGTATTGGCAATTCAGAGCGGTGGCCTTGTTCTGGACGAATTGTCAGACATCTCGCGCTCTATCGAACATTGCGTTGAGGACGCGAGTGTTTTTTATACGGTGTCTTTTGACCCGCCGACTGCAGCTCAGCCGGACGAATATCACGACCTCAAGGTACAAATCGGAGAGCCTGGATTATCTGCACGCACGAAAACCGGCTATTACGATCAGCCGGTTTTCTACGATCAGCCTCGCTTGCCTGCCAGGCGAGTCAGCGTTCACGAACTGGGCAGATTCTGGACACCGCCAATAATGAGCAAGACAGCGAGTTGGCAAAACAACTGGTGAGTCTGGAGCTGAGCGAACGTCTCAACAGTAACCTGCTCTCACTCTGGAAGAATCGTCTGCGCGGCAAGAAGTCGATCGCGGCACTGGTAGCTCTGGCCGATGAGTCCGCTTTCTTGGACCCTCCCGCAGCAGAGATTCTCTCCGACCCGGCACCCAGCCTTGACACGCAGCGCCAGATGATCTCACGAGCCGTGAAGTATATGAAGGAGTCGATTCCTAAACTGCCGGATTTTTTCGCAATACGCACCACGACCGAGTATGAGCAACCGTCGCCCCCAAAACCAGATGCCTGGAAGACCGCGCCGGCCGATCAGGCGTTGCGTGAGGCGGTAATCGAGAAAGCAACTCTTCGCTATCGGAACGGCCACGAGGAGCAGGATGCAGAGAAGACGAAGGGTAGTCCGAGTGCCAGGAAAAAGGGTCTCAATTTCATCGGTGTTTTCGGCCCGACTCTTGGCGTCGTGCTCGGAGATGCCACGCGCGGCGATAGCATACTGATCTGGAGCCGTTGGGTACGGGGCGAAAGAGGAACGGAGGCGGTCTTTCGCTACCTCGTGCGCGCCGAGGATCCTCATTACGACGTTACGTACTGTTGCCTTGTGGGTGGGCGCACCTTTCTGACGTCGCCCAGATACCTCGGAGAATTGGCGATTGATCCCGGAACTGGAGCAATTCTTCGACTGACGATGGAGGCCGAACTGGGATGGATTCGTGAACCGAATCTGAATCCGGTACTGCCTGCAAAGGGAGCCGCCATGATGGTCGAATACCGGCCCGTCAAGATCGGCGGCAGAGAGTATATCTGCCCGCAGCGCAGCGTCGTCATTATGCGAGTCCGAACCGTCACGACTCTGACCACCTGGGGTCAGACATTTGATGTCTATGCACCGTACGAGACGCGATTGAACGATATTGTGTACACGGATTACCACAAGTTTGGGTCGGAGGCTCGCATGCTGCCGGGATTTGACGTTGTACCAGACGCAAAAGCTTCTCCGGCGGTCAACGGCCAGTCTCCCACTAAGCCGCCGCCCAACCGCTGAACTATAGCTAGGACAAGAATCCCGCCAACATCTCTTGCCGCGTATGCGACGAACTCCCCGGAAAACGGGATTGTCGGTAACTTGCCCTGCTTACCAGCGGGTCGTAGGCAAGTCACCGATAACGAGTACAGGCATGCCGGGATTACTTCCGGGTTAGCCGAAGACTATGGCAGGCACGAATCGACCGAATTAACACCGGAGTTTCATTCCAGTCAGTTTTCTGATGGCATCTCCGCGTGGTCGATCACGATGGTATCGAGCGGGCCTTTGCTTGGCTTCAGCTCCAACCCGAGCTGTTCTCTGACGGCGGTGAAGACCGACGGTCCGCTCGCCTCCGGCGCACTCATCCCTGTAGTGGACGGATTCGTCATCTCCACCGGAGTCCAATGAAGCGAGATAGTGTAGTAGCCAGTGAGCCCCGTCTGATCCACAACTTTTCGTCCGAGATCGTTTCGCGCATCGCCGCCCAGGTTTGAGGCAAATTGCATCATTGTGCACCCCTGCATCTCGATCACTCCTTCGCCGACTCGCTTGTTGGTGCACATCACACCAGATACCGGGTTTTTCCGAAGGGCCTCCTGTCTCGTCTCTTCCACCTTCGTTCCGCCCTTTGCGATGGCAAGCGCATAAAGCGGAAACTCCTTGGCCTCGTGATGCAACACCACCTTGAAGCGATCTGCCAGGAGCTGCCGTAGTAGGGCTTGGCGCTGTCCACGAGTGAGGCTGGGGTATTGCGACACATCGTATTTCGCCTCGATGTCAAACCGTACCTTGTCCAGCCACGCCGGGCCGCCCGACCAAAGATCGTTGTCGCCGATTCCGTACGCCTCATGCAGAACCCACAAAAGCGTCACGTCCGTTGCGTGCACTCCATCGGCAGTGAAATACATATTCCAGCGCGGGTTGGGGTTTGCATTTTGTCGGATGCTGGCAACTTCGAATGTAGGAGTGCCAGCCGGTGTGGCCGCAGTTTGAGCCAAGAGCGGACAATGCGAGATTGCCAGATCGGCTACTATCGCGAGCACGAGTTGATTCACACGTCTGGGATCCATCCGTCTAGTCCTCTCAATGAATACCTTGACTGGCAGACGTTTCCTCGGTGTTTACCGCTCGACTTTTCTGCCGCCTTTCCACTCATTTTGCATCATTGTGGTGATTAGTCGCGCGCGTCTGATCGACGCGGCGGAGATGCCTTTTCACCGCATCCTGCTGATGACACTGTATGCCACAGGAGCACGTCGCGCGGAAGTGGCTCGCCTTAAGGTCAGCGATATCGACAGCCAACGGATGGTCATTCATATCCGGGGAGGCAAGGGCCGCAAGGACCGCGATGTCATGCTCAGCCCGAAGCTCCTCGATGCACTGCGCGTCTACTGGCGCAGCCTCCGGCGCAAGCCCGCCGACTGGTTATTTCCCGGCAACAGATGGCATACGGGGAGTCAGCCTGTCACCACCAAGGTCTTTGGACTGCCTGTCAGCGCGCCGCGCAACGCGCCGGCCTTGAGCACAGGTGCATCCATCCTCATACCCTGCGCCACTGCTTTGCCACCCATCTGCTGGAAGCCGGCGCCGACCTCCGAACCATCCAGATGTTGTTGGGACATCGTGACCTCGAGGAAACGACGATCTATCTGCATCTCTCCCGGCGGCACCTCAGTGCCACCGGAAGTCCACTCGATGCACTAACGATCCGCGAGCGAGGAGAGCAGACGCAGAGCGTATGAACCGGCCACCTCCGGAGGTGGCCGACATCGTTCGTTGTGCGGGACAGTCTTTCCTCGAACATAGTCAGCGCTGGATCAACTGGCAACACCAGAAGGTCCTGCTGGCGATCACGCGCTGCCGCACCGCTGCGCTCGGCGGTCATCGTGATCGCTGTTCCGACTGCGGACATACCACCGCCATCTCCTACAACTCGTGCCGGAACCGGCACTGTCCCAAGTGCATGCCAGGGCAACGCGCGCCAGCGCTGGCTGCAGGCGCGTGAGCGAGAGCTTCTGCCAACGCCCTACGTGCATGTCGTCTTCACGCTACCGCGTGAAGTTGCTCCGCTCGCCCTGCAGAACAAGCAGGTGATTTATAACCTACTGTTTCCGGCCAGCGCTGAGACTCTGCTTGAGATCGCTCGCGATCCCCGCCACCTTGGCGCAGAGATCGGCTTCTTCAGCGTGCTCCATACCTGGAACCAGCGGCTGCAGCATCATCCTCATATTCACTGTGTGCTTGCTGCCGGCGGACTCGCTCCAGACCACTCCCACTGGATCTCCTCCCGCCCTTCCTTCTTTCTTCCCGTCAAGGTGCGCCGTCGTGTCTTCCGCGGTAAGTTTGTTGCCGGGCTAAAGACAGCGTTCCGCGAAGGCAAGATCGAGTTCCACGGCCATCTCATCCCACTAGCTGAACCTCGAAGATTCGCATCCTGGCTTAGGCTGCTGTTTCGTCATCGACTGGGTTGTCTACGCCAAGCGACCGTTCGGCGGCCCGGAACATGCGCTGCGCTATCTCGGTGCCTATACCCATCGTGTCGCCATCTCCAACCACAGGCTCGTTGCTCTCACCGACGGTGACGTCACCTTCCGCTGGAGAGATTCCGCTCACGGCAACAAGAAGCGACTGATGACTCTGCCGGTCGATGAGTTCCTGCGCCGCTTCCTGCTCCATCTACTTCCACGCCGCTTCGTCCGCATCCGCAACTTCGGCTTCCTTGCCAACCGGCAACGTGCCTGGCTGTTGCCACTCTGCTTCAGCTTACTTCGGGGTTCAGAAACCATCTCAGCTCCAGCAGCATCGCCTGCAGCAGACCGTCCTCACTCATCCTGGAATTGTCCTCTGTGCGGCGCAACGATGCATGTCCTCGAACGGCTCTCCGCAGCTCAACTCCTGCTCCGTTCTCCCCCATTCGACGAGTACGCCGCATGAAAGTACAGCTCCAACCTCGATCCCTCCTCGTGTCCGCACACGCACACAGATCCTGCGTCTCACGTGGCTCAAACCACTTTGCCGGCCATCCTTCAGCCTGCTCTCGGCTGCTCAGAACAACGCTCGCCTGCAGCACCCTGCCGCAACATCGACCTACGCAACTCATAAGGCCAAGCGCGGAAACCACCCGCCCCGGCTCAGCGCCATCGAAAGCCCATAGTACCGGCAGCCGTTAAGGCTTCCTTCAAGTCGCTGTATCTGAAGCGCCCATCAAGAGCAGCTCAAAGGCGGAGTTTCGCTTGCGGGCGCTTCAGATACAGCCCTAAGACTTTTCAGGAGATACGCTTATCCGCCAGTGGCGACGCTAACGGTTAGTGCTCCAGAATCTACTCGTCCACATATGCGGGCTCACCATCCGGGCGTATGCGGGTCGCAAACTTGCCGCCATTCTGGATAAAGTTTTCCGCGCCCTTGCCAATATACCCATCTAGCTCTTTTGACCAGCGCAATTGTTTTTTTGTGATCCGGAACACCTTGTCGGCCCAGTCGATAAATTCCCTACGTTTCGGCCAGATGGTGTCGCCTATCAGCATATCGTTCCGGAAATAGAACCTCCCTTCGAGAAGAGTTTTTCCGTCATAGTCGCAGCCCGAGAATTCAATCCCTTCAACGTCTTCCGAATGTACTATCCAGTGCGACTGCTTCGGGATGTAATGCATTTTGATGTCCGCGCTGCGGTCAGGGACGAGATAACAGCGAACGGACACGTAGTCTCTTGCCTTGATCCAGGTTGATCGCTTGCGAACGGGTGATTCCACTTCGATGGGCTTAGGACCGGGCGCGGTCTCTTCAAGGACTCTCAGGCCAACTTTGGACCGCAAGTGATCCAGAGTTGATTGAATGTCCGAGGGAACCATGTACACACGAAACTGTTTGCTCATGTCCTGTGGTACAGATTTTGGCACATCCTTTAGGGTCCAGAAACACGCCTGACGTTTGGGAAGGGATGTATATGCCGTGAAACGGGGTTCAGGGTAAGTTCACGACCTTGGAGGCCGCAGGGGGCCGATCTTCAAGCGGCGATCATTGCCGGGCGGTTAAGGGAGACCGCCTCCATGCCAAGAAAACCCGGCGGCAAGCGTCCGGCCAAGCACGTGTTGCGCCTGCCCGATCTCGACCACTCCAAAACTTCAGTCCTTCAAAGCCTCGGCTCGGTCGCCTCGAAGCGGACCTATGCCTACGCCATCAACGATTTCATCACCTGGTACTGCTCCGAACCCAGACTTGCGTTCGGTCGCACAGTCGTTCTTCGGTACCGCTATGAGCTGGAGGCCAGACGGCTTGCTCCTGCGACCATCAACCTGAGGCTGGCAGCAGTGCGCCGCCTGGCCTACGAGGCTTCCGACAACGGCCTGCTCAGTCCCGACCTCGCAGCGAGCATCAGGCGCGTGAAGGGCGCGAAGAAGCTCGGTACCCGGATCGGAAACTGGCTCACGTGTGCGCAAGGGCGCAGGCTTCTTGACACACCCAACAGGGATGGAACAAAGGGCAAAAGGGATCACGCCATCCTGGCTCTCCTCCTCGGGTGCTGCCTGCGGCGTGCCGAGTTAACAGGGCTGAAGCTTGAGCACCTTCAACAACGCGATGACCACTGGGCCATCGTTGACCTGTTCGGGAAGGGGGGCCATGTGCGCACGGTACTGATGCCCGGGTGGGTAAAGGCCGCCGTGGATGAATGGCTAGCGGCGGCTCGCATTGCCGAAGGGGCCATTTTCCGCGCGTCACCCACAGCGGAACGGTATGGGGCTCTGGCATCAGCGAGAAGGTCGTCTGGTGGGTCGTGCGCCAATGTGCCAAGAAGGCCGCCATCGAGAAGCTTGCACCCCACGACCTGCGGCGTACCTGTGCCAGGCTGTGCCACTCAGCCGGTGGAGAGCTAGAGCAGATTCAGTTCCTGCTTGGGCATCGCTCAGTGGAGACAACGGAGCGCTATCTCGGCTCCCGGCAGCGGATCGTGCATGCCGTCAATGACAAGCTCGGTATCGAGCCAGACGCTCCGCCGGGCTGAGGAAGTTACCGAAAATGGGACTTGAACGAAGCCGCCGGGGCGGCGGACGCGTTCGCGTGTGTTGAGCGAACAGCAGTTGCTTTGATCTAGCTTTTGTCGCAGAGGAGGAACTCCCTGTGACCCATTTACGTCAGATCATGCTTGAAGAACTGGAGCGTCGCAACTACGCTCCAGGGACCATTCGCTGCTACATCCGCACCATTGAGCACTACGCCCAGCATTTTCACTGTTCCCCCGATCGCTTAGGCCCCGAGCACATCCGTCGGTATCAGGCGCTGTTGTTTCGCAAGTGGAAGCTGGCGCCGAACACCGTAGCGCAGCGCCTGGCAGCTCTGCGCTTCTTTTACATCCAGGTCTTAAAGCAGAGCTGGAGTGTAGCGGAGACACCGTATCCGAAGAAGGTCCTGCATCTGCCGCAGGTACTTAGCCAGCAGGAAGTCGCACGTCTTATCGATGCAGCGTTGACACCCTTTCATCGCATCCTGCTCATGACCCTCTATGCCACCGGCGGCCGGCGCGCCGAGGTGGCGCACTTAAAGATCAGCGACGTTGACAGCCAACGTATGGTCATTCACATTCGGGGAGGCAAGGGCCGCAAGGATCGCGATGTTATGCTCAGCCCGGCGCTGCTGGATGCGCTGCGCGTGCATTGGCGCGGACTGAAGCGCAAGCCATCCCACTGGTTGTTCCCCGGCGGAGTCCGGCATACGGCGGACCGCCCTATCGACACCAAGGTCCTATGGTGGGCCTGCCTGCACGCGGCCAAACGCGCAGGTCTTCAACACAAGCACATACATCCACACACCCTCCGCCATTGCTTTGCCACTCATCTGCTGGAAGCAGGCGCCGACCTGCGCACCATTCAGATGCTGCTCGGGCACAGCAACCTGGAAGAAACGACGATCTATCTGCATCTCTCTGAACGGCATCTTAGCGCAACTGCCAGTCCGCTGGATGCCCTCACATTGGGCACACAAGGAGAGCAGACGCAGAGCGAATGAATCGCCCTCCGCTGGAGATGGCCGATATCGTTCGCTATGCCGGGCAGTCTTTCCTCGAACGCAGTCAGCGCTGGATCAACTGGCAACACCAGAAGGTCCTGCTGGCGATTACGCGCTGCCGCACTGCTGCTCTCGGCGGCCATCGCGACCGCTGTACGGGCTGCGGACATACCGCCGTCTCCTACAACTCGTGCCGCAACCGGCACTGTCCCAAGTGCCAGGGCAACGCGCGCCAACGCTGGCTCGAGGCGCGTGAACGGGAACTTCTGCCTACGCCCTACGTTCATGTCGTCTTCACGCTGCCACGCGAGCTTGCTCCGCTTGCTCTCCAGAACAAGCAACTGATTTATAGCCTCCTGTTTCAGGCTAGCGCTGAGACTCTGCTTGAGATCGCTCGCGATCCCCGGCACCTTGGCGCGGAGATCGGCTTCTTCAGCGTGCTCCATACCTGGAATCAGCGCTTGCAGCACCATCCCCATATCCACTGCGTGCTTGCTGCCGGCGGCCTCTCTCCAGACCACTCCCGCTGGATCTGCTCGCAGCACTCCTTCTTTCTTCCTATCAAGGTGCTCAGTCGAGTCTTTCGCGGTAAGTTTGTTGCCGGGCTAAAGACAGCCTTTCGCGAAGGCAAGCTCCAGTTCCATGGCCATCTCCTCCCGCTCTCCCAACCGCGATGCTTCGCGTCCTGGCTCAGACTGCTGTTCCTCCACGACTGGGTCGTTTACGCCAAGCGACCCTTCGGCGGCCCGGAACATGCGCTGCGCTATCTCGGCAACTATACCCATCGGGTCGCCCTCTCCAACCATAGGCTCGTTGCTCTCACCGACGGTGACGTTACCTTCCGCTGGAGAGATTCCGCTCACGGCAACAAGAAGAGGCTGATGACGTTGCCGGTCGACGAGTTCCTGCGTCGCTTCCTGCTCCATCTACTCCCACGGCGCTTCGTCCGCATCCGCAACTTCGGCTTTTTGGCCAACCGGCAACGCGCTCACCTGTTGCCGCTCTGCTTCCGCTTACTTCAGCATTTAGAGAGCATGCCCGTTCGAGCCGCAACGTCTGCAGCGGATCGCCCTCACTGCTCCTGGAAGTGTCCGGCTTGTGGCGCGACGATGCACGTCCTCCAGCGGCTCTCAGCAGCTCAACTCCTGCTCCGCTCACCGCCGTCGCAAAGGTACGCTTGATGAACCTCCAGGCTTTCCTGTCCACCCTGCTCGTGTCCTGCACACGCATACAATCCGTGCGTCTCGCGTTACGCCAAATACTCTGCGGGCCCACCCCAGCCGGCTCCTGGTTGTTCAGAACTACCTTCCAGGCGCCACCCCATGCCTTCCATCGGCCTACGCAGTTCACAAGCAGCGTACAAAACATCGCCCCGTATCCGCTTAGCCCCATTGAAAGCCCATAGCAACTAACAGCCGTTAAGGCTTCCTTCAAGTCGCTGTATCCGGAGCGCCCTCCAACGCAACTCAGGGGCCGGCCTTCGCTCGCGGGCGCTCCAGATACAGCTCTAAGACTTTTCGGGAAGTCCGACCGCCCGTGATCCAAACATCGAAGTTGCATAGTCGTTCTCCATAGATCTCCACGTGGCAATCATCCCATCGTGTTTTCACGACGCTCACTCTGCCCCTGACACCCGCAACCTTGATACAAAGGTATCAGTCGATACCTTCGTCTGATGGTTTCACGCTCTCAGCTCTGGCTTAATTGCAATCGGTAGAGACTCACGTCAGATCTTTGCTGGCGAAGGAGAACACGCGATGGCTGAGCTTAAGAGGGAATCTGTGGGTCCGGCATGGGGCGGAAAGGATCGCGGCATGGCCCTAAAACATAAGCTACTCATGGGCGTGATCAGCGCCATGCTGAGCGCGTTGCTTCCAGGCTGCACAGCTGACAAGCAACCTTCGCGGGAGGAAGCCAACCTGGCCAATGCGGCTAAAGATGTCGCTATTCCATTGGAGGCAGGCAAGATGAAAAACCCGCTGCCTGACACGGATGAGGTCGTGAGCCAGGGGCAGGAGGTGTTTCTTGGTTCTTGCGCCCAATGTCATGGTGCGGATGCGCGCGGAGACACAGACATCGGCCGCAACATGGCTCCGCCAGCCATGGACCTGAGTTCACGCCATGTACAGCACTGGAGCGACGCGGAACTGTTTTGGATCATACAGAATGGAGTTCGCCTCACAGGCATGCCTTCCTGGCGGTCGAGCATTTCCGAAAACGACACCTGGAAGCTAACGCGTTTCATCCACAACCTTCCGCGCCTCGAAGCTGCCTCCGCGTCCGCAGTCGCCCCGTCACAGGCACGAGGCTCCACTTCCGCACAAGACAAGTACGCCCTCAAAGTGCCGCATGGCCTTGCGTTCTCTGAGTTCAGGGGATACGAGAGCTGGCCGGTGATCGCCATCAGCCATAACGGAAATACGCTGGCTGCGATCCTCGGGAATCCTGTGATGATCGACGCCTATAAAGCGGGCATTCCCGGTAACGGCAAGCCATTTCCGGATGGCGCCAAGATGGTGAAAGTCCACTGGATCGCGAAAGTGAATGCGGGTGAACCCGGTGCTCCGACCGTGCCAGGCACCCAGCATGACGTTGATCTCATGGTGAAGGACAGCAAGCGATTCGTAGACAGCGGCGGCTGGGGCTACGGCGCGTTCGAGTATGACGCAGCTTCCGATACGTTCACGCCGGCAACCTTGAAAGACAAGCCACCGCAGGGGGATGACGCCAGGTGCGGATTCGCGTGCCACACGGCCGTGAAGACAAAAGATTACGTCTTCACGGATTACGGCCACAGATGAAGGGGTATGAGCAGACTGTTCTTGCGCACTGAATGCAGGGTAGGAGTGCCGCGCCTACGACGCTCGTCATCATCATCACGGATACCCAGCCCTTCCGGGCTGGGCTCACATTTGGTTCCGGCCCCGGGCCTTGACGATGGGGAAACGTCTGCGACTCTATTTGCATTCAGCTGTGACACAGACTCCGTTGGACGGCTGAGAATATCTCAGGAAGCAGTCGCGGGCGCCCCCGCGAGTTATAGCAAAACCCAGGACTTAAAGTTTTGCCCTGTTCCCGTGCACCCCTTGATGAACCTGAACTTTTCCCGCGAACTGGGAAGTTGGTCTTGACTACTGCAAGTGAAGCACGACAATTTCTGGATTCGATCCGAGCCGCAGGGGTGGTCCCCAGGTGCCCGCTCCGCTTGAAGTGAAAACCTGCATCTTCCCGATCCCGCTTAAGCCGTAAACAAATTGGCGGTAAATCCGGCGCGCCATCCAACTCCAGGGTATGAATTGCCCAAGGTGCGTATGCCCGGATAACTGCAGAGAAACACCCGCAGCCTCCGCAATTTCCGGATGGTCAGGCGCATGCGTCAATAGAATGCTCGCCCGATTGCGATCCAGGTGGATACCTTGTAGCACCGAGGTGAACTGCCGCCCTTGCGCTGCATTTCGGTATGGCACACCAACAATCTGCAGACCGTCCACTTCCACCTTCTCATTGTTGAGCACGCGCACTCCTGCAGCAGCAATAGCGTGCAGATATTTGCTGTCATCCCCAAACTGCTCGTGGTTTCCGGCGACAAAGTACACGCCGTGCGGCGCCACCAACTCGCTCAACGGCTGCGCTGCTCGCCCGACATCAATGGCCGTGCCGTCATACAAATCGCCGGCAATAAAAATCGCGTCCGGCTCTTCCCTCAAAATCTTGGCAACCATCCGTCGCAGAAAACTGCCGTTTCGCACATGCCCCAGGTGCAGGTCGCTGATAAGGGCGACCCTCCGCCCGAGCCACGCCGGCGGCAGGTTCTCGAGTCGCACCGTCGTTCGAGTGATCCGCGTCCAGCCGGCGTTGAAAACTCCGTAGAAACCAGCCAATACCGCGGCGCCAAACAGCCATTCCACCATCCGATGGAAGCTCACATCCAGCCCGGCAAGCCGGGTAACTGCGAAAAGTATCCAAGCGAAGACTGCCGCGAAGAAGAGGAATGTCAAGAAACCCAACCAAACCGCAGCAATCCTATAAAACACGCGCACCGCGGCGCCGGTATAGCGGAAGGCAAGAAGGGAGGCGGCAACAAAGCTCACCGACAAAAAGGCGAGAACCAACCTAAACCACGACATCCCGGGAATATCGCTACCCGCGGGCGAAAATGTCCACGTCTCATAGACAAGAAAATGCGACAGAAAAAGCACGGCCTGGAGAATAACAATGAGGCCGATCAAGCCCTTTTGTATCTGCATGACGCATTAGATTCCCCAATCTGTCATTCCGATTCTTGGTCTTGTATCCCGGAGATTAGCAGAGAACAAACAGGCGCCCCAACACAATGTGCGTTGATGTTTCTCTGTCTCGTGGGGAACGCTTACGCAGAGAGCGCACTGATTGTAACGTAATATCCGTCCGGATCGCGGAGCGAGAACTCCCTGGTTTGCGTGTTCGGATTGACGTGTGGCTCCTCTTCGAATCGAGTGCCGAGAGACCGCGCCCTTTGAAGCGCCGCGTCGAAATCATCGACACGGAAGAACAACAGGAGTCCATTGCCGGGCGCGCCGTGATCGGGGCTCATCAATGAGGGATGCTCGTGGGCGCCCCACTCGTGGAGACACAGCAAGACAGTTCCATCTGAATCAAGGATTTGCCCAAAGTCATCATGCGCAGGAGGGGTAGCCGGCTGACCGAACAGCCCCTGGTACCATTTCAAGCTGGCCGCCACGTCGCCTACCCCGATGATCGTCCATGTGCGCTTCATCGGTCGCCTCCGCCGACTATACTTGTTCAGACCGGGCTGGTTATTGCCCGTCATAGACAAAGTTTATACCGGCAGACTCGACCGCCCTGGACCTCGCCTTTCGCCGAGGGAGATTCACATCAAAGACTTGCCCGAGATGCGCGTGCTGGTTCACGCTGTTCCGGTATATCACGCTGGGGCGCAGCAGATGATTCGGGCTTTCGTTCAGCTATGACAGAGACTCCCACGGGACTGATTTTCGAAGTGCAGTTTTCACCTAGAGGTTAAAGCCCACAACTGTGGGGGCCGTGCCGCCCCGTGGGATAAAGTGGGCCAGTCAGCGCCGGCCCGGTTACCGCAAAGGGGTCGAACTACGATAGTGAGTCGCCCGACTAAAGTCGTGCACTACCGAACATGAATTTTTCCACGACCTGTGAAGACGTGCCCTCGTGCAATTTTATTGCCGGCGGGGGAAAGCCGAATTCAGGGGCTAAAGAGTCTTCGTGGGAACTTCAGGTTCATCTAGGGGTGGTGAAAACAGACCACATTTTTGAGTGCCGCGCCTACGGTCCTCACCATCATCGTCATGGATACCCAGCCCTCACGGGCTGGGCTCACGTTTGGTTCCGGCCCTCCGGGCGTTGACCAAGGGCAAAGATCTGCGACTCTCTTAAGCGGCGGGTCCCAGTCAAGCGGCTTTGCGCGCGAGAAGGCTCAAGAGGTTCTGCGCCGAAAGGGTTGAGGAAGCAGGGTTCTGGCCGGTGATGAGGCGCCCGTCGATGACAGAAAACGGCTGCCAGTTGGCAACCTTCTCAAAGATGGCCCCCAGTCGTAACAGCTCGTCTTCTACCAGAAACGGCACAACATGGGTCAGTTGCACTTGTTCTTCTTCGCCATTCGTGAAACCAGTCACATGTTTGCCTCTCACCAGCGGAGCTCCCTTGTAGGTGACATGACGAAGGACACCCGGGGAGTGACAGACCAAAGCCACCGGTTTGCCGGAATTGTAGAATGACTCGATCAAAGCGATGGAATCAGCGTTTTCAGCGATATCCCACATTGGGCCGTGTCCACCCACATAAAATATGGTGTCGAAATCCTCAGATTTCATATCCGCAAGCTTGACGGTATGCGCCAGGTCATTCTGTGCAGTCTTGTCCTGCTTGAAACGAGTCATTGCCGGAGTCTGATTCTCCGGCAGATCGCTCTTGGGATCTACCGGTGGTTGTCCGCCCTTGGGCGATGCGAGCGTCAGTTGCACGCCGGCGTCCCGGAAAACATAGTAGGGGGCGGCAAATTCCTCGAGCCAGAAGCCGGTCTTGCGCCCAGTATTTCCCAGTTGATCGTGCGACGTAAGTACCATCAGGATTTTCATGTTGATCTCCTTTGTTTTTAAATGCTCTCGATTGCGTCTTTATCAAAACAAACGGAAGCGGAGAGTAACAATCAGACGATGGTATCGACGATACCTTGGTATCGGTGTTCTGTTGCTGGTTCGCGCCGAACCTCGTTGATACCAAGGTATGCCCGATACCATCGTCCAATTGCGCGACCGGTTGTGTTCTGACTGAATCAATGCATGGCCCAGGGGGCACCCAGGGAAACCTCAGCGACTAGCGATTTGTGGAGAGCCAGCACAAACAAAAGGAGACGGGTATGGGAAATAAAGAAACCGTAATTGTGACGGGCGCCTCACAGGGGATCGGAGCCGCTATCGTCCGGCTTTTCCTGAATCGCGGCTATCGAGTGGTTGCGACATCGCGAAGCGTTACCAAAGCGGGTTTTGCACCTTCACCGGACTTGGCGATTGTCGACGGAGACATCGGGAAACCAGCCACGGCAGAGAACGTTGTGCAGACTGCGGTAGCCAGATTTGGCTCAATCGATCATGTGGTCAATAATGCCGGAATCTTCCTGGTCAAGCCTTTCACGGAGTTTACGGCTGACGAAGTTCACCGTTTCGTCTCCACCAATCTTGAAGGTTTTATCTACATTACCCAATTAGCGGTGAAGCAGATGCTGACGCAAGGTACCGCCGGCAGTGTTACCAGCATCACAGCGTCCCTGGCCGAAAACCCGATTGCAGGCGTTCCTGCGTCTATTCCAATGATGACCAAAGGGGGACTTAATGCGCTTATTCTCAGTCTCTCCAGTGAATACGCAAAGAACGGTATTCGCTTCAATGCAGTAGCCCCGGGAGTTGTCGATACCCCGATCCTTAAAACAGCGACACAGGATTTTATAAAGAGCCTTTCGCCGATGGGCACGATCGCCGACGCGAACGAAATCGCCGACGCTGTTCTTTATCTGACGGAAGCTCGTCACGTAACCGGAGAGGTGCTGCACGTAGACGGCGGTTCGCACGTAGGTCGTTGGTAGGCGGGAAAGGAGGATTTCAATGCAAGAACAGTCCGTCAGTGGGCCCGCAGCGTGGAATAAGACTCGTGTCTCTTCCATCCTGGGAGTTGACTACCCGATCATTCAGGGTCCTTTGGGTGGCTTGTCGACACAAAAACTGACTGCGACAGTCTCGAATTTTGGCGGCCTTGGCTCTTTTGGGGCTCATAGCCTCGTCCCTTCTGCAATCAAAGACGTTATTGCTCAGATTCGTGAACTTACCGCCAAACCTTTCGCAATGAATCTGTGGGTATCGACGGAAGATGAGGGTGCACGCGCTTCCGGCAGGGACCAATTCGCGCGTAGCCTTGCGCACGTGGCAGGACACATACAAGCATTGGGCGCACCTCTGCCGGGTTATAAGCCTTATGTGCCAGTAAAGTTCGAAGACCAGATACGCGTCCTGCTGGAGGAAAAGGTGCCCGCCTTCAGCTTTATCGCAGGAGTCCCTCCGAAAGAGATCCTGGACGAATGCCGTTGCCAGGGAATACTTACCATCGGAACCGCGACAACAGCGGCGGAAGCGATAGTTCTGGATCAGGCAGGAGTCAACGTCATCGTCGCTTCTGGCTTTGAAGCGGGCGGACATCGCGGCTCTTTCCTGTTGCCGGCCGAGGATTCGTTAACCGGAACATTTTCGCTCACTCCTCAGGTCGTAGATGCTGTTTCGGCACCGGTAGTGGCCGCCGGAGGCATCGCCGACGCGCGCGGGATCGTCGCCGCTTTTGCCCTGGGAGCCGAAGGCGTGCAAATGGGCACGGCCTTTCTGGCCAGTGAAGATTCCGGCGCAAGTCTCCATCATCGCAATGTGCTCCTAGGTGGAAAAGCTACGAGAACCTCGTTGACCAAGGGCTTTACTGGACGGCTCGCTCGCGGAATACATAACCAGTTGATCGAGGAACTGAATCGCCCAGGAGTGGAGATTCTTCCCTATCCGCTACAGCGCATGCTGGTGAGACACCTCGCTATCCCGGCGGAGAGAGCCGGCAAAGCGGAGTTGCTCCAACTGTGGGCGGGACAGAGTGCAAGCCTTGTCCGGGAGAGTGATACGAAGACGCTATTGCAGACATTGATATCCGATATCTCTGCTGTTGCCGATACGGTTCTTGATTGGAACCGCGAACGGCGACACAAAGGATGACTTTAAACCCAAAGTACCTGAATTGATTTGGAGGGAACCATGGCTCTTTCCGTTGAATACGATTCCCGGGTGGCAATCTGTTTGCGACCAGACGATGAAGTTAGCAGGGGCGGCGATTACCCCACCTCGCCCACAGATCATCACCTTGTACTTGCGGCGCGGTCAGGTTGCCGGTCAGCGTTCGACGAACTTTGGAATCTTTACTCACGGCGGGTCTACAGTACGGTTTTGAACATTACAAAGAACAGGCAAGACGCCGAGGATGCGCTGCAGGATTCGTTCTTTCGGGCATTTCTTGCGCTTGAGAGTTTTGAGGGGCGGTCGAGCTTTTATTCCTGGGTCACGCGCATAGCGATTAATTCAGCCTTAGGCATGCTGCGCAAGCGTCGCGGCCGCCCGCAGAGTTCACATGCTCTGACGTTTGAACATGAAGAGGAGCGCCCCCCCAGGGAGATGGTCGACCTGGCACCAGGCCCTGAGCAGATGTATGACCAGGTCCAGAGATGCACACAACTTATGCAGGCGATCCAGAGACTCCCTGCCAACCTGCAGGAGATTGTTCAGACACGCTTGACAGAGGAGTGCTCGGTGAAAGAAGTCGCCTCCCGGCTCAATATCTCTGTGCCCGCGGCCAAGTCGAGGCTTCATCGGGCGCGTACGCGGCTGGGTCTGTCGGCTGCGGCCCACTAGAGACCGAGAGCGCAGACCCCAGTCAGCTCAGCACAGCTTGTTGGCACAGCTTTAAAGAAAAACGAACTCGAGCGATGGCCCACCCTTCGCCTACTGCGCCGCCGGTCAGGAGTGGGAGAGGCTATCAGCTAGCCGGGGAGGTCCACAGGATGTAGCCCTCCCCGGTTTTGGGGTAGAATGGGCTGCACGATCCTGGGCGTTTCGACATCTCTATCGCATCGGATTGGGGTTCCCTTCAGTCCCGTCAGGCATTCGATCGTTGCTTTGTTTTTCCGGGCCGCACAATTCGGGGCGAAAACTCGCTGGCTTAGCCGTGTCGCACGATATTCGTAGGAGGAAGAGGCCGTGAAAAGCGCGTCAGCACCCATTTCCCTTGCCGGCTCCCGGCTGGGCGAAACGCGTCATGTCTGCGCGTTCTTCAACAACGACGAGGAAGAATATCGCGTCCTCCTACCTTTCATAAAGGACGGATTAACATCTGGCGATAAGGCCATTCACGTCCTAAATCCTGAGCAACGTCAAGATCATCTACAACGCCTGACTGCAGCAGGCATCGACCCTGCGGTTGTGCAGCAGAGCGGGCAGCTCGAGCTTCGGACCAACACCGAAGTCTACCTACCAGATGGCCGCTTCGATCAGGATCGTATGCTGGAAGTGTTTGAACTACTGGCCAGCGGCAATGCCAAGGGAGGGTTTCCTCTGAGCCGCATATGTTGCCGAATGGACTGGGCAGTGGAAGATCGATCTCATGTCGATGACGTAATTGAATTCGAGTCACGTGTAAACGACGTATGGCTTCGGCACGACGACGCGGTCATCTGTACATACCGTCTCGACCGCTTCGGTGGTGACGCGGTGATTGACATCATGCGAACTCACCCCATGGTTATTATTGGCGGCATCCTTCAGCAGAATCCCTTCTTCGTCCCCCCGGATGAGTTTCTGAGAGAATTCCGGCAACGGCGAGCTGGCCGGCGTAGTTCGCCTGCAACGGCCTGAGATATGCATGAGCAACCCGGAGATCCTGCAGAAGAAATCAAGTACCTTCGCCGCTGCGTTAATGATCTGATCAGCGTCCTCACTCTCCCCGCGATGTGGAGCGGCGGAGAGCCATCCCAGATTGCTCATACCTTGCTGGACGCGCTGCTACGTATGCTACAGCTGGACCTGGTCTATGTAAGGTTGAAGCAGACGGGCGGGCGAGCGCCGGTCGAGATCGTCCGGTTCGCTCCATCCCAAGAAAACATAGTCCCGCCGCAGGAGATCGGCAAGTTACTTGACTCCTTATTGGGGGCGGCCCCTCAGCAATGGCCTCCGCTGACGCGGAACTCTCTGGGAGACCGAGACCTGTCGATTGTGCCCCTGGGACTAGGGCTGCAGGGCGAAATTGGCGTAATCGTAGCGGGGTCAGAGCGGGCTGATTTTCCGCAGCAAACCGAGAAACTGGTTCTGAGCGTAGCGGCGAATCAGGCATCCATTGGTTTGCAAGAGGCGCGGCTACGCAGCGAACAGAAGCAGGTCGCGAGAGAACTGGATCTGCGCGTCGCGCAACGAACTACGGAGCTTGGCGCGGCCAACGAAGAGCTGCGAAAGGAAATCGCCGACCGCAAGCACGCAGAGGAAGATCTGAAAAGTAGCGAAGAAAAACATCGCGTGATTGTAGAAGCGGCCCACGACGCAGTCGTCAGCATGGATGAAAAGGGCGATATTATCCTTGCCAATCCCGCTATCAGGCGGATCTTTGGCTATGACCCGGTCGAGATTGTCGGTAAGCCTCTGACTATGCTCATGCCGGAAAAGATGCGGAAGCTACATGAAAACGGGTTCAACCGATATTTGGCTACAGGAAGGCGGCATCTCGACTGGCAGGGCGTGGAACTTACGGCTCTACGCAAGGATGGCCAGGAGTTCGCGGTAGAAGTCTCCTTTGGAGAACTGACGAGCGGCGGCCATAAGGTATTTACCGGCTTCATTCGTGATATCAGTGAGAGAAAACGGGCGGAAGACCAGCTTCGCGCGAGCGAGCGTAACCTTCAATTGACACAAGCGGAGCTTGTGCGGGTCTCCCGGCTTACAACCATGGGCGAGCTGGCGGCCTCGATAGCGCATGAGGTCAATCAACCCTTGACCGCGGTCATCAATAACGCCAGCGGATGCCTGAGGCTGCTCGCCAATCGCAACCTGGAGCCTGAGGTCCTGCGCCACGCTCTCGATGGAATCGTCGCCGACGGGGCCCGCGCAAGCTCTGTTTTAGCGCGCATTCGTGCATTCATCAAGAAGGAGCCGGCGGAAAAAACTCCGTTAGATATAAATGAAGTGATTCAGGAGGTGCTGGTTCTGGCCGGCCGCGAACTTGACGAAAATCAAGTCTTGATTGACCCCCAACTGACAATAGATCTACCGTTCGTCGTCGCTGATCGCGTTCAGTTGCAGCAGGTCCTGCTAAATTTGATCATGAACAGCATCGAGGCCTTAACCGCGGTTACCAATCGACCTCGTCTTCTCTCGGTGCAATCCCGGATCGACCAATCCGGGGACCTGCTTGTAGCGGTGAGCGACTCCGGAACCGGCTTTGATTTAGAGGTGGACCGCGTCTTTACTCCCTTTGTTACAACGAAAGCAAAAGGCATGGGAATGGGGCTGTCGATCAGTCGCTCACTGGTAGAAAATCACGGCGGCCGGCTCTGGGCTACGCGTAATTCCCCCCACGGCGCGGTCTTTTCGTTCACGCTGCCGTCGACCGTAGCGAGCCCCTCATGACCGGGGCTCCGGTTGTGTTCGTCGTCGACGATGATCCGTCGGTACGATCTTCGCTGAAGTTCCTCTTAAGCACGGTGGGACTGCAGGTTGAAAGCTTTGACTCGGCGGATATGTTTCTACGGAAGACTCTCCCAGATACGCCCAGCTGCCTTGTACTAGATGTCCGGCTACCAGGACTGAGTGGACTCGATTTTCAGCGCGAGCTCGCAACCAGGAAGATTCATATTCCGATCGTCTTTCTCACCGGCCATGGCGACATCCCGATGAGTGTCCGCGCCATCAAGGCTGGGGCGGTTGAATTTCTGACCAAGCCCTTCCGTGATCAGGATCTGCTGGATGCTGTCCGCATCGGACTTGAGCGGGATCGTGCCCGGCGCGTAGAGGAAAAGGAAGTAGCAGTTCTCAAACAGCGCTTCGACTCATTAACCTCGCGTGAGCGGGAAGTGATTTCCATGGTTGTCTCGGGCATGCTCAATAAGCAGATTGCGGACCAACTTGGAACCGCGGAGAGTACGGTGAAGGTTCAGCGCAGCCGGGCATTGGAAAAGATGCACGCGGAATCTCTTGTCGACCTGATAAGAATGATCGAGAAGCTGAAGCCCTCCGAAGCCCTCCGATAAACGAAAGTTTATTTCCATAGACTTTTTAGGACGCTGGATATCCCAAGATCCAATAGATTCCTTGTCTGCCGGCGAATATCGTTGTGATCATGAATGTGCGCCGAGGGCCATCGTCCGATCTGCCAGGACACCGGCATCATCATGGTGTTCCTGTTCAGTCGGCATGGAGCTGCTCTGGGACCAGGCGACCACGACATCGACGACATGGTCAACGAGGGCGTTCGTCGCGCCTACACCGACCCCGACAATCAGTTGCGAGAGTCGATCGTCTCAGACCCTGTCGGCGCACGCGAGGACACCCACGACAACACGCCAGCCATCATCCACACACGAGCTCGTCCCCGGAAACACGCTCGACATCACGTCTCGCGAAAGGCGGCGGCGCCGAGAAGAAGACGCATGTTCGCCATGCTGAACCCGTCGGACTCGGTCGTCGACTGGGTGTTGCAAACGGTGCCCCACGATGGGTGCCGGTTGGTGCCCGCCGGGCATGCTCGGCATCGGCATTGGCGGTACGCCGAGAAGGCGATGGAGCTCGCGAAGAAATCGTTGATGGAGCCGCTCGACATGCACGAGCTTCGCCACGCGGCGCCAGCAACACCCTCGAGGAGCTGCGCCTGGAGACTGCATGAACGGTCAATGCGCTCGGCATCGGCGCTCAGGGATTAGGCGGTTTGACCTACGTGCTCGACGTCAAGATACGCGACTACCCCACGCACGCGGCACTGTTGCCGGTTGCCATGATCCCCAACTGCGCGGCGACCCGTCATATCGAGTTCATGCTGGACGGCTCGGGTCCTGCGGAATTACCTGCCCGATCTCGATGCGTGGCCGAATGTGCGCTGGAGTCCGACCAAGGGCGCGCCGGGTCACGTCGACACCCTGACCAAGACGGACATCGCAACCTGGAAGCCCGGCGAGCGGTTGCTGTTGTCGGGCAAGATCCTGACCGGCCGTGACGCGGCGCATAAGCGCACTGCGCGCTGCTCGACGCGGGCGAGAATCTGCCGGGGTCGATTTCACGCAACCGGTTCATCTACTACGTCGGCCCCGTGCGATCCGGCGGCCGACGAAGTCGTCGGACCGGCCGGCCCAACCACGGCGAACCGCATGGACCGCTTCACCGACACCATGCTCGGCAAGGCCGGCCTGCTCGCCATGGTTGGCAAGGCGGAGCGCGGACCCGAGACGGTCGAGGCCATCCGCGACAACACGGTCGGCCTATCTGATCGCCGTCGGCGGCGCCGCGTTCCTGGTTTCCAAAGCGATCCGCGCAGCCGCGTGGTCGGCCTTCGCCGAGCTGGGCATGGAGGCGATTTACGAATTCGAGGTGCAGGACATGCCGGTGACCGTCGCCGTGAGCTCGGACGGGGAATCCGTGCACGACAGCGGGCCCCGCGGCTGGAGCGGAAAATTCGCGGGCATTCCGGTCGCGATCGAATGAGGCGCGTGCGCCGGCGTTGCCGGCTCGAGCTAGTACTTGACGCTGCAGCCGTAGGGCCGGGTGACGGGGTGAGCCACCGGCTTGTCGTCGACCACCGCCAGCAACGCTTCCTTGAGGTAGGGCTCCGCATGCTGAATGTCGGCCACGTCGGCGGTCGCGATGCTGTCGATGCCTCCCATGTATTGCAGATCGCCCCGGGCTCGATCACGAACAGATGCGGCGTGGTCTTGGCGTGATAGAGCCGCCCGAGATCTCCGGACGGATCGAGCAGCACGGCCGTAGGCGCGGCGTGGCGCGAGCGGCTCAACGCGTCCGCCTCGGCGCCGCTCACGTAGCCCTGTTTGCCGGGCGCCGAGGAAATCACCGACATCCAAACGACGCCGCGCTGGCGCGCGAGCTCCTGAAGACTCTGCATGTTTCCGCTGGTGTAGTGCTTGCGGGTGTAGGGGCAGTCCGCATTGGTCCATTCCAGCACCACGGTCTTGCCGCGAAAGTCGGCCAACCGGCGGACCTTGCCCTGGCTGTCGGTCGCGCTGAAATCGGGTGCCGGGCGGCCTATCTGGGGCTCGCTCGCCGGCGGCTCGCGCGCTCCCGGCGGCGAGGCCGCGCAGGCGGACCATGCCGCGAAGCCAGCAGAGCCGATCCGGCGGCGTGCGGCCGACGTCCGGCAGGAGCGCAGGCAAAAGACGAGGGCTCGAGGGACATGCGCTATTAGTGCGAGCCGGCGCGCCGTTGGTTCCGCGGTCCGGCTCTTTGGCGGAATCGGCCGGCCGGTTTAGACTACGGGCTGTTCGGCGAGTTTGGAGTCGGGAGCCCGGTTCAGGACCATGCGTTTCGGAACTGACTATGACGTGATCGTGATCGGCGGCGGCCATGCCGGCACCGAGGCTGCGCTCGCGGCCGCCCGCATGGGGCGGCGCACGCTGCTGCTCACCCACAACATCGAGACGCTCGGGCAGATGAGCTGCAACCCCGCCATCGGGGGCATCGGCAAGGGCCATCTGGTCAACGAAATCGATGCGCTCGGCGGCGCGATGGCGCTCGCGGCCGACCAGGCCGGCATCCAGTTTCGGACCCTGAACGCGAGCAAGGGTCCGGCGGTGCGCGCGACGCGCGCGCAAGCGGACCGCCAGCTCTACAAGCGCGCGATCCGGCGGCATGCTCGAGACCCAGCCGCATCTGACGCTTTTCCAGCAGGAGGTCGCGGACCTCATCGTGCGACGGCGAGCGCGTCGCGGGTGCCTCACGCGAGCGGCATCGAGTTCCGGGCGCGCAGCGTCGTGCTGACGGTCGGCACCTTTCTGGGCGGCCGCATCCACGTCGGCCTCGAAAGTCATGCGGGCGGCCGGGCCGGCGATCCGCCCTCCAATGCGCTCGCGGCACGGCTGCGCGAGTTGCCGCTGCGCGTGGGCCGCCTGAAGACCGGCACGCCGCCGCGCATCGATGGCCGCAGCATCGATTTTGCGGGCTGCGGAACAGCATAGCGACGATCCGCGCCCGGTGTTCTCGTTCCTCGCGACCCGTGCCGAGCATCCGCGGCAGATGCCCTGCCACATCACCGCGACCAACGAGCGCACGCACGACATCATCCGCGGCGCGAGCGCCCGCTCGCCGATGTTCACCGGCCTCATCGAGGGCACGGGCCCGCGCTACTGTCCGTCGGTCGAGGACAAGGTGATGCGCTTCGCGGACGGACCTCGCATCAGATCTTCATCGAGCCCGAGGGTCTCGACACGCACGAGATCTATCCGAACGGCATCTCCACCAGCCTGCCGTTCGATGTGCAGTATGAATTCGTGCGCACCATCCGCGGCTTCGAGCGCGCGCACATCACGCGGCCGGGCTACGCGATCGAATACGATTTCTTCGATCCGCGCGGACTCAAGGCCACCCTGGAGAGCAAGCTCATCGGGGGCCTGTTTCTCGCCGGACAGATCAACGGCACCACGGGCTATGAAGAGGCCGCGGCGCAGGGGCTCTTGGCGGGCATCAATGCCGCGCTCGCCGCGGCGGGGCGCGACGCCTGGTGCCCGCAGCGAAGCGAGGCCTATATCGGCGTGCTGGTCGATGATCTGATCACGCGCGGCGCGCCTGAACCCTATCGCATGTTCACCAGCCGCGCCGAATACCGGCTCTCGCTGCGCGAGGACAACGCCGATCTGCGCCTCACCGCCCGGGCCGCGAGCTCGGCCTGGTGGACGATGAGCGCTGGGAGTTCTTTGTTGGCAAGCGCGATGCGGTCGAGGCCGAGTTTTTGCGCTTGTCCGGCGCATGGTGCGGCCGGAGAGGGGGGCGATGCGCTGCAGGCGAAGCTCAGCAGCCGTTGCAACGCGAAATCCGCGCGTTCGATCTGCTGCGCCGCCCGGAACTTGCTACGAGGACCTGGCGATGCCGTGCCGCCCGGCGGCGCGCAGCCTGGATTCGAGCGACGCGCGCCTCGCCGAGCAGGTCAAACTGCAGGTCGACGTGCAGGCCAAATATTCCGGCTACCTGAAGCGGCAGAACCGGAAATCGACCGCAGCATCGCCACGAGCACACCTGCCTGCCCGCTGATCTCGATTATTCCAAGGTGGGTGGACTGTCGAACGAGGCACGCCAGTCGCTCCACTCCGTGCGGCCGGAGACCTTGGGACAGGCGGCGCGCATCCCGGGCTGACGCCCGCGGCGCTGTCGCTCTTGCTGGTCTATCTGAAGAAGCACGATCGCGCGGCATGACCGGGACCGCGCCGACGCTGTAAATCGTTGCATTTGGACGCGCGAGTGGCATTTTCGCCGCTCACTCTTTAACATCAGCGCTCTTGTTTGGACCCCGCGGCTCGGAGAATTACATGTTTTCGCGATTGAATGGTGTGGCGTGGCTTGCAGGCGCGATCCTTTTGAGCTCGAGTGTGTCGCCGCCCGCACGGGCGCAGAGCAGTACGTCGACGCCCGATCCCGTGAAGGGCAAAGAGCCTTTCTACACCTGCTACGGCTGCCATGGGGTCGAGAACTACAGGAACGCATATCCCGACTACAGCGTTCCGAAGCTCCGCCATCAGCATGCCGCGTACATCGTCGCGGCGCTCCACGAATACAAGAACGGCGAGCGGCCGCATCCGACCATGCACGCCCAGGCCGAGTCGCTGTCCGATCAGGATATCCTGGACATTGCTGCGTATCTGCAGGGCGAGCCGACGAAGCCTTCCGACAAATCGTGGGACCGTGCCGAAACAGGCGGCGCCTGCGGGGCGTGCACGGCGTGAACGGCACCGGCGTTGCCTCGCCGCTCGACCCGAAACCGCCGGTGCTGGCCGGCCAGCACGCCGACTACCTGGAACAGGCGTTGATCGCCTATCACAACGGCCGGCGCAAGAATGTCGTGATGGACGGCATGGCCCAGCTTCTCCCGACCGAGGAGGACATCAAGGTGGTCGCGGAGTTTTTTGCGAGCCAGCCTTCGCCACTCGAGACGGCGACCACGGACAGCAAATAGCCGCGACGAGCCGTGAGCTTACGCGGCGGCTCGCGCAGAGAACTCGGCGAAGGTGTGGTAGTAGGCGTCGAGATTTTGCTGCTTGCCGAACCTGCCCTTCGTCGCCTGCCTTGAGAAACCACACCGTCCCCCCGAGGCTCCGTAGCCGGTTTGCGAGCTCGTCGGATTGCAACGAGGGACGCGCGGGTCGTTCCTTCCATGCACCACGAGCAACGGCCGCGAGATCCGGTCCGCGCCGTCAGCGGCGAGATGCGCCGCAAGTAAGCGCGAGTTCGACATCGCGCTCATCGCCGAACTCCGCGCGTTCCTGACTCTGGAGGGAAGGCGCCGTGGTGCTCATGAGCCGACGAAATCGGTGATGCCGGCGAAGTCGACTGCGCCGCGCAGCCGCTCGCCGTAGTTCACCAGCGTGGCGAGCGCCAGGTAGCCGCCCGATACCACGACTGCTTGGCGTCGAAACGGGAATCGAGGCTGAGCCACACCAGGAGCGCGCCGATTCCTTGACCGTATCCTCGCGCAGCATGCCCTTTCGAGCGCAGAGAAGCTCCTCCCATAACCGGAAGAGCCGCGAACGTTCGGCGCGACCACCGAGTAACCCGAGCTCTTCACGACGTACTGGATCCAAGGATCGAACGGCGGACGGAACTCTGCATCCGGCCCGCGTGCAGCACCAGGAGCACGGGTGCGGACCGGGACTCGGCGGTTCGTATAGGTACACGGGTATCTGGCGTGATTTGCCGTCGGTCCGATCGAAGGTCGGAAATTGCGACAGGTGCGGCACGACGAATTTACTCCGGTCCAGGGGACCCGCTTCGCTCGCGGTCCAGGCATCGAGGCGGTTGGCCTCGATGTCGAGCACGTATGCATCGCGCGGTTGATTGGCCGTCGACAGGGCGAATACCAGCCGCTTGCCGTCGCGATCGAAACTCAGCGCTCCGATCACGCCCATGAAAGGCAGCCTTGGCG
>CAVZJL010000063.1:0-27772 GCA_963775365.1 uncultured Acidobacteriaceae bacterium | reverse complement strand
TCGGACCTTTGGGGACTTCGAAGTCTCTTTTTTATGCCTATGGTTGGGCGTAATATCCAGTGCGCGTGCGAGAGGTCACCCCAGGTTGATCCACCTTTACCTGCAGAGTATGGTACTCGTCTGCGTGGTCGGCATGCGGTGCCTGGAACGTTAGCACATAGAATGCCTGCGCATCGCCCGCGCTTCTCGCGATTTCATTTGCCATCGCTCCCGCCAGGTCGTTGCTTCCATTCAAAACCAGACCACCCGATTGGACGGCGAGCACGGAGAGTGCCAGATTCTGCGGATACGCTTGGGACACAGACTTTACACCCGGGAGAAATGCAATGTAGTCCGAAAATTGCGCGACATCGTTCCCTTCGATCCCGCGCGCAACGACGTTGTACAAAGTGATATGGCCGAGGCGCAAGGCGGTCGAGGTCTTGACAATGGTGTTGAAGATTTGCCGCTGATCTTTTGTGGTGACATCACTCACGGCCCGTGCGAGGAGGGGCCAGCCCGGACTGATCCATACAATGAGTTTTCTTCCCGGCTTCGCTGACTCACGCGCGATCATAGAATCGAGCGCCTGGAGAGATAAATTGAAGCGCTCGATGCCACTAAAGCTTGTGTTCCGGTTCACCAGGCGCAGTCCGGTTGCGTTCTGATCGAGCTTGGCAGCAAGAGCATTCCCATCCCGGGAAGCCTCTATCGGGAGGATACCTGTGTCGGTAACGGTGACCAGCGAAACGGGTAATGCCAACTTACCCCCATTGGCTAGCAGAAACTTTCTGACTCCCTCTCGCTGACGCTCCGCTTTCATTACATCGGCGTTGACCGCGTCAATGACCAGCAGGATCTCGATGGGTGGCGCCGCCGTTGGAGCATCAAGATCGACAGCGCGGAAGGAAGTGAGGTTCGTCGACTGCTTGTCGTCCAATAGGGTAAAGTTTCGTTCCTGCAAGCCACGCACAGGCTTACCAGACTTATCGCTTACTGTTACATCGATGGTAACGTTTTGCGTTTGCTGCCCGATCACCGGAGTAACGGGAGACACGAGGGCCGAAGGGAGACTGGTTTGCTGTGCTGTGAGGGTGATAGATGAGAGGATGGAAATGGCCAGTGATATGCGAAGCCATTGCATAGGGGCTACACCTGGCGTCGGGCTGTAATCACCAGCGGGCCCAAAGGCGTCTCCTATAAGACGTTCAGGCCAGGAACTAAGTTTCGGAAACTCCGCGAGCTGAGAAAACCAGACTTTTCAGAAGAATTTGATGAAGCTGGTTATACAGCAACTTGCTAACTCATTCAATCGTCCATAATGGGTTGTGCAGCAGGCGCGTTGCGGGGGTGTCGCCGATGATTCCGCGAAGCTCGACATTGGCTCTGGCACTCTTCCTCTGGCCGGGAGCGCTCTTCCACCCGGCGCAGTCACAGGAGCAGTCCGCAGCGCAGACGCCGCCCGACCAATCAACCTACTCATTTCATACCTACACTCGTGTTGTCCTCACCGATGTCACGGTGACGGATGCGAATGGCAATCCGGTTCATGGCTTGCCGCAATCCGTCTTTCGTATCTTCGATAACAAAGAACCTCAGGCGATTGCTTCCTTTGAAGAGCACGCCGGTAGAGGTGCAGCATCCATACAGTCTGCGAGTGCGGCCGGCGTCTACAGCAATGACTATCTCCTCCATCTGCCGCCTGTCCTGAATATCGTGCTGATCGACATTGGCAACCTCGAAATGGCCGATCAGATGTATCTCAACTACGAGCTGACGAAGTTTCTGAACGAGCAGCCGGAGGGGCAGCCTCTCGCCATCTACCTGCGCGCAGGCTCAGGCTGTTTTCTGGTGCAGCCCTTCACTTCGGATCGCAAGTTGCTGCTGGATGCGGTGCACAAAGCGATTCCCAGGTTCCCTCCGCATGAGCGCGAATATCTAACCGATTTCGACACGCTGCATCAGGTAGCCGTCTCTTTGAGCCAACTACCCGGTCGAAAGAATGTCCTTTGGTTCTCCGGCGGTTCTACGAGTTTTCTTATGCCCGACGCTATCCCAGTCCAGGATGCTGCCTGGCGCGATCTCTACGATGAGCTCGATCAGGAACGCATCGCTATCTACCCGATTGATGCGCGAGGGCTCTTCGCAGACACCACGGCACAAATGGTGGTAGCGAAGCAGCACCTGGTCATGAGCGATGTGGCCCAGGCCACGGGCGGACAAGCCTTCTTCAACAACAATGGCTTGGAAGAGATCACAGAGCACCTTCTTGAGTCGGATGGCAGCTTTTATACTCTGACCTATTCACCAGAGGAACCTGCGTTTCGATAACAAATGGCACAAGGTCCGCGTGGAGGTAGACGGAGCCCCCTACCATCTCAGCTACCGAAGGGGATACTTCGCCGACGGCAGTGCTCGCCAGAAAGATCAACCGACCGGACCCAGAACGCGTCTCCTCTGGAATGGAGAGAAGCTCGAAGTTAGCGAACTGCGCGACCGTCCAATTATTTTTCAGGCGAAGCGTACTTCCCACATCCGATCCCGCAATTGCCAATTTCGACAAGGGCTCAGGCTCGTTGCCGTTGCCTCAGGCCAAAAAGGGATCAGTTCCCTTCCTGATCCGCTACACGCTGCCAATCAACGCACTCACGATGAGAGACGTCGACGGGAAGCACAAGGTCGTCTTGGGTGTCGCCGCCATCGGGCTCGATCGTGACGGGACCGTGGTAGAGCACAAAGCCGAGGAGATTACGATGACCCTCCCGGCGGATATACTTAGTCGCAGCCCTAAGCTTCCCATCATGGTGGACCAGGAGATTGACCTGTCGAAGAACGATCAGTTTCTCCATTTGGGCGTATGGGATACAATGAACGGCCGCTCCGGCAGCATCGATACGCCTCTTGAAGTTCCCAACCCGGCCGAGCGCCAGGAACCGACTAGCCACAACTGAACCCGTTTTTCATGGGTGAATGGTAGATTCGGCTCCGCTGAATGAGAGCATTGCTTTGTTTGCAACGGGGTGGCGCCTAGAGCGATCGCCGACGGAGCCGCTTCTTTTCCTGGCGTACAACCAACCAGGGTATAAACACCGCGAGCGCCCAGTGGTAAAGCACAGCTAGTTTATAGGTGCAGGAGCTCTCAAATTCCGGGTGGAACATTATGAGAACGCCGATTCCTGTACATAGCGACGAGGGAAGCAACGTTCGCCGTAAGAGCGAGCGCCTGGCTTTTAACCGTTCCAACTCCTCTCGGACTGCCCGTCGGGTACGCATCACCAGGAGGTGGGAAGCCAGCGGAACGTATCCAGGTGGACCTAGTTCAATGGGCCCCTTGGCTTCTTCGAGGGACATAGTGATGTGTTGACGCGGTTCGGAGCAGCTAAGACCCAGCTTGCATCCCTCAGAGGTGAACATCGGTCCGATCTTCTGTAAAAGTTCGCGCAAACGTGACGCGCGACGAGGATTGATCTGCTGCAATCTTCAGAATGGCAGCCACACTGCGGCTAACGTCGAGGTCCGTCGTTGCCCATGAGGACACGCTGATTCGCATTGCTTTGCGCCCTTTCCAAACGGTGCCGCCACACCAGCAGGTTCCCTCTGCCTGCACAGCATCGATGACCCGAGTGTTGATTTCGTCGTCTCCGAAGGAGACCAGCACCTGATTCAACACAACGTCGTTAAGCACTTCATACCCTCCGGCGCGAAGGGCATCTGCGAATGTTGCGGCATGTTGACAGCAACGGTCGATGAGGTCGGCCACACCTTGTTTCCCGAGGGAACGCAGTGCCGCCCAGATTTCAACTGCCCGAGCGCGACGCGAAGATTCAGGCCCCAGTTGCATTGGCTGCCGTTTCCCGTCAGCGTCCGGAGGATAATAAGCTGCTGCAATCGACATCGAGCGCCCCAGGGCTTCTGCGTCCCTCACGATTGCGATTCCACTGTCCTGCGGCACGTTGAGCCATTTATGCGCATCCGTGGCCCAGGAATCGGCCCGAGCGACACCCTCCACCAAATGCTTTCGATGATGGCTGACCGCAGCCCAGAGACCGAAAGCGCCATCGACATGCACCCATGCACCCATTTCGTGCGCAATGTCGCAGATCTCACCGACTGGATCGCAGGCGCCAGTATTCACGTTACCGGCCTGGACGCAGACGATTGCCGGCCCGGATACGCGAGGCAGGAGCGATGGCTTCATCCGTCCCTGACCGTCAGCGGGAACGATTTGCACGCGGCCTTTGCCGAAGCCGAGCAGCGCCAGGGCTTTGAGCATCGTCGCGTGAACCTCCTCGCCGACGATGACTGTGACCGGAGGAGCCGAAAATAACCCGTCCCGTTCGACATCCCATCCCACGTTGCGCAGGACGCTGCTCCGCGCCGCGGCGAGAGCGGTTACATCGGCCATCTGTGTGCCGGTCACAAATGCTCCGGCACAGTTTCGGGGCAGGCCGAGCAAATCGAGGACCCAGGAAAGAACGACGTCTTCGAGATGTGCTGCGACAGGCGAAATATCGTACAGGCACGCATTTTGATCCCAGGCGTCTGCCAGCCAGTGCGCCGCAACGCTGACTGGCAAAGCGCCGCCGATGACCCCTCCGAAAAAGCGCCCACCCATACTCGCCACCGTCGCCGGTGAACCTGCACCGTCGAGCAGTTTCAGAATTGCCAGTGGATTCTCTCCCCGGGCAGGCAACGGACCGCCGAGTGCACTCAAGCCTTTGATCGCCTCCGGCAGTACCCCGGCATGGCGCTCTCGAACTGTTCGCAGGTAGCGCCGAGCCTGCGCCGCCGCCTGCGTCAGAACCTCTTCATACAGATCGTTTGCATCCACTCTTCGTCCTCGCTTCGCGTTGAGTATCCCCATGTCGGTTTGATAAGGGACAGCTGTTTTGACATAACCATCGTAAAGCGTAATTGATGGTTATACTCGCAGACTACGATCTAACCTGTCAAAAGGAACGAAGCCGGTTATACTCACGTGAAGGATATGGCAGACGAATTTCAGCTGGTTGCTGGTCATCTGGCGCTCGATTTCGCCAATACCCTGGACTATCGCTACGATCCTGATCGCCTGATCGATCTTCTCCCCAACTATGAACGTTTCCTTGCCTTTTGCCGCCAGTCAGGAGTGATTACAGCGGCACAGATGCGCAAACTTCTTGATGGCCTGAGTGAGTCTGACTCCCAGCGCGTTCTCAAAGAGGTTATCGAGTTTCGCGAAGCCCTGTACTTCCTGATTCTGTCTGCGGTGCAAGGGAGACGTCCTGACGAATCGCATTTGCGAGCGCTCAACAGGATTCTCTCCGAAGCGCGAGCATTGGACGAGGTTGTGTGGCACAAACGCAGGTTTGACCGGAGATTTCGTGATATTACGGAGCGACCTGATGGGCCCTTTCGGCAGGTCGTAGATGCCGCAGTGGGTCTGATTACCTCATCGGAGATTGACAACGTTCGCGAATGCGGTGAGAAAACCTGCCGATGGTTGTTCCTGGATCGAAGCAGGAACCACTCGCGACGATGGTGCGACATGCAACTCTGTGGCAATCGCTCCAAAGCTAAACGATTCTATGCTCGAACGCGTAGCGATGTTTCGTAGGCGACGACCTATGTCCAACAATGTCCGCTGCTCGCTCCGCTATCAGCCAGCACAGGTTAGTGCCCGTTAGGAAACGGCCGTTTCATGCCCGGTTTCCAGTCGGGTATGGCGTATCCGTCTCGATTCGGCATTTTCACTTGCGGCAGCGTTGTTTGGGCGAGGACTTCATCCTCCTGAATCACGCCGTTCTTGTAGAGCAGAAACGCGGTGAGCGAGTACACCTCGTCCGGTTTGAGCGAGCCTTCCTGCTTGAAGGGCATGCCGCGATTAATGTAGTCCCAGATGACGGTTGCGTAGGGCGCATGCAACGCCATGACACTTCCCGGTCCGATGCATGGCTCAAGACACGGCGTGGAGCTCTTCACCGGCGTTTGGGGCTTGATCAACATGGGAGCCAGCCCCCCCGAACCGTTCTGTCCGTGGCACATCGCACATTTCTGAGCGTAAATCGCCGCGCCCTCTTTTGCTGTTCCCTTGCCCGATGGAAGATTCTTCCCGTCCGGACTAATGGTGATATCCTCGGCGCGAATTTCTTCAGGCGTCGGCGTTCTTCCTACACCATAGGTCGGCGATTGAGCCCACGTAGCCCCGCACGCGCACAAAATCAGCGCCAGAAGCAGCGGATTAAATCGCATTGTGCACGCTCCCATCGCCCGCTACGCGCCACGGCTGAATCGTGTTGTCCGAGCCGGGGACGCCGTGAGTCTTGTAATGATCGGCCGGCACCTTGAAAAACGCGGCCAGTTCCGCACGCGAAGGCTGCACCTGGCCAAGCTCATCGATACAGCGCGACTGCAGCACGCATGCTCCCCCGTCCCACTTCCAGTTCATGCCAAATCGTGTATGCGCTTTGGGATGAATTGGTCCGCGGATCTCCGCGTCTTTCCAGGTTTTCCCGCCGTCCGCGGAAACTTCTACGCGCCGCACCGCGCCTCCACCCGACCACGCCAACCCTGTCAGTTGGTAGGTTCCAGGACCGGCGAGCTTCTGCCCTCCTGACGGAAACGTGATCACCGATTTGGGCCCCCACTGGAAGGTCAATGCGGCTACTTCTTCATCCTTGGAGATGTGTCCATAGTCGTTGTAGGTCATGTAGTAGCGATCCACGACCTTGATCCGGCGCAGCCACTTGGTGTTGTAAATCCCTTCGAATCCGGGAGCCACCAGGCGCAAGGGAAAACCTTGCTGCGGACGTATCGGCTCGCCGTTTTGCCCGTAGGCAACGATGCAATCGTCCATCGCCTTAGCCAGCCGGATACTGCCGGCGCCCTTCACCTCTTCCGCGCCTTCCGATACTACCCACGACGCGCCCTTCTGCACGCCGCACTCCTTGAGCAATGCTGAAAGCAGAACGCCGGTCCATTCGCTGCTACTCGTCAGCCCGTGCGTTTCCTGCACCGTTTTATCTTCCGGCTTGGAATGGTTGCCCAGGCACTCGATGAAATGCACGCGCGATACCGAGGGAAAGCGCTTTAAATCATCCAAGCTGAACTCCAGCGGCCGGTCGACCATGCCATGAATCATCAACCGGTGCTGCTGGGGATCGATATCCGGCACGATGGATCCGCGGTGCGTCCCGATGAAGTGGAGCGACGATGGCGTAATGGTGCCCACGAGATCCTGCAGCGGCGCCAACACGTGAAACGTCATGCCAAACTCGTCCGGCGATGGCCTGCCGTCTACGGCCACGCGCTGTGAGGTCACGTACTGCGACCGGTCGCCATACGCGACCAGGTCTTTCAGCGACTTTGTTTCGGCAGCGGCTGCCTGGCCGGTTGCGGTTCGCACGGCGCCCAACGCGGCCGCCGCAGCACCCGTAGTCAGAAAGTTTCTTCGGCTAGCCCTGGTCAAATCGGCGGTTTTTTTCGAATCCATGGGGTCTCCCCTTCCAGCGCTCTCGCGTGCTTGCATGCCGCAAAATGTACGCCTGCGTGGCGGATCAAATCAAGGTTGGATCAAATCCGATGCCAGCATACCTATTCCCGAGACGTTTGTCGCACACCGGGCGGGCGGATTCAGGCGGAGTAGCACAAGCAATCACCTGCCGTAGAATAGGCCCATGAGTGTTTGGCCACCTACCGACCACTACTTTGCTGCGGAGTACGTCAGTGATGGAAAGCCCATATTTCATTGCTTTGTGCAGCATTTTACCGGCCGTTGGCGAGCGGCGGTCATCGATGCCAGGCAGGGCGACGACACGCCACAAGGACCACACGAACTATTCAGCGAGTATGTTGCGGACCCGGATGCCGGCAAAGCGGCTGTAGAGCAGATCATACCGAAGCTGCTTGATCTTCACCGTTTGCCCCATCAGCCCCTCAGCAAATGGATAGAGGTCCGGCCAGGGCAGAAGAAACCCTGGCTAGACCCCTAATCCATCACCAAGCTGGCGCCATCCGGCCTCGGCTTTTCAGCGCATTGCGCTTAGGCCGCAACGCCGGGCTGATAGTCTTCTCCCTGCGCCGCTCTACGGTGGGATGTTGCGTAGACATGGGTTAACTCGGCGCCGAAATAAAAGATTTGGGCAGAGTAGTAGACCCAAACCACCAACACGACCACCGATCCCGCCGCCCCGTAGGGTGAGCCGGGGCTGGCGCGCCCAAGATACAGTGCAAGCAGCAGCTTACCCAGGACAAAGAGAAGCGCGGTGAACACAGAGCCCACTCGTACATCTCCCCACTCTACCCTGGTCTCCGGAACATACTTCAAGATCAAGGCGAACAGAACAGTAACCCCGGCAAACGACACCAGAAAATTCAGTGTTTCCCAGAAAACGGCAGGAAACGGCAACACACCGCCGAAGTACTTCGTGGTCGCCGTAAGGATCGTGCTCCCGATGAGAGAAACGAGCAGGATGAACCCTACACTGACCACCATGCCGAATGCGAACAGGCGTTCCCGTGCCATGAGGGTCAAACTCGAGGCCGCCCTGGGCTTCGCCTTCCAGATCATATTCAAAGCGGAGCGCAGCTCTCCGAAGACACCAGAAGCCCCAAAAATCAAGGTAACAAATCCGAGGAGAGAGGAGAAGAAACCATGCCCATGGCGCTGGCTATTTGCCAGCATCATCGCTATCGCGTCTCTGCCGCTGGAGCCAACGAGCGACTGCACCTGCGCCATGAGCAAAGACTGAGCACTTGAGCGGCTGAAGACGAGGGAAACAATCGAGATCACGAAGATCACCAGCGGGGACATCGAGAGAACGGTGTAGAAGGCGAGAGCCGCACCCATGCGCTGAGCATCGTCGTCATTCCACTTGGTAAAGCTTTCGCTGAACAGGTTTCCTATTGTTTTCAGATTCACCTTATGCCCACCTCCAGAGCACAGGCTCCCAATCCAGCCTTTCAAGTAGTTGCGAAGCGCATTTTCCTTCTACTCCCAAGATGCATCCCTGCGTGTTCGAGGATGCTCCCGACATTGTCCGCGAACTACGAATGCATAGTGCCGCACATATATCAAAAAAAAATGTGCGCAGTATTCGCCTCACGCAACGCGGGGGACACCGCGATAGCAGTCCAAAAATACTACTGGAAAATTGAACCTTCGATAAAAGGAATGCGTCGCAAGCCGGATTTTCTTATTCTGTCATCCTTCTTTCTCGAGAAGGATGGCCCAATCGTTAGCGTCCGGAGGCGCCGGCGAATTCCAAACGGGACCGTCGACGGGGGGAAGGTCGATCTGTTCCCCTGTCGTTGCGCTGAACCAAAATGCGCGGTAGCGGCCGGGCTCGAGTTGCACGGCGACCTGGCCACCCTTGGGCAGATAGATGGCGTAAGTCTTGCCCGGATCGGCGAGGCAGTAGTTGCCGTTGTTCACCAACTCGTCGTGAGGATTGGTCTTCCACCACTCGAAGCCGGTGAAGAAATCGACCATGTGACCGTAGCCGAGGAACATGGTCATGGTGTCGTCGCCACGGCCGTTGAACCATCCCCCTCCCATGTCGGCGCCGACGTTGACGCCGCGGCGAACCGTCTCTCCGGCAGTCTGGTAGGCGCCGGCCATGACGATATCCCAGGCAGTCCGGCGAAGCACATCCGCGGAGTCGGAGCCGGGGAGGGCCCAGTGCGGGTAATGGTCCTCGTAGCCGTACTCCTCATTGGTTTGCGGAATGATGCGGCCGGTCTTCTCCTGCAGTTTGCGCGATGCGAGCATCAGGTTATGCTGATCGCGTCCCCACTCCTGATAAGAAGTGAAGCCAAACCACGAGGAGGCGCGGTCCTGGTGGTCGTTGCTGGTTGCCGGATGGCTGGTCTCCAGATGCTTCCAGGGATCGCGCTCCTGAATATAGACGCCCGTTTCGTGCGTCCATTTCACGTCGCGGTAAACGTCGAGGTCGTCGCCGAGATCCCAGGTAATGTTGGAGAACGCACCAAAGCGGTCGATGGCGTAGCGGATGAAGCGGCGCTCGTCTTCGCCTCCCGCTTCGGGATGGACCTTGCTGTCTCCCATATCAAGGACCAGGGAAATGACCATGTCCCGCTCGCGGGCGAACTTGAGCATCCGATCAAACCGTTGCCAATAGTCAAGGTTGTAGCGTGTGTAGTCGAACCCGGGGTGGAGCGGATCTTCTGCGTTCTGCGCGATCCACGCGGCGGTTAAGACGGTGAAGTTGGGTCCGGTCATGACGGGCTCGCCGAAGAACGTCGAGGCTTCGCGTCCGGCGATGGTTACGCGCATGCGGTTCACCTTGAGGCGATGCAGACGGTCGATGGTGAAGTGAATGACGTGGTCGTCGCGCCAGTTGACGAGCCAGTAGGCGGTGGTGCCATTGAAGAAGTAGTGTTCGCCAGTTCCCTGCCAGATAAAATGCCACGGATATTGCGGATCGCCGGCGAGGATGCCACGGCGATGCGCTTCGACGGCCTGGAATTGGCCGCTGGTGGATTGGGTGTAAGCTGCCCTGCTTGTAAGTGACAGAGTACTTGTAGCTGCCGGCGGCGGGCGGCATGAAACGGATGCGGAAAACGCTGCCATCGGCGGCATCGCAAAAGCCTTCGACGCTCCAACGGTGGGCGCCGTCCGTGGTTTCGAGTGTGCCGGTGAGCGAGGCGTCCGTGAAGCAGTTGCCGGCCCGCGGGCGATTTAACGTTCGCGGCGACCTCGACGAAGTCGTAGCGATCAATCTGGGCGGCGGGTTGGGTAAAGGTAACACCGGCCGGGTCTGCCCAGAGCGGGGCTGTCGCGAGAGAGGCAAGAATCATCAGGACCGTGGGTAAAGCTTCGTGGCATGGTTCATCCTCGCAAGTTATGCACTCTAAGGACTGCCCACAAATTCTAGGGTCCGGTTTGCACCGAGTCTCTGAGAATCGAACAGATTTTTGTTGCAGACCCACGGTGGGCGATGCGGGGTGAGCGGCGTTTGACTTTAGGTGAGGCGACCCCTTGCTGTTAACGACCCTCGCGACCAAGAAATGGGCCACTCTAGCCGGCGATATGCCCGCTTTCGCCCACTGGCACTCTTCCGTTTGTGAGGGAGGCTGCTGCGTACTTCAGAAGAACCACCAACTTGCTGTCGGACGCCTCCCAGTAGTCTGCCTCGGTCACGTCGACCCGCACCACGGCGATCTGAGGGTCGGTTTCACCCCCTGGAAACCACGCCTTGTACATCGGGTTCCAGAGTTGCCTAATCTTGCCATGGTCCTGACTTACGCTCGCCTTCCCTTTGACGGCGATGTACTTTGAACTCTTGGGCTCGGCGAAAGTCAGGGTAACGCGACTATCGTGTTCTATCTCTTCCATCTTCCCGGAGTTGGATCGCGCCAGGAACCAGAGCGTGCCATCAAATGGAGTATTCTGCACGGCCATGGGACGAGAACTCAACGTGCCGTCCTTTGCGATGGTTGTCATCATGGCGATGTGTATGTCCTTTACGAGCTCTGCTATCTTACTCTGGCCGGCCGCCCCACTGAGCGTCTGATAGTCGGTGTCGGCGTCGTGGTCATGCTTTTCGCTCATCGTTTTTATCCTCACGTGCATTCGATGCGTGATTGCCGGCATGCGTTGGTGTTTGCCTTAGCTATCGCCTTTCTATGAAAGGGGATGGCCAGGCACGAGCATTCGGCAAGCCGGCTATGCCATCGAAAAATGGAGCTAGCCTGTTTGTCTGGTTACAAAGAGATCGGTGGCTGACAACTCAAGGTCTTGCTGGCTGGATCTAAATGTCATCAAGAATTCCCCTTCATGAAGGCAACCAGGGCCGCAACCCCTGAGGGTTTGGGGGCGGTCGAGCGTTCGGGTCATGCTGGAAAATGGGAGACTTTTCGAGCTTAACCCTCGTCAACGATTGACTTCAAAGGTTTCGAGGCAAATGTCAATCATCCGATTGACAAATCAATCAACTGATTGATTAAATGGTTAGGGATGGCGGAATCTTCCCAACCCCGACTGGTGCCGCGCTCTCCTGGATCCCCAGGATGAGCACGGCAGGCGGCGCACGGCCCTCTTGCAGGCGGCCTTCGATGTGGTCGCGGAGGTGGGCTTTGAAGGCCTGCGCACCCGCGCTGTCGCCAATCGCGCCGGGGTGAATATCGCCACGCTGCACTACTACTTCCCTTCCAAGCAGCACCTGGTCGAAGGACTGGCTCAGCTGATTGGTGCAAAATTTGTCACCCTGCATGGCCGTCCGCCGCGCCCTTCGGGACTTTCCGCCCTCGACCGCCTGCGCCAGGAGTTTTCCGATGGCCGGCTTTACCTCAAACATCATCCGGAAATGCTGCTGGTGTTGCAGGAGTTTGCCCTGCGCGGTAAACGCGATCCAGAAGTGCAAAAAACCGTGGAACAGATGGATGCACGCTGGCGCGATGGAATCGATCGGATGGTCCGCGAGGGTGTCGCGGACGGGACCTTCCGCGATGACATCCCGCCGGGCGAGATGCTTTCCATGTTGATGTCGATCTTTGGCGGTGCCGCCGCATCCGCGGCCGGCCAGATCGACGCCATTGAACGAATGACGGAAAGCTGGATCCTCTCCGACAAAGCAAAAAAAAGACTGCAAAAACCAACAGGAGCAAAGAAATGAACAATCGCGCCTTCCAGGTAGCAATCATTGGCGGCGGCATGGGTGGACTGTGCCTGGCGAACGGATTGAAGAAGGCAGGAATCGACGTATCCGTCTATGAGCGGGATCAGTCCCAGGAATCACGCTCGCAAGGATTCCGTATCCACATCAATCCCCAAGGCAGCACCGCACTCCATGCATGTTTACCCCAACACCTGTGGGATCTATTCCAGTCCACGGGTGGGGACTTTTCGCAGGGCTTCAGCATAGTTACGGAGCAACTGCGTGAACTCCTCAACTTCGCCAGAGTCGGCAATACAGCAGACACCATCGCCCGGCATCGGTCGATCAGCCGCATCACCCTGCGCCGCATTCTGCTGGCGGGCCTGGAAAATGAGGTGCAATTCGATAAGCGATTTCTGCGCTATGACGAAACTCCCGATGGAGCCATCCGCGTGCATTTTGAAGACGGCAGCAGCGCCCAGGCCGATCTGCTGGTGGCTGCGGACGGCGTCAACTCCGCCGTTCGCAAACAGTACCTGCCCAATGCCGAACCCATAGACACGGGCGTAGTGGGGATAGGCGGCACCATCCCTCTAACCCACGGCGTCATGGCGCTGGCTCCCCATCTTCTGCTCGATGGTCCCGTCATGGTCGTGCCGGCCGCGGCTTGCAGCATGTTTATGGCGATGTGGAAACGCTCCGGAGAGGCCGGCCAAGCGCTGAGCCGTCTTGGCATTGAGGGACCGTTACCCGGCGATGAGGACTATCTTATCCTGGCACTCGGGGGCCGGCCGGAGTTCTTCGGCCTCGATAATGAGGCTGCATCCGTCAGCAGTAGCAAGTTGAAAGACGTGTTGCGCCGCACCGTAGCTGGTTGGCACCCGAGTCTCCGCAAGCTGGTCGAAATGATGGACGAGCAGGAACTTTTTCTCAACCATGTGCGCACCGCGCCGCCTCCCGTCCCCTGGAAGTCAACGCAAATTACTTTGTTGGGCGACGCTATTCACGGCATGACGCCCTATCGCGGAGTGGGTGGCAACATCGCGTTGCAAGACGCAGCTTTGCTCAGTTCACAGTTGCAGCGGGTGCATTGCGGTGAAAAGCCCCTGATCCAGGCAATTGCGGAGTATGAAGCCTGCATGCGCGAGTATGCGTTTGCCGCGGTCGCGGATTCGCTCAAGGCGATGAAGCAGTTTACCGGCGAAAAGAAGTATCCCGCCTTTTCGCTCTTCAAGACTGGTATGCGCATGGCCAATGCCATGCCGAGGTTGAAGAGCAAATTGATTCCTGCGTAGACGGGCGGAGTTTCCTGGGACCTGGCACATCACTTCACTCGCGGCGCGAAACGTTGCCGGCGCGAAGCGAAGCAGCATTGCAAACCCAATCCGCTATTGTCCGTACAATTCTGCAAAGCGAGACTATCGCCCGGGTCGTTTCGATGCTGGTTAAGGGCCGAAATATTCCCCCACTACGCTCTCGCCTGCTTGCCGCCCCACCCGCACACATTTGCTTTCTGGCGGTCCTTCTTCTGTGGCTACCAGCTCAAATGCGCGCGCAATCGAACGGCATCACCCACGGCGTCAACGAGCGCCGTGCAAAATAACCAGCCAGCTGTAGGCACACACGGGCGATCTTACAATCATTGCATGGCGGACAATATGGTTTTCAGTCACATCAGCTCCGACCTTCTCGGGGTGTTTGAACAACTCCGCGACCGGGAGCCCATCTTTCACACTCCGGACTTCGGCGCCACGCAGATCGATTTTGAGAACGCTATGGTGCCGGAATATTGGGAGGTTGGCGCATCGGGGCGGCGATATAGCCGCGAGTTCATCCTCAGAACCCTGAAAAAGAGTCCTCCCCTGGACGCGGACACGGCGGGCTGGCAATGCTCAGACTACGGCCTTCGCAGCCTTGGTCCGGATACTTATCTTTTCACTTACACCTTACGCCAGGGTGAGCGTGTCACCCGACGCGCCACGATCTGGCAGAGCACCGCCCATGGGTGGCACATCCTCTATCACCAGGGCACGATCGTCACCGCGGAAGAAGAGGATGTACACCCAATAGCGCCCTGACGGGGTCAGGAAGCTTCGACGAAGCTCATCGTACTTACCTCCACCATCACCCCGCCAGGAGCGTCGAAGTAAAAGCCGTAGGTGGGCGGTCCACCCCGCTGGAGTTGCGCGGGTTTTGGAGCCATGTAGTTGCGAGTCACTCAGAGCGTCGTGCATCCGGTCCACCGCTTGCTGCGTGGACTGCAGAAAACCAACGTGAAACAGGCCGGGATAACCCTGCTCCGGCGTCATGCGCTTGTCGTGCATGAGTGTCAGCAGAAAACCCTCGGGATTCCGCAACACGGCGAATTTGTCGCCCCGCTCCTCCAATATCTGAAAATCAAAACCGAGCGGAAGAACTCCTTCAGTCCGGGGACATTGTAGGTGGTGAGGTTGGTGTGGTTTAACGTTGCCATCGCGATCTCCTTGTTATGAAAGTTCCATCGCGTGGCTATCGGGATTTATACCGGAACGCGCCACGCGACAGCGAACAATGCGCAGCATTGCCCCTATCGCCGTGGGTCCCTTCTCCCCTGTCGTCCGGGGAGCTGACTAAACTGCGGATGGAGTCCGCAGCGAGCCGTGCTTACCAATCCGGCTCCGCGTTTTTCGGCACATATTAGGATGAATTCCCTTCTTCCCCGGTCGCAACTTTTTTGGGGGCATCATACGCAAAAAGGGCGGTTCCCAAACCCTTTTCGGAAGGGGCTGCCGTCGAGTGAAATTGCAGGTCCCCCGCGCCCTCCAGTTGATGACAAATTGCGCCCACGCTTGGCTTGGGTCGAGGTCGATGGACAGAGTCGAGAAAAAACTAGCTTCGCGGGGTACGCTTTTCAGCCGTCCCCGGGTTATCAGCAAGGCCGGGTTCGGTTGGCTGAACGATACTACTGCTAACGCTCTAGTGCGCTCGTTGAGAATGAGGTCTACACTGGTCAGCCAGGAGGATCCAAGATGCAGCGAGTGACCGTGTACAAACCGAATGGTGAGACTCTCTTGTCAACGACCGCGAAAAGGTTTGAGCAGACCAAGGGGGCTTTGATACTTCATCTTGAGGGGGAACATGCCGAGGCTTACGGCGCGACGATGATTACTACGTTGCCTTACGCGATCCAATGTGGGCATCGTTGTGACGAAATTGCGCCAGACGCCAGCTAGTTCGATTTAGCTTTGGCAGTTCGAGACAACGCCTGGAAATGGGCGCGCGCGAGGGCTGCTCACAGCAGCGCGATCTCGCCTGCCATTCATCCAGACGGATAATTATTTGTCAGGCGCATTTCATCCTGTCACATCCAGAAGTTATTTTCCGGTCAACCACCAGTCCCCAAAGGCAACTTTTGATTGGGGCTAGACCTCTTACTGTTCGCGGTGGGGAAACAAACATGAAACGTTTCTGGTTGCAATGCATCACAGGCGCCACGCTAGGCATGTTGTTTGCTGGTGGGGCAATACACGCGCAGGATACGACGTCGTCAGATAAGACTTTTGTGAAGGATGCGATGGAGGGAAGCTTAGCGGAAGTGAATTATGCAAAGTTGGCCCTGCAGAAGAGCCAAGACAAGAATGTGCGGGAATTCGCTACAAAAATGATCCACGATCACGAGATGCTGATTGCGGAGATGAAGCCGCTGGCGAAGGAAATGGGAGTAAAGGTGCCCAGCGGTCCTCCACTTTCAGACCATGCGAAATATATGGAATTGAAGATGAAATCCGGAACGGATTTTGACCGGGCTTACGTGGAAGCGATGGTCAAGGATCACCACAATGATCTTGCGACGTTTCTCGATGAGCAGAACAAGACGAGCAATCCGCAGCTGAAGGCTGCTGTCGAGAAAGGCGAGTCGGTCATCCGGCAACACACAGAGATGATCGATAAGATCGCACACATGGGTGGCATTCAAACTCCTCCTATGCCGTCGAATGCTTAGTAGCCGGAGAGGTACGGGCAACTAAACGCGATCGCTTCCAAGAGCTCGGGAGATGAGAGCAATGACCTCGAGAAAAGTGACCAAAAGCGCCCGAATCTCTAAATCAACACGGACGGCGTCCCTACCTGCTGGTGGGAAAGATCCTCAAGGAGGGCTGACAGCGAAGGGACGCAAGTTTTACAAGGATTCCGAGGGCGCAAATTGAAACCGGGGGTCAAGGGGCCTGCGAACACTCCCGAAGATGAAGCGCAAAGGATCTTTCTTGACCCGCATTTCACGCATCCACGAGGACCCATGGTAAAGGACGGGAAGCCAACCCGTTTGGCCCTTAGCGCACATGCGTGATCGAGAGCATCTTGTGCAAGGGCTGCGGCGCGGTCTTTTTCGGACCGCGGTGGCGGGTTGTTCGTGGCATGATAGCGGCCCTCGCAATCTTCGATGCCGCTTTTGGCTTGCTAGAGAGCTCATTCTTCCTGGTTGGCCAAGCGTGATTCGTCCAAGTCCAATTCCCTCTCGATACGCCGCAAAACGTTGTCGCCGATGCGTCCTTCATTGCGTAGCCGGATTGCGGTCGCGCGTTCCACGCCTAAGCCCTCGAGGAAGAGAGCACGGTGGCGTGCGCTGTCTTTGACGTCTTTGGGATTTGCATCTACCTTGAGCGTCGCAAGCCGGTGCCGGTAGTGACTGAGCAGGTCATCATAGATCTCAGCGAAGTCCTGGCTGTCCCGGGCTTTCGCGCTTTCCAGCTGGTCCAATGCGTTCTGGGCCGCGATTCGCCGCGCTTCCAGTTCCTCGCAGTCCGGTCCTTCCCCGCCGGCCAAGCCGAGGAGGCGGATCAGAGGCGGCAAAGTCAGGCCCTGCAGCACAAGGGTCACGAGAATCACGCAGAAGGTTAAGCAAATAATCAGATCCCGATGAGGGAAAGGCGATCCGTTCTTCAACAGATTGGGCAGGGCCAGAGCGGCGGCCAGCGAAACTACGCCCCGCATCCCCGTCCAACCGACAACAAAAACCTGCCGGGCTTCCGGAGGCGGCTCCTTTTGATGTCCAACGTGCGTGCTGAGGTAGTAAGAAAGGTGTGCACCTGGAAACACCCACGCCAAACGCAGGAGGATGAGAAAAACGCTGAAAACCGCGCCGTATATCAGGATGGTGGATAGATGGTAGCTGTGAATCGAGGCGCGAATCGTCGGAAACTGAAGCCCGATGAGCACGAATACCAGCCCGTTCAAAATGAACGTCAAAGACTCCCACACTGACCACAGGCCGATACGCACTGATGGAGAGAAAAGCCCGGCGCTCCGTTGCGAGAGAAGCAGTCCGCAGCTGACGACGGCCAGCACACCAGAAGCATGAACGCCCTGGGCAGCGAGATAGGCCATATAGGGAACGAGAATGCTGATCGTTACTTCGATGGGGCCATCATCAATCCATCGTTCAAAGTGGCCAACGATCCAGGCGATCGCGAGTCCGATCGCGACCCCACCGGCGGTGAGCCAGATAAAGGTGAGCAGACCGGCGGAAGCGGTCGGTATACGATTCTCAACCAGGATCCCGACGGCGAATTCAAGCGCCAGCAGCCCCGAAGCATCGTTGATGAGACTTTCTCCTTCAAGGATGTCGACGATACGGCCGGGAAGGCCGATACGCCGGGCGATGGAACTGGCGGCGATTGCGTCGGTCGGCGCGACAATCGCCCCCAGTACCAATCCGAGACGCCAATCGAAGCCGCGGAAGACATGGGGCGCTGCCACGGCGACACCGATCACGGTGAATGCAACCAATCCAAAGGCCAGCAGCGAGATGCTAACGAGGTTGTAGCGAAAGTCGCGCCAGGAGGTTGTCCACGCGGAAGCGTAGAGCAGAGGGGGCAGCACAACCAGAAATATCAGGTCCGGCTCAAGGGTAATGTCGGGAATCGCGGGAACGAAGCTGAGGAGGAGCCCGCCGACCACCATGATGATGGGATAGGGCGTCCCCAGCTTTCGGGCGATTAGCCCAAAAACGACGATGAAAAACAGGAGTAACAGAAAAACGAACTCGACTGTCCCGATCTCGCTCATTTAAGAGATTCGATCATGCCAGACATCATTCGTCATCTGGAAAACCACCCGTTGAGTGCCATTTCTTTTTTGAACGGATGAAAAGACGGGACTTGGCTAGGGTTTGGTCTCATGTAGGCACGCTCTCGCATCGACACCTAGCCCGGAGTGGTTTAGGACACCAGGCGTGTGGGGAAGATGCACGTAGACGGATAAGCCGTGATTGAACACATAACAGCCCATGGAGCACTTTATCGATCCCTGACGACTTAAGTGAATAGATATCTTTCGCCGTACTAATCCCGACATAACTTGGTGAATGCGCCAAACATGTTTTCTTATAGCACTATAACTGTTACTTTAACCAGATAGCACTTTCGTTCAGTATCTCTTGACGCACTCATTGCCCGTCAAGGTGCAAGTGACCTGAAAGTAACTTTTCGGAGGTCAACCATTGAGTTAGGGTAAGTTTGGCTTTTTCAAGCTAGACGTACTTTGAACGGAGAAAAGTAAGATGAAGAAACTTGCTTCGGCTTTTGCGCTCACATTGGCATTTTCGGCAGGTGCGGTGGTATCCGCACAAGTCCACGATTGGCATGATCTTGACGCTGTGCACAAGCATGTCATCGAATCCATCAATGAGATGGAGCACGCACGTGCAGCGAATCACTACGACATGCAGGGCCACGGCGCCAAAGCCGAGGATCACCTCCGCGCCGCGGAGCGCGAGCTTGGTCTTGCGGTCGATGCTTCCAAGGCCTCTGCTCGATAGAAAGCTTTGTTCGCTAGACGCCTTTCGGGGACTGGCCAATTCCCTGTCCCCGAAACTGGCTCGATCAGTGTGGAGAATAAGCGAACCGGACCACCCGGTTTTTGCTCCAGCATGTTTCGTCGAGTTCGGCACACGTTGGATACAACTGCCCCCATGGCACTCCCAGCACGATTCGATTTTCAGCAATGCCCTTGCTGATTAGAGCCTGCTTGACCCAATCCGCGCGCCGGTTGGAGAGTGTCAGGTTGTAACCCAGCATGCCGTCTGACGAGGCGTACCCTTCAATGTAAAAGCGATCGTCCGCATGTTCCTTCAACCATTCGGCATCCTGATCCAGAACGTTCGGGTCCAAAGGCTGGTCATAGACATTCAGAGGGAACATGATTTCGTGGACGTTTTGGTGGAACGCTTCCTGCTCAGAACCAAAGAGAAGGACTCGAGGTTGTGCCCAGTAAGAAACCCAGTAGGAAACGTCAGCGGGAGCTTCGGTGAAGGGAGCATCTCCTACTGCCCGGTAGGCGCGTCGTTGCGCAAACAGGGTGATACTGGTCGAAAGCATCAGGATGACGGCGACGAGAACAAGTCGGCATTTCATGGGATCCTTTGTAACCTCCGTTTAACTTTGATGCAGCCCCGTGGGATGCGCCCTCAGCCGAGGCTCGCCGGGATCAATCCTACGCCGGCGACCGAGATCGCCGGAACAATGTTAACGAACTGTTGTTAAAGGATGACGATGGAAATTTTCTTGAGGAAGACCGTGGGGTGCAGAGTCTGCGTGGGAAGCTGCTGGATTGAGCCCCAGGATTACATCCTGGGGATTTTCCGCCGTCCCCGAGGTGATGAAAACTGTGGATCACCAGCTCTGTCCATCCCCAGTAACGGCTGCTGAGGTGAGCGCTACCCTCCACCTGTCATCCCCAGCGAACTTCGGATTCCTACACGCGGCACTCATCAACGGCAACGTATGCGGCTTTCTTTAAGGAAAGCGGCATGATCCTTACCGAAACCACGAAGTCCGACAGGAAATCCGGGGCAGGTGGGATGACAGTTCCTTCGGGTGATGGTATCTGGAGCGGTAGGGATTGCCATTCTTGCTAGAATTCATAAATGCTTTCGAATCGATCGATGCCCGGCAGCATTGTGATTCCGGAACTGGCCTACCCAGAGATTGGTAGTGCTATCGATTGGCTGTGCAATGCATTCGGATTTACCCTGCGCATTCGGATGGGGAATCACCGCGCTCAATTGAATGTTGGCGATGGTGGAGCGGTTGTCTTGATCGAGCAGAGCGGGGGCGTCTCGTTGCGAAGCGCAATCATGGTGAGAGTGGAAGACGTCAACACTCACTATGATCGTGCTCTACGGTGCGGTGTAAAGATTGTTCGGGAGCCTACAGACTATCCTTACGGGGAACGGCAATATAACGTTGAGGACTTCGCCGGACACCATTGGTGTTTTTCGCAATCCATTGCGGACATCGATCCGAGAGAATGGGGCGGAACGCCGGCCGCGCTCTAGGTTCGTGTTGCTATGACGCAGTGATTAACCTTGCAAATACTCTCTTGAGAGTGTGACTCCTGAAAGAGCCCCACTAACCGGTAAGTCAGTGGGACTATCTATTCTATTTCTGAAGCAAGCCAATGCCGAGCAAGCGCATGAGTCTGTTGATTTCAGACTTCTGCACGTCGATCACTTGCCGTAGCCTGGCGTTCTCGCGTGCAGCCTCAGTACGTTCATCTACGTCGATATGTTCGGGAGCGCGCCGGACTACTCCGCTCGCGCCTCTTTCCAGGCGATGGTAGTCAATCATGCCGTCACCGCCTGCTGGTTTGCTGATCGGTAAAACGGAGAGCAAATATCGGGAGATATCCAATCACCAACCGTTTTGGTCACTTTAACTGTTACATCATCCAACTCTCCCAATTCATGCTTAACAACCTGGTCGATTTGTAGCGGTACCCATACCTCGTGACGCATCGTTACTCCAACATGTAGTGTTGCTGGTTACAATCGTTACTAGCGTCGCAACCAGCACTGCTAATGTTGCTAATGTACATGTCACTACTTGTCAAAGCAAACGGCGTAAACGGGTTCTGCGGGCGTGCCACAACCCTTACATTTGTTCCAGTTGCGCCATGTAAATTCTGCTCAAATCTTCCATAATTTTCCAGTTTGAGGGCTACTGGCGGACTAGCTCGACACGGCGGTTGCGCGCTCGGCCTTCCAACGTGTCGTTGCTTTCTACCGGACGGGAGGCGCCGAAGCCGTCGTTGGCGAGCCGATCCGGGGCAATATTGTATTGCGCTACCAGTGCTTCTTTCACTGCCAGTGCTCGACGCTTGGAGAGATCGAGGTTGTAGGCGTCTCCTCCGATGTTGTCGGTGTGGCCTTCCACCGTCAGCTTCCAATCGGGGTTGTCCTTCATTGCCTGTGCAATCTCCTTCAGCACTGGCTCGGATTCCGGCTTCAACGTTGCCTTGGCAAAATCGAAGTAGATGCCATAGGTGACGGCGCGCTTTTGCTGCGTCAACTGCTGCTCCAGTACGTTGTCGGGCTTGGCGACAGGAAAATTGATTTTCACCACTTCGACGCGAAAATTTCCAGCATGGAAAGAAGGGTGTCTTAGCCTCCATGAAAGGATCAGCGGATCCGGAGCATCGTCCAGGACAAAAAGTTCCGCCCCGATATGAGTGGGACGGTCGCTTTGAGGACGAGGATCTTTGCTCTCCGTCTCGAAGGTCCCCGTAAGGTGCATCACTGGCAGAGTTACACGTTGATCATTGACGATCATGGGGTAGTCCAGATCGTTCGGCTCGACCCGGGTAAGAGTTCCCGAAGCATAAGTCGGTTTGACGCCGCCCGGCACGAACCAGATATCCATGTAGCGCAGGTTTACTTTGCCGCTCTGCTTGATGGACTGAAAAGCGGCGTCGGAAAGACGAGTGCGGGTTACATCATGCAGAAGCTGTGGCAGGCTATGAGAATTGACAGTTGCGAAGGTGTCGGCCGAATGGAAGTCGGCGTTGCAGTTCTGGTTGGTGTTCGACGTCGCTTTTATGTCTTTGCCTGAGTCGTCTTTGTACTCCGGGGCTGTGGAAGTGGCGGTGAGGGTCGAGTTATCAATCGAGCCGATCTCGTTGTGGAGTTCCACATCGCCATACTTGATTCCCCACGCATTGGTTAGCACCGTGTGCGGTCCCAGCGGTATGCGCGCAACCTTCTGGTCCGGGAATGGAGCGGGCGTGCACGGGGTTACGGGATCACCAGCCGAGAGAGTCGGAATATCGTCGCCTGGCGCACGGCCGGCCATCAGGTTCTGCAGTGGATTGCGCAGCGTTCCGCTTGGGCCGGTGGTGGCTTGCGAGAGGGTTTTGACGGCGTGGGTTGCCTTTTGCCCGACGCGGTAGCCAATGTAAAGAATGCCTGCCAGAATCGTGAGCCCGGCAACAAGAATGAGCACCAGCGCGATGGCCAACAATTTGAAGAGAGGCGACCGGCGCTGCGGTTGTGCCGCCCCTGCCGGCGGCAGGTTCACATTGGAGTAGTTTACCGGCATCGACGCCGGTGACACGGGTGACGACGGTGGCACGGGCGCTTGCGGAATAGGAGTCCACGGTGGCGCAGATGACGCCGGCGGCTCAGGCGTTGTTGACGCGGGTGACGGTGGCGCGGAGATAGCAGCCTGCGCGGTATCCTGGGGCACGGCGTTCCCGCAGACGGGGCAGAAGCGAGCTTCTGGCTGCAGCGCATTACCGCAACGCTCACAGAATCGGTTCATGGCTTACTCCGTTTGCGCGGCCAATTATTTTGCACCGCAGGCGTCGATATCCGGCTCCCGCGTCGTTTTCTTGACCTCATTGAGATTGAGTTTTGGCGACTCCGCGGTAGTACCGAGCAGCGTCGCGTCCGCCCCCGCCTGGGCGTAGAAATTCAAGTGCGTCATAGAGCATGGGACGATACTCAACGGACCCGAGCCGGCGTAGTCGAACTCGGTCACCAGTTGCACATAGGCGCCGCCTTCGGTTTTGAAAAAATTTTCCTTGGGCGATTTAATCAGACCTCCAAAGGGACCTTTCTCAATCAACTCCGCTACCTTATCGCTGATACCCGCAGGGACCGCTTGCTTGAGAGCCTCCTTGAGGCTCTCCGTGCCCACCGAAACCGATACCTTAGGGGCGTTGATGGCGATCACGACACCGTGTGCCGCCAGCGATTCCGCAGTGGTTTTTCCATTCTCCGGCTGCCCTTCCATCTTTCCCTGGGGGGAGCTTTGGCCGCCATGGATGGTAAGTCCGCCGCTGCCGGTGTAGACCACATGGAAGTTGCCGTCGGCCACGTCCTTCTTGCCTCCGAAGCCGGGCTTGAAGATCAGCGCCTCGTCCACTTTGAAGAGAAAGGGAATGCCATAGATGTCGAAAACATCCTTGGCAAAGGGTGGCAGCTTAAGTCTTGACTCCCCTATGCTGCTGCCCGGCGCCATGGTGAGCACAGACCAGTCGACATCCACCGTGCCCGTCATGGGGGTCATGTAGGCAAACTCCTGCAGTTTGCCACTATTCATCATGGCGTTAAAGGTAGTGCTTACGCCTTCCAGCTTGCCTTTCACGTTGACCGTGGCGGTTAGGCCGGCCAGTTTTTTCTTGGCCGCAGTGAGGGTCAATCCCACGCCAGTCCCTTCCGGTTCACCTTCCAGTTCGAACTCCCAGCCGTCGGTTTCTGCTTTCACCTTGGCCGTGTATTTGAACTCGGGCGCGCTGGCGTAGGCGACGGGAGGAGAAAACCAATGAAAGATATCTTCCAACGGCTCGGGCTTTCTATAACTAGTGATGGAGCTGCGCGCGGCTAACTGGGCGAAATCTACCGGCACGTTGAATCGAACCGTCCCGTCCTGGATGAGATCCGGCAGGCTCGCAGTGTCGGTCAGCACAGCGACCTGAGAACCCTGGACATTTACCGCATCGACACGCCGCACACCCAGATGCTCGAGGAATAGCACCGACCCTTGCTTGAGCCCATGCAAGCGAGCATCATCGCTCGAGAAAACCAGGACCCGGCCGTCGTCGCTCACGCTGGTCAGCGATCTCTGGGCAGTGGGCAGATCAATGCGGACGGTTGCCGGCGTGTAGGTTACCTGGAAGACCGTCCCCGGCAACTTGCTGATGTCGCGAAAGCCCACCGGGATACCGGTGCTGTTAACGGGAATCGTCAAGGCCGGATGCTGCTCTGCACTTTTGCATCCGGCAAACAACGCCGCGCAGGCGAGCATAAGCGGCCAGACCGGAGATTTCGAAAGCTCTTTCATCGCATCTCCCCCGGCCAGGCAATGGAAAAAGCCCGAGGTGTAAATCGGCGCCTATTCTAGCACTGCTTAACACCCTAAAAACCCGGGAGATGGAAAGTCGGGAATACGGGCGGTTACCTCGCTTAATCCTCAGTCAAGTTTCGCGGGAACCTTTCCTTCGGCAATGCCCGGTTCTTCATCACGCTGTATCAGCGTCAAGCTTACGTCGTCCAAAAGTGGACTACCGTTGGCGAAGTCTTGTACGGCTGCGAGTAGCATCATGAGTGTAGCGTGAGCGGACTGCTGTTTGGCCTCCAGTAACGATGCTATTAACCGCTCTACTCCGAACTCTTCTCCCTCGGTGTTGCGGCATTCCAAATACGCCATCGGAGTAGGCAACAAGGGTGTCACCGGGTTCGAGCATGAGCTCGCCCGATTGGAACTCGGCGCCGCTCGAGCGCACCCAGCAGCGGGCCGCCTTTCTCGAGCAGATCCGTACGTCCATCCCGGCGAAGCAGTATGGGCGGAAAGTGGCCGGCATTGCAGTAGGTGATGGACCCTAACTCGCAATCAATTTGCGCGAAAAATGCCGTGACAAACGGCGCAACCGGCTGCAGATAACACAGGTGGCGATTCATTTCCCAGGCGATCCTTGCCGGGTCAAAGTCGGGACGGCCGTAACTCTGCAAAAGACCGGCCAGATGCGTGAACCACATTCCAGCTGCCACGCCTTTACCGGCAATATCGCCAAGCACGGCAAGGACCTTCGAACCATCCTGCGAGAAGGTGGTAAAGTCGCCGGCGAGAAAGCGCGCAGCGAAGACCTCGCTGGCAAACTGCATGTCGCCGCGGTGCAGCACACGCGGGCCGCTGAGTTTGCGTTGGATCTGTACGGCGTCGAATAACTGTGCATGAAGATCAATTCTCTCCCGCAGGAGCGAGTACACGTCATCCTGCGCGTGGCGATGACGCCATCACGGTCGACGACATCACCAGAGGTTGAAACCGGGATTGAACCGTGGTACCAGTTTGCGTCTTGCCGCTGCTCCCGTACTTGGAGTCAAAGGGCACTACTCGATAGGTGTTCAACATCCACCTCGTTTCGAGTTGTGATCGTTCGTTCTATCCGACGAACCGATAGCCGGTTCCGTGTACGGTGAGAAAGTACTGTGGTTGTTCAGGATCGGGCTCGAGCTTCTGGCGAAGACGCACCAGGTGCGTGTCCACCGTGCGAGTGGTGGGAGAATTCTCGTATCCCCAGACATCCTCCAGGAGACGATCGCGGCTCAGCGTTTCCCCTGCGTGGCAGATGAAATACTTCAGCAGCTCGAATTCCTTGGAGGAAACATCGAGAACCTTGCCCGCCCTGAGCACACGACAGCGGCGCAGATCCACTTCCACGTCAGAAAAAGAGTGCTGATCCTGATCTTTGGGCAGGACGGCCGTTCGCCGCAGTACGGACTTAACACGGGCCAGCAACTCGCGAATCGAAAATGGCTTGGTCACATAGTCATCCGCTCCGAGTTCAAGGCCCACCACCTTGTCTACTTCCTGGCCGCGAGCAGTAAGCATGATGATGGGGAGAGAAGCGCGTTTGGCCCGCAACTGCTTGCATACTTCCAGTCCGCTCATCCGGGGCATCATGACGTCTAAAACGACCAGGTCTGGGGATTCGTCGAGCGCGCGTTGAAGCCCCTCGACCCCGTCGCGCGCTGTGATCACTTCGTAACCTTCGAACTCAAAGTTGTCGCGAAGTCCAGCCACCATGGCCGGCTCGTCCTCCACCACAAGGATCTTTACCGGTCTATGGTGTTCGACTCGTCTTACTTTTTCTTCCTGTCTCATGCCGTCACCTGCTGGACCTCGGAATTTTGTAGCGGTAATGTGATGATGAATTTACTGCCCGCGCCCGGGCGCGCTCTCCACGGCGACTACGCCGCCGTGAGCCAGCACGATGTGGCGCACCAGAGAGAGCCCCAATCCGCTGCCCTTGGTGTTATGCACCAGCGGATCGCCGACGCGGTAGAACTTCTCGAAGATTTTGGGCTGCTCCTTGAGAGGAATGCCGATTCCGTGGTCGACCACCTCGAGGTTGACGCCGCCGTTGCGGCGGTAAAGATGGACGCCGAGGTATTTCTCCGCGGCGGAGTACTTGACGGCATTGTTCACCAGGTTCAACAACGAACGGGCGATCGCTTCACGATCCACCCGCAGCGGAGGAAGATTGCTGTCGATCTTCTGTTCGAACTGGAAGCCGTTTTGCTCGATTTCAAAACGATAGGAATCGAGCGTGCTGCGCACCAGATCGGCCATGTCGGTTTCGCGAAAGCTGTACTCTTTCTTGCCCGCCTCGATGCGGGAGAAATCGAGAATGTTGTTGATCAGCGACGTCAAACGCTCGCTTTCTTTGCGGATGATCTCGTAGTATTCCTGATGCTTGCCGGGGTTGGAGATGCGCCCCAGCTCCAGGGTCTCTGCATAAAGCCGGATGAGCGACAGGGGTGTCCTCAGCTCGTGAGAGACATTGGAAACGAAATCTGACTTCAATTTCGCCAGTGCAAGTTCACGAGCGACGCTTCGATAAGCAAATATCATGCCCCCACCCATCAGCAGCGATAGCGCGCCCAGGATCAAGAAACCTAAATGCGTCCAGTGATTGCTGATTTCCGCAATCGTCGTCCCGTGCGGTCGGATGCCCAGAATCAGGTCGGGGAAAACACTACCGAAGGGTCGCTCCACTTCGGGCGCTCCTCCATTCCAGCAAAGCGAAGCCGCGAATGGAGCCTGGTCTTTTTCCTTCCGAATCATGATCCCCGGCTGTTGATGGAACGTATCGTTCGGATCCTGGTCCGGCAGTGCATCCTTGAGAGCTTGCGGGAAAAAGCTGTTCTTCAAATAGTCTTCATCGTAGACAAACCCGGCCAACGCGGGATGCTCATGGCTTGAGCCGCGCGGAAGCAAATAGACGAAGGCCTCATATTGCAACTTGTCACCCGTCTCCACCCACTCGGACTTGATGAAGACGTGCCGTCCTTCTTCTGCTTCATTCCTTTTCACGTTGGCGATATGCTCGTCGGACCACAAAGCGAACCCCCGTCCCAAGTTGTCGGCGAGCTTTCT
>CAVZJL010000062.1:0-29109 GCA_963775365.1 uncultured Acidobacteriaceae bacterium | reverse complement strand
CCGGGACGGCGAGCATTCGGTCAACGACATCGTTGGAAGCGTCGACATCGACCAGTCCGGCGTATCACGGCATCTTCGCATCCTGCAGGAGACCGGGTTCGTACGTGTACGGCCTGAAGGGCAGAAGCGGTTTTACTCGCTTTGCCCTGAACCTTTCAAGGATCTTGATTCCTGGCTGAGCCAGTATCGGCAACTTTGGGAGGGTCGTCTAAAGAAGTTTGGCGAAGCCCTCACGCGCAAACGTGAGGAAAAAACAATCGTTCCGCAGAAAAGCAAATTATCGAGGAGAGAACTTCATGAATCAAGAAGCGAATAATCGGCGTGATGGCAAAGTTGTCATCGAGCGCACGTACGCGACATCGATCGAGGATATCTGGGAACTATGGACGACCGAGGAAGGAATCGAATCGTGGTGGGGCCCCGACGGATTTTCGGTAAAGGTTCACGAGCTGGATCTGCGCCCGGGTGGGGAGATGCGGTATGCCATGACCGCTGTCGAAGCGGCCCAGATTCAATTCATGAAGGGGGCAGGCATGCCTTTGACAACCGAGGCGAAGCTAACCTACACCGCGATCGTTCCCGAGAAGAGCATCGCCTACACTCACAGGACCGACTTTATTCCTGGCGTTGAGCCATACGACGTCGGCAACAAGGTGGAGTTCTTCGCAGAAGGCGATAACGTACGCATGATCCTAACCCTCGATCCAATGCACAGCGAGGAGTGGACACAGCGGGCAGTGATGGGCATGGAGAGCCAACTCGGGAAGCTCCCTCGGGTCATTGCCCACCGGTACGCGAGATAGCCGTCCTGGGTCCAGCGGGCTTGCGGAGATCTCTCTGACGCCCGCTGGCTGATTCCTTACCCGTACGCCTCCTAGGCGCCCCTAAACTATGGCTTAAGAGTCTATCGCCGGGGCCGGCAGACGACCCGCACTCTTTCCATAGCTTTTCCCAATTCCAGATCCCGGCCATTACCTCGTTGGGCAACGGGAACCCCAGCTGATGCGCGAGCATACACACTTGGCCGCGATGATGGGCTTCGTGAGCAACCATGTAGCACAGCATCTCCGGGCCAACCGGCCAAGGCTTCGCCCAGCCGTCCCGGTGAAACTTCTCTACACGGCCCTCACCACCGCCCAGAGCCTCAGCAAGCATCTCCGCGCAGCGGGCGGCGCTCTCAGCCAATCCCGCACGGGCCTGCTGCGGTGTGCAGTGCACGCGATTGAGCTGTGGCGGAAGCTTCAGGTGCGGGGCGGTAAGCCTGATCCACTTGGAGCGCATATTGTGCATGTGGGTGAAGATCGCCGCAATGGTGCGGACCTTGCCCGGCGGCTTGGCTGTCCAGACGGCAGGGTCAAGACGCTCGATAAGAAGCTGGTTCATGCGATCATTGGCGGCAAAGATCTGGACCGCGGCTCGGCCGAATTGAGTATGAACCTTGGGTGGACGTGTGGCCACAGCTCCCACTCCTCGACCCATCATACTTCCGGCCGCCCGCCATCGTGGAAACGCTAGGTGACCGATCTTCAATCGACGATTTGGCCATCCCGCATGCGGATGGTTCGTCCGCCATAGGCGGCGGCTTCCTGATCGTGAGTGATCATGAGAATCGTCTGGCCAAGATCCCGATTCAGCCTCCTTAAGAGCTCCAGAACTGCAGTCGTATTCTGGCTGTCGAGATTGCCGGTAGGTTCATCGGCCAGGAGAATGGAGGGCTCATTGACCAGGGCTCGCGCGATGGCTACCCGCTGTTGCTGGCCACCCGACAAGGCACGAGGTTTGTGTTTCATCCGATCGGCAATCCCTAAAATGTCGAGGATCTCAAGAAACGCCGGGCTGAAGTTCATCCCTCGTCCACCGATGTATTGAACAATGCGGATGTTATCTTCCGCAGTGAGCGTGGGTAGCAGGTTGTACTTTCTGAAAAACGAAGCCCACCGTTTTTTTCCGAAGTGCGGCACGACCGCGGGCCAGACAAACTCTCCAGGTTGTTTCCCGCGATGCTCACAGTACCCGGAGTTGGCGACGTAAGCGCACCCAGAACGTTAAACAGGGTCGATTTACCAGATCCTGAAGCGCCTACGACGGAAACAAACTCGCCCTTTTCCACCTGCAAGATTCGCTCCCTGCAGTGCGTGCACGTCGACGTCGCCAGCCCTGTAGGTCTTATAAAGATCCTGCACCTTGATGATCGGCTGTTCACTCATAGGAGAGAGCCTCCGTCGCATCCTGTTTAACCGCTCGTACAGCGGGAACGATGACCCCTAGTAGTGCGCCACCGACAGCGATGGCGCCTGCGATCGGCCACCAGCTATAAACCGTTTCCTGGGTCAGACTTGCCGGCACAGCATATTGCATCAGCCACTGTGTCACGTAGGTCAGCAGAATGCCGACGAACGCATCCTAGCAACGAGAGCAGGACCGTCTCCCGAACCAGCAGGCTCAAAATAAATCCGGACGAGGCTCCCACGGCCTTGAGGATGCCGATCTCACGAGTTCGCTCAAGAACCGCTGTATACATGGCCATGAAAACGACAATGAAGCCCACGGTGACTGCCACGCCAATCACCACACCAATAAAGCTGCGCAGCATGCCGACGCTGTTGATCGAAAGCAGGGATGTGAACTCTTCCATGGTGTAGATGGGATAACCGGGCAATTTAGCTCGCAACTCCTGGAGCACTTGCTGGACATTCGCTTCACTGTCTGCCTTGACGTAGATCTGGCTCAGACGGTGGGAGTTGCCCATGAGTTCCTGAAGAACCGGAAGGCGCACGCAGATGCGGGCCAGCTTGCCGGACTCGAATATTCCGGCGATGGTCCATTCATGATTGATGAGTTGAACTTTGTCCCCGACATGGAGCTTTTTCTCCTTGGCGTAGTACTCATCGACCAGCATGTCCTGGTCCGTCTTGAAGGGGCCGCCCTGTAGATAGTTGAAGCCGCCACTCATCTTAGAAAACGCGTCCAGGTCCAATCCGGTGATCGAGTCGAAGCCCGATAAGGGCTGGATAGCCGTTCCAGTCGCTAACGCAACGTGAGGCAGTTGGGCGACGACCCGAACAAGGGCATCGCTGATGGGCGCGGTGCTGAGCCCAATGATGGAAGATCCAGGAGGACGGATCATGATATCCGCACCCACTCCGCGAGCACGCCGCGCTGTCCCGTCCAGCGTTCCGTAGCTGACGCCGACAAGGGTAAGAATCATCGTGACTTCTACGGCGATGGCAAGCACGCTTAAGATCGTGCGCACCGGGCGGTGAGCTAGGTTGGAGAGAACCAGTTTGTTTATCAAGGCTTCTGGATGTGTCGGTGACTGTATTGAGTCTATCGCATGACCATTGCCCGATTTGCAAGACCGGCGTCATGCCGTCCGCTCCGATTGACTAGCTCAGGACCGGTTGCCGCGCTGGCTTGTTAGTCTGGTTCCATAGAAGCATGCTCAGGAACAGTTGGACACTCGCGATTATCCTTGCTTCGGCCATCCCGGCTACTGGACCCGCGCTTTCACAAAACGCCCAAGATCCGCTTCAGGGACTGGTGGAGACATCAGCTCACAGGCTACTCATCGCCAGGCAAGTGGCTTTGTCGAAATGGGATCAAGGAGCACCGGTCGAGGATGCGCCCCGCGAAGAGAAAGTCATAGCAAGCGCTGTAAAGGATGGCTTAGCGGTAGGCCTGGAACCAGCATCGGTGGAGAGCTTCTTCCGCGCCCAAATCGAGGCGAACAAAGTTGTGCAATACGCATTATTAGCAGATTGGCATCGTTCCGGTACGGCGCCCGCGCACGTCCCAATCAATCTGGTGGTAACCATCCGGCCGCAGTTGGACCAGTTGCAAACCACACTGGTCGCAGAATTGAAAGACACCGCGGCCATCCGTGCGAGCGCAACTTGTCAGACTGAAGTCGCCAGAGCGGTCGGCAAATATGCGATCGCCCATAAGCAAGGTCTTGGGCCACTGGAAGAGATAGCGCTCGACCGTGCTTTGGCCGCGACTTGCCGCTAAATGCTCTTCTGGGAGTTTGGCCGCCCACTTAGAAGTTCAGAGCGAAAGCATAGAGAGAATCGCCGGAGGCCGCCAGGACATACTGGCGGCCGTCAAGCATGTAGGTTTCCACTGCATTGGATACCTGGCCGAGGTGCGTATGCCATAGCGGCTTTCCGTTCACCGGATCGTAAGCGACCAGGTTGCCGTTGCCATCGCCACCGAACAGCAACTTGCCCGCGGTCGTGGTCAAGCCGGTATTGCCTGAGCCCTCTCCGGCGGAAACCTGCACATGCCGCCAGGCGATCTTGCCCGTCTTGTAATCGATCGCTGTTATAAATTTCCCCATCGATCCCACTGGCTGCTCTTGAATTCCGTTAAGGCCCTGCAAAGCCCTTACGTTCGGTTCGGTTCGGTAGAAAACCGAATAGTTCTCATCGGTGGCGACATAGAAGAGCCCGGTTTGCGGATCATAAGTAGGCGGTTGCCAGTTCACGATGCCGTCGGAGTCAGGCGATACCAGGGCCCCGCCAGGCGATGCGTCCTTTTCCGGATTACGGACAGGATGGCCTGTCTTATCAAGTCCGGTCGACCAGTTCAGCGAGTCCGCAAACGGCACAGTGAGTAAATGCTCGCCGGTCACGCGGTCGAGAACAAAGAAGTAGCCGTTCCGGCTCGCATCGAGCAACAGCTTGCGTGGCTTTCCGTTGAATTCGCCATCGACGATGACGGGAGTCTGGCCCGCGTCCCAATCGTGCGTATCATGTGGCGAGGGTTGGTAATACCAGGCGAGCTTTCCTGTGTCCACATTCAAAGCTACGACGCAAGACGTATAAAGGTTGTCTCCTTCGCGCGTCACACCAGAGAAAGCAGGGGTCGGGTTGGCTGTTCCAAAATAATAGAGGTGCAACTGAGGATCATAGCTTCCCGGAACCCACGGCCCCGCCCCGCCATGGCGCATGGAGTCCAGGTTCGGCCACGTCTCAGAGCCAGGATCACCCATCTTCTCCGGTTCGGTATAAAACTTCCATTGCAGTTCGCCTGTTTCCGGATCAAAGGATTGCAGGAAGCCCGGAGCATCCAAATCGTCGCCCGTCCCGACAATCAAATGATTGCCGATGACGATCGGCGCCATGGTGGAGAAGTATTGCTCATTGAAGTCTGAGATGACCTTGTGCCAACGCTCCTTGCCGGTTTTGGCGTCGAGCGAAACCAGGTAATCGTCTGGCGTCTCGAAGTACAGCCAGTCACTCATACATGCCCACGCCGCGGTTCCCAATGTGGGTACCGCCCTTGGTCTTCCAGTAGTAGTGCCACAACACCTCTCCATTGCGAGCGTCGACCGCCCAGGTATTGTCAGGCACGGTTACATAAAGGATCCCGTTCACTTGCAGAACCGCCGCCTGAGATGTGGCCGGCGCCGCGTACCGGAACTGCCTCATCAATTTCGCCGCCGACGATCGTCGGCGGATTTCCGGGGCCCGGGTCTGGAAAACCGCCCTGTAGCGCTCATTCCGGGCGTCAAATGGCTCACCCATGCAAGCCCGAGGTTCTTCACATTCGTCTGATTGATTTGCGTCAGCGAACTAAAACGGCGACCGGAATAGTCTCCGGAATAAGTCGGCCAGGAATCCGTTGCCGGCTTGGTCAGCAACGCAGGATCGAGTCCCTGTGCTGAAGCGATGCCGGCCATGGAAACCATGGAAATCACGAGCAGGAGAGTTCTTGTCTTCTTCATTTCAGCGTCACCAGGTAGGCAGTCAGATTATGGATGTCATCGTCCTTCAAGGTGTGAAGCATATCCAGGTGCGGTTGCAATGGATTTTTAATGACCACCTTTGGATAATCACCCTGGCGAGGGTAACTGTGATAATTGCCGTCGGCATCTATGAGTGAAACGATGAAATCATCGATCTGATACAACTTACCCTCCACGGTTTGTCCGTTACGGAGGGTAACGGTCACTGTTTTCCAGGGAACGGCGGAAAATTGCCCTATGGGTTCCCCGGATAGCATCGTCCCTTGCAGGGCCCTTACGTCAGTGTACTTGGCGCCGATTCCAGCGAGGTCTCCCGACACGGAATGGCAGGTAGCGCATTTTCCGGCCCCATTGAAGTAAGCTTCGCCGGCCTTCGCGTCGCCCACCAACGGATCCACCGTGCCGGTGGTTGCGGCGCGGCCACCAACTGGCGCGCTGTGAATAAAGGCGGCGATGCTGGCAATCTCTTCCGCCGAAAGATCAAATTTTGGCATGCCCTTGTCCGGCCGCCCGTTCTGCACCACCGGCGTGATCAGTTCCCCATTGTTATCGTTCAACACGAGTTCGCTGCGGATCAAATTAGGACCGCCTTCGCCACCGCGCGCGTCGGATCCGTGACAAAAACTACAATTCGCGCTAAAGATCTGGCGGCCGCGCTGGACAACGGCAGGATCGGCTGGCGCCCGGTGCGGATAGGCCGAAGGAGGGGGAACTCGAACAGGAGGGGCGCCGGGCGTCTGGGCCGGGGCTGAAGGAGTTGTTTGATTGGCACCGGGTTGCTGGACCGGAGCGGAAACCGAAGGCTGCTGTGCTACTAAGGCAGCCGCACCAAGCCCCAGTAACGTAAAAAGGACAATTTTCACCCGATGCAAAATAACCTCCAACCTGAGATTGCGACGAACCGTAGGACTTGCCTATTTATCTTATCGTCGCAGCCGTTCCGAGAACGGCGACCGCATGCCTATCCTTCATGCCTGTTTTCATGTAAGGAATCTGCGCCAATTGTATCTAATCGTCTCGTCACGTGGTCTTGGCGCCAGCGTCCGCACGGGCTTAACGCATCAGTGTCCCTCGCCGGCATGGCGGGCGAAGGCCCTGATGCAGATTTCCTGGACTGCGAGCACGTTATGCGTGGGTAACTTGAACGCAGGGCAAAGCGGTCATTCGGATGCGACTGCCTCGGTCTATGGACGACGACCGATCTCCTCCGCGTCTTCCGAGGCCGCGATACGCTCTATTCGGGGCGCATGGAGTCTATAACGCAACAACCTCCGCTGAATCGGGGCTGGGACACCCAGCATCGTCGCCCGGAGCAAACCATAGTGGGGCGTTCGCGGAGGCTCGCAGGTACAGTGTGACAACCGCGCCCGGTAGCAGCGTCTTCGATCTAGGCGTCAGTGGGCCGCGCATCTGGAACAACAACGCTAACTTTAGTAACTTCCCTCTGTTCGGCAAATTGCCGTGCCGTGCCTTTGGAGACTCTCTCGAAGTGCCGTCTGATGTAAATGTGCAGTGTCTCTTCCGTCTTGGGCGATACCATTTCAATGCCTCCAGCCAATCAGCAGCCTATATTCAGCAGCGATTCCCCTCGTTCCCTTTCATCGAGTCCCTCCCCCGAAAGAATCGGTGAAAAGTCTTCTCAGAGAATCGCTGCTTGTTGGTAAGCATAGCGATTCCAGAGAGTTGTGCCATAGTTCTTGGGTGACAGCAGGTCAATCGTAGTTGTATGCTGGCTGCCCGATCGTCGGCGACGTCAAACCTTTGTGGGACTGTGCATCCTCCGAGTTCCCAGGCCATGCTCCGTGGGGTCCCTGTTAGGCTAGAACTATCGATGAACGAGACCCTCCTGATTCACTTCTCCGGCCGGGACCGGCCGGGGCTTACTACAGAACTAACTGCAATTTTGGCCAGGTATGACGCCTGCGTGCTGGATATCGGACAGGCTGTCGTCCATGAGACGCTCTCCCTTGGCCTGCTGGTCGAGATCCCGAGAGGCGACAGTTTTCGCGGCCTGCAAGACACCTTGTGGCAAAATCGAAAGAACTGCAATTGCGTGTTGATTTCACGCCTATCGCGAAGGCAGACCTGGATGACTGGATCTCTTCGCAGGGCAAGGATCAATTTATCGTCACCATTCTTGGCCGCGCGATTACCGCGGATCATCTCGCACGGGTAAGCGCTATCATTGCGGACCACGGTTTGAATGTGGACCGCATTGAACGGCTCTCCGGACGTTTGTCGCTCGCAGTGCACACCCCAGACGCGAATGCCTGTGTCGAATTCACGGTGAACGGGAATTCCTCTTCTGAGACGTCGATGCGCGCGGCGTTTCTTGCCACAGCTCATGATCTGAAAATCGACATCGCCTTCCAGCGAGAGAGCATCTTCCGCCGTAACCGTCGGCTCTTTGCCTTCGACATGGATTCCACGCTGATTGAAGGTGAGGTCATTGACGAGCTGGCAAAATTAGCTGGTGTAGCCGGCGAGGTGGTCAAGGTCACCGAATCTGCCATGCGCGGAGAAATCGAATTCCAGGAGAGCTTCCGTCGCCGAGTGTCGCTGCTCCGCGGACTCAAAGAGATAAAGGTTCGCGAACTGCTGGATACCATCCCCTTGGTAGAAGGCGCCGAGCAGTTGATCGGCACGCTCAAGATGCTGGGCTACAAGACGGCGATCCTCTCGGGAGGATTCAACTTTTTCGCTCAGCATCTGCAGAGGCGTTTGGGGATCGACTATGTCTTTGCCAACGATCTGGACATCGTAGATGGCGTGGTGAGCGGAGAGGTGCGGACGCCGATCGTCGACGGCGCACGCAAAGCCGAGTTGTTGCGGCAGATTGCCGGGCAGGAAAATATCTCGCTCGACCAGGTCGTCGCGGTCGGGGATGGCGCCAATGATCTCCCCATGCTTGGCATCGCCGGCATGGGCATCGCTTTCCGGGCCAAGCCGCTGGTACGACAAACCGCCAGCCACGCTGTATCGTTTCTAGGCTTGGATAGCCTGCTCTACCTGATTGGTGTGCGCGACCGGGATTTGGCAACTCTGCGGAGGAAGCCTTGTCCCTTGCGGGAAAAATAATTATTAGCGATAGCTGACCTGCCAATCAGTCCAGCCGAGGTCATCCTTCATCGGCGTGAGATTGAAAGGTGGGAAATTCATCGTATGCGTGCTCCTTGTTACGGCGAGTGCAAGCGCCTCTTTACGGCCATTGATCTCCACCGCCAAAAGAGTGGTATTGCCATAGGAGATGCTATGTAGGACTTTGTGGCTGGTGATGCGCCCGTAGTCGCCGGACCTGCCCCAGTCGACGACAAAACGTCCATACGAATAACCATCTTTCGTGTATCGCTGCGTATGTTCTTGCCAATCGGGATCGTTATTCCAGATGCCAAACGCTTTCGAGAAGTCCTGCGCTTCGACCGCGGCGAAGAATTGGTTTACGCGACGTTCCGCGGGCAAATTCCGGCACAGAACCAAAACCATGCCGGCGGCAACACAGAAGAGCAGAGCGCCTATCAAAAGATTTCGACGCCTGTTGCTAGTGTTCGGTCGTACGAAGGTGCGTCCAGCAGGGTCATCGGCCCCTCCCAGGGATTCATATCCCTGCCTTTCATCAGACACCAGGCAATACGCGAATGTTCCTTCGCTTCGCTGGACAGGAAACAACATCTTCGCTCTAGATAGCACGAAATTAGTGCGGAGAGGGGCCATCGGGCAAAGCCTTCGATGGTTTCGGCGAAACGCCATGAGCGGGCGGGCTTGCCGGTGCTGACGAGGCGCCTTCCGCTTGGGCATTGTAGGCCTTGATGAGCTCGTCCGTAATATCCATGTTGCCGGCAGCGTACCAAACCACCGGGTAAGCATCCGATCCGCGTTCAATCACCGCGGAGTAGCCATGCTGCTGTGAAAACGTCTGCAGAAAAGCGTAAACCTTTTGAGCGACTCGTTGAAAAACCTGTTCTGATTCGTTTTGCGAATCGCTTTTGAAATCCTCAGCTTCGCGCTGAAGTTCCTTCTCTTTGCTTTCCAGTGACCTCCCGCGGGCTGCCCTATCTGCATCACTCAGATTGCTGCTGCCGTCAGCTAACTGCTTTCGCAGATTTTCGACCTCGTCATTAAGGGTCTGCAACTGTTTCTGCTTGGGAGCGAATCGGGCTTGAAGTGCACTGAGGCCCTTCTTCGCCTCCGCAGTTTGAAGCACCGCAGCATTAAAGCTCACCATGACGATAGTCTGGGGTTTGATTGGGTCCGCAGGCGTCTGTGCGTGGGCCACACCTGTTACGCCCGAAACGCACAAAAGCACCAGGAATAGTTTCCATCGAGTCATCGTGGCCTCCATCCATTTGCCATTCGCCTACTGAGTCACATCTTCGACAAAATGAAACTTGAGAGGAGTATCCCCGAACTCAAAAACCGGATGTGCTCTATAGCCATCGACATGGAGAGCGGGATGAAAGCCCTGCGCATCAGGAGTTGCAAACCTGAACTGCGATGGAATCATCGATTTGGGTGTGCCGGGTTCCGACTCTGCAGGAGCCGCAGAACTCTCCCGGACACGGTGGGGAACGGCCAACCTGAATCTCGACGGTGTGTCGGGCCAGGACGACAGCCGCCCCAATTCCGACGGCATCGTCGCCAACGTGTAATGCTGCGAGGAGAATACTGCGGGAAAATAATGGTTTTGGAAAGCTTCCAGATGGCCTGGCAGCCCTTCGGATTTCGTCGCTGGCGAAACCGGCGAGGGGTTGGCCCACCGAACCAGAACGCTTCTGGACCTCGCACCGCGGCCTCGATCTCTCTTCTCCTGAAGAAGGCTCATCGTGGAGCCCGGCGGCGTGAGGCTAGTCACGTGAATAGGATTTGCCAGCCGCGTATCGTCGGAATGACTGGCATCTACAACAGGTCTCGAGAATGGCCCCGTTCTGATCGCTGCCGCCGTGATGAGCAAGACAATAAAAACAGCGCTGGCCAGACCGAGGTTGCCGAGCCCGGCTGTCGAAGGCGGATTGAGCGGGACTCCCTCCTTGATGGCTCGCGCGATGAAACGCTCCCGCATCCCTTTTGGCAAGCGCCCACTCCGACCGGTGAAGGCGTGAGAAAGAAACATGCAGGCATCTATCCTGGTCATCTCATGAATTCGGTTCCGGCACGAGACACATTCCAAAGAATGCTGGTGAAGTTCCGCCAGCTCCAGTCCACTCAGCTCATTACTGATAGCGAGAGCACACAGGGACTCGAAGTATTTGTGGTTCGAGATCATCTGGACTCTCCCTTCGCGGTCGGAGAGGCATTCGCCCAGAAAGCTTTCCTGAGCTTTTCAAGGCCGCGGTAAAGATTGTGGCGCACCACGCGTACGCTTTCCCCCGTCCGTTTGGAGACCTCTTCCGCCGTAAGGCCTTCGTAGTAAACAAGCTCAATGGTCCTGCGCTGTCGAGGCTGGAGTGCGCTCAGCACCTGCTCGACCAGGACGCTCATCTTCGGGCAGCGAATACCCCAACGAACGTTCCGTCAACGGAAACACTGCAGGTAACAGTTCATCAAAAGGATCCGTGTCGAAAAAACGGTTGGCTGCAAGTGATCGGCGGCAATTGGAAATCCGCTGGTATGCGAACAGCAGAAGCCACGTCTTGAAGCCGCCTTTTTCCGGGTTGAACTGCTGGATGGATCGAAAGACATCCAGGAAAGTCTGCTGGACTGCATCCTCTGCCTCGGCTTCATTGCGCAGGATGCGTCTCGCGATTCTGAAAAGGCTGGAGGCATGCCGTTCAAACAGAACTGTCAAAGCATCAGCATTTCCACTTTGCAACTCACTTGCTAGCGCCTCATCCGATAAGAACCTCTGCCGCAGTAGCCCGATAAGGGATGTGCCGGCGGGCGTGGCCCCTGTGCCGGCATCAGAGACACACGCGTCGGAAAAATCCGCCCTGGGCGGGACAGCGCCGAGCACCAGCCTTGCAATCCGTGAACTCACCTTATCCCCCGCCCAGCCTTTGACTAAAAACCAATCCAAAAGCAATCATGCCAACTATATGTGTATGCACGCAAAGACCCGTTTTCCCCAACGTAACCTCATTTTATTTGTGGTTGTCGGTGGGGTTTGCGAAGAGTACCGTCCGATCGTTGGTTACGCGCGTCATAAACTGGAGCCTTGCTGACGCTTATGCAAAGGAGGTTTACCCGCAATGCAAGATGTGTTGAAGGAGCAAACAATCAAGCCGCGAACGATGCTTCATATCAGCGATGGAGAATCAGTTGCGGGAACACTCCGGCAATCCGGAGTGCCCGGCGAAGTGCGGATTTTCGGTGATCTGATGTATGAGGGCCCGGCCCCAGCCGGACTCACCGACGCGGAATGGTGGGACAGACGGGCACGATTCCACTCCGAGTGCTTCGGCCTTACTCTCGCAGAAGCCGGTCAGGGTGTAAGAGCTTTCGAAGATTCACTGAACATTATTCCCAACTACGATGAAACTGTCCTTTGGATGGACCACCGTCTCTCCGATCAGTTGATTCTGATCATGCTTCTCGAGCGGTTCTATCGCTTATATCGGGGAAGATCCAGTCTGAGCCTCATCTGCGTCGGCAGCTATCCGGGGATGGAAAACTTCGTCGGACTTGGTCATCTCACGAGAGAGCAGCTTGCCTCGCTCGCTGATACTCGTTCTCCTGTCTCGGAGGCTCAATTCGCCCTGGCAAGGGCCGCATGGAACGCTTTTACATCACCGGTACCAACGGATGTCGAGCTTCTCCTCGCGCAGGACACCTCCGCGCTCCCGTTTCTTGCAAGGGCCTTACGTCGTCATCTGGAGCAATTTCCTTCTGTCGAAAATGGCTTGTCGCGTACCGAACAGCAAGCGCTCTCGGTTCTTCGCGATCGAGGTCCCCTGCCTGCGCTGCAACTCTTCTTCGCTGTTCAAAAAATGGAGGATCCCCTCTTCATGGGAGATCTCTCCTTCTTCGCAATTCTAAGAGAGTTGGCATCGGCACATTTCCCTCTCGTTCGGTTGGAGAGCAATGCTGGACTCGTTACATTGACTGAAGTCGGCAGCCGCGTTCTCGATCTCCAAGACGATCACGTTCATTTGAACGGGATCGAGCGATGGCTCGGAGGCGTTCACCTGACGGGCGCTGATGCCGTTTGGCGCTGGGACAAGGCTCGCAATCGGATGCGCTTTGCGTAATCACGCAAATACTCACCGCTGGCCCATATGCGCCAACTTGTTTATGACGTTTTTCGTCAAAGCTCCCACAAAATCGTCATTCTGAGAGCCTGTGACTTTATAGATCTTTCGCGTGAAACCCTCGACCTCAAACAAAATCGTCATCCTTGTAGCGCCTCACAGATTTATCGGGTGACGCAGCGGTTGTAGCGCGGAGTCGAAGAGCCTGTGACTTTATAGATCTTTCGTGTGAAACCCCCGACCTCAAACAAAATCGTCATCCTTGTAGCGCCTCACAGATTTATCGCGTGACGCAGCGGTTGTAGCGCGGAGTCGAAGAGCCTGTGACTTTATAGATCTTTCGTGTGAAACCCTCGACCTCAAACAAAATCGTCATCCTTGTAGCGCCTCACAGATTTATCGCGTGACGCAAGCGGTTGTAGCGCGGAGTCGAAGGACCTGTGACTTTATAGATCTTTCGTGTGAAACCCTCGACCTCAAACAAAATCGTCATCCTGAGCGCAGCGCCTCACAGATCTATCGCGTGACGCAAGCGGTTGTAGCGCGGAGTCGAAGGACCTGTGACTTTATAGATCTTTCGTGTGAAACCCTCGACCTCAAACAAAATCGTCATCCTGAGCGCAGCGCCTCACAGATCTATCGCGTGACACAGTGCTCTTAGCGCGGAGTCGAAGGACCCCGGCGGCGCTTATCTTACCCACTGCTGCTCGGGGCTTTCAACCACGGAACCTCGAGAGCCGGATCGACTGCGGTACGCGCTTGATGGTCACGTCCATCTCTTCATGCACCGTAATCATCTTCTAGACTAGGCCGCAGCGCGTCCGCCCGGTGCGGGCTTCAGTGGTTGAAAAGCTCCACGCGGCATGGGTAAAATAAGCACCGCCGGGGTCCTTCGACTCCGCGCTACCGGCGCCGGCCACGCGATAGACCTGTGAGGCGCTGCGCTCAGGATGACGATTTTGTTTGAGGTCGAGGGTTTCACACGAAAGATCTATAAAGTCACAGGTCCTCAGGATGACGATTTTGTTTAAGGTCGAGGGTTTCACACGAAAGATCTATAAAGTCACAGGCTCTCAGGATGACGATTTTGTTTGAAGTCGAGGTATCACACGAAAGATTTCACACGAAAGATCTATAAAGTCACAGGCTCTCAGGATGACGATTTTGTTTAAGGTCGAGGATTTCACACGAAAGATCTATAAAGTCACAGGCTCTCAGGATGACGATTTTGTTTAAGGTCGAGGATTTCACACGAAAGATCTATATAGTCACAGGCGCTCAGGATGACGATTTTGTTTGAAGTCGAGGCTTTCACACGGAAGATCTATATAGTCACAGGCTCTCAAGGATGACGATTTTTCGGGAGGTCTGACGTCAAAGCATGCTGAACAAGTTAGCGCTAACGGCGCGATGGCCAGGGGTTTGAGAATTGGGGATTGTGCAGGAAGTCTTCATCGGTGAGCGACTCCAGAAATGCTTTGAGGTCACTACGCTGCTGAGGAGTGATCGTGAACCCTGAGACGAAGGTGGACTTGTTAGGATTCTTGCTGCCGTCGCCCGCGTTTGGACCTTCAATGACAATTCGTCCCCCATGGCTGTAGTGGTCGAAGACTTCGTCAAGGCTACGGAGACTCCCGTCGTGCATATAAGGCGCACGAACGGCTACATTGCGCAGCGACGGAGGGCGGAATTTACCCACATCGGCGGGATTGTGGGTGAACTCATAAACGCCGAGGTTGTCCGCGGGGTAGGAGAGTTTCCCCGCGAGGTTATAAAGACCATTGTTTTGAAATTCAATGCCGTGTCCATCGTCGGTTGTTTGATAGATGGTTTCGCCACCGAAGGTGAACCCGCCGTGGCATCGGGAACAACTCAGCGGGGCATGGAAGAAGAGGTCTTCGCCGCGCTTGGCAGAGGCGGAGATGGCATTCTCTTCATGGCGGTAGCGGTAGTGGTCGTAGGGAGAGTTTCCGGAGATGAGCGTCCGCTCAAAAGCAGCCAGGGCCTTGCGAACATGAACGAACGTGTAGGGGCCTGAGTCGCCAGGAAAGGCTCTGGGAAAGAGTTTCCGGTACGTAGGATCGGTGGCGATCACCTGCAGGAATCGATCGTTCTTCTGTAGTAGTCCGAGTTCGATGGGGTGGTCGTTGAAGAGCGGGGTTACCGATTGATCTTCGAGCTGCGTGACGGTGGGGTTGGCCCAGTTGAAGACCGCGAACCATGCAACGTTGGCCAGGGGCATCACGCGGCGTGGGTGAGACTGACCCGTCACGCCGACCGCCACGGGTCGCTGATCGGTGAAGCCGAATTGCTGCATGTGGCAGGTGGAGCAGGAGCCTTTGCCATTCGCAGACAAACGCAAGTCATAAAAGAGATAGCGGCCCAACTCGACCTTCGCAGGCAGCATGGGATTGTCGGCAGGGACCGGAGGCGCGGGAAATCCAGTAGGCAGATTCCATTGGAACGTGTTGCCCGGCTGGTTGGCCAATGCAGACGCAGCGGCGAAAACTAACAGCAGGAATTTCCGGCTATCCCAGAACATTTGCCGCAAGACCAATTTGCGCGAATCGGTCCGGCGGCATCACAGCACGAATCATTGCGATTTCGAGAATCCATACTCATGCCTGCTTGGAACGTACTTCTTTGGTTTACATTGTTGCTTATGAAGACTGCGTCGGCAAAGGTTCGTTGGCATGTCGCGGCATATTTAGTTCCGCTTTGGCAGTTGCCGCCCTGGTCTCTGGAGATCATTTGCGACGTCCACAACCGTATACGCGGCGCAAGATTCGGTTGCGGCGCCGGCGGCGCTTAAGGTCGAAGGGGCTCTGCCGACTCCTCTTTCGCTGACCGCGGAGGACCTCGCGAAGATGCCGCGCGCCACCGCTCCCTGTCCTCCGACGGCACGACCACCACCTACGAGGGCGTGCTGCTGTACGACATCCTGCTGAAGGCCGGATGGCAATTTGGCCGCGGGATGACCGGCAAACCGATGGCTAGCTATTTGGTTGCGAGCGGGAAAGACGGATACGAGTGGTCTTTGCGCTGCCGGAAATTGACCCTCAGTTCTCCGGCGCCAAGGTGATCATCGCCGACAAGGCGGACGGTGCCGCACTGCCGGCGCGAGAGCAGCCGTTTCGGATTGTGGCTCCCGAAGACAAGATGCATGCCCGATCCATCTATTCGTTGGTCAAGTTAGAAGTGGTCCGGCTGCGGCCATAAGCCTGAGCTTGGCAGCGTCTTCGATAGACTCTTGTCATGCTTGACGTCCATCCCCCTCATAAAGCAATCGGCAACGCGGGTGAATTCTTCCTGCACCTCTTTACCATCACCATCGGTCTGTTGATCGCGGTGGGGATCGAGGCCGCAGTGGAGCATCATCAGCATCGCAAGCTTGCCAGCGAGGCGAGGGAGACGATGAAGGAGGAAATCCGCAAGAATGCGGAAAACACCAATGACGCACTCAAGGATATCGCCAGTGAACAACAGAAGATGAAGGACAACCTGGCGGCCGTCCGCAAAGTGCAATTGAATCCCAACGATCCTTCAGCTAACGACATGAAACTCGATATCAGCTACAGCTCCACCGGCCTCGAGGACACAGGGTGGAAGACGGCGCAGGCCACGGGCGCATTAGCCTTTATGCCCTATGCAGAATCCACGAAGTACAGTGCCATTTACGGAACAGAGCAGTCGTTTCTCAAGGCTCAGGACCAGCTTGCCGAAGACGAAGCTCATTTTTTGGGCACGGTCCAGAAGTTTCACATTGGAAAGGGCAAACTGAGCAAAGAGGCGGCTGACGCAATGGCGGAGCAGTTCGGCATATGGCAAGGCCATCTGTTGGCGGTGAAAATTGCTGCGCTCGTCCTGCAAGAGCAGCAAAACGCCTTCTTAGAGGGCAGGGAGCCCAAGCACCATATGTCGGAACGCATTGCCGAATAACGATATCCGTCCATCTGTCTCAGGCCCGGGAGTCGCGATGGTCCGCTCGATCAATGATTGCCCCCATGATGGAGAACGATCCGCCCCACCGCCGTCGCAATCAGCAGCAACCCCGCCACGAACAGCGTTAGCCTGGTCAGCACCCGCCAGACGCGGCTCTCAGGGGGGAAACCCCTCGTTTGGTCTTAAGGCTGTATGCCTGCCCCAGTACGCCCGATATCACTAGAAAAAAACCTAAGGCTAGCAATAGCCACGTCATGGCTGGTCCTCCATCGCTCCATCACCTTACATCTACGACTCAGAGCACGCTTCGCAAACGGCCGGAATCTTCATTTTCGCATCCAGGCGACCCGGGGCAGAAATGATCTAAACTGTGGTGTCGGCACTAGGAGTCGCGTGATGAAGATCTTCCGCTGGGTCTGGCTTGCACTCACCCTTGGCCTGCTTGGCTACGCTTTTTACCAAGGCATGTATGTGGCGCCCACCGAGGCCACCATGGGCGACATCCAGCGAATCTTCTACTACCACTTCCCTTCAGCGATGATGGCGTTCCTCTTCTTCTTTGTCAGTTTTGTCGCCTCCATCGTTTATCTTGCCTCCCGGCGTAATCATCCCCAGCGGGCGCTTGCAGCCGATGCCGCCGCCCTGGCTGGAGCCGAGATGGGAATCGTATTTTGCACCCTGGTCCTGATCCAGGGTCCGCTCTGGGCCCGGCCGGTGTGGGGCATCTGGTGGACCTGGGATGCGCGCCTCACGACCACCCTGGTTCTTTGGCTCATCTACGCCAGCTATCTGTTGCTGCGCAAGTTTGCCGACGGCCCGCAAATGCAGACTCTAGCAGCGGTGCTGGCCATCTTTGGCTACGTGGATGTCCCTATCGTCTACTACTCCACCACCTGGTGGCGCACGCAGCATCCTTCTCCCGTCATTGGCGGAGATGGCAGCCTCGATCCGGCCATGTGGACTGCTGTCCTATGGAACCTGGCTGCATGGCTTGCCTGGGGAATCCTGCTTGCCGGCTGGCGATACAGCATTGAACGGCGACGGCAGATCGCAGAACAGCACGCTGCGCTGCATGCTCTCGAAGCCAGCCTCGAAGTCACGCTTTAAAGAAGAAGGAAACTATGGCTCATCGTCATCTCATTCTCGCGTATGTCCTTACCATCCTGGTCCAACTTGGATACGCGGGCTGGATCGGCTTGAAATACCGGGAGACGCGGAAGCTGGAGCGTGAATTTCCCCCTTACCCACCCGCGCTCAAATAGTCACTCTCTGTAAAGCGTCTGACAGCCTTGAAGGTCTGCCACTGATTCCTTAACGGGCTAAGCTGTTTTTCGCGAGATATGGGAGACCGCCAAGTTGATCGCCAATTGCATCGGTTGAAACAAAAGCCAGAGGAAAGAGCAGTGATTCAATCTCACTGCAAAACAAGCGAGATATGGGGCATCCACTCTTTGTTGGGGAACCAGAAGTTCTTAGGCAGCCTCGTTGTCCGCAGCCTTTACGGCACATGAGTGGGGAGGCGCTTGCCTGACCTCTTCGCCCATCAACTCCCCCGGATGACTTCCACCCAACAGCTCTTCTTCCGGCTCGATGTGCACCAGGACCTCGGCGATCTTGGCCACCTGCTCCCGCACCTGGTCGGCGACGGCGTGCGCGATTTGGTGCCCTTCGCGGACCGTTAGATCGCCCCGCACCACCACATGCAGATCCACGTAGTAGCGGAAGCCCACCTTGCGGACAAAGCACTTTTCCACCCCAAACACCCCCGCCACCGACTCGGCCACGCGGCGAACATGCTCTTCAATCTCCGGCGCGGGCGCGGTGTCCAGCAGCTCGGCGTACCGGGCGGCGGAGCTGCTGCCAGCCCCCCAAAAGGATCACCGGAGCGGCGCACAAGGCAGCCCAGTCATCCGCCGTCGGGTCACCCGTCCAAAGCGCGGCCGAGATCCCTATAAAGGCAAACGCCGAGATAATCGCATCGCTGAGATGATGCCACGCGTCCCCGCGCAAGGCTGAGCTCTCGATCTTTTGGCTAACTCCCGCGACATAGCGTGAAAGCAAAGCCTTAATCGGAACCACGCAGACCAAGACCCACAGTGTGTAGGCATGGGGCAGCTTGTGCGGAGTGCGAATCAGGTTAATGCTCTCCGCGGCGATGCCCACAGCAGCCGCAATCATGGCTACGCCCACCACGGCGGCCGCGATCGGGTCCGCCTTGCCATGCCCGTAGGGGTGATCCTTATCTGGCGGCTTGATCGCTAGCCGTAGACCGTAGTAGACCACCGACGAACTGATGACATCCAGGAACGATTCGACTCCGTCGGCCAGCAGGGCAAACGAATGCCCAATCAACCCGGCCATGCATTTGACCAGCGCCAAAGAGAGGTTGATGAAGATGCCGAACAGGGAGGATCCGCAGCCCGCCTTCCACCATCTCTTCGGTTGTCAGCGAGGCCGTCATGGCTGCATTGTCTCTTATTTCCCCGCTCGCAAGGAGCGTTCGTCAAACCGGGAACCGGGCATGTTCCCAATGGATGCCTTTTTTTTGAATCCAACTTGCCCCATCTGGACGATCCTTACTAAACTTACCTTGAACTCAAGCGTTTCACGATTGCTGTGCCCGATCTCGCCTCAGTGAAGTGGGGTTTCCTGGCGAATGGCTCCGCCCGCGTCACCCTCACTGGACAGACCGATCGTGAAACCGCTTCGGGACCCGGAGGCGTCCGTTGTTGCGCTTTTTAAAGCTCGCTCTCATTTTCGAACTATCCACGGTACTCGGGCTTTCGATACTGACGGGGCAGTTTTTTTACCGCGCGTACAACAATTCCAGCCGCGAGCATTTACCGGTTAGTTTTCTGGCTGCTCTGGTCATGCTGGTGCTAGGCACACAGCAAACGGCCATGTCGTTTCGCCGGGAAAAACTCCGGCTTGCCTATGGCCGTCCGACCGTCAAAGAGAAGCTTCGCCTGAAAGTGGCCTACAGCACGCTGACCTTGCTGCTGTTTATCGCCGCCGGAGTTTTGCTGGTAATTCTCAGAAGCCATCTCCAATAGAGCCGTTTCGCAATTTGTGCAAACTTGACTGATGGGCCTTTTGTGAATCGGCGTGCCCGGTGAGCCGTGAGGCGCTCCGAATCACACCTCGCGGTCTTTTTTCGCCCACGGTGATCGCGAAATCTCGTTAGAGAAGCCTTCCACGTCCCCAGCCCGCATAAAACGACTGTACCGAAGACGGCTTCTCCTTGGAAAAGCCGCATTCGTTGTCATTGCTCATGAAAGAAGAAGCGAAAGGCCGTTACCGGCTCGCGCCGACGGCTCTTTTCTGCCGGGGAACCACCGATTGGGGTTTTCTGGGCTGCGCAACGTCTTGATGCGACTCCGCCTTACGCGGCTGAGCGCCCTGCGACGACTGTTGGTCCATCCATTCATCGAGACGAGACCGCTTAAACCGCCAGCGATTGCCAAGCTTGAACGCAGGGACAAAACCGTCTGAAGCATATTTGTAAAGTGTGTCGGGACTGATGCCGAGATAGTCAGAAGCCATGCGAATGTCCATCACTTCGCGAACTTCATCCCTCGCCGGTGTTGTTCTCATCGAAGCTCTCTCCTCTGGGAACTGCGGGACCGGGCGAGATTACATACCCGCCGTTGTGCTTATACCGCGTTTTCACCCTGTAATACAAGAAATTATCGCGTATTGCTCGAGTCTTCCGGGTTTTAAAGCGGTATCTAGCGGCTTTGTTTAGTTCCGGTAGGAGCGTAACAGAAATCGCGCGCATGGGAAGCATTACTTGCGGCATGCGCGCGGTTACCAAGGACATCGTATCGGATCTGATCCCCAAAACAGGATCGTTCATCCTGCACTTTGTGTATCGGCTATATCTTTCTCATTCATCAGCACTAACTGTGGAAATTGTCTCCACCCTCACAGCCCTTTCTGGCTACAATTCCGGTTGCAAACCCGCAGCGAGGGCAATCAAGTCGTCACCTATCGTGCGCGTTTTTGCGATCGCATCCTCGAGCGGGATGTGGGTAATCTCTGTGCCGCGAAGCACGACAAGACGTCCAAACTTGCCCTCGTGCACCAAATCGATTGCAGCCGAACCATAGCGGGTTGCCAGCATGCGGTCATAAGCGGTTGGTGTTCCACCACGCTGGGTGTGTCCCAGGTTCACGGAGCGCGTTTCATACCCGGTCTTCTCCTCAATCAGCTCAGCCACGCTTTGCCCAATTCCAGCCAGGCGAGCGTGTCCGAAGGCGTCCACCTTGGTGCCCAACGTGGCTTGCTTGTCGCCACCTGGGATCTTCGCGCCTTCCGCAACCACGACAATGGAAAACAATTTGCCGCGATCATGCCGCTCCTTGAGGATCTTCACCGCCTGATCTATGTCGATCGGCTTTTCCGGCACGAAAATGACGTCGGCGCCGCCCGCGATGCCCGAAGTGATCGCAATCCATCCAGCGTCCCGTCCCATCACCTCGCAGACGATCACCCGATTGTGGGCCTCAGCAGTGGAGTGCAGCCGGTCAATGGCTTCGGTGGCAATGGAAACGGCCGTGTCGAAGCCAAAGCAGGCGTCGGTTCCGCTCAGGTCATTGTCGATGGTTTTGGGCACCCCAACCACCTTGATGCCCTTCTGGACCAGCGCATTTGCTACGCCCTGGGTGTCATCGCCACCGATGGTAATCAGCGCGTCCAGCTGGTTGGCCTTGATGCTCGCCAAGCATTTGTCGATGCCGCCCTCCATCTTGCGCGGGTTGGTGCGTGACGTGCGCAGAATGGTCCCGCCGAGCTGCAGGATTCCAGAGACCGTGTCAATCGTAAGCGGTTTGGTCTTGTTTTCAACCACGCCGCGCCAGCCCTCGATGAAGCCGACAAATTCGTCGTTGTGGTGAAAAATGCCTTTACGTACAGCGGCGCGGATGACCGCGTTCAATCCGGGGCAGTCGCCTCCGCCGGTGAGGATTCCAACTCGCATGGTGCTTCTTCTCCTAGAGTGCCTTGTGAATCATACTGCTCACGTCACCAGAAGGAAATCCAAGGACGATGAGGCGCTTTACTCCCATCGGATAAATCTTTTTCAAGCAACCGGTTATCTCGAAAAACTTCTAGCGATAGAAGAGGGCGAGCACGTCCAATACGTTGAACCAGGATTCGGTGTCTGAGCGCCACTGCTATTGGCTGCAGCCGGCAGCGCTGACGGCGCCATCGCTGGTCAGGCATCAAAATACTTAAAGTGAATGATTACATTTAGCGGCGTATCTAAAACGGCCCTTTGATTCACTGGTCCGCAGTCTCATCGTTTCGATCATCCCGCCGCCGAGAAAACTGGCCGACGGAGATCACCGATGCGCAGTAGATTCGTCGTGGTAGAAGGCGGCGATCTCCGCAGCATAGCGTTCGGTGACTACGCGCCGGCGCAGTTTGAGCGTGGGCGTCAGCTCACCGGAATCCATCGACCACTCGTCGGGAACCAGGTGAAAGCGCTTGATGGTCTCGAAATTCGCCAGACCCTCATTGATGCTGTGGACGAGCGCATGATATTGCGCTTGCACCGCTGGATTCGCAACCAGATCGGCGCGAGAGGAAAACGCAATTCCCTGCTGTCGTGCCAGGTTTTCGAGCGCGGGAAAATTCGGCGCAATCAGCGCGCTTACAAATTTATGCCGATCGCCAACCAGCACAGCGTTGGCTACCAGCACGCTTGCATTCAGTTTGCTTTCGATCGGCTGGGGAGCGATCATTTTGCCGCCCGAGGTCTTGATCAGCTCCTTCTTCCGGTCGGTGACATAGAGAAATCCATCCGCGTCCTGGCGCGCAATATCACCGGTGTGGAACCATCCGTCGGCTTCGATGGCTTGGGCGGTGGCATCCGGCTTGTGCCAATAGCCGGCAAAGACAAACGGCCCCCTCACCAACAACTCGCCGTCTTCAGCAAAGCGGCATTCCACCGACTCGATCGGCTTGCCCACAGAACCGATGCGGTGATCCTGGGAGTTGTTCAGAGCCAATACCGGCGAAGTCTCCGTGAGGCCGTAGCCCTCGAAAATGCGAATGCCAACGTCGGCAAACCAACCGGCGGTATCTACACCGAGCGGTGCTCCTCCAGCGATGAAATCACGGACCTTGCCTCCAAAAGCATGCTTCACCTTCTTGAAGACCAATCGATCTGCCAGCCGCCAGCTCAGCGACGACGGGATTTGCCCCTTGAGAATCTGCTCCCGGTGGCGGCGTCCGGTGGCGAGAGCCCAGGCAAGAATCTTCTTGGTCGCCGGCTTGCTGCCTGCACGCCGCTGGACTTCATCGCGAATCTTTTCGTAGACCCGAGGCACGGCGACAAACACTGTCGGTTGAATGGTGGTGAGGGCCCCCGGTAGCCGATCGAAGTGTCCGCAATAGGCGATGGTCGCGCCGTAGCAGAAGAGAGCGTAGTCGAGATGGCGAGCCGTGATGTGGGAGAGCGGAAGAAAGGAGATGCAAGAGGAGTGAGGATTCCAGGAAAACGCGCGCGTGGAATAGTTCAAGTTGGAGGCGATGTTGCCATGGGTGAGCATCACCCCCTTGGGTTCGCCCGTGGTGCCTGAAGTGTAGATAAGAGTAGCTAGATCCTGCGGTTTGACCTCGTGACTGCGCAACCAAAGTTCCATATTCACCGCGGCGGCAGCCGCATCGGCATCTTTGAGCAAAGAGGAGAGTGGCGTGCACTCCTGGTCGTCGATATCGTCCATGGCAACGATGTGCTCAACCTGGGTCCGGCTACGGATGGACGCGATCTTCTCGTACTGTGCCTTGGTCGAGACCACGGCAACACGAGCGCCGGAATCCATCAGCAAGCTGGCGATCTGCTCCCCTGTGAGTGTGGGGTAAATGGGCACGTCCGCCGCGCCCAGCGCCAGTGTTGCGAAGTCCACCACGGGCCACTCCCAGCGATTTTCTGCCAGCAGCGCGATGCGGTCGCCCTTGACGATGCCCCACGAGCGTGAATGCTTGCGCAATGGCATACACGCGAGCCATGAGTTCAGTCGCTCGACATGGGGTGCCAGTTCCCTGCGGCGTCCTGCCACAGAATCGCGCGTTCCCGCTTGCTGGCAGCAATCAGCGCGAAAACATCCACTAAGGTTTCAAGATTGAACATGAACGGGGTTCATTGTACCCCGCGCTCACGGAAATGATGATGAAGCGCCGGGGCATTCGCGCAGGTTAGCGGGACAAGAAGATCCCCCGGCTTGCGCGGGGGAGCGTAGCGAGATGGGACCTGCAGTTCGGCGAGTAGTGCGCCTACGCCTGAGGTAGAGGCGTTAGGCGCACGAAACGCGAGAAAGGTTGGACCAATCAGAGAGGATCCACTGTGCCCGCGTGCTGGCCGTCTTTTCCGCATGCAGCTGGATCAGCTCACGCAGCTCCTCCGCCCGCAGCAGGTCGAGCTGAGAGAGAGGCTCCGGAGCAAGAAAGCTGGTGTGGTAACGAGTCTGGGAAACAAACGTGCCGTCCTCATCGAAAACCCAGGCCAGACCGCCCGTCATCCCCGCGCCAAAGTTCTGGCCCGTGGAGCCGAGCACCGCCACCAGTCCCCCAGTCATGTACTCGCAGCCGTGATCGCCAACACCTTCAATCACCGCCAGCGCTCCTGAGTTGCGCACGGCGAAGCGCTCGCCCGCCCGGCCGGCGGCAAAGAGCGAGCCGCTGGTAGCCCCGTAGAGAGCGACATTACCAAGGATGACGTGCAGCTCGCTTTGCCGCGCCGCGCGTCCTTGCCCGCGAAGAATCAGTTCCCCTCCGCACAACCCCTTGCCCACGAAATCGTTAGCCATGCCCTCCAGCACCAGCTGCATGCCGGGAACGGCGAAGGCTCCGAAGGATTGCCCGGCAACGCCGGTCAATTTGAAGCTCAGCGGGCGACTCTGCCTCGTGCAGTCCATGCCAGACCAGTTCACCGGCCAGTCGCGCACCGAGGGTCCGATGCTTGTTGGCGATGGTGGCTTCGACGGAAAAGGGCTGATTGGCCGCGCGAGCGGCCAGTGCCGGCTGCACCCAGGCGTTATCAATGTTGGCATGGTCGCTGGGGCGGCGATTTCGCTGGCCTTGCCAGCGTACCGGCCCCTCACGAGCCGGGGCCAGCAATGCGCTTAGGTCGAGTCCACCGGCAGCGCTTACCTGCTCCAGCAGATCGATGCGTCCGGTAGCCGCCTCGAGCGAGGGCAGGCCGAGCGACGCCAGCAGCATCTGAATGTCGCGGGTCAGCTCTTCGAAAAAGCGCACGACATGCGCTGGCTTGCCGCGGAATTTCGCCCGCAGATCAGGCCTCTGCGTAGCAATGCCAGTAGGACAGGTATTGAGGTGGCATTGGCGCGCCATGTCGCAACCCAGAGCTACCAGCACCGCGGTGCCAAAGGCAAATTCGTCGGCGCCCAGCAGCGACGCAATCAGCACATCGCGGCCCGTCCGCAGTCCGCCATCGCAACGCAGGCGCACCCGGCCCCGCAAGCCGTTCTGCATCAGCACTTGCTGCGCTTCGGCCAGCCCAATCTCCCAGGGGTTGCCGGCGTACTTGATGCTGGAAAGAGGCGAAGCGCCGGTACCGCCCGCGTGACCCGCGATGACGATATAGTCGGCGTAGGCCTTCGCCACCCCAGCGGCTACCGTGCCTACACCACATTCCGAGACCAGCTTGACCCCGATCGCCGCGCGCGGATTCACGCGCTTCAGGTCGAAGATCAGCTGGGCCAGATCTTCGATGGAATAAATGTCATGATGCGGCGGCGGGCTGATGAGCGCAACCCCGGGCTGCGCATGGCGCAGGCGCGCGATCAGCTCCGTGACCTTGTGGCTAGGCAGCTGGCCGCCTTCGCCCGGCTTGGAGCCCTGGGAGATCTTGATCTCGATCTCCTCCGCATGGGCCAGATATTCGGTGGTGACTCCAAAGCGCGCGGACGCCACCTGCTTCACCTTGTTATTAAGGATCGCGGGAGCTCCGGGATAAGCCGGATAGTGGGTCGGATCTTCTCCACCTTCTCCAGTATTGGAGCGGGCGCCGAGCTGATTCATGGCTTCGGTGATGGTCTGGTGCGCCTCCGGACTCAGCGAGCCCAGCGACATGGCGGACGCGATGAAGCGGCGCACGATGGTGGGCGAGGACTCCACCTGGTCCAACGCAAGCGGCGCCGCGGCAGGACGAATTTCTAATAGATCGCGCAGCACCGTCGGCTTGTTTTCGGCCGCCTGAGTACTGAAGGCCGTCCAGGCCTGAGCGGGCGAAAGGGCCGCCCCGCCGGCACCGCGAGCACTTCCGGCCACGATCTGCAGAGCCTTTACCGTCTGCGGCTGCCAGCCGTGTGGCTCGGCGCGATCGTCTTTGCGGAAGCGAACCCATCCATAGTCAGGAAGCACTTTGGCTTCCCGCTGTGCAACCGGCGCCTGGGCAGTGGCCGTAGGCGGCTGCGACTCCTGAGTCACAGCATTCACCAGCGCAGGTTGGCTGTCCTCGTCCTGAGCCGCGGCCCAACGATCGCGCACCGCCACCTCCAGCTCAGCAAAGCCAATGCCGGAGATCGGCGATGGCGTGCCCTCAAAACAATGCTCTACCACCTCGTGGTCCAGGCCGAGGACGTCGAACAGATGGGCGCTGCGATAGCTATCGATCACCGAAATGCCCATCTTCGACATGATCTTGGCCAAGCCAAGGTCGAAGGCGTGCAGCATGTTGGCTTCGCCCTTTTCCGGATCGAGACTGCGTGCCGTTTCCAGGGCCAACCAAGGACAAACCGCTCCTGCTCCGTAGCCGAAAAGAACAGCAGCATGGTGCAGGTCACGGCAATCGCCCGCCTCCACTGCCAAGCCCGGCGTGGGTACGAACCCCGGCATCGTACCAGGGCATGATGCACCGCGCCCGTGGCCAGGGCCATCGGAATGGGAAGCATTTCGGCGCGTGCTCCCGGTTGGGCAATGGCGCGATCGCTGAGCATCAGAATGGCGGCTCCGCCACGCACCAGGTCCATGGCGCGCGCGCACAGATCGTCGATCGCCCGGCGCAAGATTGCAGGTGGGCGCAAAAACGCAGTCCAGAACCGCCAATGGCATCTCGTCGGCCAAGGCATGCTCGCGATTGCGCAGCGCGTGCATCTGTCCCAGCGATAGGAAAGGCGACTCCAGCGAAAGGCCGGGAATGCGCGCAGTGGTATTCAGCAAGTGCGGCCAGGGGCCGAGACGGGTGTGCAACTGCACGACAATCGACTCGCGCACCGGATCGATGGCAGGATTGGTCACCTGGGCAAAGCGCTGGCGGAAAAAGGCATATACCGGCCGTGGCGCATGGGCCAAGGGCGCCAGAGGCGTGTCGTCGCCCATCGACCAAACCGCGTCCTTGCCATCGCTGGCCATAGGGGCCAGCACCATGCGAACATCTTCCCGCGTGTAGCCGAAAGCCTGCTGCAGCTGGGTCAAATCCTCCAGCGGCGGAGTAAACGCGGCCGGCTCCAGCGGAATATCCTCCACCAGCGCGCCATAAGTGGTGAACCGGTCGAATTCCTTCAGCAGCTGATCGTCTTCCAGCAGTTGGTGCGCATCCAGGTCGGCCACCAGCATTTCGCCCGGACCGAGCCGGCCGCTATGGATGATCTTTTCCGGATCGAGATCCACCAGGCCGGCTTCCGATCCAGCGACCACCAGTGCGTCTTCGGTCAGGAAGAAGCGGCAGGGACGCAGCCCATTGCGGTCCAGGGCAACGCCCACCAGGTGGCCATCGGCAAAGGCCAGGGCTGCAGGGCCATCCCAGGGCTCAACGCAATCCGCGTGATAGCGAAGAAAAGCCGAATCCTTTTGCCGTCCCGCAGGAGGCAGCAACATTCTGACCGCTTCGGCGACGCTGCGGCCGTTGCGCGCCAGCAATTCCACCACCTCGTCGAGGCTGGTCGAGTCCGATCCGTCTGCAGTCAGGATGGGATGACACTCGGCGGGAATGGTAGCCGCCCGGGCGTCCATGCGCCCGCGGTTGCCCCAAACTGTATTGATCTCCCCGTTGTGAGCCAGGGTCCGCAGAGGCTGCGCACGATCCCACGAGGGCAGCACATTGGTGGCATAGCGCTGGTGGAAGATGGCGAAGGGGGTCAAGTATCGGCGGATCCGCCAAGTCGGGATAAAACTCGGCTAGCAGGCGTCCGGCACACATCGCCTTGTAGACCATCGAGCAGGAAGAAAGCGAGCAGACATAGCCGGAAGCACCAGCCTCGCGCTCGAATTGCTTGCGCGCCAGGTACAGGCGGCGCTCGAAATGTGCCGGCATCACTGGCCGTCACCAGCACCTGGCGAATCACCGGAATGCTGGAGAGCGCGATCTCGCCCAGAACATCTTCACGGTGGGCACCACGCGCCAGGCGAGCACTTGCAGCTTTTGCGCGGCCAGAGCTTGCTCTAGGGACTCCTTGCCGGCACTCGATTCACTGGGAAAAAAGACGACACCCACCGCCAGCGGCTGCTCGGCATCGAGCGAAACCCCAGTGGACGTCAGCAGAAACTCCCGCGGGATCGCGGTCATGATGCCCACTCCATCGCTGCTCTTGCCGTCAGCGGCAATGGCTCCGCGATGCGCCAAACGAGCCAGCGCGGTGAGGGCCTGGGTCAGAATTTCGTGCGTGGGAATATTGCGCAGCGTAGCGACGAAACCGACTCCGCAGGAATCGTGGTCAAAGCGAGGATCCAACAGGGTAGGCTTACAGCCATGCTCCAGCGTCTTTGAGGCAAAGAAACCCATACGTAACTATAATCCCCGTTTCTGTGACAAGCACCCGGCAATTAAATTTTCTTTCGCACCACAAGGGACAACGGCAAACTCTTTGACGAAGGTTACGGCTGCGAAGCCTGCCAAAATCCGCTTTGTATCAGGACTTAAGTTTCAGAAACCGGGCCCGATCTTGAAGGGACGGGTTTCAGCCCGTACGTAAATTCGCAAACCGGTCCACTGCTTTAGCCACTGAGGTACCTTTCCAGCACCGCAGGTCGAGCTTCTTCCACACACACCGCCCGAAACCGTAACGACCACGTGACTTTTCCTTTAAAAAAAGGCATCCATTCGTTGACAAAGGGACTCTGTATATTTATACATGTGGATGTATTTTTATGCACACCGAGCGCGGCCTTGAGAGGCGCTTCACTTTGCAGCAAAAAGTTGAAGCAGAGCCCAGGATGGACAGCTGTCATCGGGCTGCAACAAGAAGGAACGCATAATGACGCTCGCGCGCGGGCGCG
>CAVZJL010000061.1:0-43767 GCA_963775365.1 uncultured Acidobacteriaceae bacterium | reverse complement strand
CGATTGGTTTTTTGAGCAGTGGGTCTATAAGGCTGGCCACCCCGTCTTCGATGTGAATTATCAGTGGAACGAATCGGCGCAAAAGGTGGTGTTACAGGTAAACCAGACACAGCAAATATCCGACCGGGTGCCTGTCTTTCAAACGCCTGTCGTTATCGGGATTACCACGCCTTCCGGAAAGCATTCCTACCGCGTATGGCTTCGCAAGCAAGAGGAGCATTTTGAATTTCAATGTCCGGAGAAACCTTTACTGGTGAGGTTTGATGAAGGCGACCACTTGCTTAAGGAAATGACGTTTCCCAAGACTGCCGCAGAGCTCGAGTTTCAGCTCCAGAAAGCACGTCCTTGGCCGCATGTGGGCTGCGTCGCAGCTATCCAGCATGTTGACGATTCCGGCGTACCCAATGCGCTCAAGCAAAGCGCGAGCGAAGATCCTTTCTGGGCGGTTCGCAGAGCAGCGATTCAGGCGCTATCTCCTTCAATGAGTGCCGCCGACATCGCTTTTCTGGAGAAGAGGGCTCTCGATCCAAAATCGGCCGTTCGTGTGGCGGCGCTCCGGGCGTTAGGCGACCTGCACGAACGTTCCCTCGGATCATACTTTCAAGAGCGCTAAAATCGGATGAGAGTTACCTGGTAGAAGCAGAAGCGCTTCGCTGGTTAGGGAAATGCAAGGACCCCGCGGCTTTTCCTTTCCTTCATGAGGCAAGCCTCAGAGTTTCTCCGCAGAATGTTATTCATACTGCCGCGCAGGAAGCTATTAAGATGCTGGCAGCTCAGTGAGGGAATCATCGCGATCTGCGGTCAGCCACTTGAGCAAGGGAACCATGACCAGAAGGCCGATGGCTGAGACCACCGCGATGGCGACAAAAATGAAGTAGAATCGCCCTGCACGAATGACGTCAGAATAAGCAGCGAGAAATCCGGCAAGCTGGTTGCCGAGGCCTTCCGCCATAAACCAGGCAGCCATTAGCCGCGAACCATACCGCGCCGGGGCAACCTTGGTTACGTAGGAAAGCCCGACAGGCGAAATCAGCAGTTCGCCCCACGACCGAAAGAGGTCCGTGGCGACGAACCACATCGGGCTGACCAGCAGAAGCGTTTCGCTACGGAAGCCGGCGACGGTAGCAAAAACGAAACCTACAGCCAGGAATACGTAGGCGAAGACCATCTTTCGTGGTGCTGATGGTTCCTTACCGCGCCTGCGCAGCCACTCCCACAAACCCGCGGCCACGGGGGCGAAGAGCAGAATCACGACCGGATTGATGGATTGAAACCAGCTTGCCGGAATTTCAAAGCGGCCCAAGTTGCGCGCAATGTGGCGGTCAGCAAAGAGACTCAGCGAACTACCAAATTGTTCGTAACACGCCCAAAACGGAATGGTAGAGAACACGATCAACAAGACAGCGAAGATTCTCCTGCGCTCCGTCGCGCTGACCTTCACCCGAGGCCCGTCTTTTCCGAGCGGCGCCGGCAACGGATAGCCCATACCGGGCAAGCACCGCGCGCGACCCCAGAGATAAAGCAGAAGCCCCAGCACCATACCAACGCCGGCGGCGCCAAAGCCATAATGCCAGCTGATCTTCTGGCCGAGATAGCCGCAGACCAGCGGCGCAAAAAAGGCGCCAACGCTTATCCCCATAAAGAAGATCGTGAAGCCGGCGTCACGGCGCTCATCCGCCGGAGCATACAGCTGCCCAACCATGGTGGATACATTTGGCTTGAAGAGTCCGGTACCGAGGATGACCAGGGTCACGCCAAGGTAAAAGGTCGACGTACCTTCAAGCGCCAGGGTGAAGTGGCCTAACGCGATGATCGACCCACCCCACACTAAAGACTTTCGGGCGCCCCAGAACCGATCGGCCAGATAGCCGCCAAGCAGCGGAGCCAGGTAAGCGAGGGCCGTGTAATTGCCATAAAAAATGGCCGCACGGCTTATCGGCCAATGGCGGGCATTCACCAGGTAAAGAATGAGCAGCGCCTTCATCCCGTAGTAGGAAAAGCGCTCCCACATCTCAACAAAGAACAGCAGGATAAGCCCACGCGGGTGGCCAAGAAAATCAGACTTGCTTCCGCGCTCTAACGCCAGATAACCGGGTATTTCACCCGGAGTCATCGCGGAACGCCGCCGGGAGCGACATGCTCTTCAAGATACCGGGCGAGCAGGCTATGAAGATGGAGCGATGTGCCCTCGCCCTCAGAAATGGCATGCGTGCGATTGGGATAGTCCATAAAGTCGAAGGACTTGCCCAATGCGATCAGTCGATTCACCAGCAGCTCTGTGACCTTGAAATGGCAGTTATCGTCGCCCGACCCGTGAACGATCAAGAGCTTTCCCTTCAGACCCTCGGCGAAGTTGATGGGCGAGCCGTCGTGATAGCCCTGGGCATTATCCTTGGGCAATCCCATGTAGCGCTCTTGGTAGATGGTGTCGTAGTAACGCTGGTCCGCCATGGGAGCAACTGACATTCCCGCGGCAAAGAGGCCAGGAAAGCGGAACATTAGGTTCAAGGTATTCGATCCCCCGCCGCTCCAGCCCCACATGGCCATGCGTGAAGTGTCGACATAGGAGTGTTCGGCAGCGAAAGCACGAATGGCCTCTGCCTGCTGCAAAGAAGAGAGAACACCGATGTCGCCGTAGACGATCTTTCGCCAGGGCCGCCCTTTGGGCGCTGGCGTCCCTTGATTGTCAAAACTCAAGATGATGTATCCATCGTGGGCAATTGCGCGATGGAACAGGCCCCTCTCGCCATCCCATTCGTCCTTAACCGTGGTGGCCGCTGGTTCTCCGTAGACATACACCAGCACGGGATATTTTTTCGCTGGATCGAAGTCCGGAGGTTTGATCATCCAGCCATCGAGCGTGACATCGCCGGCAATCCTCGTCTGGAAGAATTCCGTTGGGCAAGCCAGGCTTTGGTTGACCTTTTTCGCCAGCTCGGCGTTGCCTTCTAGCGAGCGCACCACCTGGTGGTCCGGGAGCCGAATCAACTCGGTGACGGGCGGTCGATCGAAGGTTGACCATTTGTGAAAGGCCCATTCCCCATTGGGGGAGATATCGTAACTGTGGCTGCCCTGCTCGTTGGCTGGCGTGACGAGTTGCGGAGAAGAGGCTCCGTCCAGCGATACTCGATAGAGATATCGCTGGGTTGCATTGTTGGGTGAGGCGAGATAGTAGAAGGACTTGGAGTGATCATCCACACTCACTTCCTGAATGATATCCGTAGCCCCAGGGGTGAGCAGCTGCAGCGGTCCGCCATCTCTCGACGTCTTGTATAAATGCCGCCAGCCATCCCGTTCGCTGAGCCAGAGCAGGCTCTTGCCTCCCTCGGCCCACTGGAATGAGTCCATCAGATCCACCCACTTGGGGTCGGTATCCTCAAGGATAGTGCGAATGTTTCCCGTGTCTGCCTCGGCAAGCAAAACTCTATTGTTGTTCTGCAGCCGGTTCAGGTATTCCAGAACCAGTTGATTCGAGTTTCCCGCCCAGTCCATCCTGGCGATATAGTTTTCCCGCGGGTCGCCCGGGGTCTGGATCCAGCGGGTCGGACCCCCTTTTACGTTGACAACACCTACGCGAGACGCCGAGTTAGTCGTGCCGACCTGCGGATAAGGATATTGCTTCAGCACCGGTAAGGCTTCAGCGGTGTCATTGATGAGGGTGTAAACACCAACTCCGGTGGTATCGAATTGCCAGTAGGCAATGGAGCGCCCATCGGGACTCCAGCGAAACCCGTTGCGAATATCAAGCTCTTCTTCGTTAATCCAATCGGAGGTCCCGTTGATCAGGCTTTGGGAGCCGTCGGTAGTGAGCGGCCGGATCGCGCCGTTCTCGATATCTTCGACATAGATATTGTTGGCGCGCACGTACGCGACGCTGCGGCCATCAGGTGAAAACTGGGCAAACATCAGCGACGATTGCGCTGCGTTTCCGCCCATCTGGTGCAGCTTGCCGCTGTCGAGGTCGAGCACCCAATAATCGCCACGGGTATTGCGGCGCCACACTTTTTTTGAATTGGTGTAGATGAGCAGGCGCCTATTATCTTGCGACCATGCGTAGTTTTCGAGAGTCAGCGGCTTTTTGTTGGGGGAGGGAATAAGCTGCGAGGCAGAAACCAATACCGTTCGTTTGGAAGTTGCGGTTTCGTAGCGAACGATATCTCTGGCTTCCGAGTTTGGAAAGGCAATAGAGGGTTCGACGGTGGTGTAGGCCGCGCCACCATCCACCCACCTTGCCGGCCCGAAGTGTTTCTCCTCATAGGCTTGGCTTTGAAATATCTGCTTCAATGATTCGTTGAGTGCCGGTGAAGCACTGGCCGAAGCCGAGAGCAGGAGCGAGGCGATCAGCAACGCACCAAGGCAGCTGGCAACGCGTCTCATCAAGCGGGTTGCCCCTGGAGACACGAGCGAAGGACAGTCAGGACCTCTTCGCGCTCTGCGCCGGTCAGCTCAAGGCGGGGCGGACGCACCCTGGCTGAACCCATCCCCACTTCTTCCTGCACCAGTTTGATCATCTGGACGAACTTGGGCACTGTGTCCATCCGCAGCAAGGGCAGGAACCATGCGTAGAGCGAATCCAATTCGTTGGATGGGCCCCGCTGTGCGAGTTGAAAGAGCCGCACGGTTTCGTCGGGGAAGGCATTGACCAAACCGGCGATCCAACCGACGGCGCCCGCCGCGACACTTTCCACCACCACATCATCCATGCCCACAAAGAGGGCGAGCGAATTGGCAGCGAGGTGTTTGAGATGCGTGATGCGGCGGAGACTTCCGCTCGACTCCTTCACGGCATGGAAGTTGTTGTTCTCTTGCCTGAGCTGAACAATCTGCTCAGGCAAAATGTCTGTGCCGTAGGCGATGGGGTTGTTATACAGCATTGCTGAGAGCGGGGTTGCGCGAAACACTGCGCTCACGTGCGCTTTCGTTTCTGGCCAATCACTGCGGTAGACATAGGGCGGCAAGACCATTAGCCCGTCTGCCCCGGCATCGGCGGCGGCTTTGGCAAGAGACACCGCTTCCGTGGTGCTCATGGCGGAGATTCCGGCGATCAGCGGCACGCGGCCGTGCAGGATCCTCGAGGCTTGCTTCAGGATTTCGAGTTTCTCCTGGGGCTCCAATACGGGCGCTTCGCCCAGGGAGCCGAGAGCTACGATGCCCTGGCAGCCGCTCTGGGTAAATTTCTCCAGTTGTGATGCCAGCGCCTGGTAGTCAATCGCGAGGTCAGGCTTGAACGGGGTGGTGATTGCCGGAAAAACTCCGGCCCAATCGTGTTGTTGCAATTGCCGTCTCCTTGAACAATCGAATTGACGCTGCGCTGAAATGGCCCATTGTCTACCCCATCTCAAATTGCAGAGATCTTGGGCACGGGAAATCGGGCTGACCTATGCAAGAGCGCCAGCGACGCGGTTGACTGGCTCGTTTCCCGAAAATCGCCACTCGGGCTCGTTCCTCTATCGATTCGCGAGGGCTCCAAGTATTACGCGGGGTGACCACATGTATACAGATTGCCTCCAGTGATTGCAACTGGTTTGTCAAACCATATCGGGTCCAAAAGGTGGGTCGCTCGTGGGTCCAAAAAGGTGGGATGGTCGCAAAACGAGAGAACATCGATCTGATTGGGCTACCGAGAAATCATCAGAACTGCTGTCCCTTAGGAAAAGCTGGGGGCGTAGCTCACGCGGTCCGAGATAACTTCATCGCGTTGTCCGTCAACCTTGCCGAGAAAGTAGCGGCCCAATAAGCGTTCCTGCCATCCCGAGCCGGCGTTTGTCGGAAGTTGGCTTTCGGACAAGTGGCCAGTCGGCGCCGACGCTGCAGGACGGCTTAGCGCCAACCTTCGAATTCGGTGCCCCTCAGGCCTTCGACTCGGGGGTTTCGCTGTCAATCGACGAGAACCTGGTTTGGTGGGGCCCCGAGTATCTGAGAGCCGGCCCCGACGGCTAGTCATATGCGCGTTTTCCAGCAGAAGTGGAAGCGAGCCTAAAGGTCGTGGGATGGAGGCTGCCCGCGGACGGGAAAAAAAATCAGCACCCTTCCGTACCCTCGGGCACGCACAAGGCAAACCGACGGTGTCGGCAAGTATTTGCTAGCAAAGGAGTTATTTGGTGGACCTGATCGGGATCGAACCGATGACCTCTTCCATGCCATGGAAGCGCGCTCCCAGCTGCGCCACAGGCCCACAAAGGGAGGAACATCCTTTATTCTGCTGGAGCATGTCTAATACGTCAAACGCTCCGCATGGGCCAACCGCTCCTCCACCGTCTTCTACGGGAGAAAGAATGTTCTGTTCCCCTCACTCGGCTCAAGTAGCACTTCTAACCCTGTTGTTCATCGGCGGCTCCGGTGCCGCGAGTGCGCAAGCACCACCGCCTGCCACCCCAGCTGCGGCCGCGGTACCCGCGCCAACGGCCTTTCCCATGAATAACCTGCGTCCGGCGCTGGCCAACGTCCAGAACACCCTTACCAGCCTCAACGTTGCCCACTGGAAAGCACCCAACGATATTCGTGCCACAACGCAGCAGGATATCAATTCCATGCAGCGAGACCTCAACACCACCCTGCCAACGTTGATGGCGCAGGCAGATGCCGCTGCGGCAAGTGGTCCCGCCGCGCTTTCCCCGGCTTTCGCCGTCTTCCGCAATCTGGATGCTCTCTATGACGTATTGCTTCGGGTCACTGAAACCGCGGGCTTGGCTGGCTCGGCATCCGATGCGAGCAGTCTGGAACAAGCCCGCGCCGGGTTGGAGGATGGCAGGGCCAACCTCGGCACCTGGCTGCTGCAGGCCATAGGCGCCCAGGACGCCAAGGTTGCCCACGCGCAGGCCACCGTTGCCCAACCGGCCGCCGCACCGCCGCCCGCGCCCACCAAGATTGTGGTCAACGATGGCCCTGATACTACAAAGCCGCACAAGAAAAAACCGCCCCCGGCTACAGCACCTCAGTAATCTCTTTTCCCGAGCCACTTACTCCCTGGGTGGTGTCTAAAGTAAAGAGAAAGCTTGAAACTGGCGTGGCGTGGGCACCTTGCTCACTGCCCCCGCGGTCGAGTGCGCAATTGGGAGACGCAAGTGGACGCTTCCTGTTATGTTATGGAGAACTTTCGCATGCAGGCAGGCATAGCTTTGGGAAATATCGCCAGCGCCCTCGGTGTACGGTCAGAAGAAGCCGGAATTATCTCTGAACTGAAGGCCGGTTCTGAGGAAGCGTTTGCCTGGTTGATCGCCAAGTATCATCAGCCCATCTACAGCCTGGTTGCGCGCACCATTCCCGATCCCGCGGACGCCGCTGATCTGACCCAGGATGTCTTCATCAAGGTCTACCGCGGCATCGGCAGCTTCAACGGAGACTCCAGTCTACGCACCTGGATCTATCGCATTGCACTGCGCGAGGCCAGCAACCAGCGCCGCTGGTGGGGGCGACACAAGCGCCAGGAAGTGACCATCGAATCCGAGTTCGGTCAGTCCAACGACGGACAGCCCCTCTGCCTCAAAGACACTTTGATCGACGCTCACGAATCGCCTTTTGACCACGCCGCCCATGAAGAAGTGCGTGCCCGGGTGGAGGAAGAGTTGCGTCAGGTTCCCGAGCCTTTTCAGGCTGTCGTGGTTCTGCGCGACATCGAAGGCTTTTCCTACGAGGAGGTGGCGGAGATTCTCGGCGTGAATCTCGGCACCGTGAAGTCGCGTCTTATGCGTGGACGCGCGCATCTGAAGGAGAGGCTGGCCGCTTTTGCGGAGGCGGCGACCAAACGCCCAAGTTCGGCTTTTCAACCGGTAGAGGCGCTTTCCATGAGTGCCAAGGGGGCCAAGTGAGCAAGTGCAGCGACTTACGCAACCAGTTCTCCGCTTACCTGGATGGAGCTGTGGCGGGCGCGACCATGCAGGAGATCGCCGGGCACCTGGAACGTTGCTCAAGCTGCGCAGGTGAATTCGCGAAGTGGCGTACCGCCCAGTCCCTTATCAGTTCTATCGGGCCGGCCAAAGCTCCTGAAGACTTGGGTCTACGGCTACGTGTTGCCTTATCGCAGGAATCCGCCAACACCGCCCAGGAAAAGTTCGCCCGCGGTCGAATTCGCTGGGAAAATACCTTCCGTCCCCTCATATGGCAAGTGACGGCTGGTTTTGCCAGCACGATTGCTCTGCTGGGCGGGGCCGCCCTCCTGACGGGGATGTTTGCCTTCCCGTCGCCTGCGCTGGCGCGCGACGAACCCCTTGGGATGGCTTCCAGCCCACGCTTCCTTTACACCTCAGTTGAGCCCGCCGGAGGCGTTGCCGACGGCAATAATCCGCTCGTCGTCCTGGCTTGCGTCAACGGCGAAGGCCGAGTGTACGACTACCGAGTCGTCTCCGGAAACATGGACAGCAAGACCCGTTCCAAGTTGGAAGACAGTTTGGCTTTCAGCGTTTTTGCCCCGGCGCAGGTCTTTGGGCAGCCCGTGCGGGGCACCGTCCTGCTCTCCTTCTCAGGAGTGTCGGTACCCGGCTAGGATGCTTAGGACATCGTTGAGACGTCGCAGAACGGCCGTTTCTGAGGCAGACAATCCCGCAGAGCCATCCTGAGCTTGTCGAAGGGGACGACAGAGATTGTCAAGGACGCAGGTCCTGGGTGCTCTTGATCGCGCCGCAAATGTGCCAAGCGATCAACTCACCCAACCCACCTTCCTAACCCACTATCTCTTCATTTGGACAGATCCAGCTGAGAGTAATCCGCTCATTGGAAACCGTAGCAGAGTGTTGTCGGCTATGTTTCTGCTTTTGTTTCCGGGTTTGACCCTCCCTCATGCCAATGCATAGACTTGAAGAGGGCCACTCGCCGCACTCTATGCAGTTTCACAGCAAGCATTCCGACCTCCATCCCACAAATCCTCCTCTGCGCCTGGCAGCAGCCTCGTTTGCGCTGTTGATCTGCTTGTGCAGTCCCCTCGCGCAAGCCCAAAACTCTTCCGATTCCCAGGCCTCAGCCGGCGGCAGGGCCGAATCCACAGCACTCGTGAACGCCGCAGGTCCCGATATCAGCCTGCAGAACAGCGAGGCGCTCTTTTACCTAGCCGCAGCCCTGAACGCGTGCGGTTATGATCAGGGGCTTGCGGTTTCTGACCCGGTGCGCCAGCAGGTCCGCGACCAGGTCAACCAGGCGCTCCAGGCCTCCGCCGACGCGCGGGATGCGCACGAAAAGATCTGCACCTTCATAGCCCAGCATCGGCTTTCCGACATGGGCGCCGATCTGGCGCAGTATATTTCGCTCGCCCTCTACATCACGCCGCCCCCTGATCTTGCGCCGAGCGCCGAGGGCGCCGACATGCCTCCGGACGCAGCGGAGTAGAAAACATCCTGCCATTACTGCGCCGCTTTGCCCAACTGGTCAACCTGCACGTGGTCTGGATCCACGTTCGCCCGCAATACGATAAGGAACTGGTCCAACTCCACGACTCCCTGACCAAAATGATCGACGATACCGGCATCTACCTCAAGACCCCTGGCGGGGCCAACAACGGCCGCCGCTTTCTGGTGGTGATCGAGCCGCTGCTCGACCCTGCGCAGACCAATGCCCGGGTCTATGGAGCGGATTATGTAGTCGTAGCCTCGCCTGTCAATGGAACCATCCACATGCGGGAAGTTCGCCATGCTTACCTCCATTATCAGATTGAGCCGCTGCTTGTACGCGCGTGCAACGGCTCTGGATAGGCTTCTGCCCTTTCTAAAGACCGTTCATGATGCTCCGCTCGATTACACCTATCGCAGTGACGTAGTGGCCCTGATCGATCGAGTGCATGATTCGCGCGGTCGAGGCCCGGACGATGGACACCGGCGTCACCATCTACAAAATTCCAGCCGACGTTCGCCGCAGCGATCTGGAATCCGCCACCCACCAGCACAATGCTTCGGTCGAGGCAGCCGAGGCGGTCCGCCGCCACTGCCGTGCAAAAGGACATGGCGGACGGCTATGTGCTGACGGATTACTTCTACTACGCCTTCGCCGCCTTTGAGAAGCAGCCGCAGAGCTTCAAAGAAAGTATCGGCGAGATGGTCTATGGAATGGATGTGAGCCAGCAATTGAGCCACGTGAAAAACACTACCTTTAACCAGCAGAGTTACTCTGACGTAGTCCATCGCTCGCCGCGTGAGCTCGAGAGGGCTGGACCTGGCGGAAATGAAATTGATGAAGGGTGATACGGACGGCGCCGGCGCGCTGGCGCAACAGTCGGTCACCGATAAATCCGGCGATCCGGCGAGAGCCAATTTCATCCTGGCCCGGGTGGCGATCATGCACCGCGATGTCCCGGGTGCCCAGCACAACTTCGAAGAGACGATGCGGCTCTCCAAGGATCCTCGCATGCTGGCCTGGTCGCACATCTACCTGGGGCGCATTTACGACATTCAGGACCAGCGTGATCAGGCCGTCAACGAGTACCGCGCCGCACTCACCGTGCGCGACGGCAGGCCGATACCAGGCTGGCGGCGGAAAAAGGTCTGAAACAACCGTACGCGGTACCCAAACAGGAGCACACCGAGCCCGCAGGGGACGACGATCCGGCGCCAGAGACTCCGCCCCAGCTGAGGCCCCTGCCTCTATCGTGTTATCCTCAGTAACGGCTATCTCTCTCGCCATGCACTAAAGTAGGAGAAAGGGCCACCGACTCATGACACAACCATCTCCCAACACGCTCCAGGCGGCGCTGGGTTACACCTTCCACCAGCCGCAACTGCTGGTGAAGGCGCTGACCCACAGCTCGCTGGCGTACGAGCAAACTCTCGAAGGCCGTCAGGCCGAGGGAGCCCTTGCTCCGCGAAGAAGACAATGAGCAACTGGAGTTTCTGGGGACGCGGTTCTGGGCCTGGTGGTTGCAGAGATCCTCTTCCGTCGTTTTCCCGATCTTCATGAAGGCGAGTGGACTCGTCTCCGCGCCAGCCTGGTCAGCCGGCGCCATCTGGCCCAGGTGGCCGCGGCGCTCGACCTGGGCAGTTATCTCCGCCTGGGGCGCGGAGAGGAAAGAGGCGGCGGGCGAAAAAAATCCACCTTGCTGGCGAACTGCGTAGAGGCAGTCATCGCCGCGTTGTATCTGGACGGCGGCCTGGCTCGCGGTGGAGCCCTTTGTCAACGAGCATGTGGTTGCCCCCTATGTGAATGACTTGCGCCATGCGTTGGATCTTGGCGTCTCTCTGGGGGATCACAAGACGGCGCTGCAAGAGCTGCTGCAGGCGCAGAAGACCGGGCCGCCGGATTATGTCCTCAAAGCGGAAAGCGGGCCCGATCACCGCAAGCGCTTCCTGGTGGAGGTGAGAGTGGCGGAGGGAAATGGGCCCAAGGCGATTGCGCGCGGGGTGGGAACCACCAAGAAACGCGCCGAGCAGGAGGCCGCCCGGCGGGCCTTCGAGAAACTCAGGAAGCAGGCTCCTGCCCGGCAACCTGTCGCAGAAGGTAACGGTTCTTGACCAACCAACCACCAGCGGAGTTCTTCCGCGTGACCACGGAAGAAGCGGTCGGCGTAGCGGCTGCGGGGGCCCCTGCGGTCGCCCACAGGCCCGCGCACGATAGTCACGCCCACCTCGTCTTTCCCAACCTGCTCGATACCTTCCGCTCGCTGCTGTCGATCATCGTGATCGCCCTCTTTGTGCTCACGTTTGTGGTGCAGCCGTTTCGCATTCCCTCTGAATCCATGGAGCGGACTTTGCTGGTAGGCGACTTCCTGCTGGTCAATAAGGCTGTCTATGGACCCCCGGGAGCCTGGCACTGGCTGTTGCCCTATGAGCAGGTGAAACGCGACGACGTGATCGTGTTCCACTTCCCGCTCGATCCCAGCGACCATGTCGTCAAGCGGGTGGTGGGCGTTCCGGGCGACCACATTCGTCTGCAAAATGGTGTGGTGTGCATCAATGGGCAAAAGCAAAACGAGCCCTTTGCGGTCTTTGAAGGCGCGTATCAGGACAATTTCCGCGATCAGTTTCCCGCCAAGCTTTATACCGACCCTGGTGTCGACACTCACTGGTGGATCCAAATGCGCCACGATGTACAGAACGGCGAATTGGTCGTGCCCCCGGGCCTCTATTTTGTGCTCGGCGATAACCGCAATCACAGCCGCGATAGCCGTTACTGGGGTTTTGTCCCGCGCGCGAATGTCGTGGGCTTGCCTTTCTTCATTTACTTCTCCCTCCACGAGCCTTCGGCCACCGATGCCAACACTCTGCCGGATGATAGACTCGGACACGAGAAGAGCCCGCTCGACACCGTGATGGACTTCGCACGATGGAGCCGCATGTTCCGGGTCATTCACTGAGTGAGGGCGACTTTGGCCACTAGCATGGAAGCCACGGAAACCGAGATTAAAACCGAACAGGCAAGGGAAGAGACGCCGCTGGAAGCATTTGCTTCCATCTGTACTGTGCTGGTCATCGGGCTGTTTGCCCTGACCTTCATCTTCCAGAACTTTGAGATTCCGTCGTCGTCCATGGAGAAGACTCTGCTGGTGGGCGACCACGTGCTGGTCGACCGCATTACCCTCGCGCCGCGCACCTCGTGGGCTCCCTTCGTCTACTACCGGGAACGTCGCCGCGGCGACATCATCGTATTTTTCAAGCCCGGCGAACCCGACCTTTACCTGGTAAAGCGGGTCATCGGCATCCCTGGCGACCATATTCACCTGCGCAACGGCGTGGTCTTTCTCAATGGGCAGCCGCAGCACGAACCGCAAGCGGCCATGCCGGACTACGGCAACTATTTTCCTTACCGCGATGACTTTCCCGCCGTGCCGCCATCGCAAAGCGGCGACGTGACCCCGACCTGGGCCGCCGAACTGCCCAACTACATTCAGGGTGAGGATCTTGTGGTTCCGCCGGGCCGCTACTTTGCCATGGGCGATAACCGCACCGTCTCCCTCGACGGCCGCTATTGGGGATTTGTGCCCGCGCGCCAACATTGTCGGCACGCCCGCTTGTTCGTTTACTGGTCCTTTATCGAACCGGACAACCAGTACGAAAAAGAAGGAGTGGGTGACAAGCTTTCGTTCTATACCCACGTGATCCTTCACTTCTTCGATCAGACCCGCTGGCGCCGGACGTTGCATCTGGTCCGTTAGCATGGGTGGCGTAGAGAAGCGTCCTTCGCCCCGGCGCTGGATCCCTCTGGCTGTGGTGGTGCTGGCGGTAGTGGCTTTTGTGCTGCCGCCGCTGGTCAACATCAATCGCTATCAACATCGGATCGCCGACAGCATCAGCCGCAGCATTGGCCGGCAGGTGCATATCTCTTCCGTCAGGCTGCGCCTGCTGCCTCTGCCCGGCTTTGAGTTCTCCGATTTTTCCGTAGAAGAAGATCCCCAGTTCGGCTCCGAGCCCATCCTTCACTCCGGCAGCGTGGTCGCTTACCTGCGGCTCTTGTCGTTGTGGCGAGGCCGGTTTGAAGTTTCCCGCATTCATTTTGACGACGCCAGTTTGAACCTGGTCCGCAACTCCAGTGGAGGGTGGAACTCTGGCTTCGATTCTGGTTCAGGCAGCGCAAATTCCCAACGCCCCCACCGGCCAGCGGTATGCCGGCGGCGCGCCGCGCTTTCCCTATATTGAGGCGGAAAACGCGCGCATCAATTTCAAAGCAAGGCAACGAAAAGAAACCGCTGTCGTTTCTGAATTCCGACCTTTCCATTTCGCTCGCTCCTGGAGATGACTGGGAGGTGCATTTTCGCGCTCAACCGGTGCGCACCGATCTGGATCTCGACCTTGCCGATACCGGCGTGCTGCGCATCGACGGCACCCTGCATCGGGCCGCCTGGCTGGGCGCGATGCCGTTGAACCTGAAGATGGAGTGGAGCGGAGTGCCCCTGGGCCAGTTAAGCCGGCTCACCCTGGGCCGCGATATCGGCTGGCGCGGCGGTCTCGAGGTCGAAGCCCAGGTGGGGGGTACCGCGGAGCTGGCGCAGATCAACGCCAGCCTGAAGGTCGCCGGACTGCACCGCTCCGAATTTACTCCGCCTCATCCGCTGGATGTAGCGACCACCTGCCGCGCCTCGTTCCGCAAGGAATCGAGATCGCTGGAGGATCTGTCCTGTGCTTCTCCGGTGGGCGACGGAGGCCTTCTGCTCACCGGCTCGATTCAGGAGGGGCAAACCCTGCCCCAGGCAATCTCACGCTGGAGATCAACCGTCTTCCCGCCGCTGCGGTGCTGGCCGGGCTACAGCAGGTGCGTAGCAGCCTGGGCGCCGGAGTGCAGGCCGCCGGCGCGCTCAATGGCCACTTTCACTACACCTCGCAGAGTGGCCGGCCAGCCTTTGATTGCGGGGGAAGTGGCCCTGGCTTCGCTGAGCCTGACCCCTCCCGATTCTGGTAAGCCATTCGTGTTGGCCCCGGTGCGGGTGAAGTGCGAGACCCCGAGAGGCGGGCCCCCCAGCGCTCTTGTTGCAGCCGGTGCGGCTGGCGATGGGCGCGCCGGCTCCGCTGACCGTGGATGGCCGGTTTACCCTGGCGGGATTTGATCTCCACTTGAGCGGAGCTACCAGCCTGGCCCGGCTGCAGGCTTTCAACAAGTCGTTCGGACTGCTTGGCGCACACAGCACCCGCTCCGCGGTGGGTGCCGCCCCGTGGTGCTCGGCGGCGCGGGACCGCCGCCCTGGATCTTAATGTTCGCGGCAAGTGGTTGTTGCCCGTGCCGGACACCGAACATCCGGTCGCCTCATCGACGGCGGAAGGCAGCATCGCCATCCGGAACGCGGAGCTCACGACGTCTTATTTGTCCCAGCCGCTGCGCATTGCCTCGGCCCAGGGAATCCTGAGCCCCACCCAGATTGCCTGGACCAATGCGGCGATCGGCTATGGCAAGCTGGAGGCTCAGGGAACGTTGGAATACCCGACGCTTTGCACTGCGGAGCGGCCCGTGTGTGGGGCATTTCTCGCTCGTCTTCCCCGACCCTTGATCTGGGCGCGCTTCAATCCACGTTGCTCGGCACCGGTCGAAGGCGGTGAGCTTCTGCGCCAGCTTCTCGATCGCATTGATCGCCATTCCGTTCAATGGCCCGATCTTGCCGGCACCGTCCAGGTCGGCGAGCTCTCTCGACGGGCAAGCTGGTGGTGCATGACGCCGTCGGCGCCCTCGACATCAGCGGAAACTCGATCACGATACGCTCGTTGAACGGCCGCGTGGCGAACGGAACGTTGCATCTTGCCGGGCTGGTGAACGCATCCGGTGACCAGCCGGAATATCAAGCTTGATGTGCAGGTGACCAACGCTTCGCCCAGCGCGCTGGCCAGCTCTTTGAGGAGCATTGGGGAAGCGGCCTCGCCAATTTTTCCGCCAAGCTCACGCATGTCCGGCTTCGACAGCGCAGGATCTGGCCCGCTCTGCGACGGGTACCTTGCACTGGAACTGGACCAAAGGCGGATTGGCTGCGGAAGAGCCGTTGCCTGTAGCCGCACAACCCTTCGTCCACTTCGATCAATGGAGCGCCGATGCGGCCATTGCAGACAGCACCATCACGATAACGCATAGTCTGCTTGCTCGCGGCCAGGAAGCGATTCCGCTGTCGGGCACGATCTCTTTCGATCGCGAACTGGACCTGAAAGGCGGATCCGCCGCAGACCCCTTCGCCATCACCGGTACCCTGCAACACCCCGAAGTAAAAGCGATCGAAGAGCAAGTAGAGAACTAGCGCCCAATTTCCCTGCCGGTGCAACGAAGGTTGGGTGCCCCATTCAAGCCCTTTTGGGGGCTTGAGTGGGATCCACAACACTCAACGAGAAAGCCTTTCTTTTACTCATTGGGGCTGGGTGAGCAGCTACTTCGAGGCTGCAGGAACAGCGAGCGTCTGCCTATGTACACTGGCCTGTACTTCGGGAACGGTGCCGTCATTCACCGCGACTTCCGCCGGTTGCCCCTGCAGCAGGAAGCGGTGGCTTATCCTCGATTTTGCTGGAATCCGCAACCTCTCAGTCACCGTGGTTGTGCCGGAAGAAACGGAGACGGGTACCTCCGCTTCGGCCGTCCCGCTATTGGACACATCCACTGCGACGATATAGGCGCCGGGCACGGTAGCGTTATTGGGGTACACGCCGGCAATCGAAAGGTCAGGCAGGCCGCGATCGTGGTAGACCCAGTCCTCGAAGAACCACTTCAGGTCTTTACCACTCGCCCGTTCGAGCACCTGCTCAAACCCCCTTCCTGTCGTATCCGAACCCGCTTGATACTCATGCAATGCATGCGCCAGCGCGTTTTCACCAGCCAGGCCGCGCAGCATCCAGAAAACATAAGTCGCCTTGGTGCGGTAGTACACCGGATCTCTAGCCGTCACCAATGCCTGCGATGCCGAAGCGCCATCGCCCGGCTCGGCCAGGGAGAGCGCACCCCGGGAATTATCCAAACGCTGAATCGCAGCGTCCTTTCCCAGGTTCTGCTCCAGCCACAGGGAACCCATAAACGAGGGCACGCCTTCCTGCAGCCATGGATACGAAGAGTAGAAGTAAAGATGGGTCAGCGAATGGATAAGCGTGTCGCCCAGCTTATACGGTTCGGCGCTCTGCACATTGGTGAAGAGCACGGAACCATCTTCGAATGGGGCGTCGCCCTTCTCCGGCAGATCGACGATATTGAGAGTGCCTCGAGGCTCCGTGCCCAGCCAGCGATGGATCAGCGGGACCACCATCGTAGCTGCCTTCATGTAGGCCTGAGCGTTCGTGACGTCTTCGGTCCGCGCGAATACCGTCACCCCGTCGCCCTCCTGCCGGGCTCGCGTGACTAGAAAAAGGCTGGGCGAGGCAAAGCCCAACCGCGTTGGCGGCAGCGTGCAGGTGACGATTCCCGGTACCGAGGCCGCAGGCTGCGTTGTCGGCGTCACGGTGAAAGTCTCGCCATCCAATACAGCCAGATTCGGTGCTTCCCCAAAAAACTCCTCGGTCACCTTCATGGTCACCGTGGCCTGGCTTTGACGTTGCCGTTCCTCCGCTGCTTCAGAGAAAAACTTGGCTCCATCGCCCAAAGCCACTGGGACGGAAGTGATCGGGTACCAAGCCACGTTGCCGAAGCCCCGAAGGCCCACGAAATCGTCCGCCACACGGTCCCAATCGGAGGACTCTGCCACCTCCGTCGGGGTTCCAATCTGCTCCAACCGGGTCGAGGAAAGAGCAGCGGTTCCTTCGTACGTAAGGTCGACGGCGATGGTCTGCTGCGGCTCAAGAGGCTGTGCCAAGGCGATCACCGCCTCTCGCAGAACCCCCGTATGGTCAATATCGCTGTTCACCAGCTGTTGGGAGAACGTGGCTGGAGCATCGGCTATGCGAACGCTTGTCCATTGCAGCGTGGAGGAAATCTGCAAAGGGAGGCGGTGCAGCGGGCTAGCTGAATCGTTACGTAGTGCGACACGCGCACGCACGGCCATCGCGTGCTCCTTCGGCCGCAGATGAACATCGAGATCATAGGAGAGGAAAGTGATGGCCTCCCGTTCCGCGTCGGTTGGCGCCTCTGCCGGCTTAGCCGCGGGAGTTGCCGGCGACGCTGCCGGGGTACTGCCACTGTCATCTACCGACCGCGACATAATCACCTTGCCGGGGTGCTCATCGGGTTCCTGGGAGGGAACTGCTGAGGGAGGTGAAGCTTCCTGTCCCATGGCGCATGAACCTAGGAAGAGCCCAGTACCAACAACAACCACTACAAACCGCAAAAACTTCATGAACCCAAACCCTTCTGCTTCTTCGTCCTCGCCGGTACCGGCGAGGAACCCTCTGCCTTTGCCGCCTTCCGCCGCTGCCGCGCTGCCTCATAAAGCACTACCGCCCCTGCTGCGCTCACATTCAGCGAGTGCACCCGGCCGGCCATGGGGATACGCAACAGGTGATCGCAGCTGCGCCGCACCAGGTCATGCAGTCCCGCGCCTTCGCGGCCCAGCACCAACACGCAACCCACGGAGAAATCGAACTCGTCGTAGTCCATGGTGCCCCGCTCGTCGAGGCCGATGCACCACAGATCGCGTCGTTTCAACTCTTCCAGCGCCCGCACCAGGTTCACCACCCGTGCGATCTTTACGTGCTCCGCCGCCCCGGCTGAAGCTTTCACCGCCACCGGGCTAAGCGGCGCCGACCGCCGCTCCGTAACTACCACCCCGTCAACCCCCGCGCCCTCGGCCGTTCGCAGTAGCGCCCCCAGGTTCTGAGGGTCTTCCACCCCATCCAGTGCCAGCAGTAGACGCTTTTGCTCCCCGCCCTGGAGCAGGTCGTCCAGGTCAAGGAACTGCCGCGCCCTGACGATCGCCACCACGCCCTGGTGTGCCTCAGTCCTGGCCAGCTTAGTGAGCTGGTCGCGGGTGTCCATGCGCGTTTTTACCCCTGCGTCCCGGCACGCCTGGATCAGCTTTTCCAGCCGCGCGTCCTGCCGCTCCCGGGCGATGCAAATGTGGTCGAATTTCCGTGTCCCCGACCGCAAAGCCTCCTCGACAGGATGTAGGCCAAACAAAATCTCCATAGTCTTAAGTTTAGACGTAGCAGAAGAAATAGGATTGCCTTGCCCCGAGTAGCTGCCCCACTGGGTTTCCCCCCCAGGGACAGGCGATCTCCCGGATCTAATGCCAGATAGGTCCCACGCCTTCAAATTCGCCTCAGGCGGCTGATTCCTATATCCTTGTACGGACTAGGTCGTCCTGGCGAGCCGCGGGACGGAGGAACGGTTCTATGGTTCTTGCCGCTAAGCTCAAAAAAGTGGTTACCCAAGGGGTCTTTGGCGAAACAGCCCACGTCTCAGAGGGAGATATGCGCGCTGCCTCAATTACCCTTGCCGACCAGTCCTGCAACGAAAACAGCCTTGTCGCGCAAGGGCTAAAGCGTCACGATCCGGAGTTGCTCGATCAGCTGATCGTTCAATACCAGCATCGCCTGCTGCGCTACCTGCTCTACCTCACCGGCAATCGCGAAACCGCCGAAGATATTTTTCAGGAGACCTGGATGCGCGTGCTGAAGCGCGGCGACCAGTTCAATGGCAAGTCCCGCTTTGACACGTGGCTCTTCACCATTGCCCGCAACCTGGTCATCGACGTGCGGCGCAAGCGAACCATGAGCAGCCTGGAAGCCATGCGTGAGGCAGGAGAAGACGGCCGGTCCTTTGATGTTGCCGCCGATGGGCCCTCCCCCTTTGAAACCTACCAAACCAATGAGAACGGGCAGCGTGTGGCCGAGGCATTGCTGACGCTTGAACCGCTGCATCGTGAAGTGCTGGTACTCCGCTTCCATGAGGAGCTCTCCCTGGAAGAGATCGCTCAAGTTACACGCTCACCGCTTTCCACGGTAAAGTCGCGACTCTACCGTGGCCTCTCTGCTCTCAAACCTCGTGTAGCCGCACGGGAGGGAGAAGCACGATGAAGGGAAATCAAAAAGGGGGCCCTGAGAGGGCTCTGACAGACGTGGTGCGTTCCATTCCCTGGCTGGATGGCGACGCCAACCGGGCACTTACGCAAAAGACCCGCCGTGCGGTGCGCGATGCCGTGATCTCCACCCAGGAGAAGCGTACTTTGCAGCGCCGCAATATCGGCTTTGCCATTCTGGGCTTTGTATCCATGCTGATCTTGCTGGGACCGATCATCTGGAACGGTGTGGAGGATCTGCTGGAAGAGGAACGTCTCTTCGATGTGCCCACGCAACTAGGCTTTCTCATTGCTATGTTGTTGCTCGCCATGCTGGCGGCGCTCATCGCTGTATGGAAGGGACAACGTCACGTGCACCACGATCGGCGCGGCTTTGAAACTTTTCCTCCGATTGAAAAATGACGAACAAGGTAAACAACGCCGAAGCAGCTTCCTCCTTCACTGAAGAGGTCAAGCTCATTCCGGGCTGGTCGATCGCCGCGGCTTCCCTGGCCTTCGTCTTCATGCAGTATCTCTACTGGGTAATCTTGCCGGCTTATCGGGTCGCCTACAAGATGCGTCCCATCGCTGCTCCGTTCGGTGTCCGCTTTTACTTCGCGCTCTCCTGGAGCGCACTGGCCGCGTTGTACATGCTTATGGTCGGTTATGTAAGCCGGGATGCGCCGCGCCGCAGCATGAGCACCCGGCTGTGGGTGGCGATCTGCCTGGCTATGCCGGGCGGCATCGGATCGGTGCTGTACTTTCTCCTCCGGCAGCCAGTGGTTGCGCTCTGCCCCTCCTGTGGAACCAGTATTCACACTGAGTTCCATTTCTGCCCGCAGTGCGCTTACCAGGTCTCCGCGGCCTGCGGCAATTGCTACCGCGGTGTGCGCATTACCGACGTCTACTGCGTTTACTGCGGACACAGTTTGGCCTCGGATAACATGCCTTCCCGCCTTCGCGCCTTCCAATCCTGACTGGGTTCCTCGCGCTCCTTATATACTCAAGTTCGTTACTCTATATCTTTCCGCTCCGGTCCCACGCCAAGCTGGGCAGGCAGGACGGCTGAGATGACAGCGCTCTTATGCCAATGACCGCATTGATTGTCGACGATGAACGGCTCGCGCGCGAAGAGCTGAAGTACCTTCTGGACGCTGCAGGAGGAGTCGAGGTCATCGCTCAAGGTGAGAATGGCATCGAGGCGGTCCATTTGATTCGCACGCACCATCCGGATGTAGTGTTTCTGGACGTGCAGATGCCTGGCCTGGACGGCTTTGCCGTCCTCAAGAAGCTATTGGAGCGAGTCGACGCCGACCGCATGCCCCAAATCATCTTTGCCACTGCATTTGATCAATATGCGGTGCGGGCCTTTGATGTCAACGCTATCGATTATTTGCTCAAACCGTTTGATCGTGCCCGCGTCCTGCAGGCCCTCGAGCGCGCACGCCAACGCTTGCAGGAGATGCACCAGGCCGACGACGAGCCTGCGGAGAACGGTGCGTCGACCGATGTCAAGCCATCGGATGCGCGTCTCGATGCACTATTCCGCCTCATCGAACAGCAGCAGGCAGTTGTGCGTCCCCGCAGTGGCAAGATTATTCTGCAGGCCCATAATCGGCTCTTGCTGGCCGATCAGAAGGATATCTGCTTCGCTGCCATCGAGGAGGGCATCATCTCCGTGGTGACGCCCACTCTTGAAGGACATTCCAAGTGTCGGACGATCGAAGAGCTCCTCGACCTGCTGGATCCCTCCATCTTTTGGAGAGCACATCGCTCGTATGTGGTGAACATCAACCACATCAAGGAAGTCGTACCTTGGTTCAAGAGCAGCTATCAACTGCGCATGGACGATCGCAAGCAAACTGAGATTCCAGTCAGCCGAGCGCAGACCCGCCGCCTGCGCGAACTTTTCAAGCTCTAGGGCGCCGCGCAAAAACTCTCTCCCTCTCTTCCCAGACTAAGGACGGGTGCCCCATATCTCGCTCGTTGTTCGCGAGATAAGGGATACCACCGAGGTTGACCGCTCAGTGTGTCGGATGAATCGAGAAACAAAGGGAAAGAACAGTGGAATCCCACATCTCGCGAAAAACGAGCGAGATGTAGGGCACCCGTCAGTCACCGCCCAGGGCTACTGCTTGATCACTGTACCGTCGCGTTTACGTATTTCTCCCCATCCACCGTTAAGATTATTTCTTCCCGGAGTAAACGGAGCCTTGGCGGCTGCCTGTTCATCAATCTCGATTCCCCACCCGGGCTTTTCGCTCACCCAGATGTATCCGTCCTTCAATTCCGGACAGCCATGAAAAATCTCCCGGGTCTTTTCATTGAAGGGCGAATATTCCTGGATGCCGAAGTTATAGCTGACAATGTCCAGCGTCGCGTTGGCCATGTGACCTACCGGCGAGACATCGCCCGGACCATGCCATGCAGTCTTTACTCCATACTGTTCGGCCAGGATCGCTATCTTACGCGCCGGGCTGAAGCCGCCCGCCTGCGAAACGTGCACGCGGATGTAATCGATGAGCCTTCCCTCGATCAGTGGCTGCCATTCATGTGGGCTGTTGAACAGCTCGCCCATCGCAATCGGGGTTGCGCAGTTTTGCCTTATCTGTTGGAAGTACCCCAGGTCTTCAGGAGAGAGCGGATCTTCCAGGAAGAACATGTGAAACTTCTCCGCCTCTTTGCAGAACTGCACCGCTTGATTCGGTGTCATACGCTCGTGCATATCGTGCAGCAGTTCCACCTCTTCGCCTAGTTCCTGTCGGCAGACCTCCAGCAGTTTAAGGGAGCGCCGGAAATCATAGGCGGGCTCGTACAGTGGTTTATCGTGCAACGCCTTCAGCGTCGTGTCTCCGCCGGTTCTCGAGCCGTAACCTGACATGCCTGGAATGCCAACCTGCACCCGAACATTGCGAAACCCCTGGGCGATAAAACCCTTCGCGCTCTCGACCACCGCCTGAAAGTCAGGACCGTCGGCGTGCGTATAGGCATCGACCGCCTCCCGGCACTTGCCGCCGGCAAGCTGATAAACCGGCATGCCGGCCTGGCGCCCCTTGATGTCCCACAGCGCTTGGTCGACACCGCTGATCGCGTTATTCAGCACTGGCCCATTTTTCCAATAAGAACTGTCGTAGCACGATTGCCAGATATCCTCGATCCGGTCCGTGGTTTTGCCCAGCAGGAACGGCTTCAGATATTTCTCGACCGCGGGTTTGACCAGATCGGCGCGCTGCGTAAATGTGGCGCAGCCGTAGCCGTAGAGCCCATCCTGATCCGTCGTGATCTTGACCACGGTAAGCCGCGTACCCGCGGGCTCACATTCAATCACGCTTATATCCTTGATGCGTGGCGTCGCCATTCCACGCGTCGCGCGTGCAACCTGCTCTTGCGCTCGTAGGACAGGCGGGGCGAGGCTCAGCAACGCTGCGCTTCCCATAGACTTCAACAATTCACGACGTTTCATCGACATTTCAGAGCCCTCTCATTATTTTGCTGCGACATCCTTCATTTTGCCTTTCATTCCCACCAGTGTTCGCCTTGAGCCAGATGAGCCTTCACCACGTCAGAGTTGAGTTCGGCGCCAAGCCCTGGCTTATCGCTTACGCTGATATGCCCACCCTTGATGTACTCACCATCAAGCAGTAGGACCTTGTCCATCCAACCTCCCTGCCCGGTGATCGTTTCACAAGCGATATAGTCACGAATGGACGCAGCCCACTGGCAATTAGCCCAGGTGTGCAATTGACTGCCGGTGTTGTGCGTCGCCATCGGCAATCCAAATGTATCAGCCATATCGGCGATGCGTTTCGTTTCCAAAAACCCGCCGCTGTTGCGTAAGTCAGGGTTCAGGATGTCGCACCCTTGATAAATGATGAAATCCTTGAAGCCTGCTCGCCGTTCCAGATTCTCACCCGTACAAATAGGCACACGGGAACTGGCGCACAATCGTCTCCAGGATTCGGAGTAGTCCACGGGGAGTGGATCTTCCAGCCACAGAGGCTTGATGGGCGCCACCGCATCCGCCAATTGAATGGAAGTGCGCAGGTCGTACTCCCAGTGGCAATGGACCATCAGGTCGTGGTCCCAGCCGACAGCTTCGCGGCAATTCTCGAACCCCTTGGCAATCTCCATCAATTCTTTTGTCGTAAGCACTCGATTGCCCAGGTCTCGGGCGCTGTCGGTTGCCATGTCCGTATGGCGAAAGCCGATCTTGTGCGCGGTAAAGCCGCTGGGATCTGCCTTGATCTTATCTGCCCATTCGCGGCAGGAGGCTTTGTCCAACATATCTCGTGGAGCCGCGTGGTCGTATACCCGGACTTTATCGCGGAACTTTCCGCCTAGCAGCGTCGATGTAGGAACGCCGAGGCTCTTTCCTGCCAGGTCCCAGAGAGCCATCTCAATGCCGCTGGCCGCGCGCATGAGCGAGTGTGCGGAGCCATCAGTCCGCGTGCCTGAAAGCTCGGGACCTCCGATGCCCATGTAGGTATAAATGGCATCGATCTCCAAAGGATTCTTGCCCACCAGCAACGGTTTGAGCGCCTGGACCTGTTCCTTTACACCGATGCTCGGGGTTCCGTATGCCTCAGCGATTCCGAAGTGCCCATTGTCAGCAACAACCTTGATATAGACATAGGTGCGTTGGCCGGACAAAGTCATCGTTTTAATATCGCTGATTTTGGTATGCGCATTCTGCGCGCCGGCGAGAGGGAAGAGCCGGCTGAGAAAAGCCGCACCCCCCGTAACTTTGAGAAACTTACGCCGCGACCAGTTATGCCCGCTTGCCTCGACCACATTCACCCTCAATCCCCGGCAACAAGCTCTTGCTGCTGCGCCAGGAGTTCCCGCGCCACAGGTTGAATACGATTCTTCTGCTCCGACGAAAGTTCTGAAACGAAGGGTGGAATAGGCCCGGTGGCAGCAACGCCGGCGAGTTCCAGCGCATGATGCAGAACGCGGGCCGGCCCCCACGCATCCCGAATGTCTTCGAGGTCGAGGAAACGGGAACGGACGCGTTCCGCTTCCGCATAATCGCCCGTGCGGCAGGCAGAATAGACAGCCGCGCTCAACGAGGGAGCAAGGCAGCCTGAACCGGTGGTGAATCCTCGCAAGCCCCATTGGCGAAGATGGTTGATCGCCGGCCGTTCGCCGATACCGCTGATCACTTTGCGCCGCTCTACCCGCTTCAGCAGCTGGTCGAGATACGGATCCTGCGAAGGATCTTTCCGCACCACCGCATACTTGATGGCGATGCAGATGCCTTCGTCTACCAACTGCGCAACCGTATCCAGTCCGGCCATCAGATTCGCGCCCATGTTCGTCTCTTCCTTGAGATAGAGCATCAGGCGGGTGTCCGCCGCGTGGGCAAACTCACGCAAGCCCATTTCCAGTCCGGCGGCATCGCGTGGATCTCCACAGGGAAGCGTCATCACGCAAGGCACAGCAAAACGGCGCAACAATTTGGCCTGGTCCATCAGCCGCCCGTACGAAGGACCCGCGCTTGGGATAAACCAGAGCCCGTCCTCTTGGATCGCCGCCTGCCATCCGAGCATCTGCTCGTACTCGTCCAGGGTCAAATGGTAGAGGAAGGCATTGCCTCCGTAGATGAATCGGGAAATTCCACCTTTGGCAATGTGGCGAACGATGCGCGAACTCTCTTCGAAATCGATAGCGCGGGCTTTCCCAGGCACGCGCGCAAGCGGCGGAACAGCGAACACACCATCCGGCGAGAGGAGATCTCGCGTCATGTGATCTGGCTCCTCTCCAGCTCCTTTTCGTTTACATCGATCCCCAGCCCGGGGCCTTTCGGCAACGCGCAGAATCCATCATGCGGGGTGGCGGATCCGGCCCCGCGGTTAGGCAATTCAACGATGAAGAAATTTGGAATGCTCGCGGCGACATGGAGAGCCGCGGCCGTAGCAATGGGACCGCCATCATGCCAGGGTGAAACCGCCACGTAGTAAGTCTCTGCCATAGCGGCCAACTTGCGAACACCGGAAATACCGTGAATCAACAAGTTGGGCCGAAGCAGATCGACCAGCCCGTCTCGCAGCAGATCCTGGAAGGTTCCAGGGTTCGCAACATCACGGCCGAAGCCGAGCGGAACGACGGTTTCATCGGCGATCTTGTGCAGGGTCGCCAGGTTTGAAACCGGACAGGGTGCATCGAACCAGAGTGGATGCATGGACTCTACGGCTGTGGCAAGACTTGCAGTATCCGCTGGAGTGAGTTGGTCGCCGCACGCGAAGGCAAAGTCTGCGTGCGGCGCCGCGGCCCGCATGGCTTTGAAACGCGCTACCCCGGCATGCATGTAGGCACTCCCCTGGTTGCGCGCCTCGGGTGCGGGAATCGGTACCAGGAACGCCGCAAAACCCAGGGCGAGTTGCTTTTGCAGATCCCGTTGCAGCTCCTCATCGGAGTTTCCCGCCAATCGCACGATGGCGCGTGCCTTGTTCCGTGTGGGACCGCCTAGCACCCTGTAGACCGGCGCCTTGGTGGCCTTACCCAGAATATCCAGCAATGCCATGTCCAGGGCCGCCCGTGCGTTCTGCGGAACCAGTGGCCGAAGCGCCTCATAGGCCGATGCCGAGCGCCCCAGGACAGCATCGCTCGTCGCCTTTAGATCGGCGCCCGATAACTCCTTACATTCACCGTAGCCGGCTAAGCCCGATTGCGTTCTGAACCGCATAACAACATAGGAGCTATCCGTACCAGATAGTGGTACAGCATAAGCGCGCACATCCGAAATGGCATGCGGACCGGAAGGAATAGTGGCCGCCGCCGGGCGCTGCCCCAACGCAAGGAGGGCCTTTCTCCGCTCCATCTTGCTCACTATACCCATCCTGGCAACCTCAAATCCTGCCCACTGAGGAGCGTACCACCGGGGGGGCAAGTGCTTCCAATGCAGGCCTATTCTCTACCTCGCACGCAGATCGCTCAGGGACCTACCCGGAGCCGACACTCACTGCGGTCGAGACCAGATCGCAATTCAGAACTTTTTCTTTGCACTAACGGGCCTCGTTGGAATAACATCCGCCTGCCATAAGTAGTCAATGATAGATCAACGTCAAAGGGGATTTCCGTGAATTGGCTGGAGAGTCGAGCGCTCTTTGTATCAGTCACTGTTCTGCTGACGGCCGTCACCGTAACCATCGTAGCCCAGACGGCGAAGACACCGCAGACGGCCAAGCCAAAGCGCATCAACCAGGCAATCGAGCTATTGGCAGAAGGCCAGCCTATCTACTACACCGGCTCTCACTCGGGAACCGCCGGCACTTATGAGCAGGGCGTGAAGGACGCGCAGACTTATGCGGATTACATTAGCTACGACATGGAACATGCTCCCTTCGATGTAAAGGGTTTGCAGGAGTACATGCGTGGCCTCGTGGCAGGCGGTCCCAGCAGGAGCGGTCATCGGACCCCGGCCGTGATCGTGAATGTGCCCGTGAATGGCATGGACGCCGAAGCGGTGCATGCCAACGCCTGGATGTTTAACCAGGTGCTGGCCACCGGCGTGCACGGCGTGATGCTTACCCATGCCGACGACCCGGGAGCGATTCGCGCCTTCGTTGAAGCGGTGCGCTTTCCCATCCATCACGAAGGCGTAGGGGTCGATGGACTTCCTGAGGGACGCCGCGGCGTTCACGGAGTTCCGACCGCAGCTCAAATCTGGGGCGTTTCCCAGGAAGAGTACGAGGATAAAGCCGATCCCTGGCCGCTCAATCCCAATGGCGAACTACTCCTTGGTGTGAAAGAGGAAGACAAGTACGCGCTTGCCAATGTGGACGAGAACCTGAAGGTCCCCGGGATCGGCATGGCGGAATGGGGACCCGGTGACATGGCAATGTCGCTCGGTGTCCGTGCCCACGGCTACGCCGCAATCCAGGATCCGAAGATGGTTGCTGCACGCAGCAAAGTGCTCGCCGCCTGCAAGGCAAACCACATCTTCTTCCTCAACTCGCTCAGTGAAAAAGACGTGATCTCCATGATCAAGGAAGGTGTGATGGTGGGGCCGGCCAGCGCCGAGACTGCAGCCATCGGGCGTAAATACACCAATAGATCCCAGCCCTACTAGTTGCGCACCACTGTCCAGGACTAAGAAAGACACAGACGAAGACGGCTCGCAAGTGACTCAAGAGGGGCGAAAGCGGGATTTGAGGAAACAAAATTGAAATCTGGAACGTCAGGATACGTTTGCTCAAAGAATAATCAGGCTATGCGCCTGCGCCGTCCTACGAGCGCATTGAGTTTTGCCGTCCACGGCAGGAGAGTCTCATGAAAAAAGTAATCATGGCAGCGGTCATCGTCAGCACACTGGTGGGGGCTTCAACAAGCTTCGCTCAGGTGAAGATGACGAGGGACCAAATGATGTTTTACACCTCGGACTGGAAAGGCGATCGCTTTCCTGATGGACGCCCGAAAGTTCCAGACGATCTGATCAAGCGCGCCGTGGACTGTACCATCGAGGATATCTGGGGCTTTCTGCGCCAAAAGGGCTACGCCAATCAGTTTGAGGGCGACTGGCAAGCGCTCCACATTGAAAAGCCATTCGCCGGCCGTGCTCTCACGGCTCAATACATGCCCACCCGGGCGGACATGGCGAAGGCCATTGCTGCGGAGGGCAAGGCCGAAGGCCGCGTCAGCGGAAACAACAGTTGGCCCATTAACGAATTGCAGATTGGCGATGTGTATGTCGCCGATGGCTTCGGAAAGATCATTGAAGGCACGTTGATCGGCTCCAACCTGGGCAACGGCATCGCCGCCCACACCCACACGGGTTTTGTTTTTTACGCGGGCATAAGAGATCAGGAAGAGAACCGCGAAATCCCCAACTTCAACGGATTTTATAAAGGATACGATCCGTCGGCCTGGGCGCAAATGGAGTTGACTGCCATCAACTCGCCGATTCGTATTGGTCGAGCCGTCGTGTTGCCGGGCGATCTTGTTTTGGCCAAGACCGACGGAGTGATCTTCATCCCCGCGATTTTGGCGGAAGATGCAATCAGTCACGCAGAGTTCACCAGCCTGGAAGATGATTACAACTTCGAATTGAATAAAGAAGGCAAGAACGGCGCCGAATTCGAAGGCGGTTGGACACCAGCGAAATATCAGGGCTTGGCCAAGTGGATCGATGCCCACCCTGAGAAACTGAAGATGCCCCGTTCTGAATTCGATGCCCTGATGGCGGAAAGGCTAAAACCCCGTCCGGCTCCCACGACGCCTGCTACCACACCATAGTCTGGGCACGAGGAAACATGAGACTCATCGCGACTTGTTTTTTTGCTCTTTTAGCTGGTGGCATTGCGGCCGCTCAAGCATCACCTAATACGCTTACTCCGAAGGAAACAGCTCACGGTTGGAAACTGCTTTTCGATGGCAAGGATCTGGAGGGTTGGCAGCCCTACAGCACATCGAAGCCACCGGCAACAGGGGACTGGAGTGTCACTGATGGCGCGATTCTCTGTCCCGGCACGAGCGCTGGATGGCTAGCCAGCAACGACTCCTATACCAATTTCGAACTCAAAGTACAGTTCCGTGCCACCGAGAAAACAAACAGCGGCGTCTTCCTTCGCTCGACCAAGGAGGGCGCACCGCACAAGACTGGTTACGAATTACAGATCTGGGATTATCAACCTGCCGGCTACAACACGGGCAGTTTGGTCGACTCCCTCAAGGCGGCGCCGGCCAAAATCCTCGATGAGCAATGGAACGACTACAACATCACGGCTGTGGGTGATCACTACGTGGTCATCCTCAACGGGAAAACCATCCTCGACGCGCATGATTCCAAACACACCGAAGGGGTGATCGGATTCCAGTGCCAGCCGGGAAATAAGATCGAGTTCAGGAACGTCAAGCTGCTCCCACTGAAGTAGTAACCTCACCAATGATCATGAGCGCCCATCGTTTCGCGGGAAAAACACCGAATGTTATCGTGTTCGAGAGCAGGAGACCTTTATGAAGAAAACGATTGTGGCTGCGCTAATGATCTGGACCGTGTTGGGGGCATCGGCTGCCTTCTCCCAGGTAAAGATGACCAAAGAGCAGATGATGTTCTACACCTCGGACTGGAAGGGCGACCGCTTCCCGGATGGACGCCCAAAGGTGCCGGACAATCTGCTCAAGCGAGCTCTGGATGTTTCGATTGAGGATGTTTGGGATTATCTGCGCGAACACGGTTACCACAATCAATTCGAGGGAGACTGGCAAGCTCTGCATATCGAAAAACCGTTTGCCGGGCGTGCGCTCACCGCGCAATACATGCCGCTTCGAGCGGACATGGCCAAGGCCATTGCTGCGGAAGGCAAGGCCGAGGGACGCGTCAGCTTTAACAACAGCTGGCCTATCAATGAACTGCAGCTCGGTGACGTCTATGTTGCCGATAGCATGGGAAAGATCATCGACGGTACGTTGATCGGCTCCAACCTGGGCAATGGCATTGCCGCGCATACGCACACCGGCTTTGTTTTCTATGGCGGGATAAGAGACCAGGAAGAAAATCGCGAAATCCCAGATTTCAATGGTTTCTATAAAGGCTATGATCCCTCTTTCATCATGCAAATGACGTTGACGGCCATTAATGCGCCTATTCGCATAGGACGCGCCGTTGTGCTTCCGGGTGATTTAGTTCTGGCCAAGACGGATGGCGTTATCTTTATCCCGGCGATTATGGCCGAAGCAGCAGTGAGCCACGCGGAATTTACGAACCTCATGGACGCGTACAACTTCGAACTCAATAAACAAGGAAAAAACGGTGGCGAGTTCGAAGGCGGGTGGACGCCGGCCAAGTTTCAAGGCCTGTCCAAGTGGGTGGATGCCCATCCGGAGATGCTCAAGATGCCCCGCTCTGAATTCGATCAGATGCTGGCGGATGCTCTAAAGCCGCCCCCACAGCGGCCTCCGGCTGGCACACCTGAACCCTAGCCAGATCACACGGCCGATGCGATAACCGGTCAAAAGGAGAAATTTTTATGAGTTCTGATTTCTCGAGAAGAGCCCTCATGAAGGGCATCTATTCGGCTGCCGCACTGTCGGCGGCTTTACCCGCAGCCGCGGTATTGCCTGGTGCCGCCGCTGCCAACGGAACCGAGTACAAGGGCCCGCACGGACCAGGGATGCCCCAGGAAGGACCCAATACGCCCAAGATATGCGCCCCCATCAGTGGCGGCGAAATCACCGATGAATCGATGCGCATGGTCAAGCAAATCGGCGTGAACAACGTGCTCATGGGGGGCCCCAAGATGCCCTGGCAAGAGGCCGATCTGCAGGCCACCGTCGACAAGTTAAAGACCGGCGGCCTGACGGTGGGCAACATGATGATCGCGGGATTTCCCAACTGCATTTACGGGCGCCCTGGAGCTGCACGCGATAAAGAGATCGAGGACTTCAAGAGCTCGGTGCGCGCTGCGGGTAAGGTAGGTTTGCCGGTCGTCGAGTACAACTGGTACGCACATCGCGCGATCGAAGGTTACTACCTGGAAGAAGGACGCGGCGGCGCTGGATACACCGCCTTCAACATCAATAAGGTAGAAAACCTGCCTACAGTGCCCGAAGAAGGAGTCCATTCGAACGAGGAACTGTGGAAGAACATCACCTACTTTCTGCAGGCGGTCATCCCCACCTGTGAGCAGTCAAATGTGCGTTTGGCATTGCATCCCAACGATCCTCCCATTGCCGTTACCCGGGGTTCGGGACAGATCATGGCCTCTCTCGAAGGTTGGAAAAAGTTGATCACGGTGGTCGACAGTCCGGCGAACGGAATAACCTACGAATGCGGCGTATCGCGCGAAATGGAAGTCGATCCAGTCGAGGTCTGCAAGTACTTTGGTACCCGAGACCGGATCAATCATGTGCATTATCGCAACCCAGTCGTCCGAGTCCCTCACAACGATTACACCGAGACCTTTATCGACATGGGTGAAAATAATATGCTCGCCGTGATGCGAGAGCTGATCAAGGTGAAGTACACCCGCCTGATCTATCCCGAGCATGAGCGTGCATTGGACTACGACAAGGCGGTCGGCATCCGCAATCAATACCCGGGCGGCGGAGGATACACCGGCATGGTGTATGACATAGCCTATGCGCGGGCCATGTTCCAGGCCTCCATCATGCTGGAGCGGGGCACTGAGTGGAAAGAATTCTAGGGCAATGATAACCATTATCGCCACGGCTCTTCCTCGGGAGGAGCCGTATTCCCGCGGGTTCATGAATCAGTCCCGAAGGTACGGCTGAAAGTAGCCCAGGACGCAGTCCTGGGCAGGCACAAGAGCCAGGACCAGTCCCGTCAGGGACGGCTGAGAATATCCCAGGATGTCAGTCCTGGGCTTCAATCTCCTGACCCACCACACGATTTTCAGGAAACGCGGTGGCTTCCGTTCCATCTGTGCAAGGCTCCCGCAGGCATTTTGGTGTCCTCGTGTGTGCCCGCGCTCCATCGCTGTCAGCTCCTCACCATCCTGTAAAATCAGGCGATCCCACGCGAAGGCCGGAAGTCCCGGCCAAAAAATGCCAGCATGACCCGGCGGGCAGTGGCTGGGTACGATAATTTTCGGGGTCGAGGTTGACGAGCAGATGGGGAAGTTCACCGCGGCATTAGCGTTAGGATTGGGCCTTTCTACCACTACTTCCTTCATGGCGTATGGCGCAGCCGTAGCCCCTGAACAGCAGGACTGGCCGTCCTACGGGGGCCAGGACGGGACCCACTACTCCGATCTCTCGCAAATCAACCGTGACAACGTGAAAAAACTGGTGGTGGCGTGGAAATACGACACCGGCGAAAAGGGCGGAATCGAAGCCAGCCCCATTATCGTCGGCAAGGTTCTCTACGCCACCACACCCCGCCGCAGCGTCATCGCTCTGGATGCCGCATCAGGCAAGCTAATTTGGCGTTTCGAGTTTGACCTTCCGGGTCAGGTACTGAGCCGAGGTGTTTCCTACTGGAGCGATGGCCATCAAAGCCGCATCTTCGCCGGCGCCCGAAACTATCTCTATGCGCTCGATGCTGCCACGGGCAAGGTGATTCCCAGCTTCGGTGACAACGGTAGAATCGACCTTCGGAAAGGACTGCGCGAACCCTATCAGCAACAGTCGGTCGAGCTCACTACACCAGGCAGCATCTATAAGGATCTGATTATTGTCGGCGGGGCAAACCCTGAAACCCATCCGGCGCCCCCTGGCGATATTCGCGCCTTCGACGTACGCACCGGAGCCTTGCGCTGGACATTCCACACCATCCCGCGGCCGGGAGAGTTTGGCTACGACACCTGGCCCAAGGACGCCTGGAAAAATGCTGGCGCTGCCAACAACTGGACTGGGATGACCGTCGATGCCAAGCGCGGAATTGTTTATGTGCCCACCGGCTCGGCTGTCTTCGACTTTTACGGCGGAGATCGTATCGGCAACGATCTGTTCGCGGATTCCCTGATCGCCCTCGATGCCTCGACGGGCAAGCGTATCTGGCATTTCCAGGGCGCGCACCACGACCTTTGGGACCGTGACTTTCCCGCGCCGCCGGCGATGGTGACAGTTACCCGCGATGGCAAGCGCATCGATGCGATTGCACAGACAACGAAGTCCGGCCTTCTTTTCGTGTTCGACCGTTCGACAGGGAAGCCACTGTTCCCCATTCAGGAATTGCCTTTCCCTCCCAGCAAGGTTCCTGGCGAAGTCACCTCGCCGACCCAGCCGATCCCCACCGCTCCCGCGCCGTATACGCACCAGAGCACAACGATAGATACGTTAACCACCCGTACCCCCGAGGCGCATGCCTGGGCCGTGAAACAGTTCAACAGCATGATCGGTGGCGGCCAATTCATTCCGCCCAGCGTGGACAAGCTCACCATCGATATGCCGGGCTTCGCCGGCGGCGGGGAGTGGGGTGGCACCGCTGTCGATCCCTCTACAGGAGTGCTGTACGTCAACGCCAACGACACCGCCTGGCTTGTCGGTCTGACCGTTCCGCCGCCGCCGGGAAGCATGGGTGAGCGCGTTTACCAGAACCAGTGCAGTGGTTGCCACGGCATCAATCGCGCCGGTTCCCCGCCGGCAATTCCAGCCTTGTGGGGTATCGAGGGGATCCTCACTGAGCAGGAGATCGCAGGCATCATCCGGCAGGGAAGGGGCCGCATGCCGCCCTTCAACAGTCTTAGTGACGAACAGGTGCAAGCCGTGGTGCGCTACCTGACCAAGGCTCCGCAACAGGAACAGGACCAGCCGAAGCATAAGGCGCACGCCACCGCTTCTTCTGCCGACAAGGTGGCTGCCGAGGGAGCAGCAGACGGCCATGCGACTGACGACATGCCGTACAAGACGATCGGCTTTCGCCGCTTCACCGATCCCGAGGGTTATCCCGCAACCGCTCCACCCTGGGGCACTCTGAGCGCGATCGATTTGAACACGGGCAAGTACCTATGGAAGATTCCATTTGGAGAGTATCCCGAGCTGGTGGCCAAGGGAATGGCGAATACCGGATCCGATAACTACGGCGGCCCCGTCGTCACTGCAGGTGGGCTCGTCTTCATCGGCGCGACTGTCTTTGATCAGAAATTCCACGCCTACGACAAGACCACCGGAAAGTTACTGTGGGAGACGCAACTACCATTCTCCGGTTTGGCCACGCCTTCTACCTACACGGTGAACGGAAAGCAATACGTGGTGATCGCCGCCGGTGGAGGCCAATCCAGCACAAAGCCCTCCGGCGGTGTCTACGTAGCCTTCGCCCTGCCATAGAGAATCCCTGTCTACCTGAGGCACTCTCTATCCCCTGTGACTGGTGCCAAGGTGAGCGTTGCCCTGCCCTTTGTCATCCCGAGGAGGGCAATGACCCTGCCTCCTGCACCGGCAACGAAGGTTTGGGTGCCCCATTTGCCCCGATTTCCTGCGGAGGCCAGTGGCGTCGATACACTTCATGCGCCTTTCCTTAATGAAAGGCGCACACGCGGACTTTTCTAGCACAGCGTGGCAGGATATCGGGGTCAAGCCCTGTTTTTGGGCTTGAGTGGGATACGCAGCACTCAATGTCCAGTCTCCGGTTGTTCATTAGGAGCGAAGCCGAGGGATCTGCAGTTTTCTTTCCCCGCTTACGATCCTTCCTCGAAGTGATGCATCAGTCGTACCGTTCGAAGATGATCTGCTTTCTCTCCCAACCCAGACCCTTCAGGCAATCGCGGTTGGCCGCAACCATCTCGTTTAATCCGCAAATGTAAGCGTGGATGTTATAAATAGACTCCCCGATAGGCCGCGGATCCACCGCACTTTCACGCGCATGCTCCTCGGCAATCCGCTGCACCAATTCCTGCACATAGCCACGCTCACCCTCCCACCCATTGTCAGCTCGGCTGAGCGTTTTGAAGTAAAAGAAATTCGGCTGCCTGGCAGCAACCTTCTCGAAGTAATCCTCGTAGTAAAGCTCAGTTTCGTAACGAGTCCCGTAAACCAGCCAGATCTTTTGCCCCTGGCTACGATCCTCGCCATTCTCCGGGAAGAGGTGTTCGACAAACCCCCGCATGGGTGCGATGCCGGTTCCGGTGGCGATGAGGATGCTGTCCGTCAACGGTGAGCGCATCAGGAACAACCCATGCGGCCCGTGCACCTGGATACTCTGTCCCACCTCCAGATCGCACAGCAGGTTAGAGAAGAACCCACCCTCCACGCGATTGACGCACACGTCAAACTGGTTGCCGCGCGGCGCCGATGCGATGGAATAAGCCCGCGTCTGCTGTTTTCCCGCAGGGTCCAAGGCCACGGCGGAGACGAACTGACCCGGCTGGAAATCGAATTTCTCCAGCTCTTCGATAGTGAATTCAAGATGGAAACAATCCGCGCGCTCTGAAAGCAAAAGCCTGCGCGTTAGCCGCGCAGTATAGAGTGGTCGTCCCAATATCCCTCACCTCGGATGAAATGCAACCTTGCCTAACAACTACCTATTCGACGGTCACGGACTTGGCCAGGTTGCGCGGTTGATCCACGTCGCATCCCCGGCGCACGGCGATGTGATACGCCAGCAACTGCAATGGAACCACTTCAAGCAGCGGCGCCAGCAATTCGGGCGCTTGGGGCACGAAAATCACGTGTTCCACCAACTCCCGAATCTGCTTGTTTCCCTCGGTAGCCACCGCAATCACGCGGCCCGACCGGGCCGTCACTTCCTGGATATTCGAAAGCGTCTTCTCATAGCGCAGCATCGATTCCGGGCTGTCGGCATCGCTGGTCGCCAGCACCACTACCGGCAAGGCTTCATCGATCAGCGCATTCGGCCCGTGCTTCATCTCTCCAGCCGGATAGCCCTCGGCGTGAATGTAAGAAATCTCTTTGAGCTTCAACGCTCCCTCGAGCGCGATCGGAAAGTGAATACCGCGCCCTAAGAAAAGAAAATTCGACGCCGAGGCAAACACCTTAGCCAGTTGCCGGCATTCGCCATCACGCTGCCGCAGCACTTCTTCGATCTTTCCCGGAATTCGGCTCAGCTCGTCGACCAGCGCCGCGCTTTCGGCGCTCGCGATCGTTCCTCGCTTCTGGGCCATGTGCAGCGCAAATAGGAACAGCGCCGTCAACTGCGCGGTAAATGCTTTAGTAGATGCCACACCGATCTCGGGTCCGGCGTGGGTATAGATCGTGCCATGCGCTTCCCGCGCCACCATGGAGCCCACCACGTTGCAAATGGCGATGGTCATCGATCCTTTGGCGATCATCTCCCGCTGCGCCGCCAATGTATCCGCGGTCTCGCCTGACTGCGTAATCAGCATGCCTAGCGCGTGCGGGTCGGCGATCGGGTCGCGATAGCGATATTCGCTGGCGTAGTCCACCTCCACTGGAATCCGCGCCAGCCGCTCGATCATGTATTTGCCCGCTAGCGCCGAATGCCAACTGGTCCCGCAGGCCGCGATGTTTACTTGAGTCGCCGCGCGGAAATGATCGTCGGTGATCTTCATCTCGCCCAGGAAAATCTCGCCCGTCTCCAGCGAGATGCGCCCCAGCGTGGTATCGCGAACAGCCCGCGGCTGCTCCCAAATCTCCTTCAGCATGAAGTGCTTGTAGCCGCCCTTTTCCGCCTGGATCGGGTCCCACAGAATCTTCTCCACCTTGCGCTCGACGGGAGCGCCATCGAGATTGGTGAACTTCACGCCCTCCGGAGTGAGGATGGCCACATCGCCATCAGCCAGAAAATACATCATGCGGGTGTGGTGCAGGATGCCCGGCACATCCGAAGCAACAAACGATTCCCCCTCGCCCACGCCAATCACGGCCGGCGGCCCATTGCGTGCGGTGACGATAGTGTCCGGCGCATCGGCGGAGATCACGCTGATGGCGTACGCTCCTGTCAATCTGCGCGCCGCCCGGCGCACGGCGTCGTCCAGCAACATGGTCTTGCCCGAGTTCTCGGCCGAGCGCATTTCCTGTTCGATGAGGTGGGCGATGACCTCGGTATCGGTTTCGGTCACGAAGGTGTGACCCTCACCCGCCAACTCGCGTTTCAATTCCAGGTAGTTTTCGACGATGCCGTTATGCACTACCACGATGCGCCCGGTGCAGTCGCGATGTGGATGGGCATTCTCTTCGGTCGGCCTGCCGTGCGTTGCCCACCGGGTGTGGCCAATGCCGTAGGTGCCCTTGAGCGGATGCTGCCGGATCACCTCTTCCAGGTTACGCAACTTACCCGGGGCCCGGCGCAATTCCAGCCCATGTCCCGCATTCCCTACTGCGATACCGGCCGAGTCGTAGCCGCGGTATTCGAGCCGCCTCAAGCCTTCCAGAATGACCGAGACAACATCCTTAGGGCCGACATATCCCACGATTCCACACATAGACTCTTATTGTACGGTCCATCGCCGGTGAGGCTTATTCTTCGAGGCGATAGGTGAACTCTTCGATCACCGGGTTGGTCAGCACGTCGCGGGCAATACGTTCCACTTCCGCCTGAGCATCGGCGGTTTCCATCGCGCGCAGGGTGAGTTGGAAGTACTTTCCCTGCCGCACGTCCTCGACGCGCGGTGTATTGCATTCGTTTCAGCGCGCCATGGATGGTTTGCCCTTGAGGGTCGAGGACGGTGCGCTTCAGCGTGACGTAAACATGCGCCTTCATAGATGCCGATTATAAATGGACACCCGCCGGGCCGCGCGCCCCAACCGCCGGCCGAAGCAAAGTAAGCAGCTGAAAGTAGGTGGGATGTGGTGGGAGCCCCCGCATGGATGCGGGGGAGGAGCGCTTTAGCGCTCCGTGAAAGAGCCTTGACTGTGATCTCGCGCTTTAGCGCTGGCAATGCCAAAGTCTCACGAGTCCCTGCGACAGAGAACCGCAGAAGAGAACGCATCCTCCCCCCTACCCCGGTAGGGCCGTTTCACCGGCTCGAGGCGACGGCCTGCTTTTTCGCTTCGATGGTCTTTTTCAAGGACTCTTCCGCAAAGGATTGCAGTATCGGATCGACGAATGCCCCCAATCCAAAGGGCACATCCCGGCTGAGAGTGACTGCCTCACACTCGACATACACGCCGCCGTCGCGCTCTTCCATGCGCCAATACGAGTTCATTGCCCATAGAAACCCTCCGCCTTCTCCTTCTGCGAGCTCTCGCTCTGAAGGCTTGCCGGCGTCTTCTACCTGCCGCACCGATTCGCTTCGGGATTGGACGGCCATCTTGGTTGGCCCCAGCGGAATATAGTCGATCGAATGCACGGTATCCATTACGGCAGTCAGGACCTTAGTCTTTGTAATACGGTAGGAAACGACGAAGTGGTTTCCATCATGAGAAAGCACTTTCACGCGGCTGACGTCGGGGCCGTATATCTTTCCGTAGTCCGCATAATCCTGATCCACTCGCTCCACCTGAGCCAATGTCGCGCCAGGCAGAAATACTCCGCCGATCCAATGCTGAATCATGCCTTCGGGAATCGACAATGACTTCACTTTTTGGGTGACGATCTCCCCTCGGCGCACCGCCTGTTGCGCGGGCCGGATCGCGGTCGATCCACAGGAAGCCGTTCTGAGAATGATCCTGCGCCGCCATCTGCGTATCGAGCGCGGTAATGTATTTTTGGTACGCAGCAGTCGTTTCAGGCTTCAGCTCTGCCTGCGCAGCGAGCGCTGCCAACAGGAGGCAAAACAACGCGTAAAAATACCTGGTCTTGACCCGTGTCACTTTGCTGTCGACGACTCCCATGGGTTTCAACGTCAAACTCGAGTCTACGGCAGTTCGCAATTGGTCTAGACCGAAGCGGTGGACCACTCCGTGGTTTTCTTCCAAGGAAAACCACACCTCGCGATCTTTAGCACGCCACAGTAGTTGCGAAACTGCCTTACTTGAGCAGCCGCAGTGCGTTTTCGCGGTATACCTTTCTCAAGACATCGTCAGGCAGATGGATCCCATGGATCTGCCATCGCCCTTGACGCGAAGCATGGGAAGGATAATCAAAGTACTCGTCCGCCGTTTCAAAAAAACGGAAATAAAGGCGATACATGGACTCCTCCGGCACCAGGTCGGCGCCAAAGAGGATGCGGTCAGGAAAATCCATAAAGAGAGCCCGGGCGGAATACGGCTGCCGCCCCAACTCCGAGACTCGCGCGCTGATGTCAATCACTACATTCGGATGGTTCGCCAGCAGCTGCCGTGCGCGACCCAGGTTTTCTCCACATTCGGCTACATGGGCGGCGACGAATGTAGTCTTCGGATGGCGCGCAATGACTCGATCGCGTTGATCGAGCAGCTCTCGCTTGGAAAACTGAGCCCCATAAAAACCCCAGTCGGGGTGCGCTGCCAGTTCCTCATAGCGCTCATTGGTTCCATCAATGGGCAAGAAGAATGCATCGGGGTCCGCGATATGGAACATGACCGGTATGCCCAATTCCGCCGCCTTTTCAAAAATAGGCGCGAGGCGTTCGTCGTCCACTCGAAGCAAATTTCCGTCTCGATCGCGCACCGTCAATCCAAGGTCCTTCCAAAACTTGATTCCCTTGGCGCCCTGCTCTACCAGCTTCTCCAAACGCTCAAGAGTGACCTTCACAAAATCATCGCGCCCCACATCGGACCAATCCATCCAGCCGATGGTGGCAAATCGCTGGTCATCGGCGGCGCGATATTTACGCATCATCGCGATGGCCTCATCGCCGGTCTTCATGGTGATGTTGACCACGCGTTCGATACCACAGGCATCCATGATGCGCAGAACTTCGACCGGGTCGAGAGCATCCAGGTGATTGTGGTAGTCGATCACCGGGAACCGTGCGCGCTCCAGATGGTGTTCCGCGGTCACCAAGGTCGATTTAGGCTGAAATTCGCCCAGGGGAAGAGTGACCTGGGCCTTCGCCGTGACCATGGTCATAAAATTGTCGTTGATGCTTTTACCCGGCTCACTCACTGCATACTCCCATGATTTTCGATCTCAAACCGCCGCACGTGCTGGTAGACACCCTCATTCTCGTCCCGGGAAAGAGTGTTGCGCAAGGAAGCGTTGCACAAGTGCCGGGTCCCGGAATGCTTCCGTTCCCCCCACACCCAGCGTGGAAAGCGCGCCGGTGATATTGCCTGCATAAGCACATTGATCCGGAGGCCAACCCTTGAGCCAGCCAAACAGGAATCCGGCATTGAAGCTGTCGCCCGCCCCAATCGTATCCACAGGAGTTACAGACACTGCCCGCGGAGAAAAGGTCTTTCCATCCACCCGAACGATTGACCCGCGCGACCCGCATTTCACAGCCACGCAAGGCACCCGCCGCCCAAGCTCCTCGATCGCCTCGTCCACGGTTGCCTTCTTCGCCATGCGGCATGCTTCCATCTCATTGGGCAGCAGAATGTCGACGTATGAGAGCAACTCGTCGAACACGCCTCCCCACTGACCGCTCGGATCATCGTTGGTGTCGAGCGAAATCGTCAGGCCGGCGGCCTTCAATTCTTTAAAGAGTCCGGGCACGTCGGGCTCAAGAGCAGTCTGGAGGAAAAGCGATGAGAAGTGAAAATGTCTTGCCGACTTCAAATATTCGATGTCCAGATCGCGAAGGCGCAAGTTCGCCATCGTCCCCGGATACGTGAGAATATGCCTTTCCTTGCCATGAGGAAGAATCAGCGTGACGCCGGTGGTGGTATTATCTTCACTTGCCCGGACCCGGCTTAGATCGACGCCGCCTGCGCCCAGTCGCTCCAGGGCAACCTTACCCAGCGCATCCCGCCCCACTAAACAAATGAATCCAATGTGGAGACCCAATACGGCAATATTGTGCGCAAAGATAGCCGAGGAGCTTCCCAACGTGAGCTGGAAATCAGTGCCGAGCAACTCCCTTTCCATCGGCATGACCTCAGGCAACCCATACATGATGAGGTCAAGATTAATTTCACCTGCGATTGAGATGTCCAAAGTTTTCATAGAGGCATTTGCCGCCGGAATCATTTGCCATCCCGCCTGCCCCGTCGTGCCGTGGGACCGAAGCGACCTATTCCGGCGTGCCCTGGAAGCGTAGTGGCGGTGTTTGTCATGAGATTTGAGAATATCCCATGCCGCGCCCGGAACGAAAAAACTACCCTTCGCGTTTCGGAACCTTAAACCAGCACTCGGTCTAACAATTGGCTCACCGCCCGGCTGCTTTCCATGAATGCGTTCCGATGATCCATAGCGCCGGCAAGATCCGAGTGCGAGAACGCAATCCTTCCAAACGTGCCCGCGCGGAGCGCCTGACGCGGAGCAGGATGGCCGTTGAGCCCGAAGAAAAAGCCCGGCTGCGGATTAATGAACGGGTGGCCCCACCGGTTGAGAACGATTCCTGCGATGTCTCGCTTCGCGTCGAAACCCGAAGCAGCGAACATGTCCGTCATTTGCTCACGTATCTGCCGCTCATATTCCATGAAAGGCGTCGAAAGCAGCTCAGCGCGGCCCTGCATACCCTGCTCGGCCACGGGAAGTCCCGGCTTGGCAAAGTCCACAAAGAAAGTGAGCACCGTGGGAAGATCAGGGCCAACCAGCGGGCGTATCCACACCGAACTGAGCATCTTTACGAACATTTACAAAGCGGCCGAACCCCTCGAACCAGCCGCCACCAGAGATCCCCAGATCATAGAGAAAGCGCCAGTTGCGAACCGCAACGTTCGCGACCAGGTAGGGCGAATAGTGGAACTGTGCGTACGCATTCCGCCGCGATTCGTCCAGGTCCCGCACCACGTGCTTCGTCATCCATCCCCCTCCAGCCATAACTACCGTTCTGGCCTTGATCCGTTGGGGGCGACCATCCTTTATATAAATCAGCGAAACAAACTCCGACTTGTTTGGCTCTCCCATGTGCTCAACCCGCGACTACGGTCGAGTTCAGCCGCAGCCGGACGCGCTGCCCTGGCTGATCCAGGGCGACGAAGTTGACCGGGTTTTTCCAAACCGCCTCCATGGTCCGTGGGCCATCGATGGCTGCCGGAATGAGCGTTTTGACCAGCAGCCGCGTCATGCCAGAGTTGCCACCGGGGAACATCTGGATGCCCGTCGCCATACTGTCATCGACAGTCGGAATTGTTTTGTTCCATTCGTAGATAAGAAAAGCCGACAGCACGTCGGGGCCGAGACCGAATCCCCCTGAGGTTTCGTTCGTGGTCAGCAGGCGTATGGTGTCTCGGCTCACGCCGAAAGTGCGCACCTGGTAATCTTCAATCGTCATGCTGTCCAATTGGCGCGAAACCGCGTCGCCCGGATAGTCGTAGACCAAGGGAGGCGCAACATACCGTTCATGTTGCAACGCCAGCATCTCCTGGCGGGTCGTTTCTGAGAACGGGGTCCCCTCTAGATTCTTTCCCCAGGGATCCTTAACCCAAATGCCTGGCCGGTAACCGAACTTTGCGCCGAAGAAAAAGCCATACGCAGCTTTGCCGTTGATGTCGCCTTCGCCGTATGGGCTCCTTGATAAGGAAATCTCCGGAGAAGGTCCCTGCCACTCCTGGTACGACTTGAACGCGCCCCAATCCAGCCCCATGGATTCGTAGACCCCGCTTAAGAAGCTGTCAGGATAAGGGGGCTGGAAGTGCACAGATGCCTGAGGAGCATAGAGACGATGCCCATCGACAAGAAACTCGTTGCGCTTTGCCACACCACCAAAAATGCTGGCGTTGTCGAGGACGATACAGTTGCGATTGGACCGTGCCCGTTGCTGGAAAAATAAGGCCGCAGACAAGCCGGAAAAGCCCCCTCCGACGATGGCACAATCGTAGATCTCGCCGGTGTCAGTGACTTGGGAAGAAATTTTGTCATAAGCGCCGTCACGAACTGCATGAGCATTGTGGACCACCTGCTCGCTGTTGCCGGCGGAGGTTTTGTAGTCACCCTCGCCGGTGTATCCACTCCAGGTGGCCGCACTGGCTACCGTTTCCCTGAGCAAGAAGTTGGAGGGGAGAAGATGCTGCTAACAACCCGGTTGAGGCAACCAATGCCCCCTCTAGAAAGTCGCGTCGGGAAATCGACTCACTGAGACCAAGAACCTTGTCCAGGTGGGGGCAGCGCTTTGACACGAGATTTTCCTTCTTAATGGCTTTTGATTACCGGAACTTTCGACTTGTGCGGATACCCGTCCTACAAGCGCTCTTTCCTGTACTCGCTTCTATCCTCTTCACAGCTGATCAAGCGGCAGCACACCCTTGGCTATGCACCATTGGGATGCTCTTGTACGTGCAAAGCAAGGGCGACTCTGGATTGCCGAGCCGGTGTCTCAAATTTGGGCGACCAGTCGTCAGTAGTACACCTTGAGTGCAAATTGGATTTCACGCTGGTCATTCTGACCGTCGCGTACCGAAGTGATTTTTCCGAAGTTAGTCGTGTTGAGGAAATTAAGTGCTCCCGGGGCGGCTACTACGCCGTTGCCCGCAAACCCAGGGAGTGAAAAGTTGGGATGATTGGTCAAGTTAAAGAATTCCGAGCGGAACTCTACCCGGACTCGCTCCGTCACAACAAACTGCTTGAACAACGAGAAGTCGAAACGATGGAATCCCGGTCCGCGGAAATTGCTCGGCGACCCGCCCAGTGGGCTGAAATCTGATTGACCAATGGTGGTGGCTATCGGCGGGTTGGTGTACGCGTTCGGATTGAGCCACTGATTGACATCGTGAGGACCTGAATAAATATACTGACCAGGCACTTTGTCTGCATTGCAGCCAAAGCCTGAAGTCGTGGTGATCGGGCAGGGGACCGTTCCGGGTTGTCCGTCCTGAAGAGTGAGAATCCCGTTGGTATCCCAGCCTCCGAGAATGGCGTCCATCACCTTGCCCTCGTTGCTCAGGAAGCGTCTGTTATGGCCAATCGGCAACTCGTAGGTCCCACTCACGTGAAGCACCTTCTGGGTGTCGAACTCGCATCGCCCGAAGTCGCCATGCTTGCCGAAGCCAGGCAGAAACGGTGCACGATATCCTGTTATCGCGGTCGTATTTAGAACGTCCACGGCGTCAGTCATACAACTGGACCACGTGAGATTACCCAGGACATAGAGCCCTTGACTAAACCGGTGCTCATAATTTGTTCG
>CAVZJL010000060.1:0-29694 GCA_963775365.1 uncultured Acidobacteriaceae bacterium | reverse complement strand
AATCCGCCGGCGTGGTCGAAGTTTTCAGGGGCGGCAGAAAAGTGGGTGTGGTGCCAGTGCTGAGGGCGCCCCCCGCACCGAGTGTCAGCACCTGCACGCCCAGCGACTGGAGGGAGACGTAGACATACGAGTTGTTGGGCGTGATTAACATTCCCGTTGGCGTCACCACGGTCGCGGTAGTGCCGTTACCGGTATAGAGAGAAAGAGGGGAACCGGTGAGCGCGGTCAACAGGCCGGTCGAAGTGTTGATCTGGTAGATGCCAATCGCCTGGGCGGCAATCGAGGTTCCGATTCCGGCCGCCAGCAGGTAGTTTCCGGTGCTGTCCACCTGCATCGACGTGGCCACCACGTCCGCCGCGACCACACTGCCACTGTTCTGAACGGTAATCGATCCATTGCTGTTGATCGCGTAGCAGAAGATGCCGGCAGTAGTTGAAACGTACATAAATGAGTTGGTGGGTGTAATTGCCAGGGCTTGAGCAGCCACCCCGTTGTTGTAGGGCGAGCTGGGGAGGACAGAGAGGGCTCCGGCTGTGCTAACGCCGAACCCGGCAAGGTATGTGTTGTTCCCATTGGAGACATAAAGGTAGTCCCCGGTGGTGGTGCAGTCGGTGCAATTGGTCGGGGTCGTGAAAAAATCACACCCGGTCGTCAAGCCAAGGAGCAACAAACAAAACAGAGCCGGTATTCGGCGCATGCAATTTCCCTTACCCGCAAAGTGACTTTCGTTGGGGATCGTTTCCAAGCACCAGACGATCCAGCGCTGTCATCCGCTCAGCGTAACGGGCCACGCATGAACCTTCTAGAGCCGTCACACAAACGCCTCGGTGGGAGGCCTCCATTATACTTTCCCGATGCCCTCGTTACCCCGTGCCGTTCTATGTGCGGCCATGCTTGTAATCGCCTGCCAGAGCCAGGTGGTGAAGCCGTCCCATGCGGCGCTTTGCATCCCCTGCATCCGCGGGGACATGAGCTTCCTGGCTTCCGACGAGCTCCAGGGGCGGGGGAGCGGCACCCGCGACGAGCATTTGGCCGCGCTCTATGCCGCCTCGCTGTTCGCGGGTTTTGGGCTGGAGCCAGGCGGCGCTAACGGCAGTTTTCTGCAGAGAGTCCCCTTGCCTTCTCCTCTGCCGCCCAAAGTCGCCGGCAGCCTGGTGGGCTTCGCGCCGGGACGGAGAACAGAGACCTGGAACGTGGTGGGTATTCTCCGCGGCTCCGACCCGGCAGCCGGCAAACAAGCCATCCTGCTGACCGCGCACCTGGATCACCTCGGGATCGGTCCCAGGAAGAACGGCGACCGGATCTACAACGGGGCCGATGACGATGCTTCTGGAACCACCGCGGTGATTGAACTGGCGCGCGTCTTCGCCGCTGCTCCCCATCCCGCGCGGACCGTGCTCTTTGTCCTCTTCGGTTCTGAGGAAATCGGAGGCTACGGCAATCAATACTTTCTTGACCATCCGCCTGTGCCGCTGGGGCAGATCGTTGCCAGTCTGGAGTTTGAAATGATCGGCCGCCGTGACCCTGCTTTGCCCCAGGATGGTCTATGGCTCACCGGTTTCCATCGCAGCAATCTGGGCCCAGAGCTGGCGCGCCATGGCGCCGCCCTGGCGCCCGATCCTCACCCCACGCAGAACTTTTTCCAGCGATCCGACAACTACAGTCTCGCCCGCCGGGGAATCATTGCCCACACTGTCTCCAGCTTCGGCCTGCATGCCGACTACCATGAGCCGAGCGATGAAATCAGCCGCATCGACTTTCCTCATATGACACGAGCGATCGCATCGATGGTGGAACCGATTGAGTGGCTTGCCCAGACGACATGGAAGCCGCAATGGCTTGCCCATGGAAGACCGTGAACCGTTAGCTCTTCGCCTGGCCAGCACTGCAGCGGCCAAGAATGTCGATGGCGAATCGCTCAGCCAAAAATCCGCCCGGCAATACCTCCGGCTTTTCGAGCAGGCTAAGTTCCTCTTCGGCGATGTCGCTGATCGATTTGCAAACCGTGCACACCAGGTGATGGTGTGAGTGGCTATTCAGTTCCACGCGCAGGGAACCGTGGTGCGGGCTTACCTGCGCCTGTTCACTTGCGCGTTTTGTTCAAGCGATAGAGAACGCCGATGGAGATGGCAAATTCGTTTTGCGACGTGCCGCCAAAGCGCGTGAGAAGGTAGTCCGGCGAGAGGCGCAGCGAGAATTTTGCGTTGCGGTTCAGATCGACTGATCCACCCAGGGCCGTAGCCAGCGCAAAGCCGTTGTTGAATAGCCCCAGCTCTGGTCCAGTAACTCCCGCGTTTAGGGCGGAGTCAAAGACTCCATAGGCGCCTCCCACCAGGGCATGGAAGGTCAACGCCGCGTGCTCGTTCTTGGGACCCCGGATCGAAGGGCCACCCATAAACTGGTGCTCGTAAACGAACGGACCGTGGATGTTGTAGGGGTTGGGAATAACTCCTGTGGTTCCGTAATAACCGCGTATGTTGGCCGTCACACCGATACGCATGTTCACCCACATCGTGCCCTGAATGTCGAAGCCACCCAGGTTCGCGCCCGGAATCAAAGCCGGGCCGGCGTTAAAGTGGGACGAGGCAACGCCGCCATAGATATCGTACTTATTCCGATAATCTAAGGGCTTCAGGGTCTCATTCTGGAGGGAGGGTGCTTCGGGGATGGTTTGCGCAGGCGGAACCACCTGTGCTTTGGCGATCCTGCCCATACTCAAGAAACTCACACTCAAAAGGACGGCCGCGGTCCCCCACTTCCGTGCAGCAACACCAATTGCCTTCAACCAAACCTCCGCAAATCCCGCATCATGGGCTAATCCCTAAGATACATTGCACTTCACTTCCTGTCAGACGGCGCTGTCCTGCCCAGAGCGGCTGATGACCCTTTGCCCACCCAAAAGGGATGAAAAACTCACAGTCGTCTGCCTCCCGTTCCCTAACCCGCCGGGTAGGGAAGGAGGGCCTTCATTAAAAGCGTCCGGTTAGAATTGATTCAGGCATGATCCTCCCCTTCGTCCGCGAGTTGCTCACGGACCTGGAACACTGTGAACCGTTTGAGCGCGTACGAAGGCACCTGGCCCTCGTTGCGGGGCGCAAACGTGTCTCCGGACTCACTGCCACTGCGCGGGCCCTCTACCTGCCGCTGTTTGCCCGGGCTGCCCAGTCACCGGTGGTGGTGATCGTCGCCGACAATAAGGCCGCCGATACGCTCCAGCTCACATTACGGGCTGCCTGTGAACTTACGGGCGCGATCGAAGCCGAGCGCGTGCTGAAATTTCCGGCACACGATGTTTTGCCCTTTGAAAGCATGTCACCTCACCCGGACGTGCAGGAGCAGCGCGCTTCCGTGCTGTGGAAGATCGCGACCGGCGCCGCTTCGATCGTGATAGTCCCGGTGGAGGCCGCGTGCATGCGCGTCTTCTCCGCGGACTACTATGCACAGCTAGGGCGCGTCTTGCGCCGTGAAGAAGAGATCGACATGGAGGAGCTCACCACCCACCTGGCAAGCGTGGGCTACACCCCCATGGACATTGTTGAAATGCCGGGCCAGTTTACCCGCCGCGGCGGCATCTTCGATGTGTATTCTCCCGAAGCCGACCGCCCCGTCCGCATGGAACTTTTCGGAGACGAGATCGAATCGCTGCGCAAGTTCGAGCCGGACTCCCAGCGCTCGTCCACTGCCATCGACGAAACCTGGCTGTTACCGCTGACCGAGACGCCGATCTCGGAGGATCTATTGGCCGCCGTGCACCAGCGCCTGACTGGAAGCCGTCTTGATGCCGGAGACGACCAGGAGCTGCTGAACCGGGCACTGATCGCTGGCGGCGTAAGCGTCTTTCCCGGTTGGGAGTTTTTCTGCCCGGTGGCGGGAGCCGATCGTACCTTCTTCGACCTATTCCCCAAGGTGCATGTCTTCCAGGAAGAGCCGGCCATGATCCGCAACCAGGCGGACCGATGGTGGAACAAAGTTGAGCAGCGGCACGAACGGAGCGGTATCGGTGCACTCATCACGCCTACCGATATCTATCTCTCCCCGGATGAGATGTTGGCCAAGATCTCGGCTTTACCCGGGCTGGAGATGGACCAGTTGGGCGCGGTGGATGTCCTGGACGAAGACGTCAACCCGATGGACGAGATCGCTTTTTCTTCCCGTCCAACCTTGCGCTTTCATGGTTCCATTCCGGCGTTTCTGCAGCAGATCAAGACTCTGGCGGAGCAGCAAGTTCGCATGTTGCTGGTAGCACCGAATCACGGAGAGGTGGAGCGATTAGCCGGTCTGCTTCGCGAGTACGGCCAACCCTACCGGCTGGGCAGCCGCGCTCAAGCCCCCGGCGGTGAGCAGGCCTACGACGAATCCAGTCACCTGGCGGGCGATTTCCGCACCCCTGTGCTGGTACAAAGCGCAATTTCGAGCGGTGTCAGTCTGCCGGAGAGCAACGTGGTGCTTTTCGGCGCCAATGACTTCTCCGATGAAGCCGATGTGGCCGCTCGCCCCGTGCCGCGCAAGGCAAAGTCAAAGACCGCAGCCTTCGTCTCTGACTTCCGCGACCTCACAGTAGGTGACTACGTGGTGCACGTGGAGCATGGCATCGCCCGCTACATGGGGCTGAGGGAGATTGAGCAGGACGGCATCAAGGTCGAGTTCATGGTGCTGGAGTTTGCCGAGCAGGCTCGACTCTACGTTCCGCTCACCCGCCTCGACCTGATTCAGAAATACCGCTCCACTGACGCCGGTCCGGCCCCGGTGTTAAACCGTCTCGGCAGCCAACAATGGGCCAAGACCAAAGCGCGCGTGAAAAAAGCCATGCAGGACATGGCTGACGAGCTACTCAAACTCTATGCCCAGCGCAAGGCCGCTCTTGGGCATGCTTTTCCTGTGGACAACGACTTTCAACGAGAGTTCGAAGACGCCTTTGACTACAACGAAACCGAAGACCAGATTTCAGCCATCGCCGACATCAAGCGCGACATGGAATCGACGCTTCCGATGGACCGTCTGCTGGTCGGCGACGTGGGTTACGGTAAGACCGAAGTGGCCATGCGCGCCGCCTTCAAGGCCGTGCAGGATGGCCGGCAGGTGGCGGTGCTTACGCCAACCACGGTCCTCAGCTTCCAGCATTTCGAGACTTTCAAAAGCCGCTTCAGCAAATTCCCCATCACTGTTGAGATGATCTCGCGCTTTCGCTCTCCCAAGGAACAGAAGTTGATCCTGGAACGCGTGGAGGCGGGTAAGGTCGACATCCTGATTGGTACCCACCGCCTGCTATCAAAGGATCTGCAATTCCATAATCTCGGCTTGCTGGTGGTGGATGAGGAGCAGCGCTTCGGCGTGCGCCACAAAGAGCGCCTGAAGCAGATGCGCCGCGAAATTGATGTGTTGGCGATGTCGGCCACGCCCATTCCGCGCACCCTGCATATGTCCCTTGTGGGCTTGCGCGATATGAGCGTCATCGAGACGCCTCCCAAAGATCGCATGGCCATTCAGACGGTAGTGGCCAGATTTGACGAGAAGCTGATTCGTTCGGCTCTGGAACTTGAACTGGAGCGTGGCGGGCAAGTCTACTTCGTGCACAACCGGGTAGAGACCATTTACGAAATTGCCGCCAAGATTCAAGAGCTGGTGCCCCACGCTCGGGTCACTGTAGGTCATGGCCAGATGGGCGAGACAGAATTGGAACGGGTCATGCTGGCCTTCATGCATGGGGAATACGACGTGCTGGTGGCGACCACGATTATCGAGAATGGGCTCGACATTCCGCTGGCGAACACCATCCTCATCAGCCGCGCCGACCGCCACGGGCTCTCTGAGCTCTATCAGCTGCGGGGCAGGGTGGGCCGCTCCAACCGGCGGGCGTATGCTTACCTGCTGATTCCTCCGGAGCAGGAGCTAACCGAAATTGCTCGCCGCAGGCTGGCCGCACTGAAGGAGTTCTCTGACCTCGGCGCCGGCTTCAAGATCGCCGCACTCGATCTCGAGCTACGCGGTGCAGGCAACATGCTGGGCGGGGAACAGAGTGGCCATATCGAGGCCGTGGGCTTTGAAATGTACACCAGCATGCTAGAGCACGCGGTCAATGAGCTGAAGGGTGAGGAGCATCCCCAGCGGGCGAGCGCGCAGCTCAACCTCGGGATCAGCCTGCGCATCGACGAAAGCTATATCGAAGAAGAAAACCAGCGCCTGCGCATCTACAAGAAGATTGCCGGTGCACAGGATGACGGTAGCCTAAGCGAAGTTCGTGCCGAGCTGGAAGACCGCTACGGCGAGCTGCCGCCCAGCGTGCACCACCTGATGGATGCCGCCAGTCTTCGTCTGCTTTGCGAGCGGACGGGCGTGTCGCAGGTGGACCGCAAACGCGACCAGATCCACATCCGCTTCACCGGCCAGGCCAGCATCGATCCTGGCCGCCTGATGAAGATGGTGGCGCAAAACGCCAAGAAGGGAGCGCAGTTCACGCCCCAGGGCGTGCTTCGTTTCCCACTGAAGGCAACGGAGCCGCGGGATGTACTGAACGAGATAAGGGCTCTCCTGGAACAGCTCACGGCAGACGAAGTTGCTGAGGTGGCGGCTCCGCACCAGCGCCGCTAAAGATTCGTGGATCGGAGAAACGATCGATTGCGGTTAAAACAAATTGCACTCGTACTCACAGGAATCGCCGTAACGGCAGGCTCGGGCTGTTCCAACAAATCAGCTCAGCAAGGTATTTCGGAGCCGCCCGCGGCAAACAGAGCGCTTCGCCAACTCGCCGATCAATACTTCGATCAGGTCTATTTCCATTACGACCCGTCATCCGGAACGGAGGCAGGCCTGCACCAATACGACGCGCAGCTTGAGGATTACTCGCGCGACGCAGTCGATCGAGAGACGGCTGACCTGCAGCGGTTCGAAGGCAAATTTAATGCCGTTCCGGCTGCCCAGCTCGATCTGACCAGCCAGGGCGATCTGCAGCTACTACTGGCAGATATTCACAGCAAGCTGCTCTCGCTCAACACCATTCGCTTGTGGGAGAAGGACGCCGACCAGTATTCGAGCGGGATTTCTAATAGCGCCTTCGTGCTGATGGAACGTACCTTCGCCTCGCCGGACGACCGTTTGCGCTCCCTGGTCGCCCGGGAAAAGCTGATGCCGGCCGGCCTCGAGGCCGCCCACCAGAACATCAAAAACCCGCCGCGTATTTATACAGAAATAGCCCTGGAACAACTTCCCGACATCATCTCCTTTTTTCAAAAGGATGTACCCGACGCCTTTAAACAGGCCGAGAACGAACAGCTCAAGCAAGAGTTTTCCCAGTCAAACGGAGCCGTAATTGCGGCCCTCGAGCGTTATCAGACCTGGCTCAAGAAGGATCTTCTTCCCCGCTCGCATGGCGATTTCAGGTATGGCGCGGAGACCTTTTCCAAAATGCTGCGGTACAACGAAATGGTCGACACGCCTCTACCCAGACTGCTCGAGATCGGCTATGCGGACCTGCACAAGAACCAGGAGGAGTTCAATCGCATTGCCAAGGAAATCGATCCCAACCGCCAGCCCCGCGAGATCCTGGCAGAACTGGGCCGGGACCATCCTCCGCCCGATCATCTGCTGCAGAGCTTTCGCGACACCTTCCAGGGCTTGATCCAATTCATCCAGGCCCGGCATATCGTCGACATCCCCTCGCAGGTGCGGCCGATCGTGGAAGAAACACCGCCGTTTATGCGCGCGACCACCACGGCGTCGATGGATACCCCCGGCCCGTTTGAGAAAGTCGCGACCCAAGCGTACTTCAACGTAACCCTGCCCGGCCCGCACGATACATCCAAGCAAATCGAAGAGCGGATGGCCGCCTTCAACCGGGGAACCATTATCAGCACTGCGATTCACGAGGCTTATCCGGGACACTACATACAGTTCCTGTGGGTGCCACAGGCGCCAAGCACCGTACGCAAGATTTTGGGAGCAAACTCCAATGCCGAAGGCTGGGCCCATTATTGCGAGCAGATGATGCTGGACGAGGGTTACGGCGAACCGGGAACTGGGGCGCGCGACGAGCGGGATGCCAAAATGATTCGCCTGGGGCAATTGCAGGATGCGTTGCTACGGGATGCCCGTTTCGTTGTAGGCATTCAGATGCATACGGGGAAAATGACGTTCGATCAGGCGGTAGACTTTTTTCTAACGGAAGGTTATCAAACGCACGAAAGCGGTCTGATTGAAACCAAGCGCGGAACAACGGATGCAACCTATCTGTATTACACCTTGGGTAAACTCCAGATCATGAAGCTGCGTGCCGATGTGGAGAAGAAGGAGGGCGCGCAGTTTTCGCTGGAGCGGTTCCACGACGACTTTCTCAAGCAGGGTTTCGCCCCGGTAAAAATAGTTCGCCGGGCACTTCTTGGGGACGAGTCGCCTACACTCTAATATTCCTGCATCCAAACTACGCTGAGGGTGCACCACGGGCCATGGACGATCAACATTTCATAGAGAACAGCCTAACGGGCGTGAAGGATTGCCAGAGATGAAAGAAAGAGTACGCAAAGCAGTTTTTCCGGCGGCCGGACTCGGCACACGCTTTTTGCCGGCGACCAAAGCGTTGCCTAAAGAGATGTTGGCGCTGGTAGACAAGCCGCTTATCCAATACGGCGTGGAAGAGGCAATTGCCGCGGGCTGCGAACAAATTATCATTGTCACCGGCAGAAACAAGGCCGAGATCGAGGACCATTTCGACATCAGCTTTGAGCTGGAGCAATTGCTGGAGAAGCGAGGCAAGACCGAGCTGCTAGCCATGACGCGACAAATATCGCATATGGCGCGCATCGCCTATGTTCGCCAGAAGGAAGCCATGGGGCTGGGACATGCGGTTCTGATGGCGCGCGATCTGGTGGGCGACGAGCCCTTTGCGGTCATTCTGCCCGACGACATCATCGAAGCAAAAAAGCCGTGCCTGCAGCAGATGATCGAAGTCTTCGAGCAGACGCAGTCCACCATTCTGGCCACCCAGGTCGTCGAAGGCCCTTCCATCTCCTCCTATGGCGTTCTTGATTGCACTGAGCATGAGGGGAGCGAGCGCATCTTCGACGTGAAAGGTTTGGTAGAAAAACCGAAGCTGGAAGAGGCGCCTTCTAAACACGCCATCATCGGGCGTTACATCCTCACCCCCAAAATCTTCGATGTGCTGGAAAAGACGCCACTCGGGGCGGGCGGGGAACTGCAATTGACGGACGGCATCCGAGGCCTGCTGAAACACGAAAAAGTTTACGGGTACAGTTTCGACGGGCTTCGCTTCGATGCCGGCGACAAATTCGGCATGCTCAAAGCAACAGTAGAGTTTGCGTTGAACCACAATGAGCTGGGCGGAGTTTTTCGCGAGTATCTGAAATCGCTGAAGATTTGATTAGCTTGGACTATCCCAAAACGCGCAAGGCTGACCAGGTCCATGATTACCATGGCATCGGGGTCGTTGATCCGTATCGCTGGCTCGAAGATGACAACTCGGCCGAGACCCTGGCATGGGTCAAGGCCGAGAACCGAGTCACCTTCGACTACCTGGAAAAGATCCCTTACCGTTCCAAGCTCAAGCAGCGGCTGGAAGAGCTTTACAACTACCCCAAGTACGGCATTCCGAGCCGGACCGGAGCTTACTATCTCTGGTCGAAAAATGACGGGCTGCAAAACCAGAGCGTGCTCTATGTGCAGCAGGGGCTGGAGGGTACGCCCCGCGTTCTGATTGACCCGAATCAACTATCCAGTGACGGCACCGTACGTCTCATGGCCGGAGAACCTTCTCGGGATGGGCGCTACTTTGCCTACTACCTCTCCGGCGGTGGATCAGATTGGCTCGATGGTCACGTTCTCGAAATAGAAACCGGAACTGTTCTTAAAGACAACCTCAAATGGTTGAAGGTTACTGATCTCGCCTGGTTTGGCGATGGTTTCTTTTACAGCCGTTATGACGCGCCCCAGGATGGGCACGATCTTTCTTCCCGCAACGAAGAACACAAAGTCTACTATCACCGCCTCGGCTTTCCGCAATCAGACGATCAGCTCATCTACGAGGACAACGCGCATCCGCAGCGTTTCCATACCGTCCAGACAACGGAGGACGAAAAGTTCGCTATCCTTACCGTCTCTGAACGGGGCCAAGGCAAGGACGGCAACGCGCTTTTCTTTTCTGACCTCTCCAAATTCGTTCCCGGACACGACGCTGCCTTCACTCCGATTGTCGCTGAAGTGACCAATGACCGGTTCCACGTGATTGACAATCTCGGCGACCAGTTCCTCATCCAGACCAACAAGAACGCGCCCAATGGACGAGTCGCACTCTACGATCCCCAACATCGTGAGTCCGCGTGGAAAGACATCGTTTCTGAAACGACAGAAACGCTGAGCAGCGTATCTACCCAAGGTGGCAAGCTCTTTATCACTTATGCGCGGGATGTCACCTCTCACCCTTACGTCTACTCGCTCGATGGCAAAATGGAAAACCCAATTGCCCTGCCGGGGCCAGGAACTTCGAACGGCTTTGGAGGAAGGCGCGAGGATACGGACGCCTTTTACGCCTACTCCTCATTCAACTATCCCAGCACGATTTTTCGTTACGATATAGCAACCGGAAAATCCCGCATCTTCCGCGAGTCCGCGATCAAGGGGTTCCACGCGGAAGACTACGAGACGGCGCAGGTCTTCTACACCAGCAAGGACGGCACCCGGGTACCCATGTTTCTGGTTTTCAAGCGTGGTTTGAAGCTGGACGGAAGCAATCCTACCTTGCTCTATGCCTATGGTGGCTTCAACGTCACAATTCCTCCCGAATTCAACCCGCTGCGCCTGGCTCTGCTGGAGCAGGGCGTTGATCTATGCCTCGGCCAACATACGGGGAGGGGGAGAGTATGGCGAAAAGTGGCATCAGGCGGGGATGAAGTTGCAGAAGCAGAATGTCTTCGACGACTTTATCGCCGCGGCCGAGTGGTTGATTGCCAACCAATACACTTCGCCGGCCAAGCTGGCGATCTCCGGAGGATCGAACGGCGGCCTGCTGGTGGGAGCGGTAATGAACCAGCGGCCGGAGCTCTTTCGCGCCGCCGTGCCCCAGGTTGGGGTCATGGATATGCTTCGTTTTCAGAAGTTCACCATCGGATGGAACTGGATTGCGGACTACGGATCAAGCGACGATCCGGAAGAGTTTCAGGCACTGTATCGATATTCCCCCCTACACAATATTCGCCAGGGCGTGAGGTATCCTGCGACGCTCATTACCACTGCGGATCATGATGATCGGGTGGTACCGGCGCATTCCTTCAAATACGCTGCCGCGCTGCAGGAGAAGGCGAGTCATGCCAATCCGGTGTTGATCCGCATCGATACCCAGTCCGGCCACGGAGCCAGCAACACCAGCAAAGCGCTCGATACCGCGGCGGACATTTATTCGTTCCTCATGTACAACCTTGGAGTAACGCCTCGGTTACCCTAGACACCCAAATTGCCGCCTTTTAACCTGGGGCCAATCTTTCCTTGTTGCTTTCCGTCTATTACTAGAGGCATCTGCAGGTCGGCCTCGGGCCCATCGCCGTGAGCGGGGATGCCCGGAACTTGTGGTACCTTAAAGCGTTTTTGGAACCAAAGGTCGCTGTGCCGGTGGAAATGGCATCTCGCAACCGGGTGGGCGAATCTATTAAGTAGTTAGGGTAGCGGATGAAAACCATGGTCCAGCGCAAAAGTGCGGTTCTGCTCAAAATGCAGTCGCTGGGAACACTGGTCGGCGAGTCTGCATTCAGGCCGATGACCGGAGAATCGAAGAAGCCCCTCCTGGTATCCCCTGAGGAGCTGGGCTGTTACCTTCATTGGCCACTCATCGTTCCTGATCCAGATCGCTGGGCGGAAGCTGCTGATTGATCCCGGTCTTCGCCGAGCGACTGATCGCGTTGCGGCGCTTGCGCCGCCCCGGAGTCAGGATCAAGGAACTGCCAGCCATCGACATGGTGCTGCTCTCCCATGCGCATATGGATCACCTCAATCGGCCATCCTTGCGCCGGATCGTCGCCCATAACATGAAAATGACAGGCCGGGCTCCCATCGCCGTGGTGCCGTGGGGAGTTGAGGACCTGGTCAGCGACCTGGGTTTTGCCCGGGTAGTCACCCTTGAGTGGTGGCAGACCAAGTCGATCAGCGGTCTTGAGATCACCATGACACCCTGCAAGCACTGGGGAGCGCGCTTCTTCAAGGACACGCATCGGGGCTTTGGCGGCTACGTGATCCGGGGCGGCGGTCATACCCTGTACCACTCCGGCGACACGGCCTATTTTGACGGCTTTGCCAAGATCGGCGAGCGCCTGAAGCCGGAAATCGCTTTGCTGCCTATCGGGGCCTATAGGCCAGACAGCTATCGCGGCGTGCATACCTGCCCGGAAGAGGCTCTACAGGCGTTTCTCGACCTCGGCGCACAGCGGATGATTCCGATGCACTATGGCACCTTCCGGCTCTCTCAGGAGCCGATGGAAGAACCTGTCGAGCGCCTGATGGCAGCTGCGAGACGCGCCGGTGTCGCTGGTTCGGTGTGCGTGCTTCCGGAGGGTGATACCGAAGTGATTCGGCCCGTTCATATGCCGGTACACACCCGCCGTGCCGCCGCCAAAGGGTAAAAGCACTACTGCGCCGGGGCCGGTCGCAGTCTTCCACCACAACTCGCGTAAGGCCTTGATCACCCACCGCATCATCAGCAGGGTCACCAGCAGCAACGCCAGCGTGATGCTGGCCGCAGCCCAGGGATGCTGGGTAGCCAGCCACGTGATGCCAACTGCGGCCACATCTTCGCTGCTGCTCAGGGCAATGTTTGACACCGGTTCGGGACTGGGGGTGACCAGCGCCCGCGCCGCTGTCTTGGATCCATGTGCGGCGAGAGCAATCGCAGCTCCGACTGCTGTGGCCAGCAATTGCATCTCGGGAGTCAGCTGAGTCGTGGCCCGGTAAGCCAGCAAGCGCAGCGATAGGGATGCGGATAAAGGTATGCAACCCGTTCCACAGCAGATCGAGCCCGGGAATTTTATCGGCGACGAATTCCGCCGCAAAGAGGGTTCCGCTCACCCCGATAATCCACCAGTTGGAAAGCGTTTCAAGACCGGGCGGCAAGGCTACCCAATGCGCATGTGCCAGAAGCCCGAGCGTCAGCACGGTTGCGTACACATTGAGCCCAGCCGCGAAACTCGCGGCGATGACCAGGGCGGCAATGGTGCTCGGCGTAAAAGGCATGATCGAAGAGAATTCTAGACCCTTCCACAAATTCCTGAGGACAATTCGCTAGCGTATGGTTTAAAGCCAACCAAACCTCTTCAGCATCCACAGCACCATGGCTGTGGATGCGACCATTGCGCCCACGATAATCTCGGTTCCGTGATCGGACTCGAGGAAGGGTAGCCCCTTCAGGTTCATCCCGTAAATGCCGGAGATGACCAGCGCTGGAAGCGCGATCGTGCTCAGCACTGTAAGCACCTTCATTACCTGGTTGGTGCGATTGGCAACGCTCGACAGGTACACGTCAAAGGTGTTGTTGAGCAGATCGCGAAGGGTCTCCACCATATCCAGCAGGCGCAACGAGTGATCGTAGACGTCGCGAAAAAATGGATAGAGTTCCGGGTTGAGGATGGAACCGGATTCGCGCTGCAGCGACATGCAGGCGTCGCGAAGATTGACCAGGACTCGGCGCAGCTCGATCAACTTACGCTTCTGTTCGAAGAGATTTTCCAGGATCTCAGGTGAAGGATTGTCTAACACCCTGTCCTGCAAGTCGTCGATGCGGTCGTCGCTGTGATCGATGGAGACAAAGTACGAGTCGACAATGCTATCCATGATCAGATAACAGAAGCTTCGATGGTTTCTCTTCTGGCCCCGCCTTCTGGGCTCGCTGCAGAATCTCGTCGCTCTTGCAGGTGGGGTCGCGAACGCTGATGAGGTAATCGCGGCCCACGAAAAGGCAGACATTTCCAAAGCTCAGGTCCCCGTCCTCCACCGCCTGAATATATTTCAGGATCAGGAAGAGATATTGGTCCGTTCCCTCGGCCTTGAGTCGCTCATTATTGCTGCGGCAGTCCTCAATGTGCAGTGGATGAAGCTGGAACTGCTTCGCCAGATTCGTCAAGTTGTGGGTCATTGGGATCATCAAGGGCGTACCAGGACACGAAGGCCTCCTTCGATCGTGGAAGATCCGCCTTCCACCGCATATCGAGGAGAACATGCTTACGCTATGTTCTGGTTAAGAAAAGCGGGTTGGGCTTGTAGTCCCCGCAGATCCTTCTTATCGCTAAGGCCCGACGGCTTAACGTGTCTGCCTCGGGGTGTCATGGGAGCCCAGCCCGGCCGAATCCGTGCAGAACACCGCAGACTAACCCAGTCCCGTAGGGACGGCTGAGAATGTCCCAGGACGGCAGTCCTGGGTGAGCCTGAACTTTGAAAGATGATCATGGGCACCCCCAGCACTACATCCTGGGGTAGTTTCAGCCGTCCCTTCGGGACTGTTCATGGCCCTTATTTCTACCCAGGCCTAGCTAGCGTCCTGGGCCACTTTCAGTCGTCCCTACGGGACTGGGTCAGTCTACGGTGTTCTCACACGGATTCTGCCGCTGGGGTTCCCATGACACGCCGGGGCGGGCACGCTTGGCTGGCCCTAGCGGGCGTTAGCGACGTGAGAGATCTGCGATCGGGTAGGAGGCAGGGTCGCCCCTGCCGTCCTCCCACACCACCGGACATGCGGTTCCGCATCCGGCGGTTCATGAAACAGACGGGAAGCGCCGCCGAGTTTCCAGCAGCGAAACCAGCCCCATACGGTCGAACCAGGACTTGGGATAGGCTTGATTCATGTGCGGCGCGCCACCATTCCACCATGGGCCACGCCCATTGGTGGCTGATTGCCACGCTCGCTCTGTGCTTATCCCAGCCTTGATCAGATTTCGAGCCCGTCGATAAACGCGCTTCCATTGCCGCCAGAGCAGGGTCCGCAACTTATGCCTGAGCCAGCCGTCGAGTTCTTCCAGCACACCCTTGACTTCGGTGAGCCGGAAGTAAGCAACCCATCCCCGTAGGACGGGATTGAGCCGCTCGATGACTTGTTGCAAGCTGCTGCTGCGAACTGCCCGCATCGTCTTGCGGATCTTCTCCACCAAACGCTTGCGGCTTTGGGGCGCTATCTTGAGCTTTGGTTTCTTATGCCACGTCATGCTGTAGCCAAGGAACTTCCGCTCCCACGGTCTCGCCACTGCGCTCTTGGACGCATTAACTTTCAGCTTCAGTTTCTGCTCCAGAAACGCCGTAATTGCCTGCATCTGCCGCTCTCCTGCGCGCTTGCTTCCGACGTAGATGTTGCAGTCATCCGCATAACGGCAGAAGCTCAGCCTGCGCCGCTCCAGTTCCCGGTCAAGATCGTCGAGCAGAATATTCGATAACAGTGGGGACAGCGGACCGCCCTGAGGCGTACCCTCCGTCCGCATGCTCGCTACCCCGCCTTCCATCATTCCCGCTTCCAGATAGCGCCGGATCAGCTTCAATACCCGTCCATCTTCCACCTTGCGCCCCACCCGTGCCATCAGCACATCGTGGTTTACCCGGTCGAAGAATTTCTCCAAGTCGAGATCTACGGTCCACCGCTTACCTGCCGCCACATAGCCTTGCGCCGCTTCGACGGCTTGATGCGCGTTGCGTCCGGGACGGAAGCCGAAGCTGGACTCGGAAAACTCCGGGTCGAACAGCGGTTGCAGTACCTGATTGAGTGCCTGCTGAATCAGACGGTCACCCAGGGTAGGAACGCCCAGGATTCTTACCTCGCCTTGCGGCTTCGGTATTTCCACCTTGCGCACCATCTCCGGCTGATATACGCCTGACAACAGATCCTGTCTTACCCGCGCCCAGTGCCGTTGAAGCCATGGCTTGAACTCGGAAACCGTCAGTCCATCGACTCCCGGCGCTCCTTGATTCTTCACCACGCGTCCATAGGCGCTGAACATGTTGCTGCGTTCCACTACGGCTTCCATCAGCCGCAATGCCTCCGGTTTCGGTTGCCTGGCAGCCGCCGCGCCAGACTCAGCACCAGAATCGGCCCAAGACAGGTTCCGCCTGTCTCCTTCCGAGCTGGCCATACTTGCGTATGCTTCTGCTTCGTCGTCTCGCATCGAGGTCTGCTTTCCTACTCCCGTGTTTCACGTTTGGCCCTTCACTCCGCTTGCGCGAAGCCACTACGGCCGCTGCTGACTTCTGGCGGCTCATCCCAGCGCCTCACGACGCCGGTAGCCCAAAGGCAAGTCGCCAGATCTCCCCGGGTATTACGCACTCACTTTCACGCTTATGCCTGTCGGATCTACATCACGGCGTTCCGTGCAAGTACTGGGCTTTGCGAAAATTGGCCCGCTCACCCCACCCTGAAGCCTCTATCCGCTAGCTGTTCGTCAGGCCAGCGCTTTGCCTACAGCTTCCTTCAGATTCCACCTCGCGATGGACACCCTTGCCGTTCAGCTAACACTTCCCCTTGCCGGGTGTGTAGAGGACTTACACCTCCAAGTGAGTGCGCCCTGCCGGGCGCACCAATGAAGTACGGCTGGCCATTTAGGCCAGCCGTATCGGGTAGAACGTTTTAGATTGAGGCTTATCGAGCGGCGACAGCTTCGCCGGCGCCCATTTTGGCCAGTCGGTCGGCCAATAGCTTTTCCAGCTTCTCCAACGCCTCGCTGAAGCCTTCAATACCTTCCTTCAGCTTGTCGTGAGCCATGCGATCGGCAGCGTGCATTTTCTCGAAGGTCGCCTCATCCATCGGGATCTTCTCAATTTGCAAGCTCTGGGCATTCTTCGGATCAAGCTTGCGCGGCAGGTCACCCTGTGTGGCGTGAAGCTCTTCCAGCAGCTTGGGAGCAATGGTAAGCAAATCGCAGCCGGCCAGCTCGCGAATCTCCCCGATATTGCGGAAGCTTGCCCCCATCACCACGGTCTTGTAACCGAACTTCTTGAAGTAGTTGTAAATCTTAGTCACCGACTGCACGCCCGGATCTTCTGCGCCCTGGTAATCCTTGCCCGTGTCCTTCTTGTACCAGTCGAGGATGCGGCCCACGAAGGGCGAGATCAACGTTACCTTAGCCTCGGCACATGCAATGGCTTGATGCATGCCAAACAGCAGCGTCAAGTTGCAATGGATGCCTTCCTTCTCCAGTTGCTCCGCGGCCTTGATACCCGGCCAGGTGGAGGCGATCTTGATCAGGACCCGCTCCCGCGAAATGCCCGCCTCGTCGTACTGCTGGATAATTTCACGCGCCTGCTTCATGGTAGCGGCGGTGTCATAGGACAACCGCGCGTCCACTTCGGTCGAAACACGGCCGGGAACGATGGCCAGGATCTTCTTGCCAAAGGCCACCGCCAGGTGACGGAAAGCGAGATTCGCTACGTCTTTATCCTTGGCTTGCGGACCGAGCTGCTTCTTGGCTTCGAGGAGCACGCCATCCACGATGGGCTGATACTGCGGCATCCCGGCGGCTGCGGTGAGAAGAGAGGGATTGGTCGTGGTGTCCTGGGGCTTGAATTGTTCGATCGATTCAAAATCCCCGCTATCGGCGACGACCACCGTCATTTCCTTAAGCTGTTCGAGCAGTGTCTTGGCCATGCGAAATCTCTCCTTGCGTACACCTTCAAGTGTAAGGCTTCCATGTGTTGAGATTCTTAAAATCGCGATAGGTTTCGTGGGGTCTCAGAATTGTCCGCCATCAGACGATTGGATTGCTCAGGGTTCCGATCCCCTCCACGGTGATGGCCACCTGATCGCCGGGCTGCATGGGAGCCACCCCGGCCGGGGTCCCGGTAAGGATCAAGTCCCCTGGAAACAGCGTCATGGCCGCAGTGATATAGCGCAGCAGATAGTCGATCGAAAAGATCAGGTCGCGCGTATTGCCATCCTGGCGCAGCTCCCCATTGAGGCGGGTGGTGATGCCGATGCCCAAAGCGGGATCCACTTCGTCGGTAACCAGCGGCCCGACGGGACAGAAGGTGTCAAAGCCTTTGGCGCGCGACCATTGGCCATCTTTCTTCTGCAAGTCTCTTGCGGTCACGTCGTTGGCGATGGTGTATCCGCGGATGTAGTCGCCTGGGTCTTCGTCGGGACCAATCCTGCTGCAGCGATTCGCCGATCACCACCGCGATTTCGCCTTCAAAATCAACCCGCTTGGAGAGCTCCGGAATGCGAATCCCCTCGCCCGGGGAAAGGATCGCGGACGGAGGCTTGAGGAACAGCAGCGGTTCGGCCGGAACCTCATTGCCCAGTTCCGCGGCGTGCTCGCGATAATTGCGTCCGACGCAGACGATCTTTGAGGGCGCGACGGGAGCGAGCGTTCGCGCCTCATCGAGCGGCAGCGGTTCGAAGCGATCGATCGCCGGGTCAACGAAATCGCTGGCTGGGCCTTCCTCGAAGGGTGGAATCAGGCGCTCGATCCACATCCGGCCATCGCGGTCGACGACCTCGGCGTATTGCGCTCCATACTTTGTTTGCAGGCGGCAGTATTTCATGGGGCTCCTATGTCTGAGTTCTAAGTCGCTGACTGCGAGCTTACCGGCTGGGTAAAGTCTCCTCGACTTCAGGGGAACGCTTGCTCTCATTGCCGCTTTGATCGACGGCCGACAACGGAATAAGCATACGTATGTCCGGGTTGTGCTCCCGCATCCCGGAACGAGGTCTCAACCCCCACGGAAGCGATGCGTTGGGCCGGCGAACCTCCATGCACATCGCGGCGATAGACGTGGTAAGCCGCCAGATCGCTGTCGCTGTCCGGCGACCAGGAGAGATCGATCGCGCCCGCAGCCGCATCGGCCACGGCCACCAGCCCCTGGGGAACGGCAGGGGGAAAAACGTCGGTGGTCGCAACCACGATAGCCTCGCTTGGCAAACCCTGCACCTCCACGGATTGTCCGGAGACAGCCACGGTCGCGACCCGTTCCAGGGCGTAGCGATATCGCTGGTTGAAGAGGGCGGAGGCATCGATCGCATGGCCCGGATCTCCGCCCTCCTTCCCATGAACCACCAGCGTCTGCGAGGCGGCCGGTACGGCCGGGGCGAGAGGAGACTTGGGAGTTTCCTGGGGCGCTGGAGCGTCCAGCTGCAGACGCTCGATGCGGAAGAACACCGATCTCCCGGACTCCGCGACCGGTTGCCAATCGAGCAGGACACCGTCTCCTCGCACCTGCCCAGTCAATCCGGTGACGGCGGGTGGGCTGACCCCGGCCGCACTGTATGCGACATTCGACGGGCCCGCGGATTTACCTGCATGGTTACTCAAGAAGACCTCATAACGCAGCAGGCGGTCTGGTCCCTGGACGAGATCGGCAGGCAATTCGTCCGTGTATGCCCCTTCCTTACCCGGCGCGAGCGAGAGGCTGCCGACGTTGGCGCAAGGACCTTTCTCAAGCGCGCGACAGACCTGAACCTTGACCGGGTGCTGCAGGGCGATGTGGTCCGTGGTGTGTGTCGGCATCGTCCAAGCCAAGTGAACGGAATTGCCAATGCGCACGGCGGAAAGGTTTAAGACGGGAGTCGGCAGGTTGAGGCTTGGGGGCTGCGGCGCCCCGGGCGATCCGCAGCCGATCGCCGTACCGGCAATCAGAATCGTAAGCAGCGCGAAGGCGAAGCTGGCGATGCGGAGCGCTGAAACCAGGAGCTTGCGATGCATGCTCTCCCAACGTAAATCATTCTATCGATGAGCGTAGCGGCGTGCGGCTCTAAGGGCGGGTCAACATGGCGCAAAGAGCGGCGTCGAGTTCAGGATATTCGAATTCGAACCCCGAGGCACTCAATCGAGCCGGCAAGACTCGCTCGCTTTGCAGGATGGTGGCCTCCGCCATTTCGCCGAAAGCCAGCCGCAACGCAAAGGCGGGGACGCGAAGCAGCGTTGGGCGGTGAAGGGCCCGCCCCAGGGAGCGGGTGAATTCCAAATTCGTCACTGGGTTGGGTGCAACTACATTCACCGCCCGGCCAAGCCCGCGTTCTCCAATGCGAACTCAATCGCCCGAATCGACATCGGGCAGCGCTACCCAACTGATCCACTGCCGGCCGCTGCCCAGCCGGCCGCCCAGCCCAGCGCGAAAGACGGGCAACATCTGCGCCAGGGCGCCCCCGTCGGGAGAAAGTACAACGCCAAATCGCAGATGCACTACCCGGATTCCCGCGTCCGAGGCTGGCTTCGTTGCTTTTTCCCAGGCAAGGCACACCTCAGGGAGAAATCCACTTCCCGGCAAAGAGGACTCGGTCAGCAACTCGTCCCCGCGGTCACCGTAAATACCGATCGCCGACGCACACACCAGCACTGCCGGCTTGGGCCGCAGCCCGGCCAGCAGGGTGGCGATCGCGCGGGTAGGCTTTACCCGGCTTTCCAGGATTTCCTGTTTGTAGGACGCGTTCCATCGCCGCCCGGCCAGATTAGCGCCCGGAGAGATGAACCGCCGCGGTTGTCCCTTCAACATTGCCGGGGAAGGGTCATCGGCGTTGCCGCGTAGGGGTCCCACAGCCCATGAAAACCCGCATTGTGGAGACCGGTCCCAGGCAACGGACGCCGATGCAGCGAAATAATCGAAATCCGCTTGCGGCGCAGAGTACGTACTAAAGAAGTACCGATAAGTCCCGATGATCCAGTCAACAAAATCTGATCAGCTCTCATCTCATCTGCATCCGTTGTGATCGCTAGCTTCCCGCCGGTCGTTCTGAGATAATGTTCATGGAAAAGGAAACTATTTTCTTCTCAGCAACATTTCAGGCGCTAATCGCATCACAGTGTTCAATCCACATGCATTCAAGGAGCCCGCACCGTGGAAACCAAAGAGGCAGCGACAAATTCTCAGATTGACCCCGCCAGCGCGGAATCGTTTATCGCAGAGAAGCGCATCGGCGAACGAATCAAGCGGCTCCGCCTGAAAAAGTCCATGGGCCTGGTCGAACTCGGCCGGCATACCGGCTTGTCTGCCAGCTTTCTGTCACAGCTCGAGACCGGCCGCGTGGTGCCGACTCTACGCAACCTGGCCCGGGTAGCGATGGTATTCAGCAAAGACCTTTCCTACTTTTTTGAGACCGAGCCGCACACCCTGTTCCGCATTCATCGGAAAAAGGAGCGCGTTCGTCTGCCCCAGACTGGCGTCGACGATCCAACCTACTACTTCGAGAGCCTGGGATACATGGTTCCCGATCGCCAATTGGATCCCTACTACGCAGAGTTTGTTCCGCTGAAGAAGAACATGGAGGTCCGGCCGCACGTACACCCGGGCTATGAGTTTCTTTACATCCTGGAGGGTGAACTGGAAATCCGGCATGCAGACAAGACGCATGTCCTTACCGCCGGGCGACGGAGTGTACTTTGACGCCAGCACGCCCCATGGCTATCGCTGCGCAGGCAAGTCAGCGGCCCACGCCATCATTGTGACCATGCACCAACTGCAGTCGCCACAACCGGCCATGAACCTGCGGCCCTCTGGGGGCTGCGCATGGGAGCCAAAGAGCCCTGCCTTGAATGTGCCTTCCGGCAGGCCGGGACTCACCACTATTCCCGCCCCGCACCGCACCAAGGAGAGCCTCCAGCCGGAGCCATAGAGTAACTCAGGCTCTGCCCACAGGCAGAAAGAAATCCTCGATCTCTCGCCAGCTGGCAACCCGGCGAAAGCCGGTCACCGCCGCATTATGGGGAGCAGAGAAGAGGATTCCCTGGCCTGGAACCGTTCAAAGTGCCGGTACGTGTCGTCGATCAGGTAGTCGGCGTGCAGGATGCTCTTGTCTCCGCAGAAAACGAAGTGGGTCGGCGGGATGAAGGGAAAGTGGCGTCGTAACCACCGGTATTTGGGACCGAAGGAATTAGGAAACTCCATGGCCGCGGTGGCGATAAAAATCTCGTAGTGCCGGCTGAGCTTCGCCAGAACCTCCTGACTGTCCTCGAGAACCGGCAGGTCCTCGAAAAAGTCTTCACTGCGGAGGTAAGCCTCCAATCGCTCGTGCCTGTCGGCGGAGACGATATCCCACAGCCATTTACCGTGCAACTGGCCTTTGGTGATGGCCTCGCCGTGGTCACGGTTGTAGCGCGCAAGGTGTTCGCTCAGGGCATCTGCCAGCACCTCGTCCATGTCGACAGCAATTCGCTTCATTCCTAAATGTTAAGCCCTGGTCCCGCCGCAAAGGACGGGTGCCCCACATCTCGCTTGTTTTTCGCAAGATGTGGATTCCACCGATGTCGATCGGACGTATAGAGAGTCAGAGGGAAAGAGCAGTGGAATCCCACATCTCGCGAAAAACAAGCGAGATGTGGGGCACCCGTCTTTTCCCGTGGGGACAGAACCGAATTACGAGGCCTGAGTCGTGACCTGGGCCGGGATCAAAGTAAAACAATCGCCCGCAGCTCTCGCAATTCAGCAGCGTGCCTTCGCGCACCTGGTTCCAAAACTGCGGACGCAATGGCATTTGGCAGGAGAGACACCGCTGTCCTGCAGCGCGCGCCAGCGCGGTCTTGCGGGAAGAAGAAGCGATGCGGTCGTACTGGGCAAGCAGGGTTTCGTTCACTCCTTTACGCATTGTGGTTCGTTCCTGCTGGAGCGCAGCAAGCTCCTCCTGATAGCCCTAGCGAGGCAACGCGAGCCCGCTCTTTTTCCTCATCCAGCAGCTTCGCTTGCTGCGCCAAAGCCGTCCGCGCCTCGAAGCGCTGGCTCTCGAGCGACTCGCTCCTGATCATGCTGGCGAGTTCTTCATCTTCAATGCGGCGAATCTCCGCTTCGACGAATCCAATCTCATGTTGCAACGCATGGAATTGCTCGTTGGTCTTGACGCTGCTCGACTGGTCGCGATACTTGACCAGCTTCTGCTGCTGATCCTTGCGATCGCTTTCCAGTCTTCTGCGCCGCGCTTCTTCCACCGGCACAGCCTTGTCTGCCTGCTCCACCGCCAGCTTTAGCTGCTGAAGTTTTTCTTCGACGGATCGCAAATGCCGGGGAACGGCAGCGATGGTTTCCAGCAGTTGGGCCATCTTGATATCGACCTGCTGCAAACGAATAAGCAACTCCAATTGAACATCCATGCGTGGTCTGGAGTCTACAGCATTTTCAGCTCCGATGCATACCGGGCGACCACTCCTGGCGTGGCTTTTCCTCAAGAAAACTGCACTTCGAAGCAGTGCGAGTAGTACCGAAAATGCGTCTCAACGTCGCCTCAGCCCATCGACGTGCGATACACTTCAGGCTCACGAGAGCCCTGCTGGAGCCATTCGTTGAGACGGATTCGATTCGCCCTGGTGCTTGGATTCTGCTGCCGCCTTTCCGCCTTGGCGGCCGATACCAAGCCGGTGACGGTCGACCAGATCTACCGCCAGCAGCAGGCGACCCAGCCGCCGCAGGGCATTGCGTGGAGTCCCGACGGCACCCGGCTCAGCTACATTGCCGACAACGGCGATCTACTGGCCATCGAAGGTGGCAACGGGCACCACGCACGTGCTGGTCGACCACGACAAGATGCAGGCGCTGAATCCGCCCATCACTTCCGAGCATGACCTCAACAATCGCATCCGCTACAAACAGGCCAGCTACAGCTGGGTACCCGACTCGAAACACCTGCTCTTCGACTCCAATGGGCAGTTGTGGTTCTTCGATCTGGCGACCAAGACCGGCCTGCAACTGGCATCGACCGGCGCGGGCAGTGGAGATGATCCCAAGTTTTCTCCCGATGGAGCCTACCTCTCCTATGTTCGCGATCACAATCTCTATGTAAACAAATTGAAAGACATCAATCCCCCATTGCGGCTCACGGATTCGCAAGCGGACACATTACTCGATGGCGAGGTGGACTGGGTCTACGAAGAAGAACTCGATGTGCGCAGCAATTACTTCTGGTCGCCCGACTCGCGGCGGATAGCGTACCTGCAGATGAACGAAACCCCCGTGCCCGAATATCCCATCGAAGACTGGATCCCCACCCACGCGACCGTCGATCGCCAGCGTTATCCGCAGCCCGGTGATCCGAACCCCGTGGTGCGCGTAGGCGTGGTGGGCGCCAATGGCGGAAGGACCAAGTGGATCAACCTGCCCATCGACAACGGAAGCGATTACATCCCGCGCTTTGGGTGGCTCAATGCCAAAACCCTGTGGATCGAGACCCTGAAGCGCGATCACAAGACGTTGACGCTGTATTTCGTTGATCTCTCCATGGACGAATTGAAGACCGGTGCTGACCAGAACGGACGACAAGTTCCTGGACGACTCGTATGACTTGACCTTCTTCGCCTCAAACTTCCTGCTTACCAGCTGGCGGGATGGGCACAACCATATCTACCTCTATAGCTTCGACGGGGCAAATCCGTTGGCTGGCGACGCCACCTGGTCAAGCAACTCACTGGCGGCAACTATGAGGTGGGGGATATTGTGGGCGTGAACGAGATAGCGCACACCGTCTACTATCTCTCCAACGAAGGCGACCCGCGCCAGCAGCAGATCTGGGTGATCGGACTCGACGGACAGGGCAAACGACCAGGTGAGCCGCTACGGAGAATGGCACGAGCCGATCTTCTCGCCCAACACAAATTTCTTTGCCGATACCATTTCTTCCACCACGACACCCCCTGTGTTGGATCTGTGCCGCCACGACAGCGACTGCCAGACGATCTGGAAAGCGCCGGCGCTCGATACAGCATTAACCCCGCCGCTGCCCGTCGAATGGAAGGCGGCCGATGGCGTCACCACGCTCTATGGCCAACTGGTGTTGCCCGCAGGCAAGACGGAGGTGGCACAGCGTGCCCCTGATCGTGAATCCGTATGGCGGGCCGCACGCGCAGATGGTCACCGGAAAATGGTCGCCGAAGATCGTCTCTTTGATCAGGTGCTGGTGAGAGTGGATTCGCCGTGCTGCATGTGGACAACCGTGGAATGGGGGGCAGAGGCCGCGATTTTGCCCAGGCGGCCTATCATGATTTTGGACCGGTGCAACTGGGCGACCAGATCGCGGCGCTTGACCAAACGCTACACGCCTATCCCCAACTCGACCCCAAGCGGCTCGGCTGGTGGGGCTGGAGTTGGGGCGGCACCTTCACCCTGTACGCCATGACCCATAGTGACCGCTTTCGCGCCGGGGTTGCCGGAGCTCCGGTCACCGACTGGCAGAACTATGATTCCATCTACACCGAGCGCTATCTTGGAACGCCGGCGCCAAACGAAGATATCTATCGCGACGACTCCGTGCTGAACAGCGCGCCAAACCTCAAGGGACGCCTGCTGCTGATTCAAGGCACGGGAGATGACAACGTACACCTGGAGAATTCCATCCAATTCATCCAGCGATTGATCGATGCCGATCTGCCCTATGATTTGCAGCTCTATCCGCGCAAGACGCACGACATCGACGGCGCTGAGGCCACCACCCACTTGTATGGCCGCATCCTGGAGCATTTTGAGCGTTATCTCATGACCCCGGTGTTGCCATGATGCATCCTGCGGAAACCCACACTACACGCGACCTGGTACGCGGCCACGCCACGCTGGGCGACATCGACCTGACCATCCTGACCGATGGCACCTATCTGCTCGATGGGGGCGCCATGTTCGGCGTTGTGCCGAAACCTTTGTGGGAGAAGCGCGCGCCGGCCAATGAGCGAAACCAGATTCTGCTGGGAACCAACACGGTCGTTGTACGCACCGGCAAACATACGGTGGTGATCGAGACCGGCATCGGCAACAAGCTGCCGGAAAAACATGCGCGGCATCTTCGACGCCAGGCAGCTCTTGCTGCAGAGCTTTGACGCGGCGCACATCAAACCGGAGGAGGTGGACATTGTGATCAACACCCACCTGCACTTCGATCACTGCGGATGGAATACAACGCGCAGAGAAGACGGCAGTATCGTGCCCACGTTTCCCAACGCCCGCTACTTCGCCCATCGCGGAGAAGTGGAGCACGGCCATCTGCAGCTGGAGCGCGATGCCGTCAGCTATATCAGTGACAATTACGATCCCCTGATCGCCAATGGGCAAATGACTCTGCTCGACCCTCCGAGCGGGGGCCACATGAAAGATTGTTCCCGGAGTGAGTGTCGAAGTTTTTCCTGGGCACACGGCGCAGATGATGGCGGTGATGCTCGATTCGGGTGGAAGCAGGGCCTGCTACATTTCCGATCTGATCCCCACCAGCGCGCATCTCGACGTGACCTGGGTGATGGGCTATGACCTCTACCCGCTCACCTGCATCGAGCAGCGCAAGCGCTTTCTAAGCCGCGCAATCCCTGAGCGATGGCTGGTTCTCTTTACCCATGACCATCATCATCCGATGGGATACGTGGAATGGGGCGCGAAAGGCAAACCAGAGTTCGTCAAGCCTGAAAAGTCAAGCCAGCACTAACGAAGGGCACGGCCGGTACGACACTCTTTCTTAGCCCGCGGTTTCCGCGAGCCTGTTCAGCCGTGCAATAAATCCCATATGCGCTACGCGGCTCTCGCTGCTGAAGTACGGTTCGTCACGTCGCGGTTTGCACGCAGGAAAAAATATGAGGAAGACGTGCATCAGGGACCAAACGTGCTGCCCTATTTTTCAGCCGGTCTGATGCTTTGTGTCAGGGCACGACTTTAGTCGGGCCGAAACGCGCGAAGGATGAGGGCTTTAGCCCCTGAGGCTTTGCTTTTCTGCCCGGGCAGATTTTTCCCCGGCTTGTTAGTTGGACCGTTGAGACACAAAAAAATCTTGCCTGAATGGTAGGACGAGCCGGGGAACGTCGAACACCCGGAAGCCTCGACAGCGGAGCGGAGAAATCCAACGTGCCTTAAAACACCTGGCGGTGAAAGACCTCGTCTTTTTCCTTACAGGGCGAACATGTTGCGCCGATACCACAGGCCATGAGCAACGCCGCACCGATCGTGACCAGAATTGCCGGCCCGTACGACTCAAACTGGAAAAACCAGCGAACGAAAGTATGTAAATGAAGAGAATGCATCTTGGTACTCCACAATCTATGAAACCCTAAACCCAGGAGATGGTTTTCCGGGATGCAAAATATTTTTCGGGGGTGGCTTCCATTTCTGGCCTCAGCGCGTCCACTTCCCAAAAAGTATCGATGGCACAAAGATTAGCATCGCTGTAGAAAATTCGATATGGGCAAAACTAGTCAGATGTGACCGACGCGACGACCAATACGTTCCGAACGGGGGATCCCCGGCTGCAATGGCTCTTCCTGGATCTCAACTCCTACTTTGCATCTGTAGAGCAGGAGTTGAGGCCGGAGCTGCGCGACCGGCCCATGGCCGTCGTTCCCCTGCTGGCGGACACGACCTGCTGCATCGCCGCCAGTTACGAGGCCAAACAATACGGAGTGCGCACCGGAACCCAGGTCGGCGAGGCCAAGCGGCTCTGCCCCGGCATCGTGCTGGTCGAGGCCCGGCATGAGCTTTACGTCGACTACCACCATCGGGTAATAGAGGCGGTTGAATCCTGCCTTCCGGTCACTTCGGTCATGTCGATCGACGAGATGGCCTGCCGGCTCTTAGGCAGGGAGCAGCCTCTGCTGGCTGCGCTGGAACTGGCGCGCGAGGTCAAAGCCGCGGTTCGCCGCAAGGCCGGAGCCACCCTTCGCTGCTCCGTTGGGCTGGCCACCAACCGCTACCTCTCCAAAGTCGCCTCGGACATGGAAAAGCCGGACGGCCTGGTGGCCCTGACCCCCGATCTGCTGCATGATGCCTTTCGGCCTTGACGCCGCGCGACCTGCCGGGCGTGGGTGCACGCATGGAGAAGCGGCTGCAACAGGCCGGCATCCGCACCATGGAGCAGCTGCTGGCGCTCGATCGGGAACAGTTGCATACCGCCTGGGGCGGCATCGGCGGCGAAAAGCTATGGCATTGGCTGCGCGGAGAGGATTTTGGCGACGCTGAGCTGGAGCACGCGAAATCCATCGGCCACTCCCACGTTCTGTCGCCGGATCTGCGCACCCCGGAGGGCGCCTACGCGGTGGCGAACAAACTGCTGCACAAAGCCGCGATGCGGCTGCGGAAAGCCCGCCTTTGGGCCTCGAATATGACCTTGACCATTCGTTTCGCGGTGGGCAGCGCGGCTGCCACTTCCAAACACTCTTCCGGCATTCACCAGAAGCCGTGGGCACAAAGCTACCCAGCTCCTGGAATGCCAGGATAACCAGACGCTGGTCGAGGGCGTTGCAGCGGCTATGGAGTCAAAGCCCGGCCGGCCGAGCCCATCAAAAGCCATTCTTCGTCGGCGTCTCTCTGGGCAACCTGGTTCCCGACCACCTGCACACTCTTACCCTGTTTTCCGGGCTCGAAGAAGAGGGAAAGCGGACCCGGCTGTCGAACACCATGGATCGGGTGAACTACAAGTACGGAACGAATACGCTGTGTTTTGCCAGCATGCTGTTGGCCGGTGCGGCGGCGCCAACCCGCATCGCCTTTTCCAGCATTCCAGACCTGTTTTGAAGCCATGTCCCAATCGAGCCTATATCCCCGAGCAATCTGTTGGCGTCACTTTCAGCCTTTCCTCGATGAAATGCACAGGGTGCTTGCTGGTGCCGCGTACAGGAAATGATCTCCTGTTTTTCCGAGAGTGATTCCGCGAACCTAACCGTGCCTCTCGGCCGAGGTATCGCGTCGTGAAAATCCCAAATGATTTCCTATAGATACCGGGCCGACTGGCGCCTCTCCCACCGGCTTCCTGCATCTCGGCCACGCGCGCACCTTCTGGATCGCACAACAGCGCGCCCTCGCAGCCCGAGGCACTCTGATCCTGCGCGACGAGGATCTTGATCCCGACCGGTCGCAGCCCCATTTCCGCAAGGCCATGATGGAAGACCTGCGCTGGCTTGGCCTCGAATGGCAGGAGGGACCTGACGTGGGGGTCCCTTCGCGCCCTACACGCAAAGCCAACGGCACGGCCTCTATCGCGACGCGTGGCGCCGGCTGCTGGCCGGGGGATGGCTCTACCCCTGCCGCTGTTCGCGCAAGGACCTGGCGCAGGCCATGCAGGCTCCCCACGACGACGAAGGTGTCTATCCCGGAACCTGCCGCCCGGCCACGATGCCGTCCGGTGAGCTCGAATCGTCCATCGGCGCCAATTGGAGATTTCGTGTGCCGGATGGAGAGGCTGTGGTCTTCGAGGATGGCCACTTCGGCAAGCAGACCTTCATCGCCGGGCGGGATTTTGGAGACTTCCTGGTGTGGCGCCGGGACGACCTGGCCGCGTATCAGCTTGCCGTAGTAGTGGATGACGCAGCGATGGAGATCACCGAGGTAGTTCGCGGCGCCGACCTGTTGAAATCGACGGCGCGCCAGATCCTTCTCGCGCGAGCTCTGGGTTTCCCCTCACCAGCCTGGTATCACTGCGATCTGCTGGTCGATGAGCAAGGGCAAAGGCTCGCCAAGCGCCATGACGCGCTGAGCCTGCGCAAACTGCGGGAGCAGGGAAAGCACCCGGCAGGATTTGTTATCGGCCTTCCACATAACCGGGGGCTTTTCCAGTGCTCTCGATGTACGACAATAAAGTGTGTCTTCAGACTTCGCCCAACTCGTAAAGCAGCAGGCGGACATCGTAAAGATCATCGGCGGATACATCACGCTGAAGAAATCGGGAGCCCAGAACTACGCCGGCCTTTGCCCCTTTCACGGGGAAAAGACGGCCTCGTTTTCGGTGCATGCGGTGCGTCAGTTCTACCACTGCTTTGGTTGCAACGAGTCCGGCGATGTTTTCTCCTTCGTGCAGAAGAT
>CAVZJL010000059.1:0-38797 GCA_963775365.1 uncultured Acidobacteriaceae bacterium | reverse complement strand
CCACCGGATTCCCCAACGGGTCTCTCGCGACGAAGGTCTCTGAGCCCTGCCAATCGTCATAGTAAGAACTGCCCAGAAGTATCCTGATATTTAAGTTGATGTCGACCAGGCTGTTGGTGACCAGTTTTCCGTCCACCACCACGCCGGGCGTCACGTACATCTTGCGGCCCCACTCCGCCATGTTCTTGTATGTGTAATCGCAACTGTCCGGATCGTTATACGATCCCCAACAAGCCAGCAACGTGCGTCGCAGGCCAACCTTCTCATAACCGGGCATGGCGTCATAGAAGAAATTAAAAAGGTCGTCATGCAGAGGCACGACCCTCTTCATGAATTCGACATACTTCATCAAGCGGACCAGGTAGTCGGTAAACAGCTGGATCGTGGCCACCGTGCCCACCCCGCCGGGATACAGCGTAGATGGATGGACGTGGCGCCCTTCCATCAGGCAGAACATCTCGCGCGTCATGCGGCTCATAGCCAGCGTCTCGCGGTAAAACGAGCCAGTGAATGGATTGAGCGCCGTCATGATCTCAGCAATGGTGCGAAAACCATGTTTGTCTCCGTTCGGGCAAGCGGTGGATTGCGCTTTAGCCCAAACTCCCGGATTGGTCTCCTTCACCATCTGCTCGCAAAAATCCACGCCCACCAGGTTGTCCTGGAAAATGTTGTGGTCGAACATGTACTCCGCTGCCTCGCCCAGGTTGATGATCCACTCCGCTAGAGGCGGCGGTTTCACGCCAAACGCCATATTCTGCGCGTACACCGCGCAAGTGGCGTGGTTGTCGCCGCAGATGCCACAGATGCGGCTGGTGATGAAGTGGGCATCACGTGGATCTTTGCCCTTCATAAAAATGCTGTAACCGCGAAAGATCGAGGACGTGCTGTGGCATTCGGCGACTTCCCGGTTTGCGAAGTCGATCTTGGTGAAGATGCCGAGGCTGCCCACGATCCGTGTAATCGGATCCCAGTTCATCTCGACCAGGTTGCGCTTCTTCTTGTCGACCTCAGAGATTGTGTCAGGATAAGTCGCCATGGTTTTTCCTTTTTTGCGGTTGAAGTTGCCGTTTTGAACGAAGCGCTGTTTTAGTAAGTTGTGGGCCGGTACCCGGTAGTCAGTTGCGGCCTGGGATGCCGCCATTTCGGTTCTTTGTTCACCGTCGTATTGGTGATGCTGCGCATGGTGCGAATGAAGCGCCCGTAGGTGCCGATGATGTTCGATGAAAGCTTCGCTCCCGGCGGCTCGTCCATGAAGGGCATGAACTTGTCCGGGAATCCCGGCATGGTGCAGCCGATACAAATCCCGCCCACATTCGGGCATCCGCCAATGCCACGCATCCAACCACGCTTGGTTACGTTGCAGTCCACCACCGGCCCCCAGCAGCCAAGCTTCACCAGGCACTTCGACGATCCGTAGTGAGTGGCAAAGTCGCCCTGCTCGTAATAAGAGCCGCGATCACAACCCTCGTGTACCGTCTTGCCGAAGAGCCATGTGGGTCGAAGTTGCTGGTCCAGCGGGATCATCGGCGCCAGGCCTGCCACCTGGTACAGCAGGTAGAGAACGGTTTCCATGAAGTTATCCGGCTGCACCGGGCAGCCTGGTACATTCACAATCGGCAACCCGGCCTTGGAACGCCAGTCCCATCCCAGGTAGTCGGCCAGCCCCATGGCGCCCGTAGGGTTCCCCTGCATGGCGTGGATGCCGCCGTAGGTGGCGCACGTGCCAGCGCCGATAATGGCCAGCGCCTTGGGCGCGAGACGATCGATCCACTCGCAGGTAGTAATCGGCTGGCCAGTATCCGGGTTGGTCCCCATTGCCGCCCAGTAACCCTCTTTCTTGATCTTCTCGTTTGGAATCGAGCCTTCCACGACCAGCACAAAGGGATCTAGCAATCCCTTTTCTGCCTCATAAAAAAACTTCATGAATTCATCGCCGTTCTCGTAGGCGAGAACCGGGTTGTGCAGGTGAACCTTGGGCAATCCGGGTATCGCGCCCAACAAAACGTCTTCGATACTTGGCTGTTCCGCAGCGGTGACGGAAACGCTATCGCCATCGCAACTGAGACCCGCTGTGATCCAGAGAATGTGAACATCAGAGACGGCGGGAGCTTTGGTGATGCTGCTTACCTGTTCAGCCATGAAGTTCTCCTTCAACCGTGGGAGCTACGAAAGACGATGCGCTACGCTCGTAAAACCAGCGAAGCCCACAAAGATGGACGTGTGAAACACGCATAGTGCTTGTGATGGTGGTCCAGTAAATCGGGTTGGTAGACGCAGGGCAAGCCTGTCACCGGGGGACGACATTTCACGCCACACTTCTCGTGAATTCGCCGACCGCTGAAAACTACGCCCAGTCCGCATCACTGTCAAACACTTGCGCTTCACATGCTCAAGCGAATGTTCATCTGATGATTGCTATCGGGATTTCCCCGACTTCCATTAGCAGGAATCCCGGAGTTAGATGAGCTTTTCTGGATCCGCGCCTTTGGACGGCATCCTGCGAAAACAAGTCAGCAGACTCGGTCCCTCGGTGGCTCCCTCTCGTTCCGTCACAAAGGACGGGTGGGCAGATTCAGACTCCAAATGCAACAGATCTATGTTTTCTTTCTTTTTTAAGATAAAGGTTTTCCAGCAGCAGGGGCTGTTGGAAAGTGGGAAGCGTAGTTTGCTTTCCACTTTTCAATGGCCGCGGTCACGGGTAGGGATTTTGGCGGATGGATTTGTTTGAAGGTGAGAAGCATGCTTTGCTTTCCACTTTCCAGCCACCCGGTATATACGAGCTGGGCGTTTCTTGGAGGTGTGAATCGCGGTCCAGTATTTATCAAAATGAAAGGCTCCTTTGGGGAGAAAGAGTTCAGCAGGAGATTTCCAGGCGAGACTTTTTCTAACCCTGGTATTCAGTTGCCATGCAATCGCATCGAGCTGCTTCTGCGAGTATAGGGAGAGGTCGGTTCCCTTTGGCAGGTAATCGCGGAGCAGTCCGTTGGTGTTTTCGCTCATCCCCCTCTCCCAGGGAGAGTGGGGATGAGCGAAGTAGACGGCGATGTTTGCTGTTTTTGTCAGTGTTTTGTGGAGGCTCATCTCGCTGCCCTGGTCGTACGTCATGGAAAGTCGCATTTGGCTTTTAAAGCGTTTCAGGATGGTGCTAAAGCCTTTGGCGACCGTGTCCGCCTTTGCGTCCGACAACTTTACTAAAGCAACGAACAGAGTGGTTCGTTCCACCAGGGTGCCCACTTGAGACAGGTTTCCCTTGCCAATGATCAGGTCTCCCTCCCAATGACCGGGGACCAGCCGCTCACTCACTTCCAGCGGCCTGTCATCAATCAGGGTCATGTCGGGAATGGATCGGCTGCGCCTGTTCTTAGCTTCGACCTTGCGCGCCTTGTGATGGCGGCGCAACAGGTCCAGCACGTTGGCACGCAGTTGCCCACGTGGCATGGCATACAGTGCGGTGTAGATGGTTTCGTGAGAGATCTGCACCGGATTGGCCATACGTCCCAGTATGCTCGCAAATCTGCACCGGGCTGAAGCCTTGCTGAAGGCGCTCCAGCATCTTGCCCCACAGCCCATTGCCAGGTTCAAGCATGCGCCTGCGTCGTGGTTTCGCTGCCAAAACCCGCGCTCGGCGAATCAGCCGTCGAAGACCGGTAACCTCCCGCAATGGTGCCCATCCGCGGCTTGGCCATCCAGCCATTACGGTGCATCTCGCGGGTGATGGTCGACCGAGCTCGCTTCAATACGATGGCGATTGCCCCGGGGCGCATCCCCGACGTCAACTGCGCCTGAATCGTGGCTCGATCACCCAAATCCAGATGTTGAAAACTCTTTCCCATATGCAACTATCCCCTAAAACGAAATGTTGCACTTGTCCTTGAACCCACCGTGCCCCATATCTCGCTCGTTTTTCGCGAGATGTGGGATACCACGGATGTTGACCGCTAAGTGTTCGGATGAATCGGCTGAAAATGGAAAGAGTAGTGGCATCCCGCATCGCGCAAAAAACGACCGAGATGCCCGGATTTCCTGCACCTGGCACCGAGCAGCAGCCACCTCTGTGGCTTGTTAAGGAAAGCCCCATGAAACTCATCAACGCCAACAGACTTCACAGGAAATATGTGGGGCACCCGTCCTTGTTGGGGAAACGAGATGCGCTCGTGCCCCGAACCGCACGCGAACGTCAACCTGAATCAACAAATGCGGGGCAATTGCTCCCCGAACATCACATCCAGCACGCGCGTGCCGCCAATCAGCGTCTTCATCAGCACCATACCCGGATGTTTGGCGACCACCTCTCCGATGATGGCTGCATCGCGGCCCAGTTCGTGCTGTTGCATTTGTCCGAGCACGGCTTGCGCCATCTCTGGTGCAACAATCGCCAGCAGTTTTCCCTCGTTGGCAACGTAAAGCGGATCCAGCCCCAGCACTTCGCACGCACCCTTGACCGAATCGCGCACGGGGATCGATTGCTCTAGCAGTAACATACCCACGCCGGCCCGTTTGGCGATTTCGTTCAAGGTGGTGGCTGCGCCGCCGCGCGTCGGATCCCGCAAACAATGGATGAACTCCGTTCCGCTTGCTGTCGGAGTGCTAAGCATAGCCGCGACCAACCCGTTCAACGAGGCACAATCGCTCGAGATGACCCCTTCAAATTCAAGGCCTTCCCGTTGCGACATGATGGCCATTCCGTGGTCGCCGATATAACCGCTGAGAATGATCTGGTCGCCCGGCCGGGCGCGGTCTGCCGAGATATTCACGCCACTCTCGATCGCACCGATACCCGTAGTGGTAATAAATATCTGGTCACCCTTGCCGCGATTGACAACCTTGGTATCGCCGGTCACAAACGTTACTCCCGCATCTGCGGCGGCTGCGCGCATGGATTCCACCACGCGCCGCAGATCGTCCACCGCCAGGCCTTCTTCGAGGATGAAGGCGGCAGAAAGATAAAGCGGGCGCGCACCGCTCATGGCCAAATCGTTTACCGTCCCGTGCACCGCCAGCCGCCCAATATCGCCGCCGGGAAAAAATATCGGAGTCACGACAAAGGAATCCGTCGTAAAAGCCAGGCGAGCGCCGCCGATGGTGACCACTGCCTGGTCATCGAGCTTGTCCAAAATGGGATTTTTAAATGCAGGCAAGAATATCTGGTCGATCAGGTCAGCCGTAAGCTTGCCACCGCTCCCATGCCCCAACACAATCTGCGCATGCTGAAAAATAGGCAACGGACAAGACCCAAATCCGGCCGTTACCGGGCGATTTTCCTCGTCCTTGGCGGATATCTGAAAACTAGCCATTGGCGTGCGTCATCACTTCGATTTGCACCACGTCCGCGGCTTTTAGATGCCGCCCATACGCGTAATAGGCAGCGCAAGCCCCCTCAGCCGATACCATCGTCGCCCCCAGAGGACGCTGCGGCGTGCACAGCGTGCCAAACGCCGGGCAATCGTGGGGCTTTTTAATACCCCGCAGGATCTGGCCACTAATGCAGATCTCCGGCTCGAGCGTGGCAATCTCCGCCACGTCGAATAACTTCTCCGCGTCATACAGCGCAAACTCATCGCGCAGATGGAAGCCGCTCATGGGGATGGTGCCGATGCCCCGCCACTTGCGATCGCCCACCTCGAAGACGCGCTCGATCAACCTTTGCGCCGGCAGGTTCCCCTCACGCCCCAGAATGCGCGAGTATTGGTTCTCCACCACCGCCCGCCCCTGTTCCAACTGCTGCAGGGTCAGCAACGTGCCGTGCAATATGTCGAGGGGTTCAAAACCCGTCACCACAATCGGCACCTGGTAGCGAGCACTGATCGGTTCGTATTCGCTATACCCCATCACTGCGCATACATGGCCCGGGCCGAGAAAGCCCTGCACCCGGTTATCGGGCGACTGCAAGATAGCTTCCAAAGCCGGTGGAACCAGCACATGCGAAACCAGCAGCGACACGTTGTTCACCTGCTCTTCACGCGCACGCCACGCTAGCATGGCGTTTGCCGGCGCTGTGGTCTCAAAACCGATAGCAAAAAAGACCACCTGTTTCGTGGGGTTCGCCCTCGCCAGCTTCAGGCAATCAAGCGGAGAATAAACCACGCGCACATCCCCACCCAACGACTTGATCGTGAACAGGTCCCCATCCGAGCCCGGCACACGTAACATGTCTCCGAACGAGCAGAAGATGACATTCTTTTGCCGCGCGATCACGTGGGCTTTGTCGATCATTTCCAACGGGGTTACACAAACCGGACAACCTGGTCCATGAACCAGCTCCACCCCCGCGGGGAGCAGATGATCGATTCCGTTCTTGACGATGGAGTGCGTTTGCCCACCGCATACTTCCATCAACACCCACGGATGCGTCTGAATACGGCGCATCTCGCCGACAATCTTCTTGGCAACGTCTCCGTCGCGGTACTCATCTAGATACTTCATTGTCGATAACCTCCGGGTTCCACTTCCTCAACCACGGGCGATTCCAATTCTGTGAGTTGATCCAGATCCCTTAACGCCTGGTAAGTGCGCTCCGCCTCTGCTTCATCGACCCGGCTGATGGCGAAGCCAACGTGCACCAGGACATACTCGCCGACCTGTGTCTCAGGCACGTATTCCAGACAGGCCTCGCGGACAATCCCGCCGAACTGAACCTTGGCCATGCGCATGCCGCGCTGGTCGAATGTCTCTACCACCTTGCCGGGTATAGCCAGGCACATGTCATTCTCCTCGGCGCAATTGTTCGTTGGCCACCACAGCCTGTCCAAGCGAAAGGCCGCCGTCGTTGGCCGGAACTTGGGCGTGCAGAAATACGTCAAAGCTACGACGCCGCAACTCTACCACCGTCCGGCCTAGAAGGTATAGGTTCTGGAAACTACCACCGCTCAGGCAAACCCGGTTCACCGCTTCTCGTGATGCGATGCGGCTGCAAAGTTCGCCGATGGCCGCGCTCAAGGTGTTGTGAAAACGCGCAGCAATCTCACCTCGCTGCCGGCCTGAAGAAATATCCTTGCCAATCGCGACGATGACTGGGCGGACGTCAAGTAATGAAGTCTCGCCTTCCTCTATCTCGAACTCGTAGCGATCGTCCATCCCCGGCTCCGCCGCCGCCTCCAGGGCGATAGCTGCCTGGCCCTCGAACGTCACTTCTGACGCCAGACCCAACAGCGCCGAGACGGCGTCAAAGAGCCGCCCGCAGGACGACGTCTCCACCGTCTGAATGCGCCGGTCAAGCATCGTGTCCACGAGTGCAACCTGCTTCGCATCAACACCCTGGAAGCGCCGTAGTTGGTCCGGTATCTGCTGTCCATAGGCATCTCGCAGATAGCTGAGCGCCATACGCCACGGTTGCCGCACCGCCGCGTCACCGCCGGGCAGCAAGACATTGCGCAGGTGGGCTCGCCGCGTGAAGCCGGCAAAATCCGTAACCAGAAATTCGCCCCCCCAGATCCTGCCGTCTGTTCCAAATCCGGTGCCATCCATAGCCACGCCGAGAACACGACCGTGCAGATGGTTCTCCGCCATGCAGCTAGCGATGTGCGCATGGTGATGTTGCACACCGATCCGGCGCGTGATCCCTGAAGCCAAAGCCATGCGCGTGCTCATGTACCCGGGGTGCAAATCGTAAGCTGCCGCCCGCGGTGTCACTTTGAAAACATTTTTCATCCGCTCAAGCGTTTCTTCGAAGAACCGCATCGTCTCGTAATTCTCCAGATCGCCGATATGCTGGCTCAGGATCGCGTAGCGGCCTTTGGTCAGGCAGAAAGTATTCTTTAGCTCCCCACCAAACGCGACCACCTCATCCATCTCGATTCCCAAATCGATACTCTGCGGCACAAATCCGCGCGAGCGGCGTAGTACACGTTCCTGTCCCTCGAACGTGCGTGTAACAGAATCGTCCACTCGCATGAAAATGTCGCGGTTGTGCAACAGAAAACAGTCGGCGACGCCCTCCAACTGCAGCATCGCCTCCTGGTTGCTGACCACGATGGGCTCCTCGCTCAAATTGCCGCTGGTCATCACCAGCGCAGCCCACTCGGACGGGGCCACTGACGAATCGCTGAATAATAGGTAGTGCAGCGGCGTATAAGGCAGCATCACTCCCAGCGTGTTATCGCCCGGAGCAAGTCCTGTCGAGAGCGGTCCACCGGCCAAGCGTGGAAGCACCACGATGGGTCGCCGCGGGTGCTGCAACGAAGCCTCATCCACTGCCGTCAGCCGGCACAACTTCCTCGCTGCGTCCAGATCGCGCACCATCAGCGCGAACGGCTTGTGAGGGCGCCGCTTGCGTTTTCGCAACTCTGCGACCGCCGCATCGTTGGTCGCATCGCACGCCAGCAAGAAGCCGCCCAGACCCTTAACCGCAATAATCTTGCCTTCTCGTAACAAGCTGCGTGTCTCGCGAATGATCGCCAGCGAATCCCTCTCAGCAAAAGACACGTCGCTTTTCAGCAGGGTCAGCGAAGGTCCGCAAACCGCGCATGCGTTGGGCTGTGCATGAAAGCGCCGATCGCCCGGATCTTCATATTCTGCCCGGCATTCAGCGCACATGATGAAAACGGACATCGTCGTGTTCGCGCGATCGTAGGGTATGTCGCGGATGATGGTGTACCGCGGCCCGCAATGAGTGCAATTAGTGAATGGATATCCGAACCGCCTGTTTACCGGATCCCCAAAATCACGCCAGCACTCATCGCAAGTGCCGGCGTCGGCTGGGACTAGCGCGAATGCCCCCGCCTCCTCCCGGCTATTGATGATCGAGAAACCTGTGCCTCCCTGAACCTCTACGTCGGAGACAGTAATCTCCTTGATCTCCGCCAATTTGGGAGGATTGTCCTGCAACGTCCGGAGAAACTCATCGAGCGCAGACCCACGCCCCTCGATCTCAATGGTGACGCCAGAAGAAGAGTTGAAGACGTGCCCGCTCAGCCCGAGAGATGTCGCGACCTTGTAAACAAACGGCCGAAACCCCACACCCTGCACGACGCCACGCACCAGGATGTGTTTGCGTCTGACCGCTTCATGAACATCATCGGCCTGAAGGCTAAACACCTCCGCATCATACTCGGCCGCAGGCACCTGCATTGAAAGAGGCGGGTTGACCTCCACCACTCTAGGGGGGAGCCACCGCCCTCAACTTTGTCATCAAGGAGCCGACTTGCCTGTGGCAAGTTAAGGGAGCAATGACCATGCCTCCTGCACCGGTAACGAAGGTTGGGGTCCCCATTTGCCCCGATTTCCTGCGGAAGCCAGTGGCGTTGATACACTTCATGCGCCTTTCCTTAATGAAAGGCGCACACGCGGACCTTTCTGACACAGCGTGGCAGGAAATCGGGGTCAAGCCCCGTCTTTGGGCTTGAGTGGGATACTCAACGCTCAATGCCCAGTCTCCGGTTGTTCCTTAGGAGCGGACTCCGGATTTCCTACCACGCTTCGCCCATAAACGGGCACGTATGCGGCTTTCTTTAAGGAAAGCCCACGACGTCTATCGACCCCGCTAAGCTTGAGAGGAAAGCCGAGAGCCTGCCCCGAGCGGAGTCGAACGGGGACCTGCAGTTTCACCTTCGGGCGTAATGAAGCTTCACCATCTTCCGTAATCCCTATAATGAGTGTATACTCAATAAAGGTAACCGGATGGCCCGCCCCAAAAGCGAAGACAAACGCAACGCAATCCTCTCCGCCGCGACCCGAGTGTTCGCCGAACGAGGCCTGAGCGCGGCAACCTCCGCCATCTCCAGCGCGGCAGGAGTAGCCGAAGGCACCTTATTCACCTACTTCAAAACCAAAGACGACCTAATCAACGCCCTCTACCGTGAGATCAAATTGGAACTGGCAGACGCCATGATGGCCGCATTTCCCCGTAGGTCCGGCATCCGCGACCGCCTCCAGCATGTCTGGGATCACTACCTCACCTGGGGAATCAAGAACCCCAGCCAGCAAAAGGTTCTGCAGCAAATGACCGTTTGGGGAGGCCTGACTAAGGAGTCGAAGCACGCCGGCGTAGCCCCCTTCGTGGAAATTGAAAAAATGGCCGAAACTGCAGTCGCGCAGCATGTCTTTCTCGACCGCCCCCTGGCCTTCATTGCCGCCACTATGAGCGCCCTGGCCGATACCACAATGGACTTTATGCGCCGTGACCCAAAACAAGCCGAGATGTATCGCAAGCAAGGCTTTGAGATGCTGTGGTCCGGGGTTGCACGTAAGAAATAGTCTTTTGTGAATCCGAATGAGCGAGCAATCACTCATATAAACAACAAGGAGCCCAGAATGCATCCATGGTCAGTCGCAGATATACCCTCCCAGAACGGAAAGCTCGCGGTGGTGACCGGCGCCACCGGAGGACTTGGCTATGAAACCGCGCTAGCCCTGGCGCGAGCCGAAGCCGAAGTTCTGGTCACTGGCAGAAACGCGGAGAAGGGCCGAGTCGCGATTGAGCAGATCAAGCGCGCAGTGCCCTCCGCGAAGGTACGCTTCGCCATGCTCGATCTGGCCAGCCTCGCGTCCATCCGAGCATTTGCTGAAAGCCTCCAGGCCAACGGAAGGCCATTGGATCTCTTGATCAATAACGCCGGCGTCATGGATCTGCCGACCAGGCGACTGACACAAGACGGCTTCGAACTGCAATTCGGAACCAATCATCTTAGCCACTTTGCTCTTACCGCCTTGCTGCTGCCGCTGCTGCGCAAAGCCCACGCGCCGCGAGTCGTGAATGTGAGCAGCCTCGCGCATCGCGGCGGCAAAATCGATTTCGCCAATCTGCAGGCCGAGCGCAAGTACAACTCCTGGCCTGCTTATCAGCAGTCGAAGTTGGCCAATCTGCTATTTACTCTCGAGCTCCAGCGCCGCAGTGATGCATATAGGTGGGGATTGATGACTAACGCGGCGCATCCGGGATTCGCGCGCACCGAGCTGATCCCCAACGGACCGGGAACCGGCGGCCTCAAAGGCCTTGGGATGAAGGTGCTTGGATCCTTTATGAGCCACTCCGCCGCAGCCGGAGCTCTGCCCACGCTCTACGCGGCGACTGCTCCGGAGGCCGCCCCGAATGGCTACTATGGCCCCAACGGTTTCTACGAGTTGAAAGGGCCGGTTGCCCCCGCCAAGGTCCTACCACAGGCGAAAGATAAGGCAGTGGCGCAGAGGCTATGGGAAGTCTCAGAACAACTCACAGATATAAAATGGCCGGCCGGGGAGCAAATCTCCAAGACAGTTACTTTCCCCATGAAACGAGAAGCGTAGCAATGAAAGTTTTAATCTTTGGCGCGACTGGAATGGTTGGGCAGGGTGTGTTGCGGGAGTGTCTGGTCGACCCGGATGTGGAACAGGTGCAGACAGTCGGTCGAAGCACCACCGGAATGCATGATCCAAAATTGCGAGAGCTCGTGCATCACGACTTGTCACATTACGCGGAGATCGAGGGCGAACTCTCCGGCTTCGATGCCTGTTTCTTTTCACTCGGCGTTTCCTCCGCAGGAATGAAAACAGAAGACTACGAACGCATAACCTACGGCATCACCCTGGCTGCTGCGGAAACGCTATGCCGGCTGAATCCACGGATGAGATTCTTCTACGTCTCGGGCGCGGGCACTGACAGCACCGAGCAGGGTCGGAGCATGTGGGCGCGGGTCAAGGGAAGAACGGAAAATGCACTCCTGCGCTTGTCGTTTGCCTCGGCATATATGTTTCGCCCTGGCCTGATTGTACCCATGAACGGAGAAAGGCCAAAGGCCGCCGTATATCAGGCGTTCTACTCCATTCTCAAACCACTGCTCTTCTTGCTTCGGCGCATTTTCCCCAATCACGTCCTGACCACGGAGGAGATTGGACAGGCGATGCTGACCGTGGCCCGGCGTGGCTATCCCAAACATATACTGGAGATCGTCGATATTCGCGCCGCTCTCCAGACCTCTGGACCTGCTTCTCCGATGAGGTCAGACCTCTAACGATTGAACCGTCTCGCTATGCGAGACGACACACGCCTTTTCCTGCCTCTCTGCAACGCAAACGTTGACAACTCTACCTCTGACCGAAAATCATTCTTGTCGGAATAGTTCCTATCCGAACACGCGTTCTGTATCGCAATGTGGGACCCTGGTGCGGATAGCGGAACGCCTGGGGACTTAGGTCGAATTGAGGGTCATGCAATGGAAACTTCTTTAGCCGCTCTCCCAGTGACGGGTCCAGTGCCGAAGCCCGCCAGTCTATACCAGTTGCACAGTCTGGATCGCGCGGTCGCCGTTCTGGAGATGCTCGGGGAAAGCGATACACCGCTCAGCCTTGCGGAAGTTTGCCAACGGCTCCGTTTGCACAAAAGCACCGCTCATCGTTCGCTCATGGTGTTGGAGCGAAGTGCCTTGATCGAGCGCACACCGGAAAATCGCTACCGCCTCGGGTTGAAGCTTTATGAACTTGGCAACCGCGCGGTCGAGCAGGTCGATTTGCGTGCCCGTGTTCATCCCTTCTTCCGCCGCCTGGCAACGCAGGTGGGGGAGACTGTCCACCTGAGCGTGTTGCAGAAAACGTCGATTGTCTATTTGGACAAAGTCGAACCGAACCGCAGGGTCTGTGTCAGCTCGAAAATGGGAACCTCCAACCCCGTTTATTGCACCTCGATGGGCAAGGCGATGCTGGCCTTTCAGCCCCCCGATGTGATCGACCAGATCGTTTCTAAGATCCGCTTTGTGCGCTACACCCCCAAGACGCTCACTTCCCCAGACGCGCTACTGAGAGCGTTGGAACGGGTCCGCCGCCGCGGTTACGCCATCGACGACCAGGAAATCGAAATGGGTGTTCGTTGTATAGGAGCTCCTATCTTCGATGAAAAACGCAACGCGATTGCGGCCGTAAGTGTCTCCGGCCCCGCCTCGCGGATCACTCCGCCCACCATGCCCGAAATCACCGAGCACCTGCTCCGCTGCTGCCGCGACATCTCACTTTCGCTAGGGGCTCAAGCAAAAAAAAGGCCGCGTGTCCTATCGCCCTTCGAGCGCCTCTACAACAGCTAACAGGTCGACAGTATTGAAAATAACCCGCGAGGTCAGCCCTGGGTCAACACGAGAGCCGGGACAATCCCGTAGAGCCTGCCCTGAGCGAAGTCGAAGGGGACCTGCAGTTTCACTCCGACCGCACGCAAATGCAGGGCAGCGATCGTCAAAACCAACCCGATTCTTCTTGAAACTCACGCGCGGCATACAATCAACGAATTACCTGCACAACAAGCCCGACTTATTTGGACCGCTCAGGCTGAAACTATCCCACGACGTCAGTCCTGGGCTTCTGCTGTGGGATTGGCGGTCACGGCTTCTCACGCCATTACAAATGGAATGACGTTCACTCCTCGTTCTGCTAGCGCAGTCTGGCTATGGGAGCGGCATCCATGTCCGCATAGTCCTGATTTTCCCCACCCATCCCCCAGCAAAAGCTATAGGCGCGCGTCCCCACTCCGGCGTGGATAGACCACCCGGGTGAAACCACCGCCTGAAAGTCTTTCACGAGAATATGGCGTGTCTCTTCCGGCGGCCCCATCAAATGAAACACAACCGCGTCCTGGGCGAGATTGAAGTAAAGATAAACCTCAGACCGCCGCATGTGCGTGTGGGGCAGGCATCGTATTCCAGACGCTTCCCGCGTGCAGGTTGGTCACCCCCATCACCAGCTGGCAGCTCTTGACGCCGCCAAGATAGATGTACTTCGAGACTGTGCGCAGGTTGCAAGTCTCCGCGCTGCCAATGATCGTCGGGCTGGCCTCCTCCTTTTTCACCAGCGCTACCGGATGCGCCGTATGTGCGGGGTAGCTAAGCAGATAAAAAATAGCCGGTGATGCGGCGTCCTTCGACTCAAAGCTAACCTCGGCATTGCCTCTGCCGATGTACAGGCAGTCAAGGTTCTCCAGGCCATAGGATTTACCGTTGACCTTAATAGAGCCGCTTCCACCAATGTTCAAGGCGCCCAACTCCCGCCGCTCGGTGAAATACTCTGCCCGTAGATCGGCATCCGCCGGCAGAGGAAGAGGCTCCCATACCGGCGAGGCGATGCCCACGATCGTTCGGTCGAGATCGACATAAACCAGGCGAATCCCTCCCGGCTCATAGAGCGAGTCCATCAGAAACGTCTCCCGAAGCTGAGCCGTGGTCATCTGCGGATAGCGCGTGGGATCGGCCAAGAGATAGGTCTGCATGATTCTCCTTCATCACGCGGCAAAACGTCACCCGCGAAGGCACAACTTCATCGACGGATTAAAGCGTCCGCAAGTTGCCGGCATTACCGCCCCACCCTCGGTGGAATTTGCTTCACCAGCCAATGCACCAACTCCTCTGCTCCGGCGAGGTTGTCGTATTCCGGAGGAAGATTGTGGCCATCCGTATATTCGTTATAAATCCACGGATCGGCCACTGCAAAAACCACTCCCTTGCCATATTTCGCCGTGGCCATCAAGATATCTCCCCGATCCTGCAATACAGAAACAGCGGGCGATTTGACCGAGATGGTGCACGTATCCTTCATGAAAAACACGTGCGCATGTTGAAACACTGGACCATTGCCGGCCACCGGGATCCGTCCGGGTTCATGGTCGCTACCGATCACGTGATGGCTTAGCACCGGGTTGAAGTGGATGCCGAACATGTCGGCGATCAGATTGAAATGCTCGATCTCGGCGTTCGCCGGATCGTTGGCCATCAGAAGGAGCACCCCTCCCTGCTTTACCCATGCGGCCACCTGCCGCGCGTCCTCCGGCTGCACGTAGTTGGGGTGCGGATTCTTGACCGGGATGTCTGGGGACACAATGATGTAGATCTGTGCGCCCTTAAGCTTGGCCACGGTCGGCGCGCTGTACAGTGTATCCGTGGCAACGCCTGCCTTGTGAAAGGCGTCGCCTAACAGAGAAAAGCCACTATTGGTGACATCATTCCATTTGTAGTGGAAGTACTCCAGTTGTCCGGCCGCGTTGGTCCGCTGCTGGCTGTTAAACCAGGCATCAACCATGGCTGTGTACCCACGGCCGAGAGCGGCAGGAGCAGCAGGCGAACCTTGCTGCCCCGTCCGCCGCCGGCGTAGCAGAGGATCCAAACCAGAAAGATCGCGCGCAGGGCCAATTGCACGCGCCGGGCACCTCGGGTGGGGTTCGTTGTGTTTAGCATTGCTCCTAGAAGTCCAACTTGAGGCTGAGCTGCAGGATCCGCGGAGGATTTGCAGCAGTGATAGTTCCGAAGGTGCTGGCGCTAAGAGCCGTACCGGGGTTGGTGACGCCCGTACCGTTGCTGTTTATGGCGCCACCTGGGTTGGCGTAATTGGTGTGGTTGAAGCAGTTGAAGCATTCGGCACGGGCTTCGAGCTGCAAAGCCTCATGCACCGGGATGAACTTGCTGAGAGCCGTGTCCACGTCGGTGTAGTGCGGCCCGTAGAACTCGTAAGGCCGGGTTTGGCCATACGTTCCAGCCGTGTTTGCGGCAAAGGATGCACGGCTCAGCCAGGTCGTGACTTTAGTGTTTTGCGCCCGCGGATTCCCAATCAAGTTAGGCCGGTCATTTCCGACGCCGGTCAGGGAGGCGTCGGTGCCGGTAGTTACGGTAAAGGGAACGCCGGTCGTTGCGGTGACGATGGGCGCAAGCTGCCACCCGCTCAGCAGCAGCTGGCGTGTATACGTTCCACCTGCGGAACTGCGGATGATAGCCGAAGTCACGAAGTTGTGACGCAGGTCAGAGCCGCAGTTGCTGTAATCGCGGTTGGGGTGAGCGGGATCCTGAAACTGATCTCCGGCATTGTCTCCATTTTCTGGAGGACCTGACAAACAGTGCGAATAGGTGTAATTGCTGAGTAGCGTGAAGTATTGGGAAAAGCGATGCTGCACCGTGATCAGGAGCCCGTTAAAGTTCGAACCCATTCCGGTATAAGCCTGGGTCACTTGGGTGAAATAGGCTCCCTGGGCGGCATCGATGCCGGTCAGCACGCGGCGGGCATTGGTGTTTCCGGTTGTGGAGCAGTTTGTTCCTGCCGCAGGCACCGGCGAGAGCGTTCCGCAGGAACCTGCGACGCCGGTCGATTTCCCGGGGTAGTAAACCGCCGGGTTCTGCTCGTTACCGTAGGAGTTATGCAGTACCCGCGTTCCGAGATAGGTAGCGGTGAGCGCCCAGTCGTTAAGAAATTGCTTTTGCAGACTCAAGTTCCAGTTCTGCGAGTAAGCCTGCTGCAGGTTCGGGGGAAGCACGAAGTAGGTCCCAGATGTCGGGAAAAATGCGTTTTCGGCTGTCGGCGGAAAGGGTTTGGGGTAAGGATTGCCGCCAGGATATCCGGCGTAGGGTGTTGTGAGGTTACCCGGGGGAGGCGTTAGCGTAACAGAGTCGCCCCACGGCGGCATCGATGCGTAGCGGGAGTTGTAGTAAAGCGGCGGCTCCTGGAAACCAAGCGAGTAGGAAGCGCGAATACTTTCTTTTCCCTGGCCACGCGGATCGAAGACGATGCCGAAGCGCGGTTCAAGCCGGTTCCATTTGCCGTGATAGTAGCCGTGCGGAACCCCGGGGTCGCCATAGAAGAACACTCCGGCTGGAGCGGTCGGATATACAACCGACTTGGTCCCATCGGTATAGCCCGCCAGTGAGAACTGGGCGCCGCGGCCAGTAGTTTCGATCGCCGGCAACCCGGTCGCCCAACGCAGACCTGCGTTCATTGTGAACCGCGGGCTGAATTGAATGCTGTCCTGGAAGTACAGCCCCGCATAGTTCTTGCGAAAGTCCACGCCGCTGTTGTTGCCCTGGTAGAGCGATTGAATCCGGCCTACCATGAAGTCGACCAAACCATCCTTAGTGTACTGCCCAGTGAAGTTGAACTGGCCGTTGGCGTTGTTGACGCCGTCAGAAACAAGCGTGTTGCGCAGGTAGTTCAACGCCAAACGAAAAGTGATGCATACCCTTGGTCCAGAACATGTCTTCGAGCACGTTGTAACCGTTGGTGCTGTTCAGCAGGTGTTCGCAAGTGCCGCAAGCCACAGTGAACGCGTTCGAGATGTTCATATAGAGATAGTTCTTGATGGGCGCGTAACTTTGGATGCCAAGCGTATTGGGGTTGATGACGTCCGGCGCGATGTTGCGGCTGACGATATTTCTCGTCCACCCCAGGTGAAACGAGCTGACCAGACTGGAAGTGATCGTGTAGGTGTGGCCGAGGGTGAAGGATTGGACCCGGTCATCGAGGGACGGATTCTGAGTATTCAACAGATTGCCGGCGAACGTACCTGGCTGCGTGAAGTGCGTGAGGTAGTACCGGCCGAAAACGGTCTGCTTGGCGGTCGCGGTCCAATCGATGCGGCCGATGTATTGATCTTCATTCTGCGGCAGCGGAAGGCCATACACCAGTTTGCCGCAAGGGTTGGTCGCCAACGGGATGTACTGGAAGAGCGCGAGCGCCGAAGCATTGAGCTGTGACGCCGGAACCTGGTTATTGGGATAGGCCGTGCCGGTTGCAGGGTTGATCAATTGCTTGGCCACCCCCCCGCTTTGGCAAGCGGCGCTGGCGTATGCGCTGAAGTCACCGGTCAACATCGCAGCAGTAGGGACATAACTGGTGTACGCGTTGGTTTCCTGCCGGGTACGCGTCCCCTGATAGCCGCCGAAGAAGAACAACTTGTCCTTGCGGATCGGTCCGCCGACAACTCCGCCGAACTGGTTGCGCTTGAGCGTGTCCTGCTTGGTGGAGAAGTGGTTCCGCGCATTCATGTCGCCATTGCGGAAGAACTCGAAGAGTGTTCCGTGGAAGGCGTTGCTGCCTGCACGAGTAACGATATTCACCACGGCGCCCGGGTGAATGCCGTACTGCGCCGACAAACCTGAAGTCTGCACGCTGAATTCTTGAATGGCGTCGGGGAACGGAAAGGGAAGATTCACGTTGGTGAACGCGTCGTTGTTGTCCGCAGCATCCATCAGGTAGTTGATGTTGGTGGCTTGGGCGCCGGCAACCGAGAGGGTTACGGCGCTGGGATAATTTTTGCTCGAAGCCAAGTCGGTTGTAGGCGCATTAGCTGTTCCGGGTGTCAGCAAGATCAACTGCGTGGCCTGACGGCCATTCAACGGCAGATCGACGGTGCGCTGCCGGTCGACGACCTGAGATATCGATTGATCTTCGGTCTGCACCATGGACGCGGCTGCGGTGACCTGCACCGTCTGCGAGACGCCGCCGACTTGCAGTTTCACGTCGACGCGCAGTTCGTTGCCTACCTGGATCACGATTCCAGATTGGTCGTAGGTGTCGAAGCCAGTGGCTGTCACCTTGAGGGTGTAGGGCCCTACGGGCAGGCTGGGCAAGTTGTAACCACCGTCAGCGCCGCTGGTCACGGTGCGGTGAAGTCCGGATTCCGTCTGCACGGCCTCTACCGTCGCCCCGGAGACGACTGAACCATTCGCATCCGTGACGGTGCCCTGTATTTGACCGCCGCCTACAGCCTGTGCTTGTACAAGCTGATGTGTTGCAGGAAAACTGACAAGAAACAGGAATAGATACGATAGCTTCCAGGTCTTCCTGGTAAGCTTCGCGCTTGAAGATATGTCGCTGAAAAACAACTGCATAACGCCTCCCAAAAGCTCTTCTTAAGAGCCGGCCCAAGGTTTATCAAACTATGTACTTGTTGATCAACAGAAATGATGGGGATGTTTGGCGAAAACCTACCCCTGTTCCGCTCTGCGGTACGGGTTATCAGCAACGAAATGGTCCCGCCGTGCGGTGGAACGGAAGTCCAGCGGAGTGGACCTGCTGTGCGCCTTTCCCTCAAACAACTGTCAGCGAATCTGTCCATCCCTCTCTGCTGCAGCGAGGTGCGCCACCACCTCAAACTTGTCATCCCGACAAGCGCAGCGGAGCGGAGGTACCTGCTGTGCGCCTTTCCCTTAAACAGCCAGCGACTCTGTCCAGCCCTCTCTTGCTCCAGCTGAGGTGCGCCACCACCTCAAACTCTTGTCATCCCGACCGGAGCGCAGCGAAGTGGAGGGACCTGCTGTGCGCCCTCCCCCCAAACCACTGCCAGCGTCTCTTCTGTCCATCCCTGAAGGCCGGTGCTGCAACTCGGTCTTTAGCCGGGTACGCACCTGCACCAGCTTATGGCGGTGCACTAACAGTTGCCGTACATCCCGCTGCTGCTGATCGGCTATCCAGATGCGAGGAAACCGCTTTTCTATCAGCAGCCTCAAGATATGATCGGCGTCTCGCTTATCGGTCTTCTGCTTGCGCACGTAACTGGCTCGGATCCTGGCTGCATCCCCAATCCACAGCTCATGACCCCGGCTCTTCACCAACTCCTCGAACCACTGTGAATTACCCGTCGCCTCCATGCCCACCAGCGCCGGCGCTTCCAGCTCCCGGTAGAACCGCTCCGCTTGACCGTTAGCGTGCTTCAGCTGAAACTCCTCCACCACCCCGGTCGATGTGTCGAAAACTGCTACTTGCTGGTAGCTCGGATGGAAATCACACCCTACAATCTTCATAAGGCTCCTTTGCTCCCACGTTTACCTTGGCGGTCTCCAAACCAACCAAAGTCTACGCCGGGATGCCATCGGAGCCTTTCGGTTTATTCAATCAAGCAACCCGGCGGGATCGGGGACCATGGGCCTTTGGAGGATGTATGAGTACGGGGAAATCATGCGGCTTCCGTTATGAAAGACGCATACGTGTCCGTTGGCGGTTGCAGTTTAGTTGGAAGCCTGGAGTTCGCTCGGAATGACGTAGGGGAGGATGGCGCCTTCATTGAGATCTGGAAAGTGGATTAAAAAGAAGGGTCTGGGCTCTTTTCTGTCCATCCGATCTCACGGGTCCCAATAAGATTCACCGCCCTCAACTTTGTCATCCCGAACGGAGCCGAGGGACCTGCAGTTCAGCGGCTCTCTCTTGGAAATTTGTTCTTCATTCCCAGAGCTTGCTATCGACTCGCCTCGTGCTGAGAAGGCGCGCTTCTGCTGATCAGTTCAACCTTGCCAAGAAGTCCGGAAGGAGCCGGCTGCAGATGATCCATATCCTGCGGTTCGAAGCGCCGACCGTAGCGCGCCCAGAGCAATTCGTAATCCGGAAGTCCCTTGCCGGAAAGTAAGTTGATCGCCGTGTTTGCCACCCGTATTTCCAATGCATTGTCGCCTGGCCGCAGCAGGGAAGTGATCTCCAATTCATAAGGAGGATGCCATAACGAGCCCGCCCGTTTGCCGTTGACGTAGATGACGGCGGCATCGCGAATAGGCGCATCGAGCAGTGCTCGCATGCCAGGATGATTCTCGCTTTCGGCAACTTCCGGCAGCGGCTTCCCGACGCCGAAACTGAGGATCAACCGCGTGTTGCGCGGGTGGGAGGGCGACAGCTGCACGTTCTTCCGGTACGTCGCAACGCCCGAGTAGTAACGAGTCTCCGGGTTCTCCGTCCATGAAGTCAACTCTCCCACCTGTTTTTCGATGCCCTTGCCAGCGAAGATCACACGCCATCCGTTGCTTAAGTCGGCCATTACTTCGGAACTACGCACGGCATCTTCTTCCGCGCTCGCACCGCTGCTGTCGCGGAGCAGCACAATACGCGATTCGTAAGGAGCCAGGTCCAGCAGCACCTGGCCGTCAGTCATCTTCACCTTCCGAACCTCGCCAGTATCCGCATCCAGCCACTCGCCAGAGCGCCGAGCGGAGCCGAAGTGCGCACTGGTGTCAACAGCCAAGTTGCCCGTGTTGGCGACGAAATAGATGTCGGCCGCCGGCAGCCTGCGGTGGATGAAGCCTACTGCAGGAGCAGGGGTGGAAAGCTGCATGTCCGGAGGCAGCGCCTCTCGCAGCGCGGATCCGAGCTTGTCCACACGAGTAACCAACTGCCCGCTGCCATCGGATGTCTTGAAGAGCGCGGCCGCTGCTGCGGCAACTTGCGCGGATGCCTGCGGACCGTCCCGCAAGCCCGGAGCGTGCGCCGGCGTGCGCCCCACCGCGATCACCTTGCCCCCATGCCGCTGGTATTCCGCAATACGCTGCAGGGTAGCCAGAGAGATGCGATCCACATCCGGGAAAAGCAAAACCGGGTAATGGATTCCGCGGCTCTCAATACCAGCGCTATCGATGTAATCGAAGTTGTATCCCGCATCTTCAATGGCCTGTGTCAACGCTGGCGTGATCCATCGCCCCATCACCTCGGTAAGAGAAACCTTGCCCGGTGTAAACGTGGCATATGCGTCGTCCTCCGGCAGAAATACAGCAACCTGGTTAGCTGCCTCGCCCTGTCGCAGAATCCAGCTCACCCGCTGCAGATACGTCGCAATGTCCGGCATCACGATCCACCAGGGGTCGTGAGTATTGAAGGCGCCGGCAGCATAAAAACGCCAACCCGGCTCGCCTGCGGAAGCAGGAGAATATGGCCAGCCATGGCCGATGATCTGATTGATCCCTTGAAGAAAGAAACGATCCGCCTCGGCCTTCATATCCAGCGGAGTAGCTGCAAATGCAGGCGAGTGCAGCCAGGTCCATGTTTCCGCGGACGTGATTGGACGTCCAAAGACGTGGCTGGCCGAGGTCGCCCAGCGTGTATAGGAAAATTGGCGCCACTGCGGGCCTTCGCCCTCGGGTAGATCGATAAGTGCGTTGCTGGCCAACGAGACTGCAGGGTCTCCATAGGTCTGCGAGCGAAAGAGAGTATGGTGCGCGGTGGCCCACGAGTTGATCGGCTTCAGATAGTTTTCGTCGACCAATTCGGTCAGTGTTTCGCCCCAATCGTGGCGCAACGCCAGCGCCTCTTCATCTGGCGCGGAGGAGAACAGTTCTGGCAGATGGGGCAACATGTCATACCCGCGCCGCCTGCGGAACAGTTCCAACAAATCCGGCGTCCAATCCGAGCCGTAGACTTCGAGCGAATCGCTGAAGACGGAGTAGGGAGGCTGATTGCCAAATGCCGCGATGAGCTTGTCTGCCACATCGTGAAGGTGATCCTCAACCGCTTGACGAGATAAGTGGTCGAGCACAAAACCATCGGCATCCACGGCCGCTCGTTTTACCTGCTGACCCGTGCGGCTGGAGACAAACCACAACACAGTTCGGTCGCCACCTGCTGGCAAGGAGATGCGCAGATCACTGCCGGCAGGCAGCGGTAGACTCGTAGGCCTTTGCTCTGCGCCTCCTTTGCCCCACCGTGCGTCGGCAACAAACACGCCGATGAGCCTTTCTCCATTGCTCAGGTGAGGTACCGCAACCGAACTCGTTCCCGCAGGCGCAGGTGTGCGAATCAGGTGTAGCTGGCCGGCGGCTTCCGTAACGGACGTATGGGGACCTCCGTAGGGCCACCCGCTGGATAGCGTAAGGCTAGCGCGTAAATGCAGCCTTTGCGCTTGGCTATTCACGAAGCGCACGTCATCCAGAAATTCGTCTGAAAGATAGGGCAGATTACGAAATCCTTTTGCCGGGTCATCCAGCTCGAGTGGATACACCGGCTGAATCTCAAATCCGCCGAATCCTGCGGCCTTCATCTGCTCCAGTTCGCGCGCTAGCTCAGGTTTTGTCACAGCGGGCCCAAACCACCACCAGCGCATCATCACCCGGGCATCGCCGGGGGGAGACTGGAAGGTAGTTTCCAGCCTGCGCAAGTCGGTCTGTGCCTGTGCAACGGCGGCAACTCCCAGAACCACTGCCATCCACGCGGAGAAGAATAAGTGTCGGCTCGAGTGATTGTTCATGAAGGTTGCGGCCCGCTTCCTTGGCTTTGCTGCCGCGGGTGCTAAAGTATCCTAAGTATCACCCCAAAACAATGCTGATCGCCGAAGATCTCGCACGCATCGCACTTCAGGAACAGGAACTCCAGTTTGCCACCTTTGACGAGGAGACGGCATGGAGGCTAGGCTCGCATATCCGCACGTTGGCGGTTGCGCGCAAGCTTAGTTTGGTGGTCGATGTACGGCGCTTCGGCCAGCCGCTGTTCTATGCCGCGCTGCCTGGAACCACTCCCGACAATCCTGAGTGGATTCGCCGCAAGAGCAATGTGACCTCTCGCTTTCATCGCAGTTCCTACGCCATCCGGCTGGAGATGGATGAGAAAAAATCCACCCTCTTCGAGCGGTACGGGCTACCGATTGCCGATTATGCTGGCCATGGTGGCAGCTTTCCATTGCGCGTATCGGGCGCGGGAGTCATTGGTTCCCTCACCGTCTCCGGTCTGCCCGACCGCGCTGACCATCAGTTGGCAGTAGAAGCTCTTTGCTTGGAGTTGGGCCGCCCCTTCGACAGTCTGCGCCTCGAATAACGGTTGCGGTCGCGCGCACCCAGTTACATCCAACCAACCGACCCGGCCTCGCGTCAAAGCCAAATGTAGACGGGAGGAAGGAAATCCATAATGGCAAAACTAAACGAGGCGTCTCGCGATCGCATCCCTGCAACCAAGTTCGCATTTCCCAAACAACGCAAAGAGCCGCTGGAGAATGCCTCCCATGTGCGCAATGCTGCCGCCCGCTTCAACCAGGTGGAGGGTGTCAGCGAGGCGGAGCGCAGCGAAGCATGGAAGCGGATAGAGTCTGCCGCCAAGAAATACAAAGTGGAGCTGAAGAGCTCGAAGTAGCCCACTGACAAGACACAACTTACTTTTGTATTTTTTTTAGAGCTTGGAATTTCTCCATATGTGCCTCTGCCAGGTCAGGTTTATTCAGCTTCTGGTATAGCCGTGCCAGCAGAAAATGAATCTCGGCATCGCCGGCGTTGACCTCTGGCAGAGTCAGCGCCAGTTCTCCTTCCATCGCGGCTTTCTCGAAATCTCCTTCATGTTCCAATCCCTTTGCCAACACATAGTGGGCATCGCGGGACTTGGGATCGATCGCAATAGCTCGTCGCTCTCTTTCAATACCGTCCTGGGTCCGGCCCAGGGAAATCAGCAATCTTCCATAGGCCACGGCAATCTCCGCACTTTGCGGCGATGTCTGCGGAGAAAGATTCTCTGCCTGCTGGTAGAGTTCCAACGCTTTGTTTTGGGCTCCCAGAGCTTCGTGGGTCATCGCCAGATAGAACGCAGGCAGCGGGCTATTGGGAGAGAGTTTTTGGGCGGCCTCAAGCGGTGAGATCGCCGGCTTGAAATCATTTTGCTCGTAGAAAAGCGCCCCCAGATAAAACTGCGCCTCTTCGGATGTTGGATCGATCGTAATGGCCGTAATGAGACAGCTTTTGGCAACGTCCGGACGATGCGCAAAGGCAGCTAACCGAGCCTTGAGGACAAGAGCCGGAACCATGGAGGGGTTTTCATGCAGGGCAGCATTGACTTCGCTGGCAGCTTCGGAAAATTTCCGCTCTGCGAAATCCTGTTTGGCGCGCTCGTAATGTTCCGTTGGGCCGATTGCGAGCTGGACTGCGAGAAGCCAGATCATAGAAGTTCGGACCAATATGGCTGAGCCTGGCGCTGGCCACACCTAAATTAATGGATGGTCCGGGCCGCAGATCTTCCAGAGTTCAATTTGGGCGACCGGACTTTTTTGAGCTGCCACTTTGCACGATCGTCAGGATCTGATCGGCCGCCACATGACTAAGCACTTGCCTCACTCCCGTAGGCCATAGGAGTTCAATTTGGTCCACTATCGGTCGCGTTCTGTAATCCGAAGTATACCCGCTTGTCACTGGACGAATTGTAGCCGACGGCTGTCGTGGACTCATTGTACTGAACGCCATTCGCGGTCGTTATCTTCACCCGTGTTCCTAATCCATCCCGATTGTCGGCCACGCCAATGAGCTTCAGAATGATCCAATGATTGCGATTCTGAGAGCGATTCATGAGTAACTGGGGCTCTCCGTTAAGCACCGTGACGACAATGTCGATCTTCCCATCGTTGTTTAAATCACCGAATGCGGCGCCGCGGTGCGCAGCCGGAACGGAAAAACTTGCCCCCGCCTCTCCACTCACATCCTTAAACCTCATGTTGCCGAGATTGCGGTAGAGAAAATTGGGAAGTGGGTAAGGCTTATGATTCACCTCCATGGAATTGTCGAGAATTGCGGACCCGGCAGCAAAAATATCCTTGTTCCCGTCGTTATCGAAATCGAAAATTCCTGTTCCCCACGCCGTGAAACGGCTAGTCATTGCAGCGAGACCAGTCGTCTCTGTGACGTCTTCGAATAGGCCTTTTCCCGGATTGCGGTACAAGGGAAAGCTGTCACCGTACATCGCCGTGAGAAAGATATCAGGCATGCCATCATTATCGATATCGCGGAAATCACTCCCCATTCCGGCAACAGCCTTGCCATTTTCGTTGTAGGCTACACCGGCCAGGAGCGCGACATCGGTAAATGTCCCATCGCCATTGTTGTGCAACAAGAAGTTCGGAATGGAGTCGTTGGAAACAAAGATATCGGTGAACCCATCGCCATCATAGTCAGCGAACGCGACCCCCATGCCTTTGCCTGAATATCGGGAAATACGCGACTGCTGCGAAACATCAGTGAATGTGCCATCACCATTGTTGCGATACAAGATATTCGGTGTTCCGCGATATTCATCGGGAGAGCAATAGTCAACGATGTTGCCCGTCTTGCAGCTGTGGGCCGTGGAAAGCGAATAGTCCAAATAATTCACCACAAACAGGTCGAGTAATCCGTCGTTGTTATAGTCAATCCATCCTGCTGCGACAGACCACGGCTTGCCCTGTGCCAGAACACCGCTGACGCCCGCTTTCTCCGTTCTATCAGTGAAGGTGCCGTCTCCATTGTTATGAAAGAGTTGGTTACAGTTAAATCCGGTCACATATAGATCCACAAATCCGTCATTGTCGTAATCACCTGCCGCCACTCCCATTGAGTAGCCAACACCCGCTAAACCAGCCTTTTCCGTTACATCGGTGAAGGTTCCGTCCCCGTTATTGCGAAACAGTTTGTTATGGAAGCTGGAGTTGCTCTTTTTGAGCGACGGGATTTCTGCTCCATTGGTAAAGAAGATGTCGAGGAGTCCATCATTGTTGTAGTCGAAAACTGCGACACCGCCAGTCATTGTCTCAATGGAGTAGCGCTGGGGACTAACACTATTCTTCAAAACAAATTCTATTTTGGACGCCTTGATTGTGTTCTCGAAGACAATTGCCGAATCGCCAGATTGACCAGCGGAAGACCGCATACCGGCACCGGCGGAGGAGATGTGCAATCCCGACAATGCTCGGGAATGCACCGTTCCGCTGCTTAGAGCAGCCAGGCCTCTTACAAACTCACGTCGCGTGATTGCCAACTTTATTTCACGCTTTCCAAATTAGATTTTTTACTCTCTCCATCCACGTCCACTCATACCAAGGTTGCCACTGCCCTCAACTTTGTCATCCCGACCGGAGAGGACCCGGATTTCCTGAACAGGAAATCCGGGGTAGCGCAGCGGAGGGACCTGCGGTTTCACTCGGACTGCACGCAAATGCGGACAGCTCTGCTCAGAATTGGATTCTCACGACAAACTCGCCACTTCTAGGAGCATAGTTTCCGCCCGCGCCGGAGATGCCGTCTCCGAAGAACCCGAAACCATTGGAAATGCTTCCATCGCTCGCATACTGAGCAGTCTGGAAAGGATTAGACGTATTGTTCAGGCCAGGATAAGCCCAGCGGTTAAAGACGTTGAAGAAATCCGCCCGCAGCGAGAATGTCACACCCTCCTTGATGGGGATGACCTTGCCGACGCCCAACTGCTCGCTGGGATATCTCGGGCCACGATAATCGCCATAGAACGGCTTGGAATTGGCATAGGTTCCGGGAGCCGGGTTTGCCCACGCAGCAGGGGTTGAGAAAGAACGTAGTGCGCGGGTTGACGTTGTGGTTGTTGAGGCCATGCAAGAAGAGCTTTTGGCCCGGAACGCGATTCGCCCAGACTGCATTCCCAAAAGTCACCGAAGTCAGAGTGCTCGTCGAATTCGGTGTTTGGATCGGAAAACCGCTCTGGTAATGGAAGATGCCGTCGGTCGTCCAACCCGAAAGCAGGAGGCGCCTCCATCCGCTTTGCGCGAAGCTGAATCGCGGCACCTCATAATTGAAGTAGAAGTTAAGCATCTGCGGCTGGTCGATATTCTCATAGGATTTCGCGCTCTTGGGCGGCTGGCTTGGATCCTGTACCGGCTGCGCTGTAAGAAAAGTCGGTTGGTTCGTGGAGGCCACTGTTCCCAGATTCTTCGACCACGAGTAACCAAGGCCGCCCGACAACCCGTTGCTGAGCCGCTTGGTCACCTTGATTTGCAGTGCGTCGTACCACCAATTGCCATTGTGCTCGTAGTAGTCGCCAATGTTACCGAATTGTGGGAATGGCCGTAATGCCTGGGCCAGGGTGGCTCCGGTCGGGAAAGTGGCGTACGGAGCCGTGAAGCCTCTTGCCGCCACGGCGGGAGATGAGATCGGCTGCGTCAGCAGGTTGAAGTCGTTCGGCGTTGGTAACGTCTAAACCGTATTTCTTCAGCAGGAATCGATGGAGTGAGTTCGTTCGTAGTATTCGTCAGCCCATCGGAATTGAGCCAAACCCCGCGGTTGTCGATGAAGGATACATTGACCGTCAGATTGTTTACGACCTCGCGCTCAACTCCAAGGGTTGTTTGCTGGAAACGTGGCGGACGACCATTATTGGGAACAATGAACGGCGGGGGCGAGTTCAGTTGACCGATATTCGGGAAGGCGCCAGGGTCGAAATGAGTGGCAGTGATAGCGGCCGGGGTGTACGGTATGCCATTGGAAAGCTGGCCAGCGGCGATGCCAAACGAAGGACTGGTCAAAAATACCTGGTTGAAGCCAAATCCCTGGTTGCTATAGATTTCCTCATTCATGAAGAGCTGCGGGCCAGAATAGAATCCATACCCCGCATGGACCACGGTTTTTGGAGTCACTAGATAACTGACGCCGAGACGAGGCTGAATCATCCAGGGATAGAACTTCTCAAAGGTGCAGTTGCAACGCCCCGTCCCATTCCCCTCGTATTCGGTTCCACCGGGCAAACCCCCAGCTGACGGATTCACGACTGTGGGACTAAATTGCGTTTCCCGCAAATACTGTTCGCGCTGCATCTGTTCGAGATCCCACCGCAGTCCATAGTTCACGGTGAGTTTGCGCGTAAGCTTCCAGGTGTCCAGCGCGTAAAACCCGCCCTCCATGCGGTGAAACCATTGAATGTTATCGTTCCCGATGCTTGCGCCGCCCAATTGGCCAAGAGCGAAGCTTGCGAAACCGTCGCCCAGGCTGGCTCCATAAAGGTTTTGGCCCTGAGACGACGGCAGAGACGTCTGAGCGGCACCAAAACCGTAAGAACCGGCCGATAGGTCGTTGTGTGTGCCAAACAGCTGATGACGGAAATCACCGCCGAATTCGAAAGTGTGGCGGCCGTGGATCCAGATCGCGGATTCAGTGTTGTAATAGTTGTCGTCAATGAACGGAGCGTTGTTGATTCCCAGTTGCGGAACGCTCTGACGGTTGACGGTGAGCCCGGAGAAGGTCGGGAAGGTGTTCGCAGCGCCGCCCGGCATATTTGCCGCCGTGTTCAACCCAAGAGTCGTCGCCTTGAAGTTCTGCACTGCCGAATTCTGCAGGGCGTCGTGGCGCGTAAAGTCGAATCCAGCGTGGAGTACAAGATTCGGCGTGGCCGTGTAGTCCGCATTGAGATAGATTTGCGGGGCGGGCGTCATGTTCCATCGGGTCGAGGCTCCGACGCCGTTAATGCCATCCGCCGCATTGTCTTTGTTGGAATACTCGAGGATGCCATAACCCGACAAGTGCCATTTCTCACCAATCGTGTGATCCATCTTGAGGCTCGACAGGTACTGGTACTTGTTGTTCGGCTGCAGATTGGGGTAGTTGTTGGTTAGATCGTTGGCCGTAGGCCCGGATGGAGCAGGCATGTAAGCAAGTACCTTCTGCGCGACCGGATCCCAGGTGCTGGGATCGCCGATAAAGTTGTTCGGGAACGGATCGCGGACCACTGCGGTCGAGCCATCGGTGCAGGTTGCTGTTCTGGTCGTCGCCGGGTTGTAAACTGCGCCATTGATCATCGGCCGGCCAAGGCAATCCAGGACCGGGGCTCCACTGGAATCCACAATGGGACCGAGCAAGAGAGAGCTCAGGTCGCCTTTGCGATAGGCTGCCGTGGGAACCGTAATGGTCCCATTGTTGAGGGTTTGCGTGTTGTGGTACTCCTCGTACGCGAAGAAGAAGAAGGTTTTGTTGTGGCCGTTGTAAAGGTGAGGAATCACCACCGGTCCACCGAAAGAGCCGCCAAAATCCAGCTCCCGCTGCACGGGGTTATACTTCTGGCCGCTTGAGGTGTAGTTGAAGGGCTGTCCGGCGTCCAGATCCTCATTCTCAATGTAGCCGAAGGCCGTCCCGTGCAGCCGGTTGGTGCCGGATTTCGAGGTGTAATTGAAAATTCCGCCGCCGGACTCGCCAAATTTAGCGGAATAGTTGTTGATCATCACGGATTCTGAGCCGAGCGACTCGACCGAGGGCTGTTGCTCATCGGAGATGGCGCCCTTGACCGCCGAGGTGTCGTCCAGCCCGTCCATAAAGACACGGTACGTGGTTGCCGGCGAGCCGCTTACATGGATGTTATTCCACCCGCCTGCGATGGTTCCCGGCACCAGGGAGGCAAACCCCATCGGGTCGCGCACAGCTCCGATACCTGTGATGTTGATCGGAAGCTCATTCAGGTCCCTGGTGGTGACCTCAACGTTATTCTGTGCGCTATCGGTTTGCAGCAGTGGAGCATTCGCCGTTACCGTAACCGACGTCGTGGCTTGCCCTACCGTCAATTGCACGTCGATGGTCGCGGTCTGTCCCACCGAAACCGTGATCCCATTGCGGATCAGCTTGCTAAAGCCGGTGCAACGACCGTAATGTTGTACTCGCCCGCGGCCAACTGCGGGACCGTATAGGCTCCCGCAGCCGTCGTAACGGTAGAGTTCTGCGTGCCCATCGCGGCGTTGGTTACGGTTATCCTGGCCCCCGCTACTACGGAACCGGATGAATCGGTGACAACTCCTGATATACCTCCGCGATCAAGTTGCGCAAAGCACAACTGGCTCCCGCAGCACAGCACCAAGGACATCAAACTTAAATGGATGAACTTGAGCCAGCGTTTGTCAAAAGAACCTAATCTTCCTGGTGTCATCGTCTGCCTCCGAAAAATGCAAAATGATAGAAAATGTGGTCTTTTCTGTGCGAGCAATTACCGGCATTTGCAGTCGCCGAGAACCCTATAGGGCCATGTCATGAGCTGGCAACGTTACGCAGGCGCTCTAACGTAGTCGCATGTTGTTGAAAATAGGGCCCTCGCAGCGGACGTTCCGCCTAACGGTTAGACACGTGACGTTAGTCGGAATGAGTGACGGGCAAAACCTGCGGCGATACCCCGAAGCGGGATATGAGGCTGAAGTGGCTCAGGAGTCTGTTATGACACAGACTCTGTAGCGACGGCTGAAAATCAGTTTTGTCCAAATTAGTTTTTTGATCGACCGATGCCGCAGAACACTCGCTGAAGACAAATCAGCTATCAGGGTATGGGACCAGTCCCGAAGGGAGCTGAGAATACCCCAGGATGTCAGTCCTGGGTGAACTTGGAGCGCATGCGAATGCTGACGGACTCCACCAAAAGCCAACCCGATTCTCTTGAAGATCAACTGCTTTCATACAAGCATCGGATTACCTGCTCTGGGCTACTGAGTATCTGTCATTGAGGGCGGCGCATCTCCCGGAGTGCTCCCCCAGTTGCGATTCGGTTTGTCGGCCATCTCCAGGGTCAACGTTCCTCCACTGGCGATCTCGGCATGCGAGAACCACGGCTTATTGAGCGGTTTGCCATTAAGCAGCGCCGATTGAATGTACTTGTTCTGGGCTGAAACGTGATTTGCCGTGATCGTGAAGTCTTTCCCGTTGCCCATCCGGATGACCGACTTGGCAAAGATCGGGCTGCCAATTTCGTATACCGGACTTCCCGGACATTCCGGATAGAAACCCATTGCGCTGAGAACATACCATGACGAAGTAGCTCCGCCATCATCGTCACCAGGAATGCCCAAGGGCCCATCTCCGTACCACACATCCATCAACTGGCGGACGCGCTGCTGCGTCTTCCAAGGCTGCCCGGAGAAGTCATAAAGATAAGGAATGTGAAAGCTCGGCTCGTTTCCCTGGGCGTAAAGACCGACCAGGCCGGTCGCGTCCGGAAACTGGCCGAGGAAGGTGTATTTCGATGTGCCGTACTGCTCGACAAAAAGGCGATCCAGCTTCCCGTTGAAAGCATCACGACCCCCCATCAAGCGAATAAGACCCGCTGGATCATGCTGCACGCTGAAGGTATAGATCCAGCTATCCACCTCCGTGAAATAATCGCGGCCGCCCTGTCCTCCGCCCAGTTTAGGATCGAAATCCGCAACCCATCGCCCATCTGCGCTTTTTGGGGCCATGAACCCAATCTGCGAGTTGAAGACGTTTTCGTAGTTGTGAGCCAGCTTGGTGAAGTACGTTGCGTCTGCCTGTTTGCCGAGCGCTTTCGCCAGTTGGGCAACACACCAGTCGTCGTAGCTGTTCTCGAGCGTGACTGAGACCGCCTGCCGCCGCTCGACCGTTACCTCCGGCACGGTTTCGCTCTCTCCCTTGGCAAGCGCGGGGAAGAACCCTTTGTCAAAGTAAATGTGGTCGAGGCTGGTTAGGGATCCTCGGCGCCATGGCAACATCGTCGCTTCCGTTGCGTTCTTCCGCATGGCCGCATAAGCCTGCACCACGTCAAAGTCGCGATAGCCTTTGTTGTAAGCATCGAGGATGAAAGACGCAGCATGATGGCCGATCATGACCGCCTGCTCTCCGGCTGCGGAAGGAAACGAGGGCAGCCAGCCACTCTGCTCATACATGCGCACATACGACTCGATCATGTCTTGCTGCGGCGCCGGATCAAGCAACAGTTGCAATGGGTGCAACGAGCGATACGTGTCCCAAAGCCCGTCATCGATGTAGAAGTCGTGCCCCTGCGCCTCGTGGACGGTATGGTCATACCCGCTGAAATACCTGCCATCCTCCGTGATATCGGTCATTCGTCCCAACGACCGGTAGAGAGCGGTATAGAAGATGGTTCGTTGCCGCTCGCTGCCACCTGTAATACTTACCCGGCTAAGCGTGTCGTTCCAGACCGATCTCGCCTTTGCGCGGACCTCGTCGAACGTCCACTTGGGGATCTCGCGCTCCAGGTTGCGGTGGGCCTGCTCCTCGCTGATGTATGAGATTCCCATGCGGACCTCGACCTGTTCGCCGCCGTATGCCGCAGTATCGGTAACAAACCCGATGCTGTTGCCGGCCTGCTTCGACTTCTGCATAAGCTCATCGCCAATCCAGGTTCGATACACGGAAAATGGCTTGGAGAACTCGGCGTAGAAGTATTCCCTGGTTTCGCCTGGACTGCCCGAAACTTCTGCTACCAGTCCTGCAACCTTTTCGCTTCCTTGTACCGCTGTATCTCCAACGACCGTCAGTTCGGAACCTTCCTTCATGCTCAAAGCCAGGTGGGCGTGCGCTCCCGCAGGAAAGGTGAAGCGGTAATAAGCCGCCTCCTGGCTCGGAGCAACCTCCGCCTTGATTCCCCAACTTTGCAGGTCTGCCTCGTAGTAGTAAGGAGTCGCAATCTCAAAGTCGTGGTCGAAATCGGAGGCGTAGCCCTCAGCGTTGCAGCTGAGAGGCCCGGCAGATGCCATCAATACCGCCGGGCCAACGGGAAACCCATAAATCTTGTCGGCCAGATAACGATCGGTAATGCCCGGAGTCGTGATCGGCGCCAGTCGCGCCATGCCGTGGGGATATTGCACATAAGGAACCGTAGCGGTAAGCAGGTGACCGATGCCACCGATATTTGGAGAGACATAATCTACCGGATCTTTTTGCGAGGTCCCCCAGGCGCTGGACTCCCAGCAGACCGCCAGGGCTACCATCGCGGCGCATCTCATCATCCATCTCATCTGCGTCTTCCTCTCTCGATTATTGGGGTAGGGCGGACCCACACTATAGCAACGTCGATCCCGATCGCAACGTTATGCCGGACTCCTAACGCAGCTCTATGAAGCTGATAATAAAAAGCCTGGCATTTTGCCATCACCGTCTAACAGTAGCTACGTGCGCCAGACGCTGGAACCGGTTCCAATGGAGAACTATGGTTTGCCAAGATCGCGGGCACGAATCTTCACTGCGTTTCAAGAGCGGGAACCCACGGGACAGGACCTTCATCCGAAATGCTACAATTGCGCCCGTCAGGTCTGCGATGCACATAACCGCTCCAACCGATCCCCGGACATCCGAGATAGGAAAGATTCTAGAAACCGAAAAGGATCTCGAACTCCTTCAGCAGCATTTGAGAGAAGTGATTGAAGGTGCTGCTTTTAAGGCCAGTCAACGGAGTGGGCAATTTCTAAAATACATTGTCGATCAGGCCATTGCGGGTCACTTCGAATCGCTGAAAGAACGCGTCATCGGCATAGAGCTTTTTGGCCGTTCCCCAACCTACGATACGGGTGAAGATGCGATCGTTCGCGTCACCGCCAGTGACGTACGCAAACGCCTTCTGCAACATTATGGCAAGGATGGGGCGACCTCTGAGTTTCGAATCAGCCTGCCATTAGGAGCTTACATCCCGGAGATCGCTCGCCGGCCACGTTCGTCCGCAAACGGCAATTCGCACCTCAGTGGAACTGAGACGGAACGAGACCAAGCAGCGGATATGCCACACCCGGTCTTGGTGCCAGGTCCGGTTCATGCTCCACTTCCTGACGTCGCCGAATCTTCCAGTTTCGGGATGCGGGCCAGAAGTCCGCGGTGGTTTTTCACTGCGGCTCTTTGCATCTTTGCTCTGGTAGCATCTGCCGTCATTGCCTGGAACCGATATTCCGTCGTGAGAGTGGTCCCACGGTCGTCCCTTTTGTGGTCGGGGTTTTTCCGTTCACCCCAAACCACGCAAATAATTACCAGCGATCCCAATATGGCTGAGATCGATGGCTATACCGGCGTGCAGCTTTCCGTTTCCGATTACGCAAATCACAATTACATTCCTGATCCAAGCAAGCTGACTCCAGAGGTGATCAATCTTTGTCGCAACATCCTCCGTGGGGACAAGGCAGCAGCGATCGATGTGCCCATCGCCGTTTATATCGGACAGATCGCCCTCATCAGTTCCAGGGAAGTCAGCGTACACGCTGCGCGCAGCATACAGATTCAAGATTTAGCAACTGAGGATAATTTCGTCTTCTTAGGCAGCCCGCGCAGCAATCCTTGGTCAGCGTTGTTCGCCGACCAGCTTGACTTCCGCTTCGTCTTCGATCCCAAGACAAAAACAGAATTTATCCGTAATGAACACCCACGTCCCCAGGAAGCCTCCGCCTATGTGCCAACCGCGCCCGGCTGGCAAACGGGTCAAACCTTCGCGACCGTTGCCTTGGTAAGAAATCCGGATCAAGCCGGCCGGGTTCTGCTGGTTGCAGGGGCAACGGGCGAAGGCACCGCCGCCGCTGGAAGATTCATCACCGACGCAACACGCATGAATGAAACCCTGAAGAACTGTGGTGTCAAAAGCTCCGGCGATCAGTATTGGCAATTGCTTCTACAGTTGAATGCAATGGCGGGAGCACCCAGCAATGTGGACGTGCTCGCTTGCCACCTCCTGGACGGCACCTCTAGGTAAGCACCTGCGTTGCCGGCGGCCGGAGAGCGGTAGCAATTACGGCGGCCAGAAGAAAAGCAGCGGACGTGATGCAGAGTGCCCAGCTGAGTCCCACCTGTTCCGAGACCCGCCCGATAAGGTAGGGCGCGGCGGCACTCAACACCCGTCCGATGTTATAGGCGAAACCCATTGCGGAAGCACGCAGAGCGGTAGGGAAGAGCTCGCTGGCAATCACCCCGAAGCCGCTGAAGTAGCCGGTACCAAAAAATCCAACCAACGGGCCGATGAGAAGCAGCGCATTTGGATTGCGCACAAACGCAAAGGGCGGAACCAGCAGCGCGGCCACGACAAGATATCCAATGTAGGTATATTTGCGGCTGAAGCGGTCTGCCAGTATCCAAATGAGAGATAGCCCAGGAACGTGCCGGTCTGCATGACGATCGTCCATCCAGAGGTTTGGATAATGCTGAGACCACGGCCACCCTCGGCGACCGGCATGGAAAGAAAACGAGGGAGCCAGGTAAACAGTCCCCACCAGGCGAAGAGCGCGGCGGCATTCATGCTGGCGCACACCAGCATGCTGTAGCCGAACGTGCCCCGAAAGAGGAGGCCGATGTCCACTTGCGACTTCAGTTCCTGGCGCCAGACCTCCGGTTCGCGCAGCCCACGCCGCACCCAAAGGGAAATCAAGGCAGGAAGAATTCCGGCGAAGAAAACGGCCCGCCATCCGAAGCGCGGCATCACCAGCGCGACCACACGCCGCGCCCAGTGCATAGCCAATCGCCCATGCGCTTTGCACCAACGCGAGCGCTTTGCCGCGGTGGCGCGCCGGCCATGTTTCAGCAACCAGTGCAGCGCCGGATGCCCACTCCCCACCCATGCCAAAGCCAAGCAGCACGCGGCAGAGCATCAGCTGCGTGGCCGTTTGCGTGAAACCGCAAAGCCCCGTGCCGATGGAATAAACCAGCACACTCCAAATGAGAGCGCGCACCCGTCCAAACCGGTCGGCAAACCAGCCGAAACCGATACCGCCGGCTGCTGCGGCAATCAGCGTAGCCGACACCATGGCCCCACTCATCCCAGCGGAGAGGTGCAACTCCCGCTGTACCTGGCCCAGCACCAGCGCGTAAAGCATCACGTCCATGCTGTCGAGCATGTAGCCCAAAAACGCCGCAAGCAGCGTACGCTTTTGTTCGCCCGAGGCTTCAGCCAGCCAGCCGTAAATGCCGTTCAAACGATAAGCCTCTGGTGTCTAGAGCTTTAATATAAGTCGTCTGCTCTTCAGCCCCGGCGAAAAACTCTGGTTCCTGAAGCGTACGGGCCGAAGTGTCTGCGAGCGAACCCACTGCACAGAACTCAGTCCCACAGAGCCGCTGAAAGTCAGTCTTGTCCAAACTAGCTTTTTCGATCGGCCGCTTTGGACCGCATTCGCTGAAAGCAAGTCACCTATCAGGGTGTAACGGGACAGTCCCGAAGGGACGGCTGAGAGTAGCCCAGGACGTAGTCCTGGGTAAACGTGAGAGCCTGCAACAATCCCGCAGAGCCTGCCCTGAAGGATATAAAAGTGGTCTTAACAAATAAGCCCTTGCCCATAGATCGTTATAGCCACTAGCATGTTTGCATGGGCAAAGTATCCGAAGCCATCGCGCCGGTTATCGCCGTTGACAGGAAAGCCGCAAAACCTCTTCACAAGCAGATCTACGACGGTTTTCTCTCAGCCATTGTCGGTGGCAATATACGCGCCGGGCCAACGGGTGCCATCCTCGCGCACGCTCAGTGTAGAACTGGGAATCTCTCGCATCCCAGTCCTCAATGCATACGCGCAGTTGTTGGCAGAGGGATATTTCGAGAGCCGTAAAGGCGCAGGAACGTTCGTGTCGGAATCTCTACCGGAAAGCCTCACCATCTGCGAAGAGAAAACGCCACCACCCCTGCAGGAAGGGTCAGGCCCGCGTCCCGTTCGCGCGGCGTGCTTTGCTTCTAACCAAATTTGAACGGCCGCCGTGGATTGGGGGATGGGGAGCGTTTGGTGTGCACCAGCCGGCTTTTGATCGCTTTCCCTTTCCAATTTGGTCGAACCTCATCACGCATCACTCCAAAAGCCCATCCTAAGCACCATACACAACACCGATCCGCGGGGTTCTGAAAGTTGTCGTGAGGCCATTTGCAACTACCTGCGAACCGCGCGAGCGGTTCGTTGCGATCCCAGCCAGGTCATGGTGGTTGCCGGTTCCCAGCAGGCCCTTGAGATCTCGGCGCGCGTGCTCCTTGGCAACGGGAACCCTGTTTGGATGGAAGAACCCGGCTACCGGCTGGCGCGTAGCGTTTTCGAAGGCGCGGGTTGCCGTCTGGTTCCCGTTCCCGTCGACGAGGACGGCATGAATGTCTCCGCCGGAATCAAGCAATGCCCAAAGGCCAGAGCTGCCTATGTTACGCCTTCCCATCAATACCCTCTTGGGTCAACGATGAGCGCATCGCGCCGCATGCAGTTATTGAACTGGGCACAGAGTGCGGGGTCGTGGATCATCGAGGACGACTACGACAGCGAGTACCGCTTTGAAAGCATGCCGATCGCGTCTCTGCAGGGGCTGGACCGGAATGCTCGCGTCATTTATATCGGAACTTTCAGCAAGGTTCTCTTCCCCTCTTTACGGCTGGGGTACATCGTAATCCCGCCGGATCTGGTGGACCACTTCATTGCCGTTCGCACCGCGATGGACATCTTCCCGCCCTACTTGCATCAGGAAGTAATCACCGACTTCATGCGCGAGGGACATTTCGCCCGCCACATCCGGCGGATGCGCTTGCTTTACAGCGGGCGAAGAACGGCGCTGGTCGAGAATATCCGCGACCAATTCGGGTCGTGTTTAGAGGTTCACGGCGCGCAAGCCGGCATGCATTTGTCAGTGACGCTACCCAAAGGCTTGAGTGATCGGGAAATTGCCACCAGGGCGGCGCGCAAAGGACTTTGGCTGTGGCCTCTCTCCCCCTCTTATTTAAGTGAGGTTCCTCGCCAGGGTTTCATCCTGGGATTTGGCAACACGGCTGTAGAAGATATGTCCCGCGCAGTGAGCCAACTACGTGCCGAAGTGCCCAGATTGAACGCCGCGACGGGATAAGTGCGATCGAACGCCCTGGTGGTGTTCCATGTAACCTACACGAGAATCATCAGCGCGACGAGAGATACCACTTGCGAGTAGCGATTGACACTGGAGGCACCTTTACCGATTGCGTCTATCTCGCAGCCGGAGAACTCCAGGTCCTGAAAGTCTTTTCCACGCCGACCGATCCATCGCAGGCTGTGCTCGATGGCTTGGCGCGCATCAGCGCAGGCAAAGCGCTCGATGTGCGCCACGGCACCACTGTGGGAACCAACACCATGTTGGAAAGGAATGGTGCGCGGGTCGCGTTTGTGACCACGGCGGGCTTCGAAGACACCATTGCCATCGGCCGCCAGACACGCAGCAAACTCTACGACTGGTTTGTGCCCTTGCCGGTATGCCTGGTGCCCCGCCCGCTGCGCTTCGGCGTGCCGGAGCGCGTCAGCGCCGAAGGAGAAATCCTGCGCTCGCCGACGGAAGAAGAATTAGAGTCCCTGGTCAACGAGATCCGCGGCAGCGGCGCAGAAGCGGTAGCCATCTCGCTGTTATTTTCATTTGCCAATCCGGAGACGGAACGGCGTGTGGAAGCAGCCCTGCACCGTCTCGGTTTACCCATCTCCGCCTCGCACCGCATTCTGCCCGAGTTCCGCGAATATGAGCGCGCATCGACCACGGTCGTGAATGCGTATCTCGCGCCCAGAATGCAAAACTATCTGCTGCATCTGGAGCAGAGCGTCTCCACAGCACGGCGGCGGACGTGTGGATGTGATGCAGTCCTCGGGCGGCATCATCTCGGCGCGAAGCGCGCGCCGGAGCCTGTGCGCACGGTGCTTGTCAGGCCCGGCGGGCGGGGTCATCGGCGCCTGCCATGTGGCTCGCTGGGCCGGCTTCGAGCGCATCATTGGTTTCGATATGGGCGGCACATCGACCGATGTCTTCCTTTCCGATGCGGCCACTGGGGGCGCGCAACTGTCGCGCGAGTCGATGGTTGCCGGTGTGCCTCGGCATGCCCATGCTTGACATCCATACCGCCGGGGCAGGAGGCGGATCGATTGCCCGCTTCGACGCCGGCGGCATGTTGCGCGTAGGACCGGAGTCCGCAGGCGCACAGCCAGCCCGTA
>CAVZJL010000058.1:0-110240 GCA_963775365.1 uncultured Acidobacteriaceae bacterium | reverse complement strand
AGGGGTCACCGACACGTCGCTGTCGCTGATCACCAGAATCTTGTGCTCGGCGGCTCGCTGCATATGTTCGAGTGACCAAACTTTGGCATTTGCGTATGGGGGCTCACCGCAAGTGAGGAATTTTGTTGGAACATGCGGATAGCGCGCCGCGACGCTCATGGCGACCGCTAGGGCCGGGTCACGATCGCTGCGCGCGCAGAAGAGAATTTCAAACCGCGGGTATTCCTGGTGGAAAAAGGTTTCGAGGCGGAACTCAAGCTCTTGCTCCGATCCATGCAACGGCTTGAGAAGGCTGACAGGAGGTGTGAATTCGCGGGATTCGGCGGTGCGCCGGCGCTGGGCAAAATGCAGCGCTCCCCACACCACCAACAGGCTATAGATGGTCGAGGTAGTGAGGCCGAGGAGGCTTAGAACCAGCAGAACATGCATCATGCTTTGACCTCATCACAGGGCACAATCGCAGATGTTCGATGGAGGACGGACCAACTACTGTTTCCCAGGTTCAAAATCGAGATATGCGAAATTCATATTACCTCCCGATACCACGTGCACCGTCAGTACATTGACGCCCTTGGGCAGTTTCACCTCGACCAAATTCTTCATCATGTTCCAGTGGTGCCACTGGGCCAGGCGATGGGGTCGGCAGCGTTATTGGTCGAAATTTTGTTCAGCGGCCCGGTGAGCCTTTGTCCGTTCAGGTCAAACGATATTTCCCCACCTCTATTTGAGGTATACAGAAGGTCGATGGTGTAGCCACCTGCGCGCTCGACTTCTACCGTCAGGTTGAACCATTCGCCGGGCTCGGTCCAGCCTATATAAAGCTGCCCCTCGGACGTTGCACCAGGTTGTAAGGATTGTTGTCAATCTGGTCGTGGAACTTGGTGTAAGAGGTGTCCACTCCTTTGTTCATGCGGAACTCGTTTAAATAAGTACCATCGGCTGGGTTCAAACCACCGCTGCCGTTATTCTTCGCATCGGTGTCGTGGTAGGCGATCCCTTCTCCTCCGACATCGTAGTAAGCGCAGAATACCTTCCCCGGAATACGTTGGGGTCCACCCTGGTATTTGCTGTCGTGGAACGGCTTGCCCTGGTATTGGCTGGTTTGTCCGAAGGTGGCCGAAGGCAGGCAAAGAACACCCAGCAGAAGGAACGAGCGGCATGATCCTGTTGACTTACCCATGATGTAGGTCCTTTCCCAATGTTACCGACTTCCGCAGAGTGGTCATCCTGAAGATCGCAGTTGCGCCCTTGAATGGGTATAGCATGCTGGAGCAGAAGGCGTGAAGTTATGCATTAAAGTTATGTATTGAAGAACAACCGTTTGTCTAGTTGCGACTCCCAAACTTTCCGCTTGACAATGCCTGAAGACGCGGGCTACCGTTTCGCCTGCCAACCCCCTCTGCTTCAAAGTTGGATTGTATTGGCGATTCTTCTGCAACAGGAGGCACGTGGCAGAAGTTTAAAGAAGGCAATCGTCGCTGGTGAAGGTCAACGGCAAGTGCAGAGTGCTGCCGTCCGAATGGGTGTCGTCCTGGGTGCTTCAAAAGCTCGTTTAGTGCTGCGGAGACGGTCATGAGAAAGTCAGTTCAAGTTGTTCTCGCATTTTGTCTTCTGCTGTGTGTCGCTGGTATAGGTCGCGCGCAAAATACTAACTCGGTCGACATCCGCGGCACCGTAACGGATGCATCCAAAGCTCTCTTGCCTGACGTGACCGTCACAGTCACTAACGACGACACCGGAGCGAGCAAGGACTTCGTAACTAACGGCGAAGGAATCTACGACACCGTTTCCACTTTGCCCGGAAACTACACGATCACCTTTACCAAGCAAGGTTTTGAGAAGCTCGTGCATGGCCCGGTCCCACTGCAGGTTGGCGAGGCCACGGTCGATGCCACGTTGAACGTGGGCTCGACTACGCAGCAGGTTACCGTCTCGTCCGATGTGCAGGCGATGCATACCGAGAATCCTGAGGTGGCAAACACCTTCAACGCGACCGCCCTGGAATCTTTGCCCAACGTTACGCCTAACTGGCAGAACTTCGTGAAGATGCTACCCGGTGCCTCGGGAACTCCTAAATCCAATGCGGGATCGTCGAATCCGGGGGTCGCGATGGCCATCAATGGAACCCTACCCTACTACTCCAGTTACTTGGTTGATGGGGGAACAATCAGGATGCCGCACAGTGCCAATATCAACAGCCAGATTACAGAATCCATCGCGGAAGTCAGTATCGTTGCGACGTCCTTCTCAGCCCAATATGGCAGCGGAGGAAATGTTTTCAACCTGATTAGCAAAACAGGTTCGAACCAATGGCACGGCGTAGCTTATGAGTATCTCCAGAATGACGCTCTGAACGCGAGAGACTACTTCAATTCGGGGTCCAAGGCGAGCCTGCGGTTCAACAACTTTGGCGGATCATTCAGTGGGCCGATGCCGAAGTTGAAGGACAGGATGTTCTTCTACTTCGATTACGACCAAATCACAAAACCAAACCAATCGACCCAGGTCACCACCGTACCAACTGCCGCCATGGAACAAGGGTACTTCGATCCTGCCGTCTTTGGGGTGATCAACGATCCGGCCACCGGGCTGCCGTTTCCGGGCAACCAGATTCCGGCTGACCGCTTTGATCCGGTGGCTGTCGCCATTCAGAACTACTTTCCGGCCCCAAACATCGCGGGACTTGTAGCCAACAACTACCGCTACCTGCAGACGAGCAGCAGCCCTCAGCGAATCACGTTCGGACGCCTGGACTACAACCTGAGCGACAAGAACCGAATAAACTTCACCATCTTGGTGCAGGCGAATTCAGCGAACTCAACCCTGAATTCAGTTCCCATTGTCAATACTCAGGTGAGTTCGGGCGAAGGAATTTCAGCACAAGTCACGGACGTGTATACCTTTAGCCCAAAAATAGTAAACGAGGCACATTATTCATTTGCCAGGGGGGGCAATTGGTTTCTCCCCGGCAGCCTGAACAAGGGTTATCCCGCCAAACTGGGCTTGCAGTTTTCGAAAGTGGATATGTTTCCCAACATCACCATTGACGGAATCGGCGGTAATAACAACACACTCAACCCGCAGACGAATGCGATCTATATCCAGAATGCCTTTGATTTGTCAGACGTAGTGACGATGATCCATGGCAAACACATACTGCACTTCGGTGCTGACCTTCTGATGGAACAGGATAATTCCACCCCTTGGGGAAATCTCAATGGGGCGAGTCTGACGTTTACTGGCCAATACACCTCCCCCAACTCCAATGTCGGCTATTCGGACTTTTTGCTGGGGGATGTTCAACAGTGGTCCGCCCTTGACCAGGGATCAGAGGGAATGCGGTCCAAACTTCCGGCAGTATTTGTTCAAGACGATATCAAGCTGCTCTCCAATCTCACCATAAACCTCGGTCTGCGGTGGGAGATCCACGGCGGGTTTAGCGAGCAGAATAACAAGGCAGGCAGCTTCGATCCGACCATCGTCAACCCCATCACCAATACTCCGGGGGCCATTTGGTTTGCCGGCGCCGAAGGACGAACCAAGGCGATCGCAACTGTTTATGACAACGTTCTGCCTCGCCTCGGGTTTGCTTGGGCGCCGTCGCCCGACTGGGCTGTGCGGGGTGGCGTGGGCGAGTATGCAACCTTGTGGAGCATGGACGTAGACGGTTCCCCGATTGGCTTCGGGAGCGCCAGCACGGGGAGCATCTCCGCCAATCCGGGCCAGGCGCCGGTGGTATTACTCTCGGGCACTGGTGCGAATCTACCCTATCTTCCACCCAGCAGGGATGCCGGTGCCTATAACGGTCAGGGTGGTGGGAACATACCTTATATGCCGTACCACACACCGGTCAGCAAGATTTGGCAATGGTCGCTGGCCGTCGAGCGCCGATTGCCTGCGAATATGACTGCGGAAGCCGCGTACGTCGGCAGCCACGGATCCGGGCTACAATTTCAGGCGGATATCAACCAGGTACCTGCGAATAAGCTTGGGGGTGGTCAGGCTGCGCGGCCATTTCCGCAGTACCTAGGCATCGGGCCCTCCGTCCCGGGCGCATTGACCGGCTTGTACAGCAATATTTCGAACTACAACGCCATGCAGCTGTCACTTAGAAAGCAGATGGGTTTCGGGCTGCTTGCCGATGTTAATTTCACCTGGAGCAAGATGCTCGACGATCAGGATACGTCGGGTTGGGGCAGCCACTACGGCGATGCGTATTACCAGGACGCCTATAACCCATCAGCGAACTACGGGGCCTCGAATTTTAATTCGCCCAGGATGTTCAAAGGCTACCTGGTGTACATGCTTCCCGTTGGAAGCGGGCATCAGCTCATGAACCACGGTATAGGAGATGCTGTGCTCGGCGGGTGGAAGGTTTCCTCCATATTCCTTTGGAACGCAGGAACCCCGTTCACTCCGATCATGTCCTCTGCCACCAACGCGGGCGCGCTGGATGGGTTCTGGTTCCCCAATCGCGTGGGCAATCCCAAAGCTACGAATCAATCGATTAATAATTGGTTCAATCAGCTCGCCTATCAGACGCCGGCGAACAATACATTTGGCAACGTCCGGCGGAACTCGCTCTACGGACCGGATCTTAGCGACATTGATTTATCGATCGGTAAGACCTTCAACATTCCGAAGTGGGAATCGGCGCACTTCGAGATTCGCATGGATGCCACGAATTTCATCAATCATCCAAGCTTTAATCTCCCCAATAACCAACTCAGCGCCGCGGCCCTAGCCTCCGGCGTTGCGAATCCAAGCGTGGGCCAGATTACGTCGACCACGCAAACCGGTCGCACCATGCAGGCCTATGGCAGATTCTTCTTCTAGGAGCAGAATCTGGAAGGGCATTTCAGAAGAAGGACGGCGGTATCCGCCGTCCTTCTTTTCTGGTGGACGGCGAAGCGTTATCTGATCTCGCTGATGAGGGTCGTGGCCGGAACCGGAATCAGCGCAGACATCGTCGCGGCGTTCGTTCAGGCCGCTTCCACAGACAATGCTTGACAAACAAGGTGGGCGCTGTTTTCATCGTTTCTGCATTAAACAATCGTTTGTCTAATAGATTTATGGGTATCTAGCGTAGGAGGCTTCATGAATTCGCGGCTCGCCTTTACGTTGTGTGCGGTCCTGCTTTGCCCGGCAATATCGGCAAAAGCGCAGGAGCCGGGGAGGCTCGGCTGTGGTTGACGACTCCCGATCGATCCCAATTGCTGACCTTGCAGAAGGGGCCCTTACACTTTTCTGCATCCGCCGATACTCTGCCTACGATCGAGGTGAACGATGACCAGCAGTATCAGATCATCGACGGTTTCGGTTTCGCCTTGACCGGCGGGAGTGCGCAGCTTCTCATGCGCATGGAGCCGGCTCAAAGAGCTGCGCTGCTAAAAGAACTCTTCGCCACCTCGGAAGACGATATTGCCGTCAGCTACCTGAGAGTGAGTATCGGGTCATCCGATATGAATGCCCAGGTATATTCCTACGATGATTTGTCCGAAGGTCAAACAGACCTAGAGATGGCGAAGTTCAACCTGGGCCCTGACCGGACGGACGTCATTCCCATTCTTAAAGAAATTCTGGCCATCAATCCCCGTATTCGGATACTCGGCTCACCATGGTCTGCTCCAGCCTGGATGAAAACGAACCAGAACGCGAAGGGAGGCACCCTGAAGCCGGAGTTCTATGGGGCATATGCAGAGTATTTTGTGAAATACATCCAAGCGATGAAGGCCGAAGGCATCCCGATCGACGCAATCACGGTTCAGAACGAGCCTTTGAACCCGAAGAATACTCCGAGCATGGTGGTGTTCGCCGCACAGGAGGACACATTTATCGCGCAGTATCTGGGGCCTGCATTCCAGAGGGCGAGAATCGATACAAAGATACTGCTCTACGACCATAACGCGGACGCTCCCTCGTATCCTCTATCGATCCTGGCAGACCACGAAGCCAGCAAGTTTGTCGATGGCACTGCCTTTCACTTATATGGCGGAGACGTCTCCGTCTTGACGAAAGTGCACGATGACTACCCGAACAAAAACCTATATCTTACCGAGCAGTCGGTAACCGAAGCGCCCGGCGATCCGCTCGGTATTGCGGCGGCCATTAATTGGGTCATGATTGGCGCGACGCGGAACTGGAGTCGAAACGTCCTCCTCTGGAATCTTGCGGCCGATCCAAACAACGGGCCGCACACCAGCAACGGGGGATGCACGGGTTGCCGGGGTGCGATCACTCTTGACGGCAACAAAGTAACGCGCAATGTTGCTTATTACACCGTCGCTCACTTTTCAAAATTTGTTCCTCCTGGTTCTGTGCGGATCGGGTCCAATGAGCTGGAACAATTGGGAGATGTTGCCTTTCGCACTATTGATGGGAAGATCGTCCTGGTCTTATCGAATACTCGCAATTTCCCCACCACCGTGAGTGTCCGGTACCATGGCAAAGTGTTTACGACGACGCTACCTGAGGAATCGGTGGGAACTTATGTCTGGTGAACGGGTGGTATGGGGATGGGCGGCCTCTGGATGCCGGATACATGGTCGCCATCAGGCGAACAGGATCTGATCCATGCCGAACCCGCATCCCTTGCAGAGGTTGAGCATCGTGTTTGCGCTGCTAGCCTCAGTTTTGTTCCCGGTGATGACCGCCGGTGCGGCCACTCCGAATTTTGGTCCGAATGTTCTGATCTTTCGTCCATCCACACCCGCGGGCTCTATCCAGAAGGCAATCGATGGAGTCTACGCGGTGCAGCAGCACAATGAATTCGGGGCTCAGCGCAATGCTCTGTTATTCCTGCCGGGCAACTACCATGTGGACGTTCCGGTAGGGTTTTACACTGAGGTGCTGGGGCTGGGGGGGGCGCCCGATGACACGCGCATTTTGGGAAACGTGCACGCCGATGCTAACCTGCCGAACAACAACGCGACCACCACCTTCTGGAGAGCAGCGGAAGGTTTTTCGGTCACGCCCACGGGCGGCACTATGCAGTGGGCCGTCTCGCAGGCTATCGCTCTGCGCCGCATGCACATTGCAGGAAACCTGGTACTGCATCAGAACCGCGGCTGGGCCAGCGGCGGCTGGATGTCAGACGACCAGGTGGACGGTAATGTCGATTCCGGAAGCCAACAGCAATGGATCTCGAGGAATTGCGAGTGGCGCGCCTGGACAGGCTCCAACTGGAACATGGTCTTCGTGGGCGTGATTCATCCGCCAACGGGTATGTGGCCGTCGCCGCCCTACACTAAGGTCCCGGCAACTCCCATCGTTCGCGAGAAGCCGTTTCTGCAGGTCGATAAAGCCGGAGATTTCAGTGTTCGCGTTCCATCGCTCCGCGCCAACAGTGTAGGTATCACTTGGAAGGGTGGTGACACACCTGGCAGATCCATCCCCATCACCGAGTTCTACATCGCGCGGCCCGGCGTCGACACCGCCGCCAGCATCAATGCTCAGCTCGACAGGGGTAAGAATCTGCTTTTGACGCCGGGTATTTACGACCTTACCTCTTCTATCCGCGTCACCCGGGCCAGCACGGTAGTGCTGGGACTCGGCTTTGCCACGCTACGTCCTACCCATGGCACTCCTGCCATCACCACGGCGGATGCGGACGGCATCATCATTGCGGGTCTGCTGTTCGATGCGGGACCAATTGAATCTCCGGTGCTGCTGCAGGTCGGACCGGACGGAAGCGGGGCTAGCCACGGCAAGAACCCGATCTCCCTTCACGATGTCTTTTTCCGTGTAGGCGGCGCAGGGGTTGGCCGGACACGGATCAACTTGAAGATCAACAGCAACGACACCATCGTCGACCACACATGGATATGGCGCGCAGATCACGGATCGGGAGTAGGGTGGGACCTCAATACCAGCGCGAACGGAATCGTCGTGAATGGTAATGGCGTGACAATCTACGGACTGTTCGTCGAACATCATCAACAATTCCAGGTCCTCTGGAACGGTAACGGCGGACGAACCTACTTCTACCAATCCGAGATTCCCTATGATCCTCCTGATCAGGCGAGCTATTCGAGTGCGCCCGGCGTGGACGGCTGGGCATCATACAAGGTAGCCAACTCTGTGACCACTCACGAAGCGTGGGGCCTCGGGGTCTACAGCGTCTTTCAACACCCTGGCATCTTGCTCAGCCGGGCCATTGAAACTCCGAAAAATTCTGACGTCAGGTTCCACGACATGATCACGGTCTGCTTAGGTAACAACGGTGGAATCAGTAACGTGATCAACGACACGGGCGGCGCAACGTCGAATCATCCGCGCATTGACCGCAAAGTCACTGATTATCCGCAGACGCGCTCAGATGCAAGTCATTAAATTGTTTGCGGGTGATGCGCGCAGACCCACGGAGCAGAGCCGGGTGGCGGTGGCCGGTGTTGGCCGCCGCCTTTCCCGCAAGTAGAATGCCCCGCAGGAGTTCCTGCCGCCAGCAATACGAGGCCTATGCTGCGCGGGTTAATCTGAGCCGACTTTGTATGCGGGGTCAGCGGCGTGTTGCTCTGCTGCAAAGTCCGCGCAGGTCTGGTTGTAAATATCACCGCTATAATCCCGCAGACTGACAAAGCTCGCAGGATTCTGCTTGCAATAGACTTTCGCGTTTTCGATGGACTCCTGGACATTGACTTTCGGCTTGATTGTGTTGTCAATGGCGCTCACCTCACTTTTTGCGCAGTCGCGCACTCAGGAAATCAATGCTGATTCTTGGGGGAGAGGGAACAACATGCGCTGCGCAAGGTCTTGCTTAAGCCGGCAGACCTGCGCAGCCGTCTCGTGAAACTCCTTCGCACCGACTTCAGTCAGAGAACCCTATCTGCGTTTTGGGGGAGGCCAACAGCATAGACCTCTTTTTCTGATCTTGAAATCCAAAAAGTTGGCCTTGTTCTAGTGATCCTGTTTCGTGCTCCAAGGGCGAAAGTGTGCGCAAGAGGTGCCCGAGAAACGGCCTGAGCACACCGAGGAGGCTCAATTGATAAAACATTAACTAGCGTCAGCCGACGGTAACTAGCAAAAGGGGTACTATGGTCCATCCTCATTCTCCACGCCATCCGGATTCAGCTCGGGTGACGCCTTCGCGAGATTTGGGGCCGGGGCGTAAGATTAAGCGTTATGCAAGATAACGAGCTTCAAGAACCCGAAGAAGAAAAGCCCGCGGGGGTCGCGACTGATTGGGCCGACCTTCGTGCCCAGGCTGACAAACTCGGCATCACGTTGAGCCAACTCCAACAGCTACAGTTTGAGAAGAAGATGAGGCTCGCCAGAAAGGCCCGGCCGGCCGCCCCGCCCGATAAAGATGGGCCGGTGGGTAAGCCGTAACGATGTGAGTGGGGCCAACCGTTCAAGACGGGTATGGAAAAGAGACAGCAATTAGAGCAAACATCGAAGGAAGGGGTCTGCCAGGTCTCGCTTTCGGGATTTGACCTGATCAACTCTCCTCGCCTCAATAAGGGAACCGCCTTTTCCGCTCATGAACGCGACGTATTTGACCTGCACGGGTTATTGCCGCCGCATATAGGAACTCTGGATGAACAGATCGAGCGCCGCACAGAGGCACTAGCGGACGAGTCGACTCCCTTCACTAAATACAGCCTGCTCCGCAACCTGCAGGATACAAACGAAACGCTGTTCTATGCGCTCCTGGTGCGCAATATAGAAGAGATGCTCCCTCTGGTATACACGCCCACCGTGGGTGAGGGCTGCCAACGCTTCAGTGAGATCTGGAGAAAGCCGCGAGGCTTGTTTCTCAGCTATCCGAATAAAGATCGTATCGATCGGATTCTGAGTCATTCCCGCTATGACGATGTGAAATGCATCGTGGTCAGCGATGGGGAAAGGATACTGGGACTTGGTGATCAAGGCGCGGGAGGCATGGGAATCCCAATCGGTAAAATGGCCCTCTACACCGCGCTTGGAGGTATTCATCCGGAGAATTGTCTACCCATTCTGCTCGATGTGGGAACGGATAATGAGGACAGGCTGAACGATCCGATCTACGTCGGGTGGCGGCATCACCGGGTTCGCGGCGCAGAGTACGACGCTTTCGTAGATGAATTTGTCAATAGCGTGAAGAAGCGCTGGCCACACGTTCTTTTGCAATGGGAGGACTTCGCGGGATCGAATGCCGCTCGATTTCTGGCCAGTTACCGCGATCAACTGTGCACGTTCAACGATGATATTCAGGGGACCGCGGCTGTCGCTGCCGCGACCTTGATCTCCGCCATCCATGTAACCGGCGTCCCACTGGAGCAACAGAAGATCGTGATACTTGGCTTCGGGAGCGCGGGACTCGGTATCACCAGCCTGCTAGCGCAGTTCATGCAGGACAAAGGTCTCACCGGAGCAGGAGGCACGCGAGCGCTTCTTCGCTATCGATCTCTACGGTCTGATCACGGAAAACAGCAAGGGTGTGCGGCCCGATCAGCTACCCTACGCGCGCAAAGAACAGGAAGTGCAGAGTTGGAAGACAACCGGATGAAGAGATCACATTGTTGGACGTGGTCCGTAATGCGAAGCCCTCGGTTCTTATCGGAGTATCTGGCCAACCGGGCGCCTTTTCCGAAGAAGCGGTCCGTGAGATGGCAAAGTATTGTGATCGCCCTGTCATCTTCCCGCTGTCAAACCCCACCTCGCGCAGTGAAGCGACTGCGCAGGATGTGATGGATTGGACAGAAGGACGGGCGTTGATCGGTACCGGCAGTCCGTTCGCGCCCGTGAATGTTGCTGGGAAGAAGACTCGCGTTACTCAAACCAATAACTCGTACATCTTTCCGGGGCTCGCGCTGGGTATCATTGCCAGCAAAGCCAGGCGCGTCACCGACACCATGGTAAAGGCCGCCGCTGAGGAACTAGTTCGTAATCTGCCGACACAGAATGACAAACAGGCAAGTCTCCTGCCGCCACTTTCGCAAGCGCGTAGGCTCGGTCGTCTGATTGGGATGGCCGTGGGAAGACAGGCGATTCACGATGGTCAAGCACAAGTTGCAGACGAGGACGCGTTGAACCGCGAGCTCCAGGCGAATTTTTGGGAACCAGTTTATATACCGTATGAACGCAAGTAACAGGTCGTTCAGCAGACGCTCGTATCTACAACCTCTAATTGCCCAGGTTAAACACTACGTTTATGGTTGTTTCGACTTCAACCGGCTCTCCGTTGAGTAGGTAAGGTTTATAGCGCCACGAACGGACTGCGTCTATCGCTGCCTGCTGCAGCATCGGGGGACCATTGATCACCCGGAGGTTCTGAATTGTGCCGTCTCTAGCGATCGTCGCCTGCAGTACAACGGTGCCCTGAATGCGCGCTGCTCTTGCAATCGCCGGATATTGCGGCACCGTCTTATACTTATCGAGCAGGTTCCCGGCCATTACCCCCGACGAAATGCTCAGCTTAGGGGGAGTCGATGGCTTGACCACGGCGGGGCCTGTTCCGATGTCGCTGAACAAGTCGTTCAGTGAACCGCCGCGTGCACCATCGGCCGTCCCATCCGAACCAATAACACTGACCATTGTAGGTTGAGATGAAGCTGCTTCATGATCGAGCTTGATCTCTTTAGGGATCTTACTCGGTGCCTGAATCTGATTGTCGAGTAGCTCGGATCGGATTTGTAGTCTTTGTTGAGTAGTCTGCGCCAGCGGGGCCGGTGGTGGCGGCGAGGGCGCCACCAGCAGCGCAGCCATAATCTGCACGGGCAGGGCGTCCGGATGCAGTAATGGCCAGACGATGAGTGCGATCAGCACGCTGCAATTAATTAAGACCGCTAAGAAGGACCAATATCTACTCCTGGTCTTGATCCTATGACTGGACTCCATAAGAGCATCTTCGAACATTGCCCACCTCGAGGATTCGACCTTATGGTGACTTAGACACCAGTTATATATTTTTTGCTTGGTACTAAGAATTGATTCAGCGCAAACACGAAAGGATTTGGACGAGTCTCTTCTGGTTCCTGTCCTTCGCGAGGGAACAGGACGCAGATCTCGGAGGGAGTGAGTATCGAAGCGGCCAAATGGAAGGTCTGGCCACAGCATGATTGCCCGTTCAGACAAATGAAGGGTCAATCACCGAACGTACAACCTGCACCGAATCCGCCGGGAACTGGCCCAGCCGGGCGTGCTCTCGGATCGTCGCCTCATCGGGCGCAATATAGACGCAGTACAGCTTGTCGTCCGTAACAAAGGATTCAAGCCACTGGATCTGCGGGCCAATGCTTTTGATTACGTTGCAGGATGCCTGCGTAATGGCAGCAAGCTGCTGGTGGTCCAGTTTCCCGGCGCCCGGTATGTTGCGCTCTATAATGAACTTAGGCATGAATGTCCTCGAGTCCACCCATGCTACACCACGGCTCGCTGGGAAGCGCCGGGCAGGCTGAAAAGGCTCCGTTTTAGGGCAAACGAATTAAGTCCCAAAAATGTCATTAGAATGTCATTTGTCGCCACAATGCTCGAAAAGTCCAATGTTTGGAGCACGATAGAGGATGGAGTAAGTGATCGAAAGCAGAGTGGAGATCGTTCGCTATGAGTGAAGAACAGAGCACGATTCTCATCGTCGAGGACGATCCTCGCATGCAGAAGGTGTTGCACCGCATTTTCCATGACGAGGGTTACAAGGTCGAGGTCGCATCCGACGGTCGAGCGGGCGTGGATGCTTTTACCGCCCACCAGCCTTGTGCGGTTGTCCTGGACCTGATTCTGCCGCAATTGTCTGGCCGCGAGGTGTGTAAACGGATCAAAAGCGCTTCGCCCGATACCCCGGTGATCATTTTGAGCGCAGTGAGCGAAGTCGTGGACAAAGTGTTGTTGCTGGAGCTGGGCGCAGAGGACTACGTTACTAAGCCCTTCAGTCCCCGCGAACTGCTGGCGCGGGTCCAGGCTTCTATTCGCCGCCGCCGCAAATCGGAACCAGTCTCCACCTACAGGTTTGGAGACTGCGAGATCGATTTCCTCAAAATGATCGCCAGGAAAGGCGGCAAAGTCATATCTCTCACCGCCCATGAGTTCAAGCTGCTTCGGTTCTTCACCAAAAATCCAGAGCGCGTCCTCAGCCGCGACGAGCTGCTCAGTGATGTGTGGGGCTATAACTCCTACCCGACTACGCGCACCGTCGACAACCAGATACTCAAGCTCCGGCAAAAGCTTGAATCGGACCCGGCGAGCCCTCGGCATCTGCAAACAATCTATGGCGCCGGTTATAAATTTACTCCCTGAAGAGCCAGCCAACTGATGCCGTCATTCCGTGGTATCCGAACCCGCGTATTGCTGATCGCGGCGCTGATCGCGGTTACTACGACGGTCACCGGCGGTAGCCTGCTTATCATCGGCGACCGCATACACCAGCATGTCAGCCAGGAACTATCCGACGATCTCACTCATTCGTTAGCCACCCTGCAGAGTCTGCAACAACAGCGCCGGGATGCCCTGGTCCATGAAAATGCGTTGCTTGCGGACTTGTCGGATCTCAAAGCCTTGATGACCACGCATCACCAACTCACCATCCAGGATGGGGCAACCTTATTCTGGAGGGACAGCGGCAGCGATCTTTTTGCGTTGGCCGACCCGTTTGGCCGCGTGCTCACCGTGTACACGAAAGGCAAGCCTTCCTCCCCTGTTCTTGAGCAGGCGCTCGAGCAGACGATGGCCCGATCGGGGGAGCATTATCTGGTTGCAGATGGCAGGCTATTCGATTTTTCTGTGCAGCCGCTTTACTTCGGTCGAAAAGGTCAGGGAACCCTCCTGGGCTACGTGGTGACCGGATATGTCATCGATCGTAACGTTCTCAACCTGATTGGCCGGGCATCCGGCAATGAAGTCACTTTCCTCGCTGGCGGGGAGATCATGGCAAGTACTCTGCCACCCCAGCTGCAACAGGAACTGTTGAGGAAATATCAGACGCTTGCACCGGTCGCGGGGGGTCGCCCTAAAGAGATATTGCTCGGCGGAGAACAATTCCTGGGGACGCAGGCCGACCTTTCAGCCGAAGCAGCGCACCCACTGCGGCTGGTGGTGTTGAAGTCATTCGCGCAGGCAAATCGAGTCGTTCACGATACCAACCGGCTCGTCTTATTGCTGGGCGTTGCGGCTATCGTGCTTGGCTCTCTCCTGATGCTGGTGCTCTCGGGCTTCGTTACGCAGCCGCTGGAAATGCTGGCCCAAGGGGTTCGTGCATTTGGCTTTGGAGACCACTCCCGCGCACTGCCTAGCGATGGCACCAGGGAGGTGCGCGAATTAAGTGCCGCATTTGCCCGCATGCGCAACGAGATTATCAATACCAACCGCGCCCTGCTGGAATCAGAAAAGCTGGTGACCATAGGGCGCATGGCAAGCTCTGTATCGCACGATCTGAGGCACTATCTGGCCGCGGTCTACGCCAACGCCGAATTTCTCTCCTCACCCCGTCTCTCTGAGAAAGAGCGTCACGAATTCTTTGCCGACATACATATCGCCGTGCACGGTGCTACGGAACTTCTCGAGTCACTGCTGATCTTCAGCAAGACTGGTACCGTCTATCATCGCGAGCGCAATTCCCTGGTGAAGATAGTGGAGAAATGCATTTCCCTGCTTCGGGCTCATCCAGAGGCCGAGGGGGTTACCATCCGGATGGAGTGCACAGATCCATCCGGGGGATATGCAATGGTCGACGCGAAACAGATGGAAAGAGCCATTTACAACCTTCTGCTCAACGCGTGTCAGTCAACCCGCAAGACAGAAGGCTCGCGCGAGGTAAACGTCTTGATCGCCAGGTCGGAGAAGATGATTACCTTGACTATTACGGATTCGGGGCCCGGCGTGGCAGAGCACATTCGCGATTCTCTCTTTGACCCCTTCGTGAGTGACGGCAAGCATAGCGGGACCGGTCTTGGTCTGACGCTGGCCAGTTCGGTAGCCAAGGAGCATGGCGGCGCCGTCACTTTGTTGAGCACGCAGCCAGGCGAGACCATTTTTCGGCTTTCCTTGTGTACCGACTTTACCAAGGTAGTTACAAATACAACACCGGAACAGCCGGAGACCCCGTCCCCTACAGCAGGAGGGCTACTACAGTGAATCTCCCAGGATACCGTTTGTTGATACCTGTGCTGTTGCTCGTGACAGGCTTAGTGGATGCGCAGCAAACGCGAGATAACCCGGCTTCTGTAACCGAGTCGGTACAGTCGCAAGTGGATCGGCTAGCGGAAATGGTGAACCGGGAGCAAGCGGCACTCGAATCCTCGCAACGGCAGATCGAGGAGCTGCGCCGCCAGGTTGCGGATTTGCAAGGACAACTCGTCGGGTCTCGACAGACACCGCAACCAACAGAGGATGAGGCCGTGGCCCGGCTCAACGCCGACGTTGAGAATATCCGCGAACAGCAGCAGGTGCAACAAAGCGAGATCGCTACCCACCAGCAGGACAAGGTCGAGAGCGCATCGAAATTCCCGGTAAAGCTCACCGGCCTGATCCTTATGAATACCTTTGCCAACACCAACGCCGTGGATATCCCCCAGTCGCCCACGTGGGCAACTGGGGCAGGGGGAACGACTGGCATTTCCCTGCGCCAGACCGTGCTTGGACTCGACGCACGCGGGCCCCATCTCTTCGGAGCCAGTTCGGATGCGGACGTGCGGATAGATTTCTTCGGAGGCGCCGGCCAAGGGGGCGGCTACTCGCAAAATGGTGGAGTCGCACGGTTGCGCACCGCCCATGCTGAGTTGGCCTGGGATCGGACGCGGGCGTTCGCAGAGATGGACCGTCCCATTGTGAGCCCCAATACGCCGACTTCCATTACGGCAATTGCCCAACCGGCTCTCTCGTGGTCGGGCAATCTATGGAATTGGATGCCACAAGTAGGTGGAGAACAGACCCTGCGCTTCAACGACTCTTCCCGCATAAGCATGCAAGCTGCCATTGCGGATGTCCCTGATCCCCCGCCACAACAGCAGATCACTACTCCTGCTTCAGTTGCCAGCCTGGGGGAGCAAAGCCGCTGGCCGGGCACCGAAGCCAGGTTGGGATATGCCCGCGGTAGTGACCTCACCGGTCTGCGGGTCGGCGTAGGAGGGTACTTCAGCCCTCACACCTTCAGCCAAAATTTTAATTTCGACGCCTGGGCGGCGACGGTCGATTATCGCATCCCGCTGTTCGCGCACCTGGAATCAAGCGGGAGTTTCTATCGCGGCCTGGCGCTCGGAGGGTTGGGTGGCGGTACCTTCAAAGACTATCTCTATGCCGAACAGGGCACCGAATATTACTATCGTCCGCTCGACGATGTTGGAGGATGGACGCAGTTGAAAGCGCGCGCGAGTGAGCGCCTGGAGTTCAATGTCGCCTATGGACTTGATAATGCCTTCGCCCACGAGATACGGCCCTACGCGCTCAATGCGCCCAGTGGCTATCAGGGCCTCGCTCGCAACTCGACCTGGTTCACGAACGTCATCTACAGTCCGACTGCTTATACGCTCTTTTCCTTCGAGTATCGCAGAATCGATAGTTCTTATGCGATCGGCCCGCACTGGGTCGCGGACGTGTATGGTGTTGCTGGGGGCTACAGGTTTTAAGCGATGCCGATCAGTCACACCAACCGTAGCCACTGTGTGAAGCGCATAGTTTTTGCGTGGCTGCTCGGTGCTGCCCTGAAGATGCACTCCCAACAACTACTGGATGTGACTGCGCAAGTTGGACATATGCGGACGCAACCACCCGCTGCCATCTGGCTTACGCCGTTCCACCCGACAAGCATCTCAACTCCTGCAACTGGCAAGACCTATACCCTCCTGCAAAAAAACAAGCAGTTCTTGCCTCACTTGCTGATCGTGCCCGTCGGCAGTGTCGTGCGCTTTCCCAATGCCGATCCCTTCTTTCACAATGTGTTCTCTGAGTTTGAGGGACGCCGCTTCGACCTGGGTCTCTATGAAGCAGGCTCGTCGAAAGAGGTTACCTTCGGCCGCGAAGGTGTTTCTTACATATTCTGCAACATCCATCCCGAGATGAGCGCGGTCGTGATCTCGTTATCCACCCCCTTTTATAGCGTGGAGGGGCCGGGAGGACGTTTTCACATTCCAAACGTTCCCGCGGATGATTACATGCTGCACGTATGGGTGGAGGGCGAGGGCCCAGGGACACCGAATGTCTCTGCGCGCAGAGTGCGGATCTCTGCCGATCACACGGATTTGGGGGTCATCCATTTGCCCCAGATTCCTCATGGTCCCGCTCCCCATGAGAATGAATACGGCCAGAAGTATGACGACCGGGAACCTGACATCTATTGAAAAAGCCTCGCCACGGCGTCCGCGGGCACTTTGTCTCACCCCAATGCGCAGTTATTTCCCTCCAGCTGGTAAATATTGCCTAAGCTTTTTGTTTGGCGTCATTTAGCTTGGCTGCATCCAACAAATAAGAGGGACGATAGCATGCCAAACCAAAAGCCTTGCGCCCGATTGGAGAATTGGGCGGTTGTGGAAAGCGCAAACATCGCCACCTATCAAGCATTGAGGGCAGGAAGCCTGTTGGTCGGCAAGGTGTCCGGCCATCCAAGGATGGGGGAGGGAACATTCATCTTTACCTCTCCGATCGTGCGGTTCGATGAGAAGACCAATATTGCGGAAACAAGAAATACCTCTTATCGCCTCGGCCAGGCCAGCCGCGAATACAAAATCTGGACTGAGGAAAAGGAGCATGCGGGAGCCGCAGCATAAGCTCTGCGTGTTCTACAGAATCCGCGGAAGCACCTCTGTCGCCGACCCGAGGACAATCTCGTCGAAGGCCTCGGCGTTGAGTGGTTCTTCAGGACCCACATAGGTCGTAGCTATCCCGCGCTGGTTGGCGACGTGTACCAATCCCGCAGCGGGATAGACAGATCCGGAAGTGCCTACAACCAGCAACCGGGTCGCCCGATCGAGTTCGGCATAGATGCCTTCCATGTCCAAGGGAACTTCGCCGAACCACACGATGTGCGGCCGAACCGGCTCGCAACATTCTCGACACTTGGGCAGTTCGGCAGCGGCCTCATAGAAGGACTGATCGGCGAACGGCACATTGCATTCCACGCAGCGCGATTGGAAAAGGGTTCCGTGCATGTGGTGAAGGCGGTGTGTACCAGCGCGCTCATGAAGGTCGTCGACATTTTGCGTGCAGAGATAGAAACGATTGCCCAGTTTTCGCTCAACGTTCGCTAAAGCCAGGTGTGCGGCGTTCGGCTCTACTGCCATGGCATCGCGGCGACGCATGGAATAGAAACGCCACACAAGCTCGGGATTGGCGTGCCAAGCCTCAGGCGTTGCCACTTCCTCCACCCGGTGCCCATTCCACAATCCTCCCGATCCGCGGAAGGTAGCAAGCCCACTCTCCGCGGAAATTCCCGCACCGGTGAGAACGAATAGGTGATCGTCCGGCGTTAGCTTCATAACAGTGTCAATTAGCTGCCGTTGCGGCGGGGGCATGCGGTGCAAGGGCCTCCGCTGGTACACCGCCGGCGTGCGTACGCTTCGCTGTCTCTACTGGGGGCTTGCCTTCACGGCATACCGTTGGCACGTTCTTCATTTGCTTGGCAAACACCAGATAGCTTGGGGTTCCAGGCCGCAGTGTGACCCAATAACTCGACGGCGAGAGCAGGGGCTTTCTCTGGGTCACGATCTGATTCTCGAGAATCTTCACTCCGCACAACAAATTATTTCTTGGCTGCAGGATGGTCTTCGCCGGATCTTTTTCCGCCAGCGTCTTGTCCTCTTCCCAATCGAAATCGCAGCCATACCGCGTCGCGTCCATATAGGTAAGCTGCAGCAATCCCTCACTCCGGACCATCCGTTTGCTGACCGTATCCACTACCGCCACTTCGGGTTCGGTATGGCGCACATTGGTGGTTGGTTTCAGGCCCGCCTCTGCACCGGCAAGTGCTTGAAATGTATAGGCCCAAAATGCGCGCTTATCGCCATCGCTCAGCGTAGCGAACCGGGGACAGTAGCTTCTTACCTCGCGAGCCACTCTTTGGTGACAGCATTTCTGGTGACAAGGCCTGCTCCACAACGACATCCCACTGCGGATCCCAGGACTGTTGTCCCAACTCGTCCTTTTTCTCGGCAATGGGGGTTGCGGGAGCCGGCTTCATCTCGGGCTGAGCCGGTGGGGTGCTGGAGCCGGTTGCTGCGCAGCCTGGCTGGTGCAGCCCGCGAGCATAAGTCCGATGCACAGGGGAACTCCAGCCATCCTCCGCGTTGTGATTGTCCAGAGCCATAGTCAGCCAAATTGGATGCAGATTTTCCCTTCCGCGAAATCGAAAACCTTCGCAAAGACTATCCATGGTTACCGGCAGGACGTGGGGTGCTTACTGCTGTAACCTCCTGACTTCCACTGTGCCGCGGGGATAGGATCGTAATTACATCGAGCCAAAGGAATCGTGTGCAACGAACGAACGGTTTTTCTCTATTATCCCGCCGCCACTTTCTCCTGGGATCAGCCGCGCTGGCAGGTACAGCGTCCCTATTCGCGCTCGACGCCAATAGAACCACGACTGACCCCGCGGCGCCGCGAGGAAAGCAGCGCAATCTCCTGAGCAACGCGTGCAGCCCTGAGAAGCTTAAACAATCGCTCATACCGCGGGACAAATACCGGCCATTTCCTACCATTCACGACCGCAGTGCCTGGGACGGACTGCGCGCTGAGACGCGGGCCAGCTTGCTTGCAGGTGGGGAAAAATACCTGCGCTACCAATGGCCTGAGATGCCTGCAACCCTCTTCCTCGAATACGCAAGAAATGGAAACCGTACCGATTACGAAAACATTCGCAATGCCCGCATCTCGGCCTTGCAGGCTTTGGTATTTGCTGAATGCGTCGAAAATAAAGGCCGCTTTCTTGATGACATCACCAACGGACTGTGGGCTACATGTGAGGAGAGTTTCTGGGGTGTACCTGCCCACCTCGAACTTCAGAAGACAGACCAGGGGTTGCCGGATCCAAGAGATATCATTGTCGATCTCTTCGCCGCTCAGACATCCGCACTTTTGGCCACCTCGGTCTACTTGCTCAATTCGACCTTGGATAGCGTTTCCCCGGTCATCCGCGAACGCGTCTGTTTCGAGACCGAACGCCGCATTCTCGATCCGCTTCTCGAAAAGAATTTTGATTGGATGGGCTTGGCGGACGGCCAGCGGGTAAACAATTGGGATTCGTGGATATGTTGGAATTGGCTGACAACAGTTCTCTTTGCCGACAGAGGCGAAGATCGGCGCAACAAAAGCGTTCAGAAGATCACGCTGTGCCTGGATAGGTTCATCAACAGCTATCCCGAAGACGGAGGCTGTGACGAGGGGCCCGGATATTGGAATGTGGCTGCAGGCGCCATGTTCGATGCGCTCGAGCTTCTCTACTCCGCTACCTCGGGGGCCATGAATATCTTCAGCCAGCCGCTCATCACTCAGATGGCGCTATACATGAATCGCGTCCATATCGCGGGCGAATATTACCTAAACCAGGGAGACGCCAGTCCCATCATTCACCTGGACGTGGACAAGGTGTATCGCTTCGGCAGAAGGCTGAGAAATCAGGACATGATATCGCTTGCCGTGGCCAGCATGCCGGCCGCCTATCACCCCGACACCCTCCCTGCGATCTTTAGCGAGTCGGAGTTGCGCGCACAGCCGCCGGTCAAGGCGAGGCTGTTGCGTGATACCTGGCTGCCGGACACCCACATCATGGCTGCCAGAAGAAGAGCGGACGCAGTAGACGGATTCTATCTGGCCTGCATCGCAGCCAACAACGGTAAGAGCCACAGTCACAATGACACCGGAAGCTTCTGGGTCTATTCCCAGGGATGGCCCGTGCTTATCGACATGGGCCAGGAGACGTATCAAAAAAAGAGCTTCGGTGCACACCGCTACGAAATTCCTTCGATGCAATCCGCCTATCACAACCTGCCAACCATCGGCGGCGTGCAGCAGGGGGTGGGGCCCACGTTTCGAGCTACCGACCTTGCCTACGAGTCCAATGACCGTGCGGCGCAGCTTGCTATGGAGCTGGCTGCGGCTTATCCCCGGAATCGCGATTGAAGAGCTGGCGCCGCTCAGTTAAGCTTGATCGAACCAGCAATATGATCGAAATCAACGATAGTTACTTGTTGACTATGCCGGTACCAGATATCGCCTTGAACCTGATGACCGCGTGTAGCGTAGCGCAAACCGGAAAAGGCCAACTCAAATTGACCTCCACGCAAGGCGCGCCGCCGACCCTGATTTCCTTCGACCCAAATCTCCTGACCGCGAGCATCGAGACGATTCCGCTGGAGAACGCTGAGCTGAACCGCAACTGGGGGAACCAGATCTTTCGTATTCAATTGAAGACGCCCGGCAAGACATCCGGCCAATTGAAGCTGACAATTTCCGCAGTTTGAGGCACTTTCCAGCTCAGGCGTAGTCTTCGCGGTATGGAGTGAAGACGTCCAGAACCTCGGAGTCTTCCTTTGCGGAAGCCTGATGTTCGACATTGCCTGGGACCAGGAAGCTGTCTCCCGCGGTGGCCTCGAGGACCCCGTCGGGATGCTGGAACGTGAGATGGCCGCTGACGATATACACCAACTGTTCGTGCGGATGGCTGTGCCTGGCGCCGACCCAACCCTTCTTCATCCTATGCCGGACGAGCATCATACCCGGGCTATAGAACATGACCTGCCGCCGAAGTCCCCGTTCCGGGTTCGACATCGATTCGTCCTCTGTGTGCATTACCTCGATTGCGCTCAATGCCATGCATTCTCCCTTTTAGAAAGTTCTACCGCGCCATCCAGCCGCCGTCGACCACCAGCACTTCACCCGTGACGTAGTCGCTCGCGGGCGACGCGAGAAACACGGCCGCTCCCGCAATATCTTCCGGCTCTCCCCAGCGCGCAGCCGGAATGCGGGCCAGGATTTGGCTGTTTCGCACTTCGTCCTCGCGCAGCGCAGTGGTATTTCCCGTGCGAAAGTATCCGGGCGCGATTGCGTTTACCTGAACATTGCGTCCTGCCCATTCATTGGCCATCGCCTTGGTCAATTGCGCCACACCGCCTTTCGAAGCCGCATAAGCCGGCACGCGAATTCCGCCTTGAAACGAAAGCAGGGAGGCGATATTGATGATTTTTCCCTGGCGCCGTTCCAGCATGCTGCGGCCGGCGAGTTGGCTTAACCGGAAGACGCTGTTCAAATTCACCTGGACCACAGTCATCCACGCCTGCAAGTCATGGTTTTCGGCTGGCTCTCGATAGATGGTGCCGGCATTGTTCACCACTACATCCGGTGCGCCCATGGCTGCCAACACCGATTGATACAGCGAGTCCGCGCCGTCCGGTTGGCTAAGGTCGGCGGCGAAACTTTGCGATGCGCGTCCCAGCGAACGAATCTGTTCGCTCGTTTCCTGCGCAGGGCGGCGATTGCCGTGGCATGCGACTGAGGCTCCGGCCTCAGCTAGCGCGATCGCGATGGCGGCCCCAAGCCCCGTTGCCGATCCGGTGACCAAGGCGAGCTTTCCATCGAGACGAAACTTGTCGAGAATTCCCATCGTTTGTCCGCCTCTTCTTACATTAACAACCAATCGACGATCATTCTTTTTGTTTCAGAAAGCGCTTGTCAACGTCCGCAGGGTCGCGGGTTAAAATTGATTTGTAAAGCTGCTTAAGCAATATGCCCGAACTAGTACAGATCGGATCCCGGTCTTCGCCACCCTTCAACACGGTGTGCTCTCCGCAGCGCTCGCATGCGGTTCTGTGGCTCCAGGTCGTTACGCTGGCATGGATGCTCATTGAATGCGGAGCATCTCTCTATGCAGCAGCAGCCGCTCACAGCCCGGCGATGCTCGCTTTTGGCTCGGATAGCCTGGTTGAATTGCTATCCGCCGCGCTGGTGCTGGTGCAATTCTTCTCACCGAAAATGGTTTCCGAAAGGAATGCAGGGCGAATCGCCGGATCGTTGCTTTTCGTTCTCGCCTTTGTCGTCGTATTTACGGCTCTGCTTTCTTTGCTGCTTCACACGCGACCTGAAACGAGTCGCCTGGGCATACTGGTTACTATCGCCGCACTCATCGCGATGCCCATTCTAGCGACACTGAAACGCAGAGAGGCGCGCCGTACCAATAGCGTTGCGCTGGCGGCCGATGCTGTTCAGTCAGCTACCTGCGCCTATCTGGCCCTTGTCACCCTGACCGGTCTGACGGCGAACGCGGTCTTTCATATTCCGTGGGTAGATTCGATCGCTGCGCTGATTGCTGTACCAATCCTGCTGCATGAAGGACGGTTGGCCTGGCAGGGTCACGCTTGTGGTTGCTGCTGAACCACGTAGCCAAGCAAAAAACGCCGCGCACAAGAAAAGTAATAGCGAAACCATAAAGGCTGCGGTAAACTACACCAGAACGAAGCACAGGCGCTATGTTAATCGACCGACAGAAGCAATACCTCGCCCAACCCGTCCAGCCTTCCGGCGTATCGGACTTTGCCGGCTTGAAGGATGTAGAGCGCCCCTAGCGCCCTTCGTTAACAGATTTACGAAGGCCCTGAGGCGCAGCCTCAGGGCCTTTCTCTTTTCGAGAACAGAATCTGAGGCCAACTCCCTTTGTTGAGCCATCCGGCTCCAACTCATCGCTGAGGCGCAGATGCCTCGCGATCTATCAGTTGTCCTGGTGAGTGATTTATGCGTGTTTCTCGAAATAACCAAAACGTGATGCGTGACGTGCTGGCCTTCCTTCTTCGCCACTGGCGACGCGAGGCATGGCTGGTTACCGGCGTCGCTTGCTCCATGGTGGTAGCAACAATTGCCGACCTGTTCATGCCAGTCTTCGCCGGCCGCATGGTGGATGCCATTGCCATGCACACTACTACCCGCAGTCAGTCGTTGCATGCCGCATTGTCCGCGTTGGGCACGATGCTGTTGCTGGGAGGTATCCTGGTCGCCGGGCGCCACCTATCCCTCATGGGCATTAGCCGGCTCACTGTACGGTTGATGGCACGCCTGGCGAGCGATGCGTTCTATCGTGTGCAGCGATTCTCGACGGACTGGCACGCCAACAACTTCGCCGGCTCGATTGTCCGTCGTGTCACGCGCGGCATGTGGGCAGTCGACCTGATGGACGACACACTGCTGTTGGCCTTATTGCCGGCATCGCTGGTGCTGGTCGGCAGCGCGCTCGTGCTGGGTTCGCATTGGCTCTCGATGGGCCTGATCGTGGCCACTGGTGCGACGCTCTATGTCGGCCTTTCTATCGCACTCTCGCTGAACTTCGTCTCGCCCGCGGCCCGGCTGTCGAACGCGCAAGACACGCTGGTGGGCGGCTCCCTGGCGGATGCGGTGACCTGCAATGCGGTGGTCAAGTCCTTCGGAGCCGAGGCGCGTGAAGATGCGCGCCTTGGCCGCGTGCTCAGCAAGTGGAGTCGTCGCACTTATCGTCACTGGACCAATGGCACTTGGAGCGGAACGACACAGATGATCGTGCTGCTCTGTCTTCGGGGTTCGGTGACGCTGTATGCGATCTGGTTGTGGTGGCAAGGCCGCGCCACGCCGGGCGGAGTCACGTTCGTGCTTACCAGCTACTTCATCGTGCACGGATATTTGCGCGACGTGGGCCAGCACGTGGCCAACTTGCAGCGGAGCGTAAACGAGATGGAAGATCTGGTCGAGATGCACGTGCTGCCTCTGGGCGTAGCAGACCGGCCGGATGCAGAGCCGATCCGCATTGGTAAGGGTGAAGTGGTCTTCGACCGCATCACCTTCCGCTACGGTTCGCATACTGAGCCGCTCTTCCACGACTTCACCTTGCGCATCCAGGCTGGTGAACGTGTGGGCCTGGTAGGCCACTCGGGCTCCGGCAAGACCACCTTCGTCAAGCTGTTGCAGCGGCTCTACGATTTGAATGAGGGCCGCATCCTGATCGACGGGCAGGAGATTGGGCGGGCGGCGCAGGTCTCCTTGCGGTCGCAGCTCGCCCTGGTTCCGCAGGAGCCGTTGCTCTTCCATCGCTCGCTGGCGGAAAACATCGCCTACGCGCGTCCGGAAGCATCGGCAGCGGAGATCGAGCGTGCAGCTCAACTGGCCAATGCGCACGACTTCATCATTCGCCAACCGAAGGGCTATGCCACGCTGGTTGGTGAGCGAGGAGTCAAGCTCTCTGGCGGGGAACGTCAAAGGGTGGCGCTGGCTCGTGCCTTTCTGGCAGATGCGCCGATTCTGATTCTGGACGAGGCCACATCCAGTCTCGACTCTGAATCGGAGGCGCTCATCCAGGAGGCAATGCAGCGCTTGATCGTCGGCCGCACGGCCATCGTGATCGCACACCGCCTGTCGACGGTGCGGATGCTTGACCGCATCCTCGTCTTCGAACAAGGGCGTGTGGTCGAAGAGGGCACGCACGAGGCGCTGGTCCGCAGAACCGAAGGCACCTACAAGCGTCTGTTCGAGCGGCAGGCGCTGGGGTTGTTTGTCGAAGAAGCGGATATGGATGAAGCGGAGGAACTGAGCGCCTGAAACAGGCGCTCAGGGTTTTTTCGGATCGTAAACGGCGACGCCGACGCGGGAGTCTGCGCCGCCGTAATACAGAAACCACTTGTCGTGGAAAAACACCAGCCCTTCGGCAAACGTGGTTCCCGCAACGTACTGCCCGCTCTGTTCCCAGGCCTGCTGGGGCTTGAAAAACGGTTTGGGGGTACGCGCGATAAGCTTTTGCGGATCATTGGCCGCAAAGAGCGCTTGTCCGTCCGAGTAGGCGCCGGCGGCGATCCCCGGTGCGCCGTGGACCTCGGCATTCTTGCCGTTGTAGATGAGGACAATCCCGCGATCCGTGAGTAGCGAAGGCGGCCCGACTTCGGGAAACGCGCTGTCGAAGTGTCCCGGCCGATTGTGCAGCAGCACGATGGCTTTACCGGATGAATCCTCGACCGGTGTCCAATGGATAAGATCGGGCGAGGTCGCCAACCGCACCTGCACTTCTCCCCAGTACATCCAGTACTTCCCTTGAATCTTGGCGGCGATGAGGCGGCCGTTGGTAAGCTGGGTGACTATGCTGGCGGATTTGTAGTCGAGATGTTGATATTTTTCGCCCTGGAGCGCGGGACCATGCTTGGTCCAGTGAATTAAATCAGTGGATGTGGCAATTCCGATATCTGTATTTTTGCGGTTCCACTGCGTATAGGCAAGAACGTAAGTACCATCTTCGCTCTCGACTACGCGAGGATCCTCTACCCCGCCCGGCCATTCCCGATCTTGCTGTGAGTCAACATCGGGATAGAAAACCGGAGTCGGCTCTTTTGAAGTGGATGCCGTCTTCGCTAGAGGCCATGCCCAGCCGCGAAGTGTGCATGCCGATGACCATGGTCCCGGAGTCGTCTTCCGCGCGATAGAGCACGTATACCTTTCCTTTGCGCACGATCGCTCCGGGATTGAAGGTATGCAGCGCCTCCCAGTGCACAGGTTTGCTTCGTGATCGGATCGGTGAAGACAGCTTTCGGGTTTGGCTCGATGACAGGCGCATCGACGGGGCGAACAAAAGGACCCAGTGTCCAGCTTTGGGTCGACTGGGCAAGCAGCGAACTCGCCGCCAGTAAAAGTACGGAGGCGATCGTGATGCCTGACTTGCGCAGCTTCAGTGTTTCGAATAAGTACAAGGGAGATCCCCTCAACTCTGGCCCACCCGTCATTCACCAGGGAACCAGAATTACTCGTCCGGCTCCTTTTAGTCCACATCAAATTCAAGGGCGGTGGAAACGGCCCTCGAGAACGGCCTTGGCCAGAATGTGTCCATCCATGGCCTTCATCACATCCGCCTGGCTTGCGTCGGGGCCGAGGCTCAACTTGGTATCCAGCGCAAACAGTTCATAGGTGTAGTGATGATAAGGTCCGGGTGCACGCGCGCCCATGCCCATGTACCCGACCTTTTGGCCGCGGTTCAGCGCCTGGATCGATCCGTCGGGCAACTGAGCTTGCGCCGGTACGCCTTCCGGGAGCTCGCGCGCCGTGCCTGGAATATTAAAGATCATCCAGTGCAACACCTCGCTGGTGGTCTTGTTCAACGCCGTATCCGGATCATGCAGAATCAGGGCGAAGCTAACCACCCCATCGGGCACATTCGTCCAGGTCAGGTGAGGAGAGACAGGAGCGCCATTCTCTGCCGCCTGGGTGTACTTATTTGGGATAATCCCGCCGTCGTCAAACGCCGTCGTCGTTAGCGTGAATCCCGGTCTTCGTCATCGGCGGAGGCGCAGCTGCTGGGGTTTGCGCGACCGCTCCCATGGTGGACATCAGGGCCGCAATCATCATTAACTTTCTCATCGTCGCTCCAATCCTTACTTTCTGCTGCGATAGAAGACGTGCCAGATTTTTCCATTCTGGCTGTCGGTGATAAAAATGTGCCATCCGGAGCTTGCGCCACGCCGTCGGCGCGCGCCAGTGCGTCGTTTGGATTATCAAGCGGGTCCTTGCCGGCAAACCCGCTGGCGAAAATCTCAGACTTGCCCGAGGGCTTGCCGCCGGCGAATGGTTGGAAGGTCACGTTTGACGGCGCTTGTGGCAAAGGAGCCCGGTTCCAGGAACCATGGAAGGCGATGAACGCTCCGCCCTTATAGCGAGCGGGAAACTGGCTGCCGGAGTAAAACGTCACGTCCACAGGCGCCCAATGTGCAGGGTAGCTTGCGACCGGAAGCGCAAAAGCGCTGCAGCGTCCTACGATTTTGCCATCGCCGCCATATTCAGGATTGAGCAGGAGCTTCTGTTGGGTGTAATCGAAAAAGCAATAGGGCCAGCCAAAATTAAGTCCCTGGGTCGCACGGTACATTGGCTCGGCAGGGCGGGTCGCATTCTCTTCCGCAGTAAATTTGCCCGGCCAGAGAACGTCCAGTTGGTCGCGGCTGTTCATGACGATATAAACCGCGCCATCGTGCCAGGTGATCGCCGGTTCCTGCCGCAAGCCGGTGACAAATTTCTCGCCGTCAGCCTCTTTCTGGTGCAATTTGTTTTCGTCAAACTTCCAGATGCCGCCGTGGGTTTCCAGCAGCGGACAGGGGTCCTGTCCCACAATCCCTTTCTGCCGGTCCAGCGACTGGCAGGCGTTGGAGGGAGATCCGATATTGATGTAGAGCGACCCTTTGCCGTCAAATGCGATGCCCTTGTCGTGATGTTCATGCTCCGTGGGCAGGCCCTCGACTACGACCTCGGGCGGCCCGACTGGCTTCAGTTGCCCCGGCGTCATCTTCCAGCGCTCAACTGACTCCACCTTTGCCACATACAAATAACCATTGCGCAAAGCAATGCCGGTACTGCTTCCGTCGCCGAAATATTCCTTGGTCTCAAAACGGCCGTCACCATTTTCATCGCGCAGCGCCACCACGCCGCCGGTCTTGCCCTTGCCGCTCTGCAGGGCAACATACAAGTCGCCGTTCGGAGCCACGACTGCGTGCCTTGCTGTACCCAAATCGTCGGCGGCCACCAACGCGCAAAAGCCGTCGGGCAGTGTCAGCCCGGCATTGTCAGGGTCGCAGGCAAACGGCGTGCCCGCATGTGCCGTAGGCGTCATGCAACACGTGGCAGTTACCAACAATCCAATGAATGAGTTTTTGCACTGTTTACATTCCTTTGTCTCCGATCGCGGTCTCCAGTACGATCAGGGTAGTGTAATCTCTTTGAGGAGTACGACGCGGTGCGTGCAAAAAAGAACGTCCTATTTTGCCTCAGTCTTTTCCTGGTGGGATCTTCCTGCCAGTTCTGCGGGCCAATCGGCTCACAGCCGCCGATGGCATCTACTGGCCGATCAAGCCCACCGCGGAGAAGCCCTTTATCAAGAAGCAGTGTGTGTCGTGTCACGGGGCAGCCCTGGATGGCGCGGGTCCGTATCCGCCGCTCAGTGGGAACGACTTTCTCTCAAAATACGAGGGCCAGCCCGCAGCCAATGTTTACGACATGATTCAGAAGTTGATGCCGGCTACGGCGCCCGGGTACGCTCACCCGTCCGGAAGCCGCCGACCTTCTCGCTTATATTCTCAGCTTCAACAAATTTCCAGCCGGAAAAACGGACCTGCCCAGCGACGAGGATAGCCTGAAAAAACTCGTGCTCCCCAAGCCTGCGCCCGGCTTGATCGCCTTAGTGCCCAAGGCTTGTGCAATCGCCCGTTCCGCCAGGGGCGCCATTATGGCGTACCCTTGCGCCGTCGGGTGAACGCCATCTGACGATAGGCCCGGAAGCATGGCGCCCTTCGTATCCGCCATGGAGCTGTAATAGTCCAGATAGACGTATCCATTTCTAGAGCAGAAGTCCTTGAGCCACTGGTTGAGCTCGCGAATTCGCTCCACCGGTTGTATTTCTGGTTTCCACGGATACGCATACGCCGGCGTAATCGAGGCAAGCACTACCTTGATGCCGTTCTGCTTGGCGATCTCTGCCATCGAGGTAAAGTTATCCTCGATCATCTGCTGGGTTGTGGGCCCGGTGTTGCCGGCGATGTCATTTGTGCCTGCCAAAATGACCACCGCCGCGGGATGGAGGTGTACAACATCCTGCTGGAAGCGCACCAGCATCTGCGGTGTTGTTTGTCCGCTGATTCCCCGGTTCACGTATGGCTTGCCGGGGAAAAAGACTCCCGCTGTTGCCGAACGTCCCCAGCCATCGGTGATCGAATCTCCGAAGAAAACCACCCGCTTCTCGCCGCTTTTTGCCGCAGGGAGCGCCTCGTTGTCTGCGTGGTAGCGCGCCAGGTTTGGCCAATCGTCGAGTTGAGCCTGCATCCCCTGGGCCTGTTGCACCCACACATATCCAACGCACAACAAGGCCCCGCATACCCATAGACTTGGTTTCTTTCAATCGCTCTGTTCACCGGATGTCCGATTACAGGTGATACCAGTGATCGGCCCCAAACACAAGCCCCAGAGTGATGAGGGCGATCACGATTTCTCCCACCGCGCCGACGATGAAGGGTCGTGCCCCCTGTTTACTGAGCTCGCGCAGGTTCGTTCGCAAGCCCACCCCGGCGAAGGTCAGTAGAAAAGCCCAACGGGACAAGTTGCCCACGGCGGCGAGTTGCGGCTTGGTGAAAAACCCCACCGTGGCAAGCAGGGAAATCAGCAGAAATCCCAAGACGAACTTGGGGAATTTCCGCCACAGAAATGCGCCCTTATTCTGCACGTCTGCAGCCTGGCCTTTCGAAGCCCAATAGATGGCATAACCCAAAACGATGAACCCGATGGTTGCGTTGCGGCAGGTCTTGGCCAGTACCGCGACCTTGCCGGCAGCGTCGGAGTAGAGCGCCCCGGCGGCTGTGGCCTCCGCGGTATTGTCCACGGCGAGCCCTGTCCACAGGCCGTACGCATGATCACTCAAGTGCAGAAAGTGCCCAATGAGCGGAAAGAGAAACAGAGAGATCGCTCCCAGCAAAAGAATTGCGGCAATGGCGTAAGAAGAATCCTCCTCGTCGGCATCGATCGCCCCCTGGGCGGCAATGATGGCGGAGACTCCGCAAATCGACGATCCGACAGCAAGCAGACTGACCAACTTGGGCTTGAGTTTGAATGCCCGGCCCAGGTAGGTCATGAACGTAAGTGCCAGAACGAGTTCAATCGCGATGAGCACCAGGGAAATGCCGCCCAGCCGGCGAACATCGCCCAACAGAAAGCGCGCGCCAAGCAACACGATCCCAGCCTTGAGCCAGAACTCATAAGTCGCGACCCCGGAGCGAAAGATGGCCGGAACGCCGACAGTATTCGAGATGGCCAGGCCAATCAGGATCGCCCAAAGAACGTACTCAATATTCGGCAGCACCAGGTGGTGCGCCTTGCCGTAATGGAGCGATGAATTGCTCAATGAATTTCCCTGCATAGCCGACCACGGCGAGCAGCAGAATTCCTGGTATCAGGCCGGCAGCAGAGCGCTTTTGGGGTACTGGAGTTTGCGTTTGTGCTGCAGGACAGCTGTTCGGACGGTGGAGCTTGCCATGGTTTTCCTCTTTTCTTGCATGTTACCAGGGAATCGTTTTGAGAATGCCAAAACGGACCAGCAGAGCCGCGGCAAATGCCAACAGAACGGCCCAGGTGTCGAGAGAAAAGCGGTTAAGCGGCGAGGATTGGGCATATGCGAATACTCCTGTTGAGATGGATGAAGCTCTGAATGTGTTAGGAGGAAATTAGCGAGGAAGGAACTAGCGACAACAACAGGCGGAGAGCCTGTTCATGAGCGTGCGCGCCGGTATGGCGGTAATGCGCAACGGACTGTTATTGACTTTGAAGCGTCAGCAAGGCTGAGCCGTCCCGTTACAGTCTACGAATTCATCTTACTCACATCGCCTGTCAACACATCTTTAATATCCTGCGAACATGTTGCCGGGAAACTCTGGCGGGCGCAAGAAATCCAAAATGAGGGCTGGCTAATTGGAGCTGATCGAGTAGCGAACCACAAGGCCCTCGACGTACGTCACTTCCACTCGCCGATCGCCGCTAGACGTATTGCACGTCTGCGTTTTCAAGCCGTCGCCCGAAACAGATTCCGACATCTGCTTTCCCGGGCCGAACAGACTCGTGACCTCGCTCCATCTTCATGCCGCGCTTGAGATGAGCCGTTGCCGGAACCGAGGCATCGCCGGCCGGCGCTTGGCATGGCGGGCGACTGCCGCGGCTGCTGCGGGTCCATCGAAACTTACGTAGTCTGCAAGCAGCTTCATCACCGCATCGGGAGTCTTTTGGTCTGGCGGGATCGAGCCTGACCAGCGCAGGTTGAATCGCGAACCGCCGTGCAGGCGATCGTCCGCGACCTTTTGTGCCTTGATCTGGCTGGCGATCTGGGCCGCATCCCGGTTGTCGGCCTCCTGGCGCTCCCGCCGCGATCGTTCGCGGTCAGGTCACGCTGCAATTGCCTCCTTTGTCGTCATCGGTGGTATTGGCGATATCTCTTTCCAGCTGCTTCTCGTAGCCGCTCTTCTCCATCGTCTTGGGGTTGACGGTCGTGCTGCTGTCGTCGAAAAAGGTGCCGAAACCGCCGCCGTCCAGCTGAAACTCGATCCGGTCATCCTTTACCACGACAGCTGTCACCCGCGCCGTGTCGCCTTTGTGGATAGCCACGCCGTTGCTCTTTAGCCGATTGGCGTACTCTTTCCAGTTCATGGGGTTGTCTTTGTTGTAGCGCAGGTCGACGCCCTGCTGGGTGCCTGGCATGTCGATCTTCAACACCACTTCCTTGCCGGTGAAATAACTCGACAACGAATCCGGATTTTGCGCGCTCAACGGCGACGCACAAAGCGCCAAGGCAAGAAGACCGCGCTCGCGCTGATCGAAACACGTCTACATTCTTCCCTCGGGGGACGGCATGATCATAAGACGAGCCGTAGTCGCCGGCTCAACAAATTATTGGGACAAATTTAGTGCGCCAGGCGATAGACCTCTGAGCCCGCGAGCAGAAAAGCGCCGGTCCCGAAAACGTAGTTTGAGGCGGCAGCAATAGCCGCTGGGAGAGGCTCCGATCGGCTGGATGCAACCCAGCCTGCCATCCTGATAAATGTGAGACAGCAACCCTCCCAGGCTTTCCGGACCACGGGCTGATATTTCGTGCGATCCAGGATGCCGGTGTTGATCCCATAAGCAAAGCCGTATGTAAAAAAGGCTGAGCCGGAGTTCTCTGGCAGAGGATACGCTGCCGCATCCAGCAGACCAGGACGCCACAGCCCGTCTGTGCCTTGCAGCCCGGCGATTTCCTCTGCCATCTCCTTGTATTGGGCCACGTACTTTGCTCGTGAAGGATAGTCCTGCGGCATCTCGGCCAGCACTTGCGCCAGCGCCGGCAAAAACCCATCCGTTGCCGCGCGACCAGAAAATGCTGCTGCCATTTGCTTCGTGCTTATCGAGGAATGTTTTATCGCGGAAGAAGAGATGGTTCGAAGGGCTATACAGCAAGTCGGATGTAATCCACCATTGCCGGTCCATGAAGTCCAGATACTTGCGATCGCCGGTTGCCCGGCTGAGTTTGGCGAGCACAGGCGGAGCCATAAACAGCGCATCGCACCACCACCAAAGCGGTTTGTCCGGATTATCGGGCAATGCCATCACCGCATCCCTGCGTTGCCGTGTAGGTCGCATCATGGCCGGGTCGTGATGGCGAAAATAGAGATTAGATAGGTTTGGCCGATCGCCATCTCATCGGCGACGCCCACGCGCGGCCCCGGCTGCCAGTTAAATTTCTGGGACATTTGCAGCATAGCCTTTTGATATTTTTTGCCGTTGGCCGCCTTTGGCACGGCCATGAAGCCGGTATAGAGTGCGGCGAAGGTCCAATCCTGGTCAAAGTGCGGTTCTGCCTGGGCCAGCTCCCAATCCGCAACTTTCTCTAGGGCATGGGTGACGTTCTTTCGTGTTAGATCCGGTGATAGATCGGTCGCCAAGGGGGGTGGTGTCGCTGGCGTGTCGCCCACCCAAACCTTCTCAGAAGCAGTCAGCTGCCCTGGTAGCCCATTTGGAATGAGGAGGATAGCGGCGGCCAAGCAGGCCTTTTGGATAACGCACTTGGAGCTCGAAATCATTGGATAGGTTACCCCTCTGGCGAATCTTATACTCATCCGCGCCAGCAACTGTCTCTCCTGCGGGTTCTTACCAGCGTCGGGGTTTGCTTGGAGGTCACCGTAGCATCAACCTATAGAACCGAATTCCAGGAACGGGATTTTCGTTGAACCTGACGATCTCCTCGAATCCGAGGGAACTATAGAGTTGGGCCGCTTCTGGCATCGCCTCATTTACCGTGTCGAGCACCACGGCACTGCACTCGTGTGCTCTTGCCCAATCGATCGCGCTGCCCACCAACCTGCGCCCCAGACCGTGGCCACGAAAACGTAGCTCGACCCACAGCCGCTTCATCTCGGCGGCATCCATTCCGTCCTTCAGCACTCTCCGCGTAATCGCGACGCAACCCGCGCCCTCACCGTTGATCCGTGCTATCAGAAGGTCTGCCTCTTTTCCTAAATACTTCCCCGGTAACCCGCGAAGCTCCGCTTCATAACCAGGAATGCACACGCCGGCTGCGCCAGAGGGTGAGGATGTCAAGTACTCCCCGTAGTTCTTCAAGAGAGCGCGTGCCTGCTCAATATCCTCCGGCCAGCGAGCGGCAGCGATCTCGTATTCGGCGGTCTTCACTGTCATACGCTCTCCTCATCAGCTTACATTGGACTCGATGCCATGCCGTCAATACAATCCCCAGCATGAAGATATCGGCGCGTAATCAATTGCGAGGCAAAGTAGAAGCCGTTGTTCTGGGAGTCGTCACAGCAAAGGTGACGGTTCGCGTGGCTGAAAATCTTATTGAGAGTGTCATCACTTGCCAAAGCGTGGAGGACCTCGGCATCAAAGTAGGAGACGAGGTCACGGCAGTCATCAAGTCGACCGAGATCATGTTAATGGTGGACTAATCTCTACCGGCGGCCGCACCGCAATAGTCGTGATCCGCGAAGCACAGATAGAAGAAGCGGAGGCTATTTCCGCGTGCCTGAATGCGGCATTTGAACCCTTTCGTTCTCAGTACACTCCCGGGGCCTTCGACGACACAGTTCCGGCCCCGGGAGCGATTCGACAACGCATGGTTCATATGAAGGTTTATGTTGCGATCGCGAGCGAGGAAGAGATCGTGGGGACGATTGCATCCGGCATGCAAGGAGAAGAGGGTCACCTGCGAGGCATGGCTATTCTCCCTCGATGGCAAGGGCGCGGCATTGCTGAACAGTTACTTAATACAGTCGAGAACGATTTGCTCGCCGCCGGATGCAAGCGGGTTACCCTCGATACGACGGCTCCGCTGGAGCGAGCGATTCGTTTCTATCGCAAGAATGGCTTAGTTCCCACGGGCGGCGTCACCGAATTCTTTGGTATGCCTCTCTACGAATACGCGAAGTCATTGATTCTGCATTGAGCACGAGGATCGAGGAGCGCCCGCACCTTCCTCCATCAACCGGGTTCGGAGGGCGCTCCGCATGTCCGGGCGCGCTCCAGCAGCAGGTCGCGCTCGCGCGCGTTGCGCGTGAGCGACGCCGCGCGCTCGAACTCGGCGCGGGCCTCGTCGAAGCGGCCGAGCTTGGCGAGCAGGTCGCCGCGCACGCTCGGCAACAGGTGGTAGTTCTGGAGCGCAGGTTCTCGAGGTCAGCGCATCGACGAGCTCGAGGCCCGCCTGCGGGCCGAACGCCATCGCGACCGCGACCGCGCGATTCAGCTCGACGATCGGCGAAGGCGTGAGCTGCGCGAGCGCATCGTAGAGCGCGACGATGCGCGCCCAGTCCGTCTCCTCCGCGGTGACGGCTCGCGCGTGACAGGCGGCGATCGCGGCCTGCAGCGCGTACGGGCCCGAGGCCGCCGCCCAGCTGCTCGGCACGCTCGAGCGCGGCGAGGCCGCGGCGGATGAGGAGTTGATCCCAGCGCGCGCGGTTCTGATCGAGCAGCAGGACGGGCTCGCCCGGCGGCCCGACGCGCGCCCGAGCGCGACGCCTGGATCTCCATCAGCGCGACCAGGCCGTGGACCTCGGGCTCCTGCGGACGAGCCCGGCGAGGATCCGCCCGAGCCGCAGCGCGTCCTCGCAGAGCGCGGGCCGCATCCAGTCGTCGCCGGCGGTGGCCGAGTAGCCCTCGTTGAAGACGAGGTAGATGACCTCGAGCACCGACGGCAGGCGGCCGGCGAGCTCGGCGCCCGCGCGGGACCTCGAAGGGCACGTGCGCCTCGGCGAGGGTCCGCTTGGCGCGCACGATCCGCTGGGCGATCGTCGGCTCCGGGACGAGGAATGCGCGCGCGATCTCCTCGGTCGTCAGGCCGCCGAGCAGGCGCAGCGTGAGCGCGACGCGCGCCTCGGTCGAGAGCACCGGATGGCAGGACGATGAAGACCAGGCGCAGCAGGTCGTCGCCGACGTCGTCGTCGAGTGCGCTGTCGAGGTCCGGCACGGCCATCTCCTCGGCCGCGAGCTCGCGGCCGAGCTCCTCGTGCTTGCGTTCGAGCCGCTTGTCGCGGCGGAAGTGATCGATCGCGCGATGCTTCGCGGTGGCCATGAGCCAGGCGCCCGGGTTGTCCGGGACGCCCGACTCCGGCCACTGCTCGAGCGCGGCGACGAGCGCATCCTGCGCGAGCTCCTCGGCCAGGCCGACGTCGCGCACCATCCGCGCAAGCCCGGCGATGAGCCTGGGCGACTCGATCCTCCAGACCGCGTCGATCGCGCGATGGGTGTCGGCAGCCGTCACAGCTACCGATCACACCATCTTCGCACCGGTCGCTGCAAGCGGAGCAGTGGCGACGTGGCTCACGCGCGTATGGCGCTGTCCGACCTGCGCCTGCAACTTCGGAAACCCGGCCGCCGCCTTCTGGACGTCGGCGGGGAAGTCCGACAACTCCTGCACCTGGCGGACCTCGATGACTTCGTCTCCGATGCCGGGGCAGCGCGACGCCCACTCGATCGCCTCTTCCTTCGACTTCACCTGGATCATCCAGTAGCCGCCGATCACCTCCTTGGCCTCGGTGAACGGCCCGTCGGTCACCTTCGGCTTTGCCGCCGGGAAACGTGACCCGCGCGCCCACCGACGGCGGGTGCAGGCCGTCGAGCGCGAGCAGCACCCCGCCTTCTGCAGGGACTCGTTGTACTTCATCATCGCCGCGACGGCCTCGGCGTCGGCATCGCCCCGGGCTCGGCCTTCTCGTATCCCTTGGGGATCATCAGCATCATGAATCGCATGTTCGTGTCTCCTTGAGTGAATTTCTGACTCTATTGGAACGTCGAATGAGACGAAACGAAATCGACAGCCATAGGTTTTTTTGGGGGGGCGCGGTGTTAGTTGGTGCAAACGAGCTGTGACAGTGAGAGGACAACTTGGCCGTCGCCAGTCTTACGCTGGGAGCGAATGGGTCAAGCAAAATCGATCAGATGATCAAACCGGTGGCGATTATCCCAACCGGTTGAATACCAATAGAAGTCAAGAATGCGCGGAGGAATAGGGCGCCCGCCGTGTTTTCGAGGCACTAAGGGCTCTCTAGCCACCCGCAACAGCCGCGATCACCAGGAAAGGTTCGGCCTCGGTTACAACCGCGTCGGGCAGCGGGGCATCCGGCGATTCGTGGGACAGATCCTCCTCGCAGGCGAAGAACCGCACGAACGGCCGGCGCTGTTGCGTGACGTGGTCGCGGATCGTTCCGCGCAGCATCGGATAGCGGGCCTCGAGCGCGTCGAGGACCGAGCGCTGCGTGACCGGGCCCTCGACCTCCAGCTCCACCTCGCCGTCGACGTGCGCCAGCGTCCGCAGATGTGCCGGGAGCACGACTCGGATCATGGCAGCGTCTGCACCTCCACCGAAAGCACGGCCGGAAGATCCCGGACGATCGGAGCCCAGTTGTCGCCGGCGTCGGCCGACGCGTAAACCTGGCCGCCGGTGGTGCCGAAATACACGCCGCACGAATCGAGCGAATCGACGGCCATGGCGTCGCGCAGCACGTTGACGTAGCAGTCGCGCTGCGGCAGGCCCTTCGTGAGCGGCTCCCACTCGTTCCCGCCCGTCCGGCTGCGATACACGCGCAGCTTTCCGTCGGGCGGATAGTGCTCCGAGTCGCTCTTGATCGGGACGACGTAGATGGTTTCCGGCTCGTGCGCGTGAACGTCGATCGCGAACCCGAAATCGGTCGGCAGGTTCCCGCTGACCTCGTGCCACGAATCGCCGGCGTCGTCGCTGCGCATCACGTCCCAGTGCTTTTGCATGAACAGCACGCTCGGGCGCGACCGGTGCATCGCGATGCGGTGAACGCAGTGGCCGACCTCGGCCGTCGGGTCGGGGATGTGTTCGGACTTCAGCCCGCGGTTGATCGGCCGCCACGTCTCGCCGCCGTCGTCGGTGCGGAACGCGCCGGCCGCCGAGATGGCGATGAAGATCCGCTCCGGGTTGCTCGGGATCGAGCAGGATCGTGTGCAGGCACATTCCGCCGGCGCCCGGCTGCCAGTGGGGGCCCGAGCCGTGGCCGCGCAGTCCGGCGAGTTCCTGCCACGTCTGCCCGCCGTCGGTAGAGCGGAACAAGGCGGCGTCTTCGACCCCGGCGTAGACGGTATCCGGATCGGTCAGCGACGGTTCGAGATGCCAGACTCGCTTGAATTCCCACGGGTGCGGCGTGCCGTCGTACCACTGGTGCGTGCCGGGAACGCCGTCGTACACAAACTTGTTGCCCACCGGCTCCCAGGTCTTGCCGCCATCGTCGGAGCGCTGGATCAGCTGCCCGAACCAGCCGCTGGATTGCGACGCGTACAGCCGGTTCGGGTCGACGGGCGATCCCTTCAGATGGTAGATCTCCCAGCCCCCGAAGTGCGGGCCCGCTGACGTCCCAGTGTTCGCGCTTGCCGTCCGACGTCAGGATGAACGCGCCCTTCCGCGTACCGACCAGTACCCGCACTTTGCTCATCAACCACTCCTTGCACGCAACCGTCGGGCGAGTGGCACGCAGAAGGTTCTACGCCAAGCCCTGAACTCTGCCGCGCAGCACGGTGACAGAACATTTGGGCAATGTTACTCTGGCGCCTCGGCCTGCCATGATTCGTGGAAGCGACTGGCGGGTTGTCCGGCTCGGCGTGGGATCCGCACCCGCCGAATGCCAAACGTACTGCTCACTTCCGAACGTCACCATGTTTACCTCGCCGTCAAAAAAGCCGGCATCGACCGCCGGCTCCCTCGAAGGCTATCTCGATGCTGCGCGGATTATCCCTGTCTTTATTCACCAGTAGAAGCGCCCAATCGCCGTCGGGCCGTCGGACCGCATAGGCGGTCACCAGCGCGTGACCTGCGGGATCATGCGATGGTGCCGTTTACGCGGAACAGATGATGCATGCCGCTGCGATGCGTGACCCATTCGTTGTTGATCATGCGGCCGGTGTGATATTGGGCGGTGAACTGGTGAATCTTGAGATCCGCGTCGGCAACGTAGTTCCCATAAGTCGCCCAGCCGCCGTGGCAGCCAGGCTGAAGCGGTTCGGCCTGAATTGGCGAATGATAATAAGCAGACCCGCCATATAAGAAAAACGAACCCACGCTGTCCGCCAGCCACAGCGCGGAAAAAATATCGGTCATGTAGTTCGAGAGGTTGTAGGTCACGGCGCTCTCTGTGTTCATCAGAGGCACGCCTTCGGGCAAGCCATCCTGGCGAAACGCATCCAGGCAATTTCGCGTCACTTCAGGCTCGCGATATAGATCCGCCCAGTTCACCGAGCAGGGATCGAATGGATAATGTTCAAACGAAACAAAGGCGAGATCCTGAATATGATCGTGAGACTTTAAGATAATCCAGGAACCTCCCGAACCAGGACGTACGGTTCTCCGCGTCCGGCCAAACCGAGACATCCTGGTTGATGCCTTGAAATACCGGGCCACCCAGCTTTGTCTCCGGAGCGACCTTATGGATCGCATCCGCAAATTGAATATAAAGCGCCGCGTAGTCTTCAGGCATCATGTACTGGCCGTCGCATTCTTCTCCCATCTCCACCCAGGCGACGGGATACCCGCGTTTCTTTAGATAAGCAATCTGATGCAGCGGCATCTTCAGGCGTGCTGAAGAGCACTGCGACGGGAATCATCGCCGGCAAATTGTTGGTAATACCGCAGGTGAAGAAAAGGTCGAGACCCGTCTGATCGCCTTCCTTGTTCAGGTCCGTGGCCGAGTGGTAGGGATCGGTCGAGGAGCAGTAGGTTGGGGTTTGTGTCGCATCCGGTGAGTGTCTAACCAGGTCGACGAAGGTGCCATCTTCGAGAAGCATGCCGGCATATACCTGGTAGATCGCATAGCCAACGCGATGCCGCAGGTCGTCGGTTCCGTGTGGGCCGGGCTGATTTGAAGATTGGGTCATCACGACACGAATCCAGCGTGTCGTGATCGGCTGTCCGGCAAGCCTTAGCGTCTCGGTCCCGCCTTTGCCATCGTGCACGATGCCATTGGGAAAACTGTTCCAGCGCCCATTGGCCTGCTGGCTGACGCCCAGGCCTTCGCCAGGCGCGTATTGAGCCTCCCAATTCATGGGGTCAACGCCGGTCCAATATTGCACCTCATAGGCGCGTGCGCTTGGCTCGCACCAATCGATTCGCAAGGCATTGATCTGTACCGCGGAGAGCATATCCACGATGATCCATTGCGGATGCAGCGCGTCGTCTTCGCCGGTGAATGCCTTTGTGAGGTATGGATTGCTCTTCCAAAACGTGGCCGGATCGCCGTCCGTAAGCCGCCCGTAGCCCTCGGAATCGCCGCCATCCGCTGTCGTGCCGCGATGCGGCAGCGGATATCCAAATGAATCGTGAATGAACCCGGTGGGCTCCGCGTCGCCGACAAAGTAGCCCCTTTGATGCGTGGCGTCGCTCCACTTTCCATTGCTATTCCAGTGCCACGCCTCGACGGCCAGCTCTGTGTGGTTGCGATACGTGATCGGTCCCCATCCCGCCGAGAGCCATTGCCGGACCATCTCTGGCTTGTAGATCTTCTCGATCACCGGTACCGATAGTTCATCCATCGAAGAACCAAGACTCTTGTCCGGATCGAAGCTATTCACGGCTTTGCTCGCATCCACGCGCAGCAATGCAGTGCGCGATGCCCCGGTACCGGCGGCCTGACCAAGCGCGGCCGTAATTTTACGGCTGGAGACTATCGTCAATGCCGTGGCTCCAGCTGCCTGGCCAAGGAATTTCCGCCGCGAAATTCCCCGCGGGCGGTCCGGCTCGGATGGGTTCAATGGAAGTTCCATTATCAGATTTCTTCTCCATGAAGTATGCGTGTTGGTCCGCTTCTATTTCGCAGCCACCGGCGACTCCGGTTTAGGAAAGGCCGTCTAGCGAGATCCTAGGTTATCGCGAAGCACCACGATCGATGGCTTTTGTAGGTCGAAGCGGATCCTGGGATTCGCTACGAGCTCATTGCCATGCGACGCGGCACGGAGCGCGAAGAGGTAGGACTGAAATGTTGTTGCAACACCAGGGCCAACGCCCCCCGTAGACGGGCCATTCCACAATCCGCGGTCGTGATAATACGCGGCAACTTCGCGTTGAGCGTCTTTGGTAATTCTTCGGCCAAAATGCCGGAGAAGTAAGGCCATACGGCGACGATATCCCCGGCGAACAACACGATCTCGGGAGAGAGGCCAACCAGAATCGTCTGCAGACCGCGCGCGATCTGTACGAATTGATAGCGCAGCGCAGCCATTGCCTCAGGCTTTTTATCCTGGGCATCAATCAGCAGATGACGATAGGTGAAGGAAGGAGGCACCTTTCCCTTCAACTTGCGGTAGTGGCGCAAGGCAGCCTGGTTGGACGCCACCGTCTCCCAGCAACCGCGATTGCCACATCCACAAAGTAGGCCAGCGGCTTCGACTGGCATGTGGCCAAACTCTCCCGCCATACCGTTCCAACCGGAAATGAGATGGCCGCCGGCGAGAATGCCAGTTCCGATCCCTTCCGAGACATTAATGGCCACTGCATCCTGAACGCCAGACAAGCTCCCAAACCAACGCTCGGCGAGAATGATGAGATTTGCAGCATTCTCGATCTCCACCGGAAGTCCGGTACCCTCGGCAATGGCCTTTCCGATATCGAACGGTCCCCAGCGGAGATTTGGGGCGAAAGCCAGTCTTCCGGTCAAAGGATCCACCCGGCCCGGAACGCTGATGCCCACGCCCTGGATCGCTTTCTTGGGTTCGGCGTTGGAGACGCGTTTGATGGCAGCTAATAATTGAACGATGGACCGTTGGGGCTGGGAAGAAATAGGGACATTCTCCTGCACCAGAAAATTCCCGCTGAAGTCAGAGACGGCTACGATGGCGTTGTCGGGATGGAGGTCTAAGATGACCACTCCCAATTCATTGTTCACTGCCAGCATCAGTGGCCTTCGACCGTGTTTGCTGAAGCCGGTCTCTCCCTCACAAATCCAATGAGTCACCAGCAGTTCTTCTACGATCGCCGAGACAGTACTCTTCTGCAGGCCGGAGAGGCGAGCCAGATCGGCGCGCGAGACCGCGCCGGCCAGGCGAATCAATTCCAGGATGATGGTTCGGTTTGTATCCCGCGCGGTCTCGCTGCTGGAGACTTGAATTGCCAATCGCGGAACGTGCGCCAACTGGCGGAGTGCGCGTTCGTTCATCTAGCCCAACTCATGCTTTGCCCCCAACATTTTACCGCCGCTCGTTGGCCACCGCCGAGAATCGTACCCCCCTAACCTTGATGGCTTGAGTCCGTCTGGCCTTCTGAAGACGAAAGGGCCATACTGCATCCATATGGGTAGAACGATAGCCCTGCTGCTGAGTGCGTTAGCGTTTCTCTCACCGCCCGTCCTCCGCGAATTCGGAGCGGCTAGCAGTGCCCCGGAATTCACCGAGAGCGGTGAGCTGAAACTTCCCCAGGGCTACCGGGAATGGGTTTACCTGACCTCAGGTTTCGACATGAGTTATAACCCCTCGATGCAGATGGGCGGTCAGCACATGTTCGACAACGTCTTCGTAAATCCCGAAGCCTACAAGGTTTTTGTGAATACCGGCACCTGGCCAGATAAGACGATACTGGTCCTTGAGGAGCGTGGAGCTCGTGACAAGGGCTCCATCAACCGGAGCGGAAACTTTCAGGTCGATGTGATGGGACTTGAGCTCCACGTGAAGGACGAGGCGCGTTTTCCGGGCAAGTGGGCGTTCTTCGCGTTTGGTGGTGAGAAGACGGCAAAGGCAATCCCAACCTCCGCCGACTGCTACAGTTGCCACGCCCAACATGCGGCAGTGGACACCACATTTGTCCAGTTCTATCCGACTCTATTGCCCATCGCCAAAGAGAAGCGCACGCTTTCCGCTTCTTACCTGAAGGATACGGCTGGTCAGTAGGTAGTACTAGAGTTTAGGATCCCTTTCCCAAGGCCCCCTGGCTCAATCAAAAGGTGGAGTTTGAGTTCAACCCTCCACACGACGACAGTCTACCCGGCGCTCAGATAAGCTCACTCTATCGCGAACGCTGCTGGCGAGGTTCCAGAGGAGTAAGAGGCAATGGGCTTTAGGCTAGTCCCCTCACCAAGGACGGGCCCCACATCTCGCTCGTTTTTCGCGAGATGTGGGATGCCGCTGCTCTTTCCGTCTAACTCCCGATTCGTCCGATGCACTTAGCGGTCAACTTCGGTGGTATCCCACATCTCGCGAAAGACGAGCGAGATATGGGGCCCATCCTTGGTGAGGGGACTAGAGGCACGATGCTTGTTGATCCCGGCAACCCTGCAGAAATACCCGGTAGGAAGCGGGTGCTCCCCTAACGTAAGCTAACGTGGGTGAATTGCTCGCGGGTATACGGCCGGATGGGTAGTGGAAATTGTAGTACGAGGGGGGATAGACGCTGGTCCAAGTCTCGCCAGCGCTGGCGTCGGCTGCCGGGTACGTTTGCAGCCGTCCTCGCAGTGGTGCTCAGCGGATGCCACTCCTCCGGGCTGCCGAAGCCGGCGACCCAAGCTTACCTGGACGAGGTGAAGGCATTCTACGTGGGCCTTGCGGCGCTGCAGGTGGGAGACGATGTGCGCGCTGACAGCACCCTCGAGCGGGCCACGCAGCTGGCCCAGGGAGAACCGGCAGGCTGGGCAAACTGGGGCCTGCTCGCGCTGCGCCAGGGAAACTTCGAAGTAGCGGCACAGCGGTTGGGGCAAGCCCAGAAGTTGGTGCCGGAGAACGATCAGGTTCACTATCTGTTGGGCGTGCTCGAGAGCAAACGCGGCGATCCGGCGCAGGCAATCGTGGAGCTGCGTCGGGCGGTGCACCTCAATCCCCACGGCCTGCGCGCGACGTATCTGCTGGCGCAGGAGCTTGAGCGCCAGGGCGACCCCAACAGCGAGACCGAAGTGCAGCAATTGCTGCAGCAGATTCTCGCCCAACAGCCAGGGAACCCAGCGGCATTGCTGGAACTCGGGCGGGTGGCGGCCAAGCGTGGCGACGGACAGACGCTGCGCTCCGTCATCGCCCAAATCGGCGCCCACGCAGCGACTTGGCCGCCGGAGGTCCAACCGCAGTGGACTGCCTTGCAGGCTGCGGCTGCCGGGCCTGATCCGCGAGCGGCCGCCGTGCGCATCGCCTTCCTGCGCAACTCACTGATGCGCATGCCGGACTTTCGTCAGAGCCTGAGCGTGATTCAACCGGCTGCAGGGAATGAGGCCGTCCCCTTCACCCATTTCCTGCTGCTGTCCTCGCCCACCTTTACTCCGCCGTCAGCCGACACCGGGATCCGCTTGCAGCCCGTGGCCGTCACCAATCCAGGACCTGCGCAAGAAGCCGAAGGCTATTCATGGATCAAAGCCATCTCGCTCACTGGTGAGGGCGCTCCGGTAATTGCCGTGGCCAATAGCCATAGCGTAAGGCTGGCCACGGGTGCGGTCTTCCCGTTCCCTGGAGGATCCGCGAACGAGGCGCTTGAACCCGAGGCCATCCTGCCGGTCGACTTCAACTACGACTTCAAAACTGATTTGGTACTGGCTGGGTCAGCCGGCATTCGTTTCCTCCGCCAGGAGAGCGCAAGATCCTTCACCGATGTGACCGCGCAAACTAAGCTCCCTCCGGCCTTGCTGCATGCCCCCTACACCGGTGCATGGGGGATCGATGTGGAGGCCGATGGGGATATGGACATCCTGCTTGGTACAGATGAAGGACTGCCAGTCGTGCTAAGAAATAACGGCGATGGATCGTTTACTCCCATACAACCGTTTATTGGGATTTCTGGCCTGCGCGGCTTTGCCTGGGTCGACCTGGATGGCGATGGCAATCCCGACGCCGCCATGATCGATGGCGCGAGAATGCTCCATTTCTTTCATAACCAGAGAGGTGGCTTATTTCGCGAGCTTGCGCTCCCAAATGATCTCCCCCACGTGAAAGCAGTGACGGTTGCCGATGTAAGCGGCGCAGGAACGCTGGCCCTGGTGGCTGTCGAAGAGACGGGTGCGCTGGTGGCAATTACCAACCGCGAGGGGTGGACGGTCACCCAGCTCGGGAACGCGCCCCCGCTCGACGGAGAAGTGCGCTTGCACGCCGCCGATCTCGATAACAATGGGGCGGTCGATCTGCTGCTCGCTCCAGTCAGGCCGAATCCCGGGGATGCTCCTGGAGCCTTGGTGTGGCTGGGCAATGGCGCGCAGAAATTCACCCCGCTCGGGCAACCCATGGGTTCCGCGCGGGTACTTGACGTCGCCGACGTCAATGGCGATGGAAGACTCGACCTGCTGGGACTCTCTGCGGCCGGGCAGGCGCAGCAGGCGCTCAACCAGGGAACTAAAACGTATCAGTGGCAGATCCTTCGTCCACGAGCGCGGCAGGCGACAGGTGATCAGCGCATCAACTCCTTCGGCATTGGCGGAGAGATGGAGCTTCGCTCCGGCCTCATGCTTCAAAAGCAACCGATCACTGCTCCGCAATTGCATTTCGGCTTGGGAGAGCAGGGTGGCGCCGATGTTGTAAGAATCCAGTGGCCCAATGGCATGGAGAACGCCGAGTTTGCCTTGAAGGCAGATCAGGAAGTGCTGACCGAGCAGCGCCTCAAGGGCTCATGCCCATTTCTCTTTGCCTGGAATGGGAAACAGATTAGCTTTGTGAAAGATGCCGTCCCCTGGGGGTCGGCGATCGGCCTGCAGATTGACTCTGTTGGCTCCCCTAAAATCGCAGCCACCGAAGAGTGGTACAAAATCGGCCGCGATCAACTTGTGCCTCACGACGGCTACTACGACCTGCGGCTTACCGGCGAGCTATGGGAGACCTACTACTACGACTACCTGAAGTTGATGGTGGTTGACCATCCGGCAGGTACTGAGGTTTTTACCGACGAGCGGTTTGTCGTTCCCCCCGTCAAGTTGGCACTGACGACCGTTGCGCCTCCCCACCCCATTGCGAAAGCTACCGATGATCGCGGTCAGGATGTGACCGATATCGTCAGCAAGCTCGATGGCAACTACCTGGATACCTTTGGACGTGGACAGTATCAGGGCCTCACCCGCGATCACTTTGTGGAGATCGATCTGGGCAACGATGTGCCGTCGAGCGGCCCCCTGTGGCTGATTGCCAAGGGATGGTTGCATCCGACCGACTCCTCCGTAAACGTCGCGATCAGCCAGGGAAGCGGCGAGAAGGCGCACGCTCTTAGCCTCGAGGTGCCGGATGGGCACGGCGGATGGCGTACTGCCCGCGCGAACCTGGGCTTCCCGGCCGGCCGCAAGAAGACTTGCCTGATCGAGCTCGATAATGTCTTTGTACCCGGCACTCCGCACAAGGTTCGCTTGCGCACGAACCTTGAGGTCTATTGGGATTCAATCGAGTGGGCGCAAGGGCTGCCTGATGCGCGGCTCAAGGTCACGCGCCTGGATCCATCCCTGGCAGATCTTCATTACCGGGGATACTCCGTGGTCAATCAGGCTAATCCTTCTTCTCCCGAGCTACCCGATTACAACCGGATTGCGGCTAGCCGGCAAATCTGGCGTGATCTAGAGGGCTACTACACTCGCTATGGCGATGTCCGCGAATTGCTGGCAGGTATCGATGACCGCTACGTGATCATGAACGCCGGCGACGAGATTAGTTTGCGCTTTGCTGAGCAACCTCCGCCGCCCTCCGGATGGGTCCGCGACTATGTGATCGCCGGAGACGGCTGGATTAAGGACGGAGATTATAACTCTTCCTACTCGCGAACCGTCCAACCTTTGCCCTACCACGCAAAGAGCGAGTACAACGAGGCTCCGGGCAAGCTTGAAGATGAGTGGGTGTATCGCCATCATGCAAAGGATTGGCAGAACTACCACACCCGCTACGTAACCCCGGAACCCACTGACCAGGCACTCAGGAGCGGTGCAGCGCAATGAAGGCAGGCATCACCGCAAGAGTTATTCTGGCCATTCTGTTTCTGGGCATGTTAGCCACCCCCCTTGCTATCAAGCAGGTTTCGGCGCGACGGGAAGAAGCCCAATCGAAGCTGGACGAGGCACAGGCGATAGCGCGATACGGCTTTCATTTGCAGGAGGTCTCGCAACAGGCCGGTGTACATTTTGTCCACCAGGCGCCGACCTTGGATGCCAAACTTCAAGGCATCATGCCGGAAGTCGCGTCCATGGGCGCCTCGGTGTCCGTCGTCGACTTCGACCGCGATGGCTGGCCTGATCTCTACGCGACCAACAGCGCCATCGGCAGCCAGAACCATCTTTACCGCAACATGCACGACGGCACTTTCAAGGATGTTGCCGCGCAGATGGGGCTTGCCGATGTGAACCAGGCAGGAACCGGCGTCTCGATGGGAGCGGTCTGGGGCGATTATGACAATGACGGTTACGAAGATTTATTCCTGATCAAGTGGGGCAAGCCGGAGCTTTTCCATAACGACCAGGGCCATGGTTTTACCCGCGTAAGCGATGCTGCCGGCTTACCCCCGTGGATCAATGCAAATAGCGCCGTCTGGTTTGACTATGACGGCGATGGACTGCTCGACCTGTTCGTTGGCGGGTACTATTCCGAAAAGCTGGATCTGTGGCATTTGGATACCACGCGCATGATGCCGGAGAGTTTTGAGTACGCCAAAAATGGCGGCCGAAAATTCTTGTTTCACAACCTGGGCAATGGCAAGTTTGAGGAGGTCAGCGAAAAGGCCGGTATCAAAAGCAATCGGTGGGCGCTCGCTGCTTCAGCCGCGGATTTGCGCGGCACCGGCCATCCCGACCTCTTTATTGCCAATGATTACGGTGTCTCCGAGCTCTTCCTGAATGACGGTGGACACTTTCACGAGGCCGGCGAGGCGACTGGCGTAGGATTTGCGCCCAAGAGCGGCATGAACGTGGCTTATGGAGACATTCTGAACCAGGGCAAGTACGCCATCTATGTTTCCAATATCTCCCAGGAGGGGGTGCTGATCCAGGGCAATAATCTTTGGGTGCCTCAAGAGGGGTCGAGCCTGAAGTACGAGAACCTGGCGCGGGATATGGGCGTGGAACTGGGCGGCTGGAGTTTCGGCGCGCAGTTTGGCGACCTCAATAACGATGGATACCTGGATCTCTATCTCACCAACGGCTACATTTCTCTCAGTCGGACCAAGAGTTATTGGTATGACTTCTCCAGGGTCGCCGGTGGCAACAGCAAAATTATCGGCGACGCGGCCGACTGGCCTGCTTTCGATGGCCGCAGCCTGTCGGGATATCAGCAGAAGAAGGTCTGGATGAACGATGGGTCGGCAAAGTTTATCGACGTCGCCCAGGCTGTCGGCGCGACCGATATTTATGATGGGCGCTCGGTGGCCATGGCTGATCTGTGGAATCGCGGGGTACTCGACGTGGTGGTAGCCAATCAACGCGGCCCCTTGCTGATTTACAAGAACACAGTGAGCCCGGACAATGGTTGGATCGAATTCTCACTCGAAGGGTCCAAGAGCAACCGGAGTGCGATTGGTGCTCAGGTAACTCTTTATTGGAACGGGCAACAGCAAGTGCAGCACGTCTCCGGTGGGAGCGGCTTTGCGGCACAGAACGATCGCCGGCTGCATTTCGGGCTAGGCAAGAATCCGCAGATCGAGAAGGCGGTCATTCGCTGGCCATCTGGCAAAGTGCAGACAGTCGATCACCCGGTCCCGGGAAAGCTCTACAATGTCAGGGAGGCCGAATGAGTCACGGGGCGGGTGTTGCGCAACCGGTAAAGATTGAGGCGGCGTGGAAGCGGTTCTTCAGCGCGTCCAATCGCTATCTCTCTCCTCTACTCATCACTTGCGTCCTGTTGGTAGGCCAACTCTCCTACGGCATTCTCGAGAGTTACACCCGTACCTTGCTGGCAATTGGCGCTAGCCTTCTCGCCGAGTTGATTCTGTCGCGTGTCTACATGGGCAAGTGGCCGAACCTGGCGAGTGCTTACATCACTGGCATCAGTGTTGGCATCCTGGTACGCTCCCCCGCGTTTTGGCCGTATGCCCTTTGCGCGCTGATTTCCATTACCTCTAAGTACGTGTTACGCGTTCATGATCGGCATATCTGGAACCCCTCCAACTTCGGCATCGTTGCCATGTTCATTCTCGCTTCCGGCACCGTGGCAGGATTGAGCATCCAGTGGGGCAACTTTGTCTGGCCGATGATTGTGATCTGGACACTCGGATCGGCCATCATCTGGCGTCTGCGGCGTTTTCATATCAGTGCGACCTACGTGGTGTCATTCCTGGCGTTCGCTTTGCTGCGCAGTTGGATCACGGGCGATCCCTGGTGGTCGGAAATTTCTCCCATCACTGGACCCATGTATCAGCTATTCATTTTTTTCATGATCACCGATCCTAAAACGACCGTGCGCTCGAAGACCGGCCAGTGCGTGACGGTGTTTATTGTAGCCGCGGTCGAAATGGTATTGCGCCTGCACCAGGCGGTTTACGCTCCCTTCTACGCCCTCTTCCTGGTGGGACCTGCGGCCATGCTTCTGGAAATGTGGATGGACTCCCGCCGTTCCCGTCTCGTGGTTGCGCATGCCTGAACGTACGGTACGGTGCTGTCTTATTTTTTGTTTCCTCGGGACCCTGATTTCGAGCGCGCTGGCACAACGGCCTTCCGGCCCCATTCGTTTTGCCGACGCCACCGCCGCGTCCGGCATTTCCTTTCGTCACCATAGTGGTGCCTTTGGAAAGAAATACCTTCCCGAGACGATGGGCAGTGGCGTGTGTGTCGTGGACTACGACAACGACGGCGCCCAGGATATCCTTTTCGTGAACTCCATGGATTGGCCGGGTCACGGCTCGTCCAAGTCTTATCCCGCCCTCTACCATAATAATGGCGATGGAACCTTCACTGACCGCACGAAACAAGCTGGGTTGGCCGTCGAGATGTACGGAATGGGGTGTACTGTCGGCGACTATGACAACGACGGTAAAGACGATATTTACATCACCGCGGTCGGTTCCAGCCATCTATTCCACAATCTGGGCGATGGCCGCTTTGCGGATGTGACCGCCCGTGCGGGTGTAGGTGGCAGCGGATTTTCCAGCGGCGCCGTATGGTTCGACTATGACAACGACGGCAAGCTGGATCTATTTGTGGCGCACTATGTAACCTGGTCGGTGGATAAAGATCAGTTTTGTTCACTTGACACAAAAAACAAATCGTATTGCACGCCCCAGGTTTACCAAGGGGAGAGCGCGAGGCTCTACCACAATCGAGGCGACGGAACCTTTGAGGATGTGACCAAGCACGCCGGTCTGTACGATGCGACCAGCAAGTCACTTGGCATTGCGCTGGTTGACTATGACGACGATGGCTGGCTCGATCTGCTGGTCACCAATGACACTCAGCCAAACAAGCTTTATCGCAACAACCACAACGGCACCTTCACAGATGTTGGCGTACAGGCCGGTGTAGCCTACAGCGACGCCGGTGCCACCCGTGCAGGCATGGGAGTCGACAACGGCGACTACGAGAACTCAGGTCATCCCGGGGTGATCATCGGCAACTTCACCAACGAGGGTATGGCGCTGTACCGTACTGACGGGTCCGGTTTGTATACTTCCGCATCCGAGGCGACGGGGATCGACCGCTGGTCATTACAGTCGCTGACCTTCAGTACTTTCTTTTTTGACTATGACCTGGATGGTCTGCTCGACATACTAGCTGTGAACGGGCATGTGGCCGACGACATCAGCGTAACCCAACCCCATCTAAAGTATCCGGAACCAGCCCTGGTATTTCGTAATCGGGGAAAGGGTCAGTTTGAAAACATGTCTACCCAGTTGGGGCCTGCTCTCGAACGGCCGGTGGTGGGACGGGGCTCTGCGTACGGGGATTTCGACAATGACGGCGATCTGGACCTGCTAATTACTGAGGCCAATGGTCCGGCACGGCTGCTCCGCAACGACAATGGCAATCAGAACGACATGCTCCGGGTAAGGCTGGTGGGCACGCGCTCTAACCGGGACGGCATCGGAGCCAAGCTTATGCTCCAGGTCGATAACCATCTTCAGCTGTTACGTATGGTGAAGACCGGTTCCGCCTATTTGTCGCAAAGCGAGTTGCCGGTAACCTTTGGACTGGGCAAGCCCGACCCAAGCAGAAGAATGCGGCTTACCGTCTCATGGCCCAGCGGGCACAAAGACGTTGTACCAAACATTCAGCCTAACCAAGCCATCACCGTGGAGGAAGGCAAGGGAATTATCGCGGCCCATCCGATTGTCTTTACAAGGACTGCGGCTGCGAAGGTGTCTCGCTAACGAGACGAATCGTTTTCTTTCCGATAGAGTTCGTGGGAGCGAAGCCGAGGGACCTGCGGTTCCACTCAACCTGTCACGGATGCTTGCGCAAAGAAGCCGCCCCTCTCCAACATGCCAATAATTTCTTCCCGGCTGGCTCCAAGTTTGTGTTGTGCATCGAGCAAGTCGTCGGCGCGTACGGGATACCAATTATGTCGCGCAGGATCGCCGAAGCCACCCACGTTGAACGGCTCAATGAGTCGCTGAACGTCTGCTGCGAACGCTTCGTCCGGCTTGTACGCACGCTCCAACAAAGCCCGCGAAGCCGGCCCAAAAGACGGATGGCGATGCAACAGGAATCCAGGCGCCAACTCCGGCTTGCCCAAACGGTGCGCGGTCTCAGCAAAGCTGACCGCGGCAAAATATAAGAGCGACAGCGCGGTGAAAGCCCGAAAGTCGTTCATGTTCGCGTACAGCGCCCCGATCAGCCGGCTGGCAGCCAACAAGTTGCCATCCGTTTCCTCGGCATAACACTGCAGTTGGTCCGTCAAGTCAGCCGAGTCACGACGCTTACGGATGATTTGCGCCAGCCGTTCAATCCCCGTGAGGTTGAGCGCAAACCCGGTAGAAAGCAGCGGGTCAACAAAGCCGGCCGCTGAGGGCAGCATGGCCCATCGTTTTCCTGCGATCGTGCTGGTGCGGAAACTGATCACCGGCATGTGCCGGAACGGTTGGCAAGCAGATGCCCGATTGAATTGTGACTTCAACGCCGGCAACCGGTCCAAAAGCCTCTGCCATGCCGGTTCCCCTTCGCTCAGCGCCAACTCTTGCGCTACCCGGCGAGTTGCTGCGACCCCAGCACTAGTGATCCCGTTATTGAATCGCAGTACCCACACCCATCCGCCATCAAATACGTGATGCACCGCGGCGTCATCCACCGGATAGGGAAGTTCATGCCCCGCATCTTCACTGTTGTAACCGCAGTGAAGTGGCTGTACAGGCTTTCTGTGGGAGGGAGCCCGGGCAGCGGAGACTCCTCCAATTGCAAACTCCGGTGCAGGAAGCCGCGGGGGCCAGTGGCATCGATCAAAAGCCCGGCACTAATATGAAACGCCTCCTCGCCCGCGTGGCCGACGATGGTTGTGCCATCCTCCGCGAAATCCAACGTCTCGATCCGAACGCGGTCGCGGTACTCGATTCCCAGCTGCTGCGCCTCCCGAACCAGGAAGTGGTCCACGTCAGCCCGGTACCAATGGGTGTCGGCGATATCATCGTGCGGGCTCGCCGCCACCAGCAATTGATCTTCCTGGTGAAAAAAGGTGAAGCCGCGCTTCAGTCCGCACGCGATCTGCGGATAGGCACGCTGCCAGCTTCCCCATTTTGCCAGCGGAGCAATCCGCGGCAGGTCATAGGTGGCGCTCAACCTCTCCAGTAGGAGATTGCTGAGAGGCGTGGTGGATTCTCCAAGCACTATGCGAGGATGCCGGCCCTGTTCAAGCAGGACAACCGAAAGCCCAAGCTGACGGGCAATCATCGCCATTAGGCTGCCGCCGAAGCCTGCGCCGACGATGGCAAGATCAAACTCTTGTTTCAACTCGCACCGCCGCAATAGCTGCACGGAATCCTATCCAGCACCACCTGCTGCAGATTCATCCGCCGCAGCCGCGCAACGCGCTGAGCGTGGCAGTGCACACACGATTCGCGCAGTTCCCATAGATCCGCGAAGACTCTGCCCGCCTCGAGCCGCAAGCCGTACTGCATCGCGGACTCCAGGGTTTCTAAAGCCGGAGCCGCAAACGTGAGTGCTTCCATGGCCCCGTTCCCCGCGCGCGTTGGGATTAGGGTCGCTGCCGTGGCCCCCAGTTCCATGGCGAATTCCAAAGAGCGCTCAGCCCACGCAAGCGCTTCTCCGGCCGGCATAAGCGGAGGCTGAACCAGGATAAAGACTCGAAGATCGATTCCGTTGCGGCGCAGGAAGTTTGCGGCGGTTGAAAATTGATCGAGCGTCATGCGTTTATTCAGTCCGGCGAGCACTTCCGGATGCACGGTCTCCAGGCCCATAGCAATCTCGAGTTTGCCGCTAAGCAAATCGCGAAAGAGCAGGCACGCATCGCCGGTGAGCGCGGGATGATTCTCTACGATGACCCTCTCGAAGTGATGGGCGCGTTGCGCGATGGCTCGGTGGTCTGCGGGAGGAATTGCCTGGGGGTCGAAAAAGCTGCCGCTGTTATAGAGCTTGAGCTGGCGCGCGGGCGGTAGATTGAGAAGCGCGTGATCGATCTGCGCCGGGATAGCCCCGACCGGTACTGTTTCCGTGAGCGTATTGCGCCAGAGATCGCACATCAAACAACGGAACGGGCATTCTCTATTGGTAAGAAAGACCGTGGCAACCGGCTCCACTGCGCCACCAATCCCACGTTCCTCTTCTACGAAATATTGATAGGGGAGATAAGGATCGCGTATCTCTCGCGCCGGGCGCCGGCTGAGTATCCAGGCATCGCGTTCCGCCGCTTTGGCCGGATATAAGTTCATGGATACAGAGACAGAAACTTCTGGCGATACTCCGCCTCGCGTAAGGGCAGTGCGGAATGCAGGGTGCTCTCGGCGACCGCCCCGTGCTGGAACCGGCGCTTGGGGAAAACCGGCATATCGAAGCCGGTAACAGCCTTCAATCCGCGGGCCACGATCTCACCTTTGAGCTGATAGAGCCGTTCCACGTCATAATTGGTCAAATCAACGAACGGAATGCTCTCCGCGACTGCGATCACCGACGGTCGCGTGAAAGGACTAAAGCCATAAAAGTCAAAATGGTGGGCGGGAGCGTAGGTTCGACTGTAAGAGCGGCTCAGTCCACCGCTGTACGTCAGGGAGTGTTTGATTTTTCCTACACCCCAACCTTCCTGATACAACATCGGATTGTTGACTACGCTGCGAATCGTGAGTTCAGGATTCTCCTCGATAGGATAATCCTTGAGGTTTTCATCGCCGCCGTCACCGTCGATCAGATAGCGCCAGGCGGGATAGCGCTGCCGCACTCCCCGGCATAACGCCATCGCCATGGTGGCCGATTGCACGTCCAGCACTTTGTAATCCTCGATCACACGGATGGTCTCATCGACATTGATCGACGAAGCGTCCACTTCGATTGCTTCAAGGAATAGTCCCAGACCAAGAGCATCAAGAAAGGCGCGAGCCTGGCCCAAGTCAGGACCATCGCCGAGGTCGAGCACAAAGGCTTTCAGGCGCCCTGGGTTCATGCCCAACCTGAGCATGACGTGGTAGGTGGTAAGGAAGACGCTGCCGCTATCGATGCCGCCCGAAAAGCACACCCCGATTGGCTCATGCGCATGAATGCGGACCAACCATTGCTCGATCTCCGCGGCAAGCGCACCAATGTAAGCTGCGCCGATCTGGTCGAGGTTGGTGGTCATTCCTCCTTGAGACGGGGTGAAGAACCGTGTGTAAACCGGGTCCGGATCGGGGCAACCGATCAGCTGCAATGCGACCACGTAGTGGGCGGGAACCATCCTGGTATAGCTCGGCTGAAACTGGGCTTCCAGTCCTTCCGCTTTCAGCCAGTTGTAGATGGTGTCGATACGCGCTGCGACAATCAGCACTGGTCCCGCCTGGCGCTTGGCAAGGAAGTAGCGCAGAGGCCGGTCCAGGGAACGTGCCAGCTTCACGGTCTTGCCGGCGCGCGCGACCAGCGCAAACGAACCTGCGATGCGGCTCACTTCTTCCGCAGATCCGTTTAGTACTATCTCGCGCGCTTGTTCCACCGGGAGGCGATAGAGTTGGTTCGCCTCTGGTTCGGTGAGATCGACTACCTGCTCAATGTACTGCTCGTGCATTTGCGCCTTCGACTCCTTATCCCTGGTCAAGGATAGCGCAATCGACGGCGTCCGAATTGGATCGGCCTAGTGTTTGAGCGGTGTATCCCAGTGGAAAATCAGCTCGACATAAGCAAGTTGGCCAATGCGGCCCTGCGGATAGTCGCTGCCGACCACGCTCTTACCCCATACGTAAGCGTAATACCCATTGACGTCGAGATAGGGTTTAGCGTGCCAGTCTGCACTGATATCGACATCGCTGGCGAAAGAGGAATGTCCCCCGCTCGGCCGTCCGGTCATGCCGAACACCTTGTTATCGAATGCCCCACCACCCTGGTACCAGATGTCTTTGCCCGTAGTAAGCTGCAGCCAGTGCAGGTCGCTGCGCAGTTCTAACTTTTTCGTTGGGCGATCGATGATCTGTACAAACTCGTCTTCGAGGTTCATCAGATTGTAGAAAGGGATCCGCGCATAGACGCGCGGGGTGGGCAAAAGCTCAAAGAAAGTGCCATGCTTGTTATCCGAGGCATTATTGTCCCCGCTGCTGCGCCACCAACCGCCGCGCAGCCACGGTGTGCTGGCCACGTGCAGAAACTGATACCCTCCCTCGATATCGGCAGCGCCCGCGCGCTGGTCCTGTTCTCCCCACCGGCCGTTTTGTAACGCTCCCCAGCCGACGAAATCGAATTGTCCGGGGCCGGCGGGAATGGCGGTCATAAAGTCTCCACCGTAGGTGCCGACACGAATATTTTGATGGTCTGCCTGCCGCACCGGCAGCGGACGGTTGTCTGTCTTGGTAAGTCCTGTGCGGCCGTCGTGATAGCCGATTGCAAACAGACGCCACACGAAGCGGTTTTGCCAGTCGGATTTTGTATAGGCAAGGTACTGCAAATCCACGTTCAATTCGGGATTGCCGTTCATGTTGAAGACGCCCTGATCAGAGCGTGCAGCCAGTGCGGTTATATCCCACGAGCCCTGGCCGTAGTGGGCATCGATTCCATCGAAACTACGCTGCGCGTTGGTAAAGCCAAAGTTGCTCACCAGCCGCTGCCCCACCCGGTTGGGCTGCAGCCAGGCCAGGGTCGGATTCTTTGGTTTCGTCTCCAGTCCGTCGAAGAACTCAAAGCGTCCGATACGAATATTCTTATCGTTGTCGAAACCATAACGAACGTATCCCTGCTTGAGAAACGCGGCCGCCGGATAAGAATTGTTGCCGTTTGCAGCGTAATAACTGGCGCCCAGGCCCAGCTGTCCCTGCGCAGTCGATGAGCTGACCGCGGTGTTGGGAGCGTCAATAATCGTCCCTTGCGTGATCTCGACTTTCCAGTCCCAGTGGTCGATAGTTTGTGAAAGCCCAAAACGCAAGAGTGATTCGCCGTAGCCATAAATATTGTCTGGAGGGGCCTTGAACCACTCCCAGCCGAGACCCCGTGCCCGCTCATATACAAAGAAATGCACGGGATGCCCACTGGGTGCCGATTGCGGTGTCTGCCCGCGCAAAGCAATTGCGCTCGCTAACAAGATCAAAAAGCAAATAGAACGACGCACACCTACCTCCAAAATAGTTGCCGGTTTTTATGGATTCTCAACTTGTATGTAGAAGATTTCGTCTTAAAAACGAACGGACTTGAATTGCATCCCCCTATGCACGATTCGGGAGGGCGCGCGCAAAGTTGTGCGCGCGCTCGGGCAGTCCCGGGCAAGGGACAGAATCTCTGTCGGATTTACAAACATCGGTGGCGCTAGCATCCATCAATTGACAGGATGGGTCAACCACCCTGGGGTCGGTATTCATCTCAATCTTAGGGTGGAGATGTGCGGGGTGGTCCCGGAAACCTGTTCGAGGAGAGGCTAGGCTGCGGCTTCGGTCGACGGTTGCCACCATTTGCAAAAGGTGTAAAACAGCCGCATTCCCAGGCGTGAGAGATTCAATAGGGAGCAGAACAAGATTGTCTTCAACATGCCGCGCGGCCGAAGCCGCGAATAGATTGCGTTGAAACTCCATGCCGGCACGGTATAGACATCGCCCGCTTTCAAGACGCCGATGCGGTTTCTTATCGGCGACTCATAAATCACCTTCTCAATCCCGTAGTTGAAAAACCTTGCCAGATCGAGGAGCCGCCGGCTATACAGGGCTGCTCCCAACCACGGGATGCTTTGGCAGTGACGAGACTCAATCAGCAGACGAGAGGCTTCCGCCGCATGTCTCAGTGCAGCGGTCACTCCGTTTGCGGTCATAGGGTCCACCATGGCCGCGGCTTCTCCAGCGATCAGCCAATTCGGTCCGGCGACCCGGCCATGCATGCGGCAAATGAAGGATGTGACGGACGGAGTAATGGCCGGCACAGCCGGCAAAAGACTCTCAAAACGTGGGAACCGGCCGAGCTTCTCTCTGAAGATATCTTCCACGGTTTTCCCTTGCTGGCGGCCCGCCTTGATCGTCTCCCCGCAGGCTACATAACCAACGCTGACGGTGTTGGGGTTGATGGGTATCTCCCAAACCCATTCCATGTAGGGTGGCTTTTCTCCATCCGCATAGAGGGTTGTCCCTTCGGCCGGCGTTGTCACCGGGAAATACCCCCAGATGGCCACTTTTCGTGGACCCGTCTCGTATGTTGGCAAATGGAAGGCCCGGGCGAATAAGCTTGAGGCCGAGCCGGAAGCATCGATAAACCAGGGGGAAGAGATTCTCTTGCCAAGCTGGGTGCTCACTGCCTGCACCCGTCGCCCGTTGGTTTCAACGGCAACGACTCGATCCTGAAGAAGAGTGACGCCGCAACTCAGAACCATTTTTCGCAACTGCCGATTCAGTTGACTCCGGTCAACATGCAGGGTACGCAGTTCAACATTGAAAGGCGGCCGCCCTAACCACTCACCCGGGATATAGTTTTGATCACATCCGTCCCCTAACTTCAGTGTGACGTGGCGCTTGTAAGTCGCGATTTTTTCCTCGATCAGCCGGTTCATGGTCAGGCCCAGGCCTGCTAACAAGCCGGGCGCCGACCAGTCCAGCGACTCGCCAATCGCGTCGTTCTCGATTCCGCCTGGCGTCGACACAAAGGACCCGCAATCCTGCCTTGGCCAGATGGATCGATGCAGCCATACCCGCCAGGCCGCCGCCAATGACGGTCACGTCATTCCCGCCAACCAGGGACTGCTGATCGAGCGTGCCTGTCTGCTGAATGACCTCGATCCTTTCGTCGAACTGTATGCGTGCCAGCATACGGCCTGTTTGCCAGGAGGTTCGTCAGGATAAAGGTGGGCGTATATCTCAACCTTTCGATTGAGGTAACTTCTGTGTAATGGCGCTAAAATCCGATTGCGCACTCGGGACCGCACGCAAGATAGGAAAGAAAGAGGTCGACAAGGCTTGATCGTTCGTCTTCGCCCGATCGCGCTCATCGCAGTCCTGCTGCTTCTCTGGCAAGTAGCCGTTACCCGGCGCCCCATTCACATTCTGCCGACGCCCTGGGGTGTCGTCGAAGGAATCGGCGATCTCTTGCAGCATGGGCTGTTATTTAAATATGTGGTGGCTTCGCTCTTCCGCGTCACCTGGGGTTTCCTGCTGGGCGTCGTGCTCGCTGTACCTTTGGGCCTTATCATCGGCTGGAACCGCAGGTTGGAGATGGCATTCAATCCCTTGATTCAGATCCTTCGGCCGATTTCCCCGCTAGCCTGGATTCCTATCGCGATCCTCTGGTTCGGTGTGGGTGACTTCGCGGCGATCTTCCTCATCTTCCTGGGCTGCTTCTTTCCCCTGCTGCTGACCTCCATCAACGCGGTGCGCGGTATCCCGGCGGTCTATCTTAACGCGGGGCGCAATTTCGGTCTGGGGCAGGCTGCCCTGGTCTCACGCGTCCTCTTTCCCGCTGTGGTTCCGCAACTGATCGTCGGCATGCGCATCACACTTGGGGTTGCGTGGTTGGTGGTGGTCGCGGCGGAGATGATCGCCGTGAACTCCGGGCTTGGGCTTTCTGATTGTCGATGCGCGGAACGCCGGCAATCGGTACGACCTCGTTGTCGCGGGGATGGTCATCATCGGCCTGATCGGTTTGCTGTTGGATATGGGAATGCGGTCTCTGGAGCATGTGAAGTCGCTGCGCTGGAGTTACTCGGAGGATTAGTTGGGAAAGTTGAAGTTACAGGCCGAGCATATCCATACCGTGTTCACCCGCGACGGCGAAACTACGACCGTGCTCGAATGACATCAACCTGGACGTCGTCGAGGGCGAATTTGTTTGCCTGCTCGGACCTTCCGGCTGCGGTAAATCGACGCTGCTGAGCACGATGGCCGGCTTTCTCTCTCCCACCAGCGGCACTATCAAGATCGATGGGCAGGTGGTGCAAGGTCCCGACCCTCGCCGCATCTTCGTCTTCCAGGAGCGCGGTGTCTTTCCCTGGCTTACCGTCGAGGGAAATATAGCCTTCGGCTCTTCAAGCTGGACCGCGCGGAGCGGCAACAGCGCGTCGCTCACTACATCAAAATGGTTGGCCTGGAGGGCTTCGAGAAAGCTTATCCAGCCGCGCTTTCCGGGGCATGAAGCAGGGCTCGAGGTTGCGCGCGCCTTGGCAGTCAATCCAGACATGCTCTTTCTCGATGAACCGTTTGGCGCCCTCGACTCCATCACACGGCTCATCATGCGTGCCGAGCTGCTGCGCATCTGGCAGGCGGAACGCAAGACGATCATCTTTGTGACCCACGATATTGATGAGGCGGTCCAGTTGGCCGACCGGGTGGTGGTGATGAGCGCCCGCCCCGCCACCATCCAGCAGATCGTAGAAATCGATATACCGCACCCGCGCGATATCAGCTCGGCGCGTTACCTCGAACTGCGCGACGGCATTTTCCAACAGATCGGTCTGGCACACCGTATATGAATTCGCTCGCAGAACCGCGGAAATGGGAAAAATTCTTCTGGCCCGTGCTGGCTTGCACGCTCCTTCTCGCGCTGTGGCACTTTTCCGTTGTCTGGACAGCGACCAAAGTCTTTCCTTCGCCGCTCGATGTGAAGAAGGGAATCGCTGAGCTGGATTCACAAGCAGGTGTTGTGGCGCGACATCGTCGATTCGTCTGCGCCGCGTAGCCATCGGCTTCGGCGCCGCGGCCGTCATCGGTATTCCATTGGGATTGACGCTGGGATGGTATCCGGCAGCCAACCAGGTGGTGAACCCGGTGCTGCAGATTCTGCGCCCCATCAGTCCCATTGCCTGGATCCCGGTCGCCATCATCCTGCTCGGTGTGGGCGACCACGCTGCTACCTCGCTCATCTTCCTGGGAGCGCTGTTTCCCATCATCGTAGCCTGCGTTGACGGCGTATCGAATGTGCCTTCGGTCTTCCGGCTTGCTGGGCGCAACTTCGGCCTTAGTCCTGCCCGGCTGCTCACGCAGGTCGTCTTTCCCGCGGCTCTGCCCAAAATTATTGTGGGTTTGCGCATCGCTCTCGGTATTGCCTGGCTGGTGGTCGTGGCAGCGGAGATGATCGCGGTTGATTCCGGCCTTGGCTATCTGGTGATCGACTCGCGCAACTCAGGCAAGCGTTACGACCTGGTGGTGGCGGCCATGTTGCTGATTGGCCTGATCGGTCTTGATCCTCGATACCTGCTTCCGCCGGCTGGAAAAAATCAAATCCGTTCGCTGGGGATTCCGCGATGAGTCTTAAAAGCAAGATCGCGCTGGGTGTCTGTCGGATGGCTGGTCCTGATCACAGGATTGCATGCCTGGCTGAACGTGAATTGGGCGGCCGTGCTCAACGACTATCGGCCGCTGGAGAAACGAAAAATCACCGTTGCCTATCTCCCCGTCACCTGCCAGCTCACTTGCCCGGTCACCGACTACATCTCCAAGTACTCTTTGTCGGGTGAAATGTTTCTGCCCAAGATGTTTCAAGGCTTTCCCGAGATGAAGGAAGCGCTGATCTCAAACCGGGTGCAGGCCGCCTTCATCGTTGCTCCTTTGGCCATTGCTCTCGTGGCCCAAGGAGTACCCATCAAGGTCGTCTACCTGGGGCATCGTTACGGCAGCGCGGTCGTCGTCGCAAAGACGGTCCCGTCAAAACCTTTGCCGATATGCGCGGCCGTACCATCGCCATTCCCAGCCGCTTCTCTGACGAGCGCCTGCTGCTCTTCCGCGCGATGAAGGTGTGGGGCATTAAGCCCGGCGAGATCAAGATGGTCGAGATGGCGCCCCCCGATGTTTCCGGCGCGCTTGCGGCCCATGCCATCGATGCTTTTGTGATGGGCGAGCCCTTTCCGTCGCAGGCGGAAATAGGCGGCTTTGGACGAGTCCTCTTTCAGGCCCGCGAATATTGGCCGGACTACATGTCGTGCATCCTGGTCGTGCGCCAGGACCTGATCGATAAGCGTCCAGAGGTCGTCCAGACCCTGGTGGATGGCATCGCCCGATCCGGCCTCTGGCTGGACACCAGCAAGCCCCATCGTGAGGACGCCGCGGACTTCGTGGGCCGCTTCTATTACAACCAGAAGCCTGCATTGCTGCGATGGGCGCTGACCAAGCCGATGGACCGCGTCATCTACAGCCCCCTTGCGCCGCGCAAAGCAGACTTCGATCTGGTTCGCGATCTGATGATCGAAACCGGCGTCTTGAATAAGAAGATCGAGTTCAGCGACTACACCGACACCCGCTTCTCTGACCAAGCCAGTATCCAGACTCCCTGGAGATATGAGCCAGGCACTGCAAGTGCCCAGTAAGGAGACAACGAAATGTTTCGCAGACGATTTCTTCAATTAGTGACCATGGCGAGTGTTGGCAGCTCTGGCTCCGTTCGAAGGCATGTCAGCCGGAGCAAGCAAGACCGTGATCTATCTCGTCAAGGGATTCAGTTGCATCACCTGCGCTACCGGTCTCGATACCATGCTCGGCCAGCAAAAGGGCATTACTTCGAGCAAATCGACCTATCCGGAGGGCAAGGTCACGGTTGGCTTCGATCCCCACCAGATAACCGAGCAGGCCATCGTCGGATTCATCACCGATCTCGGCTTCACCGTGCAACCAGAATCGAAAGGCTGAATAAATGTCCCAGGAACGAACTGACTCGCAATTGGCGCGACCCTTGCCGCATCGCTGGATCTTAAGCAGCCGCCGGTAGCGATCTCCTTCGCCGACTCTTTGCCCGCCGGTGTGAAGAGCCATGCTGGCCGCGCTCCCGCAGGTTGCCGGTTCTGGGAAGACGGCGCGGCCACCGCCTTTGCGACCTCTGCCTCCGACCACAACCTCTGCGCTATTGGCGTCTACACTCACAATCTTCAATCCTCTCCCGCGCAGCAGACTGACCTGATGGATGCGCTCAAAGTGTTCGGCGAACTCGACTACGTGAGGCAGGAAGACCTAGCATTGATTCCAGTTCTCGGATCGCAGCCCGAATACGTCGTGTATGCGCCCTTGGCGGATTCTCCACTGCCACCCGACGTGGTGCTCCTGTTCGTAAATGCAAATCAAACCCTCATCCTTTCCGAAGCAACGCAGCAAGTGGAAAACCAAAACGCGCCCGCCATGGGCAGGCCGGCCTGCGCAGTCATACCCCAGGTCATGAATACTGGCCGGGCGGCCTTAAGTTTGGGCTGCTGTGGAGCGCGCGCCTACCTCGACGTACTCACCGACGACGTGGCCGTCTTTGCCATTCCCGGAGACAAACTCGAAGCTTATACGCGGCGGATCGAGGCCCTGGCCAAAGCAAATGGCATCCTTTCGAAATTCCATCAGCCTCCGGCGTAACGCCATTGCAGCCGGGGGAACTCCCGACAATCAAGGACTCCTTAACGGCTCTGATGGTTAGTCTCCTGTCGATCTCTGTCTCGGAACGGAGTCCTATGGGAAGGATGGGGAGACGTAGGATATCACTGCTTGCTAACCTGCGGCTCCGTCCATCCCAATAGCGAATCTTAAGGAAAGCAGCCATCCTAAATTTGTCATCCCGAGCGAAGCCGAGGGACCTGCGCTGCGCCCCTCCCCCAAACAACTGCGTGCGGCTCTTTCAGCCGCTAGGTACAGTCGTATGGGAGCGCCACCCTCAACTTTGTCATCCCGAAGCGTCAGCCGAGGGGACCTGCAGTTCCTACTCGGTCGGAGCTACTGTCGGATGCCCTAAAATTCTCGCTATTTTAATCGCCCACCGCACCCTGTCCTCGAGCAATCCTCCAAGCCCATCCCAAGTCTGAGAGAATCTGTTGATGAGAAGATCCAAACTGCTGCTGGGGCATCAAACCTGCTGAGTCACATCAGAGAAACGGAGCAAAGCAATGGCAACCGCGGTGAAGGTGCAATCTCTCACGCAACGAGCAGCCTGGAAGGCGCTTGAGACCTCATTACCAACAAGTTCGCAATGTCCCTTTGCGCTCGCTATTTTCCGACGATCCGGGACGCGCCGACCGCTTTTCCCTCGAGGCGGCCGGCCTCTTTCTCGACTACTCCAAGAACCGCATCACCGACGAAACGCGCAAGCTTCTCCTGCAACTCGCCCAGGAATCCGGCCTGCGGGAGCGCATCGACGCCATGTTCCGCGGCGACAAGATCAACATCACCGAAAAGCGGGCCGTGCTCCACGTCGCCTTGCGCGCCCCCAAAGGAGAAGCCATCTTGGTCGATGGCGAGGACGTAGTCCCGGCAGTCCACGCGGTGCTCGACAAGATGGCCGCCTTCTCCGACCGCATACGCAGTGGCGACTGGAAAGGCCACACCGGCAAGCGCATTCGCAACGTGATCAACATCGGCATCGGAGGTTCCGATCTTGGGCCGGTGATGGCCTATGAGGCGCTCAAGTACTACAGCGACCGCAACGTTGGTCTTTCGCTTCGTCTCCAACGTCGACGGCACCGACTTTGCCGAGGCGGTGATCGATCTCGACCCGGCCGAGACCCTCTTCATCATCTCGTCCAAGACCTTCACCACGCTCGAGACCATGACCAACGCGCACTCGGCGCGCGATTGGGCGCTGGCGGGCCTGAAGGACGAGGCCGCGGTTGCCAAGCATTTCGTCGCGGTTTCAACCAATGGCGCCGAAGTCAAAGAAATTCGGCATCGACACCGCCAACATGTTCGGCTTCTGGGACTGGGTCGGCGGCCGCTACTCCATGGACTCCGCCATCGGACTCTCCACCATGCTGGCCATCGGCCCGGCGAATTTCCGCGCCATGCTCGACGGCTTCCACCAGATGGACGAACATTTCCGCACCGCTCCCTTCGAGAGCAATCTGCCCGTCATCCTGGGGCTGCTGAGCGTCTGGTACAACGACTTCTTCGGCGCGCAGACCGTGGCGGTATTGCCCTATGAGCAGTACCTGAAGCGCTTTCCCGCCTACCTGCAGCAGCTCACCATGGAAAGCAACGGGAAGCATGTCACCCTGGAAGGCGAGCGGGTCGACTACGAGACCGGCCCGATCTACTGGGGCGAGCCGGGAACCAACGGGCAGCACTCGTTCTACCAATTGATTCACCAGGGAACCAGGCTCATTCCCTGCGACTTCATCGGTTTTGAGAAGTCCCTCAATCCGCTCGGGCGGCATCATGACATGCTGCTCGCCAACGTCTTTGCCCAGGCCGAGGCCCTGGCCTTCGGCAAGACGGCGGAGCAGGTCAAGGCCGAGGGGACGCCGGACTGGCTCGTTCCGCATCGCGTCTTTGAGGGCAACCGCCCGTCCAACGTCCTATTGGCGGAAAACTCACGCCAGAGACGCTGGGCAAGCTGGTCGCTCTCTACGAGCACTCGGTCTTTACCCAGGGTACCATCTGGCAAATCGACTCCTTCGATCAATGGGGCGTCGAGTTGGGCAAAGTGCTGGCTCAGCACATCATCGCCGAGATTGAGGCTCCGGATGATGCAGGGCTGAAGCATGATGCTTCCACCAACTAACCTCATCCGCCGCTACCGCAAGCTCAAGTAAAGCTGCGTGATTGACGAAAAACACTTAACCGAAAGAGGAGCGATTCGATGCAATTAGGAATGGTGGGTCTAGGCAGAATGGGCTCCAACATGGTCAAGCGCTTGCTAAACAACGGTCACACCGCCGTGGTGTACGACCGGTCCGCGCAAACGGTTCAGGATCTGGAAAAGCAAAAAGCCGTAGGCGCCTCTTCGCTCGCGGACATGGTAAGCAAACTCTCCAAGCCGCGCGCCATTTGGCTGATGATTCCCGCCGCCGTGGTCGACCAAACCATCGCTGAGGTCGCGCCTCACCTCGAGTCAGGCGACATTTTGATCGATGGCGGCAATTCCTACTACATCGACGACATCCGTCGCAGTGGACAGCTGGCGCCCAAGGGAATTCAATATGTTGACGTTGGCACCAGTGGCGGCGTCTGGGGCCTGGAACGAGGCTACTGCCTGATGATCGGCGGCCCCACCGCCGTGGTCGAGCACTTGGATCCGATTTTCAAAACCATCGCTCCTGGCGTCGGCGATATTCCCCGCACTCCCGGACGCGACAAGATTGGCGGCTCGGCGGAAGAGGGGTACCTGCATTGCGGGCCCAGCGGCGCTGGCCACTTTGTCAAGATGGTGCACAACGGCATGGAGTACGGCATCATGGCGGCCTATGCCGAAGGCTTGAACATTCTCCATCACGCCAATGTCGGCCACAAGGTCGGGGAGATTGATGCGGAAACCACGCCGCTGCGCGATCCCCAGGACTATCAATTTGATTTCAACCTCTCGGATGTGGCGGAGGTATGGCGGCGGGGCAGCGTGATCTCCTCCTGGTTGCTCGACCTCACCGCGGCAGCTTTGACTAAGAGTCCTGCCTTATCGGAGTTTGCGGGTCACGTCTCCGATTCCGGCGAGGGCCGTTGGACCATCAAGGCGGCCATTGACGAGGGCGTGCCCGCGCCGGTGCTCACTGCGGCGCTCTACGAACGCTTCAGCTCGCGCGGTGAAGCTGACTTCGCCGACAAACTGCTCTCCGCCATGCGCTTTGAATTTGGAGGACACCTGGAAAAGGCAGCCAAGTAGGTAAACTGCCTTTACACTGGTCGTATCTTTTGATCGCTCTGTAAGGACGCTCGCGTTTGCCTCGTACGACTCCACTCTTCCGCTGTGCCCTTCTCTTCGCGCTCCTGATGGTCGCGGCCCTACCGGCCGCGACCGCTCAGGCTCCCCTACGCACGATTGGCTTCATGACCGACTTCGACGTCAAAGATGACGCCGTGGGTATCTGCAAAGCGGTCATGGAGGGGGTGGCTCCCGGCGTCAGAATTATCGACATCACGCAACAGGTCACGCCATTCGATATAGAGGAGGGCGCGCGCTTTCTCGCTGGCTCGGCGCCCTACTTCGCGAAAGATGCCGTTTTTGTGGCCGTGGTCGATCCGACGGTTGGCAGCAAGCGCAAGGCGATCATCGCGCAATCCAGGGTTGGCCAGTTCTTCGTCCTGCCCGACAATGGCTTGCTCACCCTGGTTGCGGACCGAGACGGCATCGTGGCCGCCCGGGAAATCACCAATCCCGCATGGATGATAGGCGCCGCACTCTCCTCGACCTTCCATGGCCGGGATATCTTCTCCCCTGCCGGGGCACACCTGGCGCGGGGCGACGATTGGACCACCGCGGGTCCGTCCCTCGATGTGACCAGGCTAGTGCGGTTGGAGATCCACTCCGCCACCATCGACGCCGCCGGTTTGCACGGCAAGGTGCTGGGAGTCGACGGACCGTTCGGAAACCTGGTGCTGAACGTACCCGCCGAAATCTTTGCCAAGCTGGGCTATACGCGTGGCGACTCCGTTCCGGTGACCCTGGGGGGCAAGGAATATCACTTTCCTTTTGTAAAGACCTTCAGCGACGTCGCGGTCGGTGCGCCATTGTTCTATATCGATTCGCGCGGCCGGCTGAGCCTGGGAATCAATCAGCGAAACTTCTCCGAGACCTACAAGCTTTCCTCGGGGACTGAGCTATTAATTCCGGCCAAGCACTGACCCCGGAGAATGTCGCAGGACGTGAGTCCTGGGTTAACCTGAACCGACGCGAATGCCACGGGCAATCACCAAACCAACCCGCTTCTCTTTGACATTACCCGGTTCCACTAAATCAACGGATTACCTGCACGCCAAACCCGATCTGCTCGCTAATTTGGACAGCTCTGGCTGAGAATATCCCAGGGACGTCAGTCCTGGGCTTCCGCCTTGAGGCTGACGAGTTTGTGCGACAACCCAAATCCTCCATCTTCCCAAGGAAACATGTTTGTGCCGCGATCGTATTCTCAGGCAATCAGACTTGTCCAAATTAACCCGCTCAGCGGGAAGCTGGAACTTGGGCGGGAAGCTGGGACCCGGCGCCGGCCTTCAAACGCTCGTAGACGCTTCCCGATTGCACATGGGTGGCCGCCATCTCAAAAAAACGGGCGCGGAGGCAGGGCTTCCAGAAGAAAATATCCGTGCACGGCTCGGTCGGCTCGCAGTATCTTCTCAGTAACAAAGAGGACCCGCCAACGAAGTTGATGAGTTCCTGCCTGGACCCAATCTCATGCTCCAGCATGAAGGCACGCATCACGGCGGAAATGGATTCCTTCTTGTAGTGCATGTTGTTCATTTGCATGTCCACGTAGGTCACGTCATGGCGGCGCCAGCCGGCCAGGATGCTTAACCATGTACCGTCCGGCAGGCGCAGGCCCATGGAAAAAAAGTCAGCGTGTGCGCGCAACAGGCGATACCGGGAGTGGAAGAATTTGCTTATTCGGCGCGGCGTCGAATTAGTTTCCAGCGCCAACATTCCCTCGAGCGCCCGATCCGGATCGAGCGCAGGCTCAAATTGAACCTTCGCGCTTTTCTCCAGTTGCTGGCGCTTGCCTGCGAGGCTGCGCCGCGTGCGCCGCCCCAGCCGTGCCAGCATCGCCTCGTATGTGTTCGCCAGCGGCAGCTTGTGCTGTACCAGCGTTGCGCTGAATCTGCGGAAGCTGCTCGCCGGGCCCATCACCTCCATGCACGCCTCAGGAGGAGCCTTGATGCTGAGACTTACGCCGTGAATACGCCGCTCTCTCAGGAGTGCCTGCGCCGCCAGATGCACATAGTGCACGCGGTGCGTTGCCGGGCCGGCCACCAGACCTTCCCCGATGTAATCTCCCCCGCGAAATAGTCCCAACCCAATGCCCAACCTGGTGTGTTCAAAGAACAGGACACAGGCTTCAAGTTGCCGCTTCCGGCGAATCAGCACCGCCGCGCATCTTCGGTTGGCCAGGGTGTTTGCAGCTATGAAGTATTGAGGCTCGGTGGTCAGATCATCTTCCTGGCCACAACGCCGCCGGAGCTCAAGAACCTCGGCCAGGCAGGAGCGCAGTTCTTGATTGCCTATCACCAGCTGGGTGGTTCTTGCGCAGTCGCTAAACGTGGATCGCGGATAGTCATCGCTTGCGCTCGCATTGTTTCTGTCGGAGATAAGAGACGGTTGTGCCATGGTAGTCGTGGTCATCAGGAACCGAGCGCTATATATTCCTTCGGCCACCAAGAATTCCTGCTCCTTTCGGGGGAGTTGGAAGGCAAACAGAAGCGGGCGGTGGGGGCTGGAATGATCCTACGGTAAGCACTGAATGAACACGGGCCCATCCGGGCGTGGAAAACCGAACCGCGCACTGTGATTGTTCCCTTTTGGGACGTCGTGGCCCAGAAAAACACAGTGGAATGGATGACTACTAAGAGCTGCTTTTTGGATTACTGCACCTGTATCGATTACATATGAGGCGCGAGCCTGCTTGCGCTTAGCATTCAACAGGACACACTTCTCCGGCGGCGGTAGTAAAGAACAGTGAACCAGAACATCACTACCAGTAACCCGTCGCAACCCAGACTCGTCCACGCGGCGCCCCGCCAGGAATAGCGGGGCAAAATAACCAGGTTGAGCGCAATGTTCATCACTGCCGCCACTACCTGGATCGCCGTGCGCGTGCGTTGCAGTCCCGCGCCTGAAAGCGCATCCGCCAGGAAAGAGTGGAGGCAGCGCAGGAAGGGAATCAGTGCCAGCCATCGCACCGCCGCAACGACAGCATCGTACTTGGATCCCAGGACATGAGGTAAGACGGGTGCGGACAGCCATAATCCGGCAGAGGCAACGAGGCCGTAGACTGCAGCTTTCCGTATCAATGCCAATGCGTACGCGTACGTGGCGCCGATGCCATCCATCCCTTTGCGGAAGAAGCGCGGGTACGCCGCCGCGGCCAGAGACCGGATGGGGGTCATGCTCACATCGATTACACGATAGGCAGCGGCATACACGCCGGTGGACGCCAGGTCCGCCAACTTGCTCAGCATGATCTTGTCGATGTCGTTATAGATCGTTGTGGCTGAGCCGGCGATGCTGAAGAACACGCCTTCCGCGCTATCTTCCCGCAACGCCGTCAAGTCCGTGGCGGGGAGTCCCCACAGTTGCGAACCCTTGGCGATAGCGTAGATCATGCCCAGAAACGTGGTGAGCACGTAGACCAGCACCCAGCGATCGAGCGTCACCGGATGCACCGACGCCATCAACGCCACAATGCCCGCCAGCCGCAACAGGCTAACCACCACATTCTGGATCGAGGTTTGCTTCATCCGGTCGCAGGCGGAAAAGCCGAATGCCGCCAGTTCAGTCACTTTCATGAACACCATGTCTGCGACACAAATCAGCAAGACGGCGAACGGCGCAGTCTTCAGTTGCAGTAGGAGGCTCAGCCCAACCGCTAGCGCGGTGAGGAGTGCCCCCGAAAGCACAGTGAGCAGGATCCCGTTGCCCCAGCAGAGGGCCGCGGCCCGTTTGCCGGAGCGCACGTTCTTGATGAAAAGGTTAGGTGTGCCCAGGCCGGAAAAGGGTCCGAGCAGAGCTGCCATCGCCACCACGGTCACGAACGCACCGTACGCATCCGGACCCAGCGATCGGGCGACGAGAACAAAATAGGCCGCCTGAATGACCAGCCTGAAACCCTGCCCGATGGAGAGGTGCGTCGTGTCCCTGAGCAGCCCGCGGGTCTGTATGCGCGCCGATAGGTTCACAGGCAGACCTCATTTCCGGGTCTATGCCAATATAAGCTTCGGCAAACGACCCTTTGTCGACCAGCGTTGCTGGGCCACCTTGATCGTCTGCGGCAACCTCAGATGGGGCGCAAAAGCCAGCAGAGCCGCAAATCCTTTATGCTTTGGCCTGAGGCGCAAAAAGGAGTGACCCAGCTTGTCCTGTCGTAGTTTCGTGGTGCTGCTGTTCTCGTTGTCGATATCTGCATGGCAGGTGCGAGCCCAGGATGCTAGCCCGGCCCCGCCCCCGCAAAACAGCCAACCCCAAGCCATGGGCGTAAACACCGGGGGGACCTATGCGCCGGTGCTTGACTCGGAGCAGCGCCCCATTACCGCCGGTGGCTTCGTCAAGACCGGCCCTGTGATCTTTCAGGATATTGCCGCCAAGGCTGGACTGACCGTCTGGCACCACACCATGGGCACTCCGCAGAAGCAGTTCATCCTGGAAGCGCCGGGGTCGGGCGTGGCGCTGCTGGATTACGACAAGGACGGATGGCTCGACATCTATATGGTCAATGGCTCGACCTACGAAGCACTCGCGGGCAAAGCCGTCTCTCCCCACGCGGCCCTCTTCCACAACAATCATGACGGCACCTTCACCGACGTCGCAGCCAAGGCCGGGGTGACCAACGACCGCTGGGGATTTGGAGTGGCCGTAGGCGACTACGACAATGATGGCTGGCCGGATCTGTTCGTGGCCAACTTCGGCCACAACCGCCTCTATCACAACAACCACGATGGCACCTTCACCGACATGGCGGAGAAGGCAGGCGTGCAGCTAGGCAACTGGTCGAGCGGGCCGACCTTTGGTGACTACGACGGCGACGGAAAGCTCGATCTGTTCGTCTCCGGGTATGTGCACTACGATCAGGACAAACCGCCCGCCCTCAATGGAAACGCCGTGCCCGCGAACTTCTGCCAGTTCCGTGGGGTCAACGTGATGTGCGGTCCGCGCGGCCTTAAGGGAGAGCATGACCATCTCTTCCACAACAACGGCGACGGCACCTTCACCGACGTCAGCGAAAAAGCCGGAGTCAACGATCCCAACGGCTACTACGGTTTTACTTCTGTGTTTGCCGACCTGAACAACGACGGCAAAGTGGACTTGTTGGTGGCCGACGACTCCACCCCCAACTACCTCTACATCAACAAGGGCCACGGTACCTTTGAGGATGACAGCTACGCCTCCGGTTATGCGCTGAACGAGAATGGCCGGGAAACCGCATCCATGGGAGTTGCTGTCGGCGACTATCAGAACAACGGCCGCCTCGGCCTTTTCAACACCACCTTTTCCGACGACTACGATGTGCTCTACCGTGACGACGGTGATGCCAATTTCACTGACGACAGCTATGCCGCCGGCGTGGCCGAGCCGACCGTGCCATTCCTGGGGTGGGCCACCGAGTTCATCGATTACGACAACGACGGCTGGAAAGACCTGTTTATTGCTAATGGCCACGTCTACCCCATGGTGGACAAGAACAACTGGGGAACGACCTATGCCGAGCGGCCGTTGTTGTTCCACAACCAGCTGGGCAAGAAATTTGACTTGATGCCGGCGGTCGAGGGCACCGGCCTGGCCCTGGTCATCCCGGCCCGCGGAGCGGCCTTTGGCGATCTCTTCAACGACGGCCGCATCGACGTGGTGATCAATAGCATGGACAGCGCGCCCACGCTCCTGCGCAATGTCGACCCGGACCACCACCACTGGGTGGAGTTGAGCCTAATTGGGGGAGCAAAGAGTCCAAGGGATGCGGTGGGCGCGGCTGTCTATCTCACCGCCGGCGGCCTGCGACAGCGCGGCGACGTGCTCAGCGGAGGCAGCTTTGTTTCCTCCAACGACCCGCGGGTACACTTTGGCCTGGGCGATAACGACAAGGTTACCGCGGTGGAGATTCACTGGCCGAGCGGTCTGAAGGAAAGGGTGAACCTGCCCGCTGTCGACAAGATTTTCACCGTGGAAGAAGGTAAGGGCGTGATCGGGCAACCTACGCACAATGCCCCACAGCGCAGCAAGTAGCGGCGCTCTTTCGAGGAACCATGAACGACCAGAACATGCAGTTTCCCCATCGCCGCTTCGATCCACTCCGTGGCCGCTGGGTCCTGGTTTCCCCGCATCGTACACAGCGCCCCTGGCAGGGCGAGGTCAGCCGGACGGATACCAAGCCGCCTGTACATTACGACCCGGAATGCTATCTCTGCCCGGGCAACCTGCGTGCCGGCGGTCAGCATAATCCGCAGTACACGGGTGTCTTTGCCTTTGAGAACGACTACGCCGCGCTCTTGCCCGACTCGCCTGCGTGGGCAACGGAAATTGGCCATGGGTTGCTGCGCGCGGAGAGTGAGCGCGGCCTCTGTCGCGTCTTGTGCTTTCATCCGGACCACAGCCTGACCCTCGCAGGTATGGAAGTGGACGACATTGTCCGCGTCGTGGAAGCCTGGACAGCGGAGTTTACCGATTTGGGCGCGCGCCCGGAGATCCGTCACGTGCAGATCTTCGAAAATCGCGGCGCGATGATGGGCGCGAGCAATCCCCACCCCCATGGCCAGATCTGGGCCACCGAGCATATTCCTGACGAGCCGCTCACAGAGCTGGCCAACCAACGCGCGTACGCTCAGCAGCACGATTCCTGCCTGCTCTGCGACACGCTCAAAATCGAACTGGAGCAGCGCCAGCGCATCGTGTGTGAGAACCAGGAGTTTGTAGTGCTGGTGCCGTTTTGGGCGGTCTGGCCGTTCGAGACCCTGGTGCTCAGCCGGGCTCACCTGGGGAGCATGGATGCATTCAGCCCCGCGCAGCAACACGCGCTGGCGGATATTTTGAAGCAGTTGACCTCGCGCTACGACCGTCTTTTCTCCACCAGTTTCCCCTACACCATGGGGTTCCATCAGCGTCCAACAGATGGAGAGGCGCATGCGGAATGGCATTTTCATGGTCACTTCTACCCGCCGTTGCTCCGTTCTGCGACCGTACGCAAATTCATGGTGGGCTTCGAAATGTTGGGAATGCCGCAACGGGACATTACTCCGGAAACGGCTGCCGAGCGGCTGCGCGCGGCCGGTGGGTAAACCCGTGACCGTGCGTCGAATCGGGCTGCTGGCTTGCGTAGCCTTTTTCCTGTCATTATGTCTTTCGGCCCAGAACCTTGCGCCGGTCATTACCACCGATCACGGGCCGAACACCCCCGCGCAGCAAGCAAAGCCCTACGTCGTGTTGGTTTCTCTTGACGGCTTCCGTTACGACTATGCCAAGAAGTATGGCGCCAGGCATCTGCTGGCGCTCGGCGAACAGGGTGCGATCGCGAGCCAGGGCATGATCCCGTCGTATCCTTCTCTCACGTTTCCCAACCACTACACGCTGGTCACCGGACTTTATCCGGAGCACCACGGCATCGTAGCCAACAATTTCTATGATCCCATCCGCAAACAACGCTACTCCTACAGCGATCCGGCCACCAGCAGCGACGGAAGTTGGTACGGGGGCACCCCACTCTGGGTGCTGGCAGAGAAACAAGGCATGCGCAGTGCGTGCTTTTTCTGGCCCGGCTCGGAAGCGGAGATCGATGGCGGCCGGCCGACCTACTATCTCAAATTCGACGACCACTTTCCCGATGCCAAGCGGATCGAACAAGTCCTCGCCTGGCTCCGCATGCCGCCCGGGCAGCGGCCGCACTTCATCACGCTTTACTATTCCAACGTCGATCATGCCGGGCATCAATACGGCCCTGACAGCCCGCAAACTGCCGCGGCAGTCCAGCACGTCGACCAGCTGGTAGGCGATCTATGGGCCCAGCTTAGCCAACTGCAGCTGCCGGTCGACCTGTTTGTCGTCGCCGACCACGGCATGGAGAAGGAGCAGGGGCCGTGGATCGATCTGGGCAAGTACGCCGACTTGACGAACTTCACGACCGTAGGATGGCTGCTCTATCCCAACTCCGAAGCCGCCGCGGAGAAGGCCTACCAGGAGTTGAAGATCAAGACGGATGCCTTCACTGTCTATCGGCGCAAGCGGGTCCCGGCTGCTTTCGCGTACGATCAGAATCCCCGCGAGGGCGATCCCGTCATCGTACCCAACGGGCCCTATGCGATTCGCGCCCATGGTCCAGCGAGCGGCGCGCCGGATAATCCTCCGGAAGCGGGTGTACATGGTTACGATCCGCGGGCGATGAAGTCCATGCGCGCGCTCTTCATCGCTGCTGGTCCGGACATTCGTCCAGGCTCGACGCTAGAGCCTTTTGAGAACGTGAATCTCTATCCCCTGCTGGCGACCATCCTCGGGCTCGACGCCCCGAAAGTCGACGGCAACCTGCATGTGCTCTCCAAGATCCTGAAGAATCCACCCGCAGAAGACGCCCCTTAATTCCCCTGGGACGGGCGGCCCATTACGCCCCACCATAGCTTTCTCCACACCGGCAACCATGCTCAAGTGCCCCATTCAAGCCCGCTTTTGGGCTTGAGTGGGATAGTGGCTCTTGATGTGCCATCTCTTCGGCACACCCGTTCTAGTGAGGCCCGAGAGGCAGACCCATGCCTAACTGACCCCCCAGGGCAGCTTTGGCAAGCCGGCATCGCGAATCCCGCAAGCTGCGTCCACATCTACTTGAATATGAGGGCCAATTCATCGCTGTCAGATACTCTCTTACTCGACAATCCCGTTTGGCATGCCCTATCCACCGAGCAACGTGCCTTAGCCCTTGGCAACCGTCTTGCCAAGCGTTTCCCAGCGGATATCTCCCCATTTGGCGGCTTGATCGATCAATCACCAGCTGCTTACCAGGCGCTCGAGGAGATACTTCCCGGAGCGGTTACGGCACTAGCTCTCGATACCGAGCCCATCCTCCCCCGTAATTGGGAGATGGTGCATAGCGGAGAGATGTACCAGATGATTTGTGAGTCGCCGACCCTCTTGGACGACCGTCCGATCTTCCGCGAACTGACAATGGCTGACGTCCCGGAAATGTTGGCCTTAACCAAGCTGACCGAGCCGGGTCCCTTCCTCCCGCGAACGATAGAACTCGGCGACTACCTCGGGGTTCACGACGCAGGATCTTTGGTGTCCATCGCCGGAGAACGGCTTCACCTCACGGGCTTCACTGAAATCAGCGCGGTGTGCACGCATCCGCAATACCGTGGACGAGGGTATGGAAACGCGCTATTGTCCGCCCTGATCTCCCGCATCACCCGGCGAGGGGAAACTCCGGTTCTGCATGTGAAAACGGAAAATACGTCTGCCCTGCGTCTGTACGAAAAATTGGGATTCAGGGTACGCGCGCAACTGCATCTGGCTGTCGTCAGATATCGCGCGGCTTCCCTCTAAGCGAAGCATTTCCGTCACTCCTCTTGACAATCTGGAGGAAAGAATGTTCATCTTGATTGTCTAGAGGTGACAAGCAATCATGCCCACACAGTCAGACCCATCAAGCCACAGCGATCCCGCTTCTCGCGAACTGGTCCAGGGAACCCTGGAGATGCTGATCATGAAAACCCTGGCCCTTGAGCCTATGCATGGTTACGGCGTAGCTCTGCGTATAGAGCAGATGAGCCAAGGGGTCTTTCGCGTGAACCCGGGTTCGCTGCTTCCTGCCCTCAGCCGCATGGAGCGAGCAGGCGGTGTGAAGTCGGAATGGCGCGCAACCGAGAATAATCGCCGCGCCAAGTATTACCAGCTCACCGCCAAGGGCCGCAAAGCCTTGAGCAAGGAAACCGAACAGTGGCAGCGGCAAAGTATCGCCATCGCGCGCATCCTCGAGGCGTAAATCCGGAAACAGCAGAGTACAAGGGAGAACAGCTATGCGCTGGCTAACCAATGTCATCGACGGCCTTAAAGCCTTGCTGCAAACCGAGCGAGTGGAAGCAGAGCTTGACGAGGAGTTGGAAAGCTATGTGGAAGCGTCCGTTGCCCAAAAGCAGCGCAGCGGCATGACCGAAGAAGCTGCCCGGCGCGCCGCGCTTGCAGAAGTCGGCAGCCGCAACGCAGTCAAGCACCAGGTCTGGTCGACGCGTTGGGAATCCACGCTCCATGGTTTCCTGCAGGATATTCGCGTTAGCCTGCGCTCCCTGGCCAAAAGTCCCGGCTTTACCGGAGTGGCCATTCTCTCCATCGCTCTCGGGATCGGCGGCAACACTGCCATCTTTACCCTGATTCACCAGGTACTTCTGCGCAACCTTCCTGTGCGTGATCCGCAGCAGTTGGTCACCTTCGCCAAGTCCGATGGTGGAGGGGTCGTAGGCGGAGTGGACCTTGGCTTTAACGGCTTGTTCCCCTGGTACTTTGCTCGCCAGCTTGAGGTCGATCCGGGTCCGTTCCAGGGCATCGCGTCCTACAGCAGCTTCTCTTCCAAGGTTAGCTTGCGTCCGCCCTCCCATGCGGGTACTCCGGACGCCAACACGCCCGCCATCCTGGTCCCCGCGAGCTTGGTCTCCGGCAGCTACTTCAGTCTTCTCGGTGCCCAACCCCTTCTCGGCCGCACCATCGCTCCCTCCGACAACGCGACCCCCGAAGGCGGAGCCGTCGTGGTCCTCAGCTATCACTTCTGGCGGCAATCCCTTTCCGCTGATCCCGCCATCCTGGGAAAAACACTCACCATCAATGGCACTCCATTCGTTGTCATCGGCGTCATGCCGGAACCATTCCACGGCATCAAGCTGGAACTGGAACCAGCCGGCCTGTGGGTGCCGATCAGCATGCAGCCCGTGATTTTCCAGCAACCCTCCTTTCTTACTCAGTCGGGGCCCTACTTCCTGCATCTTTTCGGCCGTCTCACTCCCCAGGCAGCAACTAGCGGCGCCGCCTTTGCACAGACTCAGCAATGGCTCGATCAGCAGGTTCGCGCGGCCATTCGCGCCACGGAAGGCACTTCCATATCCCCAGCTCGCCAGAAGGAGATCAACCACGTCACCGTCCCTCTCATCTCCGCCGCGCGCGGTAGCTCACAATTGCGCAGCGAGTATGGGGATTCCTTGCAGATCCTCATGGCCGTTGTCGCTCTGGTGCTGCTGATCGCTTGTGCCAACCTGGCCAACTTCCTGCTTGCCCGCGCCGCCACCCGCCGCCACGAGACCGCGACCCGTCTCGCTCTTGGCTCGAGCCGCGGGCGGATTATCCGCCAAAGCCTTACGGAGACTCTGTTGTTATCTCTGACCGGCGGCGCTCTGGGTTTGGCAATCGCCTTTGCCGCCACTCGCGCTCTCATCGCCTTTCTCCGTCAAGGCAACAGCTACACCACCCTGAGCTCCGCTCCAGATCTCACGGTTCTGTTCTTCACTCTGGCGGTCTCCCTGGTCACCGCACTCCTCTTTGGCTTGGCGCCGGCTTTTGCTTCCGCCCGCACCGGAGCGACGAGCACCCTCAGTTCCAGCAGCCGCACCACTCAGGCCAGCGGCGGCAGAGCCTCCCGCCTCTGGCCCAAAATCCTGGTGTCCGCCCAGATCACACTCTCGCTGCTTCTACTGGTGGGCGCTGGTCTTTTTCTTCGTTCTCTGCGCAACCTGCAGAATCAGGACTACGGTTTCGAGCGTAACCATCTGCTGCTCGCCGGATTCGATGCCCCGCTTGCTGGTTACCGGCCAAGCCAGACGCCCGCTCTTCACCAGCAGCTCATCGATCGGCTCTCCGCACTTCCCGGGGTACGCTCCGTAGCTCTCTCCGTCTCCCGGCCGATTCAAGCGGGCAACTGGGCCTCCAGCTTCGATATTTCCGGCTACACACCAGCCCCCAAAGAAAACATGATGTCGGTCCTCAATCGCGTTTCGGGTCGATATTTCGAGACCGTTGGCATTCCCATCCTTGCAGGCCGTTCCATCACCCCTGCGGACACGGCCACCACTGCCAAGGTTGTTGTCGTCAGCCAAAGCCTCGCTCGACACTTTTTCCCTAAAGGCGATGCGCTGGGACGAACGCTCACCCTCGGCACCGACAGCGTGAAAGGCCCCTGGCAAATCGTCGGCATTGCCAAGGACACCAAGGCCAGCGATCCCCGCGACAAGGACCCCGTGTGGATGACTTTCCTCCCGCTCGCCCAGATCGAGCCTTTCATGCCTGCCGAGAAATCATCCCCGGGGAGCGCGGCTCCAGGAGCTCCTGTCGAGAATGAAAACCGTTTTGCCAGCACCATCCTGCTGCGCACCGCAAACGATCCAGCCACGACCATCGCCGGCCTGCGCGCGGCGGTCGCTGCTATCGACCCCAACCTGCCCCTTCTCGATATCGCCACCATCCACGAACAGGTTTCCGGTCTCCTCACTCACGACGAGCTCATCTCCACCCTCACTGGCATCTTTTCCCTGCTCGCGCTGCTCCTTGCCGCCATCGGCCTTTACGGCGTCGTGAGCTACAACGTCGTGCGCCGGACTAACGAAATTGGGATCCGGTTTGCGCTCGGCGCGCCCCAGCCAAGCGTCCTTTGGATGATCCTCCGTGAGTCCCTACTGCTGCTCTCCATCGGAGTCGCGCTCGGACTGCCACTTACGCTCGCCTCAACCAGATTTATCAAGCAGCAGCTCTTCGGCCTTGGCTCCCTGGACACAGCTACGCTTGCAACTTCCATTGCCATCGTTAGCACCATGACTTTGTTCGCCTCCTGGCTGCCTGCCCAACGGGCCACGCATGTCGATCCCATGATCGCCCTCCGATGCGACTAAGCAGGCTGCAGAAAACGCATGTTTTGTATCAGGGCATGACTTTACAGCTTGCGGAAAAACTCTGGCCTTTGAAGGGTACGAGCTTCAGCCCGTACGTAAATGGTTGCAAATAGGTTCGGCTTTAGAAGCCGCTGAGGGATGATTTCCTTTCGAAGCGGCACTTTTCCGCACGTTGTTTGGTCGGGCCGTAAACGATTGAGAATATGACGGGCTGCCCCTCAATTTCCTGTATCGGCCTAATGAGCCATGGCATTTCATGCGGTTTTCCTTGAGAGAAAACCGCACACGCGGATCTATCCAGCATCCACGTACAGGAAATTGAGGTTTAGCCCCTGGGGATTTGCTTCCTGCCGGTTTTCAGAGTGTTCCCGTAGCGACTAAGGCTACCCAGCTGCCGCGCACCGAGGGTCTACACTGAGACAGGATGGTGAGACAACCAGCAGCACCGCGAAGGGTAGGCATTCACCTGCCCACCGCGGGTGGAGTCTGCAGAGCGCCCGAGCGTGCCCACGTCATCGGCGCCAATACCTTCCAGATCTTTTCCTCCAGTCCCCGCATGTGGCGCGGCAGCGTCATCCCAGCAGAAGACTGTGGCCGCATGAAAGAACTTTGCTCGTTGTATGGCTGCTCCCCGCTGGTCATACACGCCAGCTACCTGGTTAATCTCTGTAGCCAATTCGAGCCCGTGCGGCTCAACTCCATCAAGGCCCTGCGCGGGGAGATTGAGCGCGCCCTGGCCTTAAGCGCCGATTACCTTGTTCTGCATCCCGGCTCCTGGAAAGGCCTCACCCGGGAGCAGGGTCTCCGCCTCGCCGTCGAGTCCGTCGCCGGTGCGCTCGATGGGCTCTCATGGGCCCAGACGCCCTTCACCCTGTTGATCGAGAACACCGCCGGCGCCGAGTTCTCTTTGGGCTCCTCTCTCCAACATGTGGCCGAGCTCATCGCCTACCTGAAGCCCGTGGTTCGGGTCGCAGCTTGCCTCGACACCTGCCACACCCACGTGTCTGGTTACGACCTTGTCAGTGCCAAGGGCTATGAGGCGACGATGCAGCAGGTCGGGCAGGTCCTCGGCTTTGAGACGGTCCGCGTATGGCACACGAACGACGCCAAGGCTGCGCGTGGTTCACGGCTCGATCGCCATGAACATGTCGGAGAAGGCACCATCGGCATCGCACCCTTCCGCCGCTTGCTCAACGACCCTCGCTTTGCTCATGCTGCCTTCATCGCGGAGACGCCGGTCGATCAACCAGACGATGACCTGCGTAACGTTAGCGTGCTGCGCTCGCTGATCGCGCGTTCCCCCGTTGTGGCCAGTTACAATCGTTAGTGAAGATGCCCCCGACCGACGCAAAGAAAGCCCCCGGCGCCCGCACCGAGACGGCCGCCATCTCTCCTCCGGCCGCAGCCGCGCACGAGGTCCGCTACGACCCGGCGGAGATCGAAGTGCGCTGGCAGCAGCTCTGGGATGAGCAACCGGACCTTTATCGCGCCGAGCCCGAGAACAGCGGCCGGCCCAAGTATTACGTGCTCGAGATGCTGCCCTATCCTTCGGGCCAGCTGCACATGGGCCACGTGCGCAACTACGCCATCGGCGATGCCTTGGCTCGGTACATGTGGATGCAGGGCTATAACGTGCTCCACCCCATGGGCTGGGATGCCTTTGGCCTTCCGGCGGAAAACGCGGCGCTCAAGAACGACACCCCGCCCCGCGAGTGGACGCTCAAGAACATCGCTCACATGCGCCGCCAGATGCGCCGGCTCGGGCTGAGCTATGACTGGCAGACTGAAATCACGACCTGCCTCCCCGACTACTACCGCTGGACGCAGTGGTTTTTCCTGCGCATGCTGGAAAAGGGATTGGCGTTTCGCAAGCAGAGCAAGGTGAACTGGTGCCCGCTGTGCGCCACTGTGCTGGCCAACGAGCAGGTCATCAACGGATGCTGCTGGCGTCATGAAGATACGGTGGTCGAACAGCGCGACCTGGAGCAATGGTTTCTGCGCACCACAAATTATGCCCAGGAGCTGCTCGACGGGTTGGACCACCTGCCCGGCTGGCCGGAAAAAGTGCGCACCATGCAGCGCAACTGGATCGGGCGCAGCGAAGGGGCCACGATCGAGTTTGCTCTCGATCCGACTGCAGCCGAGCGAGAAAATCGCAATGGCAAAGAGACTCTTCCCGCTGCGGAGGGTTTTGTTGCCGGTGCGGCGCCCGACCAGAAAGACACCAGGATTCCGGTGTACACCACCCGCCTGGACACTATCTTCGGCGCGACCAGCTTACAGCTAGCCCCTCAACATTCGTTAGTCAATCAATTTGCCCAGGCCGACGACCACCTTGCGGCTGAAGTAGCCACCCTGGTCGAAGAGCAGAAGAAGGCGCGCGAGGCTGGCGATCCTGCGGCCATTGACAAGCACGGCGTCTTCACCGGCCGCTATGCCATCAACCCCTTCAACGGCGAGCGGCTGCCCATCTGGGTGGCCAACTACATCCTGCTGGAGTACGGAGCGGGTGCGGTTATGTCCGTGCCGGCACATGATGAGCGCGACTACGAGTTTGCCCGCAAGTATGGCCTTGAAGTGCGCATCGTCGTGTTGCCCCGCCGGACGGGTGAGCCGCCCGCCGCCGGCCAGCCCGACGAGCCGGTATTGCCTTACGTGGAAGAAGACAGCTTGCTCATGAACTCCGGCGACTACAACGGGCTGGGCTGCCAGGAGGCGCAGGCCAAGATGGCGGCCTTCGCACAGGAACATGGCTTTGGCCAGCCCACTGTCACTTTCCGGCTAAAGGATTGGGGCGTCAGCCGTCAGCGCTACTGGGGTGCTCCAATCCCAGTGCTCTATTGCGCCAAAGACGGTATCGTGCCCGTGCCCGATGACCAGCTTCCCGTGCTGCTTCCGGATCAGATTGAAATTACCCAGCAGGATGGTTCTCCGCTGAGCCGTGTGCCCAGCTTCGTCAATGCGACCTGTCCCAAGTGCGGTGGCCCGGCCCGGCGCGAAACCGACACCATGGACACCTTCGTCGACTCGTCCTGGTACTTCTATCGCTATCCGGACGCGCACAACGCGACTGCTCCCTTTAGCCGGCAGAAGATCGACTATTGGTTTCCCATCGATCAGTACATTGGCGGCGTGGAACACGCGATTTTGCACCTGATCTACTCCCGCTTCTGGACCAAGGTGATGCGTGATCTCGGGCTGATCGGCAATGACGAGCCGGCCACTCGCCTCTTCACCCAGGGAATGGTCATCCGCAATGGCGCCAAGATGTCCAAGTCCAAGGGCAACGTGGTTTCGCCCGACGACATGATCGCCCGCTACGGCGCCGACGCCACACGCATGTACGCTCTTTTCGCCGCGCCGCCCGATCGCGACCTGGAATGGCAGGAGGATGGGGTGGCGGGTATCAGCCGCTTCCTCGGCCGGGTCTATCGGCTGGGCATGCGTTACCGGGAAGCTGTGCGCGGCCACCAAAATCGCACAACGGCTGCGCCCACCTCTGCTTTAGCTCAGGCGTTGTTACGTAAGTTGCACCAGACCATACGCAAAATCAGCCAGGACTTTGCCGGGCGCTGGCACTTCAACACCTGCATCGCTGCAGTCATGGAGCTGGTCAATGAAATCACCGCTGCCGAGCCAGGCCTGGCTGGTATGCCGGCCGAGACGTCCGCGGAGCTGATGGCCACTCTTTTGCCTGCGCTCATCCTGTTGTTGGCGCCCTTTGCTCCCTATCTGGCGGCCGAGCTCTGGAGTGAAACCGGCGGGACGGGTTCGCTCCTTCGTCAGCCGTGGCCGGGCTTCGATCCTGATCTGGCCCGGGAAGAGGAGTTGGAAGTGCCGGTGCAGGTCAATGGCAAATTGCGCGCCGTAGTCAAGCTGTTGCCCGACGCCGGAAGCGAAGACATGCAGCAGGCTGCGCTGGCGGAACCCAAAGTGCAAGCAGCCATCGCCGGTAAGCAAGTCGTCAAGGTGGTGGTGGTGCCCGGCAAACTGATTAATATCGTCGTCAAATAGGCTCAATAGAGTGAAGGTGAGAACCAATCTCTCGTGGCAAACAACCTGATCAGCATCGTGGTCAAATAGGCTGACCATCCGCGGAACACAGTCTTTGGTGCATATCTGCGCCGACTGTTGGAAGCGTCCCACCGCGCTTGCATGGGAGCTGCTCTGGCGCTGGGGATTTGGTATTCCTGCGGCGATTCTGCTCTATCACCAGGGCGCACATTGCAGACCAAGTCTCGCTCAGCCGGGAAAGTCTTTCCAACTTTTCCCTTAGCGACCCTATGGGGACCGGACAGCAGTTGACGGCGGCAGCGGCGGCCCTCGCCCCACTTTCGCTGCGAATCCGCCCTATGGTTGGGGACATTGCTGATGTGGCTGGGCGGTCGTATCCGGGTTTGGTCGAAATGCAGTGGTGCGGCGTCTCGACCCCACACTGCGCCCGGCTCCTTTGACTCTGATTCTGCTGCAGCTATTGCGCATCTCGGCCCTGGTCGCGGTTTGCGTGGGTTGGTACCGCGCTATCGGCTGGGCCGCCGAAGCAACCTTGAGGAGCAGTGCACCAAACCTGGTGGGTTGGAGTGCGTGGGTCATCTGCCTCACGTTGGGCATTTTCGTTCTCTGGGCGCTCCTGAGCTGGATCTTCTCCATAGCTCCTTTGCTCGCCATGTTGCAAGGTACAGGCGTCTTACGCAGCTTGGCTCAGAGTCTTCGTCTGGGCCCTCTCACCTCTAAGCTCGTGGAAGTGAACCTTGTACTGGGCATTGTCCGGCTGGCGCTGATCGTGCTGGCCATGGTGTTCTCGGCGATCCCGCTACCGTTCGAGGCAGATATGACCGGGACTGCGCTCTACGCATGGTGGGCGGTGGTGACGCTACTCTATTTGGTGGCATGCGATTTTTTTCAGGTGGCGAGGCTCGCGGCTTTTGTTCGATTCTGGCGCCTGTATCATCCCGGCAGCCACGCCGGATCATCGCCATAAGCAAGCTACTGTTTAATCACGGGATTTCCCGAAGACCGCTCCCCCGGATTTCCTGTCGAGTTTGGTGGCGTTGGCGAACTTCACGCGGCTTTCCTTAAGGGAAAGCCGCACACGCGGTAGTGTCCAGTGCTGCGTACAGGAAAACGGGTCTTGCTTACACACCGAAAGGCTGAAAAACTAGAACGTGGATACCTCCTCGATCGTCATCCTGGATTTTGGCAGCCAATACACTCAACTTATAGCGCGCCGCATCCGAGAACAGAATGTTTTTTCCGTAGTCCTCCCGTGCAGCGCTTCCGTCGCCGAAATCCGATCGCATCATCCCATCGGCCTGATCCTCTCCGGAGGTCCCTGCTCCGTCTACGATGCGGATGCGCCGCCTGCCGACCCGGAGATGCTTACTTTGGGACTGCCGATTCTCGGTATCTGTTATGGCCTGCAATTTTTAACCCATCACTTGGGCGGCAAAGTGCGCCCCGCGGATAAGCGCGAGTACGGCCCCGCCCAGGTGTCCATTGTGCCTAACCAGGAAATCCCATTGTTTGCCGGACTGCCTCCATCGCTCGACGTCTGGATGTCACATGGGGATGAGGCCCTGGAGCTGCCCCCTGGCTTTTCCCTCACCGCGCGCACCTCCAATGCCGTCGCTGGCATTGCCGATCCCGCGCGCAACATCTGGGCGGTCCAGTTTCATCCCGAGGTACGACATACACCGAAGGGAACCGAGTTGCTGCGCAACTTTCTCTTCCGGATTTGCCATGCTGAGCCCAACTGGACGCCCGCCCAGTTCATCCAGTCAACCGTCTCAGCGATTCGCGAACAAGTGGGAGACGGCCACGCCATCTGCGGGCTCTCCGGAGGCGTGGATTCCTCCGTCGCCGCTGTGTTGGTTGAACGCGCCATTGGTGATCGGCTCACTTGCGTTTTCGTGAACAATGGCGTGCTGCGCAAGAACGAATTTCTCCAGGTACAGCGCAACATGCGCGACAAGCTCGGTTTACGGCTGGTGGCTGTGGATGCCAGCAAGCGCTTCCTCGACCGGTTAGCCGGCATCGTCGACCCGGAGCAGAAACGCAAAATCATCGGCAGTGAATTCATCTCCGTCTTCGATGACGAAGCGGTCCGCATACTTGAGCAACAGCAGTCGGGCGCCACCGTCGCCTGGCTGGTGCAGGGCACCCTCTATCCCGACGTCATCGAATCTTCTTCCGTTAAAGGCCCGTCCCAGACCATTAAGAGCCATCACAACGTGGGCGGCCTGCCCGCCAATATGAAGCTAAGGCTCATTGAACCGTTGCGCGATTTGTTCAAGGATGAAGTCCGGCGCATCGGCCGGGATCTGGAAATGCCGGCTGAGATCCTGGAGCGTCAGCCCTTTCCCGGCCCCGGGCTTGCCGTGCGTATCCTGGGCGAGGTTACGCCCGAGCGGGTGGCGCTGCTGCAGGAAGCGGATGACATTGTGGTCAGTGAGATCAAGGCCGCCGGGCTCTACCAGCAAATCTGGCAATCCTTCGCCGTGTTGCTCCCAGTAAAAAGCGTCGGCGTGATGGGCGATCAGCGCACCTATGCCTACACTTGCGCCATCCGTGCCGTACATTCAGAAGACGGTATGACCGCCGACTGGGTGCCCCTGCCCTACGATTTACTGAAGAAAATCTCCAGCCGTATTGTCAACGAGATCCGCGGCATCAACCGTGTGGTTTACGACATCACGTCCAAGCCGCCGGGAACGATCGAGTGGGAATAGAAAAGAAAGAACCCAGATCCCGTACTCGAGACCTGGGTTCTTTCGCTCGTTTATTAACTCCTTACGCCAGCGCTAACACCTCCGCTGCAGTGACTCCAACCTTGGGGAACCAGGAGTGAGCCGATTCCAGGCTCTTATTGACGTTTTGAATGTTCTTTACGCCCTGGTCGTCGAGCCAGTCTTTAAACGCCTTGGCGCCGCCCTTGGCATAGATGGCAATGCCGTCCTTCCACGTCGCTCGGCCGCAGAGAACGCCGTTAAACGAGGTGCCGCTTTCCGCGGCCAACTCCAGGGTCTCGGTGAAGACCGCGTTGCTTACCCCGGCGGAGAGATAAATGAAAGGCTTGTGAGTGGTCGTCGCCGCGTCTTTGAAATGCTGCAAAGCTTCGCTGCGGGTGTATGCCGATTCACCCTTGAAGGCCCTGGTGCCCTGCACGAATTCCATTTGCACCGGAACCTCTACCTTCAACACGTCGATCAGATATTTTGCTTTGCCGAATTCGGACATTGAGCCGGAAACAATCTCCGGCTTTTTCAAGGCGTACTCTAACGATTTCTCGCTGTGGCCGTGCACGTCATAGCCGACAAACTCCAGGAAGAAGGCAATGTCGTGTGCCTTGCATTCGTCCCCGATGCGCTCGATGAAGGCGTGCTTTCGATCGTTGATATCGCTCTTCTCAAACGGCGTGTAGTAGAGCAATACCTTGACGCAGTCCGCACCCGCCTCCTTCAACCTGCGCACCGACCAATGGTCCAGCAGATCCGGCAGCCGCCCCGGCGTATCGGCATCATAGCCTGTCTTTTCGTAGGCCAGCAGCAGGCCTTTGCCGTGGCGCAGTTTGGACGCCGGCAAGCCAAACTCGGGATCGAGCAGGATAGCCGATGCATATTTGGTGAGAACGTCGGTGACTAGTTCCTTGAACTCGACCAGCGCCGAGTCCGGCAATTCGGACACGCCCTTCTCTTTGGCCAGTGACTTCTTCAGCGATCCGCGTTGATCCATAGCGGCCGCGGCGATCACCCCGCGTGCGTCCGAGACGGCTTTGAGTCCCGCCAGTTTTCCAGGTGTCAGCTTTGTGGTTGTCATTGCTCATTCCCTCTCAATTTTTGCCGTTGTTCCCGGGGCTCATTCTAATGCATTCCCGGTTCTTAACGTTTGACCGCCTACGGCTGCGCCAGCGCCGCCCGCTGTGCCTCCACCAGTTCGATGATCCCGCGTTCGGCGTGATCCATCATCTCCAACAATTTTTCCCGCGGAAACGCGTTGCGCTCCGCGGTCGCTTGCACTTCCACTAATCCACCGCCCTCGGTCATGACCACGTTCATATCGACTTCCGCCTGCGAGTCCTCTTCATATGCCAGGTCAAGCAGCGTCACGCCCTCCACGATCCCTACGCTGGTAGCGGCTACCATCTGAGTAAGCGGCAGCTTCTTCAATGTGCCCGCCTCCACCAACCGGCGGAAGGCAATGGCCATGGCCACGCAGGCGCCGGTGATAGCCGCGGTGCGGGTGCCCCCATCGGCCTGCAGGACATCGCAATCCAGGATCACCGTGCGTTCGCCCAGGGCATGCATGTCGACCACGGAACGCAAAGAACGCCCGATGAGTCGCTGGATTTCATGCGTGCGCCCGCCTACCTTGCCGCGCTCCGATTCGCGCGGCGTGCGCGTGAGCGTGGCTCGGGGAAGCATGCCATATTCCGCTGTGACCCACCCCCGGCCGCTGTTCTTCAACCAGCCGGGCACGCCGGTTTCGATGGTGGCATTACATAGCACACGGGTGTGGCCCACTTCGATCAGTAACGAACCCTCCGCCATCGAGGTGTAATGCGGCGTGAGTCGTACCGGACGCATCGCGCCCGCGGCCCGGTCATGGGGACGGAAGAACGGGGAGCGGGAGATGGTCGCCGCAGATTTTTGCGCTGGGTTCATCTCCTGATTGTATGAGAGCGGGGAGGGTCGCTGCCCAGCGGATTCGCAGCAGCCATTGCACCGCCTCTTCGCGCGGGCTCCTGCCGGCCCCGATCGGCGTTCCTTAGCAGAACACCGGGCGGTGAGCGTTCCCATTTTGGGACCCTTCCCGATTTAGAACTCATACGCCTAACGAGCACATTGCGCGGGAGTTACCCCTGCCGCGACGGTGGTGGCAGTTCCATTTAAGAACTCCGGCTCTGCGGTGGAGGCTTTTGACGTGTTTTATCCCTCTCTTCCTTCTTCACTGCAAGTGGTGTTTATTCGGCAACTTACCGCTCCCGTCCACAACCACCACCCCATTGGCACGACACATGCTCTAACACATGCATCAACAACCGCATTTGCCGGCTGAAGCAGCGGTCTTGAGTCAGGAGGTCTTGCGCATGAGTTTTGTCTTCGCGGTGCGAACACTTTCTTTGGCGAGCAATCAGTGGGGTGCGCAGAAGAATAAAAAGATCTTCTGCGCCGATCAATCGTTCGCCGCGGCGTTTCCCGGTGAGGTGACGAAAGTTGCTCTAAATGTCGATACAACAGGCAGGGAAGTTCTTCTATCCGGCCAGGAAGGAATCTGCGTACAATGGCGATAACAATTCCAGTAACAGCTTCTGTGGCAACTATGTCGCGTCCCGCGGAGCGCACCGGCAAACTTCACCTCCTCGTGGTTGATGAGGACGCCGCGATCCGTTCGGCCTGCTGCGAAATAGCGACTGATCTGGGCTTTGTACCGCAGACCGTTTCCGGCATTGCGGCCGCTCGTACCCTCTTACGCGATCAGGGCGTGGATGTCCTGCTGCTTGATCTACGCGCCCCACTGGGCGAAGGCCTGGGGCTACTACACGAGATCAAGGCGCTCAACCCCGGCCTGGTGGTAGTCGTCATGACGGCATACGCCACTGTGCCCGCGGCAGTGGAGGCGATGCGCACCGGCGCCACGGATTATCTGACCAAGCCGTTCGCCATGGACGAACTGGCGGTGGTGCTGGAACGTGCGCTTGAACGGACCACGGAACGGCGCACAGTCGAGGGGGCCAGCCGTCAATTGCGCGAATCTCTGCGCTCCAACCTGGGCCTCGGCAACCTCATCGGCCGCAGCCCGGAGATGGACAAGCTTTATCGCATTCTGGCCAAGGTAGCGCAAAGCTCGCATCCGGTATTGATCCTGGGCGAGAGCGGCGTGGGCAAGGAGCTGGTGGCGCGTTCCATTCATAGCAACGGCCCCCACGCCGATCGTCCGTTTGTCCCAGTCGATTGCGGTTCCCTGGTGCCCACGCTCATGGAGAGTGAGCTCTTCGGTTACGTGAAAGGCGCGTTTACCGGCGCCAATCGCGCCAAGGAGGGTCTGCTGGCTTCGGCCGAGGGCGGCACTGTCTTTCTCGATGAAATTGGCGAACTGCCACTCGACTTGCAGGCCAAGTTACTGCGCGCCCTGCAGGAAAAAGAAGTTCGGCCTGTGGGTGCCACCCATCGCATTCACATTAACGTTCGTATCCTGGCCGCCACCAACCGCGATCTGCCGGCAATGGTGGAGCAGGGACGCTTCCGCAAAGACCTTTATTACCGCCTTAGCGTGGTCAACTTGCGTATCCCACCGCTGCGCGAGCGGAAACAGGACATCCCCCTGCTGGCCACGCATTTTCTGGACCGGATGGCACGCGAAACTGGCGTCTCCCACACCCTCAGCGACGACGCTTTGCGCACTCTGGTGGAATACGAATGGCCGGGTAACGTGCGCGAGCTGGAGCATTCGATTGATCGTGCCTGTACCCTCTCCTCCGGTCCCGTACTGCACCTGGGCGATCTGCCCACCCAGTTGCAGAACTTTCATCTGCAGCATCGCCGTGCCCTGGTGATAGCGGCGGAGCTTCCCAGTACCAGTTCCGCCGCGCGCGCGCCAGTGCTTCCTTTGGCGCAGTTAGAAAAGGAGGCCATTCTCGAAACCCTGCGCAAACTGAATGGCGACAAGCTCCTGGCCGCACGCCTGCTGGGCATAGGCAAGACCACGCTCTACCGCAAACTGAAGGAGTACGGCATCACCGCTCCCGCCGACGGAAACGATGCCGGAGACCACGCGAACTAAGCAACTAAACCACTAAGCAACTAAACCAACAAAGCCACAACTCCGCTGCCCCGGCCGCTGGCTGCGGATTCCCTGATCGCAATGGCCACTGCCCACAACCCCGCAACCCTAACGAAATAGTTGTGCAAAGAGGAGGTAGTTGTGCAATCAGCTGCGCAGCACAGTGTCCTGATTATTAGTCCCATGGCCGATGCTTCCCGGGTCGCCGACTCCCTGGCCACCACCCTAGGCTGTTCCGTGAACATTGCCCCCACCCATCGCGCCGGCTTGATCGCTCTACGTCACCGTGACTACTCCGTGGTGGTGGTGGACGATTGCCTGGCGGAAGCCAATCCTGCGGCCGTCGAGCTGTTGTGGCAGAGCTTCGGCATGGCTGTGCCGGTGCACATCAACTTCGCCTTCTCCGGGGGCGCGAGACTGGCGCGCGAGGTCCAAGCGGCGATCGGGCGACGCGAGCAGCAGCAGGTGATGGCTTTGCGCGCCGCTGCCTCGCTCCTGGAAAACGATCTGAAATCTACTCTGACTGGGCTCTTGCTGCAGTCCCAACTCGCGCTCGCTGAACCCGAACTGCCTCCGAGCCTGGCCGGCAAATTAGAGCTGGTAGCCGAACTCGCCGGCAGCTTGCGCCGGCGGCTTGAGCAAGCGCAAGTCTGAGTCTCTCACCCTTGAGTCCAGCCTGATCCGGGCTTCTCATCGGAGATTTGGGGCGGGCGACGAACATTTCGACTTGGTGTAAGCTGGAGTCGTTCTCAACGCTCCGTCCACTCATCGCCGAATCGGGGAGTATTCACAAGCCAGGCTTGTTGGATCTCGAGCGGTCCATCCATCGATGCCACGATCGAGCGGGAAAGCGACTCAAGGTCTTCAGCAAATCGACAGAAGGGCTGCTAGAACCGTAGCTAAGGAGAACGTTCGGCTCCTGTGGCTTGGCCAATGCATCTTTACTTTGTGGCGCGGATTCTTTCGCGAAAGAAACCGCACATCGCTATCCTTGTCGACCGGGCAGTAGCGAAAATGCTCTAGCATGGCAGTGCAGAAAATTTCTTGTTCAGGGAGAGAATCATGAAGAAGCACGCGTTGTTGGGCCCAGGTTATTCCTCCGGCGGTCGCGCGCAGAGGCAGACGGCGTCCTCTCTAGCGGGCATGCTCTCAATTGGATTGACTGGGTTGTTGCTACTCGGTGGGTGCAATAAGACGCCGGCTCCCGCTGCCCCAGCCGCGGAGCCCGCGCCCACGGCACAGACCGCCCCTCCTCCTGCCACCCCTGATGCCACCCCTGCCCCTGCCCCTGCCCCAGCTCCACCGCCGGCGGCGATGACGGCCGCTCCTCCTCCTGCCCCTGCCCCCGCCGCGGCTCCGGCGGGTCCCCCTCCACCGCCGCCTCCGAAGAAATATGTCGTGGCCAGTGGCACCCCGCTGGTCGTCCGCATACAGCAGACGATCAGTGCTAAGGCCAGCAATGTCGGCGACACGTTCTCCGGAACACTGGCGCAGTCCGTGGTGGTCCATGGGGTCAAGGTCATCCGCGCGGGTGCTCCGGTCACCGGAACCGTGGTTGCCGCCAAAGGACAGGGGCGGTTTAAGGGCGCCGGCGATCTGGTCATAGCGGTTACCCGCGTCGGCACGTACTCGGTTTCAACCAGCTCTTATGAAGCCACGTCGAAAGGCAAAGGCAAGCGTACCGCCGGCTTCGTTGGCGGAGGCGCTGGCGGAGGCGCGTTGATCGGCGGGCTCGCTGGCGGCGGCAAGGGCGCGTTGATCGGCGGCCTGCTGGGCGCTGGCGCCGGCACTGCGGGAGCTGCATTTACCGGCAATAAAGACATTACTGTGCCGGCTGAAAGCGTAGTCACTTTCAACCTGACCCAGCCCATTACGGTGGTACTGGAAAGTCATTCAACTCAGGAGTGAGGCGAGGGGCGTCCGGGGTTTTTCAAACCAGCTCGATTGGGGCCGGTTAGACCGCGCACCAATCAGCGAGGCAACGGGATCAGCGACCACCTCTCTCGTTCCCGCTGTTGCGGAAGTGGGATTGCTAAGCTGCTCGAAGTTGCAGATACTCAAACGCATTATCCGAGTTGCGTCGATGGCGTCACTGCCCCTCTGTTGGCCGTTCTTTAAGGGAACGGCCAACAGGGAAACAGTCGACTGAGTCCAGCGACTCTGAGAATGCTTTAGCTGGTACTGCCGGAGGCAGAATGGATAGCGAACCCGTGAGCAGGGCGCGACGCACGCACACCAACGGTTGGATGACAGTGCTGGCGCTGGGTCTTCTCGGTGCCGGTTTTCTTGCCTGCCTGTATGTTCTGATCGGCGTTCCCGCCCAGGCCCAAACGGTTGGTGGTTCCACCACCGAGCCCACCACTTCCGCGCCTGTTCCAGCTGCCCCGGTGTACCGGCGCCAACAACCTCCGATTACTGTAGCCGCCGCGCCCAGTCCCGCGCTCGCGGCGCAGACCTCTGTCGCCCCTTCGCACGCCGATATCGTTATCGATGAGCTTGAGGCTGAGCTAACTACCGTTCACGACCAATTGCGCCAGTCCCAGGAAATTATGCGCGAAGCGGCTGCTGCGCAGCACCGGACCCGCATCGCGTCGGCCCTGTTCCTGGCAGTCTTCGTGGTCATCGCCGCTCTGATTGTGATCCAGGTCTACCTGCAAGCGCGCGCCTGGGATAGCGATCAGTCCCAGGCCATCGCCGAAGTCGAAGCCGTCGCAGCCCAGCTGGAAGCCTTACGGGATGCCCAGACTGAAGCCAGGAGCGCTCTGCCTGGATTGCTGCAAGAGGTGGGCGAGCAGCCGTTGGGTTTTCAGGAAGAAGGCACAGCTTTTGCCCCGCGGGCACTGGCGGTTATCGATGATATCGATCATCTGGCTTACGTTGGACAGGGCCGTCTTGCCTTTCGCGACCTTCCCACGGAGACCGATGCGGCGGTCTTCCTGAACGGCCTGCTGTTGTCGGCCGTTGCCCACTTGAGCCGCTCCGATCCATGGACGGCCTTCGCGCGGCTGGACCAGTTTTTTCTGCAGTTGTCGCGCTTTCCGGAGGCGGTGGACCGGCGCCGGATCGCCCAGGGCTATTCCTATCGTGCGTTGGCCGCCTACCAGGTCCTGGAGTCCCAGGACAGAGAACCGTCCTGGTTGCGGAAGGCGGGGCGACCCCAACTCGAGTCGTTATCGAAGCAGGCCTTTGCGGATATAGCTCACTCAACCTCCGTTGACCCGGAGTGGCGGCACGCGACGTTTGTCGAGGCCTTGCTTTGCAGCCGCTTTTACCTCCCTGACGAGGCCGCCGACAACGGCTCACGCAGCGACCTCTTTGTCCGTGGCCTTCGCCGGGCAGTCGCGCTCTACAAGGGATTGATCGAGGAAAGGGCGTATCGTGGGCCGGCGCGTCGCAACCTGGTGCGCACCCTCAAACGGATCGCAGAGCAGACCGGAGAAAAGAGCGATTTCTCCGATTTCGGCTATGCCCTGAACGGCTTCCCAACTGACGAGGAACTGGCCGATGAGGCGCTCGCTGCCCGCCAGCCAACCTCGCAGGACCGGTTTCTGTGGCAATGGCTACTCGCGGACGATGAGCTCTTCGCTAACGTCGAGCAGCTAAATCTGGCCGAATACCGCGCCTTCTGGATCCGTATGCTCGACAACAAGGTCCATCTTCGAAACTGGAGAGCAGACCTCGCGGAGCTGCAGCAGGCCAAGCCGGCAATGAAGGAATGGAGTATCCAGCTGCTGCAATCCGAGCCGCCCATCGCTCTATCCAACGCCATATCCCGCCGTCAGGAGCGCTTCGATACCCCCGCCTCCGGGGCCTGAAAATCTGCTTGGAAAACGCCCATTCCCATTGAGTCCCGCCGTTGTCTGGGTCAGAGCAAACTCAAAAGAGTCGCCAATCGTTCCCCTTCGTCAAGGCCCAGAGGGCCGGAACCAAACGTGCCCAGCCCGGGACAGTTTTCGTGCTTGGATGGGGTTCTCACACAAACTTGTAAGTCCTGGGATACTCACCGATTCTGCGAGACCCAGCATCTGCCCTGCCAGACCGTTCGGTCAGCGAAACAGCCTACAGCCCAAGGTAACCTACAAGTTACTATCGAATTGGCTGACAACTGCTCGCTCTCCTTCGTATCATTGAGATGTCCCTGGATGAATGAACGGCGATTCAATATGGGTTAATTAAGGAGATAGGAATGACTACCAAAAGCGGAGAAGCCGCGAACGGGGCTCCCAAAAAACGGAAACCGGCAACAAAAAAGCAGACGCCACCGCCCGCACCCTCGCGCGAGGAGATCGCTCGCCTGGCGGAGAAGTATTGGGCAGAGCGCGGCTGGCCGGAAGGTTCGCCCGAGCAGGATTGGTTGCGCGCGGAAAAAGAACTGAAGAATGCATCGTAGAGGCTAGGGAAGGCCAATTCCTGGTTTTGTCGCTCCGGGTCTTCCCGTAACGCCAGCCTCACTTCCGAATGAACTGAAACATCTGCAGAAAACTCTCAGCCACGTAAGATCTTGCCGCACTGCGCAGGGCCCGTGGTTGCCTAACAAGACAGTTTTGCGTTTCCCACCAAACGAAAAGCTTATTTTACGCGGAAAAACTCGTCGGCCGAAGGGCACGGGTGATCGTTTCGGCTGCCAAAGCAGATGATGGGCCTACGAGTCGGAAAAGCGCACCTTAGCGGTTAAAGCGTCTTTCGCGTATGGCTTTATGGCACGGCTGAAGCCCTGCCCATCGTGGTCAGCTTTCCCAAGCCCGTTTTGGCTGGGGCCGTAAGCGATGGAGAATGAAATGGGGCTTTCGCTCCTGCGGGCACAATTTTGCGCTCCAAACCGGCTTTTTCCAACGCGCCCCTGCAAAGAATCAATAAAGCGCTGTCAAGCAGGGGGTAGACACCTCGACGAAAGGATGCAGAGGAACCTACGACTCCTCCCCATCCGGTCACACTTCCGTGACCTTGAGTCTTTCCCGGGTTGAGCGATACTGAACAGCAGGGAAAAGCTGATAGTTCGCGCTTCCCGCTGTGCTTCTTTTTTTATCTTTCTCTCTGCCGCGTCTATGAAAAGCGAAGTACTCGACATCCTGATCCTCGGTCTACTCGTGGTGTTGTTCGCCTCGATCTACCGCAAACGTGCGACCCCGCGATTACGCTGCTGGGTTGCCGGGTGGATCTTCGTCCTGCTTCATTTTGCCGCTCTGTTGATTCCTACTGTTTCCGACGGGAGACAGGTGCTGGTCGACAGCGTGAGCCTCAGCGCCCTGTTTCTTTCCGGGCTGTGCTTCCTTTTCTCCGTTCCAGCCATCTCCGAGACCGCAGTGAGCAGAGCTCTGGCTTCGCTTGGCATCGGTCTTCCGGCGCTCTTCTATATCAACTACGTGGTTATCGGTGGCGTAATTTTTTGGCCGCTGTACGCGGCCGCGACGGTGGCTACGACCGCCGGCATCGTCTTGGCGTGGAAGTTGTGCCGTGGCCGCAGCCGGGTTTGGGCTGTCATCACCGTGGCCTTTTCGCTGGGCGAAATCTGGACCGTCATCGCGCTCAAGCATCATGCCCCGGATCAAGGCATTTCAGCTTTTCTCTTTGAGATTTTCCTTACCTTTGCCGCGCTCTACTGGTTCGAATTCCGACGTACCTCAACCGGCGTCCTGACCTCGATTCTGGGCTTGATGGCGTGGTCTTCTGTCTTTCCCGTCGGGTTGCTTTGCGACTATCTCATCCCGGCCGCGCAGATTCCTGCCGAACTATGGAATGTGCCCAAGTATTTTGTAGCTTTCGGCATGATCCTGACCTTGCTGGAGGACGAGTTCCTGGCAGCAGGCCGCGCCATGGAGCACTATCGTCTGCTCTTCGCCGCTCACCCGCACCCCATATGGGTGCAGGAATCAGGGACCCTGCGCATCCTCGAGGTCAACGACGCTGCGGTGGCTCACTACGGCTACACCCGCGAGGAATTCCAAAGCATGACCGTGCGTGATCTGCGGCCTACCGAAGACGCGGCGCTGCTCAGGGATAATTCTGGTACCAACCCTACCCAGCTCGCTGGCCCCTGGCGCCACCGCCGTAAAGACGGCTCCTATATCCAGGTAGATATGGCGTCCCATCGCATCGATTACATGGGGCGGACGTGCAGTTTTGTCCTGATACAGGATGTCACCGACCGCCAGCAATTGCATGAGCAGCTGCTTCACCAGGCGCATCACGACACCCTCACCGGGCTGCCCAATCGCCTTCTGTTGGAGGACCGAATCCAGCAGAGCCTGGCCCAAGCCGCCCGCTACGGACAGCAGGCCGCTTTCCTCTGCCTGGATCTGGATCGTTTCAAGCAGATCAACGATTCCTTTGGCCATGCCGCCGGCGACTTGTGCCTGCAGCAGGTAGTGACCCGGATATCCGCCCGCCTGCGCGCCGTGGACACCTTTGCCCGCACCGGCGGGGACGAGTTCGTCATCATTCTGGGCGAGCTGGCCAACAAGAGCAGCGCCCTGATGGTCGCGCGCAATGTGCTCGAAAGCATCAATCAGCCGATCGAAGTCGAGGGCGCCTCCTTCGATATCTCGGCATCGATCGGCATTGCCATTTATCCCGATGATGGAACCGACTCTTTGCAACTCCGGCGCTCGGCCGATGCTGCGATGTATCGCGCCAAGCAGTCCGGAGGGGGCCAATATCTTCTCGTCTCTTCGCAGATCAGTTCTTCCGCCAGCGAGGTTAGCGAGCTGGACCGATTCATGCGCAGCGCGCTCAAGGGTGAAGGCCTGGAGCTTTATTACCAGCCGCAGTATTCCATGGTGGGCAATCTATGCGGCCTCGAAGCACTTTTGCGGATGAACCATCCCCAACTCGGCTCCATCGCGGCGGACCGGTTCCTGCCCGTTGCCGAGGAGCGTGGCCTGATCGTGCCCCTGGGCGAATGGGTTCTGGACGAGGTTTGCCGCCAGAGCATCGAGTGGCAAAACAAGAAGCTCACCCCGCTGCGCGTATCTTTCTGTGTCTCTCCGCTGCAGTTTCTACACTCGGATTTTTCTGCCCGAGTGCTCAGCAGTGTGACCAGGTTCGGCCTCGACCCACGCCTGCTCGAACTGATCGTCACAGAGAGCACAGTCATGCGCAACCGCCCCGAGGTCGCATCTCAGATGCGCAGCCTGGCCGCGTTGGGCGTTCACTTTTCCGTGGCTGACTTCGGCACCAGTTACTCCTGTCTGAGCCACCTGCATCAACTTCCCGTCAGCACGCTCAAGATCGACTGCTCCTTTGTCGAGCGCATCTCGGAGCCCAACGGAACCTATACCATCGTGCAGGGCATCGTTGCCTTGGCCCACGGTCTTGGCTTGAAGGTCATAGGCGAAGGAGTGGAGCGCGCCGATCAGTTGGAGTGCCTGCGAACCCTGGGTTGCGATTTTGTGCAAGGTCAACTCCTGGCGCCCACTCTACCGCCTGCGGGTATTGCCAAATACCTCGCCTCGGCCGCGCCCCCGGTCGCTCGACACTCGCGCCGTTGACTCGTTAAGTCGATTTCCTTAGAGTCTCCCCAACCACCTTCATAGCGGCCGGGACGGCGATTCTCTGGCTACTTGGTCTGCGTAAGAAAAAGCGCGATGTAGGCTTCGCGCGCTTTCTTCGGGTGGGAGCCATCGCCAAGCCGGTGGCGTTCCCGCATGCGCCCAGCGGAGCCATTTTGATGCAGTGGCTGTTTCCAATCCGTGGGTCTTCAGCGGCGTGATCCAAAATGTCACAGTATTAGAAGCAAATGCGGATCACGTTCCTGGCTACGGTGCGGCGATCACCGCGCAAGCGATTCTGCCGCCCGCATTGCCCGTGGGATCGGTCATCATGTCGTCCGCCTTCTCGTGAATGACGAATGCCGTGCCGCCGTTCGCGAAGACCGAGTTTTTCGCGTCCTTCTTGAGGGAAATGCTGTTGGTCACGAAGGAAACGTGGTCCGTGCCATCGGCCATTACCTGCAGGTTCATCGGCATGTCGCCCGCGTGAGGTCCCTTCGGATTCTTGGTCCCATGCTCTTTGCTGTCGGGATTGAAATGGCCGCCGGCGGTCTTGAAATCCGGCCCATCGCATTTCGCGTTCTGGTGGACGTGCAGCGCATGCTCCCCTTCGGGAAGATTCATCAGGTTCAGCTTGACCTTGACCCCATTGCCCGCGGACGTGAGCGTCGCTGTTCCCGCGTCTTGGCCCTGGCTGGTCTTGAAATCCACTTCAAGACCCTTGTTCCTGGCCGCCGAAGCTGATAGCGCCAGCAAAGCCGGCAGCGCCATCGTACCTATGCACACTCTGAGCAATCTGGTCATTCTGTTCCTCGCTTCTTCCGGGGTCTTGCATGTTTCGCGATGGGTGCAGACCGAAGCGATGAACTCTTTAGTGGTTTTCTCCCAAAAGAAAACCACACCGCGCGATCTGTGTCAGGGCCACAGTCATTGCGAAACTGCTCTAGCATACCCGATCTTCCGTGGATCGTGGGCAGATGCGGGGAGCTCTTCTCCTTCCCCGCCTGTTGCCGCACACAGGTCAATCCTTGGCTGCCACCGGCAATGATCCGCGAGCCCACGCCCGTCCTGGGGGCAACGAAAAATCTTCCGAAAAGTATGAAAAATCTTCTAACTACCTTGTTATCAAGGTAATGCACAGCAAGTGTTATGTACGCCCCGGGGCACCGAACCTAGAGTGATAACAACACCGAAGGCAGGCACCGGCATGATCCCTCGCATATTAATCATCGATGATGAAGCCGATATCCGTGAGGTAACCGCGCTCAGCCTGGAAACCATTGCTGGTTGGCAGGTCATCTTGGCCCCCTCGGGAGCGCAAGGGATACGGCGCGCTTCACTGGAACAGCCGGATGCCATTCTGCTCGATGTCATGATGCCCGACATCGATGGTCCGACGACCTATCAAATTCTCAAGCAGAACGGAAACACCGCTCACATTCCTGTGCTTCTGCTGACCGCGAAAGTACAGGGGCAGGATCGGCGCAAGCTCGATGAACTGGGTGCGGCCGCAATCCTTTCCAAGCCCTTCGACCCCTTGACGCTGGCCGACCAGATCTCAGAAGTCCTCGGCTGGGATCGTGAAGGCGCCTGTAACCCAAGACCCTCCCCCATTCCGCTCGCTGGCGACTGAACCTGTTTTTTGTCACACCGGCAAAAATGCTGGGTGGCCCCTTTGCCCCGCTTTTCTGCGGAGGCTCTTGGCGTAGATACACTTCATGCGCCTTTCCTTAATGAAAGGCGCACACGCGGACCTCTCTAGCACAGCGTGGCAGCAAATCGGGGTCAAGCCTTCTTTTGGCTTGAGTGGGATAACCGCAGCTGAAGTGCCATTTCCCATTTCACGCCCGTCCGAGGGAAATGAAATTCCGCAGAAGTATCCCGGCCTTGCGTCCTCTTCCAACTCCAAGCACTTACTCGGCTAGGTAGTGGGCCGCGGTTTAACCGCCAGGAAGACAGGCGGCAGCGGCTTGCCATTGATATCCGTAAGTTTGGGGTCGATCTGCTTGGTGTCGACTCAGGGTGGTGGTGTCGATCAGGTGTAGCTGATCATCACCCGAGGTACCGGCGAAGAAGATGGTGTTATCCGGGGAGAAGATGCCTGCCACGGGAGCCAATGCATTGCCGGTGAGCGTGACACTGCTAAGCGTTCCCAGTGCGCCGGCCGCCGCTGAAGGCTTGTAGACCGGCAACAGTGCCCCACCTGCAGGCGGCGTCGTGGCGGCGCTGCTATAGGTGACGAAAGCCTCCAGCGAGTTGGTCGCCGCGATCACCTGGTTGATATTGGTAATGCCGTACGCTGCCAGCGAAGCCTGATTCGCAACCGGCGGCGGGTTGAAGACGATCCCCGTGGTTTGGCTGTTCGCATCAGTCGGGCAGGCATCGATCGGTACCGTTATAGAGAGATCCGTGAGTGTCGGCGGATTCGCGCTGGCGCCGATGATGTGTTTGCCGTCGGTGGTAGATGCCACGTGGTCGGAGGCAACCGCGACTGTAGTGGCCTCCGGATAATTCACTACCGGCTTGACCGTGGTCTCCGGGCACTGCCCATAGGCGGAGGTAGGCGCGCCGGAAACGAAAGACCGCGGCAGCCGGAATCGTCACCGCCAGATCGGGCGAACAAAACATGTTGAAGGTGTTGTTGGGGTTTGCCGTCGTATTGGGCGGATACGTTGTGGGATCGGTAGGAATCGGACTGGTAGTGTTGGTCGCCGGGCAAACTCCCGTTCCCGGGGTGCCTTGACCCGCAGGCAGGGGTTCGGTCGACCAGCCGGTAAAGGAATTATGGATATAGAGCACCCCGTCACCCACGATGTAGACGGTCTGGCCATCAGCGGTGAAAGCTGCCCTCTGGGCGATCCCGGCGATAGAGGTATAGCTTCCCCCTGAGGTTGTCGCCGTAGTCCCTGTTCCGCTTGTGGTGGTGGGCGTGTAGAGGTAGATAACGCCGCGCAACTGGTCGTTCACTACGACGGCGGAATTGGTAGGCGAGACCGCCAGGACGACGCCGGGTATGCTGGTCACTTCCGATGCCAGGCTATTGGAGGATGCGCTATACGTCATCAGCTCGTGATAGCTGCCGAAATAAAGAGTAGTGCCCGTAGGATCGAGCACCATCGAGTTCGGCGAGTAGGGAAGTTTGATCTGGGTGCCTATGGTCCCGGTCGACAAATCGATGGGCACGAAGTACGGCGACCCTGGACTAGAGACCCAGATGTAGTTGCTGTTCTTGCCCGGGGACGCGATCTGCACGAAATTGCTGATCACAGGAACCCCTGTGCCCAAGGTTCCCTGCTGGTTGATCGGGGCAGGATTGCACGTTGTCGGCTGGCAGATGGCAGTGATCGCAGAGTTGGAGGGAAATGCAGCGGTCACCGCGCCGGTGGAGCTGACAGCGATGCTCCCCGGGTTGGTGGAAACATAGCTCAGCGCAAGCCCGTTGATCACGTTGTTGTTGACGTCCGTCACCGTCGCCGTGAGCGCCAGCGGCGTATTGAGCGTAACGTTGGCGCTGGTGGCGCCGGTCGAGGCCACGCTCAGAGCGATCTTGGCCGGCGGGCAGGTATAGAAATAGCCGGCGTTGCTGCTGGTCTGGGCAATGGTGCCGGTGATCAGTGTAGAGCCCGGAGCCTGGGCCGTCGCGACGCCATTCTGGTCGATGGTGACCACGCCCGCGCTGGCCGCCGAGTAGGTCAAGTGGCCGATGACGTTATTGCAGTCGTTAGGGCCATAGCCTCCGCCCGGCAGGATATTAGGGCTGCAAAGAAGAGTCGGTTGCCCGGCGCTATTCGTGTAGTAGGCAGTAGCGTCCAGCTGCGAAGTGAGGCCCTGCGAGAGACACTCCGGCTTGCCGGTGGTACTGTTCGTCGGGCCCGAGACCGCGAGACTGGTGATGGGCGGATGGGAATAGACCGCAACCTGGTTGCTGGTAAATCCCGCGGCGCTGGCGGTCATATACGCGACGCCGGTCTTGCCGGTGGGAATGCAGGTGGTGTAAGCAGCCACCGCCGGCGTATGGAGATTCCAGGTTCCCCCGCAAACTGCGCCAGTGGGTGAAACGTCGGCGATGGTGCGGTCCGTGGTGCCGTAGGTGTAAGTGCCGATCGATGCAGCGGTACCAACGCAGTTCAAAGCGGAGGGAGCTTGCAGCTGAGAGGTTTGCGAGAACGCAACCGACAACCCAGTGGTCTGCGGCTGAAGCGAGATCGAGACTGGCTGGTCCTTCAGGTAGCCGTAGCCGGATCCGTTGCAGTAATTCGCATTCTTGTTGGCGCAGCCCTGGATGGAAAGACCCACAGGAACGGTAAGGAGTAACAAAACCACGAAAGTCAAAAACCGCTGCATGAAACCTCCCCGCCGGGTGTCGCCGCCCCCGGCGGTTGATGAACTACTCGAACGAATCCCCGATAGGTGCACGCCGGAGCCGCTGCCTTCCACGTGGCTTTTCCGTCAAGAAGAGCCACACCGTGCGCGTTCTGGTGGTGCAATTGCAGTCGGAGATCGTTGTCCTGCCTAAGCACTTGTTCCAGAATCCAACTCCGCGCCACTCTATCTCTCCAGTGTCTTCTGGAGCGTGGCTGTACCTCGTATGATCGCTGGCACCGTAGCCGCCGCCTCGATCCGCGTGCAGAGTTGTGTGGTCAACGTCCTAAGTGTAGAAGGGACTGAGCCCTGAGGCAACAGGCCCGCCTTGCGGCCGCGGGTTCGCCTTGCCGGGATCTAGCTTGGCGGCATGTATTGCTCAAACCAAGATAAGGCCCGCGCCAACACGTCGCGGCGATGCTGCGGCGAGTTGAAGTGGTGGCCCTCGTCCGGGTAGACCACCAGCTGGGTGGGCACGTGTTCGGCGCGCAAGGCATGCCAGAACTCGAACGACTGCGGAGCGGGACACTCCCCGTCCCGGTCGCCAACCACCACCAGGGTCGGCGTCTTGACGTTGTGGATGAAGTCGATGGCCGAACTCTTGGCGTATACCGCGGGGTCGTCGTACACCGAGGCGCCGAAGAAGGGCGTCATCCATTGGTCGATGGAGTTTTCTCCGTAATAACTCTTCCAGTCGGAGATGCCGGCCCCGGCGACCGCGGCGTGAAAGCGCTGGGTCTGGGTCACGGCGAACATGGTCATGAAGCCGCCGTAACTCCACCCGGTGAGGCCGATGCGCTGCTGGTCGATGCCCAACTTCGCGCTCACGGCGTCGACGCCGGTCAGGATGTCGCGCAGGTCGCCGTAGCCGAAATCCTTGCGGTTCGCCTGCGTAAAGGCCTCCCCCTCGCCATAGCTGCCGCGCGGATTCGGCATGAGCACGAAGTAGTCCAGCGCGGAGAAGGCGATCGGGTTGTAACCCAGGTCCGGCCATTTCGGCATCACCGCGCTGGAGGGACCGCCATGCACGCTGACAATGAGTGGGTACTTCCTCCCCGGATCGTAATGGGCCGGGTACAACAACCAACCCTGGACGGGGAATGCGTCGCTGGTCCACTGGACTCGATTCAGACTTGCCCCAGAGAGCTTTGCGGGCATCGTTGTAGTGGGTGATGGGATGCGCGGCCGCGCCCAGCTGCCCTAGGTAAACCTCGGGCGCTTCCGAGAAGGAGCTCTTGATATACGCCACCCTGCCATTAGCCGATGGAGAGGCTATTCTCCAGGCGTCCGTCGCCGACCGAGGCGGGAATGGTCAGGTTGCTGCCCGAAATCTTTCCGCTGACGGAGTCCAATTCCCCGATCTCCACCTGGCCGGCCTTGATCCCGGACACCAGGAGTTGGGTCGGCTTGAGCCAGTGAATCCAGGCCGCGCTCTGGTCCGAGTCTGGGGTAAGGTCTTTGGCGGCTCCGCCTGTCGCGGAGATCAAATAGATATCGCCGCCCGTGGCTCCCTGGTCGCTCATCAGGCCACCGATGAACGCGATCTCCTGCCCATCCGGCGACCAGCGGGGCACCGCGATCTGCAATCCGTGCAGTGGGCCGGGTGTGTGTTCCGGGTCCAGTACTGAGTGCGGTTGGTCCGCCGGCCAGCCGTTGGGTATAGAGCTGGGCCACCCACCAGTTGTTCTCTCCGGGCGGGCGTTGCGGCGACATAGGCCAGCTGGCCGGAGTCCGGCGCCCAGTCATATTCGTAAACGTGCAGGGCCGCGGGGGTGACCTGGCGAAATTCGCCGGAAGCTGTTTCGATGGTGGCCACCCGCTGGATCTCTAGCCCCTCGACCCCGATTACGCCGGCAGGCGGCTTCATGGGGGCCAGCGCCCCAGCCGGCCGGGTGGCGCCTTCTATATATAGGCAGGCAATATGCAGGCCATCCGGCGAAAAAGACAAGCCGGTCACTCCACCGTGCAGATGGGTGAGTCTCCGGGGAGAAGGGGTAGGCGAAACCGGGGCAGCGAGATAGACGTCTGCCTGGTCCATGGCGCCTGCCGGCATTGCCGTTGCAGTCGGAGGTGAACGCGAGCTGTTTGCTATCCGGAGACCAGGCCAGATACTCCTCCAGGCACGGGGCTCCAGTTCCGGCCGTGATCCGGTGGGCGCGGGCTGGATCGGCCGTGGATGCAACCTGAATCTCGGTGCCCCCGTCTCCACCATCGACCACCCAGGCAATTTGCTGACCGTCCGGGGAAAGTGCCGCCTCATGAATGTCGCGCGTTCTCTCCAATTCGGAGATGACATTGGCAATGCGAGGATCGAGAGTTTTCGAAGAGCTGCTCTGGCCTAATAGGACGGTGGGGCAAGCGGCAAGAACCACCGCAGCCAACCCAAAGCGCATAGTAAAGGGCCATCGTGGGCAACAAGGCGCAAACATTTAGGACGGATGCTAGCATACCCGTTCTGTTCGCCGGCGCTTTGCACCTGTGAAGCAGCCCACCGAGCTGACGGAATTCTGCTCTGGCGGGACGGAACCGACAGCTGACTCTGTTCGTAACCAAGGACGGGTGCCCCATATTTCGCTCGTTTTCGCGAGATGTGGGATTCCACCGAGGTTGGCCGCTAAGTTTGTCGGATGAATGGAGATCAGGGAAGGAGCAGTGGAACCCGACGGGAGACATGGGGCACCCGCCGGTACCGACCATTGACGCGCGGAGGCGCGGCTTGGTATCTTAAAAAGGTTCCGCATAAGCCTGAAAAGTGCGTGCTGGAAGGATGTGCCGCAGTAAAGGCTAAGCAATATGAGCCTTAACCGGCAAGGCGCGCTTAAGACAGGCAGCAGTATTTTGCGGCCCATTCATCAGGGTCCCTACAAAACGTTCGCGTGATGCAGGGGAAACAATCGCATCGGCCTTTGCGACACCTCCCACCTGGGGAGGCTATGCGGGCCGGAACTTCGAAACGGAACTGGCTTCTTCTCTGGTGCCCGGTTTTCCGGTGCCTGATCCGGCACGGGATGCAATAGCGCGTGAGCGCATGTCCAGCTGGATCTGAGAAGAAACGCGCGGCCACCGTCGAAGTTCTCGTCTGGTATGCAGCAAGCAGGCGCGAAGCAAGCCGGCTTCGTGCACCGATGAGCGCCGGGTTCAGGCGCAACGTCGGTGATGTGCGGCGCAGCAGTTTTTTGGCGAAGGTGGTCTCTTCGTGTCTGGGCGTATTTCGCCCACGCAATGCGGAAGTTTTAAGGAGTAAGGTTTGCCTACATTCAGTCAGCTCGTGAGAAAAGGCCGCACCGCGGCGCGGTACAAGACCGCATCGCCGGCGCTCCAGGGATCGCCACAGCGGCGCGGTGTCTGCACCCGCGTTTACACGCAAACGCCCAAGAAGCCGAACTCGGCCCTGCGCAAGGTCGCGCGCGTTCGCCTGACCAACGGCGTCGAAGTCACGACCTATATCCCCGGCATCGGCCACAACCTGCAGGAGCACTCGATTGTGCTGATCCGCGGCGGCCGTGTGAAGGATCTGCCCGGCGTGCGCTATCACGTGGTGCGCGGCACGCTCGATTCGGTCGGCGTGGCCAACCGCAAGCAGAGCCGTTCGAAGTATGGCGCCAAGCGCCCCAAGAGTGGCGCAAAGTAACGACGCAAAGTAGTTAAAGGATTGAGCGCCTTGGGCGCAAACGAATAGCGGAAGGGAATACAAGGTTCTATGCCGAGAAAAGGACATATCGCGAAACGGGAAGTGGCCGCCGATCCGGTGTACAACTCGTCGCTGGTTACGAAGTTCGTCAACTCCATGATGTGGGACGGCAAGAAGTCGACCGCTCAGGGCATCTTCTACCAGGCGATGACCAACCTGGAGCAAAAGGGCGGCGACGAGGCGTTGAAGCTGTTCAAGAAGGCAGTGGAGAATTGCAAGCCCCTGCTGGAAGTGAAGACCCGTCGCGTGGGCGGCGCCAACTACCAGGTGCCGATCGAAGTCAATCCCGAGCGGCGTACCTCGCTGGCCATTCGCTGGCTGGTGACTTACGGCCGGGCGCGGGGCGAGAAGGGCATGATCGACAAGTTGACCAGCGAACTGCTGGATGCGGCCAACGGCCGCGGCGCAGCGATGAAGAAAAAGGAAGATGTTCATCGCATGGCGGAAGCCAACAAGGCATTTGCCCACTACCGCTGGTAGTTGAACGTTAAGAACCCAGGGCCTGCAGCCAGTAAGGAGCAGGCGCAACAAAAGCAGCAAGAAGAATCGCGAGTCTTACGTCTCGCGCGAGAGTGAGAGAAAACCGTGCCTCGTCTAGTACCACTCGATCGTTGCCGGAATATCGGAATCATGGCGCACATCGACGCCGGCAAGACCACAACGACGGAGCGGATTTTGTTTTATACCGGCATTACCCATCGCATCGGCGAAGTGCACGAAGGCACGGCGACGATGGACTGGATGGAGCAGGAGCAGGAGCGCGGCATCACCATTACATCGGCTGCCACCACCTGCACCTGGCGCGATATCCGCATCAACATTATCGACACCCCTGGCCACGTGGACTTTACCGCGGAGGTGGAGCGCAGCCTGCGCGTGCTCGACGGCGCAGTTGCCGTCTTTGACGCCGTGCATGGCGTAGAGCCGCAATCGGAGACGGTGTGGCGGCAGGCGGACAAGTACGGTGTGCCCCGCATTTGCTTCATCAACAAGATGGACAAGATGGGCGCCGACTTCGAGCATGCCATCGACACCATCCGCAAGCGGCTGAACGCCCGCCCGGTAGCCATTCAGATTCCCATCGGCCAGGAAGCCGGCTTCAAGGGCGTGATCGACCTGATCGAGATGCGCGCCATCCTGTGGCACGACGAGACCATGGGCGCCAAGTACGACGTCGAAGAGATTCCGGCGAACCTGCTGAAGAAGGCGGAAGCCTTCCGCATGCAGTTGGTCGAATCGGTAGCCGAGAACGATGACGAGATGCTGCACAAGTTTCTCGAGGGCGAAACGCCCACGGCGGCCGAGCTGCGCAAGGCGCTGCGCGGCGCGGTCATCGGGATGAAGCTCTTCCCCGTGCTGTGCGGCAGTTCGTTCAAGAACAAGGGTGTGCAGACGCTGCTCGACGCGGTAGTTGAGTACCTGCCCAGCCCGCTCGATGTGCCTCCGATCGAGGGCCACAATCCGGACAACATGGAAGAGGTCATCCTTCGCCATGCCGACGACAATGAGCCGCTGACTGCGCTGGGCTTCAAGATCATGACCGACCCGTTTGTCGGGCAGCTGATCTTTGTCCGGCTTTATTCCGGCCACCTGAAGACGGGCGACACGGTGCTCAATCCGCGTACCGGCAAGAGCGAGCGCATCGGGCGCCTGCTCAAGATGCATGCCAACAAGCGGGAAGAGATTGTCGAGATCTATGCCGGCGACATCTGCGCCTGCGTAGGGCTCAAGAACCTGGTCACGGGCGATACCATTTGCACCGACAAGTCGCCGATCGTGCTCGAATCGATCGATTTCCCGGCCCCGGTCATCCATGTGGCGGTGGAGCCGAAGACCAAGGCTGATCAGGAGAAGATGGGCATGGCCCTGGCCAAGCTGGCGCAGGAAGATCCCACCTTCAAGGTGCATACCGATCCTGACTCCGGCCAGACCATCATCAGCGGCATGGGCGAGTTGCACCTGGAAATCATCGTCGACCGCATGATGCGTGAGTACAAGGTCGAGGCCAATGTCGGTAAGCCGCAGGTCGCCTATCGCGAAACCATTCGCAAGAAGGCGGAGGCGGAAGGCAAGTACATCCGCCAGACCGGTGGATCGGGCAACTACGGCCACGTGAAGATTCGTGTCGAGCCCAACGAGCCCGGCAAAGGCTTCGAGTTTGTCAACGACATCAAGGGCGGCGTGGTGCCCAAGGAATACATCAAGCCGACCGAGCAGGGCATTCGTGAGGCGCTGCAGGGCGGCGTGCTGGCCGGCTACGAGATCGTCGACGTCAAGGCGACGCTCTATGACGGCAGCTACCACGATGTTGACTCCAACGAAATGGCCTTCAAGATTGCCGGATCGATGGCGTTCAAGGAAGCGGCCCGCAAGGCGACTCCGGTATTGCTGGAGCCGGTGATGTCGGTCGAAGTGGTAGTGCCGGAGGAGTACATGGGAACCATCATTGGTGACCTGAACTCCCGCCGCGGCCGGATCGAAGGCATGGAGCATCGTGCCGGATCGCAGGTCATCAAGGCCAATGTGCCGTTGAGCGAGATGTTCGGGTATGCCACCCACATGCGCTCTTCGACCCAGGGCCGGGCCAATTACTCGATGCACTTCAACCGCTACGAAGAAGCGCCGCGGTCGGTGTCGGAAGAGATCATTGGCCGCAACCAGGGCAAGTAAGCACGAAGGGCGCGGGCTTTAGCCCGTACTGCAAACCCCTGAGGAACGATCCTCGGATTTCGTTGAAGATTTGTGATTTAAGCAGGAGAGAGGGACGAGATGGCGAAGGAGAAGTTTGACCGGTCCAAGCCGCACGTGAACGTAGGGACGATTGGACACATTGATCACGGCAAGACGACGCTGACGGCAGCGATCACCAAGGTATTGTCGAAGCACAATCCGAAGATACAGTTTCGTTCGTTTGATTCGATTGACAATGCACCTGAGGAGCGGGAGCGCGGCATTACGATTGCCACCGCGCACGTGGAGTACGAGACGGCCAACCGTCACTACGCGCACGTGGACTGCCCTGGTCACGCCGACTACATCAAGAACATGATCACCGGCGCGGCGCAGATGGACGGAGCGATCCTGGTAGTGGCGGCGACCGATGGTCCGATGCCGCAAACCAAGGAGCACGTGCTCTTGGCCCGCCAGGTAGGTGTGCCCTACATCGTGGTGTTCCTGAACAAGTGCGATGCGGTGGAAGACGAAGAGCTGACCGACCTGGTGGAGATGGAAGTACGGGAGCTGCTGTCGAAGTACAACTTCCCTGGAGACGATGTGCCGGTCATTCGCGGCTCGGCCCTGGGTGGGTTGAACGGCGAAGCGCAATGGGAAGCCAAGATCGATGAGTTGATGGATGCGGTGGACAAGAACGTACCCTTGCCGGCGCGTGCCATCGACCAGCCCTTCCTGATGCCGATCGAAGACATTTTCTCCATCTCCGGCCGCGGCACGGTGGTGACGGGCAGGATCGAGCGGGGCAAGGTCAAGGTAGGCGAAGAAGTCGGAGATCGTCGGCTTCCGGGAAACCCGCAAGACGGTAGTGACCGGCGTCGAAATGTTCAAAAAGCAGCTGGATGAAGGACTTGCGGGCGACAACGCGGGTCTGCTGCTGCGCGGCATTGCCAAGGAAGACGTGGAGCGCGGCATGGTCCTGGCCAAGCCCGGATCGATTACGCCGCACACCAAGTTCAAGGGCGAGATCTACGTCCTGAGCAAGGAAGAGGGCGGCCGTCACACGCCGTTCTTCAATGGCTACCGGCCGCAGTTCTACTTCCGCACCACGGACGTGACCGGAACGGCGAAGCTGCCGGAAGGCACGGAAATGGTGATGCCGGGAGACAATGTGCAGCTGGAGATTGAGCTGCACACCCCGGTGGCCATGGAAAAGGGCCTGCGTTTCGCCATCCGCGAGGGTGGCCGCACGGTAGGCGCCGGAACCATCAGCGAAATCATCAAATAAGCTTTTCCGCCCTGCCGGCTAGCGAGCAGGCAGGGCGGAAACCAGCAGTGGTTGAGTGGCAAGAGGGAATTGAGATGGTAGGACAAAGAATTCGCATTCGGCTTAAGGCTTACGACTATCGCGTGCTCGATACCTCGACCGGTGAAATCGTCGAGACGGCGAAGCGCACCGGAGCACAGGTCGCGGGTCCCATTCCGCTGCCGACTGTGAAGAACAAATACTGCGTGCTGCGTTCCCCGCACGTCGACAAGAAATCGCGCGAGGCCTTCGAGATCCGCACGCACAAGCGGCTGATCGATATTCTCGAGCCCACGCAGCAGACCATCGATGCGCTGATGAAGCTCGATCTTCCGGCCGGCGTTGATGTCGAGATCAAGGCATTCGAGAAGTAAGGAGAGCACCATGTCGGTGACAGGGATTCTGGGCAAGAAAATCGGGATGACGCAGTTGTTCGATGACAAGGGTGAAGTTCATCCGGTCACCGTGCTGCAGGCGGGTCCCTGCGTAGTGACCCAGCTGAAGACGCTGGCCGGCGACGGCTACAGTGCGGCACAGATCGGGCTGATCGAGTTCGTCAAGGGTGGCAAGGTGAACAAGCCGATGGCCGGCCACTTCGCCAAGAACAATGTTCCGCCAGTGAAGTTGATGCGCGAAGTTCCCCTGGAGCTGGTCAATGGCTCCGCGCAGGGTGAAGACGCCGCTCCCGAATTGAAGGCGGGCGACAAAGTGCTGGTAGATATTTTCGAAGACGCCAAGTACGTCGATGTGGTCGGCACCAGCAAGGGCCGCGGTTTTGCCGGTGTCGTTCGCCGCCATCATTTTGGCGGTGGCCCGAAAGCGCACGGTCACATGTTCCAGGTGCAAGGCTCGATCGGTGCTTCCTCGTTTCCTTCGCGCGTTTTTCCCGGGCAGCGCATGCCGGGGCACTTTGGAGCGGAGCGGGTCACGGTGCGCAATCTGCGCATTCGCGGCATCGACCTGGACGAGAACCTGTTGATGGTCGAGGGTGCGATTCCCGGACCGCGCGATGGCTACGTGATGATTTCCAAGTCCAAGGCGCCGCCGCGTGAGCGTCGTGGCTTTGGTGGCGGCGGTACGGTCGATCCGTTGAAGGCCTCGAAGAAGGCTTCCGGTGGCAAGCCCTCAGGCGGCAAGGGTAAGAAATAGGAGGCTGTAACGGCTTCGCGCATCAAGCTCTGTAAGGAATTGCATATGGCACAGATTGATGTAGTGGATCTCGGTGGACAGAAGGTAGGCTCGCTGGAGCTGGCAGACGAGATTTTCGCGGCTGACCAGATCAACGAGGCGCTGCTATGGGAAGCGGTCAAGCACTATCGCGCCGCGATGCGGCAAGGTACGGCCGCCACCAAGAACAAGAAGCTGGTCTCCGGCGCAGGCAAGAAGTTGTGG
>CAVZJL010000057.1:0-98883 GCA_963775365.1 uncultured Acidobacteriaceae bacterium | reverse complement strand
GACCCGCTGGTTCTGATGCTTAAGCTGAAGGACCCTGTACTGCATGACGGTAAATTCAGAATTGAAGTCACGAAGATCGAATACCGTGTGCCGCGCCCGGTGAATCTGGTTGAGAAGCAACTCGCCGAACAGAAGCGCGCTGTGACCTGGGGTATCTACTTCGATTTCGACAAAGACACGATCAAACCCGAATCCGAACCCGTGCTCAAAGAAATCGTGAAGGCGATGACGGACAATCCCGACTGGAAACTCCGCGTGGACGGGCACACCGACAACATCGGCGGCGACGCCCACAACCTCGATCTCTCAAAACGCCGCGCGGCCTCGGTCAAAACGCGCTCGTCGAGCGTTACCACATCCAGCCGATCGCCTGACCACGAACGGATACGGCGCATCAAGCCCGATCGATCGCAACGACACGCTCGAAGGCCGCGCGCGCAACCGGCGTGTAGAACTTGCGCGTGAGTAGGCGGGCGAGTCCTATCGCCGGCAAATGAACGAGAGAGATAGATTCAGTGCGTGAAGGAGAAAGACAATGGGCTAGTTTTGCGGTAAGTGCGGTTCGGCATTGAATGATATGCGTATTTTGTGGCGGCTGTGGAACGAAAGTTCCTACTGCATCGCCCGTGGCCTCTGCCCCGATGCAAACGGCCTGGGCGCCAGTAGCGTCCCCGGCGCCGGCGTCAACGCCAGGGGCGATTGCGTTTACCGTGAGGGGCTTGTTTCGTACCCCTAACCACTGCTCCGGTGCAAAGCGATGCTCCGGTACAAACGGCCTGGGCGCCGGTAGCGTCTTCCTTTGACTCGGCGCCAGCGACATCCACCCCAGATAATGCTGCTTTTAGCCCAGTGGCGGGTAGCTATGCGCCAATGGGGTCGACGCCCCCGGCGCCAGCGTCAACGCCTGCGCCAGAGGCGGGTGCGTTTACGCCGGTGCAAGCGAGTTTTACCCCCGTACCTCCAACCACTCCGGTGCAAAGCTATGCTCCGGCACAACCTGCCTGGGCGCCGGTAGCGTCTTCCTTTGACTTGGCGCCAGCGACACCAACCCCAGATACTGCTTTTAGCCCAGTGCCGGGTAGCTTTGCGCCAATAGGGTCGACGTCCCCAGCGCCGGTGTCAATGCCTACGCCACAGGCGGGGGCGTTTACACCAGTGCAAGGGGCGGTATCCCGTGCCTCAAACCCCTGCTCCCGTGCAAACCTATGCTCCGTCGCAGCCTTATACTCCGGCGCAGCCTTATACTCCGCCGCAACCGGCCTATGCACCCATTCCGGCAAGTTACACGCCAACGCCGGGCGTCTCGACGGTGGGCACGGCTTACCCGGCGGCGGGCGGAAAAAAATCAAACACTGTCTGAAGATTATTGTCGCGTTGGTGTTGCTCATGTTTGTTGGAGGCGCGCTTGCACTGGGCGGACTTTGGTATGCGGCACAAAAGATCAACGCAAAGGCTCGCTCCGCCACGGCAAAGGCGTTGGCTGGCAATGGGCCGGGCAGCGCCGGGATGAACGAATTCTTGAAGGGCGTTTCCGACCTCAAGGGAGATTCCAGCCGTGATGGCAGTGCCGCGGGGGTTCAAGGAGATCCCTGCCGTTTTCTCAGCAAAGCGGAGGTCAGCCAAGCCGTGGGGATAGAGGTCATCCGTCGGACGCGAAAGACGACGGTTGTAGCTACATTGCCAAGGGAGATCCGGCGGACGTGACGGCAAAGCACAGGCCTCCATGCTTGGGCGGCTTGGGAGCCGAGCGCAAGACGCAAAAAACCATCCAGAAGTTGGCCGGGGCCTTTTTGCGCAACAGGAAGCAGCGACAAAAACCTGCCTGCGCAGGCTGCTACCGGCGAGATCCCGGTGCTCGTGGTCAGTTTCACCTCCGGCAACGCGCCAGACGGAGATGAAGTTGAACCGGGGAACATTCAGGATCATTACGTTACGCGCCTGCGTCAGAGAGCCGGCGCGCGAGCACTGGCACGGGGGACCTGGCCGGTATCGGCGACGAAGCCTTCGTGGCCGGGGGCAGCATGATCCTGGTTCGCAAAGGAAATACGGTGCTCACTTTATGTACATCAGTTGTCCGTGCAACACCGACAATATCAAGCCGCTGGCGCAGATGGTTGCGAGCCGGCTGTGAACGTCATCCAGTTTCAGGAGGGAATATTTTATGAGTTTCTGTCAAACATGCGGAGCCGCCTTTGCCGACGGCGCAACCTTTTGCCCCACGTGTTCCCGGAGGGCACCAGGCCATGAGTGCGCCGGTCGCCGGCGCATTGGTCTTCAGGCCAACACAGCCGGAGCGCTGGCTTACCTGGCAGGCATCATTACGGGGATATTTTCCTGGTCATCGACCCTTACAAGGCGATCGCTTTGTTCGTTTCCATGCTTTTCAGTCCATTTTCTTTAACGTTGCCTGGTTCGCGCTCTGGATTGCCTGGATGGTCATCGGCCTGGTACTGGGCGCCGTTACCAAGGGGCTCTTCTTCATTCTTCAAGTGCCGATCGACCTGGTGCTGATGGTGGGCGGCTTTGCCTTGTGGGTGTTCCTTATGTACAGCGCTTACCAGGGTAAGATGACCATACTGCCGGTGATCGGCGCGCTGGCGGCGAAACAGGCGGGCGTCTAGTGTGCGAGAAACGTTGGGGGCGGCTCAGGCGTCCCCTTCGACAAGGTCCCACGGCACGCCGGGCCAGGTGGGGCGAACATGGGGCACCCGTCCAGAACCACTGGCCGTAGTTAGGGAACCCGTTGCGGGACTTAGCTGAAATGGGTTATCGCACAGGCTCACTTCGGCCGTAGTTATATCTAGATTTTTGGGGATTCTTCGCCTTGCCGGAATTACTCCGTCCAGGATTGAGCCCCCTCACGTTTGAACGCATACGCAATAGATACAGAAACAGTTACTTAAGGAGACCGCAATGAAGACACCATGGTCAGTTCTTCTCGCCGGCAGCTTGCTGCTACAACCTTTCGCCTTCGCCGATGTCAGCTATCAGGAGACCACCCATGTAACGGGCGGTTCCATGACGGGGATGATGAAAATGGCGGGCGCTTTCAGCTCACAGGCCAAACAGGCCCTCGCGCCCACCACCGAAACGGTCATGATCCATGGCAGCCGCATGGTGCGGTCCAATCCACATAGTACGGAAATCATCGATCTCGATGACCAGACGATCACCATGATCGATCACGATAAGCGCACCTACTCGGTGATGACATTCCAGGAAATGCAGAAGGCGATGGCCGACGCCGCTGCCAAAGCGAAAGGAGCAAAGCCTGCTCCTGCAGGTGGCTCCCAAATGAGCTTCAACGCGCACATTTCTAATAGCGGAGCCACTCGCCAGCTGGACGGCCAGACCGCCAGCGAGGTGTTGCTCACCGTCACCATGACGGCAAACACCGGCGATCCCAATGCTAAGGGAGGCATGGCCGCGACGAGCGAAATGTGGCTGATCAAGGACGCACCGGGTATGCCCGAGATGCGCAGCTTTAATGAACGCATGGCGAAGGAGCTCTCGGTCGATATGGCCGGCTCGGCGATGAATTCTCTGATAGCCGCTGAACCGGGAGGCGCTCAGGCCTTAGAGGAACTCCGGAAGGAATCCGGCAAGGTGAGTGGACTCCCAGTGCTGCAGGTGACACGCGTTGGTATGACGGTTGATGGACAGCCACTGGCCGCTCCTTCGGTCGCACCTTTGCCGCAAAGCCAAAGCCAGGGTCAAGGGTCGGCGGCCGGCGCCATAGGCAAGGAGGTGGCTGCGGGGACAGCTACACAGGAAGCAGACAGCCAGGTATCTCGCTTGGGCACATTCGGACGCGCGCTTGGCGGTTCCAGCATGGGTGCTCTGATGCACCATGCTCCGTCGACCTCGGCGCCGAGCCAGGCGGCGAACACTGACCCAGCCACGGCCGGGGTGCTATTGGAAAGTCAAACGGAGACCTCCGGCTTTTCGGTGGCACCGGTCGATACCAGCAGCTTTCAAATTCCAGCGGGATACAAGGCGGTGGCTTCTCCGCTGGAGCATAAGTAGGGGATTGTGGCGGGTCCCCCGCCACAAATCATAGGGTGGCCCCACATCCGGGGGGGATGTGGGGTACTCCATGATTCGCCTCAGATCCCAAGGCCATCGAAGGGCCGACTACTAAACGTCGGCCCTCTGGGCCTTGGCGATCGGAGGGATCTGCCGTGTCTTCTAATTCTCACGCAGACACTAAAGCTCGTCGCATTCTCAACCGTTTACGGCCCGGCTTACAGCTAAAGCCGTGCCTTGACACAAAGCATGGCCTCTCTGCAAAGGGGAAAGTAGTGCCCTATAGAAATATTAGTTTTCTCCGCGTGGATCTGTTTAGACCGGCAGCAATACTCAACTCTCGGGCTGGCCGTCCAACCCGGGCAAACCGCCGACACACTTACGACGAGTAGGTCTTATCTCGCTTATCGCTCAATCTTTTTCCGCAGGAAAGCGACGCCCGGGGGGGCTTATCTCTCTTATCTCTCACAAAGTGCATTCTTTTTTCGGAAACCTTTGCGTAGTCGAGAGCCTGCCCTGAGCGAAGTCGAACGGGGGGCTGCGGTTTATTTTCCAGTTCTCACGCGGACTCTAAAGCCCCTGAGGGATTGCATTTCTGCTCGGTGCAGATTCTTATGAAGATCACGGGCTCACAAGCTGCGGACTCTAATGAAGGGCACAGCTTTACAGGCCGCGGAAAACTCATGCTTTGTGTCAGGGCACGACTTTAGTCGGGCCGCAAACGCGCGCCTGATGACGGCTTCCCTCAATTTCCTGTATATGCCCAATGCGCCATGGCACTTCATAGCGGTTTTCCTTCCGAGAAAACCGCACGCGCGGACCTATCCAGCATCCACGTACAGGAAATTGAGTTTAGCCGCTGAGGTACGGCTTTTAACGCAGTTTCTGCTACCAAAAAACAGAGTGATTTCGGTCTCGGTGTCTTGAAAAGACATTAAGGTCATCGAGTTTCGCTGGAGCTTATTGGAGTGGAGATCAGTTTCCCACTGGGTCTTCGAGGGCTTTTACGTCCGGTTCGGGAACCACTCCGCTCGTCTGCTACACTCTCCGCCGGGAAACACATCCAGGTAAGATGTGGCCCATCCAGGGGAGCGAACGATGAGCTTTTGCACGAAATGCGGAACCCCTCGTCTGGCTGGAAGTAACTTCTGCACGGTTTGTGGCGCGGCACACCCACCCACCGAGCCATTGCCTCAACCAAGTGTTGCGATGCCTGCGCCTGCCGTAACGCCCGCCTATACGCCCGTTCTGGGGGCCTATACACCGGGCAATGCTCCGGCGCCCGGTCCCAAAAAGTCCAACACCCTGCTCAAGGTGATCATTGCGGTAGTGGTCATTCTTTTCATCGGGGCAGGACTTACCCTTGCTGGACTTTACTGGGCGGCCCAAAAGGTGAAAGAAAAGGTTCATTCGGTGGCGTCACAAGTAATGACAGGCATGCCGCCATCGGCCGGCGCTCCTTCGAACCCGAGTGGGACCCCACCTCCGCCGGCAGCATCTTCCTTTCCCGGCTGGAGCCCCGGTTCGTCGAATAGCAATAGCCCAGTTCCGCCGAAGCCAGGCATGCTGGTGGTTACGGCCATAGCAAGCCCGCGCGGCGATTACGAATCAATGAAGCAAATTGTCAGCATGGACAGCAGCGGAATCACTCTCTCCTACCGCGCGGAAAGCCCTAAGGCCGCGGCGGCGGGAGCGAGTAATGCGTTGTCGGTCGAGCGTTTGGTGCTGGTGCAAGATCTGAATACGGCCCACGATTATGCCGAGGTCTTCAATAGCAATGCCCCTCGATCTTTCCCCGGCACTACGGCGATTACCGCTTCCCGAGAGGTGCTGGCGGAACTCAAGCAGAAGGGGTCTACCGCGTTTAGTTTTCGCCCGCAGGGGCTCGCAGGCGCGCTTGGCTCGCTGGTGGGTACACTTTCTGCCCTCACGGGAACGGACACTAAAAACGTGGGCGGCGCGTCCCTCGATAAGTTGGGAAAGCAGGAGTGCAGCCTGCAAAGGGAAGGGAGTGGTTTGTACGCATTTCCGGTTCTCTTGAATGCGCAACCGGTCACGCTGCCTGCTCTGCGTGCTACCTGCGCGACAAATGATGGCCGTGCGGACTTCTATATCCTCGATCAGCCTGACTATCCGCTGATGCTTGCGTGGAAGCTGGGAGAAGGTTCGCAGCTGCAGGTGATCAAGATCACCTATCCACCAACGCCGGCAGCGCAGAAAAGCAATCAGCCTGCGCCGCCGAGCACGATCGAGCAGCAACTGAAAGAGAAGAAGAAGGTCGACATTTACGGCATCTACTTCGATTTTGCCAGTGACCAGCTCAAGCCCGAATCGACGCCGGTACTGGAAGAGATTGCCGGCGTGCTTAAGGAGAACCCGGACTGGAAGCTTACCGTGAGCGGCCACACGGACAACGTGGGGGGAGATGCCTACAATCTTGATCTCTCGAAACGCCGCGCCGCCGCGGTGAAGCAGGCCCTGGTTACGCAATATCACCTTGCACCGGAGCGTCTTTCGACGGATGGCTTTGGCGCCTCGCGGCCCGTCGATACCAATGACACGCTGGCTGGCCGTGCGCGCAACCGCCGTGTGGAACTGACGCGGGAATAGATTTTGCCTTGCCGTGCCCTCCTTCGCACTGCATGATAGTTGCGTGCAAGAACTGAGTACAGGTACGCTTCTTGGCCACTATCGGGTGGTTCGTCCGCTGGGCCAGGGTGGGATGGGTGTCGTTTATGAGGCCGAGGACCAAAAATTGGGCCGGTCTGTCGCCATCAAACTCCTGCCCGAGGCCACACGCCGGGACCCGTCAGCGCTGGAGCGTTTCTGGCGTGAAGCACGCACTGCCTCCTCACTCAACCATGCCGGCATCTGCACTATCTACGAGCTCAACGAAAGCGGCGACCAGCCCTTTATCGTCATGGAGTTGCTGGAAGGCCAGAGCCTGGACAAACTCTACTACCGGCGGACGATGGCGTACCCCAAGCTGCTGGACCTGGGAACGCAGGTCGCCGATGCGCTGGATGCGGCGCATCGCAAGGGCATTCTGCACCGCGACATCAAGCCGGGAAATATCTTCTTGTCGCCCTCAGGGCAGGTAAAGATTCTGGACTTCGGCCTGGCCAAACTCGAAGACGGATACGCAACCCAAGGCGCGCGGACCGACGCAACTCAGGCGGGCAGCGATTTGCTGACCAGTCCGGGGTCGGCGGTGGGCACCATTGCCTACATGTCTCCGGAGCAGGCGCGGGGCGAAACCCTGGATGCACGCAGCGATGTTTTCTCGCTGGGGGTGGTGTTGTATGAGCTGTCGACGGGGCAACATCCGTTTAGCGGTGCTACGACCGCAGTGACCTTCGATCGCATTCTCAACTACGCTCCTACTGCGCCGATCACCCTCAATCCTGAGCTGCCGCCGGAGTTGGAGGAGACACTCAACAAGACGCTGGACAAGGACCGGGAGCTGCGCCTGCAATCGGCCGCCGAGCTGCGGGCCGAACTGAAACGCTTGCAGCGCAAAAGTAGCGGCGGCTCCGTAGCACGGCCGATTTCGGCGGGCGGCGCGAGCGCTAGTTCCCCGGCAAGCGCTGGTGGGCCGGGTTCTAGCCCGAGCGGGGCGGGGAGCGGCGGCGCTCCGCCGCCGTCAACTCCTTCGAGCGGAAGCGCAGGCGGTGCAGGAGGCTCCGCTTCAGTGCCTGCAGGATCTGCCCAGCATGCACCGGCGGGCTTTGTCTCCGCAGTTGCCGTGGCCCCTCCTCCCGCGAAGAAATCGCGCTCGTTGCCGATAGCCGCCATTATCCTCGCGCTGCTTGCCGCTGCGGGAATCGCGGCTTGGCGGTTGTGGCCGCGTCCGGTCCCGTTTACCTCGGTGTCGCTCAGCCAGATCACGAATACCGGAACGCTGGAGAGGATCGCCTTATCCGGCGACGGCAAGTTCCTGGCCGAGATCAAGAACGACAGCGGCCAGCGAACGTTGTGGGTTCGCAATATCGCGACCAATACGGATACGCAGATTCTGACTGCGTTCCCCAACGAGTATGTCGGGTTGAATTTTTCGCCGGATGCGAACTATCTCTACTTCACCCGGGGAACCGCCGACAATGTCGCGCTGCACTCTCTCTATGAGATGCCTGTGTTTGGCGGTACGCCACGCCAGCTCATCCACGATGTAGACAGCGCCGCCAGCCTGTCGCCGGACGGCAGCCACTTTCGTCTATCTGCGTTGGACGCCGGATCACAAAGACCACTTTTCCGAAATCCACACTGCGGATAAGGATGGCGGCGACGACCAGATGCTCTACACTTCGGGCAACCAGGTGCAGGCCCCAGTGTGGTCGCCGCTGGGCAACCAGATTGCATGGATCGAATTGAGCGGCCCTAGCGATACGGCCATCAAGGTCTTCGACATCGCCTCGAAAAAGACAGTGACTCTCGCTCAGCCAAGCGGCATCGTCTATGACGCTAACTTCGGCGGCTATGCCGACGTGGCATGGTTGCCTGACGGCAGGCATCTGCTCGTCTTGTATTCCAAGGCTCACTCCGACCGCAGGCAAATCGGCATTGTTGGCGTTCCTGACGGCGCCTTCCATACCCTGACGAACGATGTGAACGCCTATAGCCAGCTGGCCATCTCCGCCGATGGAAAGACGATGGCAACCGTCCTCACCAACGTGGACTCTAGTGTCGCCTACTACAAAGGAGACGGCGGGGCCATGATATCGAGTACACCGCTGCGAATCACTCCAACCTCATTGGCCTGGGCGGACGAGGACCATTTATGGCTGATTACACGGGGTACGGGCATTAGCAAATTGGAACGCGCATCGGGAAGCCTGCAGCCGATCGATACCGGCACTCTGGATATCGGCTCGTTCATTAATACCTGCCCGGACGGCCATGTTCTGTTTATCGCAATCCCCAAGGGCGGAGGGGAGTCACGTCTGTTCCGCATGGATGGAGATGGCGGCGGTATTACTCAGCTGACCACTTCGGGCATAGCGCGCGGCCCCTATTGTGCCCCGGACAGCCAGACGGTTTATTTCACCATCCGGCCCAAGGAGAACATCCCCGAGGTTTCCCTGTGGTCTGTTCCGCTATCGGGAGGGGCTCCCAGGAAAGAGCTCGAAGTCCAAAGCTTTGGCTCCCTCGCGCTCACCCGTGACACCAAGTCTGCTATGTCGCTCTTTAACAAAAACCTACTTTACTTCCTTCAGATTTGGGACGTTTCGACCCACCAGATGCTGCGCCAGCTTCCCTGGGATACGAGCAACCTGGAGGGTACTTTCCCCGGCCTTTCTCCCGATGGGAAAGCAGTGGTTCTGCCTGTTGTCTCCAAAGGCAGCAATGCCCTTCAGTATCAGCCGATCGATGGTTCACCCACGCATCTGCTCACCGACCCCACGCACGAGATGCAATCGGGTTTTGCCTGGTCGCCGTCAGCCAGCAAGCTGGCCGTGTTGCAATCGCGGAGTAGTTCCGATGTGGTGTTGATTACCGATCTTGCCGGGAAGCAGCCGCATTAAGCCATAATGACTGTATTGAATCTTCGACGCTGGTTCCGTGATCCACTTTTCCTGCTGGCTTTGGCCGCCGGTCTGATCGCCTTCGTGGTGCAATCCGGTGAGTTGGGCAGCGCCGACACCACCCATCGCCTGCAAACCGCGCATGCCTTTTGGACTGGCGAACCGGAGGTGTTTCCCAACGAATTTCCCGAATTCGGCGTCCACGGCCGCGGAGGGAAGTTGCAGAGCTGGTATAGCATCGGCCAGTCGCTGCTCTTGTTGCCCGCGGATGTGGTGGGCGCTTATGTCGCACGCCTGCCCATCTTTGCGAACTACGACGACACCGACCCCAGCGTGCGCGACATCATCGTCAGCTACAGCATCAACATCCTGGTGACGGTGTTGACGGCGCTGGTTTGTTTCCGCTTCCTGCGGCAGTTGAACTTCGGCGTCACCCAGTCGGTAGTGGGCGTTCTGGCTCTGCTGCTCGCGACCACGCATCTGCATTACACGCAGAACATGATGGAGAACAACTACATCTTCCTGTTGACGCATGACAGGCTTCTCCTATCAGTACGAGTGGTTGCGCACCGGCAGCCGGCGGGCCCTGTTGATTGGCTCGGCCGCGTTCGGCCTCAATCTGCTGACCCGCCTTCCGACGGGCTTGGATCTGCTGTCGGGAGGCGTTGTTTCTGCTGCTGGTGCTGTGGTTCGAAGGGGTGCGGGGGAGCGCCCTTTGGGACCGCTTTCGAAGCTACATCGCGACCGCTCTGCCCGGTTTATTTGTTTTTCGGATTGCTCGATCGCCTCTATCAGTTCTACCGCTTTGGTTTAAATCAGTCTTTGTTACCTACATCACGGTCATTGGCCGCGAAACCAGGATGCGCAATCCTTCGCTGCCTCCCAACTATCCCTTCGAGACCCCCTGGCACGTGGGCTTTTTCGGCGCGCTCTTCACGCCGGAGAAGTCGATCTTTCTCTTCGATCCTTTGATCGTGCTGATGATTCTGCTTTGCGTCGTTGCCTGGAAGCGATTCAGCCCGGCTGTGAAGGCGTACGCCATCATGAGTTGTCCGCTGCTGTTGGCGTACATGAGTTTTTACGCTCGCTATACGGTGTGGAGCGGCGACTTCGCCTGGGGCGATCGCTACGTTTCGACTGCCGTCGAGTTGGCGTCGCTGCTCGCGGTTCCTCTGCTGCTGCGTCATCGCCCACAATTGGCAAAGCCGGTGTGGTTCATTGGATTGGCATTGTTGGCGATCAGCACGCTGATTCAAGTGATGTCGCTGGCCTTCTGGCTGCCGCTCGAGATCTACCAGATGGAGACGCTTGGCCATCCGACCTTCGTGATTCTGCTGCGCGTGAAGAACATCGTTGCCTTCGCGCTGGGAAAGATGGACGCCTGGGGTCTGAACAACCACGCCATGACCGAGGATCCGTGGGACTACGTCCACATCACCGAGTGGAACTTTCTGCCTTTTGTTTTGCGCCGGGTCGGCGTGGCGCCGCGTGGGTCGTACATGTTGCGTTCGTCGTGTGGTATGCCGGACTCGCCGCGTTGGCGGCCACCTTGTGGCAGATCCGCAGAGTGCTTGGCCGGTTAGCTCAGGGGACTTCGCTCGCATCCTGAAGCAGCTCCCAACGCTGCAAAGCGATAGGCACATTGCCATTGTTCCAGACAAAGTTGTTGAACTGCAGCATGGAAAAGTCTTTGCCCTGGGTGCGGCGGGCATCGGCGAGAAGCTGCGTGATCTGCAGCTTGCCGATCTGGTACGAGATTCCCTGCCCCGGCGTGCTGGAGAAGAAGGCCGCCTCGTCGAGCGCGGTTGCCCGATCCATGGGAACGGTGCGAGCGAGGTAATCGGCGCCCTGCTGCAGGGTGAATTCGCCCAGCGCCAGCTTCACGTCCACCTCCACGCGCAGCGCGCGCAGACGCATGAAGCTGTAGATGGTCTCGCGGGTATGCGGATTGTCGTCGAAAAACCCGGCCTGCAACATCATCTCTTCGGCATAGAAGCCGAGGCCTTCATTGGCGCCGGAGTCGTAGTAGTGGCGGCGGATCGGATCGGGGTTGTGCCAACCGAGACAGAGCTGAAAGTAGTGTCCCGGCACGCCCTCGTGGACCAGGATGGGCCGCGGATCGTGTGCGGGGAAAGTTTAAAGAAGCCCAGGTTCGGTCCCGGGCACGTGAATGTAGCTGGTTCCATCCTGATCGAGGCGCGACGGTCCGGTGAGGTCGTCGTTTTCCCCCAGGTCCTGAAAGGGTTCCAGGTAAGCCGGCAGCAGCAGATTGCGGTAGTGCTTCATCCACGCAGGCACGCTGAGAATTTTCTGTTCGACGAGGAAGGCGCGGACTTTCTCTTCATCGGCCTTTTCGGCCTGTATTTGTGCCGCCGCACTGGGAAAGAAGGGCGCGGGTGGAGCGCCGGCAAGGCGAGTCTGCTGGTAAGCTTCAAACGCGACCGATCGGCTCCACTCCTGCTGGCTCATCGCCAGCAACTGCTCGGGCGTGTAGGGCAGCAGCGCAACCTTGCGCAGGAAGAATATGTAGTTGTCGCGTCCAATGGCCGTGTCTTTGCGCGCGGTAGGCAATTTGGCCGTGAGCCAGGCGCGGTATTGCGTGAGTGCTGTTACCGCGGCGGGCATGGCTTGTTGCAGCGCCTGGTTATTGGCTGCCGTGAGCTGCGGCGCCAGCGCCTTCTCCGTGCGTTGTAAGCGTTCGGCGACCTGGTCCAGAGAGTCGATGGCCAGTTGCACAAAAGGCTGCCGCAGATCGGTCAGGTTTTCCTGGGCCGCCTGAAGCGTGGCCGGGATCTGCTTAACGCGGCGACGATTTCCTGCTGCCGCGATTCAGAGAACGGTGGCGGCGGCAAGAGAAGAATGAAGACCGAGCCCAGCGTCTGATCGACGTAGAATTGCGGGTTACGTTTCCAGCTTTGTTCGATGGATAGCTCCCAGCGCACGCGGGCCACCGCCGAGCCGAGGAGGCGATAGTCCACCTGGTCGTGGATCGGGGTTTGTGCCGAGGGAGCGAGCGCCTTCCATCGTTGCTCGAAACCGTCGAGCTGCTGCAGCCGCTGGGTGATGGTCTGCGGCGACCAATCGACGACCAAGCCGGCGGGCCGCTCGATGCGCGGGATGTCGTCGTCACTGAAGGGCTGCTCCTGCGCTCTCCATTGCCAGAAGCTATCGCTCAGCTCGGCCACGCTGTCGGCGCGCGCAAAGACGCATGGGCAAACAGCAAAGACAGAACGGCCAGATAGCGCAAGAATGTCAAGAGCAGCTCCTTCTTCGATAGAGAGCCAGTGTATCCGAGCCATCTTCGATTTTCCGAGCCCTAGTGCTTTGTAAAGGCGACGTCTTTGCAGGCTGCAGTAGAACTCATGTCCTGTGTCAGGGCACGACTTTGTCGGTGCCGCACATCGCATCCCGATGACGGCTTTAGCTCCTGAGTGCGGCTTTTCAAGGCAGCTTCTGTTCCAGAAGAGGGTGGTTTCGCGCTAGGAGTCTTGGAAACGTACCTCGATACGAAGCTGACGAGGACTCCATTGATCGAGTACAGGTGGACCTGCGACTGGTTTGACAGAATCTCGCTCCTCCCTTAGCGTTTGCATTGGTCGGGACGAATAGAACTGAGGTCGATATGGAAACACTCAAGGGACGAACGGCTCTGGTTACCGGGCGCTTCACGTGGGCTGGGCGCGGCGATTGCTCTGGAACTGGCCGCCAGAGGGGCGAAGGTCGCCGTCAATTACTTCGCCAAGCGCGATCGTGCCGAGCAACTATGCGCGCAGATCAAACAGCAGGGCGGGGAAGCCACCGCCTTCTACGCCGATGTGCGCCTGGAAGCAGATGTCGCCAAAATGATCCAGGCAATCAATCAGACCTATCAACAGGTCGATATCGCGGTGATCAATGCCACCGGTCCGCAACCCTTCCTGACCATTGAAGAGCAAACGTGGGAGCGATACCTGGACCAACTGGAGTTTTTTCGTGAAGTCGCCGCTGCTTATCCTGCAGCAGGTCGTCGCCGGCATGAAGAGCCGCGGCTTCGGCAGGATCATCCAAATCGGAAGTGAAGTCTTCGAGCTCGGCAATCCGATGTTCGCCAATTACGTGGCGGCCAAAGGCGCGCAGTTAGGGCAAACGCGGTCCTGGGCCCGCGAACTTGGTCCCACCGGCATCACCGTGAACCTGGTCGCTCCAGGCTGGATCCCCACCGAGCGCCACCTGCACTCCACCCAGGCGGAGATCCACTCCTATACCGAAAGGGTTCCCATGAAGCACATGGGAACCGCCGAAGACGTCGCCAATACGGTCGCCTTTCTGGCCAGCGATGCGGGCAGATTCATCACCGGGCAGAAGATCTCAGTCAACGGCGGCAACACCCTCGAGTAATTCAGCCCATGGTGTGGAGCGTCGGGCTGACCATCAACGGAGCCTCGGTCGCTGCCTGCACCTCGGCGACGGAAACGCCAGGAGCAATCTCTTCCAGCACCAGCCCATCAGGGGTTACGCTGATCCAGGCCAACTCGGTCGCGATGGAATCGACCACGCCCACCCCGGTCAGCGGCAATCGGCAAGCGTTGAGGATTTTCGGGCGGCCATCGCGCGTGGTGTGCTCCATGGCGACGATGACGCGCTGCGCACTGGCCACCAGGTCCATCGCGCCGCCCATGCCCTTGACCATCTTGCCGGGGATGATCCAGTTCGCCAGGCTCCCTTGGGCATCGACCTCCATGGCGCCCAGGATGCTGAGGTCGATGTGGCCTCCGCGGATCATGGCGAAGGCATCGGCGCTCGAAAAGAAGGATGTTCCGGGCAGCACCGAGACCGTCTCCTTGCCGGCGTTGATCAGGTCGGGGTCCACCTCTTCTTCCAGAGGATAGGGCCCGATCCCCAGCATGCCGTTCTCCGATTGCAGCACCACTTCGACGCCGGGTGGAACATGGTTGGCGACCAGCGTGGGCATGCCGATGCCGAGGTTGACGTAGAAGCCGTCGCGCAGCTCTTGCGCCACCCGCTTGACGATGCGGTTGCGCTTCTCAATCTCCTGCATCTGGTTTCCTCACCGTCCGGCGTTCGATGCGCTTCTCGCAGGAGGTGCATTGGAAAATGCGTTTGACGTAGATGCCCGGGGTCACAATCGCGTCGGGATCCAGTTCGCCTGGCTCTACCAGCTCCTCCACCTCGGCGATGGTGATGCGCGCGGCCGTGGCCATCATGGGGTTGAAATTGCGCGCCGTCCGGCGGTAGATCAGGTTGCCCTGCCGGTCTCCCTTCCAGGCCTTCACCAGCGCGAAGTCTGCTTTGAGCGCCGTCTCCAGCACATATTCGCGTCCATCGAAGGTGCGCTGCTCTTTGCCCTCGGCGACCAGCGTGCCCACGCCGGTGGGGGTATAGAAGGCGGGAATGCCCGCTCCGCCGGCGCGGATCCGCTCCGCCAGCGTGCCCTTGCGGAACCAGCGACACCTTCAGCGTGCCGGCAATCACCAGCTTTTCCAGCAGCGCGTTTTCGCCCACGTAGCTGCCGGTGTGGGAAGCGATCATGCCCGCCTCCAGCAGCAGGCCGAGGCCGAAGCCGTCCACGCCCATGTTGTTGGAGATGGTGTGCAGACCGGTCACCCCGCGGCGCACCAGGGCGGCAATCGAGTTCTCGGGAATGCCGCAAAGCCCGAATCCCCCCAGCATCACGGTTGCGCCCGAGGGAATATCGGCAACGGCTGCGTCGGGGGTGGAAAATACTTTATTCATAGCAAGAGCGAGTCTACCCATTCCACCACAAAATGCTCAAGAGCCAAGCGATGCCGCAACCATTTAGGATTTAGGTGTCAGAAGGGAACCACGTGGGTACTGAAATCAAGGCTCCCCGGGAGCTCGCTTCCGCTCCGCCGTCAAGCAGGAGCATCCATTACAGGTGATCGGCGCCATCAACGCCTACACGGCGCGCATGGCGCAGGCCACCGGCTTTCGCGCACTCTACCTTTCCGGCGGAGGAGTGGCCGCCAACTCGCTGGGCATGCCCGATCTCGGCATCAGCACCATGGAAGATGTGCTGGTCGACGTTCGCCGCATTACCGACGTCACCACCCTGCCGCTGCTGGTCGATATCGACACCGGGTGGGGAGGCGCCTTCAATATCGCCCGCACCATCCGCTCCATGCAGCGCGCCGGAGCCGCGGCCGTGCACATGGAAGACCAGGTAGGCAGCCAAGCGCTGCGGCCACCGGCCGGGCAAGGAAGTGGTTCCTGCGGAGGAGATGGTCGATCGCATCAAGGCCGCGGTCGACGCCCGCACCGACCCGGAATTCGTGATCATGGCCCGCACCGACGCTCTGGCCGGCGAGGGACTGGCTGCCGCGCTCGATCGCTGTGCCGCCTACGTTGCCGCCGGCGCGGACATGATCTTTGCCGAGGCAGTTACCGATCTGGCCATGTACCCCCGCTTCAAAGAGAGCGGTGGGCGTGCCCATCCTGGCCAACATCACGGAGTTTGGGCAAACCCCGCTCTACACCGCACAGGAGCTGGGCGCTGCCGGCGTCGACATCGTGCTCTATCTGTTGCGCCGCCTATCGCGCCATGAACGCCGCGGCGCTCAAGGTGTACCATGCCATCCGGACGCGAAGGTACGCAGAGCAATGTGCTCAGCCTGATGCAGACCCGCGCCGAGCTGTACGAGTTCCTCGGCTACTACGCCTATGAGCAAAAGCTCGACCAGCTCTTCGCGGCCGCCAAACGTAGTTGAATTCTGGGAGAGCACATCATGGCCACCACGTCGACCCGCAGCCAGCAGCCTTCAAACCGAAAAAATCCGTTGCCCTCTCCGGAACGCCGGCCGGCAATACGGCCCTGTGCACCGTGGGCCGAACCGGCAACGACCTGCACTATCGCGGCTATGACATCGCCGATCTGGCCGCCCACTGCGAGTTTGAAGAGGTGGCCTACCTGTTGCTGCGGGGCAAGCTGCCCAACGCCACCGAACTGGCGGCCTACAAGCAGAAGCTGACGCGCCTGCGCGGCCTGCCGGCCAACGTGTATGCAGGTGCTGGAACAGCTTGCCCGCCGCCACCCACCCCATGGACGTGCTGCGCACCGGCGTCTCCGCCCTGGGCTGCACGCTGCCGGAAAAAGATGACCATAACCCCGCGGGAGCGATCGAGTGCGCCGATGTACTGCTCGCCACCATCGGATCGATGCTGCTTTACTGGCACCACTACAGCCGCAACGGACAAAGCATCGACGTGGACTCGGGAGAAGACACGCTGGCCGGGCACTTTCTCGCCCTGCTGCACGGGGAGCCCCCGAGCAAGCAGTGGATTCGCGCCATGCAGGTTTCGCTCGTCCTTTATGCCGAGCATGAGTTCAATGCCTCCACCTTTACCGCGCGCGTGATCGCCGGCACCGGCTCCGACATCTACTCCTGCATTACCGGCGCGATCGGCGCGCTGCGCGGACCCAAGCACGGCGGAGCCAATGAAGTCGCGCTGGAGATTCAGCAGCGCTACGCCTCACCCGATGAGGCGGAGCGCGATATTCGCGCGCGCCTGGAAAAGAAAGAAGTCGTCATCGGCTTCGGTCATCCGGTCTACACCGTCAGCGACCCGCGCAATGCCATCATCAAGAAGGTCGCGCGCGAGCTGGCTGAATCCACCGGCGACTTCGCCATGTACCGCATTGCCGAGCGGCTGGAAGCGGTGATGTGGGAGGCCAAGCGCATGTTCCCCAACCTGGATTGGTTCAGCGCCGTCTCCTATTACCTGATGGGCATTCCCACCGCGATGTTCACCCCGCTCTTTGTTCTGGCCCGTACCTCCGGTTGGAGCGCTCATATCCTCGAGCAGCGCGCCGATGGCAAGATCATTCGCCCCGCAGCCAACTACACCGGGCCTGAAGACCTGCCGTTTGTCCCCCTTGCAAAACGAGCCTAGGGATTTTTCCCGGAGATACGAATGTCCGTCCATGCCAGCGGGGAACGTCCCCCTTATGACCAGGTTCTGGTCGACATTGCCGATTACGTCTGCAGCTACACCATCGAGAGCGAACTGGCTTATACCACCGCGCGCAACTGCCTGATCGATACGCTGGGCTGCGGGCTGGAGGCGCTCGAGTATCCCGCCTGCACCAAGCTGCTGGGCCCCATCGTGCCGGGAACCATCGTGCCCAACGGCGCCAAGGTTCCGGGCACGGCGTTTCAACTCGACCCGGTGCAGGCCGCCTTCAACATCGGCGCCATGATTCGCTGGCTCGACTTCAACGACACCTGGCTGGCCGCCGAGTGGGGCCACCCGTCTGACAATCTGGGCGGCATTCTCGCCGTCGCCGACTGGCTCTCGCGCACCGCCGTTGCCAGCGGCAAGCCCCGCTCACCATGCGCGCCGTGCTGACCGCGATGATCAAGGCCCACGAGATCCAGGGCTGCCTCGCGCTCGAGAACTCATTTAACAAGGTTGGCCTCGATCACGTTGTTCTGGTCAAGGTAGCGTCGACTGCGGTCGTCGCGCAGATGCTCGGCCTTACCCGCAGCAGATCCTCGATGCGCTGTCGCTGGCATGGGTCGATGGCCAAAGCCTGCGGACCTATCGCCATGCGCCCAACACCGGCTCGCGCAAGAGCTGGGCGGCCGGCGATGCCACCAGCCGCGCCGTTCGTCTCGCGCTCATGGTGCAGGCCGGAGAGATGGGTTATCCCTCCGTGCTGACTGCCAAGATCTGGGGATTTTACGATGTGCTCTTTCGCGGCCGGCCCTTCAGCTTCCAGCGGCCTTACGGCTCCTATGTGATGGAGAATGTTCTCTTCAAGATCAGCTATCCGGCCGAGTTCCATGCGCAGACCGCGGTAGAGGCCGCCATGGCGTTGCGCGCGAAACTGCTCGCCGCAGGCAAGTCCGCGGAGGATATCAGCTCCATCCAACTGCGCACCCACGAGGCCTGCCTGCGCATCATCGATAAAAAGGGGCCGCTCAATAATCCTGCCGACCGCGACCACTGCGTCCAGTACATGGTTGCCGTTCCCCTCATCTTCGGCCATCTGACCGCCTCCGATTATGAAGACTCATTTGCCGCCGACCCGCGCATCGATGCGTTGCGGGAGAAGATGCTCTGCAGCGAAGAGCCTGCCTTCACCGCCGACTACCACGATCCGGAGAAGCGCTCCATCGCCAATTCACTCACGCTTACTTTCAGCGACGGCAGCACGTTCACTGAGACGGTCGAGTATCCTCTGGGCCACCGCCGGCGCAGAAGCGAGGGCATCCCGCTACTGGAAGCGAAGTTCCGCACCAACCTCGGCCGCCGGTTTGCGGCCGCAAAAGCAGCAGACGATCCTGGAGGCCTCGCTCGACCAGCAGCGCTCGAACGCATGCCGGTGCAGGAGTACGTGGACCTGTATACGCTGTGAGGGCATGGTGACTATAATCCCGCCATGCCTTTGAGCCGAAGAGCCTTTGTTTCCGGAATGCTTGCCACTCCGCTCGCAGCCGCCTACTCGTCGTATGCCGCAACTGCTGCTCCGATGAAGATCACACGGGTGGAGACGGTTTACTGGAAGTCTCCGGAAGATGCTCCTTTTTGGCCGAATTGGACCTGGCTGAAGATCGATACCGATGCGGGTATCTCTGGCATAGGAGAAACCTATCCACGGAATGCGGTAGAAGCTGCGATGGTGCATAACATCGCCCCTTCACTGATCGGCCGTGACCCTCGGGATATTGAACGAATTTGGGCCGACTTTTATCGCGCATTCGATTTCCAGATCGCCGGGGGCACGGAGATGCGCGTGCTGAGTGCGCTGGATCTTGCCTTATGGGATCTGCTGGGAAAGTCGCTAAATGCGCCCGTCTACCGGCTGATTGGCGGCAAAGCGAATCCCCAGGTCCGCCTGTACAACACCTGCTTCTCCTATAAGTACGATTTCAATACCGAGCCGGATAAGATCATGCGCGAGCTGATCGATACCCGCGGTATTAAGGGCATCAAGATCTGGCCGTTCGATGGCGCCGCTTTACGCAACAGGAACGAGTACATTACCTGGAAGGATATCGACGAGGCGCTGGTCCCGGTAAAAAAGCTGCGCGACGGTTTCGGCGACGAGATCGAGATCGCGATCGAGTTTCACGGGCAGTGGAACCTTACTTCCGCCATCCGCATCGCCCATGCCCTCGAACCTTATAAGCCGATGTGGCTGGAAGATATGCTGATGCCGGGTAACTTCGATCAATACCATCAGCTCGCGGTCGCAACCTCTCTGCCGCTCACCGTCGGGGAACGCATGGCAGGCAAGATGCAGTTTGAGCGGCTGCTCGAGTCGCGGACAGCGAAGTATGTGATGTTCGATGTCACCTGGTGCGGCGGTCTGACGGAGGCGCGCAAAATCGCAGCCCTCGCCGATGCCCAGGAATTGCCGATTGCTCCGCACACGGCAGGGGGTCCGCTGTTGTTCTATGCATCGACTCATCTCACCACTGCATCGCCCAATGTGTGGATCCAGGAGAGCTGCCAGAGGTTTTATGAGCACGACTGGCCTCTGATGCTGGAAAATCCAATCGTTCCGAAGGACGGCGCGGTGCAGGTTCCGGAAGAGCCCGGATTCGGCATGCGGATCAAACCCGAAGCGTGGAATCATCCGGCTTCCGTTCACCAAGTCACAAGCCACGCTTAATGCTGATTATTTGGAGGAGAAACGTGGGCCGAACTGTCGCTGCGCTACTCATCTTCACGCTTACATCGACTCTCACCGGGCAGCAGGCGGGCCCTCTAATTGCCGGCTTTACTGCTCAGAGTCAGCCCGGCGAAGCCAGCTTGGAACAACGCTTCAAGTTGCTACCCGATCCTCAGCGCATGCGCGCCAACATGGAGCGGCTCAGCGCGCGTCCCCATCATGTCGGTTCGCCGTACGACAAAGAAAATGCCGAGTGGATCCTGGCGCAATATAAGCAGTGGGGATGGGACGCTCACATTGAAGAATTTCAGGTTCTTTTTCCCACGCCGAAATTGCGGTTGCTGGAGATGGTCGCGCCCACTAAGTTCACCGCCAAACTGGAAGAGCCTGCGGTAGACGTCGACCCAACCTCGAAGCAGAAGGACGAGCAGCTGCCTACGTATAACGCCTACTCCCCCGACGGGGATGTAACCGCGCCCCTGGTCTATGTGAACTACGGTCTGGTTGCCGACTACGAGGAGCTTGCTCGTCATGGCGTCTCCGTCAAAGGCGCCATCGTCATTGCTCGCTACGGGGAATCCTGGCGAGGCATCAAACCTAAGATCGCCGCGGAGCACGGCGCGATCGGCTGCCTCATTTATTCCGACCCTGGCGATGATGGCTACAGCCAGCAGGTCTTCTTTCCCAAAGGACCCATGCGTCCACCTGAAGGAGTGCAGCGGGGCAGTGTGATGGACGCTCCGCTCTACCCGGGCGATCCGCTCACTCCGGGAGTTGGCGCAACCAAAGACGCCAAGCGGCTCAAGCTTGAAGATGCCCAATCGCTTGCCAAGGTTCCCGTGCTTCCTATCTCGTATGCTGACGCGCAACCGCTGCTTGCTGCTCTCGAAGGCCCGGTTGCGCCAGCGAATTGGCGTGGAGCACTGCCGATTACCTATCGCATCGGACCCGGTCCGGCCAAGGTTCATTTGAAGCTGGCGTTCAACTGGGATGTAAAACCCGTTTACGACGTGATCGCGACCATGCGCGGAGCGGAAGAGCCCGACCTTTGGGTGTTGCGTGGCAACCATCACGATGCGTGGGTGAACGGCGCGGATGATCCCGTCTCCGGCCAGGTGGTATTGCTGGAGGAGGCGCGGGCGCTTGGCGAACTCGCCAAGCAGGGATGGAAACCGAAGCGCACCATTATCTACGCTTCCTGGGATGGTGAAGAGCCCATGCTTCTCGGTTCCACCGAGTGGGTGGAAGAGCATGCGGACGAGCTACGGCAGCATGCCGCCGTTTACATCAACAGCGACGCCAATGACCGTGGCTATCTTGATGTGGAGGGATCGCATTCCTTGCAGTCGTTTATGAATGGAGTCGCCAGGGATGTGGAAGATCCTGAAGCGAAGGTTTCCGTCTTCAAACGTCGGCAGGCTTATCTTCTGCTGCATGGCACACCCGCGCAGCGCACCGAAGCACGGGCCGGCGGCAACTTGAGCATCGGCGCGCTGGGCTCGGGCTCGGACTTCAGCGCTTTTATTGACCATGTCGGCGTGGCTACGATCAATCTCGGATTCGGGGGAGAAGATCCGTCGGGCAACTATCACTCGATCTATGACGACTTTTATTGGTATACCCACTTCTCCGACTACGATTTCGTGTATGGCCGTGCGCTTGCGCAGACCGCGGGCCTGGCAGTCCTACGCATGGCTGACGCCGAAATCATGCCCTATGAATTTGAGGGCCTCTCGCAAACGGTCGCGCAGTACATCGGCGAAGCGAAAGCGCTACTCGAGAGCCGTCGCAAAGAGGCGGAAGAGATCAGGCAAAATCTGAACGATGGTGTATACCGGGTTGCGAACGATCCGCGAAATCCCACGGTTGCGCCGCCGGCGGAGGAGATTCCGCCGTACCTCAACTTCGCACCACTGGATAACGCTGCGACCGCTCTCAGCCAGGCGGCCGCGCATTACAGTAAGGCAATCGCTAATAGCCAGGGCAAGCCTCTCCCGCAGGATCGGCTGAATACGCTGAATCAGAACCTTGCCCTGGCCGAGAGAAAGCTTATTAGCGCGCAAGGTTTGCCACGGCGGCCGTGGATGCAGCATGTGCTCTACGCTCCTGGTTGGTACACGGGTTACAGCGCCAAGACATTGCCCGGCGTGAGAGAAGCCATTGAGGAAGGACGCTACGCGGAAGCAGATGCTCAGATTGCACAAGCTGCCCGCGCCCTCCAGGATGAGGCCGCGTGGGTCGAGCAGTTAGCCAAGGAGGCTGCCGCACCTTAGCTCGTTCATCAGACCAACTCTTGCTCGCGCATGATTCGCCTGGTATAGGTCAAGTCTCTGCGCATGGCCGCAATCAATTCCTTTTTCGGAATGGTAAGCGTTTTGTTGCCGTTCTCAGCGCCCCCAAGCCCGGAGTACTCAAAGTGGAGTTGCACCGGGCCGGAGAAGCCGTTTGCCTTGGCGATGGCAAAAAATCCCGCGAAATTCACCATGCCCTCGCCCATTGGGCACCAGTGCGGAACCCACGCATTCTCGATGCCGAGCGACTTGTCAAACGGGTCGTGATGGGTATTCTTTCCTTTGTTCTGCTGCCAGGCGAAGTCTTTGAGGGCTATGCCGCGCATTTGATTTTTGACCAGGCGGGAACTCGCGATCCAACCACCATATCCACCCTCGACAGTCGCGTGGCCGATGTCGTAGTTGACGCCGATCCATTGTGGATCAAGACCCTGGAAGATTGTCCAAAGATCCCAGATAGGAGCGCCCACGAGTCCCGGTCCGGAGTGCGTGTGGTACATGCCGCAAATCTGGTGTTCCTGGTTCAGCTCTGCCAGCGCTTTCGCCTGCGGCTTCAATTCATCGAGCCTTTCGCCGATGCCTTGGTCCGCCGGGTACGTTAATCCTCCCCAGCGATATTGACGGATGCCCAACTGGCTGGCTGTTTTCAACATGGCTTCGGCATGGGGCGTTTGGACGCTGGCAATCTCGGTCGAGATCATCGGAACCGTAAGGCCGGCCTGGTGAACCGCCTCCACCGCCGCTGGAAGGTCGGACTCCACGCGTTCAGGCAAAACGTGACCACCGGCGCGGACCGTCAGGTCAACGCCATCGAACCCGATATCCCTGGCGATGGCGGCTGCCTCAGCAACGCTGGTCCACTGCAAGTGCTTGGAGAAGACACAAATCTTCAGCTTCTTCGGCGCACTGTCCGTGGGTTTGACCTTATCTTCGGCGAGTGCGCGGAGAGCCCCAGACATGGCAGCACCCACCAGCAACGTGCGGCGCGACATCTTGGTTGGTTCGGAAACGCTCATCATGTCAGATCCTCATGAAAGGGTACGCCAGCAGTCGAGGTGTATAAAACATATGGAGTATTATCACTATCCAAATTACATCGCAACGGCGGGGTAAAGAATGCTTGTTTCTTTAAGCGGCCAGGTGGTCGTGATTGTTGGTGCTTCGAGCGGTTGCGGCCGTGCCGCGGCGGTGCTCTTCGCGCGCGAGGGGGCGAAGGTCGTGGCGGCTGCGCGCCGTGAAGACCGTTTGCAATCGCTTAAGGAGGAACTGGCCACGGAACAGCACGATATTACCGTGCGGCGAGCTGACGCTTCCAATGCAGAGGACATGCAGCAGTTGGCGCAGGCAGCGCTGGAAAAATTCGGAAGAATCGATATCCTGGTCTTCGCCAGCGGGACCAATACCAAGGATCGCGCGATGGAGCGCCTCACCCCGGAAATATGGGACTCGCTCATCGATACAAATCTCAATGGCGCCTTCTACGCCACGCATGCAATCTTGCCCTCCATGCGTAAGGCAGGTGCCGGCCATCTGATCTACATCTCATCGATCAGCGGATTATTGCCGGATGTGTCCGGCGCTGCGTATCAAGCATCCAAGCGCGGAGTTGTCGCGCTGGCTCATGCGATTCGCATGGAAGAGAAGCAGAACGGTATTAGAACGTGCGCTGTCTGTCCTGGTCTCATCAATACCGAATTGCTCGACAAGAGGCCGGTGAAGCCGCCCCCCGAAGTGCTGGCGAAGGCTTTGCAAGCGGAAGATGTTGCGGAAGTAATTTTATTTGTCGCGAAATTACCAGCCCATGCTGCGGTGCCTGAGATGCAGGTGATGCCGACTTTTCAGTAAACCCTATTAGAGAAAGAGCTCACATGGATTTGCAGGGAAAGGTTTGCCTGGTTACCGGTGGCACCAGCGGTATTGGGGCCGCCACTGCGCTCACTTTTGCACGCAAAGGCGCTCACATCGCCATCGTTGCCCGAAGGGCCGCGCCGATGCCGGAAGAGCTCCTCTCTGCTGTCAAGGGGCACGGCGCGACAGCACGCTCATTCGAAGCAGATGTCGCTGACCCCGCAGCTTGCCGTGAATGTGTTGAGCAGGCAGTCCGAGATTTTGGCCGCCTCGATGTGCTCATACACTCGGCCGGTGGGCCGGTGCCGGGAAGCATTCATTCGGTCACGGATGAGAGCTGGATGAACGCCTTCGCGGTGCACGTCCACTCCATCTTTCACTTAACCCGCGCTGCTGCTCCGCACATGGCGCAGCAGGGCGGGGGAGCGATCATTCTGCTGGGATCGGCCGCCGGACTCCGCGGTTGCCTAGGTGCGGCTGCTTACGGCGTGGTGAAAGGCGCTCTGCCCCAGTTCGCTCGCGTGCTCGCGCGCGAACTTGCCGAGCAGCGCATTCGTGTCAACTGCATCTCTCCGGGTGTGATTCGCACCCCTTTTCATGATTCTCTTTCCCCTGAACAGGCGAAGAACAATATCGAGAATCGCATCCCATTACACAAAGAAGGCAAGCCGGAGGATGTTGCGGAGCTGATCACCAGCGTGGTTGAGAATGACTTCATCACCGGCGAAAACATGGTCATCGACGGCGGAATGACCATGCGCATTGTCTAAGGCAACGCCGGAGCGAGATCTTCGGTTTTGGGCAGCGTCCATACCAGCCATGCGGAGATCAACGGAATGAATCCGAAGAGTACGAAGGTTGGCTGAAAGGAGTATCGCTGCACCAGCCAACCGGTTACCAGGCTGAAGATCATGCCTCCGAAGCCAGCGCCCATGCTGGCGAAGCCCCAGATGGAGGCCACCGCTCCTTTGGGAAATACATCTCCGGGAACGGCGAGCAGGTTTGCAAGCGCGCCCGTATAGCCGAAGGTTGCAACCGATATCAGCGCGATGCACCCGGCAGCACCCTTGCTTTCGCCCACGAAGACAGCAGAGGTCATCAACAGAGAAAAGATGAGAATGGCAACGCGGCGGGTGGTGGCTGTTGAACGACCAAAGCGCAGCAGGGCGGTGAACACGACTCCTCCTGCCAGGTTGCCGATGGCGGCGGTAAAGAAGGGTATCCAGGCCGTCTCTCCAATCTGGCGCATCGAGAAGCCGTGGACAACTTTCAGGTATTGCGGAACCCAGAAAATATAGAAGTACCAGGCTGGATCGCTGAAAACCTTGGAGAGAGTGAACTGCCAAAGAAATTTCGACCGCAATAGAGTGTTAAGCGGAAGACGGTCTGTTGCGGCTGGTTTGCCCACAGCCTTTACTCCTGGATAAAAAAGGAGCCACGCAGCCAGCCAAATGAAGCCGAGACAACCCACGGAAAGAAAGGCTGTTCTCCATCCGGCGCTTAGCAGGATCCAGGCGAGCAATGGAGGCGCCAGAATTGCTCCCACGGATGAGCCGCTGTTGAAGATGCCTGAAGCGAGCGATCGCTCTTCCGCGGGAAACCACTCTGCCACCAGCTTTACTCCGGCCGGATAGTTGCCCGCCTCTCCCATCCCGAGCAGGAAGCGGAAGATGCCCAGGCTGAGAGCTCCCGTGGCGAGCGCACAGAGTGTCTCTGCCGCAGACCACCAGGCGATCGTTAATGCATAGCCGGTCTTGGTTCCCAGGCGGTCTAACAGCCGGCCAGAGATGCCATTGGCGACCGTGTAAGCGAGCATGAACGCTGAAACAATGTAGGAATAGCGTTGCGCAGAGATGTGGAATTGTTCGAGTAGTACCGGCGCCATGACCGACAAGGTCTGCCGGTCGAGGTAGTTGATGACGGTCGCCAAAAACGCAAAACTCAGAACAAGCCACTTGGTTTGGTCTCTGGCGATTGGCTTCTGCATTGCTTGCAGTTTTACCGCACGTGGTTGCCTACAGTCCAACAGAGCAGCTCGGAGTAAGGATGAACCGCGTTTGGCGTGCAGGCGTTGGATGATTACCTGTCGGCATTCGCGTATGCCCCAGGTTCACCCAGGACTGACGTCCTGAATTAGCTTTTTCGAATCTGTCCATCCACCTCCACAGATGCCAAAGTGTGCCACCGCCCTCAACTTTGTCATCCCGTCTGGAGCGGACCCGGACTTCCTGCATCGCGGTACTACCCAAGGCGACGTATGCGGCTTTCTGAAAGCCGCACGATCTTCGCCAACGCCACTCAGCTGGACAGGAAATCCGGGGCAGCGTAGGGGAGGGACCTGCAGTTTCACTAGGACCGCACGCAAATCTAGATCAGGGACCCAGAACCCAACCCGATCCTCTTTGAGACCAACGCGCTTCCGTACGATCAGCGGATTACTTGCACACCAGCCTCATTTACTCGCTAAATTTGGACAACTACTCATTCTGCCCGCAGCGCCTCCGTTGGGTTTACAGAAGCCGCTTTCCTTGCCGGGAGCAGCGCCGCACCAAGAACGATAAAAAGAGTGAGCACCGTTGCCGCGAGGAAACTAACGGGGTCGAGAGCGTTAAGCCCATAGACTTGCGTGCGCAGCAAACGCGACACGGCAAAGCATAGGGGCAACCCCACGACAAAACCAGCCAGCGCGATCCATAGACTCTCGCGAAGGACCATTCCCAGTACCGTCGCTCGAGTGGCTCCCACCGCCATACGCACGCCGATCTCTCCTCTCCTACGCTGCACGCGATAGGCGAGCGTTCCATACAAGCCGGTGGCTACCAGGAAAGCGGCTAACAGGCCAAAGCCCACGGTAAGGCGTGAAAACAGCCGCGGCGTGAGGTAAGACTCTTCGAACTGCGCGGCCTGGGTCATTGGCTTTTGCAGAGGCATGTTGGGGTCCAGCTCGCGTGCGGCATGCTGCATCGCAGGTAATAATGCTGTCGGGGAACCTAGGGCGCGCACCTCGACGGTGAGCTCTCCCGTCATGCCGCGTTGGGCGAGTGCATAGAAGACCATGGGCTCGGCACCCTCGGCGACGTGCGCGTATTTACTGTCCTTTACCACGCCTACGATCTCTGAGCCTGGATGATCATCGATCCGGTGTCCTAACGCTCCGTTTTTGAGGAAGCGCCTGACGAACTCCTCATTCACCACCACAACCCCAGGTCTGTCCGCTGTATCTGCGTCGGTAAACCTCGGCCTTGCAACAACGGGATGCCCATGGTCTGAAAGAATCCGGGGCCGACATCGTTGTAGTGAGTTTCCATGCGTGAGCCGGATGTGTCGTGCGGCTCGACTCCGTCCAGCGTGAAGCCTTCCGTGCTTGACCAACCCAAGCCAGGCCTGCTGCGGACCAGCGATGCGGCCTGCACGCCGGGGATCGCTTGCATGCGGTCAAGCAGACGGCGATAGAACAGGACTGCCTGCGCATCGTCGGAAATATTCTGCGGGGTAACGTCGAAAACCAATAGGCTTTGCGCCTGCACTCCGAGGTCCTGGCGCTCGTAGTTCAATAGGCTGCGCACGGTGAGCGACGAGGCCGCCAGCAGTGCGAGGCACATGGCGATTTGCAACGCCATGGCCGCGTTGCCGCCTCGAACCCGGCCGCGGCTTTGGCTCATGCTCTGGCTGTTGCTCTTCAGTTCCTGTTCGATGGCGATGCGCATGGTGCCGCGCAGGGGAACAAGCGAGAAGGCGAGAGCCGACAACGACGCGACGGCGACGGTAAAGAACAGCACATGCCAGTCTGGTGCAAGACCGGCATCGATCCTGGCCCATGCTGCCAAAACCCGCGTTGCTCCCACGGCCAACGCCCAACCCAACACGCCCCCTGCGCTTACCAGCAACACACTTTCGGTAAGCAGTTGCCGGAAGATGCGCGAGGCTCGCGCGCCTACAGCCATGCGGACCGCAAACTCACGCTGGCGAACGCTGTTCCTGGCTATGACCAGTAGCGCCACGTTGGTGCATGCGATCAGAAGGACTAGCCCGACCAGGGCCATCATAATTTCGAGCGACGTTCGATAGTGGTCGGCAGCGCCGAGAATTCCACGGACGAGGTTCAAAGCCGAGATGGGCGGGCCAGCGCTTGGGATCCAACGTGCCGATAGCCTCGCTCGCCGCCTGCCAGAAGGTGGGCTGTAAGATACGTTGCGCCTGATCCGGCGGAATACCGGGACGTAGTCGCGCCAGCATGGGTATATCCCACCATTTCGGCGATCCAAGGCGCGCATGTATCGGTCGCAGGCTCTCCCCAGGCGTTGAGCTCCGGACGGGTTTGCAGGGGAATCCAAAAATCCATGGCGCCGCTGTAGCTGACTCCAAGGAAGGAGGGCGCTGTGACGCCAATGATCGTGAAAGGGACGCCCTTGATATACAGTGTCTTGCCGAGTGCTTCCGGGGCGAGTGCGAACGTCTCCTGCCAGAAGCGGTAGCTGATAACAGTCACCTGGCTATGCTCGCGCTCCTCCGCTTCAGTCAAGCCCCTCCCCAGCGCCATCGGAACACCCAAACCAGAGAAGTAGTTTCCGCTGACTTCCTCTCCGGCCTTCTCCGTGGGCGTGTCGCCCAGGCGAACCGGAACCTTGCCATAGCCCAGGGGAATGTGCGCAATCAGGTCGGTTAAAACATTCGTGTTTTGCCGCAGTGCCTGGAAGACGGGATAGGAAAAGGATGTATTGCCATAGCCTGTGCCCTGAGTGTTCGGGGGCTGCGTGCCGCCGTTTTTCAGGAGAACGGTGTATAGCTCCTGCGGATCGCGGACGGGAAGCATTTTCAGCAGCGTGGCGTTCAATGCGCTGAAGATTGCGGTGTTGGCGCCGATTCCGAGCGCCAGGGTCAAGATTGCGGTCGCGGTAAAACCAGGAGCGCGACCCAATTGTCGAAGCGCGATGCGGAGGTCCTGAGCGAGCTCGGCCATTTTTAAGCCTCTCTTGCGCGCAAAGTGTCTTTCAGAGGTAACTATAAAAGATTCCGAAGAGAGTTCAAGCGCTCATGAAGGAGAATTGTGTCGGGCGATCCATCTCCACATGCCAAAGTGGTGGCAAAGTTAAGAGTGGTGCAGTCCAAAATTAAGGGTGGTGGCACAACCTTGGCACGATCGGAGACGGATGGACAGGGCCGAGGAAAGCTAATTGAGACTCATTTTGCATAGCCCATTCCGGCGAGCACTCCCCGCATATAAGCGAAGCTGGCGATTACGCCGGGCATTGGATCGTCGCCATGAACCTCATATTCCAGATCGACAAAGCCTTTGTACTTGATCGCGATCAGGGTTTCGAAGATACGCCGCATCGGCATTGCGCCCTCTCCAACAGCAACCTGGCTATCCTTGGCCGTGAAATCAGTAAGGTCCTTGGTATGCATGTTGAACAGCCGGGGGCCCACTTGCTTGATCGCATCTACGACATCGGTGCCGGCCCGCACCGTGTGCCCAATGTCGATGCAGCATCCCATCCGCGGATCCATGTTGCTTACGACCTTCAGCACGTCTAACGGCGAATGCCACAACTTATCCTCGGGCCCGTGATTGTGGATCGCGACCCGTATGTCGTACTCCTTCACAAATTTCTCGATACGCGGAAGAGTGGCCGGGGCCGGGTCTCCAGCGACAATGACTGAGACACCAGCCCGCTTGGCGTATTCGAACTTGCTGCGGATGTCGTCATCCTCATCCTTGGGAAAATAAACCGTCCCGACGGCATGCAGTTGAATACCGGCGGCATGGTAGTCGTCGAGCGCCTTCGTCTCCTCCGCCGGATCCATCGGGAGGTGGTCTTTGACGTCCTTCGCATTCAGCGCAAGCACGTTGAGCTGCTTCATAAAGCCGATCAATTGCGCGCGATCAAAATTGCGAAATGTATAGCTGCACAGGCCCAAATTAACCGGCGATGCGGTATCGTGCGCGGGCGCAGCGAGGCCTGCTGCCGGTACAGCACTCGATGTTGCGTATGCTGCCGCGGCAAGCGCGCCGGAGCGAACAAAAGTACGACGGGACAAGACATTGTTCATAAGTGAATTCGCTCTAAATGTGCGGAGCCCAGCCCTTCTCATACTCGCGGCCCCACATCTTCATGGCCTCCGCGTCGCCTTTGACCTTTCCGTCTTTCTCATCGAGCAGTAATTCGCGATTGACTTCCCAGGCGATGTTCGAGAGCTGCAGTATGGTCACGGAGACGTTTCCGACAGCAATCGGAGCGTTCAGCTTTTCTCCTGTGCGGATGCCGGCGATGAAGTTTGCGAAGTGGGCATCGGTCATTGAGTCACGGCCGATCAAATCAGAAGACGATGTCTTGTCCCCGGTTTTCTGTTCGCTGGTCTTATTGCCTTTGAGATCGTAAATCTCATAGCCATCGCGATCCACGACCACCGTGCCCGTGGTGCCCATAATCGCCGCGCCGCGATCGCGATTGTAAAACTTCATACCCTGGCAGCTCTTGCCTTCCCACGAGAGCATCTTGTCCTTGTAGTCGAAGCTGGTCACCAGGGTGTCGTAGAACTGCCAATCATCTTTGAACTGGTATCTGCCTCCGGTGGCAGTAACTCGCTGCGGATAGTCGACATCGAGCGCCCAGCGGCACACATCGACTTCGTGGGTTCCGTTGTTGAGCGCCTCGCCGGTGCCATAAATTCTGAACCAGTGCCAGTTATACGGCTGCACGTTGTCTGTGTATGGTCTGCGCGGCGCAGGGCCCTGCCACAAATCCCAATCCAGCTGGGGTGGGATCGACGCTGGCTTGCCATAGCCAATCGACTTTCGCGTATTGCTGTACCAGGCTTTGGCGTAGTAAGCGCGGCCAATCAGGCCGTTGTGAATCTTGTCGACAACCTCGATGGTGTGGGGCGATGACCGCTGTTGGGTGCCCATTTGCACCAGCTTGCCGTATTTCTTCTGCGCCTCCACCAGGAGGGCCCCTTCGGCTGGATTGTGGCTGCAGGGCTTCTCTACATAAACATGCTTGCCCGCTTGCAGGCCGGAGATGGCCATCGGAGTGTGCCAGTGGTCAGGAGAGGCAATGCTGATGGCATCCACGTCCTTCTGTTCGAGAACCTTCCGGAAATCCTTCTCCGCCGTGGGCGCTGACCCCATTTCCTTCAGCGTAGCGGCAGCAAACTTATTGAGGATATTGCTGTCTACATCGCAAACATGAGTGATGCAGGCCGCTTTCTCGTTCGCTTTTAGCGCCGACAAGTGAGCATAGCCGCGGCTGTTGAGGCCAATGACGGCGAAGTTAAGGCGGCTGTTGGAACCGAGAATCTGACCATAGCTCTTGGCATTGGTCCGGATAGCCAACCCTGCAGCCCCTACCGCAAGTGCATCGAGAAACTCACGTCGATTGACCATTGTTCAACCCTCGTACAAAGAGTGATTTTGATCTTATACCCGCTTCCTCGCGGTCGTCGCAGGCCCCTCTCAAAAGACGTTGATGCGGTGGGCTGGGCCGCATTGGAATGTGCAGTTTTGTGCGCTTTGTCCAGCGATGCTGGAAGCTGAGCAAATTCAAGTGGTTACGGACGCATCCGAGAGGACGCTTCGTCGCCCGGCGGCCCGAGATATGGCCATCCGCGTTGACAGTCGTTACCGGCGAAGACTAGCGTTAAAGGTCCGACCTTTTGCTGGGGAGTTTCTGCCGCTTGGCCCGGAACATCATCTCGTTGAAGCCGACGTTCTTCCGTTGGGCTGCCTCATTGGTAATGGGCGCGGCCTTGCTGGCCACTACAGCGGGCTGCAATAACAAACCCTCCGGCTCGGCTTCCTCGCAGCAACATCTCGACTTCAACCAGGATGTTCAGCCGATCCTGGCCAGCAACTGTTTTAGTTGCCACGGCCCCGACCCGGAGATGCGAAAAGCCAACCTGAGGCTCGACCTGGAAGAGTCCGCCTTTAAAAAGCGCCCAGGGAAGCCCGATGCGATCGTGCCCGGTCATCCGGAAAAAAGCGAATTGATCCGAAGGATTGAATCCAAGGATCCGCACTACCTGATGCCGCAGACCTCGCTGGGCGAAGCAAAGCCGATGAAACCCCAGGAAATTGCCATCCTTAAACAATGGGTGGCGGAAGGTGCGCATTACCGGCCACACTGGGCGTTTGAAAAGCCCGCACGTGCTGCCGTGCCTCAAGTGAAGGTGGCGGGTTGGGCGCAAAACCCCATCGATGCCTTTGTTCTGGCCCGGCTCAACCAGGAAGGTTTGCATCCCTCTCCCGAGGCGGATAAACGCACTCTCATCCGTCGCGTGACCCTCGACCTCACCGGGTTGCTGCCTGCCCCGGAAGAAGTGAATTCGTTTGTCGCCGACAATTCGCCGCAGGCCTATGAGCATCTTGTAAACCGCTTGCTGGCCAGTCCGGCTTTTGGCGAACAACGGGCGCGGTATTGGCTCGACTACGCGAGATATGCCGATACCTATGGATTGCATTACGACAACAACCGTTACATTTGGGCCTATCGCGACTACCTGATCAAAGCGTTCAACACTAACAAGCCTTTCGATCAGTTCGCCAAGGAACAAATTGCCGGAGATCTACTGCCTCCGCGCAACCTCGACGAGGTCATCGCCAGCGGATATGTTCGTTCCGGAGTAAGCAGCAATGAAGGTGGAACTATTCCCGAAGAGCTGCGAGTCAATATAGCGAGGGAACGGACAGAGGCCTTCGGGGCAACGTTCATGGGCCTGACTGTGGGCTGTGCAGTTTGCCACGATCACAAGTACGATCCCACGACGCAGAAGGATTTCTATCAGCTGAGCGCCTTCTTCAACAACATCGATGAAGAGCCGTTCAACGGCGATAAGCCGAATTGGGCCCCCGTCGTCCATATTCCGAAGCCGCAGAATGTGGAAGCGTACAACCAGCTGATGGCGAAGCGGGCAGAACTTCTCCAGCAGCTGGATGCCGCCCGTTTAAAAGAACGTGATTTGGTTCAGCGCTGGGTGGTTTCGAAACAGAACCCGGCGCAGCCAGTCTCGACGGAAGAGTTGCGGCTTCGCTTGCGGCTGGATGAAGGCGGCGGCGAGGTGCTGAAGAACAGCGCGCCGAATGCCAATCCGAAGAGTTTTCCTATCGGCAAGTTCAAACCGCAGTGGGGAGAAACAACGTGGCTGTGGCCGGATTTCCGCATGGATACCAGCACGCGGGTCGTGCTGGGGCAGACCGGAGACTTTGAGTGGAGCCAGCCGTTTTCCAGCGGCGGCTGGTTCATGTTGCGCTCCGCGCCCAATTTCACCTCTACAAGCGTGTCAGGTGTGTTGGTCTCGAAGATGGATGCGACCCAGCATAATCGCGGGTGGGAGCTGACCGCGGAGAAGGGAATCATCAGCGTCGAATTGGCCGACCAGGCGCCGAAGGAAGAACCAGTTCCTGATAAGCCTAAAAAAGGCGCCTCCAAGAAGAAGGAAGCGCCCGAAGCACCGAAGGTTGTGACGCCCAAAGATCGAACGCCGATGCGCGGTATTAAAGTCGCGACCGTCACGCCTCTGCCGACGGATGGTCACTGGGATCACCTCTTCTTTACCTATGACGGATCAGGCAAGGCGGCGGGGGTCAAGATCTACGTCAATGGAGCCGCTGTTGCGACAAAAACCATCTCCGACACACTTGCGCGCAACAGCATCCGCACCACGGCGCCCCTGCAACTGGGTAGGGAATCACCCGATGAGCAACCGGCCCGCGACACGCGCTATCAGGATTTCCGGGTCTATGCGCGGGCATTGAACGCGGACGAGGCGAAGCGACTTCCCTTCGAAGACTACGTTGCGGAAATCACCAGCAAGCCCGCAAGCCAGTGGGATGCGGATCAATTTCATGCGGTGAGCGAGTTTTACTTCACCAACGTCGACGAACAGTCCAAGGCTATCCATAGCCAGGTGAAGCAAATGGATGCCGAGCTGGATAAGCTTTCCCAGGGCGGCGATATTTCGCTCGTGGCCGCAGAGCGGCCTTCGCTCGCCTACGCCGATATTCTCGCCCGCGGCATCTACACCGCGCGCAAAGAGCGGGTCGAGGCCAATACGCCTCATTTCCTCCCGCCCCTGCCCGCCGGGATGCCGCACAATCGCCTTGCGCTCGCGGATTGGACGGTAAGCCCGGAGAATCCTTTGACCGCGCGGGTGACGGTCAATCGCATGTGGAATGAGCTTTTCGGCGCCGGCCTGGTCGAGACCACAGAGGACTTCGGCATCATGGGCCAGCGCCCCTCGCATCCCCAGCTCCTCGACTGGCTGGCAGTGGAATTTCGCGAGAGCGGATGGGACATGAAGCACATGTACAAACTGATGGTGATGTCAGCCACCTACCGCCAGAGTGCGAAGTCATACCCTGACCAGTTGGCGCGCGATCCCAAGAATCTTCTTCTGGCTCATGGGCCGCGCTTCCGCATGGATGCGGAGATGCTACGTGACATTGCGCTCGAATCCAGCGGATTACTGGTGAACAAAATCGGCGGCCCGAGCGTGAAGCCGTATCAGCCTGACAATGTATGGGAATCAGTCGGGTACCCGACCAGCGACACCACACATTACAAACAGGAGCACGGAGACGCCCTCTACCGGCGTAGTCTCTACACCTATTGGAAACGCATGGCGATGCCGCCAGACATGGACGCCTTCGACGCGCCCACGCGCGACACCGCCTGCACCCGGCGGCAACGGACTGACACGCCGCTGCAGGCATTGGTAACCATGAATGATGAGCAATGGGTGGAAGCGTCGCGTGCGCTGGCCCAACGCCTCATTGAGCAGGGCGGTAAGCAGCCGGAACAGCGGATCAAGTATCTCAGCGACCTGGTACTTTCCCACGACCCGTCGCCGCAGATGGAATCTGTATTGCAACAATCTCTGAGCCAGATGGAGCAGCACTACACGGCCGATCCTGCTGCAGCGCGTGATCTGGTTGCAGTTGGAGAAAAGCCTCGCGATCCCCGAATCCCTCCGCCTGAGCTCGCGGCATGGACTATGGTGGTCAGCGAAGTACTGAACCTGGACGAGACTTTGAATAAATAGGAGAAACAAGGTGAAGCAACACCCGCTGTGCACCGATCCTGAAAACGGCCCAACCATCATGGACCTTCCCATTGCGGAAGGGATGAAGTCGGAGTGGGCCGAACTCGAGACCCGCCGGCATTTCTTAGGCAAGGCAGGGAAGGTGCTTGGTTGGGCGGCGCTGGCCAGTCTGTTCGGTGACCGGGTTCTGACCGGCGACGCGCGTGCTGCCGATCTCGCCGTTCCGCCTTCTCCACAAAGCCTCAGGCTGCCCAATTTTTCTCCCAAGGCCAAGCGAGCAATTTACCTTTTTATGTCCGGCGGCCCACCGCAGATGGACTTGCTGGATTACAAGCCCAAGCTGGCCCAACTGTACGACACAGACATACCCGACTCCGTCCGCGGGGCGCAGCAGCTCACCGGCATGACCGCTGGCCAGGCGCGTTTTCCGATAGCTCCCTCCCACTGGGCATTCAAGCAGTACGGAAAGTCCGGTACGTGGGTGAGCGATCTGATGCCGTATACGGCTCGCATGGTGGACGACCTTACCATCATCAAGTCAACCAATACTGACGCCATCAATCACGAGCCTGCCATCATGCTTCTCAATACGGGCAACATGAACGCGGGCAAACCGTGTCTCGGAGCATGGCTTTCTTACGGGTTGGGTAGCATGAACGACAACCTGCCCACCTTCATGGTGCTGCTCAGCAAGTTGAATCCGAAAGAAAACAATCAGCCGGTATCTTCACGCTTGTGGAGCAGCGGCTTCCTGTCGTCTGAATACGCGGGAGTTGGGTTGCGTTCCGCAGGCGATCCGGTTTTGTACTTGAGCAATCCCAAGGGAGTGAACGGCGAAGTGCGCCGCAAGATGCTGGACGCGGTGAACGAGATGAATCACCAGACCTACCAGGACCTGGGGGATCCGGAAACCAATTCGCGCATTTCCGAGTACGAAATGGCGTACAGGATGCAGACCTCCGTGCCTGAGCTCACCGATATGAGTAAAGAGCCGCAGTCCACCTGGGATCTCTACGGCCCTGACGCCAAGGAGCCGGGAACCTTTGCCTACAATTGCCTCATGGCGCGTCGCATGGCGGAGCGGGGCGTCCGCTATACCCAGATCTATAAGCGCGGGTGGGATGTGCATGCGAATGTCACGGGAATGCTTCCCGTTCTGTGCCAGGAAACTGACCGCCCGGCCTACGCGCTGATCACCGACCTCAAGCAACGTGGTCTGCTGGACGATACGCTCGTGATCTGGGGCGGGGAATTCGGGCGCACTGTTTATAGCCAGGGTGGCCTGTCGCCGGAGAACTACGGCCGAGACCACCATCCTCGCTGTTTCACTACCTGGATGGCGGGCGGAGGCGTGAGGCCTGGAATTACCTATGGCGAGACCGATGAATACAGCTACAACGTGGTGAAAGACCCGGTGCCGGTGCGGGACTTTAACGCCACCATCCTGCACTGCCTGGGTATTGACCACAACAAGCTTACTTACAAATTTCAGGGACTAGATCAGAAGTTGACCGGCACCACTCCCGCTGCCGTGGTCAACGGTCTGCTCGCGTGATGAATAAAGGCCTCGGCATTGCGACTTGGTAAGGTTTTATCGAACGGCCGGGCGATCAAGCCGGTTTGGGTTGCGTCGCTGCTGGCTAGCGTCTTGTTGTTGCTGCTGCCTTCGATCGTCCGGCTGGACGGAAAGACGCATGCCGATTGGCAGCAGTTCCTGGGCCGATTCCATCCGTTGGTCGTGCATCTTCCTATCGGCTTGATCCTGCTTGTTCCTGTACTTGAGATTGCAGGAAGAGCGCGCCCTGCCCTGCTGGAAGCGGCCTCTTTCGTTTTATCGTTGAGCGTTTTCAGTTGCCTGCTGGCGTTGACCCTTGGCTACCTGCTTGCTTACGGCAGCGGGGACGCAGGCGGGGGGGTAGCGCGCCACATGTGGGGCGGCATCTCGCTGACGATCGCTGTATTGGGCTGCGTGTTGCTTCGCGGGGCGTCAGGAAGCTTGCGCGCCGGCTATCCCTGGTTACTGGCTTGCGTGTTGCTGCTGCTGGCGTGGACGGCACACCAGGGCGGTTCACTCACCCACGGAAACAATTATCTGACCGAGTATCTGCCTGGACCGTTGAAGCGTTTGGGCACAGTCCAGGCCAAGACATTCGCTTATCCCGACTCGTTTTATGCCAAGCACATCTACCCGATCTTCGATGCCAACTGCGTTGCCTGCCACGGGGAGGGGAAGGTCAAAGCAAATCTTCGTCTTGACTCCTACGACCGCCTGATGAGGGGTGGAGAAGATGGCGCCGTCGTCATCCCAGGCGACCCGGCAAGAAGCACTTTGTTCAAGCGCATCACGCTCCCGCCGGACGATAAGAAGTTCATGCCCTCCGAAGGCAAGCCCCCGTTAAAGGCAGAGGAAATTGCCTGGATCAAGGCCTGGATCGCCCAGGGGGCGTCACCCGAACTAAAGACCCTTGCCGGCATCACGGTGCGCGAGGAGGAACCGCCTCCGCCGCCGGTGCGCTGACTACAGTGGAATGATGCCGCAAATCTCTCAGGCAGCCAAGGCTATCGGAGTTACACTTGTGCCGGTGTCAAAGAACCTGAGGGATGGTCTTATTTTGAATACCGTCGATGCCGGAGCGAAATTTGGCGATGCGCAACTCGCAGGCCTGGAGAAATATGCGCCTTATATCGTTGAGGTCGAACTAGGACGCACATCAGTGACCGATGCCTGCTTTGCTACGCTGGCGAAGTTCAGTCAACTGCGCGCGATCCACCTGGAAGGTACCGCCGTTACTGGAGCGGGTTTGGCGAAGCTGACGCAACTGCCGCAGCTGCGCTATCTCAACCTGAGCGGGACGCAGGTGACGCAGGCAGCGGTTGCCCCTCTTTCGTCGATGAAGAACCTGTTGTCATTTTTATCTCTACAACACGCCGGCTCAGCCTGCGTTAACCGTGGCAGACGGGCAGTCCACTGCGAGGAAAGAACAATGAAGCGTCGTGATTTTTGTGCCATCACATCCGTAGCCGCGCTGGGCAGCCTGCTGGGTTCGCAAGCGCACGCGAATACCCACATCAGAGGAGCGTCCTTTGGACTCATCACAACTGCAGACCGGAAATGGCGAATGGACCTATCACGTGGTTTCAAGCTGGGGACAATTGCCCTCAGGGGGAAGCCTTCGGCGGAACCCACGGCGGCATCGCCACCGACAAAGCCGGACGTCTTTATGTCAGCACGCAGAGCACCACCGGCGTGCTGGTGTATGACCGCGACGGCAAGCTGGTGAAGACCATCGCCAATGAGTATCCAGAGGTGCATTCGCTGGTTTACGCCGACGAGAACGGTGAGGAGTATTTCTACGCCACGGTGCAGAAGGGCACGCCCAAAGAGAACTGGCTCTTCGTCAAGATGAAGACCGATGGAACCGTGGTGCAGAAGATCACGGCTCCGCCTGAGGCGGGCTTTCACACGCCCAATGAATGGCGCCTGACCGCGGCCGTGCCGGGACCCGATGGCTCCATCTACATCGCCAATGGATATGGAGACTCACGCATCTTCAAGTTCGATAAGGCCGGCAATTATAAGGCGGCTTATTCCGGGAAGGGAACCGCGGACGGTTTGTGCAACTGCAGCCATGGGCTGGCTGTGGACTTGCGTTACGGGCAGCCCCTGCTGTTGGTGTGCGACCGCGAAAACCGGCGGCTCACCCACTACGACTTCGATGGCAAGTTTGTCAGCAATGTGACGCTGCACATGCGTCGTCCTTGCCAGATAAGTTTTTGGGGTGACTACGCTGTGGTCTCGGAGTTGGAAGGGCGCGTCACCATTCTCGATAAAGACAATGTGCCTGTCGCCTTCCTGGGAGACAATCCCAACCAGGATCAGTGGGCCAACTACAAATTACTTCCGGGAGATATCGCTCTCGCCAACTTCAGCGCGGCTCACGGATGTTTTATCGATCAGGATGCCAACATCTATGTGTCGGATTGGAATCAGTCCGGCCGCGTGACCAAGCTGGCGCGGGTCAAAGCCTAGAGCCTTCGACTCGCGGTCCGATTTACTGGTTCGGCGCTGAGTAGACGCGAATGCGCGTCCAGAAGGTTCCGTTATCCCAGTTGATGCGGTTACCGTCGGTGGTGACGGTTCCCACGATGCTGGTCCCGTTCCAGTTGGTCGTCAGTTGCCGTTTGCCGGTGAACTGGCCGCTGGCATGGTCACCTGATTCGTTGCTCAACTGCAGACTGTTGCCACGCTGATGGATAGAGCATGACTGGGCGCGGTTGCCTTGGGCATACCAGGTCCCCGTCAGGTTTAGCCTTGATGGCCGCCACCTCCCCCGGTATCACACCGCGCCCAGAACGTACCGTTCGACCAATTAATCTGGCTGCCGTCCTGGCTGAGCGTCCCGGTTACGAATTGCCATCCCGGCGCCACAATGGCGTTCCGCCCCTGGTATTGCCCGGTGGAGGTATCGCCGTTCTCATTGGTTAAGGTAAGAAAGGCGCCGTTATCGGCGATGGAGGCCTGCTTCGTGGGGTCTCCCTGAGCACACCAGGCGCCGGTGAAGGCGGCGGACTGCGGGTTGGGCGGAAACTGGGCGACGCATTCTTACGCCGAACATGAGGCTGAATCCGAAAACTGCAACGAACGTGAGGACGGCCGCCACTTTCCCACTTCTCACGGGTTTTCTCTCCTGTAACGAATCAGTCGCATGGACCACAAAAGGGTACATGAGTAACCTGCGCGGCGGAAAAGCAGGGGTAACACATTTCAGGCGGCCCTCCCGAGCCTGGAATTTGCTTCTAATAAAAGACCGGAGCACGCGTGATTTGCGGCCGGGACGTGCGCCTGAAGAAGTGCCCTATCTTCAGTGCAGTTCGACAGAAAATCACAGGAAGTCTCATTCGTATTCGTTCCCGCGTCGCTCGCTTCGGTACGCGGAGACTATTAACATTGTGATGTGGGCTGTTCGATCGCTCGAACCGGGCACATAAGAGAAGGACGGTATGCGATGACTCTCAAACCAACGGACATGCTGGAGATTCAATCGGCAATCGATGAGTACGAGAGAAAGTTCCCCGGCCGCCGCGCGCCCTCGGCGGAGGTGGCGCTGGCTTGGCGCCTGGGTAAGCGGGAGGCGGCGAGGATCCTCGGATCGCAAGCAGCAAGAGAAACGTCGCATCCGCGAAGGTAGAGGAAGCCGAGCCAGAGTTCGCGGAGCAAGAGTGCAGCCGGCTGGCGTGGGCCTGGGAGCGGATTACGCTTCAATGGCAGATATGGACCGCTTCCAAGGAAGACGATTCCGAGCTCGGGCGCGGGCTTGCTGCCCTGGGTCAAGGGCGTGCTGTTGGTCGGTTGGTGGGGTGTAGTTGCAGTGGCGGTCGCCTCAATCTTTTTCTTTGGAGCCTTTGTTGGCGGTCTTAAATGACTTCCAGGCAGGTTCTGTGGCGATCGGGCTGCGCGCTTGTTTTCGCCGGAAGCCTGCTGGGGGCGCTTATACGCACAGCGCCCATTTCGTGAATACCCTTCGGTCGAATATGGCGAATCCGTGCCGCTGCCCCGGACTGGCAGCGGCCCGCCGAGTGGGTGCTTCGCCCGCTTGATGTATCCCCAGGGACCTCTGGACGGCTACCGGGGCAGATTCGATGGCGACTGGCGGCAGGGGCTCTCGCTTTGGACGCAGGACTATCCCCGCGCGGATCGCTGCGTTCGCGCAGGCGGTCAGGCGTCTGACCCGTGTGGATGCCCGGTCGGTGGAGCAGTCGGTGAACCTGGACGATGGCGATGAGGTCTACAACTGGCCCTGGCTCTACGCCGTCCAGGTAGGGGAGTGGGGCCTGACGGAGGCCCAGGCAAAGAAGCTTCGCGATTATCTGCTGCGCGGCGGCTTCTTCATGGCCGACGATTTTCACGGTCACGAGGAACAGGCCTACTTCGAAAAAACCATGAAGATGGTTTTCCCCGAACGGCCCATTGTTGATATCCCCAACAACGACCCGATTTTCCACACCGTCTTCGACATCGACGATCGTTACCGCATTACCGGCGCGGAGCACCTGGACACGGGATACAAGAAGGACGGAAATGTCGCGCGCTGGCATGGGCATTTACGACGACAAAGGCCGCGTCATGGTGGCCATTTCCTTGAATTCGGACATCGGCGACTCCTGGGAATGGTCGGATACTCCGTCCTATCCCCTGAAATTCTCCGACCTCGGCATGCGGATCGGCGTGAATTACGTCGTTTACGCGATGACCCATTGATCCGGTACCTGGATGTAGTTACTACAATTCACCGTTCTGTTACTCAAGAGCAATGGCTTATTTCTCCAGACCAGCTATTCTCGTCATCAAGCGGCGATTCTCCGCGGGACATTTCATCGATTCTTTCGGGGGAGGGATTCGATGAGGTGGAACAAGGAGAATTGCCGCTCTTACTTTGGTAATCCTACCTCTGGCTTCGCTCTCCGAGAGCAACCTGGCGATTGAACTCCGCAGACTGATTTTTTGCCACGCTGAGGGGTCGCCAACGCTCCTGCGCGAAATGCTTAGCCAGCATCACGATCTGCCCCACATGAAGCGAATAGTGCGCCACCTGCCGGTTGATGGCCTGCATGACTGAGTGTGCTTCACCGCGGATTGTCACCGTGCGCGCAAGGTCGGCGTCGGAGAGTGGCTCAAGGGCCTCAAAGAGCCGTGCCCAACCATCTTCCCAGGCATCCATGAGCGCCTTGCGGGTCGCCGGCGGATCCACGAACTCCTGGTCGCGGTCACGGTTCGGCTTCTCCCCATCCGTGGTAAGAAAATCGGTCCAGCGGGAGCGCATGTTGCCCGACAGGTGCTTGACGATCATGGCGATCGAGTTTGTTTCCGAATCAAGCGTGGCCAGGAGTTGTTCGTCGGTGACCTGCTCCATCGCACCTTCAGCAAGCCGCTTGTGCTGACGGAATAAGGCCAGTGAATCCTCGATGTAAGAAGTGGTGAACTGGAGCGCCATGCATTACAGTTTAATCGTGAGCGGAATGCCGGCCAACTTGTGCAATAGTTCCAGGTTTACGAACTAATGAATCGTGCGTGCCTGGTATTCCATCTTAACCATGCGGTAATTGGCTTAAGTCCCTTTATTACTTCGCAGCATCAGATTCCCAGCAAACAGCCGAATACGAAAGGAAACAATTATGAGCAAGCTAACAGGTAAAGTCGCCGTTGTTACCGGCGCGTCCAAAGGCATCGGTGCAGGCATCGCCAAGGCTCTTGCTGCAGAAGGAGCATCCGTGGTCGTGAACTACGCTTCCAGCAAGGCCGGCGCAGACAAAGTCGTGAAGGAAATCGCCGATGCTGGTGGCAAGGCGGTCGCCGTCGGTGGTGACGTTTCCAAAGGTGCCGAGGCGCAGGGCATTATCGATGCGGCCATCAAGAACTATGGCCGTCTCGACATCCTGGTCAACAACTCTGGCGTGTACGAGTTTGCTCCGCTCGAGCGCTGTCACTGAAGAGAGCTTCCACAAGATGTTCAACATCAACGTACTGGGCGCGATCCTGACCACGCAGGCAGCGGTCAAGCATCTCGGTGAAGGGGGCAGCATCATTAATATCGGCTCTGGCGTCAGCCGCCTGACTCCTCCGTATTCCACGGTTTATACCGGTACCAAGGGCGCGCTGGATGCGATCACCGGTGTGCTTGCCCGCGAACTCGGACCGAAGAAGATCCGCGTCAACACCATCAATCCTGGTATGGTCGAGACCGAAGGCACGCACAGTGGCGGCATCATCGGTTCTGATTTGGAAAAGGACCTGATCGCTCAAGCGCCACTGGGTCGCACTGGCCTGGTTGGCGACATCGCCCCCATCGCTGTGTTCCTCGCGTCCGATGATTCGGGTTGGCTTACCGGCGAGCAACTGCTCGCTACCGGTGGAATCCGCTAACCCAAGCGCACCTGAAAATCCAGGCCGGCCGCCTCATTCAGTGCATCGTTTTATGGTGCGATGAGTGGGGCGGTTGCCCTACTGCCTCAAACTTGAGCCGTCAGTAAACTCGGTGAGCAAGAAGGAAATTGCTCCCTCCGGTTGCTTCGCGCTGTCCATCCGCCTCCACTCATGCCGAGGTGAGCCACCGCCCTGAAATTTGCCATCCCGTCCGGAGCAGCGCAGTGGACCTGTGGTTTGCCTTGATGGATAACGGAATCCTAGAAGGCTCATGTACTACAACAACCAACCTGATTTGCCTGCGTCGTTCTCATCAACGCCTACAGCCAGTTGTACCGTCCAGAAGCATCAAGCCCTAAACAACATTGATATCTATGCGCTTCCTGCCGAAGATGTGGGCGTCGACAGACCATGCGCCAGGGCCGAGCAGTGCAAGGCTTATGCTGAGGATCGCCAGCAGGACATGCGTCGGGCTGCTCCCCGATTGCGAAAAAGCAATCAGCAGCTCGAAAACGGCTCCAACGCTTCCCATGACCGGTGTCCAAAGGCCACAGAGTAGGGAGACTCCTAAGCAGATAAGAACGATGCGCACTTCGAAACCTAGCGACTGGGGAATGACCCAGATCGCTGGAATTCTCTCAAGAACGAGAGAAACCCCAACAGCGAAACGCAGCAGGAGCAGACCTGCCCCCGGCCTTCCGGTGGGAAAAGTGGAGAATAGACGCTGCAAGATACGACCTCTCTCTAAACGGTATCTGCGCTTGCTGAAAGAAGAATGACCAGAGAGAGGGAGTAAAGAGCGCCCCTTTGGAGGGAGCGCTGCCTATAGGTCAATGATTCCGCGCTTCAGTCCGAGCATGACCGCGTGGGTTCGGTCGCTCGCGCCCAGTTTGGAAAGGATACTTTTGACATGTCCCTTGACCGTATGTTCCGCAATGGAGAGCTTATCCGCAATGAATTTGTTCGAGTTACCACCGCCAATCAATGCCAGTACTTCGACTTCCCGCGCCGTCAAGGAGTCGTCTCCGGCATGATCCGCCAAATCATAAGCAACCTCAGATTGAACATGCTTGCGACCCGTGTGTACCGCCCGGATCGTCTCCAGGAGATCTTTTCGCACCATGCTCTTCAAGATGTAAGCCCGAGCTCCAGCCTTGAGTGCGCGGTGAGCGAGGACGTCGCCGCCATAGGTCGTTAACACGATCATGCGCGCATCAGGGAATTCACCGCGAATGGCGATGATCGCATCGATGCCGCTCATGTCCGGCATTTGTAAGTCCATCAGGGTGATGTTGGGACGGGTCGCCCGGAAAATTTCGATGGCCTCACGTCCCGACGAAGCCTCTCCCACCATGGTCATGTCAGGCTGGGTCTCGATGAGCATCACGACTCCTGCGCGGAGGAGCGGATGATCGTCCACGCACAGAATGCGAATTGGCTCGGAAGCGGTATTCATGAACGCGGTGTCCCCTTTCTACCGGCGAAGCGAAATTTACTGGTCGTGGAATTCCCACCATAGGCAATCAAGCCCGGTATGGTCAACTCTACCTCAGTACCGGCTCCGCCTTCGCTCCACACTTCCATTTTGCCGCCAAAATTCTTAGCCCGCTCCCGCATGCCGGGCAGCCCCCAATGTCCCGCACGGCTGCCTAAGAAGAGTACTTTTGGATCAATGCCGGTGCCATCATCCCGGATGCGCAAGACAAAGCGCAGATCCGCGTACGTGATCTCCGCTTCTATATTCTGCGCGTGAGCATGGCTGTATGCGTTGCGCAAGGCCTCGCGCGCGAAGCGATAGACTTCGTCGCGCAGAATTGGATCAAGGTTGCGTGGCTTGCCCTCTACCAGGACATGAAACTTTACAGAGCTATTTTGCGCAGCAAGTTCCTCCGCCACCACCGCCAGTGCTTCTGACAGGTCGTCATGAACGGCGGTTGAGGAGCGCAAATCCTGCACGGCATTCCGAGCCTCGGCCAGCGCCTGATCACCCTGATCGAGAACACTGTCGAGCGCTCGCTTCGCATCCTGCGGCCTCTCCGGCAGCATGTTTTGCGCAGCCTGGAGATGGAAGAGCAATCCCTGGAAGCCTTGCAATAGTGAGTCATGGAGTTCGCGAGCAATGCGCGTGCGCTCGCCGATACGTTCTTCTACTCGCATGTCAAACTGCCTTGAGATCTGGTACAAGCGCAGGCGGTACAACAGCCATGTTACGCATGCAAGAGCGAGTAAAGACGACAGCTGAAACCACCAGGATTGCCAAAACGCCGGCTCGATACGGAAAGAAACGATCGCTTCTGTACCATTCCACAGACCGTAGCTGTTGGACGCCACCACCCGAAACCGATAGGTGCCTGGTCCGAGATTTGTGTAGATGGCCCGGCGGGACAACACAGGCTCGCTCCAGCTCTGATCAAAACCGTCCATGCGATATCGGAAACGAACACGATCGGGCACCGCGAAGCTTAGCCCGGTGTAATCGATGGAAATGCGTCGATGGGAAGGGGGTATGTGAACTGCAGGCTCGATCGCAACAGGATTGCCATCGACCGAGATGGTCTCGACATGCGCGATTGCCGGCACTGCTTCTCCATCGGCGCGACTGGGAACCACGACGGAAAGGCCTCGATTCATGGACAGCCAGATGTTTCCATGTTGATCTGCGGCCACCGATCGATCGCGCCTTACCCCTTCGGTTCCATGCAGGCCATCCGCAAGACCGTATTCGCGAATATCTTCGTCGCGCAGAACGCCGCGCAGAAGTCCTGCCCGGTTGACCCTCAACACATGATTCAAGGTAACTACCCACAACGATCCGATATGATCCTCGGCAATGCCGAGAATTGATTCGCGTAATGAATCGCGTGTTGCCCCACCCGCATACACGTGACCTGTTCTGAGATATGCGAGGCCGCCCGTTGTACCGATCCATACAATGCCTGCCGAATCCCGCAAGATGCAACTCACGTCATTCGCAGGTAAGCCATCCCTGGTTGTATACGTTCGCCAGTAGCCCTTCACCAGTTCGCTCAACCCGCCTGACGTGGCAAACCACATCGTGCCGTTGGCAGCATCCGCAATCGAAGTGACAGAGTTGGCCCCTAAACCGTCTGCCACGGTATAGGTTGTAATCTTCCCGTCTTTGAGTCCGCTGACGCCACCGCTAAGGGTTCCCGCCCACACTGTTCCATCAGCACTTTGATGAACCGTGTAGACACTGTTCTGCGCCAGCCCATCTCGCTCGGTGTAGGTCTTGGCAATGATCGTGCCGCCGAGATTGCGGAGGTTGGTGAGTCCGCCCTGCTGCCTGCCGATCCAGAGTTCATCGGGACTCCCGGTGATGGAATACACCACATCCTGGTTGAGAAGATCGCTTCTTACGCTGCCAACCTGTCCGCCACGCATCCAACTCAGTCCGCCTTCGATGGGCCCGAACCACAACCGATCTTGCTGGTCGATGTAGATAGGGCCGCTACTTTCAGATGCCTGGCCAGGGACTGCATAGGTCACGAATGCGCTGTCGCGAAGACACTCAATGCCGCGTGGAGTTCCGATCCATACATTTCCTTCGCGATCTTCATATAGCGCCGTGATCTTTCCCTGGTTCTGGGCGTTGACTCCTTTCGCAGGAACTCCATTAGCGGTTACCCTAACCAATCCGCTAGTGGTGCCAACCCATAGGTTCGAGTCACGGTCGCGGACCATGCTAAGAATCTGGCTGTGAAGAAGTGAGGGCGGAACTCCTTCCGCGGTGATTTCGGTTCCGTTCCAACGCGCAATGCCTTTGTCCGTTCCGATCCACAACTCTCCTTTCTCTCCCGGGAGCAGGCAATTAATTTTGACGTCGGGTAGTTTCATTCCGCTTGGATAAACTTGCCCCTTGCTCATGTAAAAGAGCCCTTTATCGCGTGTTCCCAGCCACGTGATGCCGTCCGGTGTTTCCGCCGTCGAGATGACCGCTGAGTTGGGTTCGGCGAAGCGATGCGTCGCTACACCCGTCGCCCAACTGAGGCGGCTGGAAAGGTTGTCACTGGTCGCGGTTGCTCTGATTCGCTGCTGGGCTCGTCGAATAGGCTGTGGGAGTGAGACTTTGATATTTGCCTGCACGGTATTGCGAGCGCCCCATAGGCGAGGGAGGACAAAAGTACCGTCCCGTCCCTTTGCCTGCTCACTGAGGTGATTCCGAACTCTGCTTCCTCGCGGCCGAGTTCAAATTTTCCGTCGTAGTAGCGCAAGACCTTGGTGCTCTGTAGAAGTATCCATAGGCCACCTTCCCCGTCCACCACCAATTCCTGAACCCCGCCGATAGAGAGAGGTGGTGGGCGTAGCCTGCTGGAATTCGCGGAAAACCGAGCCGTCGAAACGAATCAATCCTTTGTCGGTCCCAATCCAGAGGTAGCCATCTCTGGTCTGAGTAATGGCGGTCACCGAACCAGCTGGAAATCCTCGATCGATGCCCCAGTGGTCGCTCATATATTGCGCCATGGTTCGGCCGGGATCGAGGGCACAGGCCCGGGGGGCCCAGAAACTACAAGCAAGCCCGGCAATGACACTAATGACTAACTGCCGCAGCAACATGTCTCCTGTCAGGGGAGGTACTGGAATTTCTCAATTACTACCTCATTTTCGTGTTGCAAGGGGTTTTTGTCGCTGCCCACGACGTAGAACAGGATTTGAAATTTTTCCTCGCCCGCAGTCGGCACGCCCGAGGTAAAAACATGTTCAGAAACGACCGGCCCCCCAGCACGAACCGAAGATCCGCGCACGGTCTTAAAATCTCGCGCTCCCATTTACCCAACGAAACGAATGCGTCAGTGTACCGGCAGGCTGCGTAAACGGGGCTAGATTGCCGGGAATGTAGAAAGGTTGAACAGCAAATTGAGCGTTGTTCTTGTTGCTTGCGTTGCCCCATCGGCTGGTCTCGACATCCAATTCGCGGAAATGTTGGTCACCTCCCCAATCATCGAAGGTATTCAAGCTTAATACCGCGGCGGGTTCTAAATGAGAAGTGTCACGCACGGTGACGATGTAAGTTCCGAATCCGAGGCTTCGTGAAAGCACCACCTCCGCGCATGACCAGCGGTCCGCCCGTTTCTTTATCCGGAGGTGGAGGGCTCCGCTCGCATCGGTCCAGGCGTTATCTGCGTCGTAGAAATTATTCAGGCCGCCTCGATCGCTGGCAATGGTGCGAATATTCCAATCGTATCCGCTGAATTTGAGCGGCTTTGTGGGAGCCAACTGGACAGTGCCAACGCCCTTCACCTTCTGAACCATCGCTACAGCGCCACCTGGAGTGGGGGCCACATCCAGGGTCGAGGGCGGCGCATAGCCAGGATCGACCAATAAGGCCGCATACTCAAACCCAAGGTGCGTGGGGGTGCTCCAGGTGTGGTCCGGCTGGATGGGAATGAACGGCTTTTCGGGCCAGGGCTGCACCCACCACGGTCCGGACCTGGCATAGACGACAATCCGCTGATTGGGGCCCGCGCCCTCGACGCGGCCCGAGATAACATCGGTTCTTTCCCGGCCTCCTTGCGCCGCCGGGGGAATTTTGGTGAATTCAATTGCCGGACATGGGATAAATTCTGCGAGCGGCAACCGGTCAGAAGACTGACCACGAGCACCACAACAGCAGCTGCGTGCGCGCCGGGGATATGATCGGTAGCCAGCGCGTTTACGCAATCGTCAAGGTATCGTTGCTCAACAGGCGTCCTCAGTGTTCCGTGTTTATAGCCACCGCCATGCACGAGCCCGATGGGCACAGTGAATGGACTACTAATCCGGCAACCACAATTATGACCCACTGCAGCCGCGATGTCTCCTTTCGGGAGGTATTGAAATTTCTCAATGACCACTTCATTTTCGTGTTGTAAGGGAGTCTTTTCGCTGGCAACGAGGTAGAACATCAGCAGAAATCTTTCCGTCCCTGGCGAAGGTACTCCCGAGGTAAAGTCATGCTGGAAAACAAGGGGTGCACCGGCGTGGATGGAGGAGCCCTTCACGGTCTTAAAGCTCGCGCGCCCGTATTGCCAAAGGAGCGAATGCGTCAGGGTACCGGCCGGCGCCGCAAACGGGGTGAGATTGCCGGGAATGTAGAAAGGTTGAACGCCAAATTGGGCGTTGTTCTTGTTGGCGGCATCGCCCCATCGACTCATCTCGATATCCAGTTCGCGGAAATGTTGCTCTCCGCCCCAGTCATCAAAGGTATTCATGCTCAGGACTGCAGCGGGCTCCAGAGCAGAAGTATCCCGCACCGTGACGATGTAAGTTCCGTATCCCAGACTCCGCGAGATCTCTAATTCCGCACAGGACCAGCGGCCTGCCCGCTTTTTTATGCGAAGGTGGAGAGCCCCGCTCGCGTCGGTCCAGGCGTTATCGGCGTCGTACAAGTTGTTCAGCCCGCCTCGATCCCCTGCGATGGTGCGAACATTCCAATCGTATCCGCTGAAACTGAGCAGTTTGGTGGGAGCTAGCTGGATGGCGCCAACGCCCTTCACCGTCTGAACCATGACCACAGACCCCCCTGCAGTGGGGGTCACGTCGATAGTCGGGGGCGGGTCATAGCCAGGATCGACCAACAAGGCCGCATATTCAAATCCAAGGTGCGTAGGCGTGCTCCAGGTGTGGTCTGGTTGGATGGCAATGAAAGGTTTGTCAGGCCATGGCTGTACCCACCACGGTCCCGGACTTGGCATAGACGACGATCCTCTGATTGGGACCGGCACCCTCGACGCGGCCCGAGATGACATCCGTTCTTTCCCGGCCGCCTTGCGCCGCCGGGGGGATTTTGGTGAACTCAATCACCGGAGCGCCGGGGGATTTCTGGCTGTGGCAACCGCCCAGGAGAGTGACCACAAGGAACACAAGAGTTGCCACCCAACCCACCTGGCCCCTACGGGTGATCGGAGAGATACCGGAGAGTTCGCCAAAAGTGAAGGCGTCTTCGCTTACCGCTCGTCCCCATGTCACGGCTCTGCGCTCAGCACGATTTCTTTGGTGCAAGCCATCCGAGAGTCTTTGTTCGCGGATATCCAACCTTGGCACGCCTCCCCAATGGCAAGATTTTCACTTCGGTTGTCGGCAAAGCAACCGCTTTTCACCGTCTTTCCAGCAAAAGAAGACGCACTTCGTGAACCCGGCTGAGGCGCAGGGTAGAGAAAAACTGTCTCGTGACTTGCCCCGGTTGCCACTTTGATGCTCCAGCCTGTCAATAGTCTCCCCCCATCGTGCGGATGGATTTCAACTCTAATGGGGGTATCGAAAATGCAGTTGGGGCGTCAGGATCAAGGAGCACTCAAGAGTGTTGGAAGGATAAACCGGGAGGGTCCAAGCTCCCCCTAAAGGGGGATGTGTATGAAGGGAGACTCCCGCAGAGAGTAGGAGAGCACATGACTGCGACACTTTCGAATCAGCCCCACGGAGGAGGCGCGGTAGCGCCTGCAAAGGGCGGCTGCGAAGTATGTGCTACCGCCCCGGTGCATCCGACACCCGTATCCCGAGATCGTGGCCGCGCTACGCAATGTCGAAGGCCTTCAGGACCTTGCTGAGAACGAGTATTACTGGCTCGCCAGCCCACGGCAGTGAACGCATCGCGGAAGACCGGGCGGTCGTTTTCCGGGAAGACGAACCCGCTCACCATCTCAACATCATCCTCAAGGGTGAAATCTACGTTCATCGAAGAAATTCGGGCTCGGTATCCTTGTTCATTGGCCGTACGGGGCAGATCACCGGCAAGCTACCGTTTTCGCGGATGACGGCTTGGGCCGCGGAAGGTAGCAGTTCCGGTTACTTGTGGGTGCTCGATATTCACGAAGACCTCTTTCCGGAAATGCTTCTTGCGATCCCTTCCATGGCCCAGCGCTGCGTGTGGATCCTGCTTGATCGAACCCGGGACTTCACGCGTGCCGATCAGCAGGCGGAGAAGTTGGTCGCGCTAGGGAAGCTGGCGGCCAATCTCTCCCATGAACTCAACAATCCGGCGTCTGCAGCCCAGCGAGCCGCCCTCGGCCTGTCATCGATGATCGACAGAGACCAGGAACTATGCACCCTGGGCCGCCTGTTCCGCTCCGATGAAGAGCTTTCCAATTACGTCGCATGGAGCAAGAGAGCATTGTTGGCAATCAAGGCAGAAGCCGCCGCGAAAACTGTTGCCCAGGGTTCCTTGTCAGAGAGCGACCGCGAGGAGGAGTTCATCGGCTGGCTGGAGGCGCATCGGGTTCCGTCCGCATGGGCCGTGGCTCCGGCCTTTGCTCGAGCGAATTTGCCGCTCCGATTGCTCGATGAGTTGGCCTCTATGATCAGCTCCAGTGCCCTTCCTGCTGCGGTGACTAGCTTCTCCACTTCTCTGGACGCCAACAATATGGTCGATGCCGTCTCTGAGTCATCCGCTCGTATCTTCAGCATCGTCAGCGCCATCAAAGATTATTCCTACATGGACCAGGCGCCGATCCAGGAAGTTGATCTGGCCCAATCGCTGGAGAACACTTTGGCGCTGCTCCATCCTCAATTGCAGCAAATGAAGTTACTGCGCGACTACGACCCAGTGATGCCTCCGGTTACTGGATACGGAGGGGAACTGAGCCAAGTGTGGACAGCGCTCATAGAGAATGCCATCGACGCTACCAATGGACAGGGCACGCTTAAAGTGACGACCCGATCAAGAGGAGAAATGGCGTTTGTGGAGATCTGGGATAATGGCGTGGGCATCGACGCCGCACTTTCTACGCGCATCTTTGAGCCGTTCTTTACCACCAAGCCCCTGGGGCAAGGGCTTGGTCTCGGCTTGGACACCGTACGCCGAATCGTGAGTAAGCATTTTGGCTCAGTGTCAGTGCAGTCGGTACCGCATGCAACTTGTTTTCAAGTGCGGCTCCCGCTGGATCGTCCCCACATTTACTAGCGGGATTGCCGGAGAATGCTCTTCGAGGAGAAAGGCTTGAGCGATACACCTGGACAGTATGGCAGGGTCTCTTAAACTGAGCGGCAGGCCTAAAGGTGTGTGCTGCAAGGGCCGGCTATTCGGCCATGAATGACGGTGTCCCACATAGGCTCGTATTTCGCGAGATGGGGGATACCACTCCTCTTTCCCCGTGACTCTCGATGCATCCGACGCTCTGAGCGATCCGCCTCGGGGGTGAGGGGCACGCGTCTTTCGGGGGTCAAGATAGAGTGAACTGGGGTCGGCACGCAAAGCTACAATGAGTTGACCTGCTGGAGTTATGCATCCGTGGCGACCGCGTTTCAAAAGACAAAAAGCGGACAAATTCGCGATTCCGGCTCCTCTCCCCGCATCTTCTATGGCTGGTGGATTGTGGTCGCGGCATTCCTCAACCTTTTTTTCGCGGTCGGTATCATCTTTTACGGTTTCCCGGTTTTCTATCCCGCGTTTGTGGCCTCTCTAGGCTTCACGCGAGCGCAGGTCACGCAAGGGTTCTTGCTCGGCTTTCTCGTGGTTGGACTACCTTTCGGTTTGCTGGCCGGCGCGTTGATCGATCGAATCGGCGCCCGTTGGGTGATTCTGTCCGGGGTAGGTTTTATCGGGCTGCCGCTGATTTTGATGAATTGGATGACCAGATTTTGGCAGTACGAATTGCTCTGCGTCGCGGAAGTTCTGGGCTACACACTAGCAGGACCGATCGCCAACCAGGTTCTTATCTCGCGGTGGTTTCGCGTGCGGCGCGGCCGGGCGATGGGTTACGCGTATTTGGGGCTTGGCTGGGCGGGGTCGTTTCTCCTCCACTCGCCAATTTCCTTATTCGCAATTTTGGATGGCGCCACGCGCTGGAAATTACTGGAGCGCTCATCCTGATCGTGCTCTTTCCAGTCGGATACTGGATTACACGCTCGGCTCCCGCTGAGATGGGTCTCACGCCGGATGGGCGTTCTGCCGGAATCCGGCGAGAATGGCGATTGGCGAAGCCGCCTCCAGCGGAATCTCGGCTGCGGTTCGCACGGCCAACTTCTGGCTCATCCTAATTGGAGCCGCACTCGTTATTGGCGCGATCAACGCCGTGATTCAACATTTCATCCTGTTCATGAAAGACCAGGGATATTCGACAACCACCGCTACCCGCTTCCTGTCGATTCTGCTCGCATCGAGTCTCGGTGGCCGTGTGGTGGTGGGCTATTTTGCGGACCGCTTTAAAAAGAAGAACACCATGGCGCTGTTCTATCTGCTGATCGGCGGGGCTATCCCGTTACTGTGTATCGCGCGCCAACCCTTGGCGGCCTTGGCTTTCACCGTGGTTTTCGGCTTTGCCATGGGGGCCGATTACATGTTGATTCCATTGGTGACGGCGGAATGTTTTGGATCGCCTCGTTAGGCAAGCTATTGGCCTTGATCATCATGGGATATTCCATCGGACAATGGATCGCGCCGTGGATCGCCGGAAGAGTCTTTGATACCTATCATGGCTATAACCTGGCATGGGCCATTCTGAGCGTCGCAGGTTTACTGGGCGCGGTTGCGATCTATGCAATTTCTGTTCAGTCCGGAACGAGGACTGTGAGTACGTCGGATTGACAAAATTCTCGCGGATGGACTAACTTCTACTGAAATAGAACAGGTTCTACCAGGAAGAACATCAAGTTCACCCGGTTCACACTTCGAGCAGCGTGGCGATTCGATAGCGAGGTGCTTTCGCATGTCTGAAAATGGCGGGTTGTCGCTTGTGGAGACCAAGTCCCCGGAGAAAGCTCTTTCAAACGCGAACTCCTCTCCAGGCGAGAGATGGCGCGAAGACTTCTCGGAGTGACTGGAGCATTGTCATTGGGCGGATTGCATCCCGTCTGGGGTCATCTCTTGAACGAGACCCCTCTTCTTTGCCACGGTGATATCGACCTGGCCAATGCGAATTGGAAGCCACTGTTTCTGGCAGCCGAACAGAATGAGGCCCTGCAATCCTTCTCGGAAGCAATCGTTCCCGGATCCACAACCGCGCTTGTGAATCGCTTCATTGACTTGTTGCTAAGCGTGGACAGCCCCGCCCGTCAGCAAAAATTTATCGCATCTCTTGCCGCCATGCAGGCGGAGGGAAATCGGCAATTCGGTAAGTCTTTTCAGGGACTCTCGATGTCGCAGCGAAATTCCCTGCTGACTGCTGTTTCCACTTCCCCGGAAAACAGCACAACTCGAGAATCCTTCGAAGATCTCAAAGAGTGGATTGTCGGTGCGTACTATTCCTCTGAAATGGGAATGAAAGAGCTGGGTTGGACCCCCAATCGCTTCTTTCCCAACTTCCCCGGATGCACCCATCCGGAAGAGCACCCTATCATGAATCTTCCTACCAATCAGTCTAAGCAACTCTATGACGTTCTCATCGTGGGTTCCGGTGCATCTGGCGGATGGGCCGCGAAACGATTGGCCGAAGCGGGGCTAAAAGTGGCATTGGTGGAAGCCGGACGTCCGCAATCGTCCAGCAATTTTTCCGAACACACTCCCCAAATTCGAATTGAAGTATCGCAACATGGCGCCGGAAATCATGCGCAAGACGCGCCCGATTCAGTCCAAGCAATATTCCGTCAGTGAGTACAACTATGACTGGTTCTGCAATGACATAGACGAACCCTACACCACGCCTGCTGACAAGCCTTACAACTGGCTCGGCCGAACGCGCATGGTCGGGGGCCGCACAAACGTTTGGGGCCGCGTAAGCCTGCGCTTTAGTGACTGGGATCTCAAAGCTGCGTCTCACGATGGCCATGGCGAAGACTGGCCGCTAAGCTATAAGGATCTCGCACCGTACTACGACCTGGTGGAGAGATACATCGGCGTCACTGGCATGGCCGAAGGGCTGGAAGGGCTTCCGGATGGGCAATTCCAGCCGCCGATGCCGCTAACTTGCCAGGAAACCATTTTCAGGAATCGGGTAAAACAAAAGCTCGGCCGCACGGTCACCCTCGCTCGTTCGGCCAACCTCACCCAGGCGCAGAATGGCCGCAGTCCCTGCCATTATTGCGGCCCTTGCGAACGCGGGTGCATGACGCATTCGTACTTCAACTCCGCTTTTACAACGGTTGCCTGATGCTATGCATTCGGGGAACTGCACGCTGATTACGAATGCTATGGTGCACAAGGTCTTGATGGACCCGGACGAGGGGCCGGGCACGTGGTGTTTTGTATGTTGACCGGAACACCAAGCAGGAGCGAGAGATCTACGGACGTGTGGTCATTCTGTGTGCGCAGGCGCAAGAGTCGGTTCGCATCCTGTTGAATTCGGAAACGACGCAACATCCAGGTGGCCTTGGCAATTCCAGCGGCGTGCTTGGCCACTACTTCATCTCCCATGCTGCGATGGCCGGCGGAGCCGGGAGAATTTCCGGCGATGGGTTCGACGCCCAGTATGGGAGGCCCTGCGAGGCCGGTGGGCATTTACATCGCTCGCTTTCGCAATATCAAGAACCAGCCGGCCTCAAAGAATTTCCTGCGAGGTTATGGATATGAGGGTGAGTCCAGCACGCAGTTCAACTGGCATGCCCCTGGGTACGGCGAAGCGTACAAGAAGGCGCTGCATGAGCCGCAAGTTTCGCTGCGCATCACTGGCTATGCTGAAATGCTGCCGCGCTGGGATAACTTCGTGGAGATCGATCGCACCTTGAACGACGCCTACGGCATCCCCGTGCTGAAGATTCATATGTCGAATGGTGAAAACGAAGCGGCGATGCTAAAAGACATCGGGGAATCGGCAGTCGAGATGCTGGAGGCGGCGGGAGCCAAGAATATTCGCATGCATACAATGCCAGCTGTGCCCTATTGGGCTGCGCATGAGGCAGGTATGGCGCGCATGGGCAACGATCCCAAAAAATCAGTGTTGAATCAATTTCAACAAACGCACGATGTTAAGAATCTCTTTGTGATGGATGCGTCGAGTTTTACTTCCAATCCCTGCCAAAATCCCACGTTGACGATTATGGCCTTGTGTGTTCGTTCTTGTGATTACCTTATGGAGGAGTTGAAGCGAGGCCAGGTTTGATGACTGACGCCATCGTCGATGAAGTCCAACTGGAAGAACGTCTGACCCTTCCGTCCGAACGGGATGTTGCCGCTGCGTCTCAGCTCGAAGGCGATGTGATTATCCTGGGTGCCGGTGGAAAGATGGGGCCGAGCCTGGCTGCGCGGGTGGGCCGCGCAATTCAGAGAGCTGGGCTGAAGCATAGAGTTTTCGCCGTCGTTCGCAAAGATAGGGATGGTCTTTTCCGGAGACTTTCCGGCCGCGTGGAAGTTGTGGAAGCCGACCTGCTCCGTCCCCATGGCTTCGACACTCTACCGGACGCACCAAATGTGGTCTTTATGGTCGGCCGCAAATTTGGATCTGTGGGGGATCTGCCTCTTACCTGGGCCACCAATGCTTGGATAGCGGGCCTGGCGGCCCAGAGATTTCAACGTTCAAGGATAGTTGCGTTTTCCACCGGAAATGTCTACCCGTTTGTTTCCGTCGAGAGTCCAGGAGCCAACGAGCGCACAGCCGTCGCTCCGGTAGGCGAGTATGCTCAATCGACTCTTGCCAGAGAGCGTATCTTCGAGTATTTCTCGAACGTTAATCGAACGCCGGTTCTGCTGTTCCGGCTGAACTACGCAATTGATCTACGCTATGGCGTTCTGCTCGACATCTGCCAGAAGGTTTCTTCCGGCGAGCCAATCGACTTAACAACCGGCTTTGTGAATGTCATCTGGCAAGGTGATGCCAACTCCTATTGTCTTCGTTCGTTTGCCCTCTGCAATTCGCCTGCGTACGTTCTGAATGTCACGGGTATCAAGACTCTTTCCGTTCGCGATGTTGCGGAACGCTTCGGCCATCGCTTCGGCAAGAGGCCAAACTTCACCGGAACGGAATCGAAGAGCGCTCTGCTCAGTGATGCATCTCGATGCGCGGAGTTGTTGGGAGCGCCGGATATCAGCGAGGAGCGATTGATCGAAATGACAGCCGATTGGTTCGCCGCTGGCGGGGTGACACTTGGAAAACCAACCAAATTTGAGAGACGCGATGGCAACTTCTAGGATCCCAACCACATTACTTGCCGCCGTTACTTTGATCGCTTCCTGTGCTGTCTTCGTCTGGCCGGCGGTTGCGAACAGCGGCGCGCAAAAACCGAGCTTGTCCATTCAGGACGACTTCAACTCGGACAGCTTGAATGCCTGGGAGATGCCCTTCGCCGAAGACTGGGAAATTCTCACCGACGGAAGCCTTCATTATCTCCATATGAAACGCTCCCGGCCGCCTGGCGTTCCTCGCCGCCCCCTGCAGTTCGCACGGTTGAAAGGTGTAAAAGCCGGCAGCTTTACTCTTAACGTGAAGGTGCGCCGTGCCGGTGGTTCGATGATCGTCGTTTTCAACTATGTGGATACGCTTCACTTCTACTATGCGCACCTCTCTAAAGATCCTGGACCTTCAAGTAGCCGTCCACAATGGCATATTCATTGTTGATGGGGGAGATCGCCGGCGGATCGCCGGGTTGGAAGCCTCTCCAGTGTTGCCGGATCTCTCCTGGCACGACGTACGAATTGACCGCAATGTCAGCTCAGGCTCGATTCAAGTTTTTGTGGATAAGGAAACGACGCCACGATTTTCGGTGATAGACCGCACGTTCACAAGTGGCCAAGTTGGAGTTGGTTCCTTTGACGAAACCGGCGACTTCGCTGACTTCCGCCTGGATTCGGATGACGCACAGCGTTCCACTGCCAGAGCCTTTCCCTGATCGAGGTTCGCGATGATGTCAGCTGACAAGCTGTGTCCGATAGCGTTGGACGCGACCTGGATTTCCCGGGCTCTGCTCTTGTCAGGGGAGGCGGGGTGGAACCAAAATGCGGCTGATTGGGCAGTCTTTTTCAGAGCATGGTACGGTGCTGGGATTCTCGATCGGCGATCGGCTGCTGGCGACCGCGGCGGCACTCCCCTATGGCGACCACTTCGGATGGATTTCAATGGTGCTGGTAACCGCCGAATGGCGCCGGCAGGGAATTGCTACCCAGCTCGTCGCAGCCTGCACTTCGCTTCTGCGTGATGCGGGCCGGGCGGCTCTTCTGGATGCATCCCCGGCTGGGACGGCCATTTATGCAGCGCTCGGCTTCGTGCCTTTAGGCACGATGGAACGATGGGAAGGTCGCGGGGGCGACGAGGGCGTGGCTGCGCCCGCTTCACCGGACCTGGCGCTCGACCAATTGGCGTTTGGGGCTGACCGACGTTTCTTATTCCAGGATTTCCTGGCGCGTCCCGGCAGTCTCGCCTTCCGCTCTCCGCACGGCTTCGCGATCTTGCGCTACGGTGCCTCGGCCTGCCAGATAGGTCCCATCGTTGCCCCAGCCTCGGAAGCGCATGCACTGGCGGCAGATGCGATCCGCGTAGCTTCAGGCCGTGTGGTGTTGGACGTACTGGACGCAGGGAGCGTGCTTATTCCGGCGCTCATCGCGCGTGGCTTTCGCCTCCAGCGGCCCTTTACCCGCATGGCCCTTGGCCTCGCTGCGCTGCCCGGCGATCCAGCACAAATGATGGCTGCCGCCGGGCCCGAATTCGGGTGAGTACGGCGGCGCCCATGAGCAACTGCTAAACTGACTCCGGAAATCGAACGAATGGCCGCTAAGAACCACATCGACCTGGTCGTCAACACGATGGCCGTTCTTGAAGCGCTGGCCAATAGCGAATATGGCAAACCACTCAAGGAGATCGCCGAGGAAGTTGGTCTCGTAAAGAGTTCTGCATTTCGCATCCTGTTCACCCTGAAACAAGCCGGCTACGTGGAACAACCCGAGACCAATGGAGTCTACCGGCTCACGCTCAAAACCGCATCCCTTTCGCGGCGCAACGCCAAACACCTGGGATTGGCGACCGTCGCGCGGCCCCACCTCACCCGCCTTCGCGAGAAGCTGGATGAATCGGTGGCCCTGGCAGAACGTCAAGACGAAGCCGTCATTCTCATCGATGTCCTCGAGACCTCGCATCCTCTTCGGCTGACCTTCCATATCGGCGATGATTGCCCTATTCACGCAACGGCACTCGGTAAAGCGGTGGCTGCCTTTCTCTCGCCAGGGGATCTTGCCAGGTTTCTGGAAAAGTCGAAGCTCGCTCAGTACACGGAAAAAACTTACACCAAGATGCGCGATCTGAAGGCAGACCTGGAGCGCACGCATAAGACGGGGTATTCCTTCAACGATGAGGAAACCGTGGTAGGCGCTTTTATCGTTGGCGCTCCCATCTTTGACTCCCAGTCGGCCGTCTGTGGATCCGTCAGCGTCAACATCCCCACGGCTCGTTGCTCAGCCGCGCGGAAGAAGTTGCTGATCGCTACGGTGGTCGATGCCGGCAAGCGAATTTCGGCTGACCTCGCGGGTATTGCCTTCGTTCACTAGACAACTTTCGCTCACGAAACAGGTAGGTGCTATTTCACGACAACCATCGATCCAGGTTTTCTTGAACGAACTGGTCGTCAATCAGATGCGGATACGCCGCTGTCACGCGATCGAGATCCTCCGCCTGACCGGGCGACAGATCTTCCGCTGGATCCAGGCACCACCGGCCGGCCAGAAGCCCCTGTCTCCGGAGAACCTCGTTGACACCCGCGATGCATCCGTGGAAATGATGTGCAACGTCGAAGAGCGCCGCATTCATGTCCGTCACCTCTGCATTTCGCAAGAACCACTTCGCATCGATAGGCTCCGAAGACTCCACAACCCGATGGAGTTCTCGCTGCAACTCAACAGCGCGAGCCGTCCACACTGCCCAATGTCCAAGCAAACCGCCGGCGAACCGAAGCGTTTGTCCGCCGAATTGGAAGCTGGAGAGCAGGTCCAGGACAATGTGATCGTCATTGCCGGTATAGAGGGCGATCTCGCCTGCGCGGCCGGATGCAGCGACTCCGCGCAGAACATCTTGGGTGGCATAGCGATCGAAGGGAGCAATCTTGATCCCGATTACACTCTCGATCTCGGCGAACGCGCGCCAAAATCTAAACGGAAGAGACTGGCCGCCGACAACCGGCTGAAGATAAAAGCCAATCACGGGAATAATCTCTCCAACCGCGCGCACGTGGGCGATCAATTCTTCTATCGATGCTCCGGCTAAAGCACTGAGACTTACGAGTGCCGCGTGGTAACGGAGATCTCGGGCGATCGTGGCTTCCCGTATGGCCTGCGCCGTTTTCCCGCAGACACCGGCGATGCGAATCACATCGCTTTGAAGGAGCTCTTCGGCCGCCAGGGCTAACACTGGCTTATATAGCCCGATCTTGGGGTCGCGGATCTGAAACTGCGTTGTGTGCACACCCACGGCCACGCCCCCGGCTCCCGCCGCAAGATAATACCTTGTGAGTGCACGTTGATGCCGCTCGTCCAACTTGCGCGTCCCGGTGAGCGCCAGCGGGTGGGCCGGAATGACCGCCCCCGTCTTGAAAGAGTTCTGCCAGTTGAACGTAGAAGGTACCATCGCGGCCTTTCCTATCGCTGTGGAAATTCGCGAACCGAGAGGGCATTCACGCCCGCGACGTTCAGAATCCCCTCAAGCGCAACTCGCGCCTGTCGGCTAATAGAATGCATTCTACTTTATCAATCGCTGGCGTTTTAGAAGATCCACGTTGGCTAGTATCCTGCGCACTTTCTTAGGAGAGATAGAGAGGCGTTCGGCGACGCGAGAGACCTTTCTGCCCTCTCTGATCCACACTCTAGGTATCACCAACTCCGCGAATTCCTCTGTAACTTCCTGGAAAGTTTTTTCGCCCGTAATTCCTTCAGACCAGGCTCGCAACATCTCATCGACTCCGGTTGCCCTGATGATTCTGGCCTTCAACACAGTCAGCTCTTTCGACAAATGATCGAGGTCATCTTTTCCCAGCAATTCGCCGGCCAGCGCTGCGAAAGTTTTCGCTGTCTCCCAATCTTCAAAGAATTCATTGGCCGCCACTGAACTCCTCGCGATGTAGGCGCCAGCGAGCAGACGATTATTTTGCGTAAGCTTGGCCAAAGCAATCGCATCTTCAGAATATGTTCGGGCAAGGTGACCATGCAGGGAGAGATCCGAGGATTCGCCGACCTGCTCTTCCACGCGTTCGTTCTGAACCGTCGCCTGAAGAATGCGCGATCGGGCCATCAAGATATGATCCTGGTGGTCTTCCCCTAGACGGTAAGCTTTGGCCGCCTCACCCTCTGCTCGATCGATATCCCCACTATCCAGGTGGAGATGACCGGCATTCACCAGAACAGATCCTGTCCCCGAGTGATGATGCTGGCGCGAGTAAATTTCACCCGCCCTCTTGAGGAGAGCCAAGGCATCCTGACAGATTTCCAGGTACCGGGTATGATCAGCCCCTCTCGCCTTACCGGACTTCGATCGATGCAGTAGATCCAGGGCAATCAATCGCTTTACGTAAGCAGCGTTGACCAATGCACGCGCCAGGTTGGGGTGGTCCGGGTAGGCTGCAGAATAAATGGCCACCGCCTTCTCAAAATGTCCAAGGGCTTTCGTGTACTCACCGGACCGCCGCACAAACCTCCCCCTGGCAGACTCAATGTTTCCCAGAGACAGAGCATGGCCAGTTGATTTCAACTCGTTCTCCGCCAAATCCAGTAGGCGCATGGCCTCGCGCCGCTCGCCGCGCTGAAACAGTAACCAGCTTTCGTGAATATTGGTAACAGCGACAAGCTTGGGCGCCTTCATTTCGCGGGCCTGCCGCTTCGCTTCCCGGATATGGTGCAGAGCGGGTTCGTATTCTCCTTGCTTGCGATGAGCCCGGCATTTCCAGAAGTGTGCGACCGCCACGAGATACGGCTCCAAAATCGTGGTTTCGGTCTGCAGGACAAAGTTGAAGATCGATATCGCTTGAGCAGTATCTTCAGCGAGAAATGCTAAATGCCCTTCTACCATCCTGAGGTAGAGGTAATCGCAGATGGGCATCCGGCCTCGAGGTACCTCGCCGAACCGCGCAGCGATGCCATTGAGATAGTCGATGCCGCGAAATCCCAGATCGACCCACTGTGCGATGCAGAGCAGATAGGGTACGGCATGGGGGTCCTTGGGCTGCAGAGCCTCCAGTTCTTTCTCTGCCCGGGCCAGCAACTGGAAGCCGTCGGCGATGCGCCGGTCGACCAGCGCCGCGTTCAGTTTGTCCAACAAACCCTGAGAAAGCGTCATGCCCCATCGTATTTCAGCAAGGACATTCTGGACATGTGAATCCAAAGTTTAGTCACACGAATCGTCCTCGGGTGCCCTAAAAAGGCGTCAAATGTCCGCTATTATCAACAAAATTCCCAATTTTACTGATCAATGAACACGTCCAAAGAGGACACGTCCGAATCGGACCACCCGGGTTTGTTTTGTGCAAATCCACCCGTTATTCTGGTTTCAGATCAATCGGAAAATGCTCTCGGCCGACGACACGGTTGACCCCTCCCCCACGTCAATACAAATTCAGTTCGCGAGGTAAAGCAGTGATGGAAGCATTGTCAGGCGATGCGCCCGTTTTGGCTGCGTCCAGCCCCTCAGCGCTGTTCGCGCTCAACAGCTCAATCGTGCTTGCAAGGCGTCTCATGGAAATAGGCGCGCTGGCTACGAATTGTTACGGGCACCTGCAAACCTCTGAAAGCGTCGACCACTCTCCCCGCACGTTGCTCTCCATCACAGAGACGGTGCGCAGATTGACCACTGCACGGGAAGCCGCAAACCTTCTCGAACACCCCCTGCTCGTGGTCGCTTGTACAGAAGCACGCAACGCGGCCGCTTTAGAGGACGATGTCGATGTGCGCGACCGGAGATTTCTGAGCGGGATGAAGACCGGTGCCAACTCCTACGTCTATTGTGGCGGTGTCGATGCGGCCATCTCGCGCGCGCTGGTGTTCGCCCGGTATGCGGAGGCGGTTTGCTTGCGCAGCCACAGTACCGATCTTGCAGAAGCAGCACACTTCGCTTCTGAAGTGCAATCATCGTTTCCCGGCAAGAAGTTGGGCTTCGGCCTTATGCCCCCGCCGGACGGAGTCCGCTGGAACGAACTCGACCACCTGGCTTTCGCTGCTCGGCTGCGCCAGATCGGATACGACTTCTACTTTGTAACGCAGTTCGGGCAAACCATCTTTCCTCATGCTCCGGCGACCGGCCCGTGGGCGCTTATCGATGACGCGCTTAGAAGCCAATCGATGGATGATGAGACACTCCCGGCTCTCACTGTCCACAAAATGCGGGTTCCTTTGGGGAATTCCATCAGTCACCGTGCGACATTTGAAAAATCACGGCGCAGGCCCACATCGGCCAGGAAGAGCTTCTGAAGGTCGAGAACGTACAAGACTCTCGCGACTTCCAAATCACGCACGGGGAGAGCATTCGATGATAACCACCTTTCAGCAGCATATCCTGCAACAGCAGCGTGAGGTTCCCTATGCTTCGGGGGACTTCTCCTGGCTTCTTTCAGGAATTACCCTGGCCGCTAAAATGATTGAAGCCAAGATCCGCTGCGCGGGACTGTGCAACATTTTGGGGACCGCCGGGCAAACCAATGTGCAGGGTGAGACGCAGCAGAAGCTTGACGTGTATGCAAATGAAGCGCTGCTGCACTGTCTGGGCGTCCGCGACTCGGTCGCGACATTAATCTCTGAAGAGAATGACGAGCCAGTCACCTTCGGCAGGGAGCCGGACACGGGAAAATATGTAATCGTCTTTGATCCCCTTGACGGATCCTCCAATATCGATGTCAACGTAAACGTCGGTACCATTTTCTCCATCTATCAGACGCAAAGGCGACTCTTCACCAGCCGGTGTCGAATCCGTCTTGCAGCCTGGGAGTTGTCAACTTGCGGCCGGCTACGTCCTCTATGGCCCCTCGACTGTCCTCGTGTACACCGCGGGCCGCGGAGTCTTCGGGTTTACGCTCGATCCGACGATTGGAGCCTTTGTCTTGAGCCACGAACAGATGAAAATGCCGGCGAAGGGCAAATACTATTCGTGTAACGAAGCCAACATCAACCTCTTTCCGGAGCACTATCGCGCTTACATTCATGCCCTGCGGTCGCCCGGAGCAGGAGCAGCATATAGCTCGCGCTATATCGGTTCCTTGGTCGCTGATTTCCACCGAACGCTCTTGAAGGGCGGTGTCTTTCTGTATCCTCCAACGGAAAGTCACCCCAGCGGCAAGCTCCGCTTGCTCTACGAGGCGAACCCACTTGCCTTGATCGCGGAACAGGCGGGGGGAATCGCCACCAGCGGCGAAGAGTCGATCCTGAACATCGTCCCGAAAGCCATACACCAGAGAACCCCGCTGGTGATCGGTGGGCGGTCCGAAGTCGAAATGTTTTCGGCAAACGTACCGGCCCGCAGCCTTTCAGCTGTTTGAGGTGAGAATTTGCTTGCAGTCTCAATCCTCAGCGGCAGCGTAATGAGCGCTACTTGGAGTAGTCGTTGCGCACCACGGCACCGCCCTTCATCACGAATCGCACGTGCTCCAGTTGCTTGACATCTTCCAGCACATTCCCGTCTATGGCAATCATGTCGGCAAATTTACCCGGCTCAATTGCGCCGATCTGATCCGCCCACCCCATCAAATCAGCAGCATTGATGGTTGCGGATTGAATGGCCTGCAAGGGAGACATCCCGTAGCGCGTCATCCATTCGAACTCGATCGCCTGGGTGCCGTGGGGAAAGGGGCCAGCGTCGGTGCCAAAAGCAATTTTTACTCCCGCTGCTAGGGCTTTCTTGAAACTGACCTCATGAATTGCCAGGCGGCTGGTCTTTCCTCCAGACATGGCTAGGTCGGCCTTCTCCAGCGCACAACAGTAAACGTAGAGCGTGGGCACGAGATAGATTCCTTTAGCCACCATCTTGTGAATCGCATCGTCATCCAGCTGGATTCCATGCTCGATCGAGGCCACGCCCGCATCGATGCAGTAGTGAAGTCCGGGTCCGTCGTAAGCATGGCATGCAACCTTGATGCCCTTCAGCCGGGCCTCATCCACAATGGCTTCCATTTCCTCGCGGCTGAAGTCGGCGACGCTGACCTCTGTTCCGTCCGGCAGGAAGCTAAACCGATCCGTTCCGTAAACCTTGATCAGGTCCGCACCATAATTGAATTGTTCGCGGACGGCTTTGCGCGCTTCGAAGGGACTGTCGATCGTTTGCACGCCGACGGGAACAGTCACTTCCGGCGAATAGCCTTCCAGGCCATACCCACCGGTCGTAGAAATGCCGCGCGTGGCGACTTTGAGGCGTGGACCTGGAATCAGCCCCTGGTTGATCGCGTTGCGCACATCGACGTCGCTGTACATGGCGCCTTCGGTTTCGACATCGCGCATAGCTGTGAAGCCGGCTTCAAGGTCGCGCTTCACGTTCAGGGTGGCGAGTATCGTCCGGTATTGCCAGGATTGCTTGAGCAGAATGTCGTCATAGTGCGAGTCGTCTGTGTCCGTGAGCATGATGTGCGTATGGCAATCGATGAGCCCGGGCAGTACGGTGGCGCGGGTCAAATCGACGGCGGTAGCGCCTGCGGGAATCTGCAGTTCGCGGCTGCCGGCAATGCGCTCGATTCGGTCCCCGCGTATGACAATCACTTGATCGGTGAGCAGTTTCCCGGAGCGAACATCCAGCAGCTTGCCTGCGCGAACGTAGGTTGTGGCAGCTACTTCCGCCGCTCTGGCGTTGGCAACCACGCATGCTGTGCCAACGATCGCCAAAAACAGAACCCCCGCACATCGACGCATCTTTCCCCTCAATTCCTGCTGATCGTCCTGAAGACCTAAGATTACGTCAAGGACCCGTAGCGAGTTGCTTGCAACAGCTTAAACGAGACTACGCGTGCCCGAAGGCCCTGCCCGCAGAACAGGCGTGCGGATTCAGCCTGGGAGCCAATCTCATATCATGGCAGAGTCCTTTGGTAGTTGGACAATACGGCGGGCATGGAGAAGGTCGCGCAACAGATCCTCGGGCTATTTGGGTGCCGCGCCAGAGCCGATGGCTATCCAGATCTCGCTCTTGTAGCCCTTCTGACTCTGTTGCCGCTTGACTTGCGTAGGCAGGCCAACGGTACGGCCGAATTGGGCTCGAGTGCGATACCTCGCGCTGCCATTCACGTCGCTCAGCACCATCCCGACCGGCTTCAGCGTGTACGATACCGGAATACACCCCAATCATTCATTAGTTCGGTAGGCTTTTAGCCAAATTCGCATCCACGCGCAGGTTAACATCCGTTTGGTTAGAAAAAAATTGCGGCGCGTGACTTCGGGTCAGCACTGTGCGGTAACCATTTCGAATCGTCTTAACCTGGCTAGGCTAAGCTCCAACCGGCATCCACAATGAGCGTCTGACCTGTAATTGCGCGCGAAGCGTCTGTCAAAAGATAGACACATGCTGCCGCAACATCTGCTACTGGAATCACGTCCTCCAGCAACGGGTGCTTCACTCTCAGGAAGTCAAGGATATTTCGATCCTCCGATGCGCGGGCACTCATCGGAGTACGTACGAGAGAGGGCGCGATCACGTTGACACGAATCTTCTCCTTCGCACAGGAAGCAGCAATGCTCCGGCTCATCGCCACAATTCCTCCCTTGCTTGTCGCGTAGGCCACCGTGTCAAAATATTCTGGTTCCGGATCAACGCCGAGAATGCTGGACATGTTAAGGATTACGCCACGCTGTTCATTCTCGATAACAGGTTGATTCAGCATGATCCGAATAGCTTCACGGCACATTCGATATTGGGTCGTGAGGTTTGTATTAATCGTGATCGCCCAGCCTTCCTCGGTGCACTCCTGAACCGGTCCATCGCCGAACCGTCGTCCACTAATACCAGCGACATTGAAGAGGCCATCCAATCGCCCGAATCGCGACACACAGTCGGCCGTTAACTGCGGTGCAAAACCGGGTTCCGTCAGATCGCCTGATCGATATTCGGCAGCAGCTCCCAGATCGCGCAACTCTTGAGTGAGCGCCTCGCATTGGTCTTCTTCGCGGGCCGCGATGAATAACTGAACACCATTCGCACCACGTTCAGCCTTTACAAGCTGCTTTGCTGTTTCAGCGCCAATGCCAGAAGCCCCGGTGATCAGATATGTTTTTGGCATCTGCGGCCTCATGCTCAGAGTACCGGCGCCAAGCGGTCAGGATTGGACAGTGCCCTCGAGTAGCGTCGGCGCTGGTCGCTCAGCCACGCGTCATAATTTACCTCGGTCTGCCCCAGGTGCATATTCTGAAGGACTTGGTGCCGATAGCCAAGGGCGACGAGCTCCCGTATGGTCAGCTCATTCAGAGACTGCACAATGGTAAGCGCGCCAATGGAAGAAAGAGGGCAAACGCGATACGACTCTTCTATTCCTTCGACCGCGATAGAGACGTCTCCCATGGGCATACAGTTGTCGAGCAGGTAGCCGCGCCTGGCCTGCTGGATAATGTGGTACAGAGTGTTGCCGGAAGAGTGTTTTGGAGCGCCCTCACGCGACTGCCGCAAAGAAGCGATGGCGATCAATGGATTGTCAGGATATCTACGATTGAACTCCAGGGCAATATCCACAGCCGCCTGTGTCTGCCCAGTGGCAGACACCACAACCAACGGCTCTCTGGCGGCGAATTCAAACTCGTCAAGGATCTTAGCGCCTAGTCCTTCCACTTTTTCAATAGCCTGGGTCATACGCAAGCTATCGGCTCCCACCACATCTGTAAAGTTGGCAAGCGCATTACAGAGCAGAGGATGAAATCCGGTGAGCGCACCCATGCGCACACAGAGCTCTTCTACAGCAACGCGTGAATGACCGTTGGCATAAACGTGAACCAGGCCGCCGCGGGCGATGGATTCTGCAAAGCACTTGGCCACTTTGAGCAGAGTATTCTCTTGCGCAAGTACACCGTCCCTGACCTGGTTTAGCTGATTTGGAAATGTTAGTGTCATCACGACTCCCTTGAGCAAGTGGTTTCGAATCTCGGACGCGCGACATGGCTAAGCCGTTTGCACTTTGGATCCTGCTTGTGGTGTTTCCAGAATGGCGCCCATGTGCAACAGGGAATCCCGTAGCTGAGGGTAAGTCACTTCACGGGGGGTGAATCCGAATTCTGCGCACAATGCAGCAGCTATGCCGGCTGCCTGCCCCATTGCCATGCACTGTGCCATGCTGCGCACGGACGCATGCGCATCATGCGTAGCCGAGAAGCACCGTCCCGCAACCAGAAGCCCCTCGATCTTCAGTGGAATTAGCGTTCGATAAGGAATACTGACCGTTTCACCGTCCGGCAGGTAATCCCACTTCGTCGACTGGCCTGCGTGATGGTCTTCGATCGGCGCACCGCAGAGGCCAATCGAGTCTTCAAATTTACGCGCGCCTAGAACGTCTTCGCGAGTCAGCCGGTAATCTCCATATATCCTGCGTGTTTCTCGAACTCCAACCTGCGTGCCAAACGACACAATGCGGGCGTCTTCGTAACCTGGAATAAGATCGCGCATGAACCGCTCATACTCCAATCCCTGGCGTCGTCCTTCGATCTCTGCTCTTGTTAGGTCGAAGGGGTTGACAGGATCCTCCACGGACAGTCGCGTCAGGATGGTAGCCATGACACCTTCGATTGGAGTGATATGAACGCTTCCTTCTCTGCGCGGTAGATCATACGCCCCACTCTCCGCGGCCGCTTTCAGCCGTTCGACGAAAAGCGCGCGGGTAAGCGTCTTTGTCTTCGTCACATCGACATTTGCGATCTTGAAGGTTGTCGTGAGTGTCTGCGCAGGGCTGACCTCGCCGGCACGCTCGAAGGGAGCACCGGCTCGGGCTGCCACATCCGCATCGCCCGAAGCATCGACGACAATACCTGGCTGAATGATTCCAAGTCCCGCTTTGCCATCCACGACAACGCTTTCTATCCGATCTCCGGCCATGACCACGTCCGTAACAAAGCTGTGCATCAGCAATTCGACACCGGCTTCCAGGGCAAGACGCTCCCAGACAACCTTGAGAAACTCAGGGTTGTAAGTAATTCCCGTGCCGGCGCCAAAAGTATTTGGCCGCTCAATGACTTGGTCGATTCGTCTCAGGCCGGCTATTACGTCGTCCGCAACTCCGCTTACGACCTTTTTTGAACTGCTGCCTGGGGTATAGAAACCGTAAAAGGTGTCCAGAACGGCGGTGCTCGTTCCACCTAGAAAGCCATATCGCTCGACGAGCATGACACGCTTAGGCCGGGAACTCTGCTGCGCGAGACGAGCTGCAGCGATGGCAGCAGTCGCACCAGCCGATCCGGAGCCGACCACGAGAATGTCAGGAGAAGCAAGGATTGGAATTTGTTTGCTATACGTGTACATGCGGAGTCGCCTCTGCTTCCGGCACAATCGCGCTGCAAGAAGGATATAAATCCTTTAGCCTCGGATAGAGCGCGGTGTACGTTGTGAAGACCTTCTGATACAAGGAATGCCGTTCTGCACTCGGCGTATATAACTTGCCCGGCCTGGAGTGAGCAGCCTGCATCGATTCGATAGAGCTGAGGTGGATGCCTTGCGCCGCAAGGATCGCGCTGCCTAAAGCAGAGCCTGCATATTCATTCATCACCTGCACCCGCAAGCCGGTTACATCGGCAATGATCTGGCAGAGCAGAGCATTGCGGGTAGGTCCGCCCACCGCAATCAGGGTCTGAGGTGCAGCGCCGACGGTACCCGCAACAGAAAGATTGTGCTTGATCGCAAGTGCATTTGCCTCCAGCACAGCCCTGAACAAATGGGCCCGTCCCATTTCGGCGTTCAGTCCAAAAAATACACCTCGAGCGAAGCCGTCGTTGAGCGGGTGTAACTCCCCGGCCAGATAAGGTAAGAAAATAAGGCCCTCTGCGCCGGCAGGTAGTATCGCCGCTTCACGAGTGAGTTCGTTCAGACTCTCTGCGTGCGAAGATCCACCGGAAACTATCCCCGTGATCCACTGGACCGCCAGTCCCCCTGAGGACATAGAACCGCCGATCAACGTCCGGTTGGGTAAGACGTGGGGAAATGCCAGCAGCTGCGGATGAACGACCGGAGGATTGACAGGCAGATACACGGTGTTCGATGTTCCCAGCGAAAGCTGCCCTGTGTCCGGCGCGAAGACACCCATGGCCAAGCCGGCTGAACTCGTGTCTTCTCCCCCGGCAACAACGGGAACATCCTTGGGAATTCCGGTTTCCTGGGCCGCCCGTTCTGTGATCCGCCCGATGATTGCGTCGCATTCAGCAAGGTCGCAATATACGGACTGCGGCAGTTCCATCAGGCTCAACAGTTCGCTCGACCATCGCCGCTCGAATAGATCATAGGCCAACGAGATTCCACCATCCGAGTGATTCATCACCGGATTCCCGGTAAGCCGATACGTAATGAAGGAGGTGGCAGTAAGGGCCTTCCACGCGCGGGCCCAGATCTCTGGCTCGTGGGTCTTCACCCATCGCAATTTGAGTTCAAGGTTGTAGCTTGCTGGTAATTTACCGCTGATTTCTACAACTCTAGTCCCGCAGCTCGACTGCAACTGTTCGGCATCCAAAGCACAACGGCGATCCAGCGAGAGAATAGCAGGCCGCAAAGTGGCTCCGCGGCCATCTATTAGGATGGCGCCTGCACCCTGGCCGCTGACTCCGACCGCAGCGACCCTCTGCCGCATTTCGGTCTGTTCCCTAAACAACTCTTGTGTAAGGGAACAGACCGCGCCCCACCAATCCGCTGGATCCTGCTCTGCGTAGCCCGGCAGCAGCGAAGCGTGTTCATACGATGCGGATTTCTTGATAAAAACGAAACCGTATGGATCTGCAAGAACCACCTTGGCAGTGCTCGTTCCTACGTCAATGCCCAACACCAGGTCCTGCTTAGCCATTGGTCGAAGGTCTCATGAGCGCGAAAGCTTTTGCGGGATTGCGTATAAGGATTTGGTCAATCTCGGTTTGTGTAAAGCCTTCGCTTTGCAGGCGCGGGACGAACCGCTCGAGTGTATAGGCCATGCCCGGTCCTCCCCCGTAGGCTTTCCAGTAGGAGCGACGCGCGTTATCGCCGCCAAGCAAAATATGGCCGCCAAGATCTGCTTCAAACATTCCCCGAATCAGAGTAACCAGGGTTGACTCCGGGAAATATTTCACCCGGCCGGGTCCATCGTACTCAAGAAAGGCGCCGGATTGCGCAATCTCTCGATGCAGGTACAGATCCGGGTTCCGATCCATATGAGACAAGATGACGTGTTGCGCTTGAACGCCGTGTGATTCGAGCGTTCGCAGTTGCTCAAGCCCAAGTGTGCCCATTTCGGTGTGGGTAAGAATGGGCGCCCCGGTTCCACGATGTGCCAGGGCCGCGGCCTCGAAAGCCACTTTCGTCGCAGTATCCATGTTCTGATAACCGGAGGCAGCTTTGATGATTCCAGCTTTGGCCTCGCTCCGCTGAAGCAAGGGACCCTCATAGCTGTTTTGTTCCATCCCGTGCTCCACCTCTTCCATCAACAGCCGTGCGATTTCATCCACGGAGTACCTGAATCTCCAATGAGAGTCGAGATAGTATTTTGTCTTGTGAAAACCGGTCGCGGCGATAATCTTCACGCCGCTTTCTTCGGAGATACGGCGCAACGCTTCCGGGTCACGACCGATGCCGATGGGCGCGGTATCCACCACCGCTCCCCCTCCAAATGACCTGAAGTCTCGCAGTTCCTCGATGCCTTTTTCCACGCTATCGAGACGGAAGTCGGCCTCCTGAGCCAGGATTAGCCCATTTTTTATCATTACGTGTTCATGCGAATTTGTTATGCCGAGCGTCGACGCTTCCACATCTCCCAAGACCGTGCGAACTTTGCCTGTCACCTTACTTCTCCCCCGTGACTCGCCGACCGCTCAAGCAATGAAGGAGAGCCGAAACGAGTCTGCCCTCCAACCGTTGCCTGGTATTGATATCGATCGCCACGAGAAGCGACGATCGCTAATTCCAACGGGCTCCCATCAGCGAGATAGCTGACCCGGCGAACACTTAGAACAGGTGCGTTGCGATCTATCCTGAGTGCATTTACTTCTTCTTCCGACGCCGGTCGCGTCCCCACGGTATCTACCGCCACCGCCGGCACAAGTCCATACTCCTGCTCCAGGACCTCGTACAACGATTCCTGGGTAAACTTACGCTCCATGAATCGGGGCAACAGGCGGGCGGGAAGATAATTGATCATGTAGGAAATCGGTTCACGGTTCGCAAGCCGCACGCGCTGAATGCGAATGACGCGCTCGTCACCGGCTAAACAAAGCGCTTCCGCTACGTGCGCCAGGGGAACCTCGAGATGAACTTTGCGGTGGGATGTTTTTGGCGAAAATCCAAGCTTTCTCAGTTGATCTGTCCAACTGGTGATCAGGCCTAACTCATGGGTTAGTTTCGGCCGCTGCACAAACGTTCCCCGGCCTTGCTGTCGAACGAGCAGTCCCTCCGCCACCAGGTCCTCGACCGCTCGCCGCACGGTAATGCGGCTGACGCGAAATCTTTTGTCCAATTCCGCTTCGGTAGGAATTGGCTCGCCCGGCTCCATCTCGCTCAATTCCGATCGGAGCTTTTCTCTTATTTGTACGTAAAGCGGGATTCCACTCATCTGGTCCAGCCGCATCGAAACCTCACTCCATATTTGCGCTGCAAGTGCAATCAGCCGTTGTGCGGCGCACTTGCACTGAACCCTAACACGCCCAAAAACATGTTGACAAGTCATTATGACATTATGGAAGATGGTGGCCGCAAAAAATCCCGAGGCACTTCCAGCACGTATTGGAGTCCTCGAGGGGCTGGCTTTGAAAACACTCAGGCATTGTTCGCAAGGGCGGCGCAATGAATACGTTCGACTTGACATCAGCCCGCGAACAACAGGCCTGTCACCTCTTTGGGGGAAGTAGATGCATTCGCATGATGCTTGCGCCGGAAACCTTGCCGTAGCGGCGCCCCATCGCGATATCGAGAAAGGGCTAAGACTGTATCCATATCTGATTTCCTCGGTGGCCGCGATCTCCGGACTCCTCTTCGGGTACGACATCGCAGTCATCAACGGCGCCATTCTGTATCTGCAGGGCCACTTTCATCTTTCCTCGACAGGAACGGAACTAGCTGCGAGCAGCCTCTTGCTTGGATGCGTTTTAGGCGCGGCCATCGGAGGATGGCTCAGTGACCGGTATGGGCGGCGGAGGATGCTCTCCCTGTCGGCACTTCTATTTGCTTTCTCTTCAATCTCCGCCGCCCTTCCGCGAACCATTGATCAGTTCGAAGGGGCACGGTTTATCGGTGGCATCGCGATCGGAATCGCTTCCATGCTCGCGCCACTTTATATCGCCGAGGTATCCCCGGCACGAATCCGCGGGCTCCTCGTTTCGCTGAACCAGATGGCCATCGTGAGTGGCATCCTCCTGGCCTACCTCACCAACTGGTTATTGTCCTTCCGCGGCCCAGACAGTTGGCGCTGGATGTTTGCGAGCGCTGCAGTGCCGTCGGCCCTGTTGTTTTTCGGGCTTCTGTTTGTTCCTGAAAGTCCGCGCTGGTTGGCCGAGATGGGTCATGAACGTCAGGCTCTAGAAATTCTTGAGCGGTTGGGAGGTAAGGCAGCAGGAGTAAAAGAACTCGCCGATATCGAAACCTCAATCGCCGCAGAAAGTGGTTCGTGGCGTGAATTGCTGCTGCCGCACATGCGACGCCCCCTTCTACTTGGTATGGGCCTGGCTGTATTTTCCCAGGTTACTGGAATTAACGCAGTGCTCTTTTATGGGTCGCTCATCCTGGAAAAGCAGCTCGACATTCACAATCGCTCATCTGCCTTGGGCGTCAATGTGGCGATCGGAGTCATTAATTTGCTTGGAACTATCTTGGCATTGGCAGCCATGGATAGAGTTGGACGGAAACCGTTACTCATGTTCTCGGCCGGCGTTATGGTGCTTTGTCAGATCTCCCTTGGATTTGCTTTCGCCATGCGAAACCCGCCGGCACCCATGATTGTGTCTTCCATGCTGGTCTGTGTTGCGGCCTTCGCGGTTGGTTTGGGTCCTGCCACCTGGGTGTTGCTCTCTGAAATGTTTCCCACCGCGATTCGAGGGCGTGCGATGTCGATCGCGAATGGGTGTCTTTGGATCGCATGCTGTGCGCTGACCGCAAGCTTTCTCTCGCTGGTCAAGGCTTTCACTATCAGTGGAGCGTTCTGGCTTTACGCCGTCATGTGCGCCCTCGCTTTTGTTCTGATATGGCGAGTGGTACCGGAAACGAAGGGTAAAAGCCTGGAAGAGATCGAGGCGCTGTGGCGATAGTGAAGAAGAGCGGAAGGGCAGTACATGCGATGCGCAGTTGCCGTCGACTTGCCGCTACGTGGTGTCGCTGTTCAACGGAAAAGGGGACTGGTGAGAGGCGAAATTACTGTCCGGGAACGTACACAGTGTCGGCACGGAAGTCGTGTTTTCGCCGTAGATCGGTGGCACCTCGTAAACCTCCCGTCAGGGCCACAGGAATTGCAAATACCTCTTGACAATCCCGTTGTGGGGGTCAGAGTATTACCCGGTATCGTACACGATATTGGCCGGGAGCGCGGAACGATTACGCCCCGGCACGAATGCTCCCTTTGAGGGCGAGTTTTAGATCCAGGCTGACAATGCTCGGCTTGGTGTATTAGGAGGCGAAGTGAGAAGCAGATACCTATCAGGCAAGGCCGCAGCCTTCTTTTCGGGCATATTCTTTCTCTTAGCGTTAGGCCACGCAATCGCGCAAGGGACTGCTTCAATCACTGGCACGGTTGTAGACACCTCACAAGCTGCTGTTCCCGGCAGTGAAGTCACGCTGACCAACACCGAAACCGCGCAAACTACTACCAAAACAAGTTCTGACCAGGGATTTTTCGCCTTCCCGGATTTGCCCCCCGGACAATATAAAGTGACCGTCGGCAAGAACGGCTTCAAATCCTGGTCGCAGAACGCAATCACTCTGTCTGTCGCGCAGCAGATCACTCTCTATCCACAGCTCGAAGTTGGATCGGCCAGCGAGCAAGTCGAGGTAACGGCAGCGGCTGCTTTCCTTACCACCAGCAGCAGCACGCTATCGGGCGTTATCGAATCGCAAGAGATTCAGCAGTTGCCGCTAAACGGCAGAAATGCTCTGCAACTGCAGGAACTCCAGCCGGGGGTTGTGTCAACGGGTACTGGCGGTCAGTTTGGAGCGCAGCAGGTCACGTTTACCTCGTCCGGCGGCAGGGACATAGACATCAACTACTCGCTCGATGGCGGAATCAATGTGAATCCGTTCTACGCGATTTCGAATAATTACCCGAATCCCGACGCCCTGCAGGAATTTTCTCTTTCCAGCCGCAATTACAGTTCGCAGTTCGGACGCGGCTCAACCGATGTATCGGCGGTTACCCGGTCTGGTACCAACAGCTTTCATGGATCGGCGTTTGAATTCCTCAGAAACACCGCGCTGGATTCCACTCCGTTCTTTTCTAATACCATTCCCGCCTTCCATCGCAACCAATTCGGAGGGGCGATTGGCGGACCTATTATCAAGAACAGACTCTTCTTCTTTGCAAGCTATCAAGGCACCCAACAAACCGGTAGTCCAGGTGAACAGGTCTACACCACAATTCCCTTGGTGCAAAGAGGACTGAACGGGGCGCCCGCAGACTTTTCGGCGGTTTCCACGCCGATTATCGATCCCCTGACAGGAAAGCAGTTTCCCGGCAACATTATTCCTAACAATCGCATTACCCCTCAGGCGGAGAAGTTTTTCACTACCTTCCTGCCCGCGCCAAACCTGGGAGATAACTCCTACCAATTTCCCAGCATTGCAACCGAGCAAGAGCACCAGGCGGTGGGAAAGGTGGACTACCACATCACTCAAAAAGATCTGGTGTTTGTGCGCTATTTTCTCGATGACATCCCTTCCACTGGGTACGGCAACGGGACTGGATCCGCGCTCGGCACCAGCTGGTTGTCCAACTTCCCATACCGGTACCAGGACACCACGGTCGGCTGGGTGCACACGTTCGCTGCGTCGCTGCTGAATGTTGCTCACATCACTTATCAGAGAAGCGTTTTCGGGGAACAGACAAGTCTTCCGTTTTCTCTGACCGCTCTCGGCTATGACGTAAATACTGAGAGCGCGTACAGCACTTATGGGCTCACGCCCGACTCCAATCTCTCCATTGGTGGAGACTTCGGCGCCTACCCTGGCGCGCCGACTCGCGATATCATGCCGACATGGGACATTAACGACAATTTCACCTGGATTAAAGGAAGGCACACCGTCGACGCAGGTTTCCAGATTTATCACAACCGTATTAACGAACTGCAGAACTTCTTCACCGGCGGTTCGATGACGTTCAGTGGCCAATTCTCCGGTATCGGAGCTTCCGACTTCCTTCTCGGCGATTTCTCAAATTACACGCAAATCAGCGGGCTGAGTTCCAGGCTCCATCAAACACTGCCATCTGCTTATGTCCAGGACGACATCAAGCTCACGCCACGGGTAACGATGAATGCCGGGGTCCGGGTCGATATCGTCTCTGGCTACCACTCGGAAGACGGGCAGCTTATGTCGCTCCAGCCCGGTCAGCAATCCACCGTGTTTCCGCTGGCAACCCAGGACCTTGTCTTCGCAGGAGACAAGGGAGTACCCGCCGATGTAATCGGAACCAGAACTGACATCGCACCACGATTGGGATTTGCATGGGATGTATTTGGGAACGGTAAAACATCGCTGCGGGCAGGGGCCGGCATCTTCTATGTGCCCATGACTGAGGGCATCTCCCTCAACCGGCAGACGCTCATTCAGCCCTTCTGCCTTGAAGTCTCTCTCAATGCCGGCAATGGGGAAGACATCTGGGCACAACCTCCTTTCAATGGGAAAGATCCCTACCCAATTGCGAACTCCCCTGCGGGCCTCAAGTCAGTCCCATTTGTTATCGGCGGGAGTGAGACAACCCTTCCAACCAAGTGGAAGACCCAGGTCAGTAATGAGTGGAGCCTGTCGTTGCAACAGGCATTCTTTAAGAGTGCGGTGTTTGAGGTGAATTATGTGGGCTCCTCCTCCTCGCATTTATTTACTTCGGCACAAGCCAACTGGGGCCAATACATCGATACCTACGGGCCGCCGACCGAAGCCAATCTGCAGCAACGCAGAATCTACCCGGACATCGGGCCGATCGAACTCGATGCCAACCTTTTGAGTGCGAACTACAACGCATTACAGCTTGTTTATAACCAGCGAATCGCAAGCACTTTAACGGTCAAGAGCGCATACACGTGGTCCAAGAGTCTGGGTGTGAATAGCCCCGAAGGCGCCGGGGGCTCGGGTCCGCGCGATCCATACAATTACCACCTGGATTACAGTCCCTTGTCATCAAGCCAGCCTCAAGTATGGGTGACGGCGATCATCTGGAACGCATTCGGCGGCCATACCTTTAGTTCCAAGCTCCTCCAGGAGACCGCCGGTGGGTGGCAATTCGGTGGCATCGCTTCCATCAATTCAGGAACTCCGCTCGATCTGGTTTCCGGGATCGACAACTCTCTGACGGGAATCGGGGAGGATACGCCAGATGTCATCGGCAACTGGCATGCCAACAACAATTCCAGGGCAGATTCAATTGCGCACTGGTTCAACCCGGCTGCTTTTACGCAAAACGCTGTCGGAACCTTTGGGACGCTCCGGCCGAACTCGCTTTCCGGCCCAGGCTATGTCAACTTCGACATAAACCTGCAAAAGAACTTTGTCATCACCGAAAGGTTTAGAACGGAATTCCGAAGCTCTTTCTACAACGCGTTCAACCATGCAAACCTGGGTTCGCCCGGAACCACTCTCACCTCGTCCAATTTTGGTGCGATCACCTCCGCAACTAACCCGCGTGTCATAGAATTTGGCTTGCGGCTACTCTTCTGATGCGTGGAAATATGTTGTGAGGCAACTGTTGGTAGTTGGTTGTGTGGGGGCAATTCTTACCTGCATTTCCTGTGTATACTCTTCACCGATCTATGCGCAGCAGCCCAACTCGGCGGCTGCGCAGGCGTCGGCTGGATGGAAGGCGTTCGAAGAGGGCCGTCTGGATGACGCCAGTTCACTACTGGAGGAAGCCGTCAAGCTCTCACCAAGAAATGCGGATTACGTGGCGGCCCTAGCCGAGGTCGACTCGAAATTGGGCCAACAAGACGCAGCCATCCAGCACTTTAAGAGAGCAATTCTCCTCAAGCCTTCGGATAGCGAATTTCGCCTGAATCTGGCGGAAATCCTGCAGAAGAAAGGAAACGATCAGGAGGCTCTGGGAGCTCTTCAGGGACCTCCAAATCCTGCGTTGTCGGATGCGTGGCATTTCAGCCGGGGATTCAGTCTCTTCCGTTTGGGCAGACTTGTGCCGGCCGCCAATGAATTCAAGCTTGTAATTCGTAAACCACAGTTTACGGCGCCCGCCTCCTTCTTTCTTGGAAACATCGATTACATGCAGGGCCGGTTCGTTGAAGCTGAACCCTACCTCGCTGCGGCCGTGGAACTTGGGAAAATCCAGGGCAACAAGGCATATAACGTCTACACCTACGATTATGGTCTGGTGTTATTCAAGTTGGGAAAGTTCGCCGAGGCAGATCAGCAATTCAGAGCTTCAATCGCGCAGTATGATGCGGATCCGCTGCCGTGGATGTTCCTCGGCCGCTGCGAAGAAGAATTGGGAAATTATCCTGAGGCCATCGCCATGCTCGAGACTTCCACGCAAAAGGACTCTACTTTCCAACTTGCCGATTATGAATTGGCGCGACTGCAGCAAAGGCACGGAGACCCAAATCGCGCGGCAGAACTATTCAAAAAGATCGGGGCGATGAAAGAGGATGAGGTCAGCAAGGAACAGGAAAGAGCCATGCGGTTGAAAACCGCACCAAGGCCCCAATAGTGTCGACTGATGCATTCATGGAACCCTTTCAAAGATTTGAGCCATAGGTATGGGTAGATCGAACCGAAGCTGGGGTCTGTCAAGACGGAAGCGTTGCCCGCCGGTGGTTCTACTTGTCCTCTTAAGCTGCGGCAATACCCTCGCTTTCTCTCAGGGCATGGGCCCAAGTCATCATGTTTCAGTGCCAGAAAGGCCTGGCACCATCCCCGTGGTCCGCACTGATATTTCTCTCGATGATATTGCCGTCGAGGCGGGTCTCCATTTCAAACACGAGTCTGGCGATTCCGTAAATAAAAAATTCCTACTGGAGTCAATAGGCAGTGGGGTTGCGATTTTCGACTATGACGGCGACGGCCTGGAAGACATTTTTCTTGTGAATGCAACGCACTGGACCAACTCTTCTGCTGCGTCCAAGCCGATCAGCAGACTTTACAAAAATCTTGGCAACCTAAAATTCGCGGATGTGACAGAAAAGGCGGGGTTGACATATAGCGGATGGGGGCAGGGCGCGTGCGTCGGTGACTACGACAACGACGGGCACGAAGACTTGCTGGTCACCTACTATGGCCACAATGTCCTTTACCACAATGATGGAAGCGGCCACTTTACCGACATGACGGCCCGGGCAGGGCTTCCCATTCACGGCACCCGGTGGGGTACGGGATGTTCATTCTTCGACTACGATCGCGACGGCAAGTTGGATATTGCAATTGCCAACTACGTTGACTTCGATCCCAAAACTGTACCCCTGCCGGGCAGTAACTCCATTTGCCAGTTCAAGGGGCTTCCCGTTATCTGCGGCCCTCGAGGACTCGCCGGCAGCTCGAACGTTCTCTATCGCAATATGGGAGATGGAACTTTCAAGGACGTCTCCAAGGCCGCTCACTTCGATCAACCATCGGGCCAATATAGCTTCTCTGTGATTACAGGTGACTTTGACGGAGACAGTTGGCCGGATGTCTTCATAGCTTGTGATTCCACCCCGAATATCTTGCTGCATAACAACCGGGACGGAACCTTCACCAATGTGGCGATTCCAAGCGGGGTGGCTTTTAGCGACGACGGGGAAGAGCAGGCTAACATGGGAGCCGACGCGGGAGATTACAACCACACCGGCCGATTAGACCTCGTGACTACGACCTTCGACGACGATGTACCCGCACTGTTCCTCAATGAAGGGAACAGCGAATTCAGCGACGTCAATCTGAAGGCCGGATTAGGTTTCCGTACGCATCAAGTGAGCTGGGGAGTGGCCTTTCTCGACCTGGACAACCGAGGCTGGCTCGATATCTTCATTGCCAATGGTCACATATACCCAAACGTAGACGCGTTGCATAGAGAAAGTCACTATCGCGAAGCAAAGACTCTCTATTACAACCTCGGCGATGGCACATTCGCGGATATCAGCGAACAGTCGGGACCCGGAACCAGGGAAAAAACTGTAGGGCGAGGAATGGCCTACGGTGATTTGCAAAATGATGGCTCCCTCGACATTGTCGTCAACAATCTAAACTCTGCTCCGAACCTGTTGGTCAACCGTGGCAAAAAGGGTAACTGGATCACGGTAAAGCTCGTCGGGACAACCAGCAATCGAGACGCAATCGGATCTCGGGTGGAGGTCAAGGCAGGCGCCCTCGACCAAATGGCCGAAGTGCGGAGCGGTTGCTGTTATCTCTCTCAGAGCGATATGCGCCTTCACTTTGGATTGGGGAGTATCCAAGAGGTGGAAACCATTAAGGTGCGTTGGCCCAGCGGCCAAACAGAGAACTTTGCCGTGAAAGGCATTAACCGGATCGTTGAACTCAGAGAGGGAACTGGTAGTTGATGTCGGTCTGGATCCGTACCGGTGTATGACGCAGTTTCGCATCATTTGACGGAGAGGACGGGAGAATAGATGCTGCGTATGGTGGGTCGCGTTGTGCTTATCTCTTCAATCGTCATGTCGCTCGGGCTTCCATGCCGGGTTGGCCTGGCACAAAGTCAGCCCGAATTACGGACCCCCAAAGCGCCACCGACGCCGCGCATACACGGGCCGAAGCTATATGGAGCAAGGCCTGGGCATCCCTTCGTCTACCGCATCCCTTGCACGGGCTTGCGTCCTGTGCACTTTTCGGCAGTAGGGCTTCCGCCTTCGCTCACCCTCGAAGGTACTACAGGGATCATTTCTGGAAACGCCCCGCCTGTTGCAGGCGATTACCCGGTGACGTTGACGGCGGTGAACTCACAAGGAAGTACAACTCGTTCATTCAAAATTGTGGTGGGTGATCAGCTTGGTCTCACGCCCCAGATGGGATGGAACGGCTGGTATACGCTCTACGCGCATCCCACGGATACAGATGTTCGTAAGGCCGCGGACGCTATGCTTGCGTCAGGAATGGCCGACTATGGATACCAATTCATAGACCTCGACGATGGTTGGGCAAGAAAGCCTGGATTGTCAGATCCAGTGCTGGGAGATCCGGTGCGGGATCCAGACGGAACGATCCGCCCCAATGGCAACTTTCCAGATATGGCCAGCCTCACAGCGTACATCCATTCGCTAGGATTCAAAGCCGGCATTTATTCAGGGCCAGGCCCGCTGACTTGTGCGAAATTAGCAGCATCCTATGGGCACGAGGCCGCCGATGCAGAGCAATACGCTAAATGGGGATTCGACTTACTTAAATATGACTGGTGTAGCTATACACAAGTAGCGAAAGACCGCAGCCTTCCCGAGCTGCAAAAACCTTACATCCTGATGAGTTCTGCATTGCAAAAGCAGGACCGGGACATCGTCTTGAACATGTGCCAGTACGGGATGGGTGATGTGTGGAAGTGGGGACGTCAGGTTGGGGGTGCTTCATGGCGCACCACGGGTGATCTCGGCTTGGCAAAAGGCGATAGTCTACCGGGCTTCTACCACGTGGGTTTTGCCAATGCGGCCCTTGACGCTTACGCCGGGCCTGGGGGCTGGAACGATCCCGACTATATCCTAATTGGCACGGTGGGCGACGCGCATCACAGCCACTTGTCTGCCAAGACGACTCCACTGAAGCCGGAAGAGCAATACAGCTACATGTCTATGTGGTCGCTTATGGCCTCTCCTCTGTTTTTCTCCGGCGACATGACGAAACTGGACGATTTGACTCTTAACATTCTGTGCAACGAGGAAGTGATCGACATCGATCAGGACTCATTGGGCAAACAAGCAAAGATCATCCGTAAGAACGACCAGGAGTTGGTCTTGGCCAAGCCACTGGAAGACGGTTCAGTCGCAGTTGGTCTGTTCAACCTCAGCGGGGGTCCACTTACCATGTCCATCGATTGGAAAGACATCTCGAAAAGTGGCAAGTTGACAGTCCGGGATGTTTGGCGCCAGCGAAATATTGGCCGGTTTAAAGGCAGCTTCAAATCGTCAGTCGCTGCTCACGACGTTGTACTTGTGCGCCTAACCAAATCGTGAGAATCATCTGCTCCATCGGGGCGATGAGCAAGTTCGCTTCAACTATTCCCGCCTCGGGGCAGAGAGTGAAAACCTGCTCCTCGCTTGCTTGCCAACCCGCGAGAATCAAGAACTACAGGTTAAAAAATTGAGATTAGTCGGTCACGCAGTCTTTGCTTAAGGAGAACGATGTTTAACTTGAATCGGCGAACTTTTGTGCAGCTCTCGTCTAGCGCCGCTCTTGGCGTTGCAGCGAGCCGGGTTTTCGGCCTCACTGATGCGCCCTCAATTTCTAACCAGGCCGGGCTGCTTCGCGTTAAGGGCTCAAACTATAGCTGGGAATATTCGCAGAGCGACGACACATTCAAGCTGCGGGACTCTAAAGATCTCCTCATCGTCAGCGGAAGGATGCAGCCGGCGGTAGTCGTGGCTCCGGCCGGCGAACCCACATTCAGGCAATGCACGCTTGGCAGGCCGTCTGCGCCTCGCTCTGAGAAGGGCCGCGTAACGGTCGACTACGAGGGCGTGAACGGTACCGGCCGGCTGTCAGTGACTTGGCGCTTCGACGAGCACGGAATCTGGACCGAGCCCATCGTTTACGATGCACGGGCGGAACAGGACGTAGTAAGTCTGCATTACTTCAGCGATGTCAAAGCCGACAAACCCGTGCCGTCGCTTCATGCGACTTATCTTGTAGTTCCCGGCATCAGCGAAGCAGCTACCGTCAGCCCTATCGTGCGAGATTATGTTTCTCTCGACGAAAGTGTCTGGCTTGGCCGCGGCAGCTCCGCGCCGGGCCCTTCGCAGCAATGGGGTCTGCCCGTACATTATTTCTCCGGATTCAGTGTGGATGCTCCAGGCGGAGGACGGGACAGCTTCACGGCAGGCCGTTCGGCCGCGTTTACTTGCGGCTTGGCAGATCTGCCCGGCGGCGATCTGTTTCTTCAGCTCGATTCCGGCAAGAGCAGTATGTGGGTCGATTATCGCAGTGACCTATGGAAGCATATGCGCGGCCCCGGACCCCTCCCGCTGGGCGCGACGCTCTACTGGTCGATCGCGCCAGGCTACTACGATGCGATCGCCGCCTATTATCAGGGGCTGCTGCACGCAGGCGTGATTCATAAGTCTCAGCCTTCCGCCAAAAAAATAGCCGCCGCCCTTACGCCGCAGTTCTGCGCCTGGGGGGCACAGGTGGAGAGGAATAAGGGTGGTGAGCATCAGGACGAGGCGTTTGTGACCGGCATATTTGCAGAACTCAAAGCCTCAGGTCTGAAGGCGGGAATGCTTTCCATCGATGATAAGTGGGAAGGCAGCTATGGGAACCTGGAACATTCTGCCGATCGTCTGCCTCACTTTGAACAGTTCCTCGATAAAGTGCATGAGGAGGGATATCTGGTTGGCCTTTGGGCAGCACTCATGCGTTGCGAGCACCCTGCTGAAATGGGCCTAACTACAGACCAGATGCTCAAGAAGCCGGATGGGCAACCCTTCGTGGTTGGCGGCGACGGTCCGACGAAGTACTACATACTGGACTTTACCCAACCGGAGGTGGCAGCCGTCCTCCAGGATGTGGCCCGCAAGTTTATACGCAGATACAAGCCCGACCTGCTGAAATTCGATTTTGGATATGAGATGCCATCGGTTGCGACCGCTGCACCCCGCGACAAAAAGTTCACCGGGGAGCGGTTGATGTGGAAGGGGCTCGATGTGCTGATCACCGCCATGAGGAAGGAGAATCCTGACCTGGTGGTCATGTATTACAATCTGTCACCGCTCTTTCTGGACTACTTTGATCTGTTCAGCCCGGACGATCTATTTGAGAATGCCGGGGAGTATGACGTTGAAGCCAATCGCCGCTTCTTTTTCAGCAGTCTTTTGGGCCAGTTGGGAATTCCTACCTACAGCTCCACGGGATACGACTGGGCGGCCACCTCCAATATCTGGTTTGACGCCGCCGCGCTGGGAACGATTGGCTCGATGAACGACTTCAAGGCCGACGAACAAGGGGAGGGATGCACGCCTGAGTTAGCGGCAAGATACAACGGCATAACCCATGTGTTGCGGCCCACGATCAATTTCGAGATATCGCCCCTCGATTATGTTCCGGAGGCGCCGACGCTGGGCGCACATGCGCGGTCATGGGCACGGTTTGAAGCCGGACAACTGGTATTACTTGCTTTTCGGCCGCCTGTGCCCGGCGACCCTCGGGTCCTGGCACGGCAGACGAACGATCCTCGCGTTAAGGGTGCTGTGCAATCCAACGTGCCTCTCGTGGTTGCGTCAAAGACCAGCGATAGCATCGCTTCCGGTAGCAATCTCGCAATCGTCCCTTATGGGGACGCGGAAATCGTGCTTCGCCGCCAAGTCGGGAGCAAAGCAGAGATTACTTCCCACTACTTCAGAACAGTGCCAACCAGAAATCAGGCGACGATAGAAAATGGCGAGTTGAAGATCACCGCGCGCGAACGCAACACGTCGGGCGCACCGCTGGAATGGATTGAGGTGCGCGTCTCCTGATTGTTTTGCTGTCCTCGAACTGCATCCCAACGAAGCGGGATATTTTAGAAAGCAAAACAGCAGTAGGTGGCGCCTCTCTGCATCGCCACCCGCCCGCTTCCGTAGTAGAGCGACGCGAGAAGGCGGCAACTCTTACTCTCAAAGGATATCTGCTCGCGTCAATACCGATCCTGCGTACCGAAGGGGCGGGCGAACTTACGGAAATGCGACTTTTCAGGCTCTCTTGCTTGGGCTCGATCGAGCACTTGGAAATCCCGCCCCCAAAGTAATGCTATAGCTCTCTCCCGCCGTGGTCTGAAACTCGACAACATTCTGTCCCGGACGAGTGTATGGAACAGTTGTATTGGCTCGGGAAATCTGCGAGATGGGCGCAACCCTGCGAATTCTGCACACTCTGCCCAGGCGGGAATGAATGGTTGCCGAATTGATCCTACTATTTTTCCATTCCATATCCACCACGAAGCCGCCGCGCGCTTTGAATCCCTCCGCGGAGCCGTTGGTCCACGCTGCAGGAATGGCAGGAAGCACGTGGATTTCACCGGCATGGGATTGTCGCAGCATTTCAGCAATGCCGGCCGTCGCGCCCATGTTGGCATCCAGTTGGAACGGCTCGGCGTTCATCAGGTTCAAATAAGTGCCACCATCTTTGTAGCTGATCTGATCGTCATCCATCGCCGTCAGCAGGTCGCCAAGTGTGCGAGCCGCGATTTCGCCGTCAAAGAGTCTTGCCCGCAGAGTTCGCCACCCATTTGGGGGTGGCTGATGGCCGCGCTAACGCCGGCGCTTGCGGTCATGATTGCGGCCGTGCTTCCTGCCTATCGCGCTTCTATCGTAAACCCTGTGACCGTTATGGCTGACGACCGTTGAGGTGTTCGCGCATGCCCGAGGGGGCAATCCCTGCGCCTCCTTACCAGCGCATTCCCGCGCCTCTTGCCTCGTCGTACATGGCGATGAGCCACGCGCAGTTCAGCATAATACCCTGGTAGAAATCGAAGAACGGCGAGAGCAGTGAAAGACAGATACGATCCCGATGGGCGACGGCATACAGGCTTCCTGTCATCACATTGATCATGACTGCAGCCGCAGCCCATGGAGCTAGATTGGCAAGGCTGCCCCCATGGATGAAGTACAAAAGCATGTTCGCGAGAACGATGAAGTAAAGTGCCGGAAAAAGAAAAAATCCGGTATGAATGCGGCCGCAATCCACGTTTTGACCCGCAGCGGCGACTTACCTCCGCGCAGAGTTCTGCGCAGGTACCACAAGACAACCTGCAAAGTTCCGCGGTTCCAACGATAGCGCTGGTTGATTAGCGCCGTAAGCGTGGATGGGGCCTTGGTATGAGCAATTGCATGGGGTTCGTACTCTACTCGATAACCCAAGGAGAGCATGGAGAGTGAGAGATGGAAATCCTCGGCAAAAGTGAGGGGAGAGAATGGCCCTCGTACGTCGCCATCCTCCCAGCCGCGCGCGCGTTCATTTTCCGCTTGCACGCGTTCCAGGGCCTCGCGCCGGAAGAGCCCGATCGGTCCCGGAACAATCATCACCGAACCGGTGGCGCCTTGTGCAAGACGGAGAGCCCCGTTTGCAAGGACATACTCGAAGGCTTGAAACAGGCCAGCCAGGGACTTTCTATTACGCACTCGGATTTGACCCGAAACAGCGCCTACGGTCTTATCGCGCATGTGCCGCACCATCAACCGGAGCGCGCCGGTTTCCACCCGTGAATCGGCGTCGATACAAAGAATCAAGTCTCCGCTGGCGCGCCTCAGGCCGTAGTTGTGAGCGCTCCACTTGCCCTGATTGGGCTTGGTGAACACTCGCACATGACACACACCATGTTCCGAGTAATGCGTTCCGGCGAAGGGAAGCGCCAGCTGGTAGGTGTCGTCTTTCGAGCCGTCGTCAACGAAGATCACCTCGTATGCCGGATAATCCATGCGGACCAACGCGCTCATCGCGTCCTTGACGCAGGCAGCCTCGCAATAAGCGGGCGCCAGGATAGATACGTAGGGCAGGGACGCGTCGCGCGGCAGCACAGGCTCCCGATCGTGCCGGGTCATTTTCGCATAGGACAGGATGAACAGAATGCACCAGCGCAGCCCCATCAGGCCTGATAGGGCGGCCATGAAGTAGAGGCCTACCGAGGTGAGAGTCAGACCGTCCCTGTCGATCAGTTGAAGGGCTCCGGAGCAAAACCTGTAGGGGGCGAAGATGGCCAGGAAGGACCCAAAACAGAGTGTCGTCCAGAAAAGCCATGAAGCGTCAGGACTGGTTGGTGTAAGCTGCAGCCGCTCCGCATCGGTTGTCATCGCGCCACGAACTCCCGAGCAGACAAGCCAAGTTGGGTGAGGACGCGGTCCACCTCTTCCGCGTCGGCTTTGGGTCCGGCGGCCCGGCGTATCCACGCGCGTACCAGCGTGAGGAACCACGCAATCACTGACAGGACCAGGATTCCCAATCCCGCTTGTGCGAACCGGTCGGTGTAGATCGGCGGCCGCCATTGCAAAGTGACAGGTATGGTCCCTTTAGAGAGGGCTGCAAACTGCTCCGGAGGAAGGTCGCACGCGATCAGCAAGTCACGGCGGTTCGGGTACCCGGAAACCGGCTGCACGGACTGCAGACGGCCGATAATCTCTTCGCTCACCAGCGAGTGGTTAAGCTTCATCCTCAACTCCTGGCCGGGCGACAGCATGGCCGTTTCCCGTGCCGGAACTTGCACGGTTGCCATGAACCCGGACCCTTTTGCCAAAGCGAGTATGACCTGGTCATCTTCGGCGAGTGCAGGGGACGGGTGGCGGTAAACAACCGTGCCGCCGAAGGGCGCCACAACGCTGCGCTCCAGATGGAGTTGAAGCAAACTGGTGCGCAGCTCAGAACGCCGCGCTTCCAGTTCGGCTAACTCCGCCGTTCGTTCCGCCTTCGCGCGCTCCTGGTCGCGAGCGATCGCCGCTGTCGCGTGTGCTATGGTGTCGGATCCCGCCGTTGTCTCTCGAATGAGATTCTCCCGTTCGCGTAACTTTTGTGCGGCGGTCTGCGCTGTGGCGGCGGCCGCGTCCAGCTTGCTCCGGGCGAGGATGCCATCTTTCACGAGCGAAACAGTTCGTTCGTATTGCAGCTCGGCCGATGTGCTCTGAGCTCGTTGAGCCTTGACGAATTCATCGCTCTTGATAGCCTGCGTCGATAAGGAACCGGCTTGATCGCTGTGCAGTACTCCGTAACCGAGCTGAGAAAGGCGGCCACGTTGCGAGTCGTTCGCATCCTGCAACAAGCGCAGGACTTCTGGATCAAGCACCAAGGGCTTCAAGCGAGCGTCAGCAATCTGCTCGTCCAACACCGCGATATCGCCTCGAAGATGCTGTTCTTCCCGGTCGCCTTCAAGATCATCAAAGCTGGCGAGGCGGCCGCCCTGATCGACGGACTCACTCTGGACGAGATGGGGGGTCGTCCTCGCGTGGGCGCGCACCACGAAGAAGTCGGTACCGAGGATGACGCCTGCCCGCCTCGTCAGCTCGCGGTTCAGCCAGCCCCCTGCGAGCGCTACCGCGCATAACAACAGTCCGACGTATAAGAGACCACGAGAAGCTTGAGGACTTCCGTTGGCGTTCCGTCTCTTCCAAACCGCCACGGAGTGAGAAATACAAAATACCAACCAACCGACCACCGCGGCCGCTAATGCGATATGCAAGGCTCCAACTGAATCATTGACCATGACATTTTTCTCCGGAAGATGCTGACGTCACAAACGCTCAGTGCGCTACATCACGTATTTCGCATGAGCAGATAGATGCCGGTCGTCAGGAGATGTGTCGTTCGCTGCCAAAGGGGCACATCTTATCCGGGGCGAGCATCGCGGACTTTGTAATTAAACATTAGGATCAAAAGGCGGGAAAAACAATGGAGACTACTACACGGCGAACCGTGTGGTAGTACACACTTCCCTATGTGGTTCTACACGCCGCCCAAGCGGGGCCGGATCTCGATTATGCCAGATGGGCCTTCAGGGATTCGCCTGCTTCCATCGGGCGACCAGGTCTTGCGCGGCCAGGGGCCAGGTTGGATATTCGAATTGAAAACCAGCTTCGAGGAGCCGCTTGGGAACAACCTGGCGACTCTTGAGCACCAATTCAGATTCGGTGCGCAGCAGGAAGGTACCCAGTTCCAGCATTCCCACTGTGGTTGGCAAACCGATGCGGGTGCCCCACGCTTTTCTAAGGATGGCGAGGAACTCGCGGTTCGGGAGCGGGTGTGGAGAGGCTAAATTTACGGTTCCTGTGAGGTCCGTCCTCGCGATGAGAAACTCAATCGATCGAATGAAGTCAACCTCATGAATCCACGAGACAAATTGGGTGCCGGGCAGAGTAGTCCCACCGAGACCGTGGCGCACGAGCTTAAGAAATACATCGAACACGCCGCCTCGATCGGCACTGAAGGTCATGGCGCTGCGGAGGGCAACCTTTCGGATTCCGGGAGTCTTAGTTGAGAAGAAAGCTTCTTCCCAGGCCTTCGCAATTTCAATGGAAAAGTTCCAGGTATCGGGTGCTCCTGCCTCGTTACCGCCGAGTTCTCCAGTCGCCTCGTCCATGGGCCGGTCTAGTGCATGGCGGTAGATGGTTGCAGTGCTGGCATTGAGCCAAACTGCAGGTGGGTGTTCGGTCGCGGCCATCGCTTGATGGAGGATCCGCGTAGACAGCACGCGCGAGTCACGAATTTCCTGGCGATTCTTCGGGTTGTAGCGGCAATTCACGCTCCTACCAGCAAGGTTGATCAGAGCGTCGGTGTAATTAAGTTCGTCGAGCCACGGACCCAGGGAGAAGCCATCCCAATGAACTACGCGCCAGGGTGCCTTTTGCAAGCTACGGCTGAGGACCACCACGCTGTGACCGTCCCGGTGAAAGTGCCGAGCGAGGATAGTCCCGACCTGTCCGGAACCTCCAGCAATGATGATCTTTATAACGGGGCATCGTTTCCCTGCTCGGAACGGCTGGGCAGATATTGTTCCCAGTCCGAAGACTCCGCTACATGCTTGATGACAGCATTGCGTTCACGTAGCAAAGCCAGCATGTAGCGACGCAGGAAAAGAGTCTCAGCTAACGGACCAAGCAGGGGAAGAGGGGCGGCAATCGAGAAAACATCTTTCATCGCGGTGCCACCAGATTCGAGACTCTCAAATAAGTGGTCCGCCTGCATATAGCGGAAGATTCCGCGAACCATGGTGACCTGGAAGTAGAAGGGCGGTTTCATTGCGGTAGTCTTGCTGGTCAGATTGTGCCAGACGCCAAAGTGCTTGGCGCGCCAGGTCACCTCTTCATACAGACCGACCAGGCCGGAGGTTTTGCCGCCGAGCGCAAGCGCTTGTTCTCCTGAGTGAACGTTCGACAGTAGATGCACTTCGACGCTACGGGAGAGGTCAAAACAACGTTGGATCGGAGCGTCGATGGGTGTCGTCTCCTGGAGTCGAATCATAAGATGATTACACTCCGGGCAGAAGCTCTGCTTCTCGCAACAGCACAAGAATCCTGGTTCTGATCGGCTTCAATATTGCCAGCTTTGCAATGCCAAGCAGCTTCAGGGTTAGGTCCAGCGCTCCATCTGCCATGTGCCGGGTTCGCCGTTGATTCTTTGACGGGTCATAGAGAAACATAACCAGGAGACCCATCTGGAGCGCCCATAACGCAAGCGGCAATAGTTCCCTGAGGTCGTGGGGCAGCTTCTCTTCAGCAATTGCATCGCGGAAGACCTGTGTACTGCGGCGCCGGATTTCCGCTGTCCCTCGCCCGAGGCAGGAGAGTGGATGTTCCGGCTCCCCGGTATACCGGAATACCACTCCGAGCAGGTTACGATCGTCTTTTGCCAGGTCGAGTTTTGAGTGAAGGGCTACTGATAAACGAGTTTTCAGGTCCCTGGTTGCGGCGAACGCTTCTTCGCACAAGCGTTCCTGCTCTGATTGCACGATCTCGTAGTAGGTTTGGACGATCGCTTCTTTGCTGGGAAAGTAGTAGTAGGCGGCGCTCTTGACCACCATGGCATGCTTGGCGATCTCTTGCATGGTAGTGGAATCGAAGCCCCGCTCTCTGAACAGCTGCAGCGCGCTCGCGAATATCTGCCTCAGGGTTTGCTCACCCTTTCCGGTAGCGGGGTCATTTTTGACCATGGTCAAATGTTGCGCGTTGCAGGATGGCTTCGTCAAGACATATTTTGACCGCGGTCAAAAAAGATTGGAACGAGTGAGAAATTGAGGGAAACTTGAGGCCGCGCTACCTGGGCAATCAGCGGCTAGAGGGCAATGCTATAGCTTTCCCCGGCCGTGGTCTGAAATTCGACAACATTCTGCTCCGGGCGAGTGAATGGAACCGTTGTGGTGGCCCGGGAAACCTGGGAGATGGGCGCAATACTGCGAATTCTGCACGGTCTGCCCAGGCCGGAATGAATGGTTGCCGCAGTGATCTTACTGTTTTTCCATTTCATGTCCACCACGAAACCGGTGCGCGCTTTGAATCCCTCCGCGGAGCCATTGGCCCACGCCACGGGAAGGGCAGGGAGCAGGTGGATCTCATCGGCATGGGACTGTATAAGCATTTCGGCAATTCCGGCCGTTGCCCCCATGTTGGCATCTAGTTGGAAAGGTTCGGCATTCATCAGGTTTAGGTAAGTGCCACCATCTTTGTAGCTTATCTGATCGTCGTCCATTGCCGTCAGCAGGTCGGCAAGCGTGCGAGCCGCGATTTCGCCGTCCAACAACCTTGCGCGCAGGCAAATCTTCCAGGCCATCGTCCAACCTGGTCCACGTTCGCCGCGAAACTCGAGCAGCTTGGCCGCCGCGGCAGCAAGTTTGGGCGTCTTCCTCGGGGTGATCTCACTACCCGGATAGAGGCCCCAGAGCGGGGAAAGATGGCGGTGATGATCGGTCGGCTCGTCCCAATCTTCGATCCATTCCTGGAGTTGGCCGTATTTGCCGATCTGAAAAGGCGCCAGCTTGGCGCGCGTGGACTGTAGGCGATTGCGAAGATCTGCATCGATGCCTAACGTCTCACTGGCTTCGATGCAGGCGTCGAACAAGCTCCGCAAGATCGACATATCCATTGTCGGGCCAGCACAAATGGTAGTGCCTTTGAGGTGGAGATTCGTTACTTCATCCCAGAAAGGAACACTTTCTGACAAGCTGGTCGGATAGTGCTCCGGAGACATCGACGGACAAGTGACCATCCACTTCCGGGTGGGATGCTCCACCAAGGTGGAAAGAAAGAATTGCGCGGAGCCCTTCATCAGGGGATAAAACTTCTGCAAATCCTCCCGGCTGCCATTGAAGAGGATATGCTCCCACAAGTGGGTGCAGAGCCAGGCTCCAGCAGTGGCGAAGGTTCCCCATGTGGGACCATCCATAGGCGCGCAAGCCAGCCAGAGGTCGGTATTCTGATGCAGTACCCAACCGTCTGCTCCGTAGTTCACCTTAGCCACGTGGGTACCTGGTTCTACGAGATTGGCAATGAGCTGAAAGAGAGAGTCCGCGCAATCGGAAAGGTTTACGACCTCCGCAGGCCAGTAGTTCATCTGCAGGTTAATGTTTGTGGTGTACTTGCTGCCCCACGGCGGAGTGGGGGAGTCATTCCAGATACCCTGCAGGTTTGCCGGAAGACGGCACCCGGAACGGGAGCTGGAAATCATGAGATAGCGGCCAAATTGAAAATAGAGGGCCGGAACGCCCGGATCATTGGTCTTTGGAAATTGTTTCAGGCGTTCGTCTGTGGGCAGAGCGGCGAATTTTGATGATCCCAGGTCCAGGGAGACCCGACTGAAGAGGCGTTGATGCTCCGCTATATGGTCGAGCCGCAATTGCTCATAGGATTTTGCCGTCGCTTTCTGGAGATCACTGACAACCATCGGCGCCGGATCACGGTCAGCATTCTGGTAATCGATATAACTGGTTCTGGCGGCCACCAGGATGGTGGCGGAATTCGCCCCCACGACGGAAAGTTCTCCCTCTCCCAGGCTGATGGTTCCACCGTCTGTAATTACCCTGGCGTGGTTGACGAACCACACTTTTCCGTCAATGCCCTCATCGGACATGGCCCTTCCGCGTGAGACGAGTTCGTTAGGCGCCACTGCATCGTAGCGCGCATCGCCGTCCTGTTGTTCCTGGTTTCCCACGGTGAGCGCGGCGGTAAACGTCATCTGTCCCGGCCGGTCGGCGGTGAGCCGGACAACCATCACCTGATCCACGGGGCTGATGAAAATTTCCCGGGTAAACAGGGTATTGTCGATGCGGTAACGGACGGAGACGATGGCTGTGTCCAGATCGAGGCGGCGCTCATAATCGGTCACGGGCCGGGGAGAGATGAGAGCAAAGTCAGTTGCTAATTGACGCGCTTTATCGGGCGGTTGGCTCTGCTTGGGAAATGTGAGCCACAGGTCCCCCATGGGCTGATATTGCATCTGGGGAATGGCCAATCCGAACATCGAGCGCCCGAAGAGTCGATGGGCCTTGACGTCCTCGCCGGCAAAAACCAAGCCGGCGAATCTCGGGGAGCGCATCCGGACCCTTCGGATTTGTGGGGTCATACGGGCCTCCACTCCACACGGTCTCCTCATTGATTTGGATCCGTTCGCCGGCGGTTTTGCCGAAGACCATTGCGCCCACGCGCCCGTTTCCCAGGGGAAGCGCCTGGATCCACTTTTCGGCGGGCTTGCGATACCAAAGCGATGTGTTTTGGGTAGTCGCCTCTGCCGCCGCTTGATGAGGTGCAGGAGATTGCAGCCCGGCATGAAGTTCGTGGGGGAGAGCCAGGGCAGCAGTGGAAGCGGCGATTGATTCCAGGAATTGACGTCGTTTCACGAGCGGGACCTCCAGGCGTAATTCAATACGCGTTATGACTCATCCATGCCGGTGCCCAGACCACCTATTCGGGAGGTATCCGTAATTTTTTGCCCGGTCGCGCAGATCGAAAGCCGTTCCTGTCCCAACGGATATCTTCGCTTGGCGGATCCGCATCGGGAACGTCCATCACGGACGAAGGAGGCTGCGATGCGTCGACGGGAGAGCCTGATGATTTAGTGATTGCATCGATTGAGGGCTGAGCAGGCGGTGTCCACAGAACACCGTTCATAGAGCCAAGGGCTAACCTGGCAAAACTTCGTCGCGATAGGTTGACCATGGTGTTGAGCCCTTCTGGTGGAATTGCGCCGATGTTCAGGAGATGGAGAGAACCGGATGGCCCAGAACGTCCCACCGGGGCTCGATTCCCAAACCAGGCAGCTCAGAGGCAGCAAGCCATCCCTGGTTTCTTTGCGGAGCACCGTCCGCGATGCTCACGGTGACATAGCTATTGAAGTCGGTGGAAGAGAAGAGGTATCCGGGCGCTGTGCTATGCGCCAGATGTGCAATTGCGGCGGTCACAATATCGCCGCCCCAGCTATCTTCGATAGTGAGAGCGATCCCAAGCGAAACGCACAGGTCACGAATTTTCCGCGCTTTGGTAAGGCCGCCTACTTTCGAAATCTTCAAGTTGACGACGTCCATGGCCTGATCTGCGATTCCTTCGACCACCATCGTCATACTGTCCACCACCTCATCAAGGATGAAGGGCTTATGCGTGTTACGCCTCACTGCCAGGCACTCGCCATAGCTGACACAAGGCTGTTCGATATATACGTCGATATCACGGAGCGCATCCGCGACCCTCATCGCCTGATGTTGGCTCCAGCCGGCATTTGCATCTGCCACGAGAACGTCTCCGGTCTGGAGTCTCTCGGCGACTCTTTTGATGCGGCAGATATCTGTATCCGGGACGCCGCCGACCTTGAGCTGAAATTTTGTGTATCCTTCGGCACGATACGCAGAGACCTTCGCGGCCATTTCCTCCGGACTCTCCTGGGAGATTGCCCGATAAAGAGGAAAAGAGTCGCCATAACGGCCACCGAGTAAAGTTGCGAGCGGGAGATTACTGATCTTACCTAAGATATCCCAACACGCGATATCGAGTGCCGACTTAACGTAAGGATGCCCACGCAAACTATCGTCCATGCAATCGTTCACGACCGATAGAGCAGTTGGATCCAGTCCAATCAGAGACGGGGCGAGCTCGGCGATGCCGGTGCGAACGCCATTGGCATAGGCGGCCAGATAGGCCGGCCCCAACGGACACACCTCTCCGTAACCGGTGATCCTGAATCGGTGTGGATAGCGACTACCGTCGAGTCAAAGACCTTGACGCTATTGCCGCGAGACCATTTATAGACCCCTTCCCGCAGGGGAAGATCTACCTTAAACGCTTCAACCTTCGTAATTTTCGGCGGCATGCTATTTTGTTTTCGCGAGGTCTCGGTCGGTATTGCGTTGTTGCTCGATGACACCGATCAGCGCCTGCCCCGCAGTGAGGATGTGGGCCTTGAGAAGCGCTGTTGCCTTGCGCTTGTCGCGCTTTTGGCAGATCGCCACCAGTGCGCGGTGTTCTTGCTTGGCGCGCTGCTCCCAACGGGTGACCGAGATCTGAACCCGGGCATAGCGCTCATTGAGACGATGCAGATTCTGCAGAATTCCCATCGTAATGGCGCATCCGCTTGGGGCATACAAAGTGGAGTGAAAACGCCAATTGAACTCGCCCCAGGTTGCGACCTCATTGGTTTGCAGGGCTGCTTCATATTCGTCGAGAATGCTATTTGCCTGCTCGAAATCATCAGAAGTGAGAAGAGGAATGGCTTTGGTCAGGAGATCGGGTTCGATTTTCGCGCGCAGGTCGATCACTTCGTTAATCTCCTGCAGCGAGAGGCCGGAGACCACCGCTCCTTTACCAGGCCGGAATACCAACAAACCTTCCGCTTCCAACTGGCGCATCGCCTCTCGCAGCGGGATCCGGCTGATATCGTATTCGCGAGCAATGGTTACCTGGTTGAGCGATTCCCCTTCCTGAAACTCGCCCCCGATAATTCTCTGGCGCAGTGCATCCACCGCCGTGGAGACGAGTGTTTGTCGTGGTAGTGCAGACGGTACCGCGGTTGCTCTGACTAGAAGGGGCTTATAGGGTTTCATGCCATGTATGTGTATACACGATACCAGTTTGGACATGCAAGCGGGTTCTTTATCCTCCTGGCCGGCGTGAAAGTGGAAATCTTGGACATCACGTTATTTCCAGGTCCGTAGTGAGCTCTGAACCCATTGCGGGGTCTTTTCTGTATGGCAGAGCAGGCAGGCATTCGGACTTTCCTCCTGTCCAAAGCGCTCGGTCATCTCCGGGTTCGGAATGTCATCGATCTGGTGGGATCGCGCGCGGAAAAGAAGCCCGTCGACAATCCGCGGCATGTGACAGGAGACGCAACGGCTGGCTTCTGCATTGATGGGGTGATGGCGTATGCGCCGCCGCATTCGCCTTGTTCTCAAACTTGGTATGGCATCCGGTGCACATACGGTCCTGGTCGTCTTTGAACCTCAATGAAGTAGGGTTGGAGCTGGAATCGGGGCTGTGCGGATTGTGACAGGATCCACAAGACACCTGGCCTTTACGGAAGCATTTGGAGCGCTCCAGCGCCTCAACAATAAAAGTAGTCTGGTTGAAGCGGCCGTCTTTGTAAAAACCCTTGCGGGAAACCTCGTCCAGCGGCAGAGACTCGTTCGTCAGAAAGAAGTTGCCGGTGCTCGAATAATTTCGCTCTTGCTGTGGACTTGCCGTGTGCAGGTTGGACTGCATATGGCATTGTGCGCAGATATTTACAAATTGCCGGTTGCTGATCTGGCCAAATGCAACCGGCGGATCGATCGGGTTCTTGGTGTACATTCTTCCCTGCGTGCATGGCGTCGACATGTTTTCCTGCGGGACCATGGCACATCTCGCAATCGATTCCCGGTTCCCGGAAAACAAGCTGATCGGAGTCACCGGCGCCGACGCCGGTATTGCGTAGCTGGCTGGTGTGACAGACGGCGCAGTTTATCTTGTAGTTGGTCGCATTATCCAGCTTCTCCCAGCTGAAGGGGTTGGAACGCTCACTGCCTGAGACGTCAATAACCTTCCAGTAATTCACCCACTTCTTCTGGATCGTGCTGTATTGAATTGGAAAGACATGGATCTCTCCATTAGGCAGGGTCGTGGCATAGGCCTGCTGCCATTTGGAACCGATGGTGTAGTCCACCGGATAGGTGTGCCATTTCCCGTCCGATTGTTTGATCTCAAAGGAGTGGCGGCCGTCCTGAAGAACCATGCGGGCGAATGGCTTGCGATCGGGCGCGGGGGTAATCTGGAGCTTCCCGTATCGATACGTTATGTCGTCGCCGGCGTAGAATTCGTTGTCCTTGATGAAATCACCAATCACGTTTTGCGGCTGGTATGGACGCAGCATTTTCGACATCCCCGTCTGCTTCCATTGGTCATATATGCCTGAATGACATAGCTTGCAGGCGGCAGAACCGGCATAGCCTGGAAGATGGACCGCCGATGGGCCTTCTACTACGGGGGATTGCGGGGAAGAGGAAGGCGGCTCCTTCTGTGAATTGCTCAGGAACATCTCGAAGCTGATGTTCGTGCTCGGCGTTGTCGCAATTTGTGACTTGTAGATGGTGAGCAACTGCGCGCGTGCTTTGAGAGCAAGGTCTCCTCCCTGCTTATAGACTGCGCCGAAGTCCGCCATGGCTTCCGGCAAATTGTGTTGTGCGAGATGGAGGGTTCCGAGCAGATAAAGAACCTCTGCATCGTCGGGGTTGAGAGCGTATGCCCGCGACAGGGAAGAAATAGCCTGGTTGACCAGCGCGTCCTGGCCAGCGCCTGCCGGAAGGCTAACGCTTGCACCATTTGGACACGGCCAATCACGAACCACGCGGTGGCTTGCTGCAGTCGTTTGAGGTTTGGCCAGTTCTGTGCGGAGATGGCGCTTGGGCGAGCGAAACGATCGAGGTAGTCGAGTGCATCCCGGGCGCTCTCAAGCGCAGCTTCCGGATGGGCCGCGCGGGCCTGTACGTCGGCAACCGCGACCAGCAGCAACGGATTCTCCGGAAACAGAGCGAGGGACTGGCGGGCAAAGCTCAGGCCCGCGATGAGATCTCCCAGATCGAAGCTGCTGCGTGCCGCCCGCTCAAACACGGTTGCAAGAAATGCGGATTGTGGGTACTGCTGAAGGAAGGTGTGCGCCAGCGACTGAACTCTCTGCGGATCTTGTGTCTGGTACAGAGCAAGGAACGCAGCGCGTTCTCCAGGGTCCTGGATCTCCTGTGCAATTGTGGGAACGGTGCGGTTCTGGTCGGTAACGACGGAATCGATGTCTTGTGCAGTCAACGGGAGTGCAACACTGCAAACAAAAAGCAAGATACAACAAAAACGTTCAGCTCTGTCGCAGCGCATGCACGTATTTTCCATGCGCGTTGTCATCGCGGCAAGCGCAAACTAAAAAGCGACCAGGGACTAGGCCGGCTATTGGGGCGGCAGTGCGGCCAGGGCTTTCTTTACTTCCTCGTCGTCCGGAGACACTCTTTCAGCTTTTAGAAGTTCGGCGCGTCCGTCCGTCAGATCCCCAGAGTGCCAGTAGGTCAACCCGAGATGCTTATGTAGTTCCGGCCCTAGATTGCAGGTCCCACAGAGCTTCAGCGCCTCGTCCAGCTGAGTAATTGCGCCAGGCCAGTCACGTGCGTCTTCGAGGGCAACGCCAAGATTCAAATGCGCGCCGGGCGAGTTGGGATCGAGCGCGCAAATCTTACGTAAATATCCGACCGCCTCGTCGTTGCGATTCAGGCGCATCAATACCATGGCCTCCGCGGCGAGAGCGGTTGTGTGGTTGGGACTGATCTCTGTCGCTTTGCGCAAAGCCTGCTCAGCTTCAGAGAAGCGCGATTCGCTGGCCAGAACCAGACCCAGATTCACAAAAGCTTCTCCGTATTGAGGATTGTCTTGTGACG
>CAVZJL010000056.1:0-8332 GCA_963775365.1 uncultured Acidobacteriaceae bacterium | reverse complement strand
CTCTTTTCGGTATGCTTACGCTTACCATGACAGATCCAACCACCGCCCGCACCTGGCTGAATTCGCCTGCATATTGGAGTGAGACCGGGGATACGCTGACCGAAACAGCGCCCCCCGGCACGGACTATTGGCGGGTGACCCATTACGGGTTTATCCGCGACAACGGTCCATTTCGCTATCAGGATCAAACTGGAAACTTTGAAGCCAAAGTCCGCATCTCGGGGAAATACCACGAGCTCTATCATCAGGCAGGCTTGATGATACGCATCGACGACCGGAACTGGATCAAAGCAGGGATTGAGTTCCTGAACGGCACGCAAAGCGTGAGTGCCGTGGTCACGCGCGAGTTTTCCGATTGGTCTGTACTCACTTGTTCTGACAACCCCGCGTTTCTCTGGTTGCGCATGCAACGTTATCACGACACGGTGCAGGTTTCGTATTCCCGCGACAACCAGGAATGGTCGATGATTCGGTTGGCATACTTTCCGCCGCAGGTACCAGTCAAAATTGGCATGATGGCTGCGGCTCCGGGTAAGGAACCCCTGGAAGTCACGTTCGACAACTTTTCCATCGGCCCTCTCGATTCGCCGCCTCAAGAGGACTGAGATGAGGTGGTTTCAACCTCTCCTGAGGATGAATTGATAACATGGCAAAGGAATCCCGCAGTGCATGAGCACTTCACGGAAGCCATTGCGAAGGAGAATGCATGGAAATGAATACGCGACGCGGGTTCTTTGGCAAGATCGCCGCGATGGCGGCAGTGGTCGCCGGGAGCCCGAAACTCTTCGCTTTGCAATCACCAGCCGCCTCTGTGCCCGAGGCTGCGCCTGGTGCTCCGCCCCGTCGAGCCGGCAATCATACCCACAATGGCATCTACTACTTCTCCGGCACGGGCGCCAATGACGGGTATCCCAAGGATGATCACGTGCTGGTGACTGACCCGTTCGAAAAGCACGTGACCCGCACCATGGACGCGCTCAAAAAGTCAGTTGAGCGCGCCGGCTGCACCATGGATAGCATCATCCACCTGGAGGTGTTTCTTTGCCTTCCGCTCGCTGACGGCATTTCCATGCCTACGGGCAAAGCAAGGTTTGATGCCCATAAAGCGCAGTACGACGCGTTGAACAAGATCTACGGGACCTATTTCTCTCCCGGCAAAGCTCCGTCCCGTGCCTGCATGGCTCTCGAATGGATTCCCGGCGATTCGCTGATTGAGATTGTGGGTAGTGCAGCCGTTCTTACTCCACCCACCGCGTGAAAAGATCTCCCCAGGGAAGCGGGTGTTACAGGTTGCAAAACTTATGCCTGATATCAAGGCGCGATTTTACGGGGTGCAGGTGAACTCATGTTTTGTGTCAGGGCACGACTTTAGTCGGGCCATAAACGGTGGTTGAAGATCGTTGGGCTTTAGCCCCTGAGGGCAATGTTCTGACTGAGTTGAAAGGAAACTATCATGAAATTCAAATTTGACTGGAGCCGCCGTTCCTTTGTAGCCGCGCTGGGCGCCACTCTTGGTGGTCTGATTGCTCCGGCTGAGTCGAATGCGGCCGGCATGTTTGGCAAGAAGCCCAAACTGTCAATGCCCTCTGTGGATGGCAATGCCATCGTGCCCATCACCAGCGGGCTTGGTTGTACTGGCGATATCTACGCCGAGCTTGGAGTCACGCCTCTCGTCAACATCAACGGCACGGTTACCGTGATTGGTGGATCGTTGATGAAGCCGGAAGTCATGGAGCTGATGCGGCGAGGGAACGAGCACTTTGTTTTGATCGACGAACTGGAAATTGCTGCAGGTAAGTTTATAGCGAAGCTGTGTAAGTCTCCGGCCGGCTACACCGGCCTGGTGACGGGGGGCGCAGCCGCGGCCATGGTCGTCGGCTACGCAGGCATGATGACCGAAGACCTTGAGCCCCGCATGCACACCATTCCCGACGTAGCTGATTTCCCTCGCAACGAGGTCATCATCCAGAAGAGCCACCGCTATCCCTTCGACCACCAGATTCGCCAGACAGGCGCGAAGCTGGTCGAAGTGGAGACGCGCGAACAGATGATTGCCGCCATCAATCCCAAGACCGTGGCCATCCACTTCACCAACATCCTTTCCGACCAAGGCCAGGTAAGCGGCCCTGAGACCGTGGCCATTGCCCGCGCGCACAACATCTACACCTTCAACGACGCTTCCGCCGACGTGCCGCCGAAGGAGCGCCTGTGGGAGTATCCTGCGATTGGCTTCGACATGGTCACCTTCAGTGGCGGCAAGGATATTTGCGGTCCGCAGGCCTCCGGCGTCCTGATCGGCAGGGAAGAGCTGATCCGCTATGCGCTGCTGAACATGAGCCCGCAGGAAGATCGCATCGGCCGTTGCTGCAAGGTCGGCAAGGAGACCATCTTCGGTCTGCTCAAGGCGCTCGAACTCTTCGTCAATCAAGACTATGACGCCACCTTGAGGATGTACGACGAACGCGCGCAGGTGATCACCGATACCGTAAAGAAGTTTGGGGTCACCGCGCTACCCCGCGAGTTCAACCCGCAAGCGCTGGGCAACGTGACGCCGAGTTACAAGTGGCAGATCGATCGCACTAAGCTCAACATCACTGGGCCGGAGGTGATGCAGAAGCTGGCGGACACGCGGCCCATCGGCATTGGCAGCATGGGCGCCGGCGCCAGCGGCATGCGCGGACGCAATCCCGACGCCCCGCCGGAAGAGAACCACCCCGTCCACCACCACGGCCACGCCAGTGACCCGAACAGCTTCGGCTTCGCTGTCTGGCAGCTCAAGGACGGCGAGGACAAGCTAATCGCTGACCGCCTGGCCGAAATTTTCAGTGCGGCCCCGAAGGCCTAGCAGGCTGCAGAGAAACTCTGCTTTTGTGAAACGTAGGGGCTTCAGGGGCTGCGTGAGAACCAGCAAAACCGAGTCAGGCTACATTGCGCCACTTTGCTCGATTCCCAGAACATAAGCGTATTTGCCTGGCAGCGAAGGCGGCACGCTAACCTTGATGTCTTCACCCACCTGCGTCCATTGCAACGGTTTCTTGTAGCCAAGCAACTCTATCTTCGCCCCGTTCTTCGGCTTCAGGCCGGTCAAAGTCACCACTGGCCCTTTCACCTCGCCCATCAAGGTCGCGTACAGAGTTGACTTCTTCTGCGTATAACGAACGTCGATACCCTCGGCCGTTTTCCCCTCGGCACGCTTCCAGGGATGCGTGCCGTAAATGGCTTCACCGTTCTGTGACAGCCATGCCCCCAGGGCCTTCAGTCGTTCCATCTGCACAGTGGGGATCGTTCCGTCGGCCTCTGGACCCACATCGAGCAGAAGGTTGCCGTTTTTGCTCACGATATCCACCAACAGGTAAATGAGCTTGTCGGGCGCAATCGTTTGCGCCTCGCCCTCCGCGCGGTTATAGCCAAAAGATTGTCCAAGTCCGCGGCACTCTTCCCATTTCTTTGGGTTGATTTCCTTCAGGGTCGCATATTCAGGAGTGGTGTAGTCGGTGTGCTTGATACCGAAGCGATCATCGACGACACCATCCGGCACCGTGTTATAAAACTCGGCCTCAATCGCCATCGCGTTGCCAGACTTGGGATAGTCGATATCGTTCCAGAGAATGGATGGGTGATACTTTTGAATTAATTCTCGATATTGCCCGTCCGCATATTTGCCGTAGGCTTCGCTCTGCGGCTTGGTGCTCTCGAAGGTTGCCATGGATGTGATTGGACCAGGAACAAACGTCCAGTCAAAGCCCCCCGAGTAGTAAAGCCCCATTTTCAGCCCCTCTTTGCGAACCGACTCCGTCAGCGCTCCAACCAGGTCGCGGGTAGCGTGCTGTCGCTCCGGCGGCAGCGTCGGATTGGCCATCGTGCTCGGCCATAGCGTGAACCCTTCATGGTGTTTCGTGGTCAGCACAACATATTTTGCGCCGGCGTCTTTGAATGTCTTTGCCCAGGTATCCGGGTTCCACTTCGCGCTTTCACTATCGAAGGTCTGGGAGAAACTGTAGTAGTCGTGGTCAGCTCCATAGTGCTCCTTGTCGTAAGCTTGCGTTGGAGAACCATCAATGCGGACCGTGTTGTAATACCACTCGGCATACGGATTTTTCTTCAAAAAATCCGGCTTGGTAAAGTCCACCATCTCGAGGGGCGCCCAGCCCGGCACCGAATAGAGCCCCCAATGAATGAATATCCCCAGCTTCGCATCGTCAAACCACTGCGGCAGCGGATGCTGATTGAGAGACTCGATCGTCGCCTCATAATGAGAGGGCGTTTGGGCTGGAGAATGGGCGATGAGCAACAACCCCAGTGTGGCGCAGGTGGAATAGTAGATCAATTCTTCGGCACTTAGACGATCCCATAAATGTCTCCCGTATGCAGCGAGCTCTGTTTGAAAGATCTTATCCCACAAAAGCCGGGCACACGTTCATGTCCGCTTCTGCGTAACCTGGCGGAAGACGCGCAGCAAATTGCCACCCCAGAACTTGTCAATGCGCTCCTCCGAATAACCGCGGCGCAGCATGGCTTCGGTGATCATCGGCAGATCGCGCACGTCGCGCATGCCACGCGCCAGCGTCGGGCCCCCGTCGAAGTCGGTGCCGATCGCCACGTGATCCTCGCCCACCATTTGGATGGCTCGATCCACCACCGCTACCCAATCGTCTACCGTCATCATCACCGAGTCCGGTACCTGGGCGCCCGGCATCGGAAACTGCGGCGCCACCAACTGGTCTACCTCGTAGATCGTCTTGCCCTTCACTCGATCCGGGATACTCGTGGTGTCCCAAAAGGTTTTCTTTTGATGTGCGGTCAGGTAAGCGAACTCCTTGGGGTAACTGAACTCGCTGCCGATCTGGAAGCCGATAACGCCTCCTTTAGCCGCCAGTTTCTTGAGCAGCCAGTCCGGCATATTCCGCGGGATATTGTTGACGCTGCGCAGGCCGTGGTGGGTGGCGACCACCGGCCCGTCACTTACATCGATCGCCTGCGAGATCGTGTTGTCGGAGGAGTGCGATACGTTGATCACCATGCCCAACCGGTTCATCTCGCGGATGACGTCACGGCCATGGGGCGTGAGACCGTTCCATTGAGAAGGCGAACAACAGGAGTCAGCGTAGTGCTGGTTCCAGTTGTGCGCTGAAAGCTGCGCCGAGCGCAGTCCCAGCCGATACAGATCGCGCAAAACTCCCAGATCGCCGTCCAGATCGTAGCTGCCCTCAATATCCAGCACCGCGGCCATCTTTCCCTGGGCATGGATGCGTTCCACATCGTCCGCGTTTAATGCCAGCGCGACCTGGTCGCTGTTCATCTGCAACTGGTGCAGCGCGTCATCGATTCGCCGGAACGCCTGCTTGGTCTCGAATCGCCCGGGGTAGTACTCTTCAGGAATGAACACCGAGAGGAAGAACGCGCTCACTCCACCTTCCCGCGCACGCGGCAGGTCCCATTGTCCATCGCGTTTGCGCGTGCCCATACTGCCACCGTGATAGAACTCGCGGTCCAACGCGTGCACGTGTCCGTCAAACACCAGCGCCCGCTTATGCACGGCCCACGCGCGCGCCGAGATCTGGGGGGCGGGCTGATCCATGGCGGACCAAAGCGCGGAGCGCAGCGCTAACGGCGCCAGTGCTGTGTAGCCGAGAAATCGGCGGCGGGTCAGCATTCGCTCCTCCAGCATGGGTGTACAGGCATCTTTGCTATGCTCGCTCGCAACCAATCGATTCCATAGGATCTGCTATGCCTCAGAATACGACGTCAGCTAATCGCCCCCGGCTTGCTGCCGTGATCACTGCCTATAAGAGATTACTGCACGGCCAACATGTCGTGGATCGTTTCCTCGATGGTTATGGATGGGCCGGCACTTTCCACCATCCGGCGATGGACGTGGTTTCGCTCTATGTCGATCAACGGGGCGAAGGCGATTTGACCCAGGAGAGGTTGGATCGGCATCCCACCATGAAGCTTTATCCCACCATTGCGGAAACCCTGACCCTGGGCACCAGCAAGCTGGCCGTCGATGGAGTCATCGTTGTGGGTGAGCACGGTACCTACCCGCTTACCGAGACGGGAATCATGAAGCATCCCCACTTCGAATTCTTCGAGCAGGTCACAAAGGTCTACCACGACAGCGGCCGCTCTGTGCCCTACTTCAACGACAAAGAACTTTCGTACAGATGGGATTGGTCCAAGCAGATGGTCGACACCTCCCAGCAGATGGGCTTTCCTCTCCAGGGGGGATCAAGCCTGGCGGTCACCTGGAGGGTTCCGTCCTTGGAGTTCCCGTTGGGGGCCAAGGCGCGCGAAGCTGTCTCCGTTGGTTACGGAGGCATGGGCAGCTACGATTTCCATGGCCTTGAAACCATCCAGTGCATGGTGGAACGGCGCAAGGGCGGCGAAGCCGGTGTCGAATGGCTGCAAACCTATCGCGGCGACGGCTTCTGGACGGCTTGGCAGCAGGGCGTGTGGTCGGAGGCATTGGTCAAAGCGGCGTTGTGCCGCAGTTCCACCCTGGCGCCGGCGACTGCCACCTTCACAGCTATGTTTCCCACCGTCGAACAGATGCGGGCCCTGGTGCCCGATCCGGTTGCCTACCACTATCAGCATCGCGACGGCCTGCGCTGCACCATGCTGCTGATGAACGGGCTGGTGCGTGACTTCACCTTCGCAGCGGCCATCGAAGGGCAGTCGAAACCTCTCTCCACCCAGATGTATCTGCCCATGCCCGATGGCCGCACCACGCTGGCCAGTTTCTTCAGCCCGCTTGTGAACAACGCCGAGCAGATGTTCCTGACCGGCAACGCGCAGTATCCGATCGAGCGGACACTGCTGACCAGCGGCCTGTTGATCGCAGGTGTCGATAGCGCCTACCAAGGGATGAAGCGCGTGCAAACGGTTAATCTGGCTGCCGTCCATTACCAGCCCAACCCCGAATCCACCTACTGGAGGAACTAATGCTGACACGCCGCCGTTTTGTAGGATATTCCGCGTTATCCTCGGCTATGTTGGCGTATCGCCCGCTGCTGTGCAGTGGATGGGCGCAGCCGCCCGCGCGTCCGCTTCGCTTGGCGATCCTGGGCAGCGTATATCGCCACCAGTCGCAGATGCAGACTCTCGCTGATCGCTTTCTGGTGGGTTATCCGTACGACGGCGAATGGCACATGCCGAACGTGCAAGTGGTCTCCGTCTATGTGGATCAGTTAGAGCGCCAGGCCGATGCTGCGCCTTCGCCTTACCAGCTTGCGATGACGGGAGCCAAAGTTGCACCGTCCAGTTCGGCCAAAGGAATAGCGGGCGGCCTGGGAAGAGACCGCGCCGTGAAGACGCAGCCTGCGCCCGAGCCACCTGAGGCCTCCGAGACACCGGACGCAACGGGCGATTTGAGCAGAGCCCGCGCACAGCAGTTCGGCTTCCGCCTGTGCAGCAACATTCCGGAGGCCTTGCGCTGTGGCGGCGACCGTATTGCTGTCGACGCGGTGTTGGCGATTGTCGAGCAGGATGGCTATCCCAGGAACGACAGAGGTCAAATTCTGCTGCCCAACTACGATTTCTTCCAGCAGTGTGTCCAGGTCTTTGAGGACGAAGGGCACGGGGTTCCTTACTTCAATCACAAGCAGCTCTCGTTTAGCTTTGAGGAGGCGCAAACCATGGTGAAGACCGCCAACCGCCTGCGCTTCCCTCTACTGGCGGGCTCCTCGCTTCCTGTGACATGGCGCTTGCCGGACGTGGACATCCCGCTGGGTGCGGAAGTCGAAGAGGCCGTGATGGTGGGTGTTGGCGAAGTCGATGGCATGGATTTCGACACGCTTGAGGCCATGCAGTGTATGCTCGAGCGCCGCAAGGGTGGCGAGACCGGGGTCAAGGCGGTGCAGTTGCTTGAGGGCGACGATGTTTGGGCAGCAGGGAACGCCGGTCGCTGGTCAAAGGAGCTGCTGAGTTCCGCCCTTTCCCGCAGCGACACACCAATGGGCCTGACCGTGCTCGACGGCCGCACTCAGGACCTGGTGGCGTCCGGCGTTTTGCCGCAATTGGTTAAGAATCCGTCCGCATATTGCATCGAGTACATCGACGGCACGAGCGCTACGCTGCTCATGCTCAATGGCGCCATCATGGACTTCAACATCTCGGCGAGGGTGGCGGCCCACGGCATAGTTTCTACTCAGTTCTTCCTGCCGCCGGCTCCGAACGTCACCTACTCTGCCTGCCTGGCGGCAAAGATTGAGCAACTGTTTGAGAGCCGGAGCGCGGCTTATCCAGTGGAGCGTACTCTGTTGACGACTGGCGTGCTGGCGGCGTGTCTGCATTCGCGGCATAGACTGAACCAGCGGTTGGAGACCCCGCACTT
>CAVZJL010000055.1:0-134042 GCA_963775365.1 uncultured Acidobacteriaceae bacterium | reverse complement strand
CTCGTTCGCCGATACCCACCCGCGGCTCATCGGAGCGCCTTTCACCGCTGCGTCATCAGCAAGCGCCGCCCAGCCGACGGCCGCCGCGGCGATCAGCGCAAGCGCGAGCGGCGCGAGCAGTCTCACGATGCGACCACGCGCTTGTGCAGCCGCTGGACGCGACCGTTCTGCGCGTACATGGCTCCGACTGGACAGAAATGTCCGCGGTGAACTTTTCGTATAGCGCTCCCTATAAAGGTGTGGCAAACGATTTTGAGCCTTTAGCGGTTTATTTGAAGGTCGAACATCTGGCTGACGAACGACGCTTCACCTATCGCGGTCGCATCAAGATGAGCACCGCCGACTCGGCTCTTGCCAGGAGCGGGAAAAAAATTTGCACGATCAGGCGGGGGACGGCCGCTGTCATCGGCCCTGTCATCGACCTCACAGATAATCGACAGGCTCTTAGGGTAAAAGTTTTTCTGTTGAGACGCTCCCCTATGGAGAACTCACGCGTGAGCATGCCGAATGGGAGGGTTTTTCTACCCTTGAGGAGTTGAAGAAGGATCTTGCCACATATTACCGTGACATGGATGACCTAGATCCAGTCACAATTATAAAATTTGAACGGACGGAGGGCTGAAGGCCACGCGAAGAAGCTTCTGGTTGTGCCTGTGATGTGAGGGGCGAGTTTATGACCAATACTGCGGTCACGGATCCATTTTTTGTTATTTTTGATACGTGTACCCACGCGGGTTATTACGGGGATGTGCACGAAGTCCTGGCCCTGCCAGCGGCGCAATCGTCCGATACGAATACAAACGCTATCTTTTAAGCCTGAAGCAGCTGCGGCGCTTGACGACTTAGCAAATAGTCCTTCCGGGCTTCCAGTGGACGCGCTACTTATGTATGGCGAAAAGCGTAGCTATCGAAAGGGGGATAAGGACCCCCCGGGAGATGTTACGATGGAAAGACAGTGTATTTACCCCGACACGCTCTGTAAGAATTGTCGGGGTCGCTCGCGTGCGGAGCCTCTGCCGAGGAAGACGTCTTTCACATTCATCTCGAGATGAGGGGTTTCATTGATCCGCATTCCCCCTTGATAGCGGCTCGTTGAAGCTCTAGAGGCCGCTACGCTCTACCCTTTGGGGTTAAGCATCGGGAGCATATCTGGATCTCGCTCCTTCCGAATACGTTGCAGGGGCAAAGGGATCGTCTACTTTCTGACGATCAGGTGTTTTGGTCGAAAGCCGTTGAGAGGCTGATGGACCTGCCGACGCAGTTTAGCGACGACGTTTTTTGGAGGGTTGTAGGGATCGAAACCGCTACCGGTGCAGCTGTCGCGCTTTTGCAGCGAAGCGACAATGTAGCAAATCATCCGACCCGTTACCATAAGGATTATGCAGTCGAAGAAACAAAAGGGTATCAGGTCCTTGTTCAAACCTTTTCGCCTGACGGACAGTATCATAGTCCCCGGGAATACCACTCTCGCCGTAACGGCGGACGACGACCCCGACGGGCTCGTTAAACTCTCAACCAACCCCAATGGCTCTTGTGCCAAACGAGACCAACTCACAGCGATTTTCGATCGATACCAACGACACGGTCGGCACGCGCTATGCCCGCGTCCTTTTGGAGACGCAGCTACCAGACCACAAAGGGAACTATCCGCCCGGCTCTCTCTGTAATCTCACCTTCGCTATTCGAAAGAAGAGCTGGAGATATGTCGCCGCAGGGCTACTTGTTCTCATTGGCGCTGTATTCGCCGCCTGCGCGACTATATCGACTTGGGGGCCGGTCACGAGAATTGTCTGCGCGGCAGTCGCAGCGGTTGCGGCTGTCCTAACGGCCTTTGTTTTGTCCGGTAAACTCAAATCGGAAGGTGAACGTGATTTGCCAGTTAACCGATATGAGAGCCGGAGTTGCGCATCTGAAATATGAACTGGCCTTCGCGCATCTTCTACGACGCGCCATCTTGTGGTCTTCGGTCTCATTGGGTGAGGAGGGTACGAAGCGTTTGGACCAGACTTCGACGATATCGTGCCACTGAAGACGTAATCGACTTGGACCCGGTCGTGCGTAGCCCAAACTCAGGTGTCGATGGGTATCCTCGTCAAGCATTCCGACGTGGATACCTATCTTGTTTCCCTCGAATATCTTCATACGCAACCGAAGCCGCCTTAACACGTATCGGAGCGATGCCGCGTTCTTGTCTTTTGCTGTTCATGGGCTAGCGGCCTGTCGCGACGATAAATCTCCTTCGCCAGTTCAAATGTCGCTATCGAGACGAGACTGCGAAAGGATGCGCGTAGGGTTTCTCCTTATCCGTCCGCAAGCGAGTGGAATAGATTGCCCTTCGCTCCAGGAGCGGGCTTCGCCCGATTTCTTGACAGTTGACCTGACCCTATGGCCCCGGAATGGCGCCCCACTCAAATCCTTACTGGTAGTCGTAACCACGGCGGCGAGATCGGGATCAGGCTCCTTGCGGCATGATCGTTCAAACGCTCTCTGACCCTCGGGTGTAAATGGCGCTGCTGCGGCCAGCCAGGCACCAGAGAGTTGGCTGTAGGGGGAAGGGCGCAAGCGATCGAGAGATGCATCATCCGTCCCAGACCTCTTAGGCGCAGATCGCGCTCTGCTTGGATGAAACGCTTGTGTGTCTTCGGATAGCTTTTCGGCCAGCCTAGATATTGATCGCGCATGCGCTGTGAGAAACGCGGGCTGGACAGGATGACTGCGCCGATCAACGGTCGATGTCCCGTCTGCCCATCATCCCAAAGAAGCAAGCCCATACGTCGGCCAACCAGTTTGCGGGATGTTACGGTCTGGTAAAGTGATAAGTACTGAACAATATCACGATGTCGATTGTTCTTGAAATCGATAGACTGACAACCGGCGTACCGCGCTCGGTTGAAAGAGATCTGTTCTTACGAAAATATCGTCAAGTCTCTCCTGCAGCGCCAAAATTGTCGGCTTCTGTTCTTCAAGAAAGGCAAGATGTCTTATCTCGTGAGCCCGATCCCAGAAGTTGACTGACTTTCGGTCCGGGTTAACGGGGTCTTTCTTTTGCCAATCGTCGTGCTCTTCGGGCTCGGTCAGTTCGAGCGCAAGGGTGCCACCTTCAAGTCGTTTGACTCGATGCCCAAGGGGCTTCAGATCATCGAATAACGCGTAGACAAGTTTAGACCAATCGGAGCTGAGTGGGCGCGTAACGAGGCGCAGCATAGCATGCGGTCTCTAGATCGAGCCCCGGGAGCCTCACCCAAGTTACGGCTCCGCTTGGATGACGATAGGGAATAGGTCGCTGGAACCACCTTGGATTGGTCATAACATATGCGTAAGTTTTTGGGTATGGAAGTCCCATATGCGCAACCTCCTCCCGTTCCTCCCGAGAAATTTCACGGGCTTGGACAAGATCGTCTAGACCGATGGGACCTAGCACTCGGACAAGTTTGACTGTGCCGAACCCACAGCCGCTCCCCGACTTAATGATAACGATCTGTCCCCTTATTTGGGTGGTCGGCCTCGGATTTCCCAGACTTTTTCGCCGTCGAGGATTTGGGAGGCGTAGGGGTCGCGCATAATCAGTCCACGTGGACCCCACGTTTCGCCGCCGACTCTTTCGGTCTTATAGCTGGTTGACGCTGAGGGTGCGTGGTGCATCTGGGAAACCGTCTCATCAACGGTGTCTAGCAAATGATCGATGGTCCTCATGATTTTCAGATCGCCAAGTTTGCTTTGGATTGATTTTCCGAATGATGCCAAAGTTCATCAACGTCAATCCGGTACAAGCATGGTCCGCCCATCTTTGCTACTCGTGGGCATTGCAAACGTCTTGCATTCCCTCTCACAGACGCCGTTATAACGCGCTTGGAAGTGGGACGGCGCTGAGTTGGCACTATCGTAACAGGTAATGCTTTGGACCGACACTGTCGAGCCAGAGATTTCGTCGCCGGGAATTGTGCGTGACGCAATCGTTCAAGATGCGGCCACCGCAATGTCACGTCGCATCGGGGACCGACGCGCGGGTTCGATCCGCGTGGCCTTGAAGTTCGGCGACGCGACGCGTCTGCCCCTTTGCATTCATTCGCCTTCATTCCGATTTCCTGGATTCTTACTTTTCAATGAGTTGCAGCCGTTCCAACGAGAATTTCCGCCTCCTGTCCCCGGTGCCCTCACGGACTGAGCTTTCCCGTTTTCGCCGCCAAGCTGGCTGGCGGAAGATTCCGTAATTCGAAAACTATATAGGGACATTTCTGATTTTGTCAAGGCCCTCTCGACAGACAGCGACTCGCAATCGCCCTCAAGGCGCCGCTGTCTTCCGCGCCATCGCCGCCTGCGAGGCCGAAACGGCGTCCGCGTAGCTGTTGCCAAAATGCGTCCGGACGTAGTTGACGACGTCGGCGATCTGCTCGTCGGTCATCATGTCTCCCAACGGCGGCATGCCTCTCAACCCCTTGAACAGGGCGGTCAGAACGAAATCCGACGAGCGAGCTTCTTATCCCCGGCGAGCGGCGGATAGGCGGCGGCGCCGACAGCGCCTTTGGCGCCCGGCTGGTGGCAGGCGGCGCAGACATTGTCGAAGAGGTCCGCTCCGCCCCGTTCGCCGAATACCCACCCGCGGCTCATCGGAACGCTTTTCACCGCTGCGTCATCGCAAGCGCCGCCCAGCCGACGGCCGCCGCGGCGATCAGCGCAAGCGCGAGCGGCGCGAGCAGTCTCACGATGCGACGACGCGCTTGTGGAGGCGCTGGATCGCGTCCAGGGCCGACAGGATCGCGCCCTCCTGCCAGGCGGGAATGTAAGAAGCATGTTCGCCGGCGAGCACGATGCGGCCATCGATCTGGCAAAGGTCGTTGTAGTGCGCGGATCGCGCCTCATCCGACCAGTCGCCCGCGCACCCGAGCGTGAACGGCACCCGGTGCCAGGCCACCGAAACGCCATTCTCGAACTCGGCGCGATATTGCGGATGGATCTGGGCCCCGAACTCGACCGCGCGTCTAAACCTCTCCGCCGGCGACATTGCCGCGAACTCGTAGGAGTTCGGTCCGTCGAAGGTGTAGCCGCCGAGCAGCACGCCCTTGCCGCCGGCGTTGAAATTCGTGCTCGGGTAGGAAATCTGGCGGATCGGGAGGTCGGTGTAGCTGATGCCGCCGAAGATGTGCTCGTCCTCCTCCCAGAACCGGCGCGGAATTGCAGCCCGAATTTGACCGCCGACGCGTAGGGAACGGCGTCGATCGCCGCCTTCATCGGCGCCGACACATCGATCGGGAGTTGGCTCAAGATGGTGAGCGGCAGCGCGCATACGCACCAGTCGGCTTTGACCTCCCGACCGCTCCGCTGGCGGCGAGATCCTCGAATGCGACCGTCACGCCGGTTTCGTTCTGACGGATGGCGACGACTTTCGCGCCATATCGAATGCGATCGGGGATCTGCCGCGCGAACGCCTCGCCGATCCTGCCCATGCCGCCGACGGGCTGAAACATGGTCGTCTGAAAGTCGTAGGAGAGGAAATTCTGCAGGCCCCGCCAAAGGCGCGAGGTCAGAATGTCATGCAGCCCGATCGGCGGGCCGTCGATCGGCCGGCGTCGAGGCCGCCGCCCGGGTCCTTGGCGTGGCCCGGTGGTAGGCCGAATCGTCGCCCGCTTTGTAGCGGAAGTCCTTGTCGAGTGCGCCGATGGCCCTCAGCGCCTCGAGCAGAATCTCGCGATCTTCCGTCGACACCTCGTCGTCGAGCGCCCCTTTCCGGGTGCCTTGGCCAGGAGCTCGGAGACGCCGCCGGAGAAATCGGCCTTGATGTCGCGAATGCGCTGCGGCTTGCCGTCGAACGCGGTCGAAGAGTGCAGGAACGCGTTGTGGTTGAGCTGGATGAAAGGCTCGAGCGTGACCCCGAACCGGCGGCAATAATCCAAGATCGCGTGATGATGATAGGGAATGCGCCAAGGTCCCGGATTGATGTAGAGGCCCGGATCGAACTCGCAGGTCTGGGTCGCGCCGCGAGTTCGGTAAAGACGTCGCCGCCCCTGAGCGTCCAGTTCCGTCCGCCAGGACGGAGGTTGAACTCGAGGACGCTGACGCGATATCCCGCGCGCTCGAGTTCGATCGCCGCCGTCATTCCGGCGAGGCCCGCGCCCAAAATGACGACCGAAGCCCCTTTTGGATCGCCCTCGAGCTTGATCGGGCCCCGATACGGCGATTCCGACGCGAAACCAAGCCGGGTCATGACCTGGTAGGCCGCCGAGGCGCCGGCGGTCGCGCCGACGAGCTCGAAGAGCCTGCGCCGGCTCAATGCGGTTTCGCCGTTCGCTCATCGTTCGGTCGCGTTGCATGAGGGCCATTGTCGCATCGTCGCTCGGGCAGTGCAAAAGGCAAAGTCTGAAGGTTACGACCGCCGCTCGAACGCGGCGTAACTCCCATCCCACGGGTTGACGCTCCGCTAACCTCACGCCTCAAGGGCCGTGCGAAGCACGGCGTCTCGAAGGATGATTTAGGAGACGGCGCCGGTTGCGCGCTCTCGAATGTGCTTCGAGACGCGCCGTCGGCGCTCCTCAGCACGAGGGACGGTTGGAAGCTAATACCGCGGCAAGAATTTCGGCGAGCGGGCGCGCATGGGCAAGCACGAGATCGGCCGCGGCGGCGACGTCGTCGATCGAGGCATGCGGCAAGTGCCCTGGCGGATCGAGGCAATCGCTGATCAGCGCAACGATGCAATCGTCTTGCGGGTGGATCGGCGGCTTGCCGTTGGCCGCACGATAGACCTCGATCTTGGGCAAGGAATCGCGCTTGAACCCCTCGACAGGACGAGGTCGACCGGCGCGAGCAGGCGCAGAAGATCGGCCAGCCACGGCTCCGTCGCCCCGCGCATTCCCCGCATCAGCGCCAGCCGGTTGGCGGAAGCGACCAGCACCTCTTGCGCGCCCGCGGTCCGATGGACGTAGGAACACAGCCCATTGCCAGGTTCAAGCATGCGCCTGCGTCGTGGTTTCGCTGCCAAAACCCGCGCTCGGCGATCAGCCGTCGAAGACCGGTAACCTCCCGCAATGGTGCCCATCCGCGGCTTGGCCATCCAGCCATTACGGTGCATCTCGCGGGTGATGGTCGACCGAGCTCGCTTCAATACGATGGCGATTGCCCCGGGGCGCATCCCCGACGTCAACTGCGCCTGAATCGTGGCTCGATCACCCAAATCCAGATGTTGAAAACTCTTTCCCATATGCAACTATCCCCTAAAACGAAATGTTGCACTTGTACCTTGAACCCACCGTGCCCCATATCTCGCTCGTTTTTCGCGAGATGTGGGAGACGCGAACTCCGACCGGCAATTTTTGGTGGGCCGAAATACTGCAGATCGGTAGCCGTGGAATCCCACATTTCGCGAAAAACGAGCGAGATATGGGGCACCCTTCGATCCGCGGTATGGACGGAATTCTAGAGTGCGCAGGGGAATACTCTTTATAGGCACTGCTACAGGGGTAGAGGTCTGAAGATCTTCCTCACAGGAGCTACGGGGTTCGTCGGGAGCCACGTGGCGCAAGAGCTGTCCCGGCGCGGCGCTCAGTTGCGCATCCTCATTCGCCCCACCAGCAAGCTCGAGAACCTGGCCGGGCTGGGCGCCGAAACGGTCGTCGGTGACTTGCTGCGCGTGGACGCCTTGCGCACTGCCATCGCGGGCTGTGACGCTGTCATGCACGTAGCCGCCGATTACCGGCTTTGGGTGACCGATCCAAAAGCCATGTACGCCATCAACGTGACCGGTACGCGGGAGTTGCTCCGTATCGCCCGCGAAGAGGGCGTGGGCCGAGTGGTCTACACTTCGAGCGTAGCCACCATGGGCTTTCTCTCCAACGGATGCCCGTCAGACGAAGAAACGCCGGTCTCCCTGGCCGACATGATCGGGGACTACAAGCGATCGAAATACCAGGCTGAGCAGGAAGCCGTGGCAGCCGCGCGCGCCGGCCAGCAGGTGATTATCCTCAATCCGACGACGCCAATTGGATCGAACGACATCAAACCTACTCCGACCGGGCGCATCGTGGTGGATTTTCTCAACCGGAGATTTCCCGCATATATGGATACGGGCCTGAACCTGGTGGATGTGAACGAAGTGGCAAGGACCCATGCCGATGCGCTGGAGGCCGGACGGCCAGGAGAACGCTACATCTTGGGCGGGGAGAATCTGACCTTGAAGCAGATCCTGGACAAAATGTCGGCCATCACCGGCCTGCCTTCTCCAACCATGCGCGTGCCGCACAGTGTGGCGATGATGTTTGCCCTATGGGATCAGACCTTTACCGGCAAGCTGCGCGGACGTGAGCCGCGTGCTACCGTGGAGGCCGTACGCATGGGGAAGAAAAAGATGTTTGTCTCCTCTGCCAGGGCGGAGCGTGAACTGGGCTTCCGCGTAGTGCCGGTGTATGCAGCGCTGCGTGCGGCGATTGACTGGTTTCGGGCGCACGGGTACGCGCCCGCCGCATGAGCCGCGTAGGGATCATCGCGGCCTTGCCCGGCGAGTTGAAACCGCTGGTGCAGGGCTGGAAGCCTGTGCCCCTACCCGGTGCGCGCAAGGGCCAGGCGGCGTGGGGTTCCCTTGTGGACGACGTAGACTGCATCGCGATCTGCGGCGGCGTTGGGAGTGAGGCTGCGGCGCATGCCTGCAACCTGGCCGCCCAGGGAGGTGCGCTGGACGCAATTGTCTCGGTAGGATGGTCGGGTGCCCTGTCCTGCGGTATCCATCCCGGCAATGCATACGCCGTGAACGAAGTCATCGATGCCCTCACGGGCGAGCATTTCCCCACCAACTTCCCCTTGCCCGAAGAAACCGGCGTTCCGTTCAGGCTGGTAACCACCGACCATATCGTTCAGTATGCGGAAAAGCGGCAACTCGCTGGGCTTTACCAGGCCGTGATGGTGGATATGGAGGCCGCGACCGTGGCCCGCTTTGCGCTCAGCAAACACATTCCGTTCTACTGCCTCAAAGCCATATCGGACGAGATCGCTGATATTTTGCCGGACTTCGGCCGTTACACCGACTCCGAAGGCCATCTGCGCATGGCGCCTTTGTTGGGCCATGTGGCCGTCCGGCCGAAGTATTGGCCCGCGATGCTCCGAATGGGCCAGAACGCGAAGAGCGGCGCCCGGGCGGTGGCCGGTGCGCTGGGTCCACTTATAGGGAATGGGTAATATGCAGATCGCTTCTGGTGTTCAAGAATTGCACAGCTCACCGGCCGTCCCGGCGACCATGCAGGCCGCCGTCTATCGCGGCGTCAACGATGTTCGCATCGAAACCGTCGCTGTGCCGGCGATCGGCCCGGGAGAAGTGCTCATAAGGGTGCACAGCTGTGGCATCTGCGGCACCGACCTGAAGAAGATCCATACTGGATCGCACTCCGCACCGCGCATCTTCGGCCATGAGACCGTGGGCACGATTGCTGCTGTGGGAGAGGGAGTTCAGCCCTTTCGCGTGGGCGACCGGGTGGCTGTCTTCCATCACATCCCCTGCGGCGACTGCTACTACTGTCGCAAGAAAACTTTTGCCCAATGTCAGGTTTACAAACAGGTAGGCTGCACCGCCGGCTTCGAGCCTTCCGGTGGCGGCTTTGCCGGATATGTGCGCGTCATGGACTGGATTGTGAAAGGCGGCCTGATCAAGATTCCCGACCATGTCCCTTTTGCCCAGGCGGTCTTTATGGAACCGCTGAATACCTGCCTCAAGGGGGTGCGCAGCCTGAATCTTTCGCCCGATGAGACGGTGCTGGTGATCGGTCAGGGCCCCATCGGGATCATGCTGGCAGCGCTTGCCAAGCGAACGGGCGCCAAGGTGCTGACGTCAGATCTCTACCCGGAGCGGCATGCCGTCGCGACCACTTTCGGGCTCGATTTGCCCATCGACGCCTCACGCGAAGATGTAGTTGCGGTAGCCCGAGCGGCCACTGACGGCCGGGGCGCCGATGCCGTCATCCTGGCCGTGGGCGGCAACGCGCTGATCCGGACTGCCATCGACGCAGCGCGCCCAGGCGGGCGCGTCCTGCTATTCGCGCAAACCCAGCACGGAGAGGCTACTATCGATCCCGCTGCGGTCTGCGTGGACGAGAAGACACTGATGGGCTCCTATAGCGCCTCCGTAGACATTCAAGACGAGGCGCTACGCCTGGTTTTCGAAGGTTACGAGCAGGGATTTGACCTGACCCGGCTGGTCTCGCATCGCTTTCCCTTGACCGAGGCAGTGGCCGCATTGGCCGTCGCCTCCGAACCCAAGGCGACATCGATGAAGATCATGATCGAAGAAGGCACATAGAATAGGAATGCATGCTAAGTGAGATGAACGCTGCCGTGCTATACGGCAAAGAAGACGTCAGGATTGAACGGGTACCCATCCCCGCCGCCGGTAAGGGCGAGATTGTCATCCGCGTTCACGCCGCTCTCACTTGCGGCACCGACCTGAAAGTCTTCCGCCGAGGCTACCACGCCAGGATGATTGCCCCGCCGGCGCTCTTCGGGCATGAGATGGCAGGCGTCGTCCACGAAACCGGAGCCGGGGTGCGCGGGTTCAAACCGGGCATGCGCGTGGTGGCGCTGAATTCGGCCCCCTGCGGCGTCTGCTACTGGTGCGTGCGCAAACAGGAAAACCTCTGCGAGGACCTGCTCTTTAACAACGGTGCTTATGCCGAATACATCCGCATTCCCGCCCGCATCGTGGCCAAGAACACGCTCATCGTACCCGAGAGCTTACCCCTGGAGCATGCGGCTTTGACCGAACCCCTGGCCTGTGTCGTGCGAGGCTTAGAGGAGACGGGAGCCAAGCGTGGCGACATCGTCGTGGTGATCGGAGCCGGACCGATCGGCTTGATGTTCATGCACGTGGCTCAGCTATCGGGTATGAAAGTGATCGCGGTGGTCAAACGCGATGAGCAGATTGCCTCTGCGACCACCTTCGGCGCCAGCCAGGTCGTGAACACCAGCGCCGCCGTCGATGCCGTGGCTGCGGTACGCGCCCTCACCCCCGATCACCGGGGTGTGGATGTGGCCATAGAAGCCGTGGCCGCGCCCATCACCTGGCAGTGGGCCGTGGACATGGTTCGCCGCGGCGGCACGGTGAACTTCTTCGGGGGCTGCGCTGCCGGCACCAAGGTAGAGATTGATACCAATCGGCTGCACTACAACGACATCACGCTGAAGGCGAGCTTTCACCATACGCCCGCGGCTTGCCGCAAGGCTTTCGACCTGCTGGCCAGCGGGCGTTTCAAGTGCAGCGAATACATCACCGGCAGGGCACAGTTGTCAGAGCTGGAAACCGTCTTGCGCCGCCTGAAGGATCGCTCCAACGACATCAAGACGGCTATCATTCCATAGGTGGGCAGAATGTAGCTTAGCTGAGAGAGTGACAACCAAGTCTGGGTGCCCCATTCAAGCCGTTTTTGGCTTGAGTGGGATCCCACGGCGCTCAAACTCCAAAACGAATGGCTTTGTGTCAGGGCACGACTTTACGGCGTGCGGAAAAACTCTGGTCTTTGAAGGGTACGAGCTTCAGCTCGTACGTAAGTGATTAAGAACAGGTCCGGCTTTAGCCGCTGAGGGATGATTTTTCGAGGTCAGCGACTTTTTCCGCAAGCTGTTTAGTCGGGCCGTTAACGACTGCGCGAATGGCTTTAGCTCGTAAGGTACGATTTTCGAAGGGTACGGGCTTCAGCCCGTACGTAAGTGACTGTAAACGGACGGCTTTACAGGCTGCAGAAAAGCTCATGTTTTGTGTCAGGGCACGAATTTTGTCGGGCCGTTAAACGATTGCGAATACGACGGGCTTTAGCCCCTGGGGCAACGAGAAACAATGACAGTCGAGAGTGCTCAGGACGATAGGGAACTGGTAGAACGCGGCTGGTCCGCGCTGCCGCCGGAATACCGCATCCCTGAGCAGCGCCCGACACTGGAAGAGGCCCGCGCCTACTGCCAAAAACTGGCCACCACCCACTATGAGAACTTTCATGTGGCCTCGTGGTTTTTGCCCGCCCGGCTGCGGCCTCACTTCCACAGCATCTATGCTTACTGCCGCATCGCAGATGACCTGGGCGATGAGGTGGGGAATCGCGAGCAATCCCTGGCGCTGCTCGATCTGTGGGGGAGGGAACTCGACGCCTGTTATCGCGGTGAGGCGCGCCATCCGGTCTTTGTCGCGCTAGCCGAGACCATCCGCGTCTGCGACATTCCGCAGAAACCCTTTGCCGACCTGCTGGTGGCCTTTCGTCAGGACCAGACAGTGCCGCGTTACCAGACCATGGACGACGTGCTGGAGTACTGCAAGTACTCCGCCAATCCGGTCGGACGGCTCGTCCTTTATGCCTGCGGCTATCGCACTCCGGAGATGTTTCAGCTCTCCGACTACACCTGCACCGCCTTGCAATTAGCCAACTTCTGGCAGGATGTGAGCTCCGATTACGCGCGCGGCCGGATCTACCTGCCCCTCGACGATATGCATCGGTACGGCGTGGACGAGGCCATGATCGCGCGTCGTGAGCCCACCGCAGCCTTTCGCGAGCTGCTGCGGTATGAGGTCGGCTATGCCCGTGAACTATTCATCAAGGGCTTGCCCCTGATCGACATGGTCGATCGTGAACTGGCGCTTGATCTGGATCTGTTCAGCCGCGGCGGCCTGGAAATATTGCGCGCGGTCGAGGGCCGGCAGTATGACGTTCTGACCATGCGTCCTGTCATCTCGAAAACCAGGAAGCTGGGGCTATTGGCGCGTGCGCTGTGCGGCAAACTTTGCCTGGGATTTCGCGGGGAAGGCGGGCGGCGTGACCCCTGAGGTTCAGGCGGCCTACGCGGCATGCCGGGCAATCGCGCGCAAGAAGGCAAAGAATTTCTACTACGCCTTTGTTGCCCTGCCGGCGAGCAAGCGGGACGCGATTTGTGCGGTCTACGCCTTCATGCGCCAGGCCGATGATCTTTCCGACGATGAATCGCTTCCCATCGCCGATCGCCGGGTTGCGCTCGATGCATGGCTGACCAGTTGGCATCAAGCGCTGGCTGGCGCGCCCACCAGCGACCCGGTCTTCGTCGCGCTCCTGGATGCGCAACGCAGCTTTGCCATCCCCTCGCAGCTGCTCGACCAGCTGGTACAAGGCACAGCGACGGATCTCGAACCCAGGTTCACCGCATATGCAACCTTCGCTGATCTCTATCGCTACTGCTACCTCGTAGCATCCGTCGTCGGGCTGGTCTGCATTCGGATTTTCGGATACCTCGATCCGCGGGCGGAGAAGCTTGCGGAAGAAACCGGCATTGCTTTTCAGTTGACCAACATCCTCCGCGATGTGCGCGAGGATGCAGAGCGCGGCCGCCTCTATCTACCCCTGGAAGATCTGGAACGCTGCGGCGTGAGCGCCAGCTCCATGACCGCAATCTCCAGCGGCAAGCAATTGACACCACCGCAGCGCCAGGTGCTGGCCATCCAGGCGGAGCGCGCCGGACAGTTTTATAAATCCGCGGAAGCGCTGTTGCCCTTGATCTCGCCTGACAGCCGGGCAGCGATGTGGGTCCTGGTCACCATTTACCATCGTTTGTTGCGGCACATCGAACAGCGCAACTTCGATGTCTTTTCCGCCCGCATCGGCGTTCCGGCGTATGAGAAGCTGAGCATATTGGGATGCGGCCTTTTCAAGACGCTGGCGCAGGGTGTGTGGGCCTGATTCGTTCGGTCATCGTGGTCGGCGGTGGGTTGGCAGGGCTCTCTGCCGCCTGTGCTTTAGCGGATGCAGGCTACCAGGTCCGCCTGTTGGAGAAGCGGCGCTACCTGGGCGGCCGCGCCTCCTCCTACGAGCACCCGGGAACGGGAGAGGTGATCGACAACTGCCAGCACGTGCTGCTGGGCAACTGCGTCAACCTCATCAACCTTTACCGGCGGCTGGGTGTGAGCGATGCCATCCGCTGGTTCGATCGCCTTACCTTTGTCGAGCCGGGGGGACGCAGAAGTATTCTCGAGCCCTCGTTTCTGCCCGCGCCTTTTCACTCCATGCCGGCCTTTCTGCGTGCGTCGGCATTTTCCTTTGCCGACAAGCTGGCCATCGGGCGCGGCATGAGCGCTTTCATCACCGGCATTCCCAAAGACTCCGATGAGAATTTTGCCCACTGGCTGGCGCGTCATGGGCAAACCGTTGGAGCCATCAACCGCTTCTGGAAGCCGGTCCTGGTGAGTGCGTTGAATGAGGATCCGGAGCACATGTCGGTGCATTACGCCGGTCAGGTCATCCGTAAGTCGCTCCTGCTTTCGCCGGGAGCGGGCCGCATGGGCGTTCCCACGATTCCATTAAGCGATCTGTACAGCCGGGCTATCGATTACATCGGAAGCCGCGGCGGACACGTGGATCTGAGCGCGGCGCCCGAGTCATTTGAGTGGTCTGAAGAAACCCAGCAATGGACGGTGACTACGCGAGACCAAAGCTTCACCGGCGATGCCATGGTGCTGGCGTTGGCCTTTGAAGGCTTGAGCAAGTTGCTGCCGTCTATGCCGCAAAACCCCGAGGCCGAGCAGCTAGCGAACAATCTGGGACACTTTGGGCACTCACCGATCACCGGCATTCACCTGTGGTTCGATCGCGAGATCACCGATCTGGAGCATGCGATCCTGCTCGACGCGACCATTCAATGGTTGTTTCACAAATCGCGCTTGCAACCGGAGAAGCGTCGTGGTGCGCCGGGCAGTTATGTCGAGCTGGTGGTGAGCGCCTCCAAGTCCATGGTCGAGATGCAGCGTCAGGAGATTATCGATCTGGCGTTGCGGGAACTAGCGGAATTCTTTCCCCTCGTAGCGCAGGCGAAGCTGGTCAAGGCTGCGGTCGTGAAAGAGGTGCGCGCCACCTACTCCATTCGTCCGCAGCTTGATTTACTTCGACCGTCAGCGTTAAGTCCGTGGCCGCGAGTCTTTCTGGCCGGCGACTGGATAGCCACCGGCTGGCCGGCGACGATGGAGGGCGCTGTGCGCAGCGGCTACCTGGCCGCCGAAGCGATAAGCCGCGCCGCCGGTGAGTCAGCGCGCTTCATAGAACCCGACCTGGCGCCTACCGGTTTGATGCGCTTGTTGCCGTAGCCGAAAGTAAGAAACGCGCCGTCTTGCCCAAAATTGCTTTAGTTTCGACTCTCGTCAACCCACGTCAATCGACAGTGGCGAAAGTAGGTTTACCGCCCTTTAAGTACCGTGACGAGAAGGGTAATCTCCGGCCGTGCCCAGCGGTAACACTGTGGATGACCCATTCAAGCCTGCTATCGCTTTATGGGACGGTCGCCTCGAAGGCTGACTCCTAGTGTGGCTTTCTGCCCGTAAAGGAACAGGACGCCGCACGCATGTCTACTCTGTCCACACGCCTACTCCTGCCAAGGCTGGCCACAGCGCTAACTCTGCTCCGTGGCAAGCGAAGGGGAGGGACCTGCAGTTTCAGTCCGAGAAACATCGCAACACAAAATGCCAGGAGAGCGCATCAATCAACCGCGACTCAGCATTGACAGAACTGAGTAAATGCTTTCTCATACGGCGCAGAAGTTCTCACTCTTCGACGGATTCCCTTTACGAGGACGAGCATGCAACGACGCAGCTTCCTAAAGACCGGCGCGCTGGCTGGGTCTGCTTTTCTCTTCTCCCGCAACCTGCCAGCGGCAGCAACCGGGTCGGACGAGGCGGGTATTGAGATCATGCTCGACGAACCGCTCGGCACCATCTCACCCCTGATCTACAGCCATTTCACGGAAGAACTGGGTGCAGTGATCTATGACGGTGTGTGGGTAGGCGAGAAGTCGAAGATCCCCAACACCGGCGGCATTCGCACCGCCCTCATCGAGAAGATGCGTCAGATTAAAGCACCTGCCGTGCGCTGGCCGGGCGGCTGCTTTGCCGATAGCTACGATTGGCGTGATGGCGTTGGCCCCAAGGATAAGCGCCCCCGCCGAACGGATTTCTGGGTCGACGATGCGGATGTCGAAGAACCTTCCCAAGAAAGGCTTACCCAGTTACGACCCGAATGAGTTCGGCACCGACGAGTTTTGCCGCTTCTGCAAACTTGTGGGCGCCGAGCCGTATATCGCGGCCAATGTTCGCAGTCTGAATGCCTACACCTTCGACCAATGGGTTGAATATTGCAATTCCCCGGCGGGCAGCACTTCATGGTCTGACGTACGCGCGGCTGACGGATCACCCGAACCGTATAACGTGAAGTACTGGGGCGTAGGCAACGAGAGCTGGGGCTGCGGCGGTGATTTCACGCCCGAGGAATACGCCAGTGAATATCGCCGCTATCAGTCATGGCTGCCGCGCTATGGCCTTGACCTGAAGCTGATTGCCTCCGGACCAAACCAGGACGACGTGGACTGGACCACGCGTTTTTTTCAAAACATCTTCACCTCAGGTCGCGCGGTGAAACCACCCTTTGGTTGGTCGATGCACTACTACACTGACCTGCCCGAGGCGCTGAAATTCACCGCCGAGGATGTGTATCCGGGCTATGCACTGGCCGACCGGATGGAGAAGATCATGCTGGACCATTGGACAGCGATGGGCGTCTACGACCGCACCCATCGCGTAAAACTGGTGGTTGACGAATACGGCCCATGGTACCGCTTCAGCGATTCGAAACTCGACCCCAGCCACGTGCTCGGGCAGCAACTAACGGTTCGCGATGCAATCATGACCGCGCTCACGCTCGATACGTTCAATCGCCATCCGGACAAAGTGGCCATCGCAGCCTGCGCGCAGCTCATCAATTGCATTGATTCGCTCTTCCTCTCGCATGAAGAGCACTTCATCACCACGCCGGTATTCCATGTATTCGACATGTACAAGGAGCACCAGGGAGGGCAGGCCGTGCGTGTCCAATTCTCTGTGCCGGACATTTCGTTTCCTCGCAAAGCAATCAGGAAGCAGCTCAGCTCTACCGGCGACGAGGCTGTTGTTGGAGGTCCCGACGCGCGCTTGTGGGGATTGAATGGCTCCGCTTCAGTTACAGGAAAAGTGTTGACGCTCACGGTGGTGAACCCCCATCTGACCGAGCCCCGCCCTTCGCAGATCATGCTGAGAGGCGACGCCAGCGCTGCGTCCGCCGAGGCGGAAGTGCTGGGTGGGGAAGACGTGCACGACCACAACACCTTTGAGCAACCCAATGCGGTCACAACCAGGAAGGCGACGGCGACGGTTTCGGGTAAAGTGGTGAAATTCACCTTGCCCCCATCGTCGGTGACGCGGTTAACGATTACGCTCACATAAGCTTTTCTTGCTGAGATTCCGCGCGTCGGGCAAATAGAAACGTGTTCTCACCCGGGCCGGACAAGTTCATTCTTTTTTAGTCGTTCGCTTTGCCTCTTTCGCGCCCTTGCGGAGGTGGCGCATGGTGCCTTTGGGAAAGCCGGTGGACTCGCGAACCACCAGGCGAGTGTCGATCTTGTATTGGCGCTTCGGCTCCCCGCCCTCTTCCACGTGCGCGCGCAATGCCGTCACCGCCGCTCGAGCCAACTCGAAACACGACATCCGGATCGTCGTGAGAGGGGGAATCGTTACCTGCGCGATGTGGATGTCATCGAAGCCGATGACCGACAGATCGTCGGGCACGCGCAGCCCGGCGCGGTAAAGCTTATGCAGCACGCCGATAGCCGTCATGTCGTTGGAGCACATCACCGCCGTCGGCAGGTGCTTTGATTTCAGAAGCCGGTCCATGGCATCCGTGCCGCCTTCCAACGTGTGGTCCCCTTCCACGATCCATGCCGGGTCGGCCACGATAGCGCACTCCGCCAGCGACTTGGAAAAGGCCGCAACCCGCGATTGAGCAGAGTGCAGCCGATTGGGGCCGCTGATAAACGCGATATCGCGATGTCCCAACGCTGCCAGATGCTGCACACCCTGGCGAATGCCGTGGTGATAATCCACCCGCAGCAAGCTGATACCCGGCCGCTCTGGACCCTCGTCCACAAAGACCAGCGGGACGTTGCGTTCGGCGAACTGCTCCAGTAGCGGTTTCTCCACGCCGAAGGTCATTACCGCTACGCCCTCCGCCCTGCGCTCCAACATCCGTCGTATACAGAGCGCCATTCTCGCAGGGTCGTAGTTGGTCGAGCTGATCAGAATCTCGTAACCGTGTTCCACTGCGATCTCTTCGAATCCCTGAATCAGTTCAGGAAAGAAGGGATTGGTAATCTCCGAAACGATGAGCCCCAAAAGCCTGCTGCGCCCCGACACCAGGGCCCGTGCCTGGGTATTGGGAAAGTAATCCAGCTTCTCAATCGCCTCCCACACCCGTTTGGCCATTCTCGGATTTACGGTCGACACCCGGTTAATGGTTCGCGAGACAGTGGCAATGGATACATTGGCCAACCGCGCCACCGTGCGGATGTCCATTTTTTCTCGACCCCCTACTGCGGTCCGGGTTTTCTTTCCCGCCTGTTTCGCCATGCAACTCGCCTGTTCGGTATACGTTTACAGCATACCCCGCGCCTCTACCTGGTCATCTTCATTTTTGTGTCTCTCCTGAGAACGCCGGTGCCGAAAAACGTCGAAGCGAAAGAAAGCCGATCGGTAGAGACGTTTTTCCTTGCTCCACCAGATCGGCTAGAGCCGTGGCGATCAGGGGAGCGAACTTGAAACCATGCCCAGAGAAGCCTGCGGCGAAGACGACGTTATCGAACTCCGGGTGATGATCCACAATGAAGTTTTCATCGGGTGTCACCGTGTAGAGGCAGGTAGTCGAACGCAGCAGGCGCGATCGCGCTTCAGCATAGCCGCCCCCAAGCCTGGGCATGTACTTCGCTGCCATGGCGGCAATCGGATCCAGGTCTGCCGGCCCAGGAGGCGAGACAGGGCTATCGGCGTCGGGTAGGTAGCTTCCGCCGGAGTGCTCCGCCATCTTGACGCCCAGGCCTGGCATGCTGGGGAATCCATAAATCAGGTTTTCCGGAAAGGCGAACACGGGAATGCGATCCGCAGCAAAAAGTTCCGGAGCCAGTGGATCGAACCACGCGATTACCTTGCGCTTCACTGCCAGCGGCAGATGAAGGTCCCGCAGCAGGTTGGCCGTCCATGCGCCGGCCGTGATGATCAGGTTTGCTGCAGTGATGGTTTCATTTTGTAGATGTACGCGGACTTCGCTTGCCGATGCGTCCCAGCCCTGCACGGGCTGATCGAAAACGCATTCGACACCTAGCACCTGCGCCTGGGCAAGGCTGGAGTTAATCGACGCATCCACATCAATCCAGCCCGCCTGGGCATCGAAAAGTCCAACGTACTCGTCATCAAGCTCGAATGCCGGATAGCGCTGATGCACCTCGTCGGCCGATAGTCGTTCCACCTGCAGCCGGTTGGTGGATGCGCTCTCTTCGATTTCCTCGATGAATGGCTGCCCTGGAACGCCCATATACAACATGCCGGTCCGGTGCAGCAGTTGCGTGCCCAATTGCTCGGCGGCCTGGTCCCACAACTCGCCTGCCCGCTGCGCCAGTTGTACGTAGCCCGTTCCTTCCGGGTAGGCGATGCGATAAACGCGGGTGCTGCCGGAATGGCTGCCGCGGCCATGAGGCGGCTTGAACTGGTCGCAGCCCACTACCGAAAAGCCACGCCTGGCCAGTTCGACAGCGGCGAAGCTTCCCATGGTCCCCAGCCCGATGATGGCTACATCGTAGCGCTTGCGTCCACTCATCAATGCCGCTTATCCCTCTTGCGCACTGCCTTCCAGAACTACAGCCGCTGGGATGTTCACGGAATCCAGCGGCAGCAAAGGTGTTCCTGCTGCGCCGCGCACTGTTAACATCACCACCACCCCGGCTATGAGCCAGGCGGCTGCCAGGATCGGCGCATATCGAACCGGAGGCTCCGGCAACGGTACTGCGGACTTATACGTCACCCAAAGCAGTGAAATCGTCGATAGCAGCGGAAGAAGAAAGTGCAGAAAGAAACGAAATTCTGCCGGCCGCTCTCGCCGGTAATAAAAGAAGACGCCGACATTGCCGGCGCAATAAATAAACATCAGACCCAGGGTCATGGCCACGCCGCCTACGTAATACTCCTGATCCGGACCAATCCAGAACCCGATCCCCAAGCCAATCGCGAGCGTGAGGAAGGTCTGAAAAAGGATGGCATTCCGTGGAGTCTGGAATCGCGGGTGCACGTAATCCAAAACGGCGGGGAGCGAACGAGCCCTGCCCATGGCAAAGAAGACCCGGGTCGCAGCATTATTGCCGGCAATGGCCACCGCAAGGATAGAGTTGGTGACTGCGATCAGAACCAGCACCCATGCTGAGCCCCAAAGCCGCTTGGCCAACAGGATCACCGGCGCCTCGGTCGATGACGCAAAGCTGGCGATGTGGCTGTTGCCCCAACCGGTAAGAATGGCCATGGAACAGACGACGAAAAGAAGTCCCGTGAGGCTGGTCGAGAGCAAGATAGCGCGTGGCAGCGTGCGTTTGGGATCGCGCGTTTCCTCGGCCAACGGAGCCACCGCCTCGAAGCCCGTAAAAATCAGAATGGAGAACACCACCGCGAGATAGAAGCCCTTTTGCTGGAAACTATGCCACGACGCAAAATCTTGCAGATGGACTCGTCCATCACCAGGATGCATGAAGCCGGTGATCGCCAGGCAACTGACGATCAGAATCTCGATCCCTGTCAGCCACATCACGCAGGTCGCGGAGATTTCGATCCCACGGTAGGTCAGCACCGTGATCAGGCACACCGCGGTCAGAAAGAACACATACCAGGGACAGTTGATACCCGCTTCCAATTTGAAGATGTTATGCAGCATGAAGCTCAGGAATGCCAGGTTCAGCGCGGGAGTAGGCGGCTCATACAGGAAGAACATCCACGCCGCCAGAAACCCGGCCTTGGGATTGAGCGCACGGCTGACATAGGTGTAATATCCCCCGGCCGAAGGAAGATGCAGTGCCAGTTGCACCATGCAGATCGCGATCGCCAGCACAATGAAGAACGCCATGGCAAAGGCCAATGGGGCGGCGATGCCGGCCATGGTGGTGATGAACTGCAGCACGAAGACCAAACCTACCGCGGGCGCAATGTGGGTGATGCTCTGCATCAGCACCGATGGGAAGGAGAGGGCATTGGCACGGAGGGCCCGCCCGCCGTCGGACTGTGAAGGAGCTTTCATCGGAACCAGCAGCCTATCATACCTGTCAGCTACGGCGCGGAAACGGGCCTCTCTGCAGCCTCAGCAGGGTGCGAGCCCGTCGCTTCCAACGGCAAAAGCGGCATATTCGAAGCCCGCCGCACCGTCAACAGCAACACCACCCCGGCAATCAGCCATCCGCCTACGAGAATGGGAGCGTAGCGCAACGGCGCGTCCGGCAAAGGTACTACCGAGTGATAGGCAACCCACATCAGCGAAATTGTAGAAAGCACCGGGAAGAGAAAATGGAGTACAGGGCTGAACTCTGCGGGCCGTTGCCGCCGGTAAAGAAAGTAGACCCCGATGTTGCCTGCGGAATAGATGAAGATGAGGACCAGGGTCGCGGTGACGCCGAGAAAGTAGTACTCCTGGTCTGGGCCGATCCAAAAGCCGATAGCGATCCCAAGCGTCAGGGTGATGAAGGTTTGCAGCGCAATGGCATTCACCGGGGTGCGAAAACGAGGATGGATATACTCGAGCGCGGCAGGCAGTGAGCGCGCTCGACCCATGGCATAAAAGACGCGGACCGCTGCATTGGTGCCGGCAATCGCAGCTCCCAGGATGGAGTTAATCACCGCCACCATCACGAATATCCACGCCCCGCCCCACAGACGCTTGGCCAGCAAAATGACCGGGTTCTCTGCCGATGCAGCGAATGTATCGATATGGCTCGTGCCCCAGCCGGTGAGTATGGCGAGGGTAGTAAAGACAAAGAAAAAGCCCATCAGCGTAATCGACAAAAGAATGGCGCGGGGAAGTAATCGCCGTGGGTTGCGTGTTTCCTCCGCCAGGGGAGCTATGGCTTCAAAGCCGGTGAAGGTGAAAATGGAAAAGACAATGGCGAGATAAAACCCCTTCTTCCCGAAGGCGTGCACGGGGACGAAATCCTGCAAATGAACTCGTCCATCGCCCGGATGCATCAGGCCGGCAATCGCCAGCGCCATCATGATCACCACTTCGACGAGAGTCAGCCACATCACGAAATTGGCTGAGATTTCAATACCGCGATAAATGAGCAGAGTAATCAGCAGCGCGAAGATTACGTACAACACATACCAGGGACAAGTAACGTGGGCTTCCATCCGCAAAGTAGTCTGGAGAAGAAAGCCCAGGTATGCCAGGTTCACCGCACCGGTGAGCGGGTCATACAAAAAGAACATCCAGGCAGCGAGAAATCCTGCCTTAGGGTTGAGAGATCGAGCGACGTATGTGTAATACCCGCCCGCCGAAGGCAGATGAAGCGCCAGCTGGGCTAGGCAGACCCCGAGCATGAGCACGATCAGAAATGCGATCAAATAGGCCAGGGGAGAAGCGGTACCCGCCATCGTGGTAACGAATTGAACCGCGACCACCAGCCCCATCGCCGGCGCAATGTGCGTGATGCCTTGGGTAAGCACAGCTGAGAACGAAAGGGCATTTGCTCGCAGGCTATCGGTCTGTGGAGACGACGGCGTCATAAATTATCTTGGAAACAGAGGCCGGGGAGAGGACTGGTCCGTTTATTGTAAGGCCTGGAGGAAAGAACGGAATGCTGGAACGTTTAGTCGTAGATGGGGCGCCTAAGCCTCAGGGTCCTTATTCAAGCGCAGTCCGCGCTGGGGATTTTCTCTTTATTTCCGGTCAGGGCCCAGTGGATGCCGCGACCGGCGAGATGCAGTCGGAGGCGAGTGTACAGGAGCAAACCAGGCTCGTCTTGCAGCACCTGCAGACCATCCTCCGGGGTTGCGGGGCGGATCTGCAGGATGTGGTGAAGTGCTCCGTATTTCTGCGCGATGCGCAAGACTTCGGCGCCATGAATGAGGTCTATGCCGAAGTCTTCGGCGCCCACAAGCCTGCCCGCACCACCGTCGCCGCGGGCATGGTAGCCGCCGGCATGAAAGTGGAGATCGATTGCATCGCCTACCGGCCCCAACCTGCCTAGGAACGGATCACTAAACCCATGAAATCCTCAGGCAATCGGCTCATCGTGATCACCGGCGGTGGCGGCGGGATTGGTCGTGCTACTGCGATGCTGTGCGCCAAGCGTGGTGACTGCGTCGCCCTTCTGGATAAGAACGGTGAGAACGCACAGCAGGCCGCCGATGCAGCACGAGGCGAGGGTGCGAGCGGAGCGGTCGGTTTGGCCTGCGACGTTTCTGATGAAGACCAGGTCGCGCGAGCCTTTGCGCTTGTCCATGAACAATTCGGTGCGCCTTACGGCATCTTCGCCAACGCTGGCATCGATATCGGCGGCCTCATCCACGAGATGCCGCTGGAACTCTGGAGGCGAGTTCTTGACACCAACCTGACCGGCATTTTCCTCACTTGCAAACATGGGCTGCAACAGATGCTCGCCGCGCAGATTTCCGGGTCCGTCGTCTGTACCTCTTCGCCCGCCGGATTCATTGCCATGGCTGCAGGCGGTACCGGAGCCTACAGCGCAACCAAAGGAGCCATCTCTTCTTTAGTGCGCTGCATGGCCATCGACTACGCAAAATTTGGCATACGCGTAAATGCCATTGCTCCCGGGGCAACGGAGACAAGCTTGATGTGGAGTAATGTGGCTGCCGGTGACGTCGATACCATGCGTGCCCAGCTCTGCCGCGAGGTACCCTTGGGGCGGCTCGCGAACGCCGAGGAACCAGCGCGCATCGTAGCCTGGCTGCTCTCCGACGAAACCACCTATATGACCGGTTCGCATGTCGTTTGTGACGGGGGAATCCTGGCCAAAGGCTCGATTAGCGTATGACTTAAACAGCAGCGTTGGTTGCTTCCAGGGCTGGGCTCTCCACCTCTTCGGCGCGCTTCAAGGCGGCTACGATCAGCTTCTCGGAATCAGCGATGTGATCGAGCATGGCCTTTCTCGACCTTTCCGGATCGCGCTGCTTGATTACGTGAAACAGATCCTGGTGGGACTTCAATTCATCGCGTTTGAATGTGTCCAGGTCTTCCACGCTCTCTTCGAGCAGCCGTCCCGCCTTTGCCATCAACTGGGTGAAGGAACGAAGCAGCTTGGCCAGCACCGCATTGTGACTTGCCTCGGCCAAAGCGCAATGAAATTCAGGAGTCAAGACGGCAATGCTTTCGTTCTTCTGAATCGCTCGGTCGATCGCAATCAGAACATCTTCCATCTTCCAGTAATCTTCGGGGAGCGCGCGCTCCGTAGCCAGGGCAGCTGTTCCTGACTCCACCAGCTTGCGCGTCTCGATCACATCCATCACCGACTCTTTTTCCAGCAGGATCGACAATACATCCGCATGGATGATGTACTCCGGCGATACGCGCTTAACGAAGCACCCTAAGCCTGGCTTGATTTCGATCAGGTTCAGCACCGCCATCATTTGCAGCGCTTCGCGAACGCCGGTGCGGCTCACCCCGAAGTACTCCACTAGTTCATTTTGCGAGGGCAGCTTACTGCCGGATTTGAAGGTGCCGTCCTTCAACCAGCCGATTAATTGGTCGAGTGTCTGGGTAGAGAGGCTTTCACGTGGCGCGGCCGAGAGATGGCTATGAGAGTGTTCGTGTGGCAAAGGCTTCGCCTCAATTTGCGGGGCAAGCATATCACACGAGACGTGGGATCTACCTCTTGAGTAGGGCCACACCGCAGCAGACAAAGATCGCTGCCAGCCAACGCCTGCGGTCGACATTCTCGTGCAGAACCCACTTCGCCGCCACCGCGTTACTGACAAAGGTGAGGGACCCCGCTGCGGGGGCAATCAAGCTCACGTCCGCGTGGCTGAGGGAGAAGAGCAGGGAGAAGAAGCTGAGAGCCATGCAGATGAATCCGGCCAGAAAGCGGCTCTCGCTGATCACGGCCCAGACCGCTCCTTTGAAGCCTCGCGCCGCCTTGATATGATCCAGGTCGCCGACACCGCGCATGGCCGAGGCGATAAACACATCGCCTGCTGTGGCCGTCAGGACGATGGCGCCAATCATGGCTGCGACAGCTGGGCCCGAACTAAAATTCATTTGCCTTCCTGCAGTGACCCGGTAAATCGCGAATTGTGGGCTTGACCGGCGGCCGAATCAGAAGAATGGCGCGGTGTGTAGGCCGGGCCCTGGGTAACGAAACCAACTCCTGCGGTGATCAGCGCAATGCCCAGCCAGCGCTCCGTAGAGATCTGTTCATGCAGCCAGAACCTGGAAAGAAACGCCAGCGCAACGTAGGCGAACGAGGTGGCGGGCAACACGAAAGTCAGATCCGCCCAGGAAAGCGCGGTCAGATAGGAGGCGAAAAAGAGCAGCAGCAGCAGAATTCCACCCAACACCCACGGCGTCTTCAACGCGGCAAGAAGCGCATCGGGATGAGACAAGGACACCGGCCCGACACGCTTCATCCCCACAGCGAGCAAAGTGTCGCCCAAGGCCGAGGTAAGCGCTACCACACCAAGAACCAGGTATCGCCCGAGGGTCATGGAGGAGGTATTCATTACAGCCAGCGGTACAACCGGCTCATGCTCCGGCGTTCACGGCAGGCCCGGGAGTCTTGGCGGCCTTCACCTTACCGTCGGCAACCACCTTGTTGCGTTGGGCACGGAGTTTCATGAACGACTTGGCTTCGACGTAAAGTCGCTTGACGTCGCGATTGACGATGGCTTTGCTGACGATGCGCCATGCCGCCTTGGGACGGAAGTAGTACTCGTCGTAGAAGCGGTGCACCATCTCCAACACGTAGTCCTTGGGCAATCCCGGATATTCGATGTGGGCGAGTTGGTGTCCGCCTTCATCGACCATGGCTCCGTTGTTGATGATGAAACCGTTCTCCGCGGCGAAGTCATAGAACTCCGTGCCCGGATAAGCATGAGCAATCGAGACCTGGATCGTCTCCACGTCGAGAGCTTTAGCAAAGTTGATGGTGTTGCGGATTGATTCCTTCGTTTCGCCGGGCAGGCCTAGGATAAAGTCCCCGTGAATGGTCAGCCCGAGCTCGTGGCAATCGCGGGCGAAGTCACGCGCGCGCTCCACTGTGGCGCCCTTCTTGATGTTCTTGAGAATCTGCGGATCGCCCGATTCGAAGCCCACAATCAGCAGCCGGCAACCGGCTTCGCGCATCGCCTTCAGCGTCTCCCGGTCGGTGGTCACGCGCGACGTGCAGGACCACGTCAGCTTCAGCGGCTTGAGCTTGGCGCAGAGTTCCACCGTGCGCGCCTTCTGGATGTTGAAAGTGTCGTCGTCGAAGAAGAACTCTTTAACGTCGGGAAACAGTTCCTTGGCGTGCGCCATCTCGGCGGCGACGTCGTCGGTCGAGCGCTTGCGCCACGCGTGTCCACTCAGGGTCTGCGGCCACAGGCAGAACGTGCATTGCGCCGGGCAGCCTCGCGTGGAATAAAGCGAGACGTAGGGATAGAGCAGGAACGGGACGTTGTATTTGGTTACGTCAATGTCGCGTTTGTAGACATCCGTGACCCACGGCATTTGATCCAGGTTGTCTACCTGTGGGCGGTCGGGATTGTGCGCGACGACGCCGTTCTTCAGGTAGCTGATGCCAAGAATCTCGTCCAGCGGCTTGCCGTTAGCGAACTCCACAACTGAGAAGTCAAACTCGCGCCGGCAAACGAAGTCGATCGCCGCGCACTCGTGCAGTGCTTTATCCGGCGAAGTGGTGACCGGCGGTCCGACGAAAGCGATCTTGATTCCAGGGTTCGCCCGCTTAATGGCTTCGGCCAACCTCTGGTCACCGGTCCAACCGGGTGTGCTGGTAAACAAGACCAGGAATTCATAGCTCTTGCAGATCTCGATGGTTTCCGTCGCCGAGATGTGGTGCGGAGGGGCGTCCAGCATCCGCGAGCCTTCCAGCATCCCAGCCGGGTACGCCAGCCATACCGGATACCAGTAGGACTCAATCTCACGCGTAGCCGGCCAACGTGAGCTGGCTCCGCCGTCAAAATTCTCGAACGATGGGGGGTTTAACAGTAGCGTTTTTAGTGGCATAGGCTCAACTTACAGTCTAACAGCACCGGGCACAGCCGGGGTGAAAACAGGATACTTATGAGCACTCCCGAACCATTAGACGCCAGCCATGTCAAGAGGGTTCATCGATTGCGGGGGAAGGGTCCAGATTCGTGCCATGGACCGGGGCTAAAGCCCATTGATTGGCGCGCGACTCTTCCCGCGACGCTGAAGCGTCGCTCCCCCCTGCTGAAGCAGGGGGCTCCCACCTGGCATTCGTCAACGATAGGGACTCTTCCCGCGACGCTGGAACGTCGCTCCCCCTGCTGGAGCAGGGGGCTCCCACCCGGCATTCGTCAACGCGATGGGGACGAAGCGATGACCAGAGACAGCGCATTGAGTCCCAGAGGACGGCCTGAAGTGCTCGAAAATTGCGTCATGCGCAATGGGTGGGAGCCCCCGCATTCATGCGGGGGAGCTCGGCTTTCAAGCCGAGCGGACCAGTAGCGCTATCCTTCTCCGGCTTTAGCCGCGGAATTTCTGACCCCCTGGGTCGCTTCCCCTGCTGAAGCAGGGGGCTCCCACCGGGCATTCGTCAACGATAGGGACGAAGCGATGAACCAGAGACAACGCATTGAGTCCCAGAGGACGGCCTGAAGTGCTCGAAAATTGCCGTCATGCGCAATGGTGGGAGCCCCCGCATTCATGCGGGGGAGCTCGGCTTTCAAGCCGAGCGGACTAGTAGCGCTATCCTTCTCCGGCTTTAGCCGCGGAATTTCTGACCCCCTGGGTCGCTTCCCCTGCTGAAGCAGGGGGCTCCCACCGGGCATTCGTCAACGATAGGGACGAAGCGATGAACCAGAGACAACGCATCGAGTCCCAGAGGACGGCCTGAAGTGCTCGAAAATTGCCGTCATGCGCAATGGGTGGGAGCCCCCGCATTCATGCGGGGGAGCTCGGCTTTCAAGCCGAGCGGACTAGTAGCGCTATCCGTCTCCGGCTTTAGCCGCGGAATTTCTGACCCCCTAGGGTCGCTTCCCCTGCTGAAGCAGGGGGCTCCCACCGGGCATTCGTCAACGATAGGGACGAAGCGATGAACCAGAGACAACGCATTGAGTCCCAGAGGACGGCCTGAAGTGCTCGAAAATTGCCGTCATGCGCAATGGTGGGAGCCCCCGCATTCATGCGGGGGAGCTCGGCTTTCAAGCCGAGCGGACTAGAAGCGCTATCCTTCTCCGGCTTTAGCCGCGGAATTTCTGACCCCCCTAGGGTCGCTTCCCCTGCTGAAGCAGGGGGCTCCCACCGGGCATTCGTCAGCGATAAAGACGAAGCGATGAACCAGAGACAACGCATTGAGTCCCAGAGGACGGCCTGAAGTGCTCGAAAATTGCCGTCATGCGCAATGGGTGGGAGCCCCCGCATTCATGCGGGGGAGCTCGGCTTTCAAGCCGAGCGGACTAGTAGCGCTATCCGTCTCCGGCTTTAGCCGCGGAATTTCTGACCCCCTAGGGTCGCTTCCCCTGCTGAAGCAGGGGGCTCCCACCGGGCATTCGTCAACGATAGGGACGAAGCGATGAACCTGAGACAACGCATTGAGTCCCAGAGGACGGCCTGGAGTGCTCGAAAATTGCCGTCATGCGCAATGGTGGGAGCCCCCGCATTCATGCGGGGGAGCTCGGCTTTCAAGCCGAGCGGACTAGTAGCGCTGTCCTTCTCCGGCTTCAGCCGCGGCATTTCTGACCCCTAGGGCCGTGCGACAAGCACACCCTTGGCCCAGTCCTCAATTCTGCCCATGGACCGCAGCAGAGAAAGCCGGGCCTGCGTCAGTTGGAAGCGGGTGTCGAGCATATCTACGAACCGGCTGCGCTCACCGATGTGGGCAGCTTGTTCGTCCTTAGGCAGGGGCGCCGCCACCCCAGGACTGCCGCTGCCCTCGTGAAGCTGGGTCGTAATCGCGTCCAGTTGATCCTGGGCCAATTCATTTTGCAGTTCTGCCACCTGCTCCTGCGCCCCAAGCTCGGTCACGCTCTTCTGCAACTGTAGGATTTGCTCCCCCGCCTGGTCGCGCAGTTGATCCGCTTCGGCTGTTGCCTGCACCGCTTCTGCACCCGAACTTTTCGCTTTCGCCTTGCGCGTCGCATCGAAAAGCGGCAACGTGATCTGGATGCCGACGTTGAAGTTATTGTGTTGAAAACGGAGGTAGTACTCGTTGTAATTATTGAACTTAGCGTACCGGTTATACTCTCCCCCAAAGCCAAACGTCGGCCTATTGTTTTGCCGGTCATCTCCGAAGGACGTGTAAAGTTTCGACCGCGCCGAAGCATAAGCAGCCTTTACGCCGTTGTTGTTATCCATAACCAGGCTCTCGATAGAACCCTCCCGCGAAATCTCTGGGGCCTTAGGGATGGTTTGCGGTTCACAGACGATGTCGGAAGGGTTAAGCCCGGTCAAGTGCGCGATTCGCACGCGCAGCACATCGGCCTGGTCCAAAAGATGGAGCCGCCTGAGCGCAATCTGCGCCCCGGTCAATCGCGCCTTGGTCAATTCGACCTTGCTGTCCACGCCCGCGTTGACACGCTCAGTCTCGATCTCAACCAATTTTTCTACGAATCCATTCTGCTGATCGAGCGCCGTGATCTCCTCGCTGACGGTGTTCAGCTGAATGTAGGCTAGCGCCGTGTCCAGGATGACCTGCTGCCGGGTATCTTTGAGTTGCAACTGCGTGGCCAGCAACGCCGCCCGGGCAGAGCGGATGTAGTCCGGTTGAGAGAAGGAGTAGGCCAGCGAGCTCGCGCTCACGCTATAGATCGAAGGCTGGCCCACCGGGAAGCCATAGGAATATCCCAGGCTGGAACCAACCACAAAGCTGGGCTTATAGGCGTCGATGCTCTCCATCACCGCAGCCTCGGCATGCTGCACTTGGGCTGCGCCAATGCGCACTGGCGTGCTGTTACGTAGGGCCAGATCGACCGCGGTATAAAAGGAAACCTGGGCCAGCGCCCCTCTTTGCGCAATCAGCGTAAAGATACCCAACAACACGAACTGGCAGACGCGCCTCACCGATATGGTTGACCCTCGAATTTCCGCTATTGCATTTTACAGACTGGTCAGCACTGCCCTGGTGCAGTTTCGCAATGGGTGTCGACCGAAGCGTTGGAACTTTGCGTGGTTTTTTCCCAAGAAAAACCACACCTCGCGATCTTTATCAGGCCAAAGTAATTGCGCAACTGCATTAATCGACGATGCGAATGGGAACACCTTCGGACATCGGAGCCCCATTCGTCGTGCCCAGGGCGACCAACGTATGTTCCTTCAGACCTCTCACAATCTGCACCAATGTAAGGTTGAGGGCCCCGACTTCCACCGGGACGCGATGCAGTGTGTCACCCGTCACCACGTACACATAATCGCGCCCACCCTCGATGTGAAGAGCCTCACGAGGCACCGTGAGTGCATTGCGCACTTCCTGGGTAACAACTGTGACCACGACACTGATGTTGGGCAGCAAGACCCCGTCCGAATCTTCGATGCTTATCAGGACCTCTCCGACCCTCCGGGTTCCGTAATCGATGACGGAAGAAGGTAGCCGGATGATGTGTCCGTGGAATTTCAAATCCGGTTTGGCGTCCCACACAATTGTGACCGGATTGTTGAGTTTCAGGTCGCCGATCTCCGGTTCGTCGAAGTAGGCATGTACCTGGAGCTTGGTGAGATCGGCTAGCTGCAACACCTCCGCGCCCGGCTCGATATAGGAATATCGAGTCACGGGGAGTGAAAAAATAGTTCCTGCGAACGGCGCGTGCACGTTCGATTGTTCGATCACCTGGGCTGCCGCGGAGCGGGCTGCCTCCGCTTCTTCCACGCTCGATTGCGCCCGCGTAAGCTCAACCGGTGCAAATGGCTTCTTCTTCTGTTCTTCAAGCGCGTTTAGAGATGCCTGCGCAATCTTTAAACGTGTTTGCGCCTGGGCCACCTCGCTGGGCGCCGCAGCCCCTTTGGTTGCCAGCTTCTGGATCACGTCCAGATCCCGGGCTGCCTGGTCGCAATCGATCTTTGCTTTGGCGATGTTGCTGGAAAGGGTAAGCTGTTCCTGCTGGGTGCCACCACCCTCCACCGTCTGGTAGCCGGCCTGGGCAGCGCGCAATGCCGCAATCGCCGCTGCCAGCTTGGCGCGCGCGTTGCTGTCGTCCAGGGTCACCAGGAGCTTCCCTGTGCTTACCCGGTCGCCCACGTGGACGTATACTCCCGTGACCGTCGTCGCTTCGGGAGCATGCGCCTCAAAGATATGTTCCGGCTCTACCCGTCCATTGGTACTGCTGGGCTTGACCAGATCCTGCACCTGCGTCTCGGCCACACGTAACGGCAGCTTTTCGCGCGTTAAACGGCGAACGCCGAAGAAAATGAACGCAAGCACGATGGCGGCAGCAATCCAGAGCACACTGCTGCTGATTCTTTTTCGTCTTTCATCTGCCATTCAGTCGCGCCCGGAGGTCAGTATACAAGTTGCTGCCACCGGGCATACTGGACGGGTGCCCGTCTTCTTCCGCATCGCGCAGGTCCTGGACTGGCTCATCGCGCTGTCCTGGCTCACGCGTGTGCTGGTGTGGCGCCGCATGCTGCACCGCGTTCCCGATCTGACCCGGACCGTAGAGACCCACCTGGCTTTGCCGCTTCTGAGCGTCATCGTCCCGGCGAGGAATGAAGCTGCGAGTATTGCCGCGACACTCCGCTCCTTGCTGGCCGCGGACGGCGTCGACCTCCAGATCCTCGCTGTGAACGACCGCTCCAGCGACCAAACCGGCGCCATCATGGAACGTTTGGCTGTCGAGGGAGGCACGCCGAATAAGACCCTGCAGATTCTTCATATAACTGAACTTCCCGCAGGCTGGCTGGGCAAGACACACGCCATGGCTCTGGCCGCGCAACACGCTACTGGCGAGTGGCTACTCTTTACCGACGGAGATGTTCTTTTTCGCCCGGATGCTCTTCGCCGCGCCATCGAATACGCCACATCCAGCGGTGCGGACCATCTGGTGCTATTGCCCACGATTCTCCTGCGCAGCTGGGGCGAACGCATGTTGGTTGCGTTTCTTCAGGTCTTATCCATTTGGGCCCTGCGTCCATGGCGAGTGGCCGATCCGGCGGCCCGCCGTGATTCGATCGGCGTGGGCGCCTTCAACCTCATTCGGCGCAGCGCTTATGACGCCCTGGGTGGTTGGGAGGCGCTACGCATGGAGATCGTTGAGGATCTGGCTCTCGGCCGCCGGGTCAAAACCCGTGGATTCGCGCAGCGTGCGGTTTTGGGGCTTGATCTGGTGGGCGTACGTTGGGCGCAAGGGGCCTTCGGGGTGGTGGATAACCTGACCAAGAACCTCTTCGCGGTCTTCCATTTCCGGCCCGAGCTGTTGCTCGGCTTTGTCTGCGGCCTGGCCCTCTTCACGCTTTTTCCCTTGGCCGCGTGTCTTGCTGGGCCCGCGCTATGGTGGCCAACCGGCCTCATGCTGATTGCACTTTTCCTCGCCTATCAGCAGATGGGCAGGTATCAACACTTTTCTTCCGCACAGATGCCGTTGTATCCCGTCGCCGCGGTCTTATTGCTTTACGCCCTGCTTCGCTCCATGTGCCTCGCGCTCTGGCACGGCGGTGTCTCCTGGCGAGGCACCTTCTACTCCCTGCGCGAATTAAGACAGCAATCCAAGAGGCCGATCCCAAATCAGAGCCCGTAGGATGCGAAGCTCTCAGCAAGCTTTTGGAGATCGACCCTGCAGCTAACCGACGGCTGCCCACGTCCCCGGATTTCGGACCTTGACCATCCATGCCAATTGGGGGCCAAAAGGAAAGGGAAGAGATGTGGGGCACCCATCGCCTGCTGATGGTAGGGGCTACCGGACTTCGATCAACTGTTCTTCACGAGAACCTGACCCGTAGCGGGCCAAGACATAGTCGTCGAGAATCTTCTTGAACTCGTTGACGATGTTGTCCCCGCGAAGCGTGGTCATGAGGCGTCCGTCCACATAAACCGGGGCCTTGGGATCCTCAAACGTGCCGGGAAGGGAAATACCAATGTTGGCATGCTTGGACTCGCCGGGTCCGTTCACCACGCAACCCATCACCGCCAGTTTCAGCTCCTCGACTCCGGGATAGCGCTCACGCCACACCGGCATGCTCTCGCGTACATACCCCTGAATATCCTGGGTCAATTCCTGGAAGTAGGTGCTGCTGGTGCGTCCGCATCCGGGGCAAGCGGTCACCTGCGGAGCAAAGCTGCGAATGCCCAGAGATTGCAGGATCTGTTGCGCTACCTGTACTTCTTCAGTGCGATCGCCCCCCGGTTTCGGGGTTAGCGAGACGCGTATGGTATCGCCGATGCCCTTGAGCAACAGAGGTGCAAGCCCTGCCGTGGAGGCAACGATGCCTTTCATGCTCATGCCGGCTTCGGTGAGCCCCAGGTGCAGCGCGTAGTCGCAGCGAGCAGCCATCAATTCATAGACTTCGATCAGGTCGCGCACGCCGCTCACTTTGGCGCTGAGAATGATCTGGTCGTGGCGCAGTCCGTAGCGCTCGGCAGCTCGTGCAGACTCGATCGCGCTCACCAGCATGGCTTCGATCATCACATCCCGCGCTTCCGCCGGCTGAGCCTTCTTGGAATTCTCGTCCATCATCTTGGTCAGCAGCGCCTGGTCGAGCGAGCCCCAGTTCACGCCGATGCGTACCGGCTTCTGGTTTTCCACCGCACATTCAATCATGGTGCGGAAGTTGTCATCATCCTTGCGGCCGATCGAAACGTTCCCCGGGTTGATCCGGTACTTGGCTAGCGCGCGGGCGCACTCCGGATACTTTTTCAGCAGCAGGTGCCCGTTGTAGTGGAAGTCGCCAACAATAGGCACGTCGATTCCCAGCTTGGCCAGCCCCTCGACAATTGCCGGCAGCGCCGCCGCTGCGGCGTCGTTGTTGACCGTCACCCGCACCAGCTCAGACCCTGCGTTGGCGAGCGCGGCGACCTGCTGGACCGTACCCCGCACGTCGGCGGTATCCGTATTGGTCATGGACTGCACCACAACGGGCGCGGAAGAGCCCACACGCACATTTCCGATCCTGACTGTCGTTGACTTCCTACGCTCCAGCTCTGCCATAGATTCCTCGATATTAGTTTACAACCCGCGGCACCCTGCCGCCTTGACATGCCCCTTGTCCATCAATAGCTTTGAATTCAGAGGTTTGGCTCTCCTGGACAGGAGCCTATCTCGATCGATGGAGGCCGGCAATGCCCGAACAGCTAGAGACGCTTAGCGATACCCGAGTGTTAAACGCATTGCTGGGGGACGAATATGTCGCCAAACTCGAGGCTCTGGCCGCAGCCAGGGCGGAGGAGTACAAGACAAATACTCCCTATCCACACATCTATTTCGATAATTTCCTGCCCCTTGAGGTAGCGGAGGCTGCGCTACGGGATTTCCCTGAGCCCAAAGAAGCCGACTGGTACGCCCACACCGATGTGAACCAGCGCAAAAAACTGGCCTTCGATGTAGTGGAGAAGCTGCCCCCGTCGATTCGCGACGTCCTCTATTTCCTCAACAGCCGGCCCATGCTCAAGTTCCTTGAAACGCTGACCGGAATTCAGGGCGTGTTGCCCGATCCGTACTATACCGGCGGCGGTCTGCACCAGATCAGGCCCGGGGGGCTATTGGAAGTGCACGCTGACTTCAGCTACCACAAAGCCATCCGCTTGGACCGCCGCATCAACGTTCTTATCTATCTCAATAAGGACTGGAAAGAGGAGTACGGGGGACACTTCGAGCTATGGGATCGCGACGTCAAGCGAGCTGAAAAGAAGATTCTTCCCGTCTTCAACCGCTGCGCGATCTTCAGCACCACCAGTATTTCCTTCCACGGTCATCCTCATCCGCTGGCCTGCCCACCCGATCGCAACCGGAAGTCCATTGCCACCTACTACTACTCAAATGGCCGGCCTGAAGAAGATCCGGAACTTACGCACAGGCATGAGGTGGCATTTCAAGAACGCCCTGGCATGAACAGCGTAAAAACGACGATTCGCATCAAGAAAGCGATCCGTGCAATCACGCCGCCGGTGATCACCGATCTCATTCGCGCCATCCGCAAATGAAGACAAAGCGAGCTTTCCCATGAGGGGAACTCGCAGACTTGTCGAAAGCAGCCTTTTGAAAAACCGGCCGATTTGGGAGCCACTTGCTAAAACAAATCGGCCATACGCCGAATCGCGATCAGTCCCGCAGGGACGGCTGAGAGTAGCCCAGGACGTCCGTCCTGGGTGAACCGGACCGCATGAGAATGTTGGATGGAAACCCCCAACAGCCAACGCGGTTCATTGAGATGCAATCAACAGATGACCAAACCAGCCCGATTCCTTAGCTAGCCGTCGCCTTCCGCGGTCTAGGCTTCTTCCCGTACCGCGACGCCGGAAGGATGCTGTTCCAGGGCACTGGAGACGCAAGGACCATCGATGTGTTCGTAGAGACATAGGGCATCATCGAATCGATCACTTCTTCCATATGTCTCACGTCACGAACCGCGACCTGGACGATAAACGATTCAGCACCTGTCACCCGATGACACTCCAGAACCTCGGGCAGATTTCTCACTACGGCAGCAAATTTGGCCAGCTTGTCTCCCGCAACCGTGACATGCACAAACGCGCGCACAGGCAGTCCCACCTTGGCGGGATCGATCAACGTGCGATAGCCGAGAATCACCTGGCTCTCCTCCAGGCGATGAACTCTTTCAATGACCGCCGGCGTGGATAGCCCGACTCTGCGCCCCAGCTCTGCAAACGCAATGCGCGCGTTGACCTGGAGCTCGGCGAGAATTTCGCAATCGATGTCGTCAATCGACGGATGAACCAATCCAGTCATAAATTAGTTGATACCTCCTCCACCCTGCTCGTGTCCTTAAATTATGAGGCCCAGGAGGGACTTGTCGATTCTTTCTACGGCGAATCGCCCGTTTTTTCATATTTCCGCGATTCCCGCCCCTGGCCCCTTTGTCTATGATTCAACTGTCGCTAGCTTCGCGAACAAGGAGCACCTGTTATGGCAAGAGCGTTAGGGGATGTAGCAGCAAGGCAGTTAGCCAACACAACGAAAACGCCGCCGCAACTTACGGCCATTACTCCGCGCTGGCTGGTACAGTTGCTCAATTGGGTGCCGGTCGAATCTGGTACCTACAGGGTCAACAAGGTCAAGAACGATTCGGACATTGAGGTCGCTTGCGGATCGCGCGATGAACGGGAACTGCCCGAGACCTTTGTCGACTACGTGGAGACTCCCCGCGAATACACGCTGAGCGCGATCACCACCGTAGTGGATATTCACACGCGCGTCTCTGATTTGTTTAGCCATCCGCACGATCAGATCCGGGAGCAGTTGCGGCTCACCGTGGAAAAAGTAAAGGAGCGCCAGGAAAGCGAGCTGATCAACAACGCGGACTATGGCTTGCTCAACAACGTCGATCCCGCATTCAAGGTTCAGGCCCGCGGAGCTGCGCCCACGCCCGACGATCTGGACGAATTGCTCTCTCGCATCTGGAAGGAACCCGCTTTTTTCCTGGCTCATCCCCGTGCCATCGCCGCCTTTGGCCGCGAGTGTACATTTCGTGGTGTTCCTCCGCCCACGGCCACCATCTTCGGCTCGCCCTTCCTGACCTGGCGAGGCATCCCGCTGATTCCCACCGATAAGCTGAACGTTGACGCGGCAGGAAAGACCAATATCCTGTTGCTGCGCACCGGCGAAAGAAAGCAAGGCGTAGTGGGACTCTTTCAGCCCGGACTGGCGGGCGAACAAACACCCGGCCTTTCCATCCGTTTCATGGGTATTGACCGCAACTCCATCGCCTCCTACCTGGTATCGCTCTATTGCTCAGCCGCAGTGCTGACCGAAGACGCCCTGGGTGTGCTCGAGAATGTAGAAGTCGGACAATACCATGAGTACAAGTGAGCAAAACTACGACGAGGATTCTGCTGCGCGGTTGACCGAAGGCTTGCCGTTGAACGAGAACAGCATCGGCCAAGCGGCTTCGCTTCCCGATGTAGCGATGTTGGCTCGTATGGCGAATGAGTTCTTCCGGGTGCAGCCGTCGTCGGCTTTTCCAACCGGCGCGGCATCTTCCGTGCCCGATGCTTCCTACGCTGGATCGGCCTTCGAAACCAGGCTGCCCCAGTTGGGCATGCCGCTGCCCTCGGTGCCCTCCATTCCATCGGCCGGCGCACCTGGTATGCCAGGCATGTCCTCCGCTGTTCCCGAGTTGTCATCCGTCGCTCCGGGGCAGGTAACGGCAATCTATCCCACAGAGTTGTCATCCCGACCGGAGCGAAGCGTAGTGGAGGGACGTGCGGTTCCTTCCAATCCTGCAGCTGCGTTTCCGTCGTCCCCCTTCTCGCTACCCATGCCTGAGCTTGACGACGCTTTGTTCCCGTCTTTCTCAGCCGGTGTGCCCGCGCTCCCGTCCTTTCCTCCGCTGCGGACCGAGGACGATGCAAAATCAGCGTTGACGGCAAATTCTCCGTTTTACTTTCTGGAGCATGCAGCAGGTCTAAGCGGAGCCGGCATGGCTCCCGCCACGGCCCCCACAGAATTGTCATCCCGACCGGAGCGAAGCGTAGTGGAGGGACCTGCGGTTTATTCCGCTCCTGCGGCCACGTTTCCGTCATCCCCCTTCGCGATGCCGATGCCGGAGTTTGACCACTCCCTATTTCCTTCCTTCACCGCCGGAGTGCCTACCCTTGCGCCACTGTCGCCATTACTGAACGAAGACGACGCCAGAGCTGCTCTGACAGAATCCTCTTCGCTCTACTTTCTTGAGGACAGCGGTCTACTGACTGCATCTGACAAGGCCCAGAAGAGTGCATCGGTTCCCGAGCCCAAGTCCGCCATATCGAATCCCGCGGCGGTCGGCGACCTCAAGCTTCCACGGCAGCAGTTTGATATTGGCTCGGTCCGCCGCGATTTCCCGATCCTGAACGAGCGCGTGAACGGCCATCCATTGATCTGGCTGGACAACGCCGCGACCACGCAGAAACCGCAGAGCGTGATCGACCGGATTTCGTATTTCTACGAACACGAGAACTCGAACATTCATCGTGCCGCTCATGACCTGGCCGCGCGCGCGACCGATGCCTACGAGGATGCTCGCACCAAGGTGGCGCACTTCCTCAACGCTTCTTCCTCGAAGGAGATCGTATTCGTTCGGGGCGCGACCGAGGCCATCAACCTGGTTGCTCAGTCATGGGGACGGCGTCACATCAATAAGGGCGATGAGATCGTCATCAGCTGGATCGAGCATCACGCCAACATTGTTCCCTGGCAGATGTTGTGCGCGGAAAAGGGAGCATGCCTGCGGGTCGCGCCCGTCGATGACGACGGCCAGATTTTGCTCGATGAGTACGAGAAGCTGCTAAGCCCAAAGACTCGCCTGGTTTCCTTTACCCAGGTCTCCAATGCTCTTGGCACCATGACCCCGGCGCATCAGATGGTACAGATGGCCCACCGCTATGGAGCCCGGGTTCTGGTCGATGGTGCGCAGGCCGTTTCCCACATGCCGGTCGATGTGCAGTCTCTCGACTGCGATTTCTACGTCTTCTCCGGACACAAGGTCTTCGCGCCCACCGGCATCGGGGTCCTCTACGGCAAGCCGGAGATATTGGCCGAAACTCCTCCCTGGCAGGGAGGCGGAAACATGATCGTCGACGTCACCTTTGAGAAGACGACCTATCAGCCACCGCCCGGACGATTTGAGGCCGGCACCGGCAACATCGCGGATGCGGTAGGACTCGGTGCGGCCGTCGATTACCTGGACCACATCGGCATGCCCAACATTGCCCGTTACGAGCATGAACTCCTGGTCTACGCCACCCAGGGACTCTTGCGCGTTCCGGGTTTGCGCATCATCGGTACCGCCAAGGAAAAAGCGGGCGTGCTCTCCTTTGTGCTCGCCGGCTTCCGTACAGAAGAAGTGGGCGCCGCGCTCAACCGTGAAGGGATCGCTGTGCGCTCCGGCCATCATTGTGCCCAGCCCACGCTGCGCCGCTTTGGGGTCGAGACAACGGTGCGTCCGTCCCTGGCCCTCTACAACAGCTTCGAAGATATCGATGCTTTAATCGCAGCCCTCTTCCGCTTGAAAAGCCTGGGCGCATAACCCCTCCGTGTTAGCCGCGCGGCATTGCCGGTATCGGTACTGCCCCACAAATGGGTCATAGCACAAACAGGTCATTGTCAGTTAAGACAGGTGCGACCAAGATCTTTGCATGGGCTCCCCCGTCCTGATCTGCGACCCCCCGACGATTTTGCTGGTTGGTAGGAGGCGTGCCCTCTAGAGGCGCGCCCTGCCTTCACTCGTAACGCGATTGATCCCGGCCGCACCGTGAAGTGACCCGCAGTTCCACCTTCGGGCGCAGCAAATGCGTCGGTGTGGACAGGTTTCCTGTTCCGGCCTGCCCTAATCACAGATCATCGAAAATGCTCTAAACTGAAGCCGTAGCAAGTGTGCCAAGACAGGGCCCCGTAGCTCAGGTGGATAGAGCAGCAGTTTCCTAAACTGTTTGTCGGAAGTTCGAGTCTTCCCGGGGTCACCATTCTCTTTCCAAAGCTTGCGCGTCGGACCGGTGCGCGGCGTCTATTGAAGTGTTGTGCACTTCGTTCCGGGAGAAAAAGGATTTTCATGCCGGTTCGATCGCGGCGCAAGTACCTCCTGTCAGTTAGCTTCTGTCTCTTCCTCATCCTCTCCACCGCTCTCACCACCCGGGCGGCGATCGTTCGCGGCACTGTGACCAACTCTTTGGGCATGGGCGTCATTCACGCCAATGTCGTGTTGCTGCAAAATAGCCAGATTGTGGCCATCGCGGTAACCCGCCTGGACGGCACCTATCAGATCAGCAGTAGTGCCTCCGGACGCTTCTACGTCCTGGTCTCGGCCAACAATTTCAAACAGATCACCACCCAAAGCTTCTACGCGGGGGCCGCGGACAGCCACCTGGAAGACATTGTGCTGGAGTCGTCCAACGCGCGGCAGGAGATCGTTTTTTCTGCAACCGGCACGCCGACCGCCGAGGCCCAGATCAGCTCCGCCGTCACCCCCCAGCGCAGCGCAACCTTCCCCAACCGCACCGATCTGATCGATCCGCTGCGCCAGGTGCCGGGCGACTTTGTCGTGCGCCAGGGCGAGTACGGCGCACTGGCCTCGTTGTTCATTCGCGGCGGTAATCCCGATTCCAACCAGGTAAACCAGGATGGAGTGCCCATTGGCGACATCGGCGGCGCCTTCGACTACAGCAACCTGTCGACCACCGGCGTAGGCGACCTCGAGGTCTATCGCGGTCCCAACAGCGTGCTCTACGGCTCGGATGCTGCTTCTGGATCAGTGAATATGAGGACGTCGCGCGGCAGCACCGCCTTTCCGTCGCTGTTCTATGAGGGAGACGCCGGCACCTTCACCACCTTTCGTAACCGGGCACAGCTCGGGGGAACCTACAAGAGGCTCGACTACTACGGCGGCTTTGAGGCCTTTCAAAGCGACAACTCCCTCAAAATGGATGAGTTTCACGACGATACCGGGAGCGCCAACCTGGGCTACGCCTTCACTTCGGCAACCCAGATTCGCGTGACCGCCAGCAATAGCGACGCGGCCACCGGAACCCCCGGTCCCTTCAACTTCTACGGCATCGCGAACGCCGGCAAGCGGTCGAATCAAGACACGTATCTTGGAGCATCGATCGAAAACCGCACCTACGGCAACTGGCACAACCTTGTGCGCTACGGCATGACCCGCAAGCGCCAAGAGGATATCAACTTTTACCCCGCCGGCCTCCAGCTCACCACATCGAACAACTATTACGGTTACAATACCGTGATCGATGGCGCCAACGGATACTCAGTCACAGGACAAGCGATCCTGAACTTCCCCGGCACGTTTCCCAACACCGTGGAGCAGGTCAACAATCGCGACCAGTTCTACTTCCAGAGCGACTACCCGTTCACCCAGCACATCCTCGGCATGTTTACCTTTCGCTACGACGACGAGCGCGGAGCGAAGAAGTCCGTCGTCTATGGGATCGATCAGAATATTGAGCGCGCCAATTATGACTACACCGGGCAACTGCAGGGCAACTACCACAATCGGCTCTTCTATTCGCTCGGTGGTGGAGTGGAGAAGAACCAGCTCTTTGGGACGGTGGGCGTGCCCCGTCTTGGCTTGGCTTACTATCCGGTGCGGCCTGGCAAGGGAATATTCCACGGCACAAAGATATGGTCAAACTTCGCGCAGGGCTTCCAGGAGCCATCGCTCGACGAGCAATTCGCGTCGCTGTATGATTTCCTTCTCGGCCAGCAGGGTGGCCTGGAAGCGATTCAGCAGTACCACATCGCGCCTATAGAGCAGGAGCAGTCGCGCACCTATGAGGGGGGTGTCGCGCAGAGCTTTCTCAGTGAGCGAGGCTTGTTGCGCATCGGCTATTTCCATAACCAGTACCGCAGACAGATAGAGCCGGTCCCCGCCACCGAAGTGCCGGCGCTGCTGCCGCAATTGAGCCCCAGTCAGCAGGAGTCGCTCAAGAGTTTTCTGAGCAGCGCGGGTCCCCTCGATCTGAACTCGCAGGCGTTCCGAGCCCAAGGTGTAGAAAGCGAAGTGCAATACAGCGTCTTCCGGACATTGTTTTTGCGCGGAGGCTACACCTATCTGGATGCTGTGGTGCAGCGCTCCTTTACCTCGGATGCCCTCGAACCCTCATTCAACACCGGCTTGCCCGGAGAACCCCCGCCCCCCTTCTCAACGGTGCCCATCGGAGCCTTTGACCCGTTGCGGGGCGCCCGGCCATTTCAGCGTCCGCCGCACACCGGCTTTGCTTCGGTAACCTACAGCGGAGAACAATATGCAATGGTGTTCAACGCCGCCTTTGCCAGCCGAAGTGATGATTCTACGTTTCTGGGCGGGCGGGACTTGGTGGAAGGGAACTCGCTGCTGTTGCCCAATCGCAATCTCGACTCCGGCTATGCCAAGCTCGATCTTGGCGGAGACTACCAGTTCCTGTCCTGGGTTGCCGCCTATGCACAGCTCGACAACCTGACCAGCAACAAGAAGATTGCCCCCATAGGCTATCCATCGCTGCCCTTCACCTTCCGAGTGGGTCTGCGTTTCACCATCGGGCACTCATCGGCCAAGTAGGAAACTCGATTTTCGGCTTCCTGTTCCCTCACAAACGGACGGGCCCCACATCTCGCTCGTTTTCGCGAGATGTGGGATGCCAATGCTCTTTCCCTCTGACTTTCGACTCATCCGATACGCTTAACGGCCGACATCCGTGGCACCCGTCCGTTTGTGAGGGAAGGGAGTCCAAGCAACGGCTACTCCAGGTCAATCACACGGTGGTCGCGCTGTAAATCGCGACCCTTCCCATTGACGCGGACCGATTCAACTGGCTCCACCGTCGGCGGGATGTGCAATCGGACTCCCCGGCAGTTCTCCTGGTGCTGTCCACGCACAAATTTGTAGTCGAGAACAAGCGTCTTACCATCACGACGAAATGCGAAGTCAACGGTTCCAAACTTGGTTGGAGCCTGTTTGACCGTGATCCCATTGTTCAGCCATCCCTCCCTGGCTCCCCAGCACAGATGAAGAACATCCTTATCCTCAAAAACCAGCGCATTACGGTGCAAATGCACATACTGTGCCGCCGCCCAGCCGTGGGGCATATCCCCAGTCCCGAACCGCGATTCGATAAACATCTCCTCGATCCAGGCATTGGTCGGCGAGGCGTGCGCAACGTAGCCGTCAAACAACCGGTTGAACGTCGCCAGGTCGTCACGAAGCAAATAGCACATCGCCCAGTCCGCAGTTAGATAGGTCCAGATTTTCTTCCGGTTAAAGTACGTGTACTCATCCTCCTGGGAATGCTGGAGCATCAGGTCAAGCGTCCGGGAGATCATCGGATCATTCGGTTCCAGGAATCGCGTCGGATAAAGCGCTGCGATAGAACCCCAGATATCAATGCGAGAAACGGGATCGAAAGGAGTAGCGGGGATGTACTTTTCCAGCCCGACTTGCTCATAAGCCTGCTTCACCGATGTGGAAAGGTTTGCGCAAAAGGTGTTGTATTCCTTCGTCATCCACTGCGCATCCTGTTCCTCGTTGAGAGCCTTGGCGGCTTCAAGAGCCATCTGCAGCCCCAGCACAGCCCAGAAATCGTGATAGTAAATATAACCGTGGCCGATCGCTTCGCCTTCAGCCTCTGGTAACAAACCATAGGAGATTGGCCGTTCCCCATTCTCCTCAATAAACCTGGTTTGCCCGGTCACATCCCTGAGCCACGCCGCACCCTTGCGGACGCTTGGATAGACCGCCTTCTGCCACGCAAGATTTCCGGAGAACTGGGCATGGTGCACCAGCGCCCACATCACTTGCCCCTGGCTATCGAGTTCATCCAGCGGGGCCTGCCACGCTCCGCACTCCTGTTGCCCGTAGGCTCCGAAGTCTCCAGGGAGATTCGGCTGCCAGAAGAGGCGAAGAGAGTTTTCCGCCTCTTCTAAATGGCCGGCAACATCGAGGGCCGCCGTAAGATAGGCGCCGTCTCGATACCAAAATGCATCATAGATCGTTGCGCCAGGCTTAACTACGTAGAGATCCTGCTCCGTGGTTCGCCTTCCCCGGATACTTCGTTCGCAGCAGAAAAATATTGATGAGCGAAGTCTTGTAGAGATTGTCGAGCCTCTCATCGCCAGTAATGAATTGTGCCCCGCGTGAAACAAGTGGTTCCCATCTTTGCTTTACAGCAGCCCCGCCGTTCGAGCTGCGCGCCCAGGGTGGCAATTTTGTCATGGCCGAGGTGGTAAGGAAGCTGGATGCGGCATTTGGTGGCGCTCCCAGCGCCGAGGTGTAGTCGAGAGTGACGCCGCACGCCACATCCTCCGCGGGTTCCTCGCCACAACGAACATAGAACAACGCCTTTTCGCTCAATGATCCTGTCGCGACTTTATCCAGATCGACGACTCCGTCAAATACCCATATCGCATTCAAGAGCGTTGGCCGATAAGGAGAAGTCGAGGATGGATCCGTCGCCGAGGTGACGTGAATCTCCGGCTGGGATGCCTCGAACCACAAAGTCATGAAGAAACGGCTTGCTCGGGTTAAGGTCAGCCATGTTGACCACATTCGACATGCCATTCGCCGTCAACCTCAGCAGTGTTTGCGACGGGCTTAAGGTGTCGTCCACTCCGGGCCTGGGCAAAATTAAACCGAGCGACAACGTGATATGTTTTCCCCGGTTGCACCGGAAAACTGTAGTGCAATGGGCGAAAAAGAAAAGATGCCCTGCCGCTCGCGAATGCCGGGTCGATGCCTGGAAATGGGCTCGGGTGTGAGCTGGGAGTGAGGATTCCGACCATGGCGGCTTACTGAAAGACCAGGTCTCCCGTTCCGGGGTCATAAGGTTGTACTTTGCCTGCGATACCTTGATGCTCGCCGCAGCAGGAAACAGCGCCAGGATTTTGCCGCCGCTGCTTACGACGCCATTGTTCACTTCGATCCTGGTGGTGAAAGGGAACCACAAGTGGACTTTCAGCGGGAGGTCGGCTCTGATGAACTCGAAGCATTCGCCGCCCAGGTCCGATCGCGTTCGACGCGTAAGCGGCCCAGCGTACGATTCCCTGGCTCGACCTTACCTCTGTGTCGACGATCGGCAAGTATCCATCGCCGAGCGATTGGGACCAATGAAAATCGGGCGATTCTATAGGAGTTGTCCCAATGTCCAGAGATATTCTTGCGTTGCGCGAATCCAGCTGGCCATACTGATCCACGATCCCTGCTATCTCATCTCCCAACCCGATGGCTGTTTGCAGGTTGGTGTTGAACAGAGGCGGCAAATTCTTCGCCGGCGAAGAGTTGTTTCCGCCGCTCAATAGATGCGCGTACTCGGCTGGGCTCATTTGCGAGTTCAGTGCGACAAAACCCAGGACTAACCCGGACTCCCGTAAAAACTGCCTCCGGTCACGCTTCCGCATACACTCCTCTTCGACGTCTTCTGTACTAAGGCTGTGGTTAGGCCGGCGCAGGGCAGCCTCCCAGCTAGATCGCGGACGATCTAACTGGGGAACGCGAGCTGGAGACTTCACTTCAGAACTGCAAATGTAATCCGAGCTGGAATTCCCGCATCGGCAGACCAGACTGAAGTGATGTGATTTGGCCGGCGGCAGGATCGTCGACATTGTTGTCCGGAATTCCCGCATTCACGTGGTTGAACGCATTGAACGCCTCTCCCCTGAACTGCAGAGCCATGGGCTCAGTGATACGAGTGGAGAACTTCCACTCTTTCCACAAGGCAAGGTCTGTTTTGAAAACGTTTGGCCCAGTCAGCACTCCCGGAGCGGCATTGCCATATTGGCAACAGGTTGGAATGGCAAACGCAGCCACGTTATACCAATGGGAAAAGTTCTTATTGGCATACAGAGACGCTCCCGGTACGCGGTTAGCCATCTGGCTGAAGTCCGCATTCAGCGAAGTGTTGCTGGAAACAAATGCTGAGAATGGCAATCCTGTTTCCGCCACCCAAACCCCGCTCGTCTGCCATCCGCCGAGGAAGAAATTGGCCACGCCTGAGCTGTTGGCGCCAAAACGCATGCCACGGCCATAGGGAAGCAGTGCGGTATATCCCAGGGTGAAGACAGAAGACCGGTTGATTCCGGAATCACCTTCAAAATAAGCATTCGTATTTCCGCCGACACCGTAGTCGGACTTCAGATCCACCGGGTTGTATTGGTAGTAACCCGAGCGTCTTAGACCAGGTATAGCTCCCCGTGAATCCGAGATACTTGGTAAAGCGTCTTTTCACTCCGATGACCAGCCCATTGTAGTTTTGGTTGACCATGTTTCCCTGCAGGTCGATGGGTTGAGATAGGCCAAACTTGTTGTAATAGGGGCGGCGATTGATGAGAGGTCCAACACCAGGACCAGCCGCATTGATATTCTGCCCAAAACTAATGTGTGTCCCCTTGGTTCCCACATATCCGACGTTCAGCGTCGTGCGTGCGTCCAGCTGGCGCTCGACGGTCAGATTCCACGAGTACATGTTCTCGGTGAGAAAGTTCAGATCGCGTGTCTTCAACAGCGTCCCATCCGGCGGTGTCAAAAGCCCGGTGCTGGGAAGAGCCGGAGCAGGGGCGGCCGCCGGAACATCGGCGATGGGGAAGACATATTGGTAAATGTTCGAGGCTTGTATCGTCTGCTGCGCGGTAATCGGGTAGAAGCTGGTTAGGTGATAGAAAGTAGCATCGTAACCAGAGCTGAAATAGCTTTGGCCAAACCCGGCCCGAACGACCGTGTTTTCGGTGAGTTTGTAAGCCAGGCCCAACCGAGGTGAGAAGTCATCGAGGGGCGTATGCACATTGGCGCTGCTGGAGACTTTTCCCAAGCCCGCCAGAAGGATTTGTCCCGTCGCTGTGTCGAAATTAGCCAGCCCTCCCGCATGCGCAGGCTTGACAGGTTCGAAGTAATCCCATCGTAGCCCTGCATTAATAGTCAGCTTCGGGTTCAGGCGCCAGATGTCTTGCACATAGAGGCCCGCTCTCGTCTGGCGTTCGCCAGGGAACTGAGTGAAGATCGCGCGATCAAACTCTGAAGGCAGGCCCAGCATAAAGGAAGCGACACCCAAGCCTGAAGTGGCCACGCTGGGGCTTGCGGTCACAGAAGGGTTGAAGTCGAAATTTCCCCTGGTGCTGGCGTTCACAGAAAGAAAATTGAAGTCCTGCCGCAGAAGGTCAGTGCCAAACAATATCTGGTGTCCCCCGAAGATCTTGGTCCAGTTGTTTACGATTTCGAAGGTGGTTGACCCTTCAAAGCGGGGTATGCCAACGCCGCTGGGAATGCCCATGGTAAAAATCCCCACCGGGCCGCTCACATTGATGCCGGCCAAGCCCGCCCGTCTGCGGGTTTCCTGTGTTAATCCCGGGTATTCCCACCTTTGTATTGGTTTGGAGAGCGCTATCGACTTGCAGAGCGTCGATAGCAAAGCGGTCAAATCCGGCACGGAATTCGCCCAGGAGACTTGAACCGAATGTGCGTGTGTAGTTCAGTGCGAACTGCTGGCTGCGGGTGTTCGCGACTTCCGGGCTAAGGCCACCGGCCGCCGGGCCGCCGGCCGTGATACCGAACGCACCTGGGTTATCCAGGTCGGTGTCGTAAAGACTGTAGCGGCCAAACAATTTGTCCTTGTCCGAGATGCTCCAGTCGACGCGAGCCGTCATATTCGTTGGTGTTGAACGTCTGTGCCTCTTCGCCCAGGAAGTTTAGATCGGTGCTTTGATTGAGGTTCGGTAGCGGCAGCAGGGCGACGAGGTTCTTGGCGACTGGGTCGAGCCTGTCGGCGGGTATCACGTTGTTGGGGAACATCGTGCGTCCGGTGCCGTCCGCATTTCCGGTGTTCGGGTCGTATATGGGAGCGGTAGCGGCCAACGCGCTGAAATCGCCGTTGCGAAACGCTGCCGTGGGCACCGTGGCCACAACGGAGTTGTTCGCATTCAGCCGGATAAGTTGGTAGTCGCCAAAGAAGAAAACCTTGTCCTTCTTTACCGGGCCGCCAAGACTGAAGCCCGCCTGGTTCCAATTGTATGGCTGCGCGGGAAGTCCCCCGGTAAATGGCGTTGCTGCGAAGGTGGCGGAATTCTGGTTGTATTCGTAGACTGAGCCATGGAACTGGTTACTCCCTGATTTAGTAACAAATTGAGCGACCATCCCAGCCGTATTGCCAAACTCCGGATCATAGTCGGCGGTGATGATTTTCAGTTCCTGTACGGAGTCTGGTGGTGGGTTGATCACCTGGATCCCGCTAAACCCGTAGTCAACGTCCGTGATTCCGTCGAGCACGTACACCTGGGCGCCTGACCAGACTCCATTGACATAGGTGCGATTGGTTCCCTGCGGATTTTCACCCGGTGCCCATCTGAAAAGTATCGGAGAGCACACCCGGGACGAGGCTATAGAGTTGGGTGATGTTGTTGCCCGTAACCGGAAAGCTATCGATCATCTGCGCGTCAAATCGCGCATTCACATCTGTCTTTTCAGTATTGAGAATGGGAGGGGCTGCGGTAACTGTCACCGTCTCTGAGGCCGAGCCAACTTTGAGCGGGCAGTCCACGCCAACCGAGGAGCCCACCAACACCAGAACATGCTCGCGAACAAACCCGCTAAAACCTGGCATGCGTACGGATACCGTGTATTGCCCCGGGTTCAGGTGCGTGGCATTGTAGAAGCCGGCCGAATCCGCCTGAACGGTCGTCTCGATGCCGGTTTGCTCTTCGGTTACAGTCACGGTGGCTTGTGGGACAGCGGAGCCTGACGCGTCCGTAACATAGCCGGTGATGGATCCCCAGACTGCTTGCCCATGCGCATGAGATGGGGCGCCGAGCGTCAGCACGGCGGCAAACAGAACTACCCTGCAACCGGGATTCTCCAAAGTCCGCCTTTCAAAGGCATCCGATAGGGCCGCCTGATGGCGAAGCAAGACTGAGACATTTGCATGGGTTTTGCCTCCTGGAAGTGCTCTTTCTGGGGCCCCGGTCTGGTGCATGAACGGATTGAGTGGCTTGTCGTCGATAGCGGGTTCGGCGCCACGCGAGAAAAGATAGATGGCAAATCGTGGAGTTGTCAACCATTAAAATGAGCGAAATATGCACAAGCAATCATCATGGCTGACGCAATGGGCGCAAAAGAATCACAAACACCCCTTAAGAGCACTGGACCCTCTGCCTGCCGAGACAGGCTGACTCAGCGGCTTTTTGCTCAGTTGGCGCACCAAATTCAGGGTGCCCCATTTGCCCCGATTTTCGCGGATGCTTGTCACAGTTGATGACCGCCCATGCATCGTATCCATCAGATGAAAGGCACACAGTGCGGAATCCCACATCTCGCGAAAAACAGCGAGATGCGGGGCAACCGTCCTCTGCCGGGAGCCAGGGGCCAATGCAGGCTCTTTAGCCGCGTGGGAGCCCGCGTCACCCGGCAGACACTCGAAAGAGGTGAAGACGGCAACCCACCCTCACTACCTCCAGGACTTTTCAATCTCTTCCAGGGTTTTTTGTTTGGTCTCGGGCAGATACAGCCGGATATAGACAAACGACAACACGCAAAGCACGGCGTAGAAGAAGAAGACGCCGGCTACCGTCAACCACGTGATCAGGCTGAGAAAGGTTGCGGTTACGATCGAGACGGCAACCCACAGCACGACCGTCGCCACCGACATGGCGCGTCCGCGGGCCCGGTTGGGAAAAAGTTCCGCGATGCAAACCCAGACCCCGGGGCCCAGCCCCACGGCAAAACAGGCGACATACGCGAGTACGGCGGCCATCAGCAGAGTGATCATCTCCGGGTGCCATCGCAGCATGAAGGAAAAGACGAGCAGCGAAATCGCCATGCCACCGGTGGCGACTTGCAGCAGCGGCCGCCGGCCAAAACGGTCGATCCACAAAATCGCCACCACCGTGCACACCAAATTCACCAGACCGATCAGGATATTCAAGGCGAGAGCGCTGTTAGCGGACTGGCGGGCGTGTTCCTGAAAGAGGATCGAACCGTAATACAGCACCGTATTGATCCCGGTAACCTGCTGGATCACGGCTAGCATAACCGCCAGTACCATGGGCCGGCGTAGTGCGGCCCCGAGTAGTTCGCGATAAGTGATCGATTCCTGCTGCGAGCGAGGCGGCAATCTCGGCCAGAGACGATTCGACTGAGCCGGCCGGAGCGATGCGGAGCAAAACCTCGCGCGCGGTTTTGATCTGCCCACGCTGCATCAGCCATCGCGGGCTCTCCGGGATCCAGAAAAGCGCCAGGCAAAGAAAGAAGGCGGGTAGTGGCGCCCAGGCCAAACATCCAGCGCCAGCTTGATGGGCCAAGCCGGGCGACGAAGTAATTGCTGACATAAGCCACCAGGATGCCAATCACGATGGCCAGCTGGTACACGGAGATCAGCCTCCCTCTGATTGCCGCCGGCGAGATCTCGGCGATATAAAGGGGCGCGACCAGCGAAGCGCAGCCGATGGCTACTCCACCTACCAGGCGCGCTAGCAGAAATTGCCAGGCTGCCGTTGGCAACGCCGCGCCGATGGCAGAGGCTACGAAGAGCACTCCACTCAGCATCAGCACCCGGCGGCGTCCATAGCGATCGCACAAATAGCCGGCCATCGCCGCCCCTAACACGCAGCCCCACAAGAGAGAGGTGGCCGCCAGCTCTGTTTGAAATGCCGTCAGGTTGAACTGCGCCCGCAGAAAGACAAGTGCGCCGTTCACCACCGCCGTATCGTAGCCAAACAGCAGGCCGGAGATGGCTGCGCTTCCGGTGATCAGCGTGACCGCAACGAGGCCGGTGCGCTCGTGAGCCATGATGGGTGGATCTGTGGGCAAGTGAGTTTGCAATCTTCAAGCTTCCCAGAAAAAAGTCAAATTGTCCTGCTCAGGCAAAATCAGCAGCCAATCCAGCCAACGCACAGGCTCCTTTCGGCTGTTATCAGCGTGCCTTGGCCTTCGACGCTTCTCAAGCGCATTTAAACCATAAAGCAATCATATTGCAGATTGAATCAGCATAAAATACTCAAATTTTGTGCGTTATTGTCTTGCCTAAAATCGAAACCTCCACATAGACTGTGTAAATTCCCGTTCTGGCTGCCAATCCCCCTGGCCGCCAAGGGAAGCTAGCTATGAGGACTTCTGCTAGTCCGATCCTTGTCGACTGGAACGCGGGCACTCTCTCCGGGGCTGCGGTCCGGCAGTCGTCAAAGACGCTAGGCCAACTTCCCATCTTTCGCGATGAAGCCGCGAGACAGCGGCTCAATCCTGAAACTCTGGTCTACCGTGTGCAATTCTGGCAACCTGTTTCTCCGGGCACAGAAGGTGGTCTATTCTGGGGAACCACGATTCTCGAGCCGGGCAAAGTCGGAGCAGAGTACTTTATGACTCACGGCCATTTTCACCACATTCGTAATCGCGGCGAGTACTATGCAACGGTGTTAGGCGAAGGCGCGTTGATCCTGATGGCGGAGAGTGGCGAAACCCGGCAGGAGCCTATGTCGCCAGGAACGGTTCACTACATCCCGGGAAGTACCGCGCACCGGGTTGCGAACACGGGGAAGTCCCAGCTTGTGTTTCTGGCCAGTTGGCCCAGTGATGCCGGCCATGACTACGAGATCATCCGCTGCTCCGGCTTCAGCGCTTCTCTGATCGAACTCGACGGTAAAGCCGCGCTGGTGCACAACCCTTGAACGCGCTGGCCATCGACCTGGGCGGTTCGCATGCGACCTGCGCCGTGGTGCGAGATGAGTCAGTCCTGATCAGCTCGATGGTAAGGGCAGATGGCAACGGAAACCTCTTCAGCGTTCTTCCCGCCATACGAGACGAGTTGCATCGGCTTACCCAGGCGGCTGATATCTCTGTGCCGAACTGCGAAGGGTTGGCCTTTGGCTTTTGCGGGATCGTGGATTCGCGAGCCAAGCGTGTCCTCTCCACCAGTAAAAAATTCGACGACGCGGTGAATCTGGACCTGGCCTCCTGGTGCCGGTCCTGCTTTGGTCTGCCCTTCGCGATTGAGAATGACGCGCGCATGGCGCTCTTGGGCGAGGTGGCCTTCGGCGCCGCGAAGGGCGCATGCGATGCGGTCATGATTACACTGGGCAGCGGCATCGGCGGCGCTGCCGTGATCGATGGCAAGCTGCTCAACAGCAAGCATGGCCAAGCCGGAACACTCGGTGGTCATATGCCCGTAGTGCTCGGGGGAAGGCTGTGCGGATGCGGCAATCTGGGGTGTGCTGAGGCCGAGGCCTCCACCTGTTTTCTGGCGGAGATTTATGCGTCGCATCAAAATGGCACCGCAGGCAGTCTTGCCGGCGCCTCGAAGCTGGACTTCGCCCAGCTTTTTGCTGCCGCCGATCTCGGCGACAAGGTGGCCCGCGCCACACTGGATCACTGCATACACGTTTGGTCAGCGCTCTGCGTGGCCCTCATCCACGCCTATGATCCCGAGGTGCTAATTGTAGGCGGCGCTGTGGCAAAAAGAGCTGAGGACTTTCTGCCCACCATGCAGGCCTATGTCGAGAAGTATGCGTGGACGCCCTGGGGCCAGGTGCAACTCCGCCGCGGCGGGCTTGGCGATCAGGCCGCGCTGCTTGGAGCCATCCCTCTGCTTAGGGCGAATCGATGAATTACGACAAGCGGCCCTATGTTCAGATTTCGTCGCGGGATGCGGATTGTGATGTGGGGTGCTCTCAGATCGTTGCAGCGATTCAGTCGATGCTGCCGTCGCGATCGACGCAATCGATTGCCGTCGAATGTTATCCCGGAGTTTTGCTGGAGCCGTTACTAAACAACCTGCTTCCCGCCTTGTCGCCCGCCGTAATCATCGAATCGGAATCGTTGTTTATGTCGCCCTGCGATCTTGCAGCGGAAGTTCGCTGCGACGCTCACCGAAGATCCTGTTTTCGGGCGGATGCATCCATGGGAAGTCGAGGATTTCTTCGATCCCCAACGCCTGCGGGCAGCCCGCGAGCAATGCGGTGTTGAGAAGCCGGGATTGGTCGTGGCCATCGGCGCGGGAGCTTCTCTCATCCTTCCCGCGGCAGACTTGCTGATCTACGTAGACGTCGCCCGATGGGAGATTCAACAGCGTCAACGTCGCAAAGAGGTTGCCAACCTCGGGCTCAGCAACTTCAGCGATTCCCCAGCCCAGCTTTACAAGCGGGCCTTCTTCGTCGATTGGCGCGCGGCTGACCGGCTGAAGCATCGCCTCTACGGTCGGGTCGATTATTGGATCGACGGTAATGTTCCCGAAGATTTGCGCGGCTTGCCGGGACCGGTCTTGCGTTCGGCGCTGGAGTCCGTCAGCCATCGCCCTTTCCGCGTCGTTCCATACTTCGATCCGCGGGGTATGGGGTGGTCAGTGGATGCGCCGGCAATTCGCTCTGCCCGAGGGGCCGTCAAACTACGCCTGGGGCTTTGACTGCGTTCCAGAAGAAAATAGCCTGGTGCTCCGTTTCGGTGCGCGCGAGTTTGAGCTTCCCGCGCTCACCCTGGTTCACGAGCAGCCGCGTTCGCTGCTGGGTGAAATGGTTTACCAGCGCTTTGGGGCTGAGTTTCCCATCCGTTTCGACTTTCTGGACACGATGCAGGGCGGCAATCTTTCGCTGCAGGTGCATCCTCTCACCGCCTATATACGAGAGAAGTTCGGTATCGACTACACCCAGGATGAGAGTTACTACATGCTCGCTGCCGGGCCGGACGGGCAGGTGTTTCTCGGGCTTCGTGAGGGCATCGACTCACTCGCCATGGAGCAGGAGCTGCGCGCCGCGCAAACCGGCGGACCCCGATTTTCCGGCCGAAAAATATGTGCAATTGCTGGCCGGCCGCGAAGCACGACCACTTCCTGATTCCAGCAGGCACCATCCATTGCTCCGGGCGCGACGGAGTCGTGCTCGAAATCAGCGCGACGCCCTACATCTTCACCTTCAAGCTGTGGGACTGGGGAAGGCTGGGCCTGGACAAGAAGCCACGGCCCATTCATTTGGAACATGGGCTCGCGAATATCCAATGGGACCGCACCACGGCATGGGTTAAGAAAAACCTGATCAACCGCATTAAACAAGTGGCCTGCGGGGATGGCTGGCGCGAAGAAAGCACTGGCCTGCACGAACTGGAGTTCCTTGAAACCCGGCGCCATTGGTTCACCAAATCCGTGCCCCACGATACTTTGGGGAACTTGAATGTACTGAATTTGGTGGAAGGGGATTCGGCCATCGTGGAAAGCCCCTCCGGCGCCTTTCCGCCGCTGACGATTCATTATGCGGAGACCTTCATCGTGCCTGCTTCGGTAGGCGAATACACCATTCGGCCCGGCGACGAGTGCGTTCGCGAACTGGCCACGATTAAGGCGTATGTGCGAGGTGGATGATGGAGTTTCATCACGGCTTGGACTTGTGCATCCCCGACATGAGCTTTCGTTTCGATATGGTCGCGGGCGTCTTCGGCCCGACCGCTGAGATGCGCCGGTTGGACGACATACGGCCCAGTCTGCGCGATCCGCATTGTGATGGCCCCGACCCCGTCTATGGAATTGCGATGGACGTATGCAGGGAAGAGCATCATGAGGATCTACGCCGGCGCATGCTGTTGCTGGGAGCAGTTGTGTTTGCCGGCGGAAGACTAGGCGAAGAACCCGTGCGCTCCCAGGGTCACATCCATCGCAATGCGCCACACTCCGGCTGGTCGCCGCCGGAACTCTTCGAGATATGGGAGGGCTCGGCGATCATCTACGCTCAGGAAACCGCGGATGACCAACCTGGCCGCTGCTTTGCGATTTCTGCCGGCGTGGGCGACCAGGTAGTCGTGCCGCCGGGTTGGGCGCACTGCTGTCATCAATGCTGATCCGTCCTGCAGGATGGCCTTCGCAGCATGGTGCGACCGCGAGTACGGCTTCGATTATCGTGGAGTGCGCGCGCACGGCGGCCTGGCCTGGTTTCCCCTCCTCCCAGCCAGAAGGGAAGCCGGCCCCCATGAACTGGGTTAGAAATCCAACCTATCTTCCTTCCGAATTGATGGTGAAGACGCCCAGCGCTTATACCGCACTGGGACTCGACAGGTCGGTCAGCATTTATGACCAGTATTTAAGGGATCCGGATTCGATTCAGTGGGTCTCGGAACCTGCCAGGGTCGCGGATATGTGGGCGAACTTCATCCCCTGAACACTCCTGGGTTCCGGCCTCTGGTTTTTGAAGGGTACGGGCTTTAGAGTCTAGTGAGAACCGGCCGCTCCGCGGAGCAAGTCCCATGAGCGCGCCATAGTTTTTCACACACCGGTAACGAATGTTGGGTGCCCCATTCCCCCGGATTTCCTGTGAAGTTTGGCGGCGTTGATGAACTTCATGCGGCTTTCCTCAATGAAAGCCGCACATGCCGCAGTTGCTTGGTGCCGCGTACAGGAAATCCGGGTCAAGCCGTCCTTTGGCTTGAGTGGGATAAATGGCTCTCGATCTGCCACTTCCCGTTCCCCTGCCGCAAGCACGATGAAGAATTCGCAGAAGCGGTCCCGGTTCTCGGACCACTGGCTTCAGCCGCTGAGGGCACTCCTTTCATCCCGCTGCATGCTTTTCCCGCAGCCTGTTAAACCCTCTTGATCACGATGCCGGCCGCTTCATAGGGAGCAATCATCGCGTCCGATGCGCCCGTATCGGTAATCAGCATATCGATCTCGTCGATCGAACACATCTGCCAATTGGTCACGACATCCAGTTTGCTGTGATCGGTCACCACAATCTTCCGCTTCGCCTGTTCCACCATTCTACGGTTCATCTCCGCCTCGTCGGCATTCAGGCAAGTGAGGCCATGCTTTACGTGGATGCCGTTGACCCCGATGAAGAGCGTATCGACAAATATCCTGCTCATGGCATGCATGGCAGCCGGGCCGACCATGGAAAACCAATCGCCGCGCAGATGGCCTCCGGTGACGAAGACGTCGATATCTTTACGATTGCTCAGCTCCATGGCGACATTCACCGTATTCGTAACAACGGTGATGCCATTTTGTGTGCGCAGGCTGCGCACCACCTCGGTGGTGGTTGTGCCGGCGGTGAGCGCGATAGTTTCACCCGTCATCACGAGCTCCGCGGCCGCCTGGGCGATGCGGCGTTTTTCGTCCGCATAACGGCCCACCTGGTCCTGAAACGACCTGTCATGGCGGAAAGGCTCATAGAAAAGCGGCTCGATGGCTACGGCGCCGCCATGGGTGCGGCGAAGCAAACCCCGCATCTCCAGGTCTTGCAGATCTCGCCGTACCGTGGCCATCGACACTTCCAGCATTTCCCGAAGTTTTTCGACGGAAACCGAGCCTGCCTGCTGCAGCTCCCGCAGAATGACGGTCTCGCGGGAAGTCTGTTTATCCATCCGTTCTGTCATTTCCTGCTTCCAGCATAGCCGAACCCTTAAGGTCTAAACGATCACCACCATACACCAGGGCGGTATTCGATCAGTGCTCCGCGTGATTAGGGCCGTTTGCATCCTCAGCTTTGTGCAGTGCAACTGGAAGGTCTCCATTTCGCGCCGCGCGTCGTCATCGCGCTTGAGCGTTCGATAGACCTGGGCCAACCGGTAGTGGGCGCTCGCGTTGTCCGGATCGAGGCGAACAGCCTCCAGCAGATGTTTGGTGGCCTCTTCCGGCTGCCCGAGCTGGGTCAGGACTTTCCCCAGCGCTACCTGCGCGTCGACCAGGGTCGGCTGCAATTGCGCCGCGCGCGCATAGTGTTGCAAGGCATCTTGCCAACGTGATCGTAGAAAAGCGATTTCACCCAGCTCGTATTCCGAGTGCGCGTCATACGGGTTCTCCGCCAGCGCAGCCGCAAATTGTTGCTCCGCGCGAGCCCGCGAATTTTCATCGACGCTTATTGCGCAGGATAGCTTCTCCCAATTCGAAGTGCACCCCGGGCAGAGTTGCGTCGATGGCCAGGGCCTTCTCGTACTCTGAGATCGCCCCTACAAAATCACTATCGCTGGCATGGGATTCGGCAAGAACCTCATGCAGGCGAGCAGAGTTGGGCCCAACCTTTGCCAATGTCGACAGTGCACGCGCCGCTAAAGCGGAATGCGTGCGGTAGACGATATACAAAACGTCAGGGTCATCGGGCGCGAGTTTTTCCAACGCGGTGGCGACATTGAGCGCATCGTCAAGCTTTCCCTGTTCGTAGTCGAGTTGGATGAGCATCGTTCCGACACGAATCCGTAAGTTTTTGTCTTCCAGGTGCGCAAACGCGCTTTCCAATGACTGCCTTGCCTCATCGCTGGCTCCCAGGTGCATTTCAGACATGCCGAGGAAAGCTTGCGCATTCCATAAGGAGGGACGAATCTTGAGCGCCGCACCGCAACTCGCTGCGCCGCAGTTTCATAATTGGCGGCCGCGAAAGCGATCAGGCCAAGATTGGCATGCGCCTCCGCATTGTTCGGATCCAGACGGAGGATCGCCTGGAACTCCAACGCCGCATCGCCAGGCCGATTGGCCCGCAAATCACTCTGCGCTCGCTCATAATGCGACCGGATTTCCCCCGGCTGCGCGCTTTGGGCAAGCAACCACGAGGAGCTGGTCAACCAGAGAAAGATGACGAAGACCGCTTTGTTTTACAGCGCTTAAGAGGACTTGGCCGCTTCAGGTTCATGAGGATAATCCTGCATCAGCAAATGAACATGCTTCCCACGCCGAAGTCAACCCGCGTCTAGTCTCCTAAGAACGTGACGGGTGCCCGCCAACCTGCCCCGGCTTGCCGTGGGAGCGTACCTGGGCAAACGGCTTCACAGGCTGCGGAAAAACTCATGCTTTGTGTCAGGGCACGACTTTAGTCGGGCCGTAAACCGCGCACCTGATGAGGGCTTTAAAGTCTGCGTGAGAAGTTTTTCCCACACCCGGTAACGAATGTTGGGTGCCCCATTCCGGGTGAATGGGGCATCCAACTCACCAGTTCGATGCGCAGAGTTTTGGTTTTGTTTGTAAGCCCGAGAGCTGCGCAAAAACATACCCCAAACCATCGTCGGGACAGGTTTGGATTCCCCGATGAGCTGTGGCCACAATGGCGGTTGACCGGTCTATCCACTGCAATGCCCGACTCTCTCCTTGTTCTCCTTACTTGACCACCGCTTGTGCGAACGCTTCGATCGTCGTGGGCCCGTGGAACTTCTCGGTTCCCGGATTACCGAAGTGAATCCAGCCTGAGTTGAAGCTCTTTACCATCTCGATGTAGAGCCCAGTGCGGTCGCCCGGCATGCCGATTGTTTCCAGTACACTCTGCCAGGCTGCCTCGGGCAACTGCACGGCCTTGACATCGCGGCCCAGCGCCCTGCCGAACGCGGCTGCTGTTTCGTGCAAATCCGTTCCACCCTCCGGCCCGTCCACCTCGATCACGCGCTCGCCCGTCCATTTTTCCTTGCAGGACCTTGGCGCCCGCCAAGCCGATGTCGCGCGTGGCTACCAGCGAAACTTTGCGCTCCAGCGGCGCATAGAAGAAGGGCATCTCACCCGTAGCACGTATGTGGTCCAACGCTCCCAGCCAGTTCTCCATGAAACTGCCCGCGCGCAGATAGGCCACAGGGATGGGCAGCGTGCGGGTCGCCTGCTCCATCAGGTGGGTCGACGTGATCAGCCCCAGCCCGCTCGATTGCTCCGAACCTATGGAGGAAAGAAAGACGGCCTTGCCTGGTTTCGCCTGCTCAAGCGCGTCACGGATTGCCGCGATCGTGCGCTTCTGGTTCGGCATGCCGGGAGCCGGCGCAAAGTCCGGTGGAATCATGGCGAACACACCCTCAGCTCCGGCAAATGCCTTAGCCAGCCCGGTCGCATCGTCATAGGTCGACTGCACCAGCTCCACACCGCGGTCAGCCCAGGCTTTTGCCTTCGCCCGCATCGCGCACCACGCCGCGTACTGTTTTGCCCGCGGTAAGCAAGTTCTCTGCCACCGCCCCGCCCACATTGCCTGTAATTCCCATCACTGTAAACATGCCGGTCTCCTCCTATGCAAGTAGATACTTATATTGCGATAAAGATGCAAGTTTTTGCTTGCATCTGTGGCTTTCTGCGAGAATCGTCCTGTGGCCATCTTCGATCCAAACCGCAAGCGTAACGCGCGAGGTGAGCAGCGTCGGCAAAATCTCCTCCGCGCCGCAGCCACGGTCTTCGCACGCCTTGGCTACCACGAGACCACCACAAATGCGATCGCTGCGGAAGCGGGCGTCTCTCCGGCCACCCTCTACCAGTTTTTCCCTAATAAGGAAGCGATTGCCAGTGCACTCGCCTCGATGTACGCACGCGAAATGGCCGAAGCGGAACGGGCGATCGACCCCGAAGGCGCCTTGAGCTTCGCAGAGGCCATCCATGAGCTGATCGATGTCTGCATGCGTTTCAACCGGACGCGGCCCGAGTTCCACACTCTCGTGGTCGACGCCCCGCTCTCAACTGCCGCGCGCCAAGACAAGCGGGTACTTGGGCAGGTTTTCGTCGACTTCATCGCGGCGCGCCTCCGGCGTGAACTGCCCACGCTCTCGCGCTTTGAAGCGGCCCACCACGGTCAGGTCGCCCTTATGATCTTCAGAGGAATCCTCGACGAGCTCACCAGCGCCCCGCCTCGCAACCGCCTGCGCTTGCAGCAGGCTATGCGCGATGCCATTCTCCGCTACCTCGAGCCGGTCATCACTCAAGGGAAAACGACTCCGCCCAAGGGAGCCGTTCGCAGAAAAGGTAAAACAGCGCCAGCCTGCAACAGATCGAGGATCGCAGGGGGTACAGCCACCCTACTTCATGCCAGCAGCGGACATGAGGTCGGATAGTATGTATTGGTCAACTACGGTCTGCGCGTGGTCACAGGTAATGAACTGCTCTAATCGGATCTTGTGCTCCGCGAGCATACCCGGTAGCGCAGCCTTCATGCTGGTTACGGACAGCGGTCCAGTGTGCAAGCGGGTGCCCTTCTGGATACCGGTGGTGAAGTCGTTGATCAAGTCACGCTCCTTGTCGGCTGACCGCTTCAAGAGGTGACAGGTGGTATCGGTTGCGGGGTTGATGTCGGTGTCGTACTGTTCCAGCTCGGTTTGCAGCTTTCCGTCCCTCGTGGTTCGGACGGCGGCCCGCGCATCGTGTACGTAAGCATCCCGTGCCGCTCCTGGGCTGGACTTCAGGGCAGCGGCGAGGTATGCCTTGTAACCTCGGCTGATCCTGCGATGCTTGATGAGGTAGACAGCTATAGTGATCACGGTGATGATGATCGCGAGCGCGATTGCTTTGCGTGTGTTCATGTTGCTCATGTCTCTTCATAGCAATCATAGCCATCCCCGGAATAACCTGTAACGGCATTCTGGCGCTTTCTTATCGCCCACGGTTGCCGCCCGGGCTTTCGAAGTGAACCTGTATTTTTCCGGCTTCACGAACCCCGTGCCTCGCCGTCCGGCCTGCGGTGGGGAACTTGCCGCGAAGGCTTAGACGAGGGGATCTCTAGTTTCTGTTCGTGGGGAAACGACCCGGCAGTTTATTTAGCGTGTGGGTGCGATGCCGGCCGAAACTTCTCAGGTTTTTTACGCCGGTCATTGGGTGACGTTTCGTCCCGCGGTTTCAGGTATCACTCGTCACAGGGGTTATTTCTTCACGCATTACTCGCGTGGAAGCCGGGGAGAGCCGGCAGATGTTGGAGTACTCGCCTGAGAACGGGCAGGGGGGTTGCTAATTGCGGCAGGCGCCAGAGCTGTATCGCGGGCTGAGGCTACAGTCGACTGAAGAGCAGTCCATCCCCGCCAAGTGGTGGTCAAAATCCTTCAAAAAGTGCGTCAGCTATGGCAACTCTTTGTCGAGTCCACATGTCTTAATTCCTTGAGACTGGAAGCGGGTGATTCCAGACTGCCAGACGAGAGTCCCTGAGCCAAAAAGGGGGGTAAAGGGACTCTCGTCCCTACGCGAGGTTATAGGTTATTGGTTCTCAAGCGCCATCATTGCATCGTATGAGCCGAGTTATGGCCCGGTGTTCTACATGAAAAGTGGGTTCCATCATCGCCTCAAAGCCGATGGCACGATTGACTCTATCTGCCTACGCTGCTTCCTGACCGCCGCTACAGCCGAGAACGAAGCGGACCTTCCAAAACTTGAGGCCGCTCACCAGTGCGAAGACAAAAAAACCATCGCCCTGACAAAGAATCTTCGAAGCCTCAGGCGGCGCTAACTGATGCCCTTCTGCCTGAAGCAGCCCGCGCTTTACGGATGGGAGAGGGATAGAAGAATTGATGGAGTATGCCGCGCATCGGACAGTTCTGCCCTTCAAATATCGCGCGATTGTTGCTCAGCGTGGTAATCATCGTGACGCTGCTGATCGTAATTGGTTTCTGGCTCTATCAAGCGCCCGGCCGCGGTGCGTCAATCGAGCAACCCACTCACTCCCACGCCAGGTGATGGCGTCACGACTGCCCCCCGTTAAGCTCTCCGCATGAGCACGGCTCGCAACGGCCCGGTGGAGAGTTGCCCTATCTCAGAGAGGAACTTTTTTTGATTTGGGTGGCGATGGTGGACAAGCAACGGGAGGTTTGGCGGTGGACAGCAATCCTGGCTGGAAGGAGCCGGGCAAAATGATCTCACTTTGTCCGCAGGCCTTCGACCTCTGGGCGGACCCCAGGAACGCTATGACATCTTCATGAACAACTACACCGAGACTACGTGGACGGAGTGACCATTATTCAAGCCTGTCACGCATCGCCCGGATGCCATTCCCCAAAAAACTAGCGCCGCATTCTTCATCCGCCGTCGCGTACGATGTAACGGGACAGTCTAGGTGAACACCTTCGGTTGGGGGGACGCGTGAAAAAGGCTTTTGGACTCCAGGTTCCTGAAAGTTTGCAGGATATCATGCAATCTTCAGGCTGTGCATTGATCGTCTACGATATGCAGGCGGGTATCGTTCCTCAAATCTCTTCCGGGTTAGACATCCAAAAGCAGTGCGTCTTGCTTGTGAACGCCGCGCGCAAGGCTGGTTTGAGAATCTTTCATACGCGTCATTTCTTTCTACCATCGGCTGGTGCGGGTGTCGCTCAGTTGCGCCGAGCCATGGTGTGGCAGCGCAAAGAAGAGCCGCAGGAGACGAAGTGCTTTATTCCACAAGGCTCCCCAGCCTTTCAAATCGTGCCTGAACTTGAGCCGCGCGAAGGCGAAGTTGTAGTCGACAAGATCACCATGTCAGCCTTCGAGGGCACGTTTCTCAATCTGGCTATGAGGGACGCCGGAATTGACTCTTTTCTGATAGCTGGGATTGCGCTGGAAATCGGAATCGAGCCCACGGTTCGACAAGCGCTGGATTTGAACTACATACCAGTGGTCATCACCGATGCCTGCGGCTCAAGAACAGAAGAGTTGAAGCATCGATCGCTGGCCACGTTGAACGAAACCGGCGAGGTTTTTATGGCCTCTACCGCCGACGTTGTAGCGATCTTGGACGGAGGCTAAACCGACGACAAAACCGTTGACAGACGGGACATTTACCGATTGTTACGTTATGTGGCAAAGATAATGTCCCATAGTGTCCGGTGTCTACCATCGATCCAGGCCGTACAAGCAATCAGTTACTAAAATGCCCCGACGTACATGATCCACTCGTTGAACTTCACCCCTGATGGTGCCGTATAGGTGATGGCAGCAGTTCCCGGAGTAAGCGCCCACGCCTCTCCTGTTTGGTTCACGTACATCACCAGTGGGTTGCTCGATGCCCACGTGCCGCTCGATCCGACGTAGTTGCTGTTGATAAACGGTTCCACCAGCCCATTGTTGTACCAACCGTACGGAGTGAACTGCAATACAAACCCCGGGCTTACGGTATTTACATTGCTTTGTAGCGGAGAGCTGGGAGCGGCAATATTCAAGGGATGATTGGAGAGCTCAATATTCTGTAGATACCCTCCTCCCGGTGTCTGCCCTAGAGTGTTGATGACCCCTTCGGCCATTTCCGTCATCAATGCGTAGCCAGCAGTGTTGGGTACGAATCCGAGAATCGCGCCCGGCACCATGTACGGGCCGGGCGGAGGCGACGAAGGCGTTCCACCAATAGAGCTGACACACTGGCATAGGGCATCCGCGTAGTTGATGACCGGGATATTGTTCTGTGCTCCGTAGGCGGCAACAATGGAGTTAAGCTGCTGCGCGTACGGTGGGGTTGCACTTGCCCACGCAACGGATTCGATTCCAAGGATCACCTTGATGTCGGCAGCTTTGGCCATGTTAACCATCTCTTCCAGACTGGTCATAAAACCTGGGGCAATGCCGAACACTTGTTGGGCGTCATCATCCATGGCCAAGTCATCCACGCCGACCATGATGTGAACGATAGACGGATGAAGGTCAATCACATCCGTTTGGAATCGAGCAAGCGCAGCTTCAGAAGTTCCGGCGCCGCAAATCATGAAGCAATCAGTGACCGGCGTCCAAGCCCAACCCTGGTTGATCCAGTTTGGGTTGGCAGCAAAGGGCGGGGTCGCGCCCCACATATACGTGAATTGGTCACCGATGAAGACGACCTTGGGGAGGGGCGTTGCTTGGGGACCGCGTGGTCTTACGTAATTCGGAGTGAGTTGTGCGGTGGCGGCGTTAGAGAGAATCAAGGCAGAGAGCAGCAGTGCAAACAGAGCGAGCGTTGATTTGTAGTACCTGATCATTTCACGCTGCCTCCTGGGCAGCTTTGCTGGATAGAACCGGATAAACTTCGCGACAGGTCGGTCCGTGCGCCTGGGGGCCGGGGTGATACGAGTGAGAAGTCTCTTGGGCCCTGTTGCGGTTCAGGCAGGGGGGAGGCAGAATCGCAACGACTGTGTTTATCATGCGCCCTACCTGCGGCACAACCCTATCTTTTGACTGATTTTTATGCTTATCGGACTTGCACACCGTCAGGTATTCATCGAGCAACGATGCCCAGGATTGCATCCATTTCCATTCCTGCCAAGGTAGGGCAGATTGAGCGAGTTTTTCCGCAAGCGGTAAAGCGCGGGTCTTTTGGGGGGTCTCACGTGCACACCTGGTCAAGCCTTCCGATTGCGTTCGCGATAAAAGGCAATCAGGTCCATGGACTTCGGCGGTACTGCGTCCAGCTGTCGTAGCATCGTGGTGATCTGACCGCGATGATAGGTTCCGTGATTGACTACGTGCTGCAATATCTGCCAAAGCACATCCGATTGCTCATTACCGCGAAGGTCCTGATACTCCATCGTGCGCTCCACAGCTTCCGGCCCTAATCTTGCGAGCTGTTCGCGCATCTCGCCTTCCAGTTCGGCCCACTCTTTGCGAACTGCATCGACATCGGGAAGGCGGTCCGGCTTCTGAAATCCCTGCGGCTTTTCGCCCGCCAATCGAGTGATCCAAATGCGCTCGGCAGCGCAGATGTGCGCAACGGTGTCGCGTATCGAGTGGAAGCTGTTGCCCATGGGACGTAGGAACTGCTCGGGCGTGATCGTCGCTACGGCGTCGAGCACCCGGTCGCGCGCCCAATAGTGGTAATCGATGAGGAGGCGGACATCGTCATAGGTCATCCGCTTCAGTTTAGAGGCTGTCACTCACCCAAAGCGAGCGTTTTGAACGGGGTAATCGGCGTTCACCTCCTTGCGTGACATTGAGTTACGGAACGCCGCTATGTCTATCAAAATTATTTTTTCTTGCTCTGGACACGGCTCCAAAACCGTACTACTTTGGAAGTACGAATCCACGCGTCGGCGCCCTCTTCACGACGGCTCTGCTTGGCCTTGCACCGGTTCGCTCCACCCGTGCAACTGCCGCCCAACCACCGGAAACGCATTAGCGCTTGTCGATGTGACAAATCGGTGATCGTAACAGTCATGTGACCTCGATGCGACGGATCAAGCCCGTCCGTAGATTTCCTGCGCGGGCGCCTGCAGAGACCAGGGTGCGCTCAGTGCGTCCTCTTGATTGAGCAGTTTTGACAACTTGAGAAACAAACACCACAGCGAAGCTCAAGCCTGTATGGAAGAACTCCGGTGCTGGGTAGGTCCGGACCAGGCCGCAGAGCCCGGACCTCCATCCCCTCGAGCAACCGTCCTTCAGGGCTTATAGCGCTTGTAGCGCTTTTAGCGCTGAATTTAGATTTTGCAAAATATCCCCGGGACGCCCTGTCCGTCGAATGAAGGCGCATACTGCGCCTTTCCCATCACCCAGGCAAGATGATCCATGAATGAATTGGATCAGCTTGGCAAATCACGGACTTACCTGGGCATTCGCCCCCCTCCTCTGAGCTGCAAAGCCTCAAAAGGACCCAAAAATATCAAATTTTAAAAATGACTGAGGGCGGCACGCTGGACGCGAATAGGGCGAACCTAACCCCTGGGTCCTTTCAAAAAAGCCAACCCGCTCCTTGTACGCCGAGATTCCACCGCAACTTAGGGGGTCACCCCACGACTTAGTTCGCTTAGTTCGCTTTCTTCGCACATTTCTACAGCAACAAAACACGACGGGAAAACCTGGGGACAGGAACATGGGACCAGCCCCAACCTTCTGCCTCTCACCATGTGTGGAACGAGATTCATCAGAGCGGCCCGATCAGGAGCCGAGCGCCGCCAACGTGGCCGTGTCCCAGCGGGCAGCTGCGGCCACTTCCACGTTGGACGCCTTGGAGTAGGCCTTCCGCACCACGTCGACCGGCAGTGCGTGGCCGGCTGCGTCTACCACGCCTGCCAGAACGACGCGCTTCGGCCCCGGCAACTCGGTTAAGTCGGTGGAGTGAAGGATGCCCGGCACAAAATTGGCAAAAGGATGCGTGTAGTTTTCTGTCTCCACGATGTTGCGGTAAGACAAAAGTCCCCCAGAGAGATATAGGGTCGCGAAATTGGAATCGAGCGCCGCGGCGAACTGCATGGGCACAGTCCACTCACCGCGCGCGGCCACAATCAGAGGAAGACCCACGTCCTGATGGCGCAGCGCTTGCAAGACAGCCAGAATATCCGTCACCCGCTGTCCGAGCAGCGGTTTCCCCAGGATGAGCGACGCCCACGCCCAGGATTCTTCGCGGTCGTGCTCCTCCGCCCAGAGCGCGGCGCCACGCCCCAGCTCAGGCTTCATGTCTCCTACTCCGCGCAGATCGGGAATGCACACGATATGGCCGTTCGTCGCCAGCGTTTGATATAGGCTATCCTCCTGCCAGCGGTGATCGTAGTTACGGCCGGCCGGCTCTAACAGCAAGAGCACGGATTTCGCAGGGACTTTGGTCGGTCGAATGAGCCACGCCGGCAGCCAGATCTGTGCGGCCGATTGAATTTCCAGAGCCTCTACCTCGCAGCCGTCGGAGGGTACTCGCTTCAGAACCCGAGCCGCCAAACCCCGAGGCGGCATTTCCACTCCGAGAAGCGTCTTTAAGGATTCCGGCGACGGGGTCCCCGAAGCCTTGGGCATTGCGGCCAGCGTCATCGAAAAGGGAGTGGCGCCGCCCGAGCCCGCGCGGGTCACGCTTCCTGAGCCGGACACCCACAGCGTCGCGTCCTGCTCCACCACAGTGTGCGGTTCCACCTCGACGCTGCCGCTCTCGCCCTTAAGCCAGCGGCCAAACCAGCCGTACACCTGCAATCGCGTGTCGTATGACAGCCCGTGTGGCAGCGGAGTGCCGCCCCACGCGATCTGATCCGGCTTGCCGAGCACGGCGTACACCTTGCGCAGCTTTTGAAATTCCTCCCAACCGCTGGAGAGATAGCGGGGCGAATAGGTGCCGAAAAAGTCCTTGTCACTCACGCTTACCAACAGCGGCTTGGGCGCCAACGGATACAAGAGATCCCAGCGGTCGAAGCCAAGGGGTGCAGAGCCTACGAAATTTTGCTCGGCGTCATCCGTGGACCCGGGCGGGTTGAAATGCGCACAGGCAAAGTTCTCGGTAATGCCACTGCACACCACCGCCGCGGCGATGCGGTCATCCACGGCCGAGAGAAACATGGTCGCGGTCGCTCCACCGGATTGGCCGGTGGCTCCGATGCGCTTTGCATCGACCAGCGGGTGTGCGGCCAGCACGTCCAGACTTCGCATCGCATCCCACGCATGCATGCGCGTGGCGCTGTCGCCGACCAGCAGCATCTGCCGGCCTGCACGCGAATGCTCCTCGTCTACATCACCCAGGCGGGTTTCGGTTCCGGAGGCGTTGGGATAATAAATCCGCTCTCCTTGGCCCATCGGGTCGAAGGCCAGCACCAGGTAGCCCAATTGCGCCAGTCCCTGGCAGCAACGCTGATAGGTCGCGCCGGCTTTGCCGTTCGGCGTGTGCCCCATTTGAAACAGTATGCCCGGGAAGGGCGGCTTGAATGACTTGGGGATGTAGAGATTTGCCGGAACGTACAAATTTGGCTGGCTCTCATAGAGCAGCTTCTCGACGCGATAGTGTTCTCGTTCAAATCCTCCAACAGAACGAACGTTGAGCGGCGTGCGCTGCGGCGCTGCTCCCACCAGTTTCCAGAAGGTCTCTCGAGCCCACCGTTGATACTGGCGCACGGCCGCCTGTGTTTTCAGTGAGACGATTTTGCGGTTGCGGACGTCATACGCATGTGCGGCAAGCGCATCCAGAAAATCCGGCAGGCAACGGAAGTAATCGCGGTAGGCGACGCCAGGGTAGGATGCGCCCGTCGCTGGTGGCTGTCCTCCCGGCGAGGAAGCAGTGGACTGCGCGGCGAACCATTGACTATAGGTCGCAAGCGGCAGCGCAGATAAAGCGCCGATCATCCGGCGGCGTGTCATCCCCATTGTTCGTCCGGCTCCTCTTCTATGGCCATCGGTACGAGCTCTGATACCGCTCGCCGGCAATCATTTGCTCAATTGTGAAGAAACTCTCCAGCAAATTATCTACTCATTTCACAAAATTGAGAAATTTTTCTTGACGCGCGAAATTTTGCCTTTTACCTTTTGAACACAATATTGGTTCAGAAGCGCCGGGTCCCGTGAAAACTCCTTATGTCCGAAGGGCGGAAATGGCAAAAGTCTCAAGAAGTGTCGTTATGGAACACCAAGGCGGGAAGAATTCCTGCAAGATTCTTCTTTCTTTCTTGCTTTGCCTGGCAGCCATGGTTTGGAACCCTTCTGCGAGCGCGCAGTTTACGACTGCGCGGCTGGGCGGCATCGTCACGGATAAAGCAGGGGCAGCGGTTGCCGGCGCGACCCTGAAGGTCGAACAGGTGACCACCGGATACACGCAGACAGGGAAGGCGGGAGCCGACGGCGCCTATCTGTTCCCGAGTCTGCCGGTTGGAAGTTATCGACTGACGGCCCAAATGGACGGCTTTGACACCTATGTACAAAGTGGCATTGTTTTAACCGTCGGACAGACAGCGACCCAAAACATTACCTTGCAAGTGGGCGCGGTGACCCAACAGGTAACAGTGCAGAGCAACTCTTCCCTGGTGACCACGCAGTCCCCTGCGGTTGGCCAGCTCATCAGCCAGGAGAGCATGATAGGTTTGCCGCTGAACGGACGCGAAGCGCAACAGCTGGTTTTTTTGACGCCCGGTTCCGTCGATGTAACGTCACAATATTCTGCTGAAGGCGGCGTTTTCCCTGGCGAGCAATACGCAAAAATAAATGGCGGCGGCGCCAACGGCGTTTATTATCAGCTCGACGGCGTGGACTACAACGATACCTACATTAACGCCAACCTGCCCTTTCCTAATCCTGACGCAGTGCAGGAATTCAACATTCAAACCGAGAACATGAGCGCCGCGTATGGAAACGCAACCGGCGGCGTCGTAAATATCGTAAGCAAGTCCGGCACCAATCGAATTCATGGCGACGCATTTGAATTTCTGCGCAACTATGCCATGGATGCGCGCAACTACTTCGCCTCCTCCCCCGACCCTCTGAAGCAAAACCAGTTTGGAGGAACCATAGGCGGCCCTATTCTCAAGGACAAGTTGTTTTATTTCGGTTCCTATCAGGGCACGCGCACGAATACTGCTTCCAATGGGCAGATCTCTTTTGTGCCCACCGCTGCCGAACGCCAGGGTGACTTTTCAGACTTGCTGCCGTCGGGCACGCAATTAGTAAATCCTGCCACCGGGGCACCCTATCCCAATAACCAGCTGCCAGGTCTTAGCCCGGTTGCGCAATATCTCCTGCAATACATTCCTCTCCCAAACGGGCCGGGCCGTCAGCTTAGCTACGATGGCGTTCCAACGATAGCGAACACGAACGAATATATGGCCAAAGCGGACTATATCCTTGGCAAGCACCACCTAAGCGGCCATTACTTTCAGATGAATTACGATATTCCGCTGGTCGTCCCGCTCCAAAGCCAATCTGCTGCAAGCCAATACGGAAAGTCCCCAAAGCATCACCTTGAAACACGTCAGCGTGGTCGACATCTACCCGATTTCTTCCAACACCTTGCTCAATAGCTACTTCGGCTATACCAGCCAAAATGGCGACACGCTTTCTGCTGAACCTTTCACCATTGCCGACGCCGGCTCGCTGATCGCGCAGCCGACGCAGGTTTCCGGCGCAAAAGTCATGAGTGTAAGCGTGGCTGGTAACTTTACGATAGGAAAACAGCATAGTACCGGAGTTTGGGATCGTGGCGACCAATCTTTTCAGGAAGTCGTCACCCTCGTCAGAAAATCCCATGACATAGAATTCGGGGGCGAGTTCTTGCGCATTCGAGCTCCCATGTCGAATACCTATCAGGCGGCCGGTATTTTCGCTTTCAATAACACTCTTTCCGGAGACAATGTCGCAGATTTCATGTTGGGAGATGTATCAGGCTTTACCCAGGCAGGCGGCCTGTACCTTAATTTTACCGGTTACAACTGGAATACTTTTGTCCAGGACACCTGGCACATGACTCCAGCATTCACCGTCACCGCTGGGCTACGTTGGGACCCTTTCCTTCCTTATACAGACAGCTTGGGACGCGTTGCATGTTTCGTGCCGGGCGCGCAATCGCAGCGTTATCCTAACTCCCCGCAGGACTTGATTTTTGGCGGAAGTAACCATGACGCCGGCTGTCCTAACTCGTCGATCTATAACAACCTGGGAAATCTTGGCCCGCGCATTGGATTTGCCTATCGCCTGACAGCCGATGGAAATACCAGCGTTCGTGGCGGAGCCGGTTACTATTACGAAAGACCGAACACCGTATCCTTTGAAGATATAGTCGGAGTCCCTCCATTCGCTCCGATCGTAAGTCTTTCCGACGTCAACTTTACTGATCCTTATGGAAGCGGAGGTTTGGCGAATCCCTTCCCGCAACAATTTGGTCCCAGAAACTCCGGGATCGGATGCCACCTTCCCGCAGGATATTTCGTTTACGCAAATCTTCGACCGGCATTTTCGCCTTCCCCAGGTATTGACTTGGAACCTCACCTTGGAACGCGCGCTAAAATCGGACTTCCTGATTCGTGCCGCCTATATCGGAAACAAAGGAACCTACCTGGGTGGTACAGGCGATCAGGAGTCCGGGCTGCTGCAAATCAACCCAGCCATTTACATTCCGGGACAATCGACAGAAGACAACACGCAGCAACGGCGGATTTATCCGAACGTACGGATTTATCGATTCCATCAATTCGGGTGTGGGCAGCAGTTACAACGCGGTCCAGCTGGGTCTTCAGAAGCGCTTCTCTCACGGGTTCTCTTTCCTGACCAATTTCACGTGGGCGCGGGCACTGGATAATTTTGGTCCGAACGGATCGCCTGGAGGGAACGGCACCAATACGTGCACCTGCGGACGTTATTTTGACTACGGCCCCAGCGATGGCGATGTGAATAAGACCTTCAGGATTTCAGGGAACTACAATTTCCCGCGCCTGCCGGTCCATAGTTTCGCCGATAAGCTCATCAATGGATGGAGCCTTTCAGGTATAGCGAATTGGCAAACAGGTTTTCCCTTTACGATTTTTAGTGACTACGATAATTCCTTCAGTCAGAACGGGGCAGACCGTGCGGACTTGACGGTGGCCCAACTCAAACAGGCTTTGCTCAGTTCGGGACGGTCTCACCCGCAGTTGGTGAATGAATGGTTCAATACTTCGGCTTTCGGTCCGAATGCGATTGGCACTTTTGGGGACACGGGCAAGAACATCATCCGCGGGCCAAGATATTTTGATACGGACTTAGGCTTGTTGAAGAACACCAAAATCGACGAGCGTGTATCGCTTCAGTTCCGTGCCGAATTTTACAACGCCTTCAACAACGTAAATTTTGGCACTTCCTGATAGCGGCCTCACCGATAGCAGCTTCGGTCAAATCACCTCGGCGCAGGATCCTCGCATTCTGCAAATGGCCCTAAAAGCCGTTTTTTAGCAGCCCGCAAATGCCCGGGCTGACACGGCTAATCGAGAAAAGTTTGCAACGTGGGAGAGAAGGTTCGAAGCCGCGGCTGAAGCCGGATCAGATTAGTCTTTACTCAAGCCGCTCGGCTTGAAAGCCGAGCTCCCCCGCATGAATGCGGGGGCTCCCGCCATCGCACTTTTTCCGGCGACGGCGCTAAACGAGCGGGAGAGTTCCTCGCCTGTTGTGTCTCCTAGCTCCGGCTTTTTTAGAGGTTGCGTGAGAACCTGTCGATCTAGAGCTAAGTCGCGAAGGGACGGCCGAGAATCAGACTTGTCCAAATTAGCTGTTTTCGAATCTGTCCATCCACCTCCACCCATGCCAAGGTGGGCGACTGCCCTCAACTTTGTCATCCAACTGGAGCGGACCCGGATTTCCTATATCGCGGTACCGTCCAAGGCGACGTATGCGGCTTTATGAAAGCCGCACAAGCTCCGCCAACGCCACTAACCTGGACAGGAAATTCGGGGTAGCGTAAGGGAGGGACCTGCAGTTTCACTCAGACCACACGGGAATGCCGACAAGCGATCCACTAACCCAACCGGATTCTCTTTGACGCCCAGCGCTTCCACACAATGAATGGTCCTGGGCATCTTTACCAGTCCTGCTCACGCAGACTATTTAGCCCCTGAGGTATTGCTTTCCGCTCGCTGCAGATCTTAGGAGAAGCAGGGAACTGCGCACCAAGACAAAGAGGCCACCCTCGCGGGTGGCCTCTTTGTAGACTGCCTGTTGCTTAGTACATGTCGCCCATACCGCCGCCGTGTCCACCACCGGCCGGAGCGGACTGCTTCGGCTCGGGGATATCGGCCACCATGGCTTCGGTCGTCAGCATAAGAGCCGCGATCGAGGCTGCGTTCTGCAGTGCCGTGCGGGCCACCTTGGTAGGATCGATGACGCCGGCCTTGACCAGGTCCTCGTACTCGTTGGTCGCAGCGTTGTAGCCATAGTGAGGGTTGTTGTTTTCGCTGATCTTGCCCACGATCACAGCACCTTCCTCACCGGCATTGCCAACGATCTGGCGAAGAGGCTCTTCCAGGGCGCGGCGGACGATCGATGCACCGATCTTCTCGTCACCCTCGAGCTTCTTGATCAACTCATCCACGTCCTTGGCGGAGCGCAGCAGAGCTACACCACCACCCGGGACGATGCCTTCTTCCACTGCAGCGCGGGTAGCGTGCATGGCATCCTCAACGCGAGCCTTCTTCTCCTTCATCTCGGTCTCGGTTGCCGCCCCTACCTTGATCACAGCCACGCCGCCAACCAACTTGGCGAGCCGCTCTTGCAGCTTCTCGCGGTCGTAGTCGGAGGTCGTCTTCTCCACCTGGCTGCGGATTTCCTTCACCCGGCCTTCGATGGCCTTCGAATCACCGCGGCCCTCGACGATCGTGGTGTTGTCCTTGTCTATGGTCACACGCTTGGCACGGCCAAGATCTTCGATCTTGACGTTCTCGAGCTTGATGCCGAGATCTTCCGTGATCGCATTGCCACCCGTCAGCTTGGCGATGTCTTCGAGCATTGCCTTGCGGCGATCGCCGAAGCCAGGAGCCTTCACTGCCGCCACGTTCAGCGTGCCACGCAGCTTGTTGACCACCAGGGTCGCCAGTGCCTCGCCGTCTACATCCTCAGCGATGATGACGAGCGGCTTGCCGTTGCGGGCAACCTGCTCCAACAGGGGCAGAAGGTCCTTCATGGAGCTGATCTTCTTCTCGTGGATCAGGATGTAAGGCTCTTCGAGCGATACTTCCATGCGGTCCGGATCGGTTACGAAGTAAGGGCTCAGATAGCCGCGGTCGAACTGCATGCCTTCGACCACTTCCAGCTGGGTTTCCAGAGTCTTCGACTCTTCGACCGTGATGACGCCATCCTTGCCAACCTTCTTCATTGCCTCGGCAATGATGTTGCCGATGGTCGAATCGCTGTTGGCCGAAATGGTGCCCACCTGGGCAATCATTTCGCCGGTCACCGGCTTGGAGAACTTCGCCAGTGCTCCGCCGATCACCACGCCGTGCTCGTCGCGCTTGCCGACAACTGCCTCAACTGCCTTGTCGATGCCGCGCTTCAGAGCCATCGGGTTCGCGCCGGCAGCCACAGTCTTCACACCCTCGCGATAAATCGCCTGGGCCAAAACCGTCGCTGTCGTGGTGCCGTCGCCGGCCACGTCCGAGGTCTTCGACGCTACTTCACGAACCATTTGCGCGCCCATGTTCTCGAGCGAGTCCTTGAGTTCGATCTCCTTGGCCACCGTGACACCGTCCTTGGTGATGGTGGGCGATCCGAACTTCTTTTCGATAACTACATTGCGGCCCTTGGGCCCAAGCGTCACCTTAACCGCGTCCGCCAGCGTGTTTACGCCGCGCAGAATTGCCTGACGCGAATCTTCTCCGTGCAGAATTTGCTTTGCCATTCCATTTCTCCTTGACAATGTGCGCTGCCACATAGGCAGCAATAAAAAAGCGCATCCGGTGCAACCGCGATGCGCTTACTTCTTCTTGAGAATGCCGAGTACTTCTTCCTCACGCATAATGAGGAATTCCTCGCCATCGATCTTGATCTCAGTCCCGGAATACTTGCCGAACAGAATGCTGTCTCCGGCCTTAACATCCAGCGGGAAAACCTTGCCCTCGTCGTTCGACTTGCCCTTGCCAACGGAGATGACTTCACCCTCTTGCGGCTTTTCCTTGGCCGAATCAGGGATGATGATGCCGCCCCGGATGGATTCGCCCTCTTCCACACGCCGTACCAGAATGCGGTCGTGAAGTGGGGTAAAGCTGGTAGCTACGGATGCTGTTGCTGGTGCCATTGCGTTACTTCTCCTTCGCACGAGGGTTTGCCTCGCGGTAATTACGAGTAAAGCTGTTTGGTTGAGATTGTGAGAGCGATACGCTATCCCGACTGGGGCGTTAGCACTCTCGCCCTTCAATTGCTAAGATAGCCACGGGCCAACCCCTTGTCAAGCCCGCAAAGTCAAAATGTGAGTGAAACTCGCTCAAATATTACGACTGCGTAAATGCTTGGGAAATCAACTATACTTCCTGCCATGGGCGTTCGTTTTTCCCGCCGGATTTTGGGTTTCGTGCTGTTGCTTGCCGGTTTTCCGCTGCTAAGCCACGCAGATCAGCGTAATGGGCGTAAGTACACACCCCCGCCGGCCACTTGCACCATCAAAGTCACGGTGATCAGGTCCACCAATGGCAAGGCCATCCCCAACGCCGCCGTGGTCTTCCATCCCATGGAAGGCGATAAGGATAAGGGCGCGCTGGAGCTGAAAAGCGATGAAGACGGCAAGGTCACCATCGATGTGATCCCCATCGGCGACACCGTGCGTCTGCAGGTGATTGCCCCTGGCTGGCAGACCTACGGCGAGGACTACAAGATCGATACCGACAGCAAAGAGATCCTGGTGAAAATGAAGCGGCCGACCTCGCAATACTCCCTTTACGGCGACGGACAAGGGACTGCCCCCAACACCACCGCGCCGAAAGGCGAGTCGAACAGCGCCAAACCCTCCCAGCAAACTCCCTTCCGCAATAGACCGGATTTCCTTTTCGTTGCACTGTTCCGGTCGCTAAAGTTCACCTGCCCAAACCTCGACAGGAAATCCGGGGACCCGGATTTCCTGTTTCGTTGCACTGGAAAGAGCCGCGTGTGCGCCTTTCCGCAAAGAAAGGCGCATAAAGTTCACCAATGCCACAAACCTCGACAGGAAATCCGGGGGACCCGGCCTGGCTTTCAGCCGACTGAGTAAGATCAATTTCTATGGAAAGCCTGCATCACAGAAGAGCGCTGGTGACCGGCGCCGCCAAGCGCATCGGCAGGAGCCTCGCGCTGGGTCTGGCCTCCGCCGGAGCGGACATTGCCATCACTTACAACGGTTCCAAGGCGGAAGCACAGGAGACGGTAGCGGCTCTGCAGCAGCTCAACGTTCGTGCCATGGCAGTTGCCTGCGATGTGCGCAACTCCGATAGCGTTCACGCGGCAGTCGCTGCCGTGGTGGAGCAGTTTGGCGGGCTGGACATCCTGGTCAATAACGCAGGCACCTTTGAGACCGCTGCCCTGCAGTCGATCACCCTCGAGCAATGGGACAAGATGTTCGAAACCAACACCCGCGGGCCTTTCCTCGTCTCCCAAGCCGCCTATCCTCATCTCCGGAAAGCCAAGGGGCGCATTATCAATATTGGCTCGCTGGGCGGCATGCATCCCTGGCCCACGCACGCGCACTATTGCACCTCGAAAGCCGCTCTTCATATGCTCACGCAAACCATGGCGAAAGCCTTCGCGCCGGAGATCAGCGTGAATTGCGTAGCTCCAGGCATGGTGGTGAATGGGGAAGTGGATCCTGCCTACGAGCATTTTGCCAACAAGACTCCGATGGGGCGCAACGGAACGCCCAACGATGTTGCGGAGGCGGTTCTATTCTTCGCACGTGGACCGCACTTCATTACCGGCCAGATTCTAGGCGTAGACGGCGGCCTGGGACTGTAGGTTCCCCTCAGTCGCCAATCGCACGAATCACTCTCGCCGGGTTTCCTCCAACAAGCGTATTCGGGGGAACGTCCCTGGTGACTACGGAACCCGCTGCAACCACCGAGTTTTCACCCACAGTCACTCCGCCGATAATCGTCGCGCCGGCTGCGACCCAGACATTTCTCTCAATCGCGATCGGCTTTGCGGTTACGAAGCCGCGGCGTTGAGAAGGTTCGAGGGGATGGCCAGACGTGATGAGGTTCACGTTCGGTCCGATCATCACGTCATCGGCAATGCGAAGCCCGCCGAGATCATAGAAAGTGCAGTTCTGATTGACGAAGACATTGCGCCCGACGCTGGTATCGAGACCCCCGGTTGCATAAAAGGGTGGTATCAATACAAAGCTGTCGTCCACCTTTTTGCCGATGAGATCGCTGAATAAGGCCCGGACTTCCTCCGCATCATTGAACGTCAGACGGTTGAGATTGGCGGTTATCGTCATTGCTCGTTTGACGTTTGCTGACATGGCAGCTGATTCCGGAGTTCTCCTGGGAATCACCTTGGTGCGATCATCCTTCGCCATTCGTTATTTTCCCTCGGTTTGCTGTCGGCACGGCTATCAATGGGCAGGTGCCTCTAATTCCCGAGCCGTCACCCAAGTTGTGATCACTCCTGTTTCCGCATCCACTCGTCGAATACAGTCGTTGCCGGTATCGGCAATAAACAGGTCGCCTTTCCTGTTCGCGAGGACCCCCATGGGACCATTCAGGCTGGCCTGCACGGCCGGGCCTTCATCTCCGGCATAGCCGGCCTGCGCATTCCCCGCGACCGTAGTGATCACCCCTGACTGGACATCCAGACGGCGGATCCGGTTGTTAGCTGTATCTGCGATGAAAAGCTTGTTTCCGGTCACGGCCACGGATTCCGGAAAACATAGGAGAGCTCCGCTTCCCGGTCCACCATCACCTGCAAACCCGCAAACCGGTCCTCCCGCAATGGTCCTCAAACTACCTGGCCCGGTGATTTCAGCGACCGAATTGCGCGTTGGATCAGCAACGAAGAGGGCTCCATGTTCGCCGGCCGTTATCCAAAATGGACCTGAGGCGGGAGACGAAGCGAGTGGATCTCCCGGCAGGTCGGCTCCCATCACCTTCGTGATTTCCTGGGTGATCGCGTCCAGGCGCATGACCGGAGAGCCGCCGGATCCTCCTGTATAGATATTGTCATCGCCGTCGACGGCGACGGATACCGGTTCATAGAGTGACGTAGCGGTTGCCAGTTTGCTTCGGCCATGCCACAGGGAACCATTACCCGCCACGGTGGTGATGGTGTTGTTCTTTGCTTCCACTCTTCGAATGCGGTTGTTGCCGGTGTCGGCAATCAATAAATCGCCCGCGCTGTTCAGAGCAACGCCCATCGGTAAAGACAAGCCGGCTTGCGTTGCCGGGCCGCCATCGCCAGAGAAATCCCTCTTGCCATTTCCCGCGAAAACACTAACCTCCCGGTCGGGAGAGATCTTCAAGATCCGATTTTGCTTGCGCGCCGCCACATAGAGATTGCCCTTGCCATCCTCGGCAAGTCCTATAGGGAAAGCGACCGAGCCCGGCTGCGGCTGTCCAGTGGCGGTCGCCTTTCCTTGTGTGCGGTATTTCCACACTCCCGCGGCAACCAGCAGGACCATGCCACCAAGAATGAAAAGCAATCGCCGCCTCATTGGTCAGAGCTCTCGCTGATCAACTGCCGATAGACCTCGCGGGCATGGTCGTACGCTTTCTGTGCATCCGGAAGCTCTTTGGCAGAAATCTTCGGCTGCTTCTGGCTCCAGCACTGATTGACACCTCGAAGGCACCACTCCGCGCTTCGCTTGGATGCCCGGATAGGCTTGCCGCCCACCAGGACAAAGATAGGGTTGGTATGGGACGAGGGAAGTATGCGAACCGCGATCCAACTGCTCTTGTTCACTGGTATCTCGAACTTGAGCTTCTGCTCGGTTCCGTCCGCGACAATTTCCTTCGTCGCCACGGCTTCTCCGTTGACCACAACGGCCACAGGAACCTTGCGTGTGGCGCCCATGCGCGCTCGCTCCAGATGCCAGTAGGGCCTTTCGTTGTAGGGAAGTTCATCGAGGGCCGTATCCGCCTTTACCGGGAGATAGGCGGCCGCCGTGACGCTCACCGATACCGTGCCCGGGGCTCCCAGATCCACTTGACTTCCTTTCACTCCCATCTCGTTGCCATTTACGGCGAAGTCCATGAGATGGCTGCGGCCATCAGAAACATAGACAGCGCCATCGCGCACCGCTTTGGTGTAGTTGTCGTAAGTCAGTGGACCGCTGATCTTGGCATAAGTTCGTCCTTCGCCCACTCTGCTGTCATATATGCAGGGAAAATCGGTCTCGCCGGAGATACGAGTGCGAAACCCAACGTTCAAAGTCTGGTACCAGATATTCAGCTCCCAAACGTAGGGCGTATCGCCTGCGGAGATGAAGTCGACCGCGCCAGGATGCGTCACATCCATGATGTATTCATTGGCTCCGATGCTGTCAAAGGGGGGCACCACCAGGTTCGGCAAAGCATCCGTCTGCACGTCAAGACCCCAACCGGAGTGCGCAAACCCCGCCACCGCCCCTTGTGATTTCGCCCATTGCAGGATGGGTAAGTCCCAGGTCGGCCACTCTTCAATGCGCTTCGTGTTGGGATAAATAATTTTCTTAAGGTTGAGCAGCACCAGGTGTCCGGAATGGTCGGAAGGGAACCCGGACACTTCAAGGTCATAGTGGAGCAGGGAACTCCGCGTCGAGCTTGGGTCATCATGCTGGCCCCGAAAGAAGTGAGTCTGGTAGTAGAAGCAAGGTCCCCACACCAGCACGGCGCCCACGTTCAGATGTTCGCCCCGAACCTGCCGTCCCATATCGTCGTCTGAAACTCCCTCAGTCGGGTTCTCATAATGGGAGCAGCCTGCCGGATGGATATGGTCGTCACCGGAATACCATCCACTCTTCACCGGGTCGATCCAGCGGTTGAGGCGGAATGTTAGCTCGCTCGGCATGCGGGTCCGTTACTGCGAGCTGTCTTGAATCTGTGATGTATTCAGGGCCGCCGGTATAGGTGACCGTGTATGAGCCGGGCGGCAGTTGGATCGATTCGCCATCGCCGCGATATACCTGCGGCTGAAAATAGAAGTCCGGCGCGAGCCTCTTGACTGGATTGGGATAGATACGGCCCAGGCTATCGCGAAAGATAAATGAAGCCATCGTCGGCTGACCATTCGGGTCAAGCACATGCAGTTGAATCGAATGGACGGGCACTATTTTGAAGAGGACCGGGATCTCGTTGAGAAAACCGACATCTTGTGTTCCTTGTCCGACGTTGAAGCTGATTTTTGCCGAACGTTGACCGGCGTCACGGCTGGAGATCGTGAGCACCCGATATTCCAAGGGCAAACCAGACAGCCTCGCTTCCATCGGAGGATGGTCGAACAGGGAAATATCCGCCCAACGCTGGGCCACGTCGGATGCAGTCAGACGTTGTTTCGGTTCGTGGTCGCCGGAGGACGTGATGTAGACCTGGCCGCTGTTGGGGCTGCTGACTGCAAGCGGAGCGGTGATGCCTGGTTGGTTGATGACCTTTACCAGAAAAGACCGGGTGCCGTTCTGAATCAGTTCTGGCACGGCCGGGTCCACGCTTTACGTCGACGCGGCTTTCCGAACTAATCGTCACCACTGCGAGTACATACTTATCCAAGATTGCCTCGACCTGAGAGGCGGTCGAGCCGGTGTCCCGCCCGGCGGCGATGGCTTTAATTCGCTCCCGGTCCTGCTCTGCCAGCGGTTGGCCGAGATAACCAAGTGTCGCCTCCACGCGATCCACCTGTGCCATGAGAGGCTGCATCGCAACATTTGCAACGGCAGCGCCGCGAGCGCCGTGTGGCAACGCTAGGCTCATCAGCAGCGCGCACGCGGCCAGGAGGAAGAGCACCCTGAGTTTCATGTAAACCACCTCGGCATTACGCCAAGATGATACAAGGCACGTCGTCAAGGCCGATCGCTAACCCTTGGCGCGGAATTCGGTGGCTCCCTCTGGTTCCCTCACCAAGGACGGGTGGCCCATATCTCGCTGGTTTTTCGCGAGATGTGGGATACCACTGCTCTTTCCTTTTGAGTGCCGATTCAACCGATGCCCTTAGCGGTCGGCATTGGTGGTATCCCATATCTCGCGAAAAACCAGCGAGATATGGGCCACCCGTCCCTTGGTGAGGGAACCAGAGGAGCGGAATTCTTTACCCTACCAGCCGAACATCTTGCTGAGCAGTCCCGAGGAGTGTTTCGGGTCCAGCTCCGGGTGCAGGCCTTCCGGTTCGGGCTGAGGCGGCAGGCTCTCCCCGAAATAGGCTGCGCGAGGATTGTGAATGCACAGCCGGTCCGCGGTCTCGACCCCGTATTTATCCACTACCAGTTGATAGGCGTCGCGCAGCATCGGAGGCCGCGACTGGAGATCGTGCGCATCGGTGGCGAGAAAGTTTACCCAGTTCCGACGCAGCAGCTCGTGGGAAACGCGCTGCGCCACCTTGCCGAAGCGGCCAGTCAAAGAGGCAGCGGTAATTTGCACTAAACAGCCCGAGCGCAGCCAATCCGCCATGCGTTCGGGGTGGCGTGCCAGCAGCGGGTTGCGCTCGGGATGAGTGATGATCGAGGTCAGCCCAGCCGTGCTCAGACGGAAAAAGATCTCCTTCATGTTCTGGGAGATTCCGTGGTCAGGGAACTCCACTAACAGATATTGCTTCCCATTGATGGAATACTTCGCCGGGTTGGCAATGGCGTCCTCGATGTTGTCGAACATAAGGTGGAAGTCGCAGCCCATACCAAGCGAAATGCGATCTCCCAGCCGTGTGCGGATCATTTCCAGGCGTTCCAGATTCAACGCCGGGTCGAACTTGAAGTGCTCGCTCGAATGGGGTGTGGCCACGATGTGCGTTACCCCGTTCTGCATCGACATTTCGGCCATGGCCACCGAGATCTCGATATCGGAGGGGCCGTCATCCAGGCCAAACAACAAATGATGGTGTATATCGATCATGAAATTCCTGACCTACCTGGCCATCATATTGGCCAGTGAGGCAAACAATAACAAGCCGTCCGACGAGCCAAGGATCCCTTCGCTCGAGCGGTCCGGATGGGGCATCATACCCAGCACATTGTGCCCCTCGCTATATACCCCGGCAATGCAACTAATGGAGCCATTGGGGTTGGCGGCGGAGGTTACCTCCCCGGACTGGGTGCAATAGCGGAAGGCGACGCGATCGCTGCGTTCCAACTCAGCCAGGGTGGCAGGGTCACAAAAGTAGTTGCCCTCCATGTGCCCGATGGGAATCTTCAATACCTGGCCCGGGGTTAGCGCCTGGGCAAAGGGGCTGCGATTGGTCTCAGTCCGCACGTAGACCTGCTTGCAGATGTAGCGCAGCCCGGCGTTCCTGAGCAACGCCCCCGGCAGCATACCGCTCTCGCATAAAATCTGGAAGCCGTTACAGATGCCCAATACCAGCCCGCCACCGGCGGCAAACCGTTTCACCGACTGCATCACCGGCGAAAACCGGGCAATCGCCCCAGTCCTCAGGTAATCCCCATAGGCAAATCCGCCCGGCACCAGGATGGCGTCGCAGTTCTCCAGATCCTCTGACTCGTGCCAGAGAAAAGTCACGGGCTGCTCAGCGATCTCGCGCAGAGCGTAATACGCATCGTGGTCGCAATTGGAGCCAGGAAAGACGAGGACACCGAATTTCATACGTCTAGGCTAGCAGTTTTGGCCAAACCGGGCAGTGTCTGCATGACTACTGCCCTCTCTTGGAAGGCGTTTCCTCGTGGCCGAATTTCCCCGTTGTGGCATTTGGCCTCCTAGCTGGAGTATTGTCGGGGGTATTGGCCATGCCAGATCAGGACGCCATTCCCGGGGATCCTGTACCCAACGACCCACCCGAGGTCGACCTGCCTGCGGTGTCAAAGCCCACCGCCCTCAGCGCCGGCGGACCCGTTCCGGGTAATTTTCCCGCCAAAAGTGCGCTCCACCTGCGAACGGCAGGAAAGGCCCTGGTCAATTGGTGGCGCGCTGTCACCATTGAGGGGCTCTGCGTTGCGGTCTTGTGGCTGATCGGGCTCCTGCTGTTAAAGGTGCCCCTGGCGCCGGTTTGGGCTCTGATTGCCGGGCTCATGACCCTGGTCCCCAACATTGGCGGGGTGATTGCTCTGCTGGGGCCGGCTTTCTCCATCCTCGTGAGCCGGCCCGATATGTACCGTCTGTGCTTCCTGCTGGGCATGTATGCCGTGATCGTGGTGATTGATCAGCTGATGTTGCAGCCGCTGATCATGAAGCGGGTCACGCGGGTGCCCGTCTGGGCTTCGATCCTGGTGCCCATCGTGCTTGGCATCATCATTCCGTTTTGGGGCATACTCTTGGCGCCGCCGTTGCTTGCCGTCGTCTATGCTTTCCGCCGCCCTCGACAAAGCTAGCTCTTCAGGCTACGGAAACCGAACCCGTGCCCTTCGTTCAATGACTTTTCCCGCAGCATCTCGAGCAAATAGAACGGATGCGTTCGCCGCGAAAGAAAATCTTTCTACTTGACCGTTTTCCCAGGGGTGGGAACCACAACTCTCAAGATGCTATACTCGCCTTTCGCCGCGACGAGTCGGTTCGCTTCGTGGCAAGATCAGCCTTCTTACAGGCAGTAGAGGTTGCTATGTCCGGCCATTCCAAATGGGCGACAATCAAACACAAAAAGGGCGCACTTGACGCCAAGCGCGGCAAGATCTTCACGCGTCTGATCAGAGAAATCACCATGGCCGCTCGGCAGGGCGGGGGGGATGTCGATGCCAATCCCCGGCTGCGCGGCGCTGTCGCGGCCGCTAAGGCTGAGAACATGCCGCAAGACAACATCAAGCGCGCCATTCAGCGCGGCACGGGTGAATTGCCGGGATCGATTTACGAGGAAATCTCCTTCGAGGGTTACGGTCCCGGGGGCGTCGCTCTCATCGTCGAAGTAACCACGGACAATCGCAATCGCACCGTAAGCGAAGTGCGCCATGCCTTTTCAAAGAATGGCGGCAACCTGGGCGAACCCAATTCTGTCCGTTTCATGTTTGCCAAAAAGGGCCTGATCGCTGTTCCCAAGTCTGAGGCGGATGAGGACAAGTTGATGAACATCGTTCTCGACGCCGGCGGAGAAGATCTGAACGATGAGGGTGATACATGGGAAATCCTGACCGACCCTTCCGCCTACGAGGCGGTGGCCAACGCGGTCAAGGCAGCCAAAGTTGAGCCCACAGTCTCTGAAATCACGATGATCGCGTCCACCTATACCAAGCTCGAGGGCACGGTGGCGGCCCAGATGATCCGCTTGCTCGAAGCGCTGGAAGACCTGGACGACGTGCAGAACGTCTACTCGAACTTCGATCTGGACGCCACGCAGTACGAAGAAGTCGCTGGCTGATCACCCCGATCCATCCCAGTCTCCTCCGTGTCGCACTGCCACTGTATCCTTACCCAAGACAGTTCTGCCTCCGCCTGCCTTAAAACGCTCAAGATGAACAGTTATTTGACGGAAGGGAAGACGAGTATCACCATGCCAAGCGGAATGCCACGCCATCGAATTGCTGCCGTGCTCATGGTTGCGTTTGCACTTCTCTTGCCCGGGGTCGCCGGCGCGCAGTCCACCGCTAATGACTCCTCTGTGCGTCCGGCGGAAAACCTCCTGGCCGGCCAACCGTGGGAGTTTGGACCCTTCGTCAACGGCGGCTTCGGTACTGGAAATCGCGATGCCTACAAGTTTCTATGGGCCGGTGTGCATGCCGGCAAGGTGCTGACGGGCCCTTTCGGCAAGGGCATCCTGAATGGACAATTTGAACTCGGTGCGGAAATCATGCCCCTCTGGCAGGCGTATACCCCTAAATACCTGCGCGCGAACTGCTACGAGCAACCTGGTGTGCCGCTGACTTGCAGTGACCTGTTTCCCACCGGTGGGACGTACACCGGCCTAAGCATCACGCCGGTCATTTTGCGCTGGGACTTCCGTAGTCGAGGTCGCTTCCTGCCCTGGATTCAGGGTGCGGGCGGTCTCATCTGGACCAATCACAAGTTTCCGCCGGTAGGGCCCTACCCGGTGCCCAATCACCTGGGGACAAGTGTTTTCAACTACACCCCGCAATTCGGCTTGGGCTTCCATTACTTCGTCAAGCCCAAGCAATCGATCTCCATAGGGGCGAATGCGGTGCATATTTCGAACGCCAGCATGGGGGATGCCAACCCTGGCGTAAACGCGAGCGTACAGTTCTCTATTGGCTATACCTGGTGGAAATAGCCGGCCCAGACCTGGCGCGGCAGACCCTGGTGTTTGATGGCTAGGCTACTTCGCAGGCTGCGGAAAGGTCACTACGAAGGGCACGGGTTCAGCCGTGCCGTAAAAGCAATACACGAGAGACGGCTTTAGCCGCGGAGGTATGTTTTTGACCGCGAAGCATTGGAAAGCTCTACCTCAGGGGCTAAAGCCCTCACATTCTTCGCCCAATGCGGCACGGCTGAACCCGTGCCCTTCGTAGAGAGTTTTTCGAAAGGTGTACAGTCTGCCCTGACACAAACGTGAGCTTTTTCCGCATCCTGCAGAGACCCGAAGTCTTATGGACGAGATCGTCATAGAGTGCGTGCCCAACTTCTCCGAGGGCATTGATCGTACAAAGGTGCACGCCATCGTGGACGCCATGCGTATCGAGGGCGTCTTCTTACTCGACTGGTCCATGGATAGCGACCACAATCGTTCGGTGGTGACCATCGCCGGGCGGCCGCCCGCGGTTGTGGAGGCGGCTGTTCGCGCCGCCGGCAGGGCGGCGGAACTAATTGACCTGACCGTACAGCGCGGAGTGCATCCGCGCATTGGCGCCACCGACGTAATCCCATTCGTCCCCATATCCGGGATTTCGCTTGCCCAATGCGCCATCCTGGCTCGCCAGGCCGGCCTGGAGATCTGGAGCCGCTATAACATCCCCATCTATTTCTACGAGGCGGCCGCGTCCCGTCCCGACCGGGCGCTGTTGGAGCAGGTGCGACAGGGACAATTCGAGGGCCTGCGGGAGCTGGTGTCGCGCGATGCTGCACGTCGTCCCGATTTGGGAGGCCCTGAACTGCACCCTACCGCGGGAGCCAGCGCCGTCGGAGCGCGCAAGTTTCTTATCGCCTACAACCTTTATCTGGACCGCCCCAACGTTACCGCAGCGCGGGCGATCGCCAAGGCTTTGCGGGCCTCCAACGGCGGCCTGGAAGGGGTAAAAGCAATGGGCGTGCTGGTGCAGGGCCGAGCCCAGATCTCCCTTAACATCACGGATTTCCGCCTCACCCCGGTAGGCCACGCGTACAACGCGGTGAACCGGCTGGCGGCCACCCATGGCACCAAGGTTGTAGACGCAGAACTCATCGGTCTACTTCCGGAAGAGGCCTTTGAGCGTGATAGTGAGTGGGTACGTCTAATAAGTGGGTTTACGCCGGAGGAGAGGATTCTCGAACGGCGGCTGAAGCAGCCACTCGATTGGCCCGTCGCCGGCACCAGCAAAGCATAAGATAGAGAAAGCTGGGTTGGAAGCGGTTAAACGATGATCGGAGCCGGGGAAATCGCCTTGCACGGTGATTTCTACCAGGAAAAGCCCAAATCGCTCGGGCTGGACAGGCAAGATCAGTGTGAAATCGCTCAAATAACTGCTTACATTTTTTTGAATGTAGTCCCCCCAGGGAAGGAATGACCCATTGAAGCAAGTCACGAAATATATGCAAACGAGCGCCTTTGCCGGTCTCGCTCTCGCGCTGACACTACCCGCTACTGCCGCTCAGCTCGGCCAGGATGCGCGCGCCGCAATACCTAAGGATGTTCAGCAGCTGATCGTCGTTGATTACCACGCCATGCAGAATTCGCAAGCCGCGATGGACTTGAAGGCGCGTGTGCTCCCGCCTGAGCTCAAGCAGTTGGAGCAGGCTCTCCGCACCTCAGGCCTGGATGAGAACCACGACATTGAAGAGTTAGCTTTTGCTTCGTTTAAAAAGGGAGGGGACACTCGTATCGTAGGTTTGGCGCAAGGCCAGTTCTCCCTCGACGACATCCTGGCTAACTTCAAAAAGCGGAAGGTCAAGCCCATCGTCTACCGCGAGAACAAGGTCTATCCGATGGGCCAATCAGGCATGCAGGTCGTCTTCCTGAATCCCACGACCATGGTCTTTGGCCAAACGGAATCGCTCAAGTCCGCGCTGGATGCGCGTGACGGCATGGCGCCCAGCTTTCTGACTAACAGTGCCATGCTAGGCCAGATGGCATCCGTCGACACTGATGCCGTCTGGAGCGTTCTCGACCAGGAAGGTACGCAGACCATGATGCGTTCCGTGCTGGGAGATGCTTCGCAGTTAACCGACTATGACACGGTGAAGAAGCGGCTCCTTAGTTCGCGATACTCGATGAACTTCGACAATGGGGTCAAGTTCTCGCTCGACGTGATTACTCCGGACACGATTTCTGCCGCCACCATGGCTTCGCTCCTGAACGCTGCGGCGCTGTACAAGAAAGTGAGTGGCACTCCCGCAGAGAAGGAAGCGATCGACAACACCACCATCAACTCGAGCGGCGGAACCCTGGATGTGCGCTTCGCATCTTCAGATAGCCAGTTTTCGAGCCTCTTGCAGTCGAGTCTCTTCCAGTCCGTAGTCAAGTAGCTCTATTTCGGATTGGTTAGGCTTGGCGCCCAGGTGACTGCCCCCGTGGGGCTGATCGTTACCAGCAGTGAACCCTGATCGCCCAGGTCCACATTAGGACCTGTGGCGGTGTGGGCATGACCTTCCCCATCCTCATACTGCAGCGATAGGGGTCCCGATCCCTGAACCTTGAAGCGGTAATGGAATTTGCCGCCGGTCGCCAGCACGTTCGCGCCGAAGCTAGCGCTCGGGTAATCAAACTCCATCACGTGCAAAGTCGGGCCCTGATTCACAATGGTGGCCTCGATAAAGCGGGAACGGCATCCGGCCAGGCACAGTGTCATAACCAAACCTAATAAAAACAGCACGGGTACCCCACGATCGCCTGAGCGGGGACGCGGGGTAGCCGACCTGTTTTTATGGGGTTTGGGTATGATACGGACTCCTTCGGGCGGCCGCTGTATCAGGCACGACGTTACAGACTGCGGGCAAATGAGACGTGGCACATTGAGAGCCATTATCCCATTCGAGCCCAAAACAGGGCTTGAATGGGGCACCCAGCATTTGTTGGTGGGCTGAGGGCTTTCCTCACAACAACGTCTTCCGTTCCAGGGTGCGCGCCGTCAAAACCACTCCCGTCTCGTCGTTGTGCAATGTAAGCGGAAACGCGAGCACATTCCACACCCATTCTTCGCCCTTCCGGGGCAGATTCAGCAATCCGCGATACGTGCGATCAATATACGTCTCGCGCTTCTCCGCGACCGTGCGCAGAATCTCTTTCCAGTCAGCCGCCAGATCGGGCATCTCAGCAAACATGTTCTTGCCTGGAAACCAATCCCGTGGCCGCTCCAGCAAGCGGGCGCAGGATTCGTTCACGTACATCCATTCTCCATTGCCATCAAGGATCTCGAGCACAACGTCCTCGCCGATCGCCATGCTGATGCGGGAGTAGAAGAAATCCCGCGCATCGACCACCACGGGTCTTCCGCGGTGCTTGGCCTCAAATGAACGCAAGGCGGCGATCAGATCATCGACCGAACTGTAGCCCTTGAGCAGGTGCATATCTTCGACCCCGCCGAAGCGGTGCTCCAGGGTGGCGGAAAGAATGATGATGGGCACTTCCGGCCGTCGCCGGCGAAGGACACTGGCCACTTCCGTGCCGAACTGGCCCGCACCCAGGTGATAGTCGAGCACAGCGATATCAATTTTGTTGAGCAGTTTCTCCGCCTCGCCGATGGTTCCTGCAGTGTCGGCTAGGTAACCGTGCTTGCGCAGGATGGCGGCGCGCAGCAACAGGTTCTCGGGATCATCATCAAGCAGCAATACGCGAACAGGATTCTCGACCAGATGCAACGCTTCCCCGTTTCTCCGATAGGTTGGTTCTGCCAGCATTGCGACTGAAGTAAGATGCTTGGTTTGGGAAATGTGCTGCCGCCCGAATCTGTTTGTTGCAGGCGAACCAAGCTCCAATAGACTCAATAAAGCATTACTTTACAAATCCTTAGGACTTCTTGTTCACCTGTTTGACGAGATCTGGCAGACGTCTGAATGCGGCCACACTTTTCATCCAGGCACGGTGTTCGAATGCTGGGGAACCGCTGATCACGCTGCCCGGAGCCACATCGCCGGGCACCCCCGATTGTGCGGTGACCACTACGCCATCGCCGATGAAGCTATGACCGACCACCCCAACCTGCCCGGCCAGCACCACATTCTTCCCAACACCCGACGATCCCGCTAATCCCACCTGGGAACAAACCAGGGTATTCTCTCCCACGGACGATCCGTGCCCTACTTGAACCAGGTTATCGATCTTGACTCCACTGGCAATCTCCGTGTTGCCTACGCTGGCCCGGTCGATGCAGGAGTTGGCTTGAACCTCCACCTTGTCCCCCAGAATCGCCGCGCCGCTCTGCGTGATTTTATGCCAAGTGCCGCCGTCCTCCTTGGCAAATCCGAAGCCATCTGAGCCGACCACCGCTCCGTTTTGCAGGATGACCCCATCGCCGAGCCGGCACTCCTCCCGCACCACGGCATGGGCGTGGGCGAAGAAAAGTTTTCCTATGTGCGCCTTAGGGTAAATGACCACGTGTGGCAATAGGGTGGCGCCGGGCCCGATGACCGCCCCTGCGCCGACCACGACGTAGGCCCCGATATGCGCGCCCTCGCCAATCGTGGCGCTGGGGTCGATCACCGCCGTCGGGTGAATCCCCGGAGGGTAGTGCGGGGCTGGACGGAAGACGTCAATGGCGCGGGCGAACGCCAGGTAGGGGTTCGCCGTCCGCAGGGTGGCTGCCTCGATTTGCGGAAAGTCCTCGGTCACCAAGACCGCCCCTGCCTTGGTCGTGCGGGCAAACGGCGTGTACTTGGGGTTAGCGACAAAGGTCAGCTGGCCGGGACCAGCCCTTTCAATCCCTTCCACCCCGGTAATTTCCTGGTCCGGATCGCCGTGGCAGGTGGCCCCAAGAACACGGGCGAGTTCGGCAAGCTTCATGCAGGGGATTGTACCGGACTCTTAGATTGAATTCTGTGGTTTGAACAGGCTCTCCTGCACAGCTTCGGATGGGCCTCGCCGGCTTCCCGTCTTGATCACTGCCAGCACATCCAGCTCCGCCACGGCCTGCCGCGGCAGAAAGATCCGCTGGGTGTTCGATCGCGTATCCGGCGGAATGAGGAACAGCCCATCTCCATCCAGCAAAGTTGTGTCGTTCTGGGCCAGCCCCTCGATCATGTCGTTGTCTTTCAGTCGTGCCCGGATCCAGAGACCCTGGCTGCGGGGGCGGGTGACAAATGTCTTGCGCAGCAAACGCTCAGGCTGGTTGGCATCGCCGGACTGAAAGTCGCGCACGAAGCAGATCCATTTCACCTCGGACATCTGCACGGAGATGAGTTTGCCGGCGAGATCGAGCACTTCGACTTGTTCGTGGTGGACGAAGGCCGACGGAGGCAGATACCCGGATAGCCAGTCCCGGCTCAACTTTCGGACGATGACCTTCTTACGGCTGACTGGCATGGAGTCGGGCCCCCGCTGGCCCGGGCGCCTCGCGCCCGGCATGCCTGGTTAGCGACCGGCGGAAATTCGCCCAGCTGGATTGTCGCATGTTCCGCAAGAGCACCGGGAACCGTGCAAAGGGGCGCAGCAGAAGCTGTGCAACGCTGTAGCCAAGGACCTTCCCAGTATGGTAACTTAGGTGTTTGTTCGTAGCGTGAGTTTGCCGCTAAGGTGTTCACATGGCGAATGTTAGCCGCAATCTCAGTGGCGGGCGGAGCTGAACGTAAGGCATGCCCGACTATATCTATCTCCTCAAGAACCGTCTCTCTATACACCAGCAGAACGCGCTCCAGCACATCCGTGAGGCAGCTCGCGAAGCCGGGATGACCATATTTTTGGCCGGCGGCGCGGTTCGTGACCTCACCAGTGGCTCGCCGGTCTTCGACCTTGATGTGACCGTTCAGGGAAATGCTCTTAAGCTAAAGAAACCACTGGAGAAAGCGGGCGGAAAGCTGTGGGGAGAGCACGAGCCTTCACGCACCCTGTTCTTCCGCTTTCCGGTCGGCGTGACCGTGGAGATCTCGAGCGCCCGCCGGGAGGAATACCCTAAGCCGGGCAAGCCGGTTTACCACTGGGACACGATTTTGGAGGATCTACGCCGTCGCGATTTCACCGCCAACGCCATGGCCTTATCGCTGAATGAGCATTCGTACGGCTTGCTGATGGATCCGTTGAACGGCGTTGCCGACATCGAAGCACGCCAGTTGCGCCTGGTAAGCAACTATGGCTTTCTGGAGGACCCGTCCCGCTTGTTGCGGGCTACTCGGCTGGTGGCCCGTCTCGGATGGGAACTGGACGAGCGCACCCAGACGCGTTTCCAGAACGCCAAGGATGAGAAGGCGATCGAGGCTCTTTCGCCTTATCACCGTGGCTATGAGCTGGAAGAGATCGGCCATGAAGAGGATGGGTTGCGAGTGCTGGCCGCCATGGAGGCGCAGGGCTGGATGCATCACCTATTTCCCGCGTGGACCACTGCGTCGGCCGACGCGCCGGGCCTGGAGGAAATGCGCAAGCTGGTGACCCAGCTGCAAATGCAGGGGGTAAGTCCTGATATTTCAGCAGCTTCGGTGCACTATCTTACAGCCAAGCTTTCAGCTAAAGACCTGGCGACCCTGAAGGCTCTCTTTGTACGCCCTGGTTTCGTCGCGGAGTGGGACAATCTCGACAATGCCGCCAAGGAGTTCAATAAGCAGCTCAGCGGCAAAGAAGCGTCCACGCCTTCGGCCACCTGGAAGCTGTTCACCTCTGCTGACCCGCAAGCGGTCCTGTGGCTGGGCTTGACTTCGAAGTCCCCGGCGATTCAGGCCAAATATAAGAACTTCTTCACCGTTTGGCCGGAGGCGCGCCAGAAGATTCCCCATGCCTTGCTCCAGGAACTGCGCATTACTCCCGAAGTGCCCGGCTATGACGAGATGATTTCCGGACTGTTCCTGGGGGTGATTGACGGCAAATTGGAGACCGACGAGCAACTGCGTGCCTTCCTGGAACCCTATTCGCCTCCGGCGCCCCCGCCACCGGTGACTGTACGGCGCACCCGAGGCTCGAAGAAATCCGGGGAGGCAAAAGCCAAAGTTCCGGTTGAGGATGTCGCCGAGGAAGCCGCTGAGGAAGTGGCTTTTGATGGTGAGCCCTTGGAGCTCGACGATGAGGAGGCTATCGAGGAGATCGATGAGGAAGAGGACGGCGAGCCCGAGGATAGCTTTCCGCCCGCAGCGAAGAAGAGCGTGCCGGCACCCAAAAAAGCCCACGCGGAAGCTGAATCAGGCCATGGGGGAGGGAAGGCACACGCCAACCACAAGCCAGAGGTTGCGGCGGCCAAGGCAACTCCGACCGCAGCGAAGGCTGCGCCAAGTCCCACCCTTCATGTGGTGGCGCCCACCAAGCAGGCCAAAGTCCATGTGATGCCCAAGGCCACGAAACAAACCGCTCCCGCCCCTAGCCGTCCATCCGGCCATGCTCACAGTTCCGCCCATAGTTCTGCCCCTGTCGCCAAGAAAACGGCGCCCACCAAACCGGCTGCTGTTAAAGCCGTGCCCACGAAAGCGGCGCCTGCCAAGGCTGCTGCAGCTAAGCCAGTGGCAGCCAAGGCCATTCGCCCCGCTGCAGTAAAGCCGCCGCCCCCGGCCAAGCCTGCTGCCAAAGGCAGCAACCACGCGAAGAAGGCGGTGGGCTCCAAACCACCTGCCAAAGCCGTCAAGAAGGCCGAACCGGCTAAAAAATCGCCGCCGGCCAAGAAATCCCCCCCAGCCAAAAAGCACCGCTAAGCCCCCTGGTGGCCGAACCCACCGCACCCTGAATCGCTGGCCGCTGTTAAAGTCCCAACCGCCTGGGACGATGATCCGTTCATGGACACTGCGTACGCGACACCCTCGACCGCGACTTCCGAAAGGACGTCCCGGGAGCTCTCAGCGATCGGTGGAGCAGTCGCGCAGGAAACCATCCGGCTGCAAAAGTGGGAAGAGAATGAGAGCGCCATATTCTCCGCGATCATTGCCCATCATTCAATTCCTTCGACGCTGCAGTTGATGGCCGATGCATTCGTTGCTCTCCATTCCCCTAAATCGATTGCCATATTCGTGCTTGCCGGGGATCAGTTGCACATCGACGCCGAGGCGGGATTACCCACGCGGGCTGTCCGTCCGGCGCCGGCCGCGACCGCCTCCCTGGTCCTGAGATCCGAGGGCCTGGCATGGTCGGCAATTTCCGGATCACGGGATGGACCCACCCCCAGCTGCCCCGCCTTTCTGGAGATCCTGAAATCCGGCGCTAAGCTCTGCATGGCGTCTCCCCTGATTTCCGGTGCCGGAGAAGCGACGGGCATGGTGACCGTGTTCGACACGCAGCAGGCACTTCTGGATGACGCCATTCGCGGAACCGTCCGCAGCATCTGCGATCTCGGGCGCATGGCCATCGAACATCATCTGCTTTATGACCAGGTTGTCCATGGCTCCCACTACGACCTCCTGACCGGGCTGCCCAATCGAACCCTGTTGGAGGATCGCTTGCGGCAGGCGATGGTCACCGCAAGGCGTCAGGGCAAGCTGATTGCGGTTTGTTGCATCGATCTGGATCGCTTCCAGCAAATCAACGACAACCTGGGACATGACCTGGGCGATGTCTGCTTGAAAGCTGGCGCCGACCGGCTTAAGGAAGCGATTCGCGACGTCGACACGCTTGCCCGCCACGGCGGTGATGAATTCATCCTCGCTCTCCCGGACTTAACAGAAGTCTCCGACGCAGCGAATATTTGCCGCCGGCTGCTGAAGGAGTTGAGGGCGCCCATGGTGGTGGACGGCCATTCGCTGACCCTAAACGCCAGTATTGGCATCAGCCTCTTTCCTGGTCATGGGGATACTCCGGACACATTGTTGCGCAATGCAGCGATGGCGCTAGTGGAGGCGAAACACACGAGCAGAGGGCAGGCCCACATCTATTCCCCGGATTTGGGCCGGCAAAGCCGGCGGGCGGCAGAGATGGCGGATGCACTGGCGGTCGCCGTGGCGCAGGACCAGTTCCGCGTAGCCTACCAGCCGATCTACACCATGAACCGGGAGATCATGGGATTTGAGGCGCTGCTGCGCTGGAAACACCCCAGCTGGGGCCGGGTTGCTCCTCTGGAGTTCATTCCCGTCGCCGAAGAAACCGGGCTGATTGTTCCCATCGGCGACTGGGTCATTGACGAAGTATGCCGCCAGGCGATGGCGTGGAACGCCGCCTCCGTGCCCCCGGTCAAGATCTTCGTCAACGTATCCGGCGTGCAGCTGGGACGCCCCAACTTCAGCTCCAAGATAGCGGATGCGCTCAAGAGAAGCGGTCTCGCGCCTGGCCGCCTGGAGATTGAAATTACCGAAAGCTGGATCATCTCAGACCTGAGGGGAGCTGCCGCCAAGTTGCGTAAGCTGCGCGACCTGGGGGTCGGCATTGCCATCGACGACTTTGGTACGGGCCACTCGACCTTCAGCTACCTTCAGGCGCTGCCCCTCGATACCCTCAAAATCGACCGCTCATTCGTCCTCCGTCTGGATGGTTCTGCCGCCGACCAGTCCACCGTACGCGCGATTACTGGCCTGGCTCGTCAGCTGGGCCTGAAAACCGTGGCTGAAGGAGTGGAGACCGAGCAGCATTTGAGGCAGCTGGCCGACATCGGGTGCGAACTGGTGCAGGGCTTTCTTTTGGCCCGGCCGTTGACACCTCAGGCCGCCTGTTCGCTGCTCATGAAGCAATCCTTCCCCCCGGCAAACGCCAATACGGCGCTCGCCGCATGCCGCTAAGCACTCTGCAATAATTTCGTTCGTGCAATGTAACCAGAAATTCTCTCCAGAGGTCAGCCCGTCATCCCCTCGCGTCACCAGCATGAGAGTCATTCCTGTCGCCGGAAATGACAGCATGCTGCTGAACCTCAGCGGGGCCCACGCGCCATTCTTCACCCGCAACGTCGTGCTCCTCGCTGATGACGCCGGCCACACCGGCGCGGGCGAGGTTCCAGGCGGCGAGAAGATACGCCAGGTTCTCGAAGAAGCGAGCTCTGCCATTGTTGGCTCGTCGCGATCGCTGCTTACCGCGAGATTCTCGAAGCCATGCGGAAGCGCTTTGCCGATCGCGATGCCGCCGGGCGTGGTCTCCAGACCTTCGATATGCGCACCACGGTGCATGCGGTCACGGCAGTCGAGAGTGCGCTGCTCGACTTGCTGGGTCAGTGGGTCGGCCTGCCTGTCGCTGCGCTGTTGGGAGAGGGAAGGCAGCGGTCGACGTGTACCGGTGCTCGGCTATTTGTTCTTCGTGGGTGACCGGCGGAAGACGGATCTACCCTATGCCAGCGAACCAGATGCGGGCGACGAGTGGTTGCGTCTGCGGCATGAAGAGGCGCTTACCACCGCCGCTGTGCTACGCCTTGCAGAGGCCGCGCAAGCCCGCTACGGCTTTCACGATTTCAAGCTCAAAGGTGGAGTGCTTGCTGGGGCGCAGGAGATGGAGACCGTGACTGCGCTGGCGGAGCGATTTCCGCAAGCGCGCATCACCCTCGATCCCAACGGCGCGTGGCCATTAGAGGAAGCAGTGGCACTTTGCCGGGGCAAGCACGACGTTCTGGCCTATGCGGAAGATCCCTGCGGAGCGGAGCAGGGCTACTCCGGCCGCGAGATCATGGCGGAATTCCGCCGCGCCACCGGCCTGCCCACGGCCACCAACATGATCGCCACCGACTGGCGAGAGCTCAAGCATGCCGTGCAGTTGGATGCGGTCGACATTCCCCTGGCCGATCCCCATTTCTGGACCATGCAGGGTTCGGTGCGGGTGGCGCAGTTCTGCCGCGACTGGGGGCTCACCTGGGGATCGCACTCCAACAATCACTTCGACATCTCCCTGGCCATGTTCACCCATGTGGCGGCCGCCGCTCCGGGAAAGGTAACCGCTATCGATACGCATTGGATCTGGCAGGACGGCCAGCGCCTGACCCGCGAGCCCTTCCGCATCGTCAACGGAGAAATCGAGCTGCCCGACCGCCCCGGGCTGGGCATAGAGATCGACCTGGAGCGCATCGAGGCCGCACATAGCGCTTTATAAGAAGCTGGGTCTGGGAGACGCGCGACGATCGCGACACAGATGCAGTACCTGGTGCCGGGCTGGACGTTTCATCCCAAGCGTCCCTGCCTGGTCAGGTCGGTGATCTTGGCCCGTTGGTTTATATATTGGGCACAAAATGCCGACCTTCCGAATGAAACCGCTCCTGCTCGCATTGTTAGCCTTTTCTACTCTAGCCTCAGCGCAGAAGCGCATGGTCCTGGTCGACCAAGACGCCTCCGGGCCTGGCGGATCGGACCAGATGTCGTTGATGGTCCTTCTGCAATCGCCGGATGTCCAAGTCCTCGGCATCACCGTGGTGACCGGCGACGCCTGGCGCGATGAGGAAGTGCAGCACACGCTGCGCATGCTCGAGCTCATTGGAAGAACCGACGTGCCGGTGGTTCCCGGCGCCGTTGTTCCCCTGGTGCGCACGCAGAAGGGAACCCAGCTTGCTGCCCAGCTCTACGGCAAAGTGAATTGGCTGGGCGCGTGGGGAGGCGGACCCTCCAGTCTTGACCAGCAAGTCGGTCACGAAGGCGACCCATCGCGCAGCCATGATCCCTACCTCGTACCTCCATTGCCGGAAGGCGCGCCGCACACACTCCCTCTTGACCAGGACGCGGCCCACTTTCTCATCTCCCAGGTGCACGCGCATCCTCACCAGGTGACCATCTGCGCTTTGGGTCCGCTGACCAACATTGCGCTTGCGTTGTCCATCGATCCGCATTTCGCCGAGTTGACGCAGGGGATTTATCTCATGGGTGGGAGTCTTGATCCGCAGACCGACGATCCGGAATTCTCCGCCAGCCCGCGGCACGAGTTCAACTTCTGGTTCGATCCTGAAGCCGCGCACATTGTCCTGCGTGCCCACTGGCCGCGCATCGATGTGACCACGGTGGACGTCTCCATCAAGGGGACATTCACGCAGAAGATGGTGGACGACATTGCGCAATCGTCTAACCCGGCAGCGCAGTATATTGTCCGCTTCTCCAAGGATCGTTACTACTTGTGGGACGAGCTGACCGCCAGCGTGTTTCTGGATCCGTCCATCATCACCAGCGGAGCGCCTTCTGTACATGGATGTCGACATAAGCCACGGCCCAAGCTACGGCAACACCCTCACCTGGACCGCGCCCTTAAAGCCCGACACCGACGTGCAGCAAGTACACGCGCAAATGGATATGGATCTTCCGAAGTTCACCACCATGTTTGTCGGCCTGATGAAAGCACCGCCTCCAAATAAGTGAACGGGTCCCACAGGGACTTGCGGTAGTCGGTCGCAATGACGTCGCGGCCGTAGAACGCGGTTATCCCACTCAAGCCCAGATTAGGGGCTTGAGTGGGATAGCGCACTCAGCATTCGTTGCTTAGGACCCGGGAACGGGCGGATCGGTTTTTCTCTGCACATCCGCATAGAAGATTTGAAGAGTGGCGGTTACCCTTAACTTTGTCATCCCGAACGGACAGAAGCGGAGGCGAGGGACCTGCAGTGTCTACGATGCTAAGGGAAAATATGCCGCCGAACTTGAAGCGGCAAAGGAAGCTGGTTGCCCTACGCAGCCATCGCGCTCCGCCCTGATCGCGCTGCCTAGCCATCCTCTACACCCATCAGCGCCCGACCATCGACCCCCGACCAAGTCACGCTACCAGCCGATGGCGCCGAACACACCGCATTCCGCATCCGGCTGCCGTGGCCCAGCAGTACCGTGACCCAAGACGCCAACAAACCCCAACCCTACGCCTACTCGAATCCGACAACGGGGTTATCGAAGCCATGCTGCAATCTCCAGTCAACCCAGGCCATGCCCAACTCCATCTACACTGGCGCCACCGCCTCTTTCGCATCCCCGTAACCTTTGTCTTCGACCCCAGCGACACCTACTCCGACGGAACCCCCGACTTCCTCCGCCTACACACCACCCAGGACCGCCAAGCCTTCCGCGCCTGGTTCACGACGATCGCTGAGCACCAAGCAGACCAACCCGCCCAACTCCCCACCGAGATCAACGACTGCGCCGCCCTCCTGCGCTACGCCTATCGCGAAACCCTCCACGCCCACGACGAAACCTGGCTAAGCAGCCACGCTCTCCAATCCGCCGCACCCTCGATCCGCCAGTACACCTACCCGCAAACCCCCTTGGGAGCCAACCTCTTCCGTATCCGCCCCGGCCCCTTCCAACCCGCGGACCTCAACAACGGCACCTTCGCCCAATTCGCCGACGCGCAAACCCTGATGCAAGACAACACCTACCTGGTAGGACGCGACCTTCGCCTGGCCCGCCCCGGCGACCTTATTTTTTATCGCCAGTTGGACCAGGACTCACCGTATGATGTCCCGGGCACTCCCCGTTACCACTCCCCGTTTCACTCCATGATTTTTTGTGGAGAAAAGGGCGTTGTCTATCACACCGGGCCCATTCACCATGGCAAAGGCGAAATGCGCCGCCTGCTATTGAGTGACCTGTTGCACCACCCGGACGCGCGTTGGCGTCCGCTCAACGAAAACGCAAACTTTCTCGGAGTCTACCGTTGGAACATTCTGCGCGAAGGCGATTGAGCGTCGGGTTGCTGCTCCTGCTCGGGCTGCTCTTTCCCGTGCAGCTGCACGCCGCCCGCCCGGTCTCCTTCAATCTGAGCACCAACCGCAGCTTCGCCCCCACCGAGAAACCCACCATCCATCTCTACGCGCAGAACGTAGATGAGCTGGAGTTCCGCATCTACCGGGTGCAGAACCCGGCAAAATTCCTCGCCGGCCTGCCCGACCTGCACAGCTTCGACAACGGAACCCCCTTCGGTCCCAAAGAGCGCATCGACGAGCGCACCTGGCTGGAAAAGTTCCACGACTGGAAGCATCATCTCTGGTTTCTGATCCGCCGCTTCTTCCGCGGCCAGTTCACCATGGAAAACCGCGACCGTCTGCGTGCGCATCAAGCAAATCTGGCCCATCGCAGCCGCATCGTCGGCGTGGCCCAGTTCGCCCAGATCCCACTGCTGAACGACCACCAACTGGTCGCGCGCTGGCGCCAGGAACTGCCCCCAACCTACGTCTCCGATTCGCAGGAACTGCCCATCGATCCGCTGCCCTCAGGCCTCTACCTGATCGAGGCCACCAACGGCCACTACAAGGCCTACACCCTGCTGATGGTGAGCCGCATGGCCATGATCACGCGCACCGGCAGCGGCAACGTGCTCGCCTATTGCGTCGATCGCGTCTCGGGAGCGGGCATCGCAGGAGTGCAAGTGATGCGCAGGCTTCGGCCAGCAGCAGCAAGCTACCGGCAACACCGACGCCGACGGACTCGCCGAGCTGCACCTGACCGCGCCCAAAGTGCAGCAGGACAACTTCTGGGTGCTGGCCACATCCGGCGATGACGTGGCCGCCGTTACTCCCGGAAGCTACGCCCTCAGCGGCTTTCAGGGTGGCCGCTGGTCCTCCTACATCTACACCGACCGCCCCGTCTATCGCCCCGGCCATGTCGTGCATTGGAAGGGAATTCTGCGCGCCAAGGTGGAGAACCATCTGGAGCTGCCCAAGCTCACCACCATCCACGTAACCATCGCCGACCAGGATGACCACGCCCTGCTCGACAAAGACATGCCGTTCTCCGTCTGGTGCTGTGTACGGCGATCTGACCCTGCCGGCGACCGCGACCCTGGGCTACTACACCATCCGGCTGCGCAACGGGCCCGCTTCAGACGACGCCGACAACGACGCCGGCACCGGCACATTCCGCGTGGAGGACTACCGCAAACCGGAGTACCAGGTGCGCGTAAGCCCCGCCAAACCCCGCCTGCTGCAGGGCGAGACCATGCCGGTAGTGATCGATGCCCGCTACTTCTTCGGCGAGCCCGTCTCCAATGCCGCGGTCAAGTACCGCGTCTACCATTCGCCGCATTACTGGTGGGATGACGAAGGCAGCGGCGATGACAGCGGCGGGCATGGGAGCCGGGATGACAACGCCTCGCTGGGCTACGACGCCTCACAGCAATCCGAGCAGACCGGCAAGCTCGATGCCAACGGCAAGCTCACCATCAATGTGCCCACGCAGTACGTAGCCGACGCGACCCACCCGATGGACCAGGACTACACCGTGGAGGCCGCCGTTACCGACCAGGCCAACCGCGAAATCACCGGCCGAGGACGCTTCCTCGCCACCCGCGGCACCTTCCGCATCCGCGTCGAGCCGGTGAGCTACGCCATCCGCACCGGCGACACCGCGCTCTTTAACGTAACCGCGGTGGACTACGATAACCACCCGGTACAAACCCGCGTACACCTGCAGCTGGTTACGCGTAAGTACTGCCAACGGAAAGACCGAGACCACCCGTGGCGCCGCCACCGATGTGACCACCGACGCCAATGGAAAGGCGCAGGGATCCATCCGCGTCAATCAGGCCGGCAGCACCGAAATAGAGGCTAGTGCCACCACCCCCGAAAATCGTGTCGTATTCGACTCCAGCTATCTGTGGGTGATGGGCAGCAACGAAGAAGGATGGGGCGGGGAGTCGCGCGCCGTCCAGATGATCGCCGACAAGAAGAGCTATGCCCCGGGAGACACAGCCCACCTCAGCATTCTGTCCAATGTCGACAACATCCACCCCCTGGTAATTGCCACCGGGAATACAGTCGAGTTCCGCAAAGTCATGTTCTCCCCGGGCAAGTCGTTGACCTTCGACCTGCCCATCACCGCGGACGCCCAGCCCAACCTGGAGGTAACCGCCGCCTTCATCCGCAACGATCAGCTCTACCAGGCCAACCTCAGCATCAAGGTTCCGCCCGTGCAGCAGCAGTTACAAATCGACATCACCCCGGCCAAGGAGGTCTTTCAGCCGCAGCAGACCGCCTCCTACGACGTATTTGCCCGCGACTACCAGGGCAAGCCAGTCAGCGCCGACTTTAGCTTCGGAGTGGTTGACGAGGCCATCTATTCCCTCTATCCGGATAGCAGCGGCGACATGGTCAAGAAGCTTTACCCCGACCGCTACGTCTACGCCGCGGTCGATTCGTCGCTGCAGTACTACTTCAGCGGCAGGGCCGGGCTCAAATCCCCGCAGCTTGCCGAACGGCAGTCACGTTACCGTCCGCAGCTGGCCCAGGTAAAGCCGGGCAACGATGTAGTGCAGCCGCGTGTGCGCAAGGCCTTTCCGGATACCGCCTACTGGTCGCCGTCCATCCATACCGACGCCACCGGACATGCCCACGTCACCCTCACTTTCCCTGACTCGCTAACCACCTGGCGAAGCACGGTGCACGCTATCACCCTCGACTCGCAGGCTGGCTCCGCGATCAACCGCGTGCTGGTGCGCAAGAACATCATCGTGCGCATGGGCACGCCCCGCTTCCTGCGCCAGGCGGATGAAGTCGTCATCCCGGTGATCGTCCACAACTACCTCGACACGCGAAGCAGGTGCAGCTGTCGCTCGACATCACTGGACTCGACCCCGTCTCCGGCGCGCCGCAAACTGTCACTGTGCCCAGCAAGGGCGAAGGCACCGCGCTCTGGCGAGTCAAGGCGTCGAAGATCGGCACCGCTCGCCTGCTGGCCAAGGCCCTCACCAACGAAGAATCAGATGCCCTCGAGCTGACCTTCCCGGTGGAGCCGATCGGCGTGCCGCGCACCATCAACAACTCCGGAGTCATCGCGGATAACGGGCAGGGCTCCACCACCATAGACTTCCCGGGAAACACCGATGCCGCCGCGCACACGCTGCATCTCGAGATCGCGCCGTCCATAGCCGGTAGCCTGTTCTCCGCGCTTGGCTATCTCACCAGCTATCCTTACGGCTGCACCGAGCAGACCATGTCCAGCTTCCTGCCCAACCTGGTCGTTGCGGATACGCTAAAGAAACTGAATCTCTCCGGCCTGGTGAGCTCAACCGATCTGCAGGCCAAGATCGATGCCGGCCTCGATCGCCTGAACGACCTCAAGCACGACGACGGCGGTTGGGGCTGGTGGAAAGAAGATTCGAGCCGCGTCTTCATCACCGCCTATGTGGTCTCGGGTCTCGCTGAAGCAAAGACCGCTGGCTATGCAAAAGCCGACGCCGACCTCGGCGGGGGGGTGAGCTATCTGCAGAAGCAGCTGGCCCAGCATCCGCGCATGATCCCTGAACTCCGCGCCTACGTGCTCTATGCTCTCAGCGAGGCCGGCGCTAAGAACCTCGGTTCATCCGTCGAGACCCTATGGTCGCGCCGCAACGACCTCTCCGCGGAAGGCCTGGCTCTAACCGGCATGGTCATGCTGCGCACCGGCGACAGCAGGGCCGCGCAAATCGCCCAATTGCTGGAAGCGAAAGCCAAACACACAGGCACCCTTGTCTCCTGGCCTTCGACCTATAATCCGCTGCTCGAGCTCAGTGACGACAACAGCGCCGAGAGCACGGCCTTCGCATTGCGCTTCCTCACCCACGCCGATGCCAAGAGCCCCTTGCTAGAGGGTGCGGCGCAGTGGCTGGTGCTCAATCGCAATGGTGGATACTGGTGGAACTCGACTGAGCAAACGGCCATGGTGCTCTTTGGCCTGGTGGATTATCTCGCTGCCTCGCAGGAGCTGAACGCGGACTTCGATGTGGATGTGCAGCTCAACGGCGCTTCGATAGGGAAGCGGCACTTCAACGCGGCGGATGCGGCCTCAGGCGTAGACCTCAGCCTTGATGTAACCCCCGCCCAACTCCATCCTGGGAACAACGCGGTCGTCGTGAGGAAGCAGGGAAGTGGGCGTGCCTACTGGACAGTACAGGGCAAGTACTATTCCACCGAGCAGAAGTTCTACCAGCAGGGCACGCTCTCGTTGAACCTGACGCGCGACTACTTCAAGCTGGTGCCGACCACCAAGGATGGGCAGATCGTTTACCGGCTCGATCCGCTGAAGGGTCCCGTCGTGTCCGGCGACACGCTCGCTGTTCACCTGGCTGTGAACGGCTCGCCGGCGAAGTATTTGCTGATCGAGGATCCAATTCCGGCAGGAACAGAATTCGTGCAGCACGAGGACAGCTACAACATCCTCGACCAGCCCGCTGCCTGGCAGTACTGGTACACGCGGCGCGAATTTTTTGATGATCGCGCAGCCATTTTCGCGACCGAGTCGAGTGGCCGCCACGAATCCTTCTATTTGCTCAAGGTTGTCAACCCGGGAAGCTTTGCCATTAGCCCGGCCAATGTGCAACCGATGTACCAGCCGGGCATTCAGGCCACCAGCGACTTGTTGCACCTGCAAGTAGATCCGGCGCCGTCGCCCGTGGAGGGACAGAAATGATGCAGGCATTCCGAGGCGCCGTCGGCAAGTTTAGGGGCCGTCTTATCCTTGGCCAATTGCTAGGAAATTTCCTGCTCATGCTATTGGCCGCCGGTTGGCTGCAAATTCCCGACTCGCACAGCTGGCAGTTCGCGTTCTCGATGCTGTCAGGTGTCCTGCTGGTGATTGCTTTCCTCTGGCTCTACACGGCAACTTTCCGCCACCTACTATCATGCGACACGCGACCGCCCCTCTGGCTAAGCTGGATTCTGCTGGTGGTTTTCGTAGCCCTGTGGTGGCTGCTACTACAGCCGATAGACGTGCTCCGGGCGCACGAGGGCTTGTATGCCGGTTACTGGAACTCTCAATCGCCGCAGTGGCTGCGCCACCATCTCGGCTACTCGGGATTGGTCGCGTGGCAGGAACGTGTCTATGACTGTGTGCAATGGCTTTTGGGCGGTCTTTTGCTTCCGTTGGCAATGGAGACGTGCGCTTGCGGCCTGAAAGCCGGTTGGTTCGGTCGTGCGGCGCGAGCTTATCGCCAGTGGCTCTACTGGTTTTGCATTCTGGTGGCCGGCCTGGGCGCCTCTGGTGTTACCTGGGCCCTCGCTGATTGGACGCCCGCAGCAGGTCTGGCCGGCCAGATATTCAGCGTCATCGCCCGTCTAGGCACCGCCTACATTCTCGACATCATGCTGTGGTGCTTCATCCTGGGTCTCGTCGCCTATTACCTCGACCCCCCGGCACCCGCTGATCAATAAAGCTACGGAGGAATCTTCGATGGGAATCGAGTTTTGAAGGGACGGCTAGAAGCCAGATCTGTCCGAAGGCACAGCTTCAAAATTGTCTGGTAGTCAAGGCAAGACTTTAGTCTGGGCCGTACGATTTGAGAATACGACGGGCTTTAGCGCGGACATCAACGGGGCAAGATGCCCAGGATTGCATCCTGGGATATTCTCAGCCGTCCCTGCGGGACTGGTCCTTGGTGTCATATCCTACGTAGGGCTACGTCCTGGGATTCTCTCAGCCGTCCCTTCGGGACTGAGTTCTGGGCCGCCAGCTTCTTATACAGACCTGGAATGGCTGGGAAGTTGGAGAAAGAAAGGGCCTATTAGGAGCCACCGAAGGATCTTCCTCCTCCGGAGCCATTGAGAAGAACGCAGAACAGCATAGAATCGGAAAACATGCCCAGGCTCCCATTCCAGCAAGCTCCTATTGGAACCACGTCCCGCCGCTGGACGATCGTGTGGCTCCTATTCACCGCCTCCCTGATCAACTATCTTGACCGCTCCAGCATTTCATTGGCGTTGCCGCTCATCTCCAGAGACCTGCATCTGGGGCCGGAAAGCAAGGGCCTGTTGCTCTCGGCTTTCTTTTGGACCTACGCGCTGATGCAAATCCCCGTGGGCTGGGCTGCTGACCGCGTCAACTTGCGCTGGCTCTACTTCTCCGCGTTCGTACTCTGGTCTTTGGGACAGGGATTGACCGGGTTCGCCACCACCCTGGGTGTGCTCATTCTCTTTCGCCTGCTGCTCGGTGTCGGGGAGTCGATCTACTTGCCCGGCGGCACCAAGATTGTGAGCCTTCTATTTCCCTCCACGGAGCGCGGTCTGCCTTGCGGCCTCTTCGACTTCGGCAGCCGTATGGGCCTGGTGCTGGGTGGTCTGACGATCCCCTGGCTGCTGATCCACTTCGGCTGGCGCATGAGCTTTCGGTTGATCGGGTTCACTGCGCTGTTGTGGGTGATTCCCTGGCTATGGGCGACGAAGGGGCGGATCGATCAGCGGGCGCGGCCGGCATCCCCGGGCCACAGCCGAGGCCAGGCCATGCGTCGCCTGTTGACCAATCGCAACCTGATCGGTATCTGTCTCGGTTTCTTTTGCTTCGACTACTACTGGTATCTGTTCGTGACCTGGCTGCCCGACTACCTGGTGACCGTGCGTCATTTGACCATCCTGCGCGCCGGCTTCTTCTCCGCGCTGCCATATTTTGTTTTTGGAGCCAGCGAACCCCTGGGGGGCTGGATCGCCGACCGACTCGTCGCCCACGGCTGGAGCGAAACGCGGACCCGCAAGGGAATTGTCACCGTAGCCTTTCTCTGTGGTCTACTGCTTATTCCTGCCTCCCACGTGCAGAGTGCCAACACAGCGGTGTTTCTCATCGCCGGCGCCTCGCTGGTCGGCCTCGCCACGGGTAATCTGCTGGTCATCCTGCAGTGCTGCGCGCCCCAGGAGGACGTCGGGTTATGGACCGGCTTTGAAAACTTTGCCGGCAACCTCGGGGGTGTTATAGCGCCTTTGCTCACGGGAATCCTTATCAGCCGAACCGGCTCGTATGCTCCCGGCTTCGGGTTAGCAGTGGGTGTCCTGCTCGCAGGCATATTCTGCTACTGGTTCATCGTGGAAAACTTCGATATCCGGCAGCCCGAGTCCGCACCCTGATGCGCCGCTGAAGGCGCAATCGCCCGCGCGGCGGTCTCCTTGACAGGAAAGGAGAGACCGCGTACTCTCCTTTCTCAGATAGGAGAGAGCTTTGACGAAACCGGTTGAACTCCCGCAGGGCACACTCGAGATGCTCATCCTCAAGGCGGTCTCGCTCGGTCCGCTGCATGGCTACGGCATCCTGCTGCGCATCCAGCAGATCTCCGGCGAGCGCCTCGAAATCCTGCAGGGTTCCTTCTACACCGCCATCTATCGTCTTGAGCGCCAGGGCTGGATCAAAGGCGAGTGGGGTGAGTCGGAGAACAATCGCCGCGCCCGCTTTTACTCGCTCACCGCCGCCGGTACGCGTCAGCTCAAGGCCGAGACCGCCAAATGGACCGACATGGCCGCTGTCGTCGCCGGCATTCTCGACAAGAAGGCGGGCGAGATATGAGTCTCCTCGCCGCAATGCGCAAGCTCTGGCACTCCATCGCGCCACGCACCCACAGCGACGTCGAAGAAGAGTTTCGTTCTACCCTCGACGCCTACCAGGAAGATTTAATCCGCCAGGGCCTCCCCGAAGAAGAAGCCCGCCGCAAAGCGCGCATCGACCTCGGCCAGCCCGCCGCCCAAAACGAAACTTACCGCGACGCCATCGGCCTCCGCCTCTTCGATGAGTTAGGCGGAGACATCCGCTACGGCCTCCGCGCCCTGCGCCGCAATCCTGGCTTCGCCGCGGTCGCCGTGCTCTCGCTCGCGCTCGGCATCGGCGCCACCACGGCGATGTTCTCCCTCATCTACGCCGTCCTGCTGCACCCGTTTCCCTACGCCGGCGCCGACCGCATCATGAACCCCGTCGTCATCGACCAGCAACATCCTGACGACTGGAGCTGGTTTCTCCTTGGCAAGGCGCAGTTTGATGAACTGCGCCTTGCAGCGCCGGTTGAATCGGCGCTTGGCTTCGACAACGGAGGAATGGAGATCACCGGCGGCGCACTGCCGGAAGACATCCAGTGCACCTACCTCACAGAGAATGCCGGAACTTTCTTTGGTGTGCGCCCGCTTCTCGGCCGCAACCTCGAGCCATCCGATGGAGAGAACGGCGGCCACTCCGTCGTTGTTCTCAACTACCGCTTTTGGCAGCGCCACTTCGGCGGCGATCCCCGCATCATCGGGCAAACGCTCGAAATCGATCACGCCCCCTACACCATCATTGGGGTCATGCCGCGCAGCTTCGCATTCAATGACAGCCTCGGCGTCGGTGATGTTTACCTGCCTCGCAGTCTCATGCCGAGTTTCAACCTTCCCTTCCAGCCCTACGCACCGTGGATCAAGCTCCGGCCCGGCGTCACACTTGCCGCCGCCAACGCTGCGCTCGAGCCCATCGTGCGCCAGTTTGCGCAACAGCATCCTGATCGCTTTCCCGATCACTGGCATCTCGCGCTGCAGCCGATCATCGTGCCTTACCAGCAGGGAACTGGGCGCACCCTGACGCTTCTTCTCGCAGGCGTTGTGCTCTTGCTCATCATCGGCTGCGCCAACTGCTCCATCCTGCTGCTGGCCCGTGGCCGCACGCGCCAGCATGAGCTCGCCATCCGCAGTGCGATCGGCGCCAGTCGCTGGCGCATCGTCCGCCAGTTGCTGGTCGAAGCTGTCGTCATCTCCTGCACCGGCGCCGTCCTTGGCGTTGCTGCGTCTTACTGGCTGGCAAAGCTACCCTTGTTGCTTTCTCCGGATTCCTTTCCCGCCGAATCCGTCATCCGCATCAACGCTCCCATCCTCGCGTTCTCCGTCGCGCTCGCGCTGCTCTGCGGCATCCTCTTCGGTCTTGCCCCCGCATTGCGTCTCTCGCGTCACGATTCCGCGCGTATGCTCCCCGGCAGGCAGATTGGCGTTGTCGCTGCTCCCGCAAAGCATCGCTGGAGCGTTCTCATCGCCGCGCAAGTCGCGCTCACGCTTCTTCTCATGGCCACTGCGGGCACCGCCATCCGCAGCTTTCTTGGGCTTATGCAGATGCCGCTTGGCTACGATCCCGCAAATGTCATGAAGCTCGGCATCCTGCTGCACCTCCAAGACCCAGGCGAGTGGAGCCGCATTCAGTCGCGCGAAGCGCGCACCGCTTACATCGAGCAGATCCGGGAGAAGATCGCATCCGTTCCCGGTGTCTCCATTGTCGCTGTCTCCAGTGACTCGGCCGGCGCCGATGCCACGCCACCCTATACTGGCGTTGAGAGCTCCTTCAACATCGACGGAGCTCGCGATCGGCAGCAGCCGCAGGCCCGTGTGATGCTGGTCGACCAGCGATATTTCGCTGCGCTCCGCATCCCTCTGCTTCAGGGGCGCCTCTGGAATACGGATGAAAACACCCGCGGAGACTTCATCGCGGTCGTCAATCGCGCGTTCGCGACACGCTATCTCTCCTCGTCCAATGCCTTGGGCCGGCAGCTACGTATTCCCGGTCTCGCACATCAGAATCGCTTCGCGGCCATCTCTGCGCAAAGCACCGCCTGGCGTCAGATCATCGGCGTTGTCGGCGATGCGCGCAACGACGGCGTCGATCGCCCCGTCGTCCCCGCCATCTACCTTCCGTACACCGCCGTGATACCGTCCAACGTGCAGTTCTTCGTCCGCACCCAGGGCGATCCGCTCACCTACCTGCACTCCATGCGCGCCGCTATCGCATCCGTCGCTTCCGACCAGCAGATCTCCAACAGCTCGCTTCAACGGCACCTTCACCCTCAACGAAGCCATCGAGCGCGACGCACAGTACAGCCGCCAGCGGCTCTTCTCCATATTGTTTGGCGTCTTCTCTGCCATGGCGCTCGCGCTCGCGCTGGTCGGCATCTTCAGCGTCGTCGCTTACAGCGTCGCGCAGCGCACTACGGAGTTCGGCGTCCGCCTGGCGCTCGGCGCGCCGCGCGCGCATGTCCTGTGGGTCGCCGCGCGCATCGCGCTGGTCAGCGCGGCCGCGGGCATTGTCATCGGTCTTGCCTTTGACAGCTTTCTCGGCGCCGTCCTCGCCCACTGGATGCAAAGCGCCTTTGCCGCAGGCAGTCTGTTCGCAGCCGCCGCGCTCCTCGCTCTCAGCGCACTCCTCGCCTGCCTGTTGCCCGCCCGCCACGCCATCGCCGTCCCACCCGCCGAAGCTCTCCGCTATGAATAGGGAACTGGAGGGCAGCCTGGTGAGACAGGGGCGCAACAGGACGCAGTTGCGATTGCAAAAGTGCATTTTCACATGTTTTCCACGGCGCAAGCCACAGCTTTGAAATCTCAATCTGAGCGTTAGGCCGGGCCTTTCATCAAGGCAAGCGAAACCGCGGCATCGTTTATCGCTTTGATAGACTTGCGCCAGGCGATGAGAGAGCTAAGCGAGCAGCTTGCGGATTCCTGCTGAAGCCGATCAGCATTCCTGGATGAAGCCGATCACGATTCCTGTCTGATTGCGATCAAAGTTCCTGGCCAAAGCGATCAGCATTCCTGCGCGAAGCCGATCAGTGATCGAGGTGTGCAGGAACGGTGATCGGGATGGGCAGGAATCAAGTGTGGAAAGAGCGTGGCGGCGCTGGACACCAAAATCGCGGGTACCGTGACTCCGAGAGGGGAGACGGTGCCCGGAAAGCGAATGTCCATGCGCAAGACGCGAGAAGTCCTTCGGTTGTATTTCGAGTTGAAGCTGAGGCAACGCCAGATCGCCCGCAGCGCCAACGTCAGCCAGAGCACGGTGCACGAGTACGTGGAGCGTTTCCGTGCGGCGGGATTGAGCTGGCCACTGCCGGCTGAAATGTCGGAGTCGGACCTGGAAGAGAGGTTATTTCCCGACGACGCCGGCGTCTCCAGGCCGGGCGCCAAGACCCCACCTGATTTCGCCTACATTCATCAGCAACTGCAAGGGCACAAGCACACCACCCTGCAGTTGCTGTGGGAAGAGTACCGTGCCGGGCATGCGGACGGTTATGGGTACAGCCGTTTCTGCCATCACTATCAGCGCTTCAAGCAGGAGCGCGATCTGGTGCTGCGCCAGTCCCATCGGCCGGGCGAGAAGTTGTTTGTCGATTGGGCGGGAGCGACCATGCCCCTTTACGATCCAGCAACCGGCCAGGCACGCCCCGCGCAGTTGTTCGTGGCTGTGCTGGGAGCCAGCAACTACACCTATGCCGAGGCTACGCTGGATCAGCAGATGGGCAGTTGGATCGGAGCCCACGTGCGGGCGTTGGAGTTTTTCGGCGGCTGCCCGCAGTTGGTAGTCCCCGATAACACGCGCACCGGCGTGTCGCGGGCTTGCCGCTATGAGCCCGATCTGAATCCGACTTACCAGGAGATGGCCATGCACTACGCCGTCGGTGTGCTGCCCACGCGCCCGCGCAAGCCGCGCGACAAGGCCAAGGTCGAGGTCGGAGTCCAGATCGCCGAGCGCTGGATCGTGGCCGCTCTACGGCATCGCAAGTTCTTCTCTCTGGGCGAGATGAACCGCGCCATCGGCGAGCTGCTGGACAAGCTCAACCAGCGTCCGTTCAAGAAGCGCGAAGGCTCGCGCCGCAGCCTGTTCGAGCAACTGGACCGGCCGGCGCTGCGCCCGCTTCCGGTCAAGCGCTTCGATCTGGCCGAGTGGTCACACGCCACGGTCAACATCGACTATCACATCCAGTTCGATAGGAGCTTTTACAGTGTGCCCTATCAGCTGACGCGGCAAACGGTGGAGGTGCGGGCCACGCCCACGACCGTAGAGATCTTCCATCACGGCAAGCGTGTCGCCTCACACGTGCGCACGGCCAAACCATACGTAGCGGTGAGTGATCACGAGCATCGGCCCGCTGCGCACCGTGCCCATCTGGACTGGCCACCATCGCGGCTGGTCCAGTGGGCGGCCACGGTGGGCACGCGGACGCAAGAGGTGGTGGAGAGAATCCTTGAAGCGCAGCCGCATCCGGAGATGGGGTATCGATCATGCCTGGGGATCATCCGCCTGGGGCAGCGTTATCCGTCAGCCCGCGTGGAAGCAGCGGCCGAACGCGCGTTGCTTACAGGCGCGGTCAGCTACAGGAGCATGGACTCGATCCTGCGCCACAACCTTGACCAGCAACCACACAACCCACCGCCTGCGCCGCGTTCTGTTGCCGAACACGACAACATCCGCGGCGCGGCGTACTTCGAGTGAGAGGAGGCGAGCCATGTTACATCAACCCACCATCGAAAAACTCCTGGCCATGCATCTGGAACCCATGGTCGAAACCTGGCGCAACTTCGAACAGAACCAAGACGCCGCCCAACTCAGCTTCGAGGAAAAACTCTCCCTCATGGTCGACCGGTTGTGGACGTGGCGCCAGAACCTGGCGCTCCAACGGCGGCTGCGTTACGCCAAGCTAAGAGGCAACGCCTGCGTCGAAGACATCGACTACTGCGCCTCCCGCGGCCTCGATCGCACGCTGATACGCTCGCTGGTCAACGACTCCGGCTGGGTCAGCCGGCACGAGAACATCTTCCTTGTCGGTCCAACCGGGGTAGGCAAGAGCTGGCTGGCCTGCGCTTTGGCTCAGAAGACCTGCCGCGACGGATATCTCGTGCTCTACACCCGCGCCGCAGCGCTGTTCCGCGATCTGGCCCTGGCACGGGCTGACGGCAGCCAGCGCAATCTGCTGGCCCGGCTCAGCCGTGTCGATGTCCTGGTGGTCGATGACTGGGCCATGGCACCCATGCAGGAATCCGAGCGGCGCGACTTCTGGGAAATCTGTGAAGAGCGTTATCAAACACGATCGACGATCCTGACCTCACAAGTTCCCGTCGTTCAATGGCACGAGCAGATCGGCGACGCCACCATCGCCGACGGTATCCTCGACCGGCTCGTGCACAACGCTCATCGCATCGAGCTGCGCGGCGAATCCATGCGCAAGACACGAGCCAAGAAGACGGAAAGCAAAGAGGAAAAGGAAACCTGATAACCCGGCGTTGCTGGCAACCGAAGCCCCTGCTGCTTCTCTAGGCGCTGGTGTGGGGCAAGGGGCTTCAAACGCCAGCCCCTTGCCCCACGCCCCCATCCCCGCTCCACAACAAAACAACCTCGCTACGCTCGGAGAAAACTCGTCCAGCTTGACGATCTCGATCACTTCCCGCGACAATCAATCTCGCCAGCGTCGCTGCGCTCCGACCTTGATCGGGATCGCAGGAACTCTGATCGCCTTCACGCCGTATCCTTGATCGACATCACTGGAATCCGCAATCAGCTACGATCTCTGGTGGAAGCCGCGGAGGCGCGGCTGCGACAAATTCCTGAATGGGAAAGCATCCAGCCGGCCTTGCATGGGGGCTGGTCTCGCAAGCAGGTCCTTGGACATCTGATCGATTCTGCCTCCAACAATCATCAGCGCTTTGTGCGCGCGATGTTGCAGCCGTCGTTGGATTTCCCAGGCTACGACCAGGAAGGCAACATACGCGTGCAAGTTGTACAGGAGGCTGATTGGATGTTGCTGGTCTCGCTATGGGCAGCCTATAACCGCTATCTTGCCCATCTCATCGCGCACATCCCAGCCTTCTCAGCTGGATGTCTGGTGTCGTATTGGAGCCGGAGAACCGGTGACGCTCGGTTTCCTGGCGTCAGACTACCTCACACATCTACGCCATCATCTCTGTCAGATCGGCATGGCAGAATGAGAGGAAGCCGAGGCGATGATGGAGGGTAAATGCTTATTGAGGTCGAGTCATACGGCGAGTTGGGAGACTCATTTGCAGGAGAAGAGCAACCAGATTTCGTAGACGATGTGGTTGCTCGGGCAGCACGCCGCAGGGGTCCGCGTCGACATCATGCTCTGGCCCTGACACCCGCATAGCAAGGGTTTTGACGGTGGGATCCAGCTTGTGAGCATGATCGATAAGTGTCCGTGAAGTCTCCTCGGGAATCGTTTGGCAGAAGATAATCAGGTCGTAGAATTTCGACCGAAACTCCTCGATGGCATGCTGGGACGTAGCGGTCGAAACCTGCCAGGCTTTCAACGTGTCGGTCCGGGTCTCCTGCAGTACGGGGTCATCACCCACAATCAAAATCGCTGCTGTCATCCACTTTCCTTTCCTGGCATCACAGTGCAGGGAGCCAGGCATTTTGCCGTTCGAAAGTCTGCTGGTCTTGGATGCGTGGTGATCGCAGTCAGCAGCTTTCAGAAAAAAGGCAACTTGACGATAAGCGGGCCGTAGGTCAATTGCTATCCCTTGAAGCCACTAAAAGCCCGCCGAAAAGGGGGGATGTTGCTCTTAACAACAGCACCTGTTTGCGTTTGTTGGGAATTACAGATGGGAGAAATAAGGGAGGGTCCCTCTAGTCAGCGACAAGCCATTTCATGAGTTGCTGGAAGCCGGCATCGAATTCCTTTTTCGATGAAAATATATGAGCAACCAATCCCCAAACCGTGCTGAGAATGACGCCGGCAGCGGCTTCCACATCGAGATCGGCACGAAACGAACCGTCCTCCCGACCCTTCTCAAGGGTTCGGACAATATCTGCTTGCCAGCCGGCATGCAAGCGTTGGACGAGTCTCCGAATCAACGAATCGCGGGGTGCCCTGGCAACAAATTCTCGATAGACCGCAAGCATCTCAGGCCGGTTCAGGTAGTAGAAGATGGTGTCTTTCAACTGACGATCCAAGGCCTCCGTGGCGCTTTCGGCTTCGAGCGGTCGAGTTTTCTCTGCGCGAAACCGGCTTTCCAGATAGTCCGCGACGCCTGTGACCAGATCTTCTTTTGTCGGAAAATGATGGTGCAGCGTGGCGCTATTGATGCCAACCCGCTTCGCGATGTCTCGTGTCCGCAGTCCCTCGAAGCCATCCTTCGCAATGGTCCTGAACGCAGCTTCGACGATCATTTTGCTGCGGACCGCCGCATCAAGTCTTCCGCACCCGTACCACTCCCGATTCGGCCAGGACAGATTTGCGAGTTGTTTGATTTTTCGCTCCGGTCATCGGTTGATCCTCGACAAGCTGTGAAGTATCGGCCTATTCTCACTCCGCATATCTTCAAACAAAACTGCCGACCCGTAGCCGTCTCTGGCATTCACCAGGATTCGACCACCACAGTTCTGGAAACCAACCCCTCTGTCCTTGAGCACACGCTTCGTAGTCTCCTGGTCGGAGGAGACGGTAAACCCTGCCAAAAACGGAGTGGTGGGGGCCACGTGCCCCGGTAGGAGATTCGGAAGGTGGTTGGGACTTACGACTATAATCCGTGACTGCCCAAGCTCTATGAAATACAGTGCACCGCTTCCGGATACAGGCTGGCCGCTGTAAAGTCCATACTTCTTTGCGACGCTCTCTGGATCCTGGACGCACACAAGCACCTCAGTGATCGAGTGGGCACCATTCGGATGCTGCATATAGCGCGGTTGCAACACTATCTCAGGCGTTTCATGCTGGGCGATTTGTAACAGCGCCTCAGGATTGCTGCCGGGCGGAAAGAGAGAGCTCTTGCCCGCATCATCTTCGGACCCTCCACGGTATCCACAAGGCGCTGAAAAGGCCGGATATCGGAGGACGCAATCCGCTCTCTTGCAGTCTGCGATGAACGGGATCGAGGTCGTCCGCGCCCAGATGTAATACATGCAGGCCTTCATAGCGCTGGAGGGGCTCATCCAGGTCAAATGGTCCACGCTGTTTACGGGTGATCGAGGCCCACCGGTTGGAATCAATTACACCCAGTATCTCCAGATAATTGTTGCGGAAGATGGCGCACCGATTTCCCGCTCCGATTGGCTCGGGGTCTGCACCCGCGTGCAAGGGAATCCTCGGCACCGAAAGCGGTGTGAACAAAAAACCTAATCGCTCGTACTGCTTAACGGCGGCCTCCATGTCGCTGCTCACAATCCCGAGATGGTGAAGCACGTTGACACCCTTGTTCATACGATCGACCTCGATCCGTGTGGAATTGGCTATCAAGCATATGATTGGTAATTCTGATGCGATTGTCAAGCAGATGCTTGATAAGGTCCACGCTTCGATCGTTGTAGGAGGTAGCGGCGGGAACGGATGGAAGTCGCGAGGTAGAGGCGCTACTGATTGGAGAAGTTCACCAACGGGGCTGAACTTCTCCAATCAGCGGACGCGCCGGTTAGAATGCATACCTCAGCGAGAGCTGAATGGTGCGTGGGCTGCTGTTGACGCCAGTAATCTGACCAAAGTTGGAGTCGGTCACACCGCTATCCGGCTGCTGGTAGGAGGCGATGTTAAAGGTATTGAAGAAGTCCCCACGGAACTTGACGCTATGTTCGTGCCAGACAGGAAAACTCTTTTCCACCGACATATCGATGTTCTGGAAACTAGGACCGGCAAGCGAGGACGGGCGAACATCGCCGAAGTGGTTGGCTGACTGCGCGGCAAAGACGCAGCTCCCATTGTCTGTATCTGGAGGACAAGCGGTGCCCTGTAAATCAGTTCCGAAAAAGGCTTTAGAAGAACGACCGACTGCATGGAGCGGGCGTAACTGGTCCGGCCGGGCAGCCCCGGTAAATGCGAACACTCGGTTGGAGTAGTTTGGAGGAGAACTGACGGTGACGGGGAAGCCGGAGTAATACACCTGAGCGCCGCTCAGCTTCCAGCCGCCGAGAGCCTCGTTCAGGACATAGTTCCAGTTAGAACCGAACTTTTTACCGCGGCCAAAGGGCAGATCGTACACGCCGGTCACGGAGATGTTATGACGGGTATCAAAACCAGACGGTCCCCATTCCGCGGCCATGTTGTAAGCGTCCTGCTGATAGTACTGGCTACTGTTGATGTTGCTTGTACCGTAGAAACCGATGTCATCGGTCAATGATTTGGAATACGTATAGTTCGCAGTCAATTCCAAGCCCGCGGTGAGATGCTGTCTGAAAATGGCCTGCAAGGCGTTGTAGTTACTTGAGGACTCGGTCTGAGTAATTTTGATCACACCGCTCTGCCCTACGATGTTGGCATAGGGAGCCGTAGCCCTAGGAGAGGTCAACTGGTTCCCCCAGTAGGGGTCAGTGAGGTGATGGCCGAGGATACCCACATATCCCACCTGAAAGGAAGATGACCGGGTGACCTCATATTCTGTGGTTAAGCTGAACTCCTGGGTAACGGACGGCTTGAGATCACTCGGCCATACATAGAACGTGGTTGTAGGAACCTCAGTGGTTGGGAACCCGTTCGAGGCCTGAAAGAAGCTGCCCGGATTGAAAGACACCATTTACGACGTTCGGGACGGTAGCGGTCTGCTCAAAGTCTTTGTGGAAAGGCGGGTTTTGCGTCAAGCGAAGGTTGGCGCCAGTGCCCTCCAAGTAGCTTGAGATGCCATAACCACCACGGATGACGGTACGCGGTGTTGGCTGGTAAGCAAATCCAATACGCGGCTGGAATTGGGTCCAGACTGAGTTATAGAGCGCGCGGCTGTTGCCGTCCACGCCGGCATATTCAATCTGCTTGGTCTGCATATTGATGTTTGCCATCTTATTATTGACTTCATAAATAGGCTGATCGTACTCCCAGCGAATGCCGAGGTTTAAGGTGAGGTTTGCGACTTACTTTGAAATCGTCCTGGGCGAAGACACTGTCGCGCCATTGGCGCTGTCCTGTTCTTCCGGTCACGGCGCCGATCTGCACATCGTAGACCCGATCGGTCACGAAGTCGGCGAAGGGGTACAGCGTGCTGGCATTCGGGCCGGCTGTAAAGGCGCCCGTGTAGGTGAAATTTCCCAATTCACCGTCATTGCCTGGATAGAAGCTGTTCTGTTGATAGCGGAGAAATCCGCCGCCAAACTTCAACAGATGGCGGCCATGCTGCCAGGTGAGGTTATCCGTATATCCGAAAACATTGTCGATGAATATCTCCGGCGTTGGGTTGGCGCCGAAGCTGCTGGGATAATTATTGCCTGGAGAGGGAGGGCCGCCTTCTATACCGTTAAAAGACTGCAGGCTGAAACCAGCTGTCTGTTGCGGATTGCTGGGGATGCCAACGATCTTATTGCCGTTGAGCCCGAAGATGCCGCTGGGATCTGTGGTATTGCCACTGTTAAAGCGAATGCGTCCATAATTTGCAGTGAACTGATTCACAATAGCGTTCGAAAAGGTATGCACCCAACTGGTATCGAAGAAATGATCCGGATAGTTGCTGGCGGTTGGGAACTGGACCGGAACTGGATCCGCGGTCTGACCATCGCGCGCGTATCCCTGTGAGTAGCGGAAGAAAAACACATCACTGGGACGGAAATTCCAGTCGACTCTTGCGTCTCCCTGGTCATTTTTGTTGAAAGAGCCCGACGGTCCAATGAAGTTATTGAAGATGCCAAGCGGATCACTGGTTGGGTTGTTTGGGGCGGATAAGCTTTTGGATTGCCGGCCAGGTATGCAGCGACGGGGTTGTTGACCGGAACCTGGTTGTTGACATAGGGAACGGGCTGCCCGTTTGGACCAATTTTCGATGTATCGTACAACTGAATTCCAAGGACGGTCAGGAGCTTGGAGAAGTCGCCATTGAGAAATGCCACAGGAGCCTGGCTGGCGGTCGTCTGGCCGCTGGTGTGCAGGCGAAGGCCTTCGTAATCGACAAAAAAGAACAGCTTGTCTTTAATGATGGGACCGCCGAGGGTTCCACCGAAAAGTGTCTGCGTGAATGGGTTCTTGGGGGTGGGGATGACGTTGTTGTCGTTAGCCCAGGTGTTTGCGTTGAGATTGTAGTTTTCCAGGAATGCGAAGACGCTGCCATGGAAGCGATTGCTGCCGCTCTTCATGACGGCCAGCACCGTGCCGCCGTTGACGTTGCCAAATTCGGCGTTGGCGTTGGAGGCGACGACACGAATTTGGCCCAGTGAATCCGGGCTGGGAGCGTAACCGATTGTATTGTTGAGGTTTTCGTTAATTTCCTGGCCGTCGAGCAAATAGTTGTTGGACTGCGCCCGGTTGCCGTTGACGTCGACCTCGTTGGCTGCCATCGTGGATCGCTCGGTCGAGTTCATGGTGCCGTACTGGTTAAAGCCAGTCGAAACGGCGCCGGGCGTATAGACGGTCAATTGAGAAAAATCGCGGCCATTCAGGGGGACGCTATTAATCGTGTTTTCCGTGAACGTTTCCCCCAGGGTCGCACTTTCGGTGTTGAGGATCGGCTCAACCTCGGCGGAGACGGTCACGGTAGACGCGGCCGCCCCTACACTGAGCGGAATATCAATTTTTGCAGTCTGGTCGATTTCAAGAGCAAATGGACCATAGGTGGCAGTCTTGAAGCCGGACGCCTCGACGACCAGTCGGTATGTGCCGACTGGCAGGAAGCGGATAGAGTATTCTCCAGCCGGATTTGTTTTTGTTGCGGTGGGCACCCCAGTCGCCACGTTGGTCGCAGTTACCGTAGCGCCGCGCTACGATGGCTCCGGAGGAGTCGGTGACAATGCCGCGGATGGCGCCGGTCACTGTTTGCGCTAAAGCTGGACAAAGGGGCAGGAAAAGAACCAGTGCCCACGCGAGCGATTTGCAAATAAGCTTCATTATCTTGTCTCCGTTGAGCGGGATATCACTGCCCGTGCCGCATCAAGCACTGTCGTCAGAAAAATGGGTTACCAGCGAAGGGCCGCTAGTCAAAAGATCGACTTGTCGGGGGACGAACACTCATGCAGTGCCCCTTAACGAGGACTAAGCCTCATAAGCTAAGTCGTCTCATGCTCGCCTCACAGATCTACCGGGTTTCTTTAGATACAGCCGCAAGAGACCCTTCTTTGATTTTCTTTCTAATCGACCATTATTAAGGTCGTTGAGTGCACTATAACCATTCGTCAGATAACAATGCAAGCGAGGCGGCGTTGCAGAAAGAAAGCACTGTGCGCATCACATGTGTGGTGTATTACTTACTAAACAATCGATTGTCTAATGATAAAATCAACGAAATTATCTACTTGTAGTGGCTATGTACATTTATTAGCGAGTGGCTATTGGACGGTCATCCTCAGAGTGGCTATGTGCACTTACCCGCAAGTGGATATGTGTAGTTATGGCGTAAGCGGCTATAGGCGGTTGTGCGTGAGTGGCTATCTTCAGCTTTCATCAATAGCAGTTAGTAAGCGCAGAAAAACACCCCGCAACCGGATGACTGGTGAGCCAAGGTGTTATATCGCTCACCGATACCGAGTCACTGGTCACTGCGGCAGCTTGGAATAAAACGACGGCGCAATTGTAGAGATCACGGACCTACGGTTGATTTTGGATAGTGCCCTCTGGGCATTTGCGTGCTGTCCAAGTGAAACTGCAGGTCCCACCGCTGCGCTACCCCAGATTTCCTGTTCAGCCTAGTGGCGTTGGCGAATTTTGTGCGGCTTTCAAAGCCGCATACGTCGTCTTGTGTGGCATCGCGAGGAAGGAAATCCGGGTCCGCTTCGGTCGGGATGACAGATCTGACGACCGTGACTCACTGTGGCATGAGTGGAGATGGATGGACAGAGTCGAAAACCAGACATGTAGCAACAATCCGTTCGAGGAGACTGACCCGTGCGGATTACTCGTAGCGTAAGGCCTCCATGGGGTCAACCCTCGAGGCTCTCCTGGCGGGAAAGTAACCGGCCGCCGTGGCGATGACAACTAGAAGAAGCGCGGCTGCGGTTAAGCTTATTGGATCCGCGCCTTTGATGCCGAAGAGCATGCTGGCCACCAGGCGCCCACCGGCGAACGTGGCAGGGATGCCAATGACGACGCCTGCAGCGACCAAGAGAATGATCTCTCGCATGACCAGCCAGCTAACGTTGGATCTTGGTGAACCGAGGGCCATGCGGATGCCGATCTCGTTGGTGCGACGGCTGACTACGTAGGACATCAGGCCGTAGATGCCGATGGCGGAGAGGAGGACCGCTAACAGTCCGAAAAACGTGGAGAGCTGGGCGACCAATCTCTGGTTGGTGTAAGTGCGGGCCACCTGTTCGTCGAGTGTCGTGATATCGCTGATGGGCAGGGTGTGGTTGATGGAGTGAATGGTTTGCTGCACTGCGTTGGCCATGGTAGCAAAGTCGCCGGTGTAACGTACCTCAAAGTCTCCGAAGCCCCATGCGTATTGGGTGTAAGGAAGGTAATCAAGGAGGCGCGGCCCTTCGGTGAGATCGCCGGTTTTTACGTCTCCAACGACACCGACGACGTCGACGGCGTTTTGAGGCTCTTTAGGGGTGTCGATGTAGTAGCGGCGGCCGATGGGATTGGCCGAGGGAAAGAGGGTCTTCGCCATTCGCTGGCTGAGGATCGCTACATGGGGTGAGGTTTTGCTGTCGGAGGCTGAAAACGTGCGTCCGGCGATGACCGGGATACCCATGGTGGCGAAGTAGCCGTTGCCTATGTTGTTGTGGCTGGCGTGGATGTTCTGTTCGAGGCCGATGCCGTCTGTGAGGATGGGTGTGTTCCAACTGCCTTCTGGGCCGAAGGTGAAAGCGGAGAAGCTCGCCGCGCGTACGTTAGGGAGTGCGCTGACGCGATCTTCGATCTCGCGAAACAGAGCGTTTTGATTGGCCTCGCCCGTGACGGAGCTGGAATCGATTTGCAGTCTAAGGACGTTTTGCTTGTTGAACCCGGTATCGGCATTGCTGAGATTGACCAGGCTGCGGAGAAAGAGGCCTGCGCCGACCATGAGGACGAGCGAGAGCGACACCTGGGAGACGATGAGGGCCTGTGCCAGCCGGCTCTTGCTGCCGGAGGTATTCGAAGTGCGCGATGCCTTGAGCGTGTCCGTGAGTTGAATCCGCGTCGCGCGTAGGGCTGGGATGGTTCCGAAAATCAAGGCTGTCGCGATGGTGACGGCGAGGTTGAAGAGCAGTAGGTGGCCGTTGATGGAGAGATCGAGAGGGATGGTCGTGGGGCCGTCGGAGGCCATGCGCAGAAGGACGCGGCTGGAGATCGAGGCCAGCGCGATTCCCAGCGCACCGCCGGCGAAAGCGAGCAACAGGCTTTCTGTCAGCAACTGACGAACGATGCGAGTGCGGCCCGCGCCCAGGGCCTGGCGTATGGCGAGTTCGCGCGCGCGGGTGGTGGCGCGGGCCAGCAGCAGATTTGCGATGTTGGCGCAGGCGATCAGCAGTACCAGTGCCGTGACCGCCATGAGGATCTTGAGCGGTTGCGAGAACTCGGAGCGGATGTTGGATAGCCCAGTGGCCATGGGTGTGAGGGTGACGTGGGCTTTGTCGAGCTTTTGAAGATTAAACTGGGTCAATTTGGCGTCAGGGAAGCTGCGGGTGATTTGCTGGAAGAGCAGGTTGGCGTTCGCTGTTGCTTGTTCCATGGAGACGCCGGGTTTGAGTCGGCAGAGCAGGTATAGCGACTTGCTGAAATTGTCGTTGTATCCGCCGTAATAGGGTGGCACAACCTTGACCATGGAGAACGGTAGCCACACGTCGGGAGCCTCGCCGACCAGGGTGCCGAAGAACTCCGGCGGAGCTACGCCGACAATGGTGTAGATAACCGAGCCGAGCTTAATTTTTTTGCCCAGGACACTGGGATCCCGTGTGAGTGCGCGATTCCACCAGGCATAGCTGACGATGGCTACCGGATGATCGCCCTCGGAATTATCGTCGGCATCGTTCAGCGTGCGGCCGACGAGGGCGTGAACGCCAAGCAGCGGGAAGTAATTGCCGGTCACGAGCTGCACGGAGATGGGTTGAGCTTCATTGCTGCCATCAATGAAGCCGTGCCCATTGTTGCTCAGGCTGAAGATGCCGGCGACGTCAGAGAATACGCTGTTGCGCTGTCGAAATTGGCGGAAGAAGGGATGGGAAGCAGAGCTCAGTAAAGGCGACGTCGTTGCCGATTCCTCGCATCCGTCCTTCGCCGAGGCAACCAGCTGTTGAGGATCCTTGACGGGAAGCGAGCGCAATAGGACGGCATCGAGCAGGCTGAAGATGGCGGTGTTGGCGCCGATGCCGAAAGCGAGTGACGCCAGTGCGACGATGGTGAGTGCAGGGCTGCGAAGCAGGGCACGCGTGCCGTAGGCGATGTCGGCGAAGAAGCTTTCCAGAGTTTCCGATCCCCAGGCCATAAGGCTCTTCTCCTTGATTCGGGTGGTATTGCCGAACTTGAGATGAGCGGCGCGCGCGGCGGCCGTGGGCGGCAGGCCGCGATCCATTTGCTGCTTGTCGCCTCAGTTCGAGATGGAGGCGCATTTCCTCCTCCAGATCGCGTTGCAGCTGATCGCGATGGAAAAGCATCTGTATACGGCGCTTGATTTCTCCCGGCAGGCTCATACGCTCCTCTTATGCCATCTGGATAACCTTGGTGACTGCACCCATAATGCGCTGGAACTTGCCTAGTTCAAGGGCGAGTTGCTTCTTTCCATCTGCGGTGAGGGTGTAGTAGCGAGCGCGGCGATTGCCGGCCGTCACACCCCACTCGGCGACGACCCAGCCTTTGATGAGCATGCGCTGCAGTGCCGGGTAAAGGGATCCCTCTTCGACCTGAAGGATGTCTTCGGATTGCTGTTCGATGGATTCCGCGATCTCGTAGCCGTGAAGTTTCTTGCGCACGGCGAGGGTTTTGAGAATCAGCAGGTAGAGTGTGCCCGGTGGGATTTCGTCGCGAAACATTTTGCTTCTCCGGCTACTGGCATAGATAGACTATGCCAGTGTGAACTCTCGCACATGAACTGTCAAGAATGGGCTGGGAGGAGTCATCCAGGTTCGCGATAAATTGCGATTCGCATCCTGCATCCTCTGACCTAATATGTAGGTCATCCTAGATCTCTAGGTCCAGGTCGGAGGCGTAATGAAACGGATGCCATGGGGAGTACTGATGGCAGGCATTTCTATGGTGTCATGCAACGGGCCGCGACAGGCTCTGCCACCGGAGGTCGCCAAACAAGTGGATAAAGTCTTTGAGAAGTGGGACCGGCCGGATTCGCCGGGATGCGCGCTGGGCATCTACAAGGATGGACAAATCGTCTACAAGCGCGGGTATGGCGTCGCCAATCTGAACGACGACATACCCATCACCCCCGCCACCGTCTTTCACGTGGCCTCCATGTCCAAACAATTCACCGCCGCTTCCGTCCTCCTGCTTGCTCAGCAGGGAAAACTTTCTCTCGATGACGACGTGCACAAATACATTCCGGAGTTGCCCGACTTCGGTGAGCGCATCACCCTTCGCCACCTGCTCCACCACACCAGCGGCCTTCGCGATCAATGGTCGCTGCTCAGCTTAGCGGGGTGGCGCTATTCGCAGGATCTCATCACCGATGACGATGTCATGTCTGTGCTTGTGCGCCAGCACGCACTCAACTTCAAGCCCGGCGAAAAGTACATGTACAGCAACTCCGGCTTCACCCTGCTGGCCATCGTGGTCAAACGGGTAAGTGGGGTGTCGCTGCGCGAATTCACCACCAAAAATATCTTCGAGCCTCTCGGCATGGCCCACACCCATTTCCGCGACGACCACGAAGAGATCATCAAGCACGATGCGCTGGGTTATGAACAGGACGGCAAGGATAAGCCCTTCCGCATGAACCTCACCAACTTTGACACCGCCGGAGCCACCAGCCTCCACACCACCGTTGAGGACCTGCAGTTATGGGATGAAAATTTCTACCATCCGCGCGTTGGTGGGCCCGAACTTATTCAGCAGATGCTCGAGCGGGGCAAGCTTAATAGTGGCGAGCAGCAGGACTATGCATCCGGCCTGGTGGTCGGCACCTACAGGGGGTTGCCAACCGTCGACCACGCGGGCGCAGATGCGGGGTATCGCTCGGATCTCATCCGGTTCCCCGAGCAGCACTTCTCGACCGCTGTCCTTTGCAACTTTGCAGACACCGATCCCAGCTCTTTGGCACACCAGGTTGCGGACATCGTTCTTGCCAAGGATCTCAAGGCCCCTGCATCAGCACCCGCAAAAGAGCCAGCCACCGCCGTCGCCATGACCGGCGAGCAGGTGGCCACGATGGCGGGAACGTATTGGGGCAGGGAAGACGATGACTTTACTCGGCTGCGTGTCAAAGACGGCAAGCTGCAGATGGATGTCGGCCGCGACGACTTCCACGATCTGAAGCCGTTCGCCCCGGCACACTTCCACGTCGCCGATGTCCCTTGGGGCGACCACGTCGATATTCATTTCGTCGCGGCCGATGCAGGAAGACCAAGCCGACTGGAGCAGACGTTTGAAGGCGGAAAGCCGCAAATTTACGAGGCTGTCGCAGCCTTTGATCCCACCGCAGCGCAACTGGCCGAGTACCCCGGCCCTTTTGTGAGCCAGGAGATTGACCCCATCTACCGCATCTCTCTCCAGGGCGGAAAACTGACACTCCTCCGGCTCAAGAACAAACCCGACACGCTTTGGCCGGCGACCCGCGACGTTTTTGTAGGCGAGATCGGCACGCTACGATTCACACGCGATGCGAACCACCATATCTCTGGTTTCATCCTCGATACGGGCCGCGTTCAGAATTTTCAGTTCACACGGATGAACGGATACCCACCACGCCCTAAAGATTCGCCAGCTTAATGGATGAAACAAAGGAGGCTCATGGGTGGGAGGGCCCGCACCTTGCGATGGCAACCGCTTACCGCCGCAAGAGTCGGCGGAACGATTTGCTGCCGCCGAGTAGACAGCCCGCCGCAAATCCAACGGCGACGGCTGCAATTAACCTTTTCGCCGCCGACAACTCTACATACCGCGCCCCCGCATCAGTAATCTCGATGTATCCAATAGGGCGCGCGACAACTCCACCGCCTCCGCTGCCCCCTCCGACGGTTTCACCGTCTCGGCCGCCGGAAGTAGCTCCCAGAAGATATCCCACCTGGGCGACCGGGACTACCGTTCGGCTGCCGGAATGGATCGGTTCTCCGTACACGCTTTTCGCGTTTGCCCTTGCGGCGAAATTGTCGCCAAGGTTCAAAACAGTATCCTCGGCCCTGGTGAAGTCCTGGGCGCCAGCCTTTGCATCGTCCGTCATATCGATGTCCTCCGATGAATTGAGGGTATCCGGAGCATGAGCTAGTCGCAACTCTACACGCTGCAACGCACGACTAGACTCGGAACAATCCGAGACTGCGTGACCTTCGCGATGTTCCCCGACTCAGAATACCCACAACGGAACGGAGGATTTCCGGCGCCGTTTCTTTGGCCAGATAAAATTGCCTCCATCCCAAGGGAGAACAGGATGGCATTCTGGCTGCGGGCGCCCCGCGCAATCATCTCGTTGATCATTCTAGCTAGCGTGTTCTGCTGGCTGGCGGGGACTGCTCAGAACAGTGACGTCAAGCAAAAGACCCAGGACCTTGCGGCTACCTGGCAGGGCACGCTCGGCCCGGGCCAGGGAGCGCGGGTTGTCATCCAAATCAGCGGCGAAGCGCGAGGCGAGTATCGAGCCGTTTTCTACAACATCGACCGCAGCAAGAATGCGGTTCCCGGACGCGTGATCTTCCAGGATGGTTCGACGGTAAAGATGACATTTACGATGGTCGATGGAACCTATATCGGCCACCTGGCTCCAGATGGAAAATCCATTACCGGAACCTGGAGTCAGAACTCAGCCCCTGTGCCCCTCAATTTGACGCGAGCTGTGCCCGGAGCGGAATGGGCCATTCCAACTGCTTCCCTCAACCCGAAGGCGATGGATCCAAATGCGGATCCAGCCTTTGAGGTAGCGACCATCAAGTCCACCAATCCTGGGGGGCATCGCAAGTTCTTCCGCTTAAGACCCGATCGTTTCGAGGGAGTGAATGAAACGGTCGCCGACCTGATCACATTCTCCTACGGTGTTCACCGCAAGCAGATCGTCGACGCGCCGGCCTGGATGGATTCGGAAAAATTCGATATCAGCGCCAAGCCCGACACGGAAGGTATGCCCAGCATCGGGCAATGGAAGACGATGGTGCAGAAGCTGCTTACCGATCGATTCAAGCTGCGTTTCCATCGTGATCAGAGAGAGCTTGCCGTCTAGGTGCTCTCGGTGGGCCCAGCTGGAGCAAAACTTGCAGAGAGCCAGGGCGATCCGAAAGGCCTGCCTGGAATCGGCTTCCAGCGACGAATGGGTGACCTAAGCGCTTTCAATGTGAGCATGACTGATTTCATCAACTTCATGACAAGAAATGCGGGCCTCGATCGCCCGATCCTGGATCAAACCGGGCTCACCGGCAAGTACGACTTCAAGCTCAGCTGGACTCCGGACGATGCCCAATGGAGCAGTGTTACGCTCGATGTGCCTCGCCCAGCCGACGACGCAAATCCAGCGCCCCCTCTGTACACGGCGCTCCAGGAACAACTGGGTCTCAAGTTCTCCGCTGCCGAAGCGCTTGCGGAGGTTTACGTCCTTGAGCACATCGAAAAGCCCTCGGAAAATTGATCTGGCGCGGCTCGCTTGAATGGGAAATGCATGCCTTTTGAAACAACAGTTCGGGACAACGGTCGACACCCCTGATCTGCAAGAGTGTCCTCGACTCCAGAAAAACGTGAATGCGAACGGCCGGACACTGTCCTGCCGTCTTCACACCCCCTTACCGTCACCATGGCATGCTCGCTCGTTTTCTCCTCTGCAGTAGCCTACGGACTTCTTCAGACAGCGCGAGCTTTGGCCTTTCGACATGGTTGCCGGCCGCGATATCGCCGCCGGAGAAGTTATGCAGCGGCGTCGCTACGAACGCGTGCATTTCGCCGGTGCTGATCTGCGTGGCCACGCCGACGATCTGTCCCAGGTCATTGTTCGAGGTGCCTTCCGTGATGTAGAGACCGGAATTCGCGGGAATGAGGGTATTGAGGTCAGTGATCACGCCGTTCTGCCACACCACTCCGCGTCCGTTGAACGAGGCATCCGAAGATCTCCCCACGATCTCGCCCGTGCTGTTAATGCTTTCGGCTACGCTATGAACGTCCCCGGCAAGCGTGCCCAGGTCTTTCATCACGCCCCTCTCCCAGAGGAAGGCGTGAAAGGTCGCATCACCTGACAGGCCAGAGAAGCCAACCACCTGGCCCAGGTTGTTGAGGTCCTGAGGTGCGTTGTTCGTGGTGCCCCCGAGGCTGCCGAGGTCGAAGGGCTTGCCGTTCACCCAGAGCACCGCATGACCCGCGCCTCCGAAGGCCTCGGTTCCGCAAGGTCCCGTCTGGCCGACAGCATCGCCCCAGTCATTGATTGCGTAGGCCACGCCGACCGGGTCTTTGCCCAAGGTGGCTAGTTCGTAGACCCGACCTTGTCTCCAGAGGACAGGTTTATATTGCAAGACCTGGCCGGTCCCGGCGCAGGTCGGCTCCTGGATCTTATTTTCCGCGCTCCCAGCCAGATCACCCAGGTCGTTGGTTCCAAATCCGACGCCGTTATTGCCCCCGAGTGTAGGCTGCGCGATCATGGCGCCGTGGTGCCAAAAGAATGCGCGACAGATCAGCTGGGTGCCGAAGCCGCAGTAGTCTTCCCCATTGGGGTCGGCAGTCGACGTATCTGAGTAGCCCCCACCGTCTCCAAAGACGTTTGGCCGAAAGTCCGAGAAACTATTTGGACCACCCAGAGTGCCGAGGTCGGTCATCACTCCATTGCGCCAAAGAAAAGAGTGGGTGTCGTTATCACCGGGTAGGGATGAATAGCCCTGAACCCATCCGCTATCGCTGATGCCGCCGGCAAAAGAAAACGACCCACCCAGTGTGCCGAGGTCTTTGATCGTATAACGAGCTTTAGGTGCCGACTGTGGTTGTGCGTGCGCAGCCAACACTGTAAGGAACATAGCTGCTGTAATGCGCGTTAGTTTTGCTGATTTCATTTACTGGCCTCCCGGTCAACCGAGCGTTTGTCACGCCGGATCTGGCGTTCGAAAAGGGCAAGGTAACAACGCGAGTAGGCTGACGCACAGAAGTGCCGTCTGGCAATAGACGCGCGCCTGTCCTCGCCTTAATTCTTATGTCCTTGCTCCAGCGCTGGGAAACATGGGGGATACGGTGGAGTATCGGGCGCGGGTTACAATTGGCAACTGCCCCCGGGGAGAAGCCAGTGACATCGGAGCCAGGCAAAAGCGAAGGCGCGGTCCGCATAGGGGATGATTTCGACTTCGAACCGCGCATCCCCAGGTTGCGCCGTGCCGGTTCCGTGCTCAAGTTGCAGCGGGTTCCCCTGGAAGCTTTGGCAGCCTTGATTGAGCAAAAGGGGCGGATCGTCAGCCGCGATCAGTTAGCGGAGAGGATCTGGGGTAAAGGCGTATCGCTCGATGCCGACAACAGCCTCAATGTAGCCATCCGTAAACTTCGTCAGGCCCTTGGGGACAATCCGGAAGAACCACACTTCATTCAGACGATCAGCGGCCAGGGGTATCGCCTCATTGCGCCTGTCGTCTCATCTGTCGTTGATACCGGCCTCGAACCGGATTTGCAAACGCAACCTATTGCTGCGGAGGCCGAGCCCCGTGCTCTCGAACCCCCGGCCGGCGAGCCAAAAGCCAAGCGATGGCCGGTTTGGGCGGCGGGGGTTGTGCTGGTTCTAATCATTGCTGCCGGGTGCCTTTATTGGGCTCGTGTTCGCCAAAGCCTTCGCCCGCCGGATAATGGGAGATCGATGCTTGCCGTTCTCCCTTTCGAGAATCTTACCGGCGATCAGGGGCAAGATTACTTCAGCGACGGACTCACCGAGGAAATGATTACCCAGGTGGGCAATCTCGACCCGCAACAACTGGGGGTCATCGGACGCACATCCGTTATGTACTACAAGCATCGTCAGCAGCCTTTGCTGCAGCTGGGTCACGACCTGGGAGTGCAGTATGTGCTGGAGGGCAGCGTTCGGCGTGATCACGAACAGGCCCGCATTTCCGTACGGCTGCTTCGAGTGGCCGACGGTGCGACGCTGTGGACGGATTCCTTCGACCGCAGCATCGGTGATGTGCTGGCGTTGCAGTCCGAGATTGCGCAACGAATTGGCGGCAAGCTGCTAATTCAGGTCCTCGGCCGCGCCAAAAACACGCCCGCCAGGCCTGAGGTTGTGGAGGCGTACCTGCGAGGCCGCTTCGAGCTGAATCGCCTGGATACTCGAGAAGCCGCTCAAGGGTATTTCGAACGCACCATCGCGCTGGATCCTTCCTATGCCCCCGCCTACGCCGGTCTGGCTGATTTCTATTGTTTTCGAGCGGTTACCGATGACGAGGGTTCCGAACAGGCCTGGCGACTAGCGGAGCAGGATGCGACCAAGGCGATATCGTTGGACAGCAATAGCGAGGAGGCGCACATTGCGATTGCCCGCATCAAGCTGATGCACGATTGGGACTGGCGCGCCGCGCGTGAACACGCGTTGCGCGCCCTGCAATTGAACCCCAGCTCGCCTGAGGCTCATACCGTATTTGCCCAGTATCTCCGGATCGCCGGCGACATCCCGGATGATTTGATCCACCGCAAGCAGGCGCTTGCCATGGATCCGTATCGCGAGGATCTGAAAGAAAAGCTCGTCTCCGAACAGTACTTTGTCCGCGACTACAAGGGTCTGGTGGCCGCGGCGCGCCATACACTTGTCAGCGACCCCAACAATCTTGGAGCGCACGCCGGTCTTTGCATTAGCCTCGGACGTCTGAACCTCTTTGCGGACTCTGTCGCCGAATGTAGCAAAGCGCTCGTCTTAGAAGGGCAGCCGGGCTGGGCAACTGAATATGCACAGGAGTACCGGCAGCGTGGGTATAAGGCTGCAAGTTTGTTCGTAGCCAAGAAACAATTAAGTGCAATCCTGGCGCTTCCTCATCCCGACCTTTGGGAGTTAGCCAACGCGTACGTGGCGGCAGACATGAAAGAGAAAACCTTTCAGAGTTTGTTTCAGGGAGTGCCAACCCACGAACCAGGGCTGTTGCAGATCCGTGTAGACCCGGACTTTGACTCGATTCGCGACGATCCACGCTATCTCGAACTCGTTCGCGCCATCGGGTTCCCAAACGATTGAGAGAACAGACGAGCGAGTGCCGCACCTACGGCGCTCCGACGGCAGCATCCGATAACCCAGCCCTCCAAAGTCTCTCTGCTTCTTGTTCTGTGGCGAAGGACGGTGCCCCGCATCTCGCTCGTTTTTCGCGAGAGTATGGGATACCACAGATCCTGACCGCCAAGCGTGTCGGAGGAATCCAGGGTCAGAGGGAAAGAGTAGTGGTATCCCACATCTCGCGAAAAACGAGCGAGATGTGGGGCACCCGTCCTTCGTCAGGGGTCTATTCCATGACTCCACAAACACAGGCTCAGGGCATTCCACCGGATCTGGTCGAACTCCACTCGTATTCGCAAAGCCTCACCTGCTGTGCTATGACTGAAGGAGAGGAGAGAGAGTGTGGCGGGTCAAGGTCCAAGCCGGAGAGAGCTACTGCAAGCATTAACACTCGCTTCTGCAGCTGCGGCTTTCCCTGGTTTTTCTCGCTGGAGCTACGCACTCGCGGAACAGCGCACCCCGCAGCCCGCTTATCGTCCGCAGTTTTTCTCTCCAACCGAATACCAGACGGTAAAACTTCTCGCAGAGCTCATATTGCCCGCAACCCAGGATGCAGCCGGCAAACCGCAGCCAGGCGCCGGAGAAGCTGGTGTTGCCGAGTTCATCGATTTCATGGTGTTCAGCGACTCATCACTGCAACCGGAATTTCACCATGGTTTGCAATGGCTCGACCATGCCGCCGCACCAGCGCCTACATTTTTCCAATCGGCTCCTGCTCAGCAGCATGCCATCCTCGAAAGGCTCGCCTACAAAGCCCATCAGCGGGAAACGGAGAAAGCCGGACAACAGTTCTTCCGTCTTTTCCGCAAGTACACGGTCATGGGCTTCTACACCACTCGCATCGGTCTCGAATCGCTCGACTACCCGGGCCTAAAATTCTATGCTTCCTCGCCCGGGTGCACTCACGCCGGCAATCCCGAACACCTTGGTCTCTAAGTGATGGAAACTTACGACGTAGTTGTTATTGGCACGGGAGCGGGAGGTGGCATGGCCATCAAGACCCTCTGTGAGGCCGGACTGAAAGTGTGTGCCCTCAATGCCGGCAGACAAGGGAATCCGGCCAAAGATTTCCGCCAGCATCGTATGCCTTACGACATGAAGTTTCGCGGCCAGGGTTCGCCCGCGCAGCGCGCCATCAGCATCGGGTACATGGACAATGAATACGTGGCTCCAGACGCCTGGGAGCATGAAATTGCCTATTCCATGGCAGAAGGAACACGCTGGACCTGGCCCCGCTCAAACCTGGTCGGCGGGAAAACAAACTTTTGGGGCCGTTCCTCAGCACGCATGGCGGAAATCGACTTCAAGGCTGCCTCTCGTGACGGTTATGACGTGGACTGGCCCGTCACCTACGACGAAATCGCTCCCTTCTACACTCGCGTGGAGCAGATGATCGGCGTTGCCAGCACGGTGCAGAACCGGCCCTCCAATCCGGACGGCAGCTACCTGCCGGCCATGCAATTTCGCTGTATCGACCACATCCTCGCCGCCGGTGCGGGCAAAGCGGGCATTCCTTATCTGCCTGACCGCATTGCCCAATTGACCCAGGCGCACGCAGGTCATCCTCCGTGTCACTACTGTGGCAACTGTACGGACGGATGCGATGTAGGCGCGTTTTTCTCCTCGCCTTATTTCTTTCTCCCCGTGGCGCATGCGACCGGCAATCTGGAGTTGCGCCCCAACGCTGTCGCTCGTGAAGTTCTTGTCGATCCCGAGGGCCGCGCCAAAGGAGTGGCTTACGTAGACCGCACCACGCGCCGGGAAGTGGAAGTGTATGCCAAGGCCGTCGTAGTTGCCGCCTCCTGCGTCACGAGCGCACAGATCATGTTGAATTCCCGCTCCCGCCGGTGGCCAACCGGCATTGCCAACTCGAGTGGGCAGTTGGGTAGGAATCTTTGCGACCACCTCTACGGCACCTCTGGCTTCGGCTATCTTCCGCAATTGCTTGGTCAGCCCAGCTTCCCCGACAACGTTTCCGCTGCCACGGTCGCCTGGCTGCCGCGTTGGCAGAACCTCAGCAATCCCAGGCAGGAGAAGTTCCTCCGCGGATACTCGTTCTATCCAGGAGGGGGATGCGATGAGTTTCCCGCTTACTATGACGACATCGAAGGCTTTGGCGCTTCGTACCGCGCGGAGATCAAACGCCGCTATCCCACCCCCGTTAGCTTTACGGTGCAAGCGCCGTCACAACGATCTGACAAAAATTTCGTGGATATCGATCCGGTCAAGAAAGATATCTTCGGCATACCGCAGGTGCGGCTTAACTTTCAGTGGGATGAGAACACACTCAAGATGTGGGAGCATTCCAAGCAGGCCTGCGCGGAGATTTTTCATAACGCCGGCGCGATCTATCAGGGCCATGGAGAGCCTGAGTCACCTGGCTGGAGCCTGCACGAGACGGGAACGTGTCGCATGGGGAATGATCCGCATCACTTTGTCACCAACCGCTTCGGTCAAACTCATGATGTGCCCAATCTTTACGCCTGCGACGCCAGCATCTTTCTCAACTGCACCGACAAAACGACCACACTATCGATACTCGCGTTTGCTCTTCGCCAATCGGAATATCTCGTGACCCAGTTCAAGTCCGGTAGCCACACGGCGCAGGCGCCGAGCCACGGATGACGTTATTCCTCTTTGAGAGAGGCAATCGGATCCAGGGCAGCGGCTCGCCGAGCCGGCAGATAGCTTGCCCCCAGTGCGACCGCCGCCAAAAACGCTGCTGCTGTCGCCAAGGTTCCGGGATCGCGCGGCTTTAACCCGAACAGCAGCGCGCTGGCCGCGCTTGCGCCGGCGAGGGATAACGCCGTGCCCACAGCCAGACCCGCCCCGAGCAATGCCGCTGCCTTGCGCAGAATCATCGCCGTCACATCCGTGCGCTGCGCACCTAGCGCCATGCGGATGCCGATTTCGCTTGTACGCTCCGCCACCGTGTACGACATCACCCCGTACAGCCCAATCATGGCCAGCACCACCGCGAGGGCGCCAAAAAATCCTGAGAGCGTAGCCAGCAGCTGTTCAGCCTGCAGAGACTGCCGGATCTGCTCCTGCAGCCCTGCGAAGTCGAAGCTGATACCGGAACTCACCTCCTGCACCGTGCGCCGGATCGCCGCCTTGACTGTCTCCAACGGCAGCCGTGAATGGACCAACACGCGGATGGAGTTTTCCGCGTCGTTGTCCTGGGCGATGTCAAGAAACGCAATCGCCCCGGCCGGCCGCCGGATGCTTCTGTATTTCGTGTCCTGGACTATACCGACTATCTCGTTCACTTCCTCTGGGCTTGTCGGAGTCGCCTCCCGCCGGAACCTCATTCCGATAGGATTCGGACCCAGCCCCAGCAGGCGGGCGAACGCCTCATTCACAATTGCCGCACGCGGCGACTGGATCTTTTCGCCGTCGTTAAAGTCTCGTCCGGCCAGCATCGGAATGCTCAGCGTCTTGAAGTAGTCAGGGCTGACAGAACTAAAACTCGAGCCTTGCCGCGGTGTGCGGCCATCAATCCACACCGTATTGCTCCAGCCATTACCGCTGAGCGGAATGATGTTCGTTTCGGCGGCCGCGTCCACGCCGGGAATGGATCGTATCCTGTCGAGCAACTCCCGCTGGAAGGCTGCGCGCCGGTTTGCTGGAACCTGCAAGCGCGCAAAATCCAACTCGGCGATTAGCACACCCTTGGCCTGAAACCCAGGATCATCCGTCATCAGATTGCGCAGGCTCTCGGTGAACAGCAGCGCACTGAATAGCAGCACCAGGGAAAGCGCCACCTGTGACACCACCAGCGCGCCGCGAAATCCCAGCCGACCGCGGCTCGCCGTCATTCCGTGGCCGCCCGTCTTCATCGCTGCGCCGGGGGCGGTGCGCGATGCACGGAGCGCCGGAGCAAGCCCGAACAGCACGCATGTCACCAGCGATACCGCGAGCAGGAATGCGAACAGCCGCCAATCCTGTTTGAAGTCCAGAGAGACCTGGTTGTTCTCGGTATTCAGAAACGCCACCAATCCTCGGCTTAACGTGTGCGCCAGCACGGCACCGGCCACGGCACCCGCCAGCGAGAGCAGGAGGCTCTCCGACAGCACCTGCCGGATCAACCTCGATCGCCCGGCGCCGATGGCCAACCGCACCGCCATCTCTCGCTCTCGTGCGCTGGTCCGTGCCAGCATCAGGCTGGCCAGGTTGGCGCAGGTAATCAGCAGTACCAGCCCAGAAATTCCCAGTAAAATCCGCAGCGGATCTGAATAGGTCTCACGCAGCATCGAGACACCGGCAGCCGAAGGTGCGGCTGTCAGCTTCATGGCGAGATAGTCCTTTATGCTCTCGACCGGATAATCCGGTCGCAGCGTCTCCGCAAAAATCGCGGGCGAGACCGCTGCAAGGTGGGCTGCCACTCTTTCCACCGGCCACGAAGAATCGCGCCTGCCGATCACCGAGAGCCACCACTGAGTACTCGAGTCGAGCCTGCTCTTTGTTTCCAAAAATGGCTGCGAGCACACCGGCAATGCCACGTCGAAATTCTGCCCTACATCCAAGCCGAAGAAGCTCGCCGGCGTTACGCCGATAACTTCTACCGGCTTGTCATTGAGCATCAGCTTGCGGCCCAGCGCCGGGCCGCCGCCGTACTCCTGCTGCCAGAAGCTATAGCTGATTACTGCGCCCGGTAATCCGCACCCAAGGCGGTCGTCCTCCGCCTTAAACACCCGCCCCTGGATCGGCCTGACCCCGAGCACCCGGAAAAAGTCGCCACTAACCCATAGGCCCCTCGCAAAGCGCGCATCACCGCCCGAGTCGCGGCTGAACCCGGTATTTGCCCATGCGGCGATTCCCGAGAAGCCCTGGTGATCCTCGCGCAGCCTCTCCCACATCGGGTTGGTTACCGCAGGATATGCGCTGGAATAGCTCCCGCGCGCTTTATCGATATCGACAACCCGCACCTCCGCCAATTCCTGCGGATTCTTGACCGGTAGCGACTGCAGTAACACGGCATCCAGAAGCTCGAAGATCGCCGTGTTAGCGCCGATGCCCAGCGCCAGCGTGGCAATTGCGGCAATTGTGAACCCTGGAGATTTCAGCAGCCGCCGCAGCGCGTATTTCAAATCCTGCACCGCGTTCTCCAGCCACTCCCAGCCCCACGTCTTACGTGTCACGTCCTTCACCAGCAGCACGTTGCCGAACTCCTTCGCCGCCGCCGCCCGAGCCTCCCCGGGAGACTCGCCACGCTCCACGCGCTCGCGCACTGCCATCCGCAAATGGGCCTCGATCTCTTCATCGAGATCGCGCTTACGCTGTGACAGGAACCGAAACCGACTCATGGCTCACCCCTCTCCGGCTGGCCGTTCATAATCGCGCCAATCGCCTCAACCATCTGCTGCCACCGGCCGTGATCGGACGCAAGCTGCTTCTTCCCAGTCGCGGTAATGCGGTAGTACTTTGCCCGCTGCTTGCTCTCCGTCACCTTCCACTCCGATCGCACCCACGCCTGCCTCTCCAGCCGGTGCAGTGCAGGGTAGAGTGACCCTGTTTCCACTTGCAGGGCTTCGCCGGAACGGATGCGAAGCGCCTGGCTGATACCGTACCCGTGCTGCGGACCCCACTGCAGTGTCTGCAGAATCAGCATGTCGAGCGTGCCTTGAAGCAACTCGATCCGGTTCTGATAGGGATTGCGCTTCTCTCTGGCTGCAGTCATAGACGTAGCCACTCTACTCCCACATGCAGTAGGGTGTCTACATCCATTCCCCCTCTGAATGGCCTGACTTTTCTTTGGTTGCCGAAAGAACACAATCAACGGATTACCTGCACCTCCAAGCCCACCTTATTCGCCGGCTGGCTGAGACCGAGGACAGGCTGATTCGTAACTTCCCTGCAGTCATAAATTTCCTGCGGAAATCGTGCTACCTAAAGGGCTGAACGG
>CAVZJL010000054.1:0-108403 GCA_963775365.1 uncultured Acidobacteriaceae bacterium | reverse complement strand
AATCAGCGACGCCCTTGCGCGCCATTACCGCCCGCCCTTCTTTGGGGTCTTCTTTGATCTAGCGAGACCAGCGTCAGCGATCCGATCGGCAAGCTTGCGTCGGGCCGCGTCGATCTCCTGCTTCGTTGGGGGCACACCGATTACTGCCCGCGCGATCACATCGCTCGGCAGGTTGAGGCTCACGTAGGTGCCACATGCTGCGCGAATCCATTCGCCGAGCGACAACCCAGCGGCTGCGGCGGCCTCGGCGTAGCGCTCGCGTTCGGATGGGGTGAGGCGGATGGCGGTTGGCGAGGATTGTTCGCCGGCGATACGCGGGTTTCGGCCAGAGCCAAGCGGATTTGTCTTTGTCTTCTCGGGTGACATGTACCGGTACGGTGTCATGTGAAAACGTAGAACGCTATCGAAATCGTTCTACGTTATCAACGTCTACTTCCGCTTCGCGCTCGCCCCGCCCAACCCGCCGCTGTACTTCGCCCCGCCCTCGAGCTCGTTCACCCGCTTGTTCAGCGAGCCGACGAGACCAGCGAGCCCAAGTCCGAGTTTCGCGCCGTCGACCGCGAGCCCTACCGGCGTGCTGATGACCGCGTGCCCGAGCCCAGCGTGCTGTAGGTCCTGCGCCATCACGCCGAGCTGCCGACCCTTGCCGTGCTTCTCGTCGCGGTAGTCGTACGAGTACCCGTTCAGCCCACCGAGGGCCTTGCGAGCGTCGGCGCGCCCACGCCGGTGAAGAAGCTCAGCCCGATGCCCATGTACTCGCCCCGCTCGCGGCGGGCCGCCTGCTCCGCCGCAGCCCGTCGTAGTCGGCTAGGTCAAGGGCCAGTCGCAGGGCACGCGGGTAGTCTCCCGAGTCGTACTCCCAGCCGGTCGGCGACGTGTAGGGGAACTGCTCCGGCTCGATCAGGTTGCGCATCCGCAGCTCAGCGGGATCGACGTCAAGGCGCCGGGCCAGCATGTCCACCAGGCGCTCGATCAGTACACCGCCTCGGCCACCCGGAACGAGCACGAGTAGGCGACGCCACCCGGCGCCTTGTTGGTGTAGACGCCGGTCACCTCGCAGTACGCCGCCCGCATGTCGTATGACCCGGTGAACAGGTGAAAGAAGCCCGCCGGGAACTTCGTCGGCTGGGCCACGGCGTTGAACGCGCCGTGGTCAGCCAGGACGCGGGCCACCGCCAGGATCTCACCCGAAGACGTCGCCGCGATCTCGCCGTGCATGTGGTAATCCCGTGCGAACGTGCTGGACATGAGGTTCTCCGACCGGTCCTCCATCCACTTCACCGGACGCCCGGTCACCATCGAGGCCGCGATCGCGCACACGTAGCCCGGGTACACCGGCACCTTGCTGCCGAAGCCGCCGCCCAGGTCGGGGGAGATGACCCGGATCTTGTGCTCAGGCAGCCCGGTCAGCGCCGCGTAGATCGCCCGGTGCGCGTGCGGGGCCTGCGACGTCACCCACATGGTCAGCCCGCCGCGCACCTGGTCGTAGTCCGCGACCGCGCCGCACGTCTCCAGCGGCGCCGGGTGGACGCGCTGATAGGCCAGGTCGGCGGCCACCACCACGTCCGCGGCCGCGAACGCGGCCGCGGTGGCGGCCCGGTCGCCGGCGGACCAGTCGAAGATGCGATTACTAACCCCGACATCATCCCGAACGGACTGTCCCCCCTCGCCTGCCGCCATCTCAGCGCTGACAACCGGCGGAAGCTCCTCGTAGTCCACGATGATCAGCTCAAGCGCATCCCGGGCGGCGTACAAGTCAGTCGCTACGACGAACGCCACCTCCTGCCCCTGGAATCGCACCTTGTCGGTGGCCAGCACCGCCTGGACGTCGCCACTGAGCGTCGGCATCCAGGCCAGGTCCCGCGCAGTTCCCCCGCCCGCCCCCCGTGCCCCCGCGCCCGCCCCGGTCCCCGTCCCCGCGCCCGCCCCTGCCCCCGGGACGCTGAACTCGGCCAGGTCGGCGCCGGTGAAGACGGCGGCGACCTTGGGATGCGCCAGTGCGGCGGTCGCGTCAACGCTGACGATCCTGGCATGCGCGAGCGGGCTGCGCAGGATGGCCGCGTGCAGCATGCCGGGCAGGGTGATGTCGTCGACGAAGGTCCCCTGGCCGCGGATGAGCCGAGCGTCCTCCTTGCGCGGGTACGGCCCGTAAGCGCTGGTCACATTGCTCTTCATGGGCACTGCGCGCCTCGCTTTCCCGCTGTGCCGCCGACAAGATCGAGCGGACGATGTTCTCGTAGCCGGTGCAGCGGCAGACCTGGCCGGAGATGGCCTCGCGGATCTCGGCCTCGGTGGGGTCGGGGTTGCGGTCGAGCAGCCAGCGGGCGGTCAGCATCATGCCTGGCGTGCAGAAGCCGCACTGCAGGCCATGGCAGTCCGCGAACGCGGCCTGGACCGGGTCCAGGCCCGTACCCCGGCTGAGGCCCTCGACAGTCATGACCCGTCGGCGGTCGGCCATGACCGCCAGCAGCGTGCAGGACTTCACCGGGGTCTCGTCCAGCCACAGGACGCACGCCCCGCAGTTGGACGTGTCACAGCCCCAGTGCGATCCGGTCAGGCCCAGGTCGTCGCGGATGAAGTGGATGAGCAGCAGCCGAGGCTCGACGTCACGCACCTGCTCGATCCCGTTGACGTAGACGGTGATCTTCATTCTGGCTCCCCGCCCACCGCTCGTGCCCTGCCCGCAGCCTTTGCCCCGCCGGCAACTCGTGCCCCACTCGTTCCCGCGTCGCTCGCCCGGGCCACCGCCAGCCGTAGTGCCCGGCAGGTGAGTTCCCCGGCCAGGTGCCGCTTGTAGTCCTCCGGACCGCGCTGGTCCGCGACCGGGCGGCAGTGGATGGCGGCGATCTCCCCGGCACGCCGGAAGTTCTCCTCGGTCGCGTGCTTGCCGCGCAGGAAGTCCTCGGCCTCGGCGGCGACGAAGTTCCTGGCGCCGAGCGCGGTGAGGCCGATCCCGACGTCCTCGATGAGCGGCACCGCACCAGTCTTGCCGCGCAGCGGTGCCGGCCCGAGCCAGACCGCGGCCCCGGCCGCCCCAACAGGCCAGTCGCCCGCCCGCCGTGCCACCTTGATGTAAGCACTGCCGAACCGGGTTCCCCGGATCGGCAGGCGGATCTCGGTGAGCATCTCGGCCGGGCCGACCACGGTCTCGTAGGGGCCTTGGTGGAACTGGCGGGCGGCGACTTCCCTGGTTCCGTTCGGGCCGGTGATGACCATTGTCCCGGTGAGCGCGGCGAAGGCCGCCGACAGGTCCTCGGACGGGTCCGCCTGGCACAGCGAGCCTCCCACGGTGCCCCACTCGCGGACGATCGGATCGGCGATCACCCGCTCGGCGTCGTGCAAGATGGCGAAGTGCTCACCCGCGAGCGCGGATTCCAGCAGGTCGGCATGCCTGGCGAGGGTGCCGATTCGGAGGACGTCGCCCGATTTTGTGATGTACCTGAGGTCGGCGATTCCGTTGATGTCGATGAGGACTTCGGGCTGGGCGATGCGCAGCTTCATCATGGGGATGAGGCTGTGCCCGCCAGCAAGGATTCGCGCCTCGGGGCCATACCGGGCGAGCAGCGCGAGCGCGTGGCTGACGCTTGTTGCCCTTTCGTACTCGACCTGAGCCGGGACTTGCACTAGAACCTCCGTAGAGGTGGGGTTGTGGTGAGAGTACGACAGGAAGGCATGCGGTGACGCTGACGCAGCTGAACGCGTTCGTCCTGGTGGCCCGGCTGGGGTCGGTCCGGGCCGCCGCCAGCGCGCTCGGCGTCAGCGAGTCGGCGGTGTCGCAGGCGCTCACGGCGCTGCGGCAAGACCTTGGTGACCAGCTGATCACCCGCAGCCAGTCCGGCATGACGCTGACGGCCGGCGGCGCCCGGCTGCTCGGCACCGCGTCGCAGATCGTCGTCCTGGGGGCGGAGGCCTACGCGGCCGTGCGCGCCGCGCAGGGCGCGCCCGAGCAACTGCGGATCATCGCGACCGCGACCTTCGCCGAGTTCGTGGCGGCACCGCTGATGGAGGCGTTCACCCGGCGATTCACTGGCGCGGTCGAGGTCACCACCGGCGTCGCCCCCGCCGGGGACCACGGCGTGCTGATCGGCAACCGGCTGGCGGATGTCGCTTTCGGCCCGGCAGCCTCCAGAGAGGGCGACCTTCCGGTGGTCAGCGAGCCGGTGTTCAAGTACCGGCTGGCCGCGGTCACCTCTGGGCAGGGCGCCGGGTCGCTGCGGGGATCTCCTCGGCAATGGCGGTGGCTGGCCGGGCCGTCCGGTGCCGACCCGGGCAGCTCCACCGCGCGGCTGCTGGCCCGGCTGGGCGTCCCGGAGGGCAACATCCGGGTGATGCAAAGTCAGACCGCCGCGTGGGCCGCCGCCGCCGACGGCGCGGGGGTCGCGACCGCGATCGAGCACCTGGTCGCCCACCAGGTACGGCGCGGCGAGCTGGCCCTGGTGGACGCGGCCGGCCTGCCATCGGATGAGGCCTGGTACGTGACGATGCTGGACCGGGATCACCGCAGTGGCGCCGCTGCCTCCTTGCGGCGCTTCCTTTCTACGCCCGAGGCGATGCAGCTGATCAGATCGCCGGCCGCCGGAGTACCGCCGTCGCGTTTCAAGCCTCCCGTTTACGTGACCATCTGGTCGTGACATGAGGGCTGCCTGGGTGGTAGTCACACGAGCCCCTGTCGTTGTCGAATGAATGTTTGGCTTTTTGGTTGCTGCAGCAACCCAAAAGCCAAACTTTTTCGGGAAGATGATCTTGAGCTTTGAGCCACGGCCGGGAGGAGCAGGCCCGTTGACGTTATCTCAGCGTTGCTGACCCGAGATGTGGCTCAGAGTCGACATGCGTCCCCGCTATCGGCCATCTGATTAAGCATCACCTTATTTCGCTGTTGCGACGGTGTTAAGAGGGGCGCAGTATGCGGGGCATGCGAGTCGAGTCTGACGGTCACAGCAAGGGCAATCCGCGCCTGTACGAGGCGATCGAGGACGCGCCTAAGACCAACGCGAGCGGGGCTCCACCGTGTGGGCCTGGCCGCAGGTCGTCGACTTCCTCAAGGTCGCCGGCCAGCCCGTCGCCGGGCCCTGGCCGCCGCACCAGGAGCCGCGCCCTGACCCCGACTACGAATCCGGGCCGGTGGCCATCCCCGATGATGCTAGCCCGGGGGGCGACCCCCGGACCCCCGATACGGGCGCCCTTTAGGCGCGCCGTCTTCCCTCGCTGCGCTCCCTCGTTCCTCGGTCGCTCCACTCAGTCCAGACGGCACGGGGCGCCCTTCTACAACCTGCCCCTAAGTAACCTGCCGTTCCTACTCCCCGGAGGCACGTGCATGTATCCATCGCGGTTCCGCTACGAGGCGCCGCGCTCCCTCGACGAGGCGATTGGCCTGCTGCGTGATGGCGGCGACTACGCCAAGGTCCTCGCCGGCGGGCAGAGCCTCGTGCCAATGATGAAGCTCCGGTTCGCGTCGCCGGAGCTCCTCATTGACATCAATAACGTCCCGGGCCTCTCGTACGTGACGGCGGCGCCTGATGGGAGCCTGCACATCGGGGCGCTGGCGCGGCATGCGGACCTGGAGTGGTCGGATCTGCTGCGGGACACGCAGCCGACGATGGCCGCCGCCGCCCCGATGATCGCCGACCCGCTGGTGCGGAACCGGGGGACGCTGGTCGGGTCCTTGTGCCACGCGGACCCGCAAGGCGACTGGGCGGCGGTGATGATCGCGCTCGGCGGGTCGGTGGTGGCTCAGGGGCCGTCCGGCCGCCGGGCAATCCCGCTCGCCTCCTTCGTGACCGGGCCGTTCGAGACCGCGCTTGAGCACGACGAGATCGCGGTCGAGGCCATCGTGCCGGCGGCGGCCGGCAAGCGCGCCGGCGGTTACCTGAAGCTGGAGCGGCGGGTCGGGGACTTCGCCACGTGCGGCGTGGCCGTGGCGATCGAGGTAAGCGCCGCTGGCAGCGTCGTCCGCGCGGGCATCGGGCTGACCGGGGTCGGCGGGTCCACCATCAACGCGGCCGAGGCGGCGGCGCTCCTGGTCGGCAAGGCGCTCACGCCCGAGCTGATCGAGGAGGCGGCCGGCCTCGCGGCGGCCGTGGCGCAGCCGCGAACCGACCACCGCGGTAGCGCCGCGTACAAGCGGCACATGGTGCACACCTTCACCGCGCGCATCCTGGGCGGTTCCCTGCCCGTGGCAGCCGAGCCGGCGACGACAGAACAGGCGGCCTGACCGACATGACGCAGGTATTCGACGACCTCGGCGACGAGGCGGCCAGCGACATCCCGGTCCGCCGGATCAGGTTCACGATCAACGGTCGCAAGAAGATAGCCGAGATCGAGCCGCGGCTGCTGCTGTCGCACCTGATCCGCCGGGGGGTCGGAGCCACTGGCACTCACATGGGCTGTGACACCACCAACTGCGGTGCGTGCACCGTCCTGGTGGACGGCAGGCCGATCAAGTCCTGCACGATGCTCGCCGTCCAGGTCGACGGCCGGTCCGTGCAAACCGTCGAGGGGCTGGCGTCGGCCAGCGAGTTGCACCCGCTCCAGGAGGGATTCCGGCAGGAGCACGGCCTGCAGTGCGGATTCTGCACGCCGGGCATGATGATGGCGGCCAAGGGCCTGCTTGACCGCAACCCCGACCCCACCGAGGAGGACGTCCGGTGGGGGCTGTCGGGCAACCTGTGCCGCTGCACTGGTTACCAGAACATCGTGAAGTCCGTCCTGTGGGCCGCCACGAAGCTGCGCGCTGAGGCCGGCGCTGCTGAGGAGACAGCATGACCGCGGAAGTCACGTCCAAGGCACTGGACGAGATCAAGATCGGCGGCATCGGCGCCAGCCGCAAGCGCGTCGAGGATGACCGGTTCATCCGGGGCAAGGGCAACTACCTCGACGACGTGACCCTGCCCGGAATGCTGCACATGGAGATCTTGCGCAGCCCGCTGCCGCACGCCCGGATCAGGTCCATCGACACCAGCAAGGCCTGGGAGATTCCCGGCGTTCACCTTGTCCTGACCGGCGAGATGATGGCGACCAGGAACCTCGCCTGGATGCCCACCCTGTCCTACGACACGCAGGCGGTGCTGGCCACCGACAAGGTGCGGTTCCAGGGCCAGGAAGTCGCCTGCGTCATTGCCGACGACCCGTACATCGCCAAGGACGCCTGCGAGGCGATCGATGTCGACTACGAGCCGCTGCCCGTCATCGTCAACCCCTGGCAGGCCCAGGCGGCGGATGCCCCGGTCATCAGGGACGACAAGGACGGCCAGGACGGCAACGTGATCTACGACTGGGAGGTGGGGGACAAGGCCGGCACCGACCGGGCGTTCGAGCAAGCCGACGTGGTGTCGAAGCTGGAACTGCACTACCCGCGCTCGCATCCCTCGCCGATCGAGTGCTGCGGGTCGGTCGCGGACTTCAACCGGGCCACCGGCAAGCTCACGGTCCACATGACGAGCCAGGCACCGCACATCATCCGGGCCGCCGTCGCGATGGTCGCCGAGATCCCCGAGCACATGATCCGGATCATCTCGCCGGACATCGGCGGCGGCTTCGGCAACAAGGTCCCGGTCTACCCCGGCTACGTGATGTCGATCCTGGCCTCAATCCTGCTAGAACGGCCCGTCAAGTGGGTCGAGGACAAGACGGGCAACCTCATCTCCACCGGGTTCGCCCGCGACGTGTACCTCAAGGGGGAGATGGCGCTGCGCAAGGACGGCAAGATCCTCGCCGTCCGGATGCGCACCGACGCCGACCACGGGGCGTTCTTCGCCGACGCGCAGCCGAGCAAGTTCAAGATCGGGCTGATTCACTCGGCGTTCGCCGCCTACGACATCCCGGTGGCGCACCTGGCTGCCCGCGGCCTCTACACCAACAAGGCCCCCGGCGGTGTGGCCTACCGGTGCTCGTTCCGGGTCACCGAGGCGATGTTCTTCCAGGAACGGATGATGCAGGCCGCCGCAGACGACCTGGGCATGGACCAGGCCGCGTTCCGCCGGATGAACTTCGTCCGCGATGACGACTTCCCGCACCGCACGCCGCTCGGCTTCCTCACCGACTCCGGGCAGTACGCCAAGTGCCTCGACGTGGGCCTCAAGGCGATTGACTACGAGAACTTCCGCCGCGAGCAGGCCGAGGCCCGCAAGCGCGGCCGGCTCCTCGGCCTGGGCATCTCCACGATGACCGAGCCACTGGGCGCGGGCAACAGCCGCGAGTACGACATCCTCGGCATCAAGATGTTCGACTCCGCCGACCTCAAGATCCACATGACCGGCAAGGCGATGCTGCGGACTGGCGCGCGGGGCCAGGGTCAGGGGCACGAGACCACCTGGGCGCAGATCGTCGCCCACGAGCTGGGCATCCCGGCGGAGGACGTGACAGTGGAGGAGGGCGACACTGACACAGCTCCGTTCGGAATGGGTACCTACGCCTCCCGCTCCACGCCGGTGGCCGGGGCAGCGATAGCCATGGTGTCGCGCAAGATCCGCGCCAAGGCCCGCAAGCTCGCCGCCCACCTGCTTGAGGTGTCCGAGGAAGACGTCGAATGGGAGCTGGGCCGGTTCTACATCAGGTCCGCCCCGGACCGCGGCGTGACCATCCAGGAGTGCGCGATGGCCGCGTACGGCAACATGCCCGACGGCATGAAGCCGGCCTGGAGAACACCGCGTACTACGATCCGCCGAACCTGACCTGGCCGTTCGCGGTCTACATCGTCACCGTCGAGGTGGACCCGCTCACCGGGGTGTGGGACGTGCTGAAGACGGTCGCGGTGGACGACTGCGGCATCCGGATCAACCCGATGATCGTCGAGGGCCAGATCATGGGCGGCCTCACCGAGGCGTACGCGATGGCGTCGATGCAGTTCATCACCTTCGACGCCGACGGCAACTGCATCGGCTCCAACTACATGGACTACATGCTGCCCTCAGCCTGGGAGACACCAGGATTCGAGCTGCACAGTGAGGTCGTCACCCCGTGCCCGCACCACCCGCTGGGCGCCAAGGGCATCGGCGAATGCGCCGCCGTCGGCGGCCCCGCGGCCTTCGTCAACGCCGTCCTGGACGCGCTGTCCGAGGCTGGGGCCGGGGGTGGGAGCGGGACCGGGGGCGGGCCGATTCGCAACATCGACATGCCGCTGCTGCCCGACCGGGTCTGGGAGGCACTGCAGACCGGCCACGACGTGTCCGGCGCGCCGCCGATCAGGCAGGACTAGCCATGATGCCTCCCGGACTCCGCCGCTGCCCCCCTGCTCCCACGCGATTGCGCAATTGCGATGCCTCAGCGCTACGCGATTGCGTCATCGCTGTGCCGGGACGGGCATCATGAGTGGTCTGGGCATCCTCTCGGAGGCTTCCTCGCTCGCCTCCCGCGGCGAGCCGTTCGCGCTGGCGACCGTGGTCTGGCGGGAAGGCCCCTCGTCAGGGAAGCAGGGGTCGCGGGCGATCATCACCGCCAGCGGCCAGCTGAGCGGCTGGATCGGCGGTGCCTGCGCCGAGCCCGTGGTGATCCGCGAGGCCAAGCAGGCCATCGCCGACGGGAAGCCCCGGCTGCTGCTGCTCGGCACGGCCGAGCGGTTCGGTGGCGCCGTGCAGGACGGCATGACGGTGGTGCCGATCTCATGCCAGAGCGAGGGTGCCCTCGAGGTGTACGTCGAGCCGGTGCTCCCCGCGCCGCACCTGGTGATCGTGGGCGGCTCCCCGATGGCTCACGTCCTGGCCGGGCTGGCCCGGGCGCTGGACTGGGCGGTTGACCTGGTGCCGGGGGCCGAGTTCACCAAGGACTACGCCGCGGCACGCGTGTCCGCGCGGTCGATGGTCGTCGTCGCCACCCAGGGGCATGGCGATGAGGACATGATCGGCCAGGCCATCGCGTCTCGTCCGGCCTACCTCGGCCTCGTCGGCTCCCGCAAGCGGGGCGCGGCGGTGCTGGGCTACCTGGCCGAGCGCGGGCTGCCGCGGGCTGACCTCGACCGGGTGCACGTCCCGGCGGGGCTGGACCTAGGCCGGACCAGCCACGAGGAGATGGCCGTCGCGATCATCGCCGAGCTGGTACAACTGCGCGCCTCGGGAGCCCTGGCGCAGCCATGCCAAGCCGCCTCTTCCGCTGCCGGCCCCGCGTCCGCGCCTGCCACCTCGCCTGCGCCCGCGACCACACGCGCCCCCGTCGCCACCCCCGGCCCGGCCGTCGACCCGGTGTGCGGGATGACCGTGACGGCCGACGCTGCGCACTGGCCGCTTGAGCACGGCGAGGTGACCCATTACTTCTGCTGCGCGGGCTGTCGAAGTCGTTACGAGGAGGAGCTGGTCCGATGATCATCAATAGCGGCTTCGAGGTGGCGCAGCCAGTCGACAAGGTCTGGAAGTTCTTCGACGACATCCCGCAGGTGGCCTCGTGCCTGCCGGGCGCGGAGCTGACCGAAGATCTCGGAGATGGCAAGTACAAGGGCCGGGTCGCCATCCGGATGGGCCCGGTCCGGCTGCAGTTCGCCGGGAACGCCGACATCACGGAGAAGGACGACGCGGCGAGGAAGATCGCCGTGCAGGCATCCGGCGCCGATGAGCGAGGCCGCGGCCAGGCCGCCATGACGGTCACGGCCGCGCTTTCCGCCAAGGGCCGTGGCACCCGCGTCGACGTCGTGCAGGACCTGCAACTTTCCGGCGCGGCGGCGCAGTACGGACGCGGCATGATCGCTGACTTCTCGGCCATCATGATGCGCGACTTCGCCACCACGATGGTCGACCGCATCACCCGGCTGGACCGCGGTGAGTCGGCCGAGCAGATCGCGGCCGCCGCCGCCGGAAGCTCAGTCGGCGGCCTCGCCTTGGCGGCGCGGGCCACGCGGCTAGCCCTGGCGCGCGTATTCCGCCGGTTCTTCCTGCCCTACCAGCCAGCGACCTGACCCTCGCCTCCCGCCACCCTCGCCTCCCGCCTCCCGCCTCCCGAAAGGAGAAGCCCATGGTCCTCTGGTGGATCGGCAACGCCATCTTGCTCGTGGTGGTCTTCCCTGTCGTCATCTACCTGCTCAACCGGGTGCTCGCCGCCTGCGAGCGCATCCGGGGCGCGTGTGACGCCATCCTGGCTGGCGGGGTTGCCCTCGTCGGCGAGCTGGACGGCGTGCCCGAGGCACTGGCCGTCACGGACAAGACCATCGAGGCGGTGCGAGTTGGCGCGGTTCGCTATGCCGGCTCGGTCGCGAAGCTACTCGGCTAATTCGGATAGGAGCGCACCGTCATGCCAGCAGCCGCCTGGATGACCATCGCCGTCGCGGGCCTGATCATCGCGATCACCGCCGTCGGCCTGCTGCGGGTCATCCTCCACCTGTACGCGATCCGCACCACCCTGCGCGCCGTCACTGGCGGCGTCCAGGCGGTCGACCAGCTTACGTCGACCGTCCCCACGCGGCTCACCTCGGTGAACGCGAACCTGAAGCCGGTCCGTGACTTCTGCGAAGGCGTGTGATGATCACCGACTGGACCATCGGCTACGTGATCGGGGGCATCGTCGTCCTCGCGGTCGTGGCCCTCGTCGTGCCCATCCTCGTCCTGGCCAAGCAGATCGGCGACGAGGCACCGAAGATCAACGCGGCCCTGGAGGGCGCGGTGCGAAACACCGCACCGCTGGCCGCGCTGAGCACCACGATCGAGCACGCCACCATCATTATCGCGGGCCTGGCCCGCGGCCGCGCCCGGCTGGGAGGCTAGCCCCGCATGAACCCCACTGAGCATACGCTTTGGGTGGTCGCGATCATCGTCGGCTTCGTTGTCGTGCTGGCTGTCGCCGCCCTGCTCAGCCTGCTCATCTACCTGATCAAGGTCATCGACAAGCGGGTGCTCGCGATCGGCGGCACGCTGACCGCGGCCAAGGCGAACACCGCCTCGACCGTGCTCATCCCGCAGGTGGCCAACGGCGTGGAAGCCGTACTAGCCGAAGGCCTGCAGCATCACCTTTTCCTCGGCCGCGTCGTAGAGACGGTGAAGTCATCATGACCCTGCTGGTCGTCCTCACGGTCCTGGTCATCGTCGCGCTGATCGCGGGCCTGGCCTTGTACCTGTACTGGGCCGGCACGCTGCTGGACCGCATCGGAGCCAACCTGGAGGGCGCCGCCGAGATCGTGCAGGGCATCAAGACGGACGCCGAGCTCATCGGCCCCGGCGTGGAGCACATCAACCAGACCGGCGGCGTGGTCGCCGGCGCCCTGCCGCTGTTGTATGGCATGGCCGAGCAGATCGTCGCCGGCGTGACTCCGGCCCCGCCCGCGCCGCCGGCGCCGAGCCCGTCCCGCCTCCGGCACCCGCCGCTCCCGCCTGCTGCACGCCGTCGGCTATACCCCGAAGGACTAAGCGACTCTGGACGGGACGTTCGGCCCTTGTCTGCCTGCCTTGCGCGGCCCCCACAATGGGCAGGCCTGGCAACCGCGCAGGCCGGACTGAAGAGGGGACATGGACGAAGGCGACCGGCAGATGAAGCCGATGACCAGGCAGCAGGCGCTGGACAAGCTAGCGGGCGCCGAGTATGGCCGCGTCGTCTTCACCGAGCACGCGATGCCGGCCATCCGTCCCGTCAACCACCTGCTCAGCGACGGGCAGATCATCATCCTTAGCCACGATGACTCGGCGATCGCCGCGCGCGCGGACCATGGCCGCGGAAACGTGGTGGCCTACGAGGCGGACCAGATCGATCCCCGCACCCGTACCGGCTGGAGCGTGACCGTCACCGGCCTTGCCCGCCTGGTCGAGGACCCCGCGCTGATAGCCCGATACCAGCAAGCCCTGCGCCCCTGGGTTGCTGGGTCCATGGCCATCGTGATCGGCATCGGCACCGACATCGTTGCCGGCTTCGCTCACCGAGTCTGACACTGAGTGCACAAAACCCTGAAGTCCCCGCATCGTTGGCGCGTGCCGGCTCGCCGCTGTCTCTCCCTGGCCGCCGGCCGCCCGCCACCCCGGTAACACGCGCCCCTATAAGCCCACGCCGCCTAATTGACCATTCCATTTACTGTAAGATTTTCCGTTTATGTAAGATTCGCCACGTTGCAACGTGGCAAATCCTTCACAACCGGGAAACTTTACATAAAAGCGCGGCGGTAGGTGCGCTGATTCGGGAGGCCGCGGCCAATTAGGCGGGCCGACGCCGCCGGGACGCCGGGCCGACGCCGCCGGGACGCCGGGCCGACGCCGCCGGGACGCCGGGCCGACGCCGCCGCCGAGCCGCGGGCGACGCAGCGGCCGAAACCAGGCGTGCCTGGTCAGGCACGGACGGTCGGGTACACGGCGGACGAGGGCGGGGGAGGGAAGGCGATGAGAGGCGTTCTGTAACGTGAACCCCGTGGCAAGGCAAGCAAGGCGCGAAAGTACAGGCCAGGCGGCGCTCGCACTCGGGGCGCTGGGCGTGGTATTCGGGGACATCGGGACCAGCCCGCTGTACACGGTTCAGACGATTTTCGACCCAACGGACCCGCATCGGATCCAGGTTTCGACGGATAGCGTCTTCGGGGTCACCTCGCTGATCTTCTGGTCCGGGATGCTCATCGTCACCGTGACCTACGTGCTGCTGGTGATGCGCGCCGACAACGACGGCGAGGGCGGCATCATGGCGCTCATCACGCTGATCCGGAAGATGGGCGGGGCCAGCGGCCGGCGGGTGACGGTCTTCCTCGCGATGCTCGGGGTATTCGGGGCGTCGCTGTTCTTCGGCGACTCGCTGATCACGCCTGCCATCTCGGTGCTCTCGGCGGTCTCCGGAGTCGAGATCGTGTCGCCCTCGGTAACGCACCTGGTGGTGCCGATCACGGCGCTCATCATCCTTGGCCTGTTCTTCATCCAGCGGCTGGGGACGGGGGCGGTGGGCAGGTTTTTCGGCCCGGTCATGGCCGTCTGGTTCACCGTCATCGCCGTGCTGGGCGTCCACGGCATCATCGGCCACCCGGCGATCCTGAAGGCATTGTCGCCCACTTACGCCATCGGGTTCCTGGCCGGCCACTTCACGGCCGCGTTCTTCTCGCTGGCCGCCGTGGTCCTCGCCGTCACCGGGGCGGAGGCCCTGTACGCGGACATGGGCCACTTCGGGCGGCGGCCCATTACCGCGATGTGGCTGATGCTCGTCTTCCCGGCCTGCACCCTCAGCTACCTGGGCCAGGGCGCGCTCGTCCTCGGGAACCCCGCGGGCGCGATCGCCAACCCGTTCTTCCTGCTGGTGCCCGGCTGGGGCCGGATTCCCATGGTCATCCTCGCTACCGTGGCCACCGTCATCGCCTCCCAGGCGGTCATCTCCGGGGCGTACTCGCTGACCCAGCAGGCCGCCCAGCTCGGCTACCTGCCACGGCTGCGGATCGACCACACCTCCGAGGAACAGGTCGGCCAGATCTACGTGCCCTGGATCAACTGGGCGCTACTCTTGGGGGTCCTGGCGCTCGTCTTCATCTTCAAGAGTTCCAACGCGCTCGCCTACGCCTACGGCATGGCGGTGACCTGCACCATCACGTGCACAACCCTGCTGTTCTTTTACATCGCCCGGAAGAAGTGGCACCAGCCGCTCTGGCTACTGGTGCCGGCTGCCGGCCTGCTGCTCCTCGTGGACCTGGCATTCGTCGCGGTCAACCTCACCAAGTTCGTCCGCGGTGCCTGGCTGCCGCTGCTCGTTGGCCTTCTGGTGTTCACGGTCCTCATCACGTGGCAGAAGGGCCGCCACATTGTCACCCGGCTGCGCCAGCACGATGAGGGGTCGCTGCACGAGCCGTGAACGAGCTGCACTCCAAGCAGCCGGCGCTGGCGCGCGTCCCGGGGACGGCGATCTTCCTGAACCGGGGCAAGGAGACGGCCCCACTGGCGCTGCGGGCGAACGTCGAGCACAACCACGTGCTCCACGAGCGCGTCATCATCTTGTCCATCGAGACGGTGCCGAGGCCGCATGTCCCGGAGAGCCAGCGGATCGCCGACATCGATGACCTTGGCTACGCCGATGACATGATCGCGCATGTCACGGTCAGCTTCGGCTACATGGACACGCCGAACGTGCCCGCGCTGCTGCCGCTGATGAACCGGGCCGAGATCAAGGGCTGCGTGGACCCCATGGACGTCTCCTACTTCCTGTCCAAGCTCGACCTGCACATCGGCCAGGAGCCGGGCCTGAGCGTGTGGCGCAAGCGGCTCTTCCTGGCCACGTCCCGGCTGACCGCGGACGCCGCCGAGTACTTCCAGCTCCCTCGCGACCGCACGGTCATCATGGGCGCGCGCATCGACCTGTAAGCGGGGAGGCTCCAGGTCTCGTACGGACCGAACGGCTAGCGGAGCGGCCGTCGCCACAAGGTAACCGATCCCACAGCAGAACGTGACTGTCCTGGCGCCGAAGTGGGCCGCTGCCGGGCCGGCGAGCAGTTCGCCAACGGGGATGGCGGCGTAGGACAGCAGGTCGTCGATGGAGGCGATCCGCGACAGCGCGTGCCGGGGGACGCTGAGCTGCAGCGAGGTGTCCCAGGCGACACCCTTGGCGGTGAAGCCAATGGCGCCGACAAAGGCGCAGGCCGCCAGCCATGGCGCGGCGAAGCCGAGGCCGAGGGCGAACAGCGGGAGCGCCCCCGCCAGGCCGAGCAGGCTGGCGTCGCGCAGCGGCAGGCGCAGCGTCAGCCGGTACATCGCCGCGCTCATCGCGAGCAGGCCGACGGCGCGGACGCTCAGCACGATGCCCCAGATGGCCTCGCTGCCGTGCTCCCTGGTCAGGGTCGGGCCGAGGATCTGCCACGGGCCCGCATTCACCAAGTTGAGAAAGCAGAACGACACGGCCATCGCCACCACCCACGGGATCGCCCGGAACTCGCGCCATCCTTCCCCGATATCGGCGAGCATCCGGCGCCTGCTACCGGGGCCATCCTGCCCGGTACCGCCTGGGAGGCTAGCGGGCAGGCGAGCGGGGAGGGGGAGGCGGGAGAAAAACACAGCGGCGATGAGGAAGCTGGCCGCGTCCAGCGCGATGGCCCAGCCGCCCCCGATGCCGACCACGAGCAGCCCCCCGACGGTGGCCCAGCACCTTTGCCGCGTTCTGCGACGAGGCCAGCAGTGAGTTAGCGCGCTGCAGGTCGCTGGGGACCGGAGGCCCGGGGGTGGCGGCCGGCCAGGGGTGCGGGACGGGGAAGTACGAGCGACGAGATCGGGGAGCACGCTACGCAACGCGGGGGATGCGAAGGCCTCGACCGCGCCGTTCAGTGCGGAAAGGGAAGCTATGGCGGGCAGGCTGTAGTGCCCGGTAATCAGCAGCACGGCAACGCCGCCCTGGGCCAGTCCCGCACCGAGGTTCGACAGCCACAAGACCGTGCGGCGCGGGAACCGGTCGCTGATCGCACCACCGGCCAGCAAGAGCGCGAGCTGCGGAACGATCTGGCTCGCCATCACGACGCCGAGGTCGGTGGGCTGCCCGGAGGCGTTGAGCACCGACAGCGCCAGGGTGACCGGGGTCATGGCGCTGCCGAGCAGCGAGATCAGGCGGCCGAAGAAGAAGCCACGAAACGGCGGGGACAGCAGGGGACGCCCCGGCGGCCGGGGTGGGCTGGGGGGAGGGCCGGACGGCCGGGGTGGACTGGGGGGAGGGCCGGGCAGCCGGGGTGGGCCGGGCGGCGGGGGAGGGCCGGGCGGCGGGGGAGGGTTGGGCGGGGAAACGGGAGGCACGGGAGGCACGGGAGACGAGCTTGGTCGCCAGCGCCGTCCCGGGCTAACATTGCGGCGAAAGGCGCAAGAATGACACTGCTCAGGCTCAGCTCGATCGCGCTCTCGCGCAGCCGCTTCGCCATATCCCCGCTGGCGGAGACCATCGGCTGCCTCATCGTGCTGCAACGCGGGAGCGCCGAGCCGTGGCTCGCGCCATGGGCCGCCCGGCACCAGGCCGGCTTCCGCGACTGGCTCGCGGGCGACCCGGTCGCCGGGGGCCTGGTGCCGCTGCTCGCCGCCACCAAGTGGTTTCCCGACTACGTCGCGATCCCGCCGGCGGACGGGGTCCGCACCCGGCTCGCGGACGAGCTTGCCGTCGTGGCCGCGCACACGGATGAGGAAGTCACCGCGATGACCGCGCCAGCCGTCGCGGCGAGCTGGGGGCAACCCGATACCCGCTGGCTGAGCCTCGGCAAACTGGCCCAGCGCGTCGCCGCCATGTTCGATGAGGGCTGGGCACGATTCGTCGAGCCCGACTGGGCGCGACGGCGCGCCATCCTTGAGCGCGACATCATGTACCGGGCCGGCCTGCTGGCCGCCTATGGCTGGCAGCGCACCATCAACGACATGGCCGCCAAGGTGTCCTGGGTGGGCGATAACGCGATAGCTTTCAGTCGCCAGGACTACCCGGACCGGTGGATTGAGGAAGACGGGCTGATCTTCGTCCCCCGCACGGCGGGCGACGGCCAGTGGACCTGCGAGCGCCCGCCCAACTACGCGCTGGTCTACCCGGCCTGGGGGGTCGCGGCCAGGCAGGATGGCGACGGAAGTGATCCCGCCTCCCGGCTGCTGGGCGCCGGCCGGGCACGCGTGCTACGCCAGCTCGCCCAGCCGGCGACGAGCACCCAGCTGGCCAGCATTCTGGAAGTCTCGCTTGGCACGGTCAGCGACCACCTCGCCGTCCTGCGCGACTCCGGCGTCGTGGCAGGCACCCGCGCCGGCCGCAACGTCGTCTACCGCCTGACCGGCCGCGGCGAGCACCTCCTCGCCCTCCTGGACGCGCCAGATGTCTCCTGACCAGCGTCAGCCCCCAAGGCCGCCCAAATAGCCACCGAGCCCCATCAGCCTCACTGGCGCCCAGCATCCCCCCGCTGCCCGCCCCGCCCCAGCCCCCCGCCCGCCCCGCCCGCCCCGCCCGCTGCCCGCCCCCGTAACCAGCCCCCGGCGCCACCCGTTGCCGGCGTCGCTGCGCTCAAATTGGGTACCAGATCTCACAACACCAGTACCGGCAACGGGTGGCCAGATCGCGGCCTTGCCCGACCAGGCGGGCGGGCGGGCAGGCGGGCGGGCGGGCAGCGCCGCTACTTTTCCTCGCCGATCCACTCGGGCTTCCAGGTCGGCGAGTACTGCTCGGCGTTGCAGCTCGGCCGATAGGTCCCTATCAGCTCTCGGGTGATCTGCTCGCGGTGCCCCGCGGTCCCGCCGGGCACCTCATAAGTGCAGATGTACAGCCGGAACTTCGATCCAGCGCGGCCGATCCAGGCCGGTGCCGCCGGGTGCCGGAAGGGGAACCGCTCCGCCGACAAGTCAGCGCCATGGCCCACGTAGATCACCGCGTGCTGCTCTCGAGCCGGGTCCGGCTTGCACGTGATCGCGTACACCGCGGCGACGGCCGGCGCGGCCCAGCCGACCAGCAGCCGCGGCCCCTCGAACGGGTAAGCCGGCCAGCGAGCCAAGCCGGATCACGGCACCTCCAGCAAACAGCTAGTTCAGGACGGGCAGCAGCGCCGCAAGCTCTTCCAGGCTCGCCAGGTCGTGGCCGGACAGCAGCAGGTCGACGTGCGGTGCTGCCACCATCATGCCCACGCTGGACGGCCGGAAGTCGCGATTGTCCCCCTTATGCGGGTTCAGCCACACGACCCGGTACGCCAGCCGCCCCAGCCGCTCCATGCTGGCCGCCAGCAACTCGGGATCCCCGCGGTCCAGCCCGTCCGAGCAGATGACGACGACCGCGCCCCGGCACATTCCGGCCCGTCCCCACCGCCGGATGAGCTCGTCCAGTGACTCTCCGATCCGGGTTCCACTTTCCCAATCCCGAACGGACTCGCCAGCACGCTCCAGCGCCATGTCAATGTTGCGCGCCCGAAGCTGACGCGTAATGCGGGTAAGCCGGGTGCCAAAGCAGAAGACCTCTACCTTCGCGGCAGCGTGCCGCGCCGTGTGCGCGAATTGCAGCAGGTGCCGGGAGTAATCCGCCATCGAGCCGGAGACGTCAAGGACGAGGATAAGCGGGCGGAGCCTGGTTTTGCGTTGCCGGTAGAGCAGCGGAGCTGGGCGGGCGGTGAGGCGAGTTTCGTTCCGGATGGTGTTTCGCAGGTCCGGAATGGTGCCCGAGGCGGCCGCCCGCGTGCGACGGGTGCGGCGGCGTGGCGGGGTGAGCTTGATGGTGCGCATGATGCGGCGCAGGGCAGCGAGCTCGTCCGGGTCGCACGAGGCGAACGACCGTCGCTTCAGCGCGGCGACATCGGATGCCATCAGGCCCAGCCGCTGCTGGTCGCGGCCTTCTTCCTGCGGGCCGGGGTCGGCGGCGGGTACCGCCAGGGCGGCGCTGGCCTGCGCGCGGGCGGTCGCGGTGAGCCGCAGCGGCTCGCTCGCCGGGGAGTCCTCGGCCAGGAAATAGGCGCGGAACGCGCGGTCATAGGGCGGGATGTCGTCCCGGCGGGTGACCAGGGTCACCCGGCCCGCCCAGTAGAGGTCGAGCAGGTCCGAAGGGCGCAGCGCGGCCGCCGCCTCGACATAGGTCACGACGTCGCCGGTGCCGACGGCCAGGCCCGCGGCGCGTAGCTCGCGGGCGAAGCCGACGAGTGCCCCGGCGAAGCCGTCTTCAGCCTCGGTGAAACGGTCATCCGGTGCCCGCCGCTCAGCCACCCGAGACGATCTCTTCCAGGCTCGCGCGGGCGAGGTCCAGGTCGTCGCGGTCCTTAATGACGGCGCCAAGAGTGTCTCCAGCCGCCTGCGGGGTGAGGTCGGCCTCGCCGAGCACCTCGAGGGTGCGCACCCAGTCGATCGTCTCGGCCACCCCGGGCGGCTTGGCCAGGTCCAGCTCGCGGAGCCGGCGGACGGCCCGCACGACCTTCCGCGTCAGCTCGGCGGTTGCCTGCGGGGCGCGGGTGGCGACGATCTCGGCCTCGCGGTCCGCCGTGGGGTAGCCGAGCCAGTGGTAGAGGCACCGGCGGCGCAGCGCGTCGTGCAGCTCGCGGGTCCGGTTGGAGGTCAAGATGACCGTGGGGTTGCTGAGCGCCCGGACGGTGCCGATCTCCGGGATCGTGATCTGGAAGTCCGACAAGATCTCCAGCAGGAACGCCTCGAACTCGTCGTCGGCCCGGTCCACCTCGTCGATGAGCAGCACCGCGCCATCGCCGGCCCTCAGTGCTTCGAGCAACGGGCGCTCCAGCAGGAACCGCGGGCCGAACAGCTCGTCGATCGCGTCGTCGCCGGCCTGCCGAGGATCGGCCGCGGGCGCTAGCTGCAGGGCGCGGATGTGCATCATCTGCCGGGCGTAGTCCCACTCGTAGATCGCCTGGCTGGTGTCGATGCCCTCATAGCACTGCAACCGGATGAGCTTCTTGCCGTACGTCGCGGCGAGCGCCTTAGCGGCCTCGGTCTTGCCCACGCCGACCTCGCCCTCAAGCAGGACGGGGCGGCGCAGCGTGAGGGCCACGTAAAGGGTGGTCGCGAGGCCGCGGTCGGCCAGGTAGCCGCCCGTCTTGAGGTCGGCGGTCAGCTCGGCGACGGTTGACGGGTAGCCCGCCGGGGTTTGCTGGGGCACTGGCGGTTAGGGGCGCTGGCCCTGGATGAGGTCCCGCAGACTGCCGCCGGTGGCGTTGTACTTGCCCTCGCGCTTGAGCCGGTCACGCCACGCGGCGACGAGGTCCTTCTCGGTCGCGGACTCCCCGGCGAACTCATCGAAGCCCACGCCCGCCTCGGTCATCCGCCTGCAGGAATTCGTCTCGCAGCCATCGTCGACGGCTCCGGAGTCCTGTCCCTGGCTGCGCCAGACCTCGCGCAGTACTTCCAGCGCCTCAGCGCGCTGTGCCTCAGGATGCGATGCGCCCATGCTGTCGACTGTAGGCCGTCGAGTCGTGCCCCGCGAGACTCGATTAAGCGATCTCTTAATCGCGGCCACATGATTACGACCGCTCAATGCGCCAAAGGGCGCTATTGTCCCCGATGTGACGACTCCTCGAGGCGATTGGCGCGGGCTTGACGCGCAGACCAGGCGCGCGGTTCAACGCAACGCCCGGCAACTACGGCCGCACCCCGACCCTCGCGTGGCCGCCGTGGCCGAACGGTACGCCCGGCACGCAGTGGCCCGGGCCCGGCGCCGAACGAAATGGGTGGTGGCCCTCCTGGCGGGGCTGGCCGCCGCGGCCGGCGCTTCCATCGGGGCCTGGTCACCCCGGGTAAATACCGGCCTCGCGACGGTTATCGCGCTGCTGCTGGTATTTGCCATCGTTCTGGCGCCCATGCTTCGCGTGAGCTTGCTGTCGAAGATGGAGATGGCCAACAAGATGGCGCTGGCCCCGGCCGGCTATGGCGCCCCGGCCGGCGGCTATGGCGCCCCGGCCGACTATGGCGCCCCGGCCGGCGCGCAGGGCACGGCGACGATCCGGGGGCAACAGGCGCCCGCCGGGCAGGAGCTCACCGTGAAGTACAACCGGGGCCGGGTCTCGCGGCAGCTGGGGCTGCTGTTCGGGCTGGGGTGCCTTGGCCTGGCCTATGGCTCGCTGGCGGACAATACCATTGCGGCGGAACGCCTGGTTCTGGTGTTGTTCAGCGTCTTCCTGATCGCGCTGGCAGTGCTGGGCGCGATCAGCGTGCTGCGCTGGGGGCTGCGACGCCCGATCCTGACGCTGGACGCGGACGGCGTGCACATGCCGCGATACCGCTACACGCTCCCCTGGCCGGAACTGGCCGAAGTGCGACTGATCCCGCTCCAGGGTTCCCGGCGCGGGCGCAGGCAGGCCACGACGATCGTCGCCTTCGTGCCCGCCGATCCGCAGGCCTCACTGCGCGCGCTGCAAGGGAATGGCGCCGGGCGCAGGTTCGAGAAGTCCTGCCAGCTCTACGGGACGCCGATCACGATCGCCGACCGGATGATCGACAAGCCAGCGGAGCAGATCACCGCCGCCGCCAGCGCGTTCGCCCCCGTCCCCGTCCCCGTGCGGCAGTACTAGCCTTTCGCGGCTCGCCGGCAACAGCGGCTCGCCGGCAACAACAGCCACCCCGGGAATGCGCAGCCGTACCACGTCCGGTGCGCGGCAGGCCTGGACGGGGAAATTCACCGCGGGGCCGGGCTTCCCGGCCTGTATTTCCATGATCGTGTGTCTTTCGTAGCGTCCCAGCGCTACTAAAGACCCACGATCATGACCACGACAGGAAAGTCGGGCGCAAGGCCGCCCCGGAAGACCAGCCTGCCCGGTACTCCAGCGCAAGCAGCGACCACAGAGATCAAAGGTGCCCCTGCAACGCAAGAGGTAAGCGGCAGGGAGGAAGGGCAACGTCAGCATCGCTCGACAATTCGGCGGCTGCCGCATGCGGGCGAAATGACTGCTTCACCGCCGGGTCGCTCAGAAAGTCCCGTGGCAGCCTGCCGTCATCCCCGTAGCCAGACACCGGAGGTATGCGGCAGGGCTACACCAACATCACTCAATAACAACGGTGGCGGCCGATGGCGGCTTCGATCAGGCCCGCTTCCGGCCCCCCGGGAGCGAGACAAGCAGGGTGAGGAGGCCAGCGGTGACGAACGACAAGATAGAGGCGGACATCCAGCTAGCCGGGGTGAAGCCGATGCCGTTGTCGACCCTCCTCCAGAGGGCGACCCACCAGGTCACGTAGCCGGGATTGATGAGCTGGTATACGACGAAGCCCGCAGCCCAGGGGATGAGCGACCGCCAGCGGGTGCCCGCCCGCTGCGAAAGGTCCCAGTCGCCCTTCGAGACGATGAAGTAGTCCACCACGAGCACCGCGCTCAGCGGGACGAAAATGGAGCCAATGAGGGTGAGGAAGTTCTCGTAATCCGCGATGTTCAGCCAGAGCGCGCCCGCCGTGGCCAGCGCCGTGATCACGACGGCCAGGACTCGGCGGTCCCAATGGGGCTTAAGGTTCTGGACGGACATGGCCGTCGAGTAGACGTCGGCGAAGGACTGGTCGAGCTCGCGGGCGGCGAGGACGGCGAACGCCAGCGAGCCGAACGGCAGCGCGATGAACGCACCGAAGATGTCCCCGCTGTGCCTGGCGACCGTCAGCAGGGCGAGCAGGCCAAGCGCGTAGCAGAGGACCTGGGTGGTGCTGTAGCCGATGAGCGCGCCGGCCGCGGCCTCCCGGGGGCTTCGCGAGTGCCGGGTGTAGTCCGCGGCGAGCGGGACGAAGGAGATGCCGACGCCGACCACGGTGTCAGTGGCGGCCCAGAAGCCAGACCAGGTGCCGGCCGTGAGGCTCGGCAAGGGCTGCCGGAGCAACTGGACCAGGATGTAGAGGCCCACGATGATCACGGCCGCCGTGGCGTATCGGCGCAGCGTCCTGATCGCGCCGAGCGGGTGGATCGTCAGCAGGCCGGTGACGACGCCCGCGATCAGGACGTAGCCGGGCCTGGGCAGCCGCGGTGCGATGGTGTGCGCGGCGGTCGCGATCGTGACCAGCTCGAAGATGCCCCAGCCGAAGCACTGGACGATGTTCATCGCGGTCGGCAGGTAGGAGAGCCTGGCACCGAACAGGCCGCGGAGCAAGACCATGGCCGGAGCGCCGGTCCGCGCGCCCTGGACGCCGGCCAGGGCGACGGGGACGGTACCAATGAGGGTGCCAACGACGATCGCGGTGAGCGCGGCCGCGAGGCTCAGCGCCGGAGTCCCGGCCCCGTAGGGCCGCAGGACGAACAGCGCCCCGGTAAAGCCAAGCAGGCTGACGCCCAGGTTGCTCCAGAGGCCGAACTGGTCAAGCAGGGTAAGCGGCTGCGGGACCGGCTCCGCGAGGGTCTTGGGGGCCTCGGCGCGCCGGCCGGCCGCGATGATGGTGAACTGCGGAGTGGCACCGGGCGGAGTGGCATTGGCTGGCGTCGCACTGGCTGGCGCCGCACTGGCCGGCGTGGCCTGGCCAGAGGTGTGCTGGACGGAGCTGTGCTGGCCAGGGCCGTGCTGGTCGGAGCTGTGCTGGTCTGACTTCTGGCGGTGCGCGTCGGCAGCCATGGCACGCCTTCCTACGCCGGCATTACCCGGACAGGTTCCGACGGTCGGCGGCGCTGCACTGTGTCGCTGGACTGTGTCGCTGGACTGTGTCGCTGCACTGTGCCGCTGACTGGCGCGGTGCTCGCGCCGGCGTGCTAGCCGCCCTCTCAGCCCGGTTCGCCCGAGCTCCCGTGTTTGAGTTTGTCCCCTCTACGCTACCCGCAGCGGTCGGCCGCCACCAGCCCGGTAACTTCGAGGCCGATAAATACGCCAGTGCCCAAGCGGAAGAGTTGTTAGCAATTCGGGAGCACAGGCAGAATTGTCGCCTCTTCTGGCGGACGTTGCCATTGACGACGTTGGGGACAGGTAACGTGTGCGTGTGGAGTCGGAGAACGTCCTTACCGGCAGGTACCGGCTTGATGAGCGTCTGGGGCGCGGGGCCTCCGGCGAGGTCTGGCGTGGGCAGGACCTGAAGCTGAGCCGCGCGGTGGCCATCAAGGTCCTGCGCGACGCCGACCCGGACAAGACGATGCGCAAGCGGTTCCACCGGGAGGCCGCCACGGCCGCCAGCCTGCAGCACGCGTGCATCACGGTGGTCTACGACTACGACGAGCACGATGGCCAGATGTTCATCGTCACTGAGCTGCTGCGCGGCGAGGACCTGGGCAAGGTCATGGCCGCCTTTCCCGAGGGGCTGGTGGTGAGCCGTGCGCTGGACTTCGGCATCCAGCTGGCCGACGCGCTGATCGCCGCGCACGCGACGGGGATCGTGCACCGTGACCTGAAGCCCGCCAACATCTTCATCCAGGTCGGGGACCGGCTGAAGGTCTGCGACTTCGGCCTCGCCCGGGACCTCAACTCGACGTCGTCCCTCTCGATGACCGGGGAAGTCATCGGCACTCCCGCCTACATGGCGCCGGAGCAGTGGCTGGGGCCGGCGCGAGCGCCAGCGTGGACCTGTACGCGCTGGGCTGCATCCTGCACGAGATGCTGACCGGCCAGCCCCCGTTCATCGGCCCGGGGCTGCCCGTCGTCATGCACCAGCATCTCACCGAGTCGCCCGTGCCGGCGCATGACCTCAACCCGGAGGTCCCGGAGCCCCTCAATGACCTTGTCGTCGCGCTCCTCGCCAAGGACGCCGCCGACCGGCCGCGCAAGGCCGGCGATGTCCGCGCTGCCCTTGCCCAGATCAGCACCGACCTCTACAAGGAAACGCTCTTTAGCCAGCTGGGCTCGCCCGCCCCGCCCGCGCCGCGCGCGGCGGCCCCGGTTGCCGTGTCTCCGGTTGCCGCGCCCCCGGCGCTGGCCCCGCCGGATTCGGTGGCCGCCGAGCCGCCGGCCGCCCAGGCCCCGTCGGCGCCCGAGGCTGAATCAGCCGACGCGTCCGAGTCGCTCATCGAGACCAAGCCGGCCTCCGACCGGGGCGCTCGCTGCTGGCGCCGGCGTCAGTCCCGGTGCCGGCACTGCTGCCAGCGCTGGTTGCCGAGCCGGCCGCGGCGCTGCCTCTTCCTCCCGGCCCTGCTCCGTCGGGGCCGATCGCGGGCGTCCCCCAGCAGGAGCAACCCGAGCAGCCTTCCCACCCGTCCCAGCCGCCGCATCCGTCGGCCGCGCCGCCCGTGCCGCTCCTCGCCTGCGGGTGGCCGGTTCCCGGCCTGCTGCAAGTCTTCGCCCTGAACGAGTACGGCGGGATCCGGACCCGCGCCTACCGGGACGCGTCCACCGGCGGGGCCAACTGGACCTGGAGTGACTGGGAGAACACGTCGTCACCCGCTGGTGAGGTATCGGCGCTCACGGCGAGCGGCGCGTACGTCATGAGCGTCGTCGAAGGGCACCCGTGGATCGGCGCTCAGGGGAACTGGGCGCCGATGCATCCCCTGCCCGCCTTCCGTCCCGCGGTGGCGGACGTCGCCATTTCCGCCGGCCCCGCGGGGAGTGCCGGTGCGGGCAACCCTGAGCTGTTCATCCTGGACGTGGCGGGCGGCATCTGGCACGAGGGATTCGACCACTCCTTCGGGCCGGCGATTCCCGGGCCTGGCGAGCGCAAGGCTACCGCGATCGCCGCGTGCAGCAACGGCAACGACCTGGCGCTGATCAGCGTCGCCAGCGGCGTCTTCTGCAAGTCCCGCGTCCGGGGCACTAGCTGGTCCGGCTGGCGAGAGGTGGGCGGGCGGCGCTTCCCCGTCGAGGTCGTCACCTGCTCCTCGCTGCGGAACAAGTTCGAGGTCTTCGCGCTGTCACGGGGCGGCCGCATCTGGCTCAGCGCCTCGCGGCCGCAGCTCGTGGGCGGGGCGTCCGTCTGGTCGGAGTGGACCAAGGTACCGAGCCCGCCCGGGCGCGTCGCCACCATCTCGGCCAGCGCCATCATCGGCCGCGTCGGCGTCCTCGTCGCCATTACCACCGACGGGTTGAGCCAGTACGTGCACTACGAGCGAGTCCCAGGCGACCAGTTCGATCAGTTCGAGTGGTCGACCTGGTCCTCGATGCCGCTGACCTGAGGTCCGCGGCCCGCCGTTTACCCGGCCTGGTTACTCACGTGGGTATGTCGCCTATCAGCTGGTGCTGCGTTGACCGCAGCAGGCCCCCGGTGACCCGGAACAGGCTCAGCCCCTTAACGCTGGCGCCGCTGGGCAGCGTGCCGGTCCAGGCGGTCGCCACCATCTCGCCGTCGATGACGAGCGCGTCGATCGTGTAGCGGATGATCCCGCCGACCAGCTTGACCGCTTGCTCATAGTCATCGCGCGCTCCACCGGGGCCTATCCCCGGCGGCTCGTGGCCGTAATCGACATAGTCGGGCCGCAACGCACTCGTCGAAATCCTCCGGGCGGCCGTTGGTGTAGCAGTCGAAAAACTTCCGCACGGTCGCTTCAGGACTTACGGGGTCGCTCACCGCTTGTCTCCTCCTCCGCCTAGGTCTCCTGGCAGGAGCTACCCCTCCGTTCACCGCTCCACCCCTGGCCGGTGCCCCCCCGCTGGAATCGCCTGGTACCACAGGCAGCCCTGGTGCCACAATGCAGTCCCGAGCCACGAGAGGCCCGGGCCTGGCCGCGATTATCATGGAGAATTACCCGGTTATGTAAGATTTGCCACGTTGCAGCGTGGAAAATCCTTCACAACGGGAAAATGCTTCACAATAAACCGGATAGTCATTGGTGGTCGTCGAGAGTCGACTGCCACATGTGGGGGCCGGCAGGCCGGGCACGGCCTGGCATGGCCGGGCATGGCCGGGCACGGCCTTTCAGAAGCCGAGGTCGGACAGGCTCGGGTGATCATCGGGGCGACGGCCGAGGGGCCAGTGGAACTTACGCTCGGATTCCTTGATCGGCAGGTCGTTGATGCTGGCGTACCTCGTGCGCATCAGGCCGTCGTCGTCGAACTCCCAGTTCTCGTTGCCATACGAACGGAACCAGTTGAGCGAGTCATCATGACACTCATAGGCGAACCGAACGGCGATGCGGTTCCCGCCGAATGTCCACAGCTCCTTAATCAGCCGGTAGTCGAGTTCCCCGACCCACTTGCGTTTCAGGAGCTGAACGACCTCGGCACGTCCCGTCGCGAATTCGGCCCGGTTACGCCAGCGAGAATCCTCCGTGTAACCGAGGGCGAGCCGTTCGGGGTCCCTGAGATTCCAGGCATCCTCGATGAGGCGGACCTTCTCGATTGCCGTCTCCCGGGTGAAAGGGGGTACAGGCGGGCGTGCAGCCACTGTGGTTACTCCTTACTCTCGGACACTCGGACAACTCTCGGGCACCTCGCTACTCTACGGCGGGCACGCCCGGGGCGACCCCGGTCAGGCCGGGGGCTGCGGGCGTCAGCTGGCCGGCCGCTGGGCGGGCGTGGTCGGTGCGGTGGCCGCGCTCTTGGGGTTGAGGTTGGCGATGTGGCCGCTCTCGGTGCCAGCGCTGGGGTCGAGCACGAGTCGATGAGCGCCGGCATGCGAAGCGAGTGCCTTCTGCAGCGCCGTGCTCAGCTCGGCGGGCGTCGTGACGTGATAGCCGGCACCGCCGAACGCCTCGATCAGCCGCTCGTGATGGGCGCCGGGTCCAGCACCGTGGGCGCGGGATCCGGCGGACGCGTCGTTGACGTCGTCGCCACGGTAGACGCCGCCGTTGTTGAAGATCGACCACCGTGACGGGCAGCTGGTAGCGGCAGATCGTCTCGATCTCCATGCCGCTGAACCCGAATGCGCTGTCGCCTTCGATCGCCACCACCGGCGCGCCGGTCTCGACGGCGGCGGCGATCGCATAGCCCATGCCGATGCCCATGACGCCCCAGGTGCCGCTGTCCAGCCGGTGCCGCGGCACCTGCATGTCGATCACGTTGCGGGCGATGTCCAGCGCGTTGGCGCCCTCGTTGACGACATAGGCGTCCGGGCATGTCGCGCAGCACGTCGCGGATCGGCGCGCAGCGCGCTGTAGAACGCATCGGGTGCGGATCGGCCGCCAGCCGCTGCGCATCTTGGCGGCGTTCTGCGCCGAGCGTGACGGCGAGCTCGTCGCGCCACTCGCGTCGGCGCGCTGATCTCGCCCGGGCTGGTCGCGCTCGATCAGCGCGTCCATCACCGAGCCGATGTCGCCCACCAGCGGCGCCGCGATGGGCTGGTTGCTGTCCAACTCGGTCGGGTTCGATGTCGACCTGGATGAACTTCGCGTCGGGGTTCCATTGCGGCGCCTCGCCATGGCCGAGCAGCCAGTTCAGCCGGGCGCCGACGAGCATGACGACATCGGCGTCGCGCAACGCCAGCGACCGGGCGGCGGCCACCGACTGCGGGTGGTCGTCGGGCAGCAGTCCCTTGGCCATCGACATCGGCAGGAACGGCATGCCGGTGGCCTCGATGAACGCCCGGATCTGCTTGTCCGCCTGGGCGTAGGCGGCGCCCTTGCCCAGCACCACCAGCGGGCGCTGCGCGCCGGCGAGCAAGCTCGATCGCGCGGTCCACCGCCTCAGGCGCGGGGAGCTGGCGTGGCGCCGGGTCGATCACCCGCCACAGCGACGCGGCGCCGGCTGTCGCGTCGATGACCTGGCCGAGCACGGCGGCAGGGATGTCGAGGTACACGCCGCCCGGGCGCCCCGACACCGCGGTGCGGATCGCCCGGGCCATGCCGCGGCCGATGTCCTCGACCCGGTTCGACCCGATAGGCGGCCTTGACGAACGGTTCGCGCCGCCGCCATCTGGTCGAGCTCCTCGTAGTCGCCGCGCTTGAGGTCGACGATGTGCCGCTCGCTCGATCCGGAGATCTGCACCATCGGGAAGCAATTGATGGTCGCGTTCGCCAGCGCCACCAGGCCGTTGAGGAAGCCCGGCGCCGAGACCGTCAGGCAGATGCCTGGCTTCTTGCGTCAAGAACCCGGCCGCCGCCGCCGCGTGCCCGCGCTCGCTTTCGTGCCGGAAGCCGATGTAGCGGATACCGGATGTCTGGGCGACCCGGGCCAGGTCGGTGATCGGGATGCCGACCACGCCGTAGATGGTGTCGACGTCGTTGAGCTTCAGCGCCTCGACCACGCAGGTGATATCCGTCGGTCAGCGGTGCGCCCGCCGAGGTCGCGCCCGAAGCCGCAGTCTCGCTAACGGTGCTGCCCATCTTGAGTCCCCCTTCGATCAGGCGTCCCGACAGCAATTGTTACTGTCTGTGACTCCTGAGTCGAAGACTTGTCTTCGAACGATCGATAAGACCCGGGTTATCGACCAGGCCGGGCGCTCGCGAATTCATCCGGTGCGGGTGATGCCGGCCGGTTCCATGAGCGAGTCTGACCGCGGTTCGCCCGGGGGCTTCAGTGACCGGATCGGCTGCCTACCAGCAAGGAGCCAAGCTATGACTTCTGATACTCCCGGTGCGTAGCGCGCAGCGGGTCGTCGAAGGCGTCGCGGCGCACGGCGTCCGCTATATCTTCGGCATCCCGGGCGCCAAGGTCGATGAGGTCTTCGACGTGCTGGCTGACGGCGGCCCCGAGGTCATCGTGTGCCGGCACGAGCAGAACGCGGCGTTCATGGCCGCGGCCATCGGCCGGCTGACCGGCACGCCCGGGGTGGTCCTGGTTACCTGGCGCAGGGACGGCGAACCTGACAACGGGCCTGGTCACGGCCAACACCGAAGGGGACCCGGTCGTCGCGCTCTGCGGCGCGGTGCCGCTCGCCGACCGGCTGAAGCGCACCCATCAGTCAATGAACGTGGCGACGCTGCTGTCGGCGGTCACCAAGTACACGGCAGAGGTCACCGACCCCGAAACGGTCCCGGAAGCGGTAGCCAACGCGTTCCGCGCCGCAATGACGGAGCCTCGCGGCGTGGCGGCCCTGGTGCTGGCCAACGACGTCATGGCCGCTGCCACCGATGCCAGGATCAGCGCCCGGCGCCCGTCGGCTGGCTGAGGCCGGCGCCAGCGAGCGAGGTGGAAAGGGCTGGTGCCATCATCCGGGCCGCGGCCCGGCCGGTGCTCCTGGTGGGCGTGCGCGGTGCCGACGTGGACTCCTGCCAGGCGGTGCGCGCCCTGCTTGAGGCCACCTCGCTGCCGGTGACGGAGACCTTCCAGGCGGCCGGAGTCGTCTCCCGAGAGCTGGAATCGTGCTACGTCGGCCGGGTCGGGCTGTTCGAGAACCAGCCCGGCGACGTCGTGATCGGGCAAGCCGATGTGCTGATCACGATCGGCTACGACCCGGTGGAATACGACCCCGGGCTGTGGAACGCCGACCCCGCCCGGACCGTGATCCACATCGACTCGCTGCCGGACCAGATCGACAATCACTACCAGCCCGCCATGGAACTGCGCGGCGACGTCGCCGCCACCGTCCGGGCGCTCGCCGCAGCTCAAGGATTTTGTGCTGACCGCCGAGTTCGCCGCCGAGGTCCAGGCCCAGCGGCAGGCGCTGGCCGCCATCGACCAGGCGGCGGCGCGCGGTGCGCACGGCCCCGCCGGGCTGAACCCCGCCTGGCTGGTCCTGAAGCTTCGCGAGCACCTGAACGACGACGCCACAGTCACCACCGACATGGGCACGAACTACATCCACATGGCCCGGCACTTCCGCGTCTACCAGCCACGGCACCTGATGTTCAGCAACGGCCAGCAGATCGATCCCAGCAAAGGAGCCCGCTTCGATCGGCTTTTGCTGCGGCAGAGTCTTGGTCAGATGAGCTTCGAGATCGTCGCGCATCAGCAGTTGATCCCAGGACGTGTCCTCAACTGCATAGAAGCGATCCTGCTGCTCGACTACGTAGCCGGTGGCGGTGCGATAAAGCTTCATTCGTAGGTGCTCCTGCTCATGGAGTCTATCGTGCGGGTGATACCGCGGCCAATGCAGCCCCCCTCACCGGATCCCAAATCCGTGACGGGATGAGACGGGTGCCACGCCTACGGCCTCCATTCATCCGCGTCACAGATTTGCCTCCCATGGGCTAGGGAAAGGGATTGTGGGCGCGAAGCTCGCTTACGATTTCGGCGGCGGCGACACGGGCGCGGTCACCCTGGTCGGGCGGGAAGGAAATTGCACCCACACGGGCATGCCCTCCGCCCCCATAGCGCTCACAGATTTGTGCCAGGTTAATCATCTGCTCGGGCTTTGCCTTGGTCCACGGATTCGATCCGACGGCAACCTTGGTGCGAAAGCTGGACTTGCTCAGGCCCACGCTGTACGTGGCGTCGGGATGCAGGAAGTAAGGAACAAATTTGTTGTAGCCCTCAAAGGGCTGATCGGTAATGTCGAAGTAAAGCGTGCCATCGACCAGCTCGGTGCGCTCACCAATCATTTTCAGCGACTCGTGATGCCTCTCGATCAGCGGCGGCAGAAGTTTGGCGACAAAGGCCTGCTCCAGAACTTCGCTCAGACTCATGGTCGTGAGCAACGGAATCAGCTTCGGGATGAAAGCCGGATCTTGGCTCGATTCGATCACCATGGTAAGTTTCATGGCCGGCTCCGCCATTTCGACCGCGGCCTTCGGGCTCTCGTAGAGAGCGCCATCCACGATGTCGGCCCAGCGGATCAATTCGGCAACCGGCGCGGGGTCAAAGCCGAAGCGGGTTCGAGCGATGTGGGCGATAAAGCTGGTGCAGGAAGTATATTTGGGGTCGTAGAAATGGCGGGTGTCGCCGCTCAGCTGCTCACGAAGAAAATGCTGTTGATCGGCAGGGGTTAGAAAGGCACTCAGGTGATGATCAAACCACCAAGTTATGCGCGGTGAAGCGCTGTACTTGAAGTCGACGATAGCATTTTCGTCGCCGGTAAAATCAGACTCGTCAAAGAGTGCTCCCGCGCGATGCACCAGTCCGTGATAGTCGTAGTGCGCATCCGAGCGGATGCATTCGCGGTGAAAACGCATGAAGAGCGAAGCGGAACATGCTCCATCAAAGCACCGGTCGTGATAGAAAACGCGAACCTTCAAACAGTTATGTTCCTCTCTCGGAAACGGACAAAGCGCTTGCCCCGGATTTCCTGTACGCTGCGCTGGATACGACCGCGTGTGCGGCTTTCATTAAGGAAAGCCGCATGAACTTCGCCAACGCAGGCCAGGTCAGGAAATCCGGGTATTGACGAATGACTAGGATTGCCGCCCACCGCCAACCTGTCAAGCTACCGCCGCAGAAAACCGCCCAGCAGTGAGACAATGGGCGCAAGATGATGGCCAAGGTCGAGGTGGGCGCCGCTCGGCGGCGAAGGTTGCCGTTGCTGGCGAGAATAATCGCCGGCCTGGTAATCAGCCTGTTAATCGTAGCGTCACTAGGGATCGTCGCCAGCATCTCGTGGCTCAAGAAGGCCATGCGCGAGCAGGCGCCTCAGCTCGACGGTCAACTGCAACTGCCGGGCCTCTCCGCACCGGTTGTGGTGCGGCGTGACGTGCATGGCGTTCCCCATATCCAGGCGGCGAACATGGACGACCTGCTCGAAGCGCAGGGATTCGTGGTGGCCCAAGACCGCCTCTGGCAGATGGATATGGCCCGCCGTTTCGCTGCCGGCGAACTGGCTGAGCTCCTGGGTTCCAGCGTGGTGGAGCACGATAAGCTGCAACGGGTATTGCAGATCCGGCCCGCTGCGGAACACCTGACCGCCACCATGCCGGAAGACCAGAAACACCTTTTTGAAGCGTTTGCCCGGGGGGTTAACGCCTACATCAGCGCCCATCAGGACAACCTGCCGGCCGAATTCCGGCTGTTGGACTACAAGCCCCGGCCCTGGCAACCGGTGGATTCCTGGCTGGTGGCCCTCAACATGGTGGCGCGGCTGGATACCCTTTACCCCTGGAAACTGGAGCGTGCCCAGGTGGAGGCAAAGTTGGCGCCCAACCTGGTCGCCGAGCTATACCCTACGACGACCTGGCGCGACCACCCGCCTACGCAGTCGATGCCCGACTTGACCGCTCCACAGCAAAATATCCCCCAGGTACCCCTCGACGAGTCGCAATCAAGCCTGCAGGACCTATTGCGCCTGCGGGAAATTCTCAACCTGGGGTCGGACCCTTGCGATAGCTGCCGGCGGGGCTCCAACGAATGGGCTGTTAACGGAGCCCACACGGCCAGCGGAAAGGCGATGCTCTCCAATGACATGCACCTGGAGCATTCCATTCCTGATATCTGGCATGAGGAAGACCTGCAAGCGGGCAGTTTCCACGTGGCTGGGGTAACGACCCCGGGGATACCCCTCATCATCGAGGGCCACAACGAACACATTTCCTGGGGTTACACCACGCTCAACGGGGATGTGCAGGATGTGTACGTGGAAAAGACGAATGCTCAGGGCGAGTACTGGGCGGGCAGGGGATGGCGCCAGCCAGAGCATGACCGGGAACACATCCATGTGCGCTTCGGGCAGGATGTGCTGCTCGACGTGGAGACCACTGACCACGGGCCGGTGATCACTCCCCTGTTGCCTCACGAGACGCGCATGCTTTCGCTCAAATGGACTCTGTACACGACGCCACTCGGGGGTTTACCGCTGCAGGCTGTAGACGCCGCCAGCAATTGGACAGAGTTCCGTCAGGCGGTGAGCCAATGGTGGGGGCCGACGCAGAATATGGCTTATGCCGATGACCAGGGCCACATCGGCTACCAGGCAGTGGGGCTATTTCCATTGCGGCCGGCCGGTCTGAGCGGGGTCCCGATTGTGGAGACCGGAACCGCAGCCGATAGCGAACACGAGTGGCAAGGCTACGTTCCCTTCAACGAACTTCCGAGCGTGCTGGATCCCGACAACGGCATTGTCGCAACCGCCAATTCACGCGTCAGCCCCGATGGATATCCTTACCCGCTTGCACTCAACTGGGACGCACCCTACCGCAACGAGCGCATCTGGAAATGGCTCTCGAGTCACTCCCGTCTCACACCTGCGGATATGCTCGCGTTGCAGATGGATACCTACTCCGACGTGGACCGGGAGCTGGCACAGCGCTTTGCATATTCCATTGACCGTGCTACTGCTCCGGACGTGCAATTGCGGCAGGCTGCAGACCTGATGCGCACCTGGGATGGAGTCATCACTAAGGATTCAGTGGCAGCGGAGATCGTGGATGCAGCCAAGCAAGCGCTATGGCCACTTGTCTTGCAGCCTAAACTGGGGTCAGACTGGCAGCTCTACGATTGGCAAAGCAAAAACTTTGTGCAGGAAGAGATGGTGGAGAAGGCGCCGCCGGAATGGCTGCCGGCCAAATACAAGAGCTGGGATGACCTGATCGCCGCAGCGGTACATCAAGGCATGATCGACCATCACGCCCCGGTATCACTTAAGAAATGGACGTATGGCAGCCAGCACGTGATCGATGTGCAGCACCCACTCTATGGGATGCTGCCCTTTTTCCGCAGTTGGACCAGCACCGGGCCCCACCAGCTTTGGGGAGACGAGACCACACTGAACCACGTGCGCGGACTATTGGGCGCAAGCCAACGCCTCACGGTGGACTGGAGCAATGTGGACGGATCGACGGAGAACATTGTGATGGGTGAGTCCGGCGACCCACTCAGCCCGAATTTCCTGGACCAGTGGCCGGCCTGGTATAGCGGCAAAACGTTTCCCATGCCCTTCACGGATGCGGCCGTGACCGCGTCAACCGCGCATACTCTGCGACTGGTGCCTTGACGACCAACACCGAATCCCTTCCGGCCGTCCCGCGTAGAATGCCGGCCCTTCTGATCACATGCACGGCATTGCTTGCGGCTTGCGTGCTGTTCGTGCGAGGAAATTCCTGCGGCCACGATTTCGATTTCCATCTGCTCTCCTGGATGGAGGTTGCGCGGGCCTGGCATGCAGGTCTCGTTTATCCCCACTGGGTGCAGGATGCGAACTATGGGGCAGGGGAGCCACGGTTGATCTTTTATCCCCCGGCATCCTGGCTGCTGGGCGCCCTGTTAGGGATGGTGACCTCGTGGGATGCGGCTCCGGTGCTTTTCGTATTGCTGGCGCTGCTGGCCGCCGGAGGCAGCATGTACCTGGTGGCACGGGAGTGGGCGTCGCCGGAAGCAGCAACGTTTGCTGCGTGTCTCTACATCGCCAACCCCTATGCAATGTTTGTGGCCTATGAGCGCTCGGCGTTTGGCGAGCTTCTGGCGGCTGCATGGCTTCCCTTGATGGTGCTGTTCGCTCTTCGAAGGCGCGAATCGGTTTCACTGCTTGGCCTGTCTGTAGCGGCTCTCTGGCTCACCAATTCCCCCGCCGCCGTGATTGGCAGTTATCTGCTGGCAGTCCTCGCATTGGGAATGTGGATAGCGGAAGGAAGGCCTTGGCCGGCTCTGCGGGCCGCAGGAGGAATGGCGCTGGGGTTGGGACTGGCCGCCTTCTACATCGTGCCCGCGGCATTCGAGCAGCGGTGGGTGCAGATCGAGCGCGCGATTAATCCCGGAATGCGCGTCGAGGACAGTTTTCTGTTTGCGCACACGGCAAACGCCTTTCATGACCAGGTATTGCGGACGGCATCATGGATCCTGGTTGTGGAATTTACCGGGGCTTCGATCGCGGCGTACCTGGCGTGGAAAAGGCGAGCGGACGGATCGACCAGGAATGTTCTCACGGCCATGCTGCCGGTCATTCTGTTACTGCAATTGCCGGTCAGCGAGGTGATCTGGAAATATGCGCCCCACATGAAGTTTCTGCAGTTTCCCTGGCGTTGGTTGATGGCACTGAGCGTGGTCGGCTGCGTGCTTGCAGGCATGGCCGTTGTTCGCCAACCCAGGTGGCGGGTTGTCGGGGCCGGCATCCTGATTGCCGCCATGCCCGTCGGTTCATCCCTGCTCTTCTTTCAGCCCTGCGACGATGAGGATGCAGTCGCGGCGCAGCTCAACGGGTTCCACCTCGGACAAGGCACCGAAGGTACGGACGAGTACACGCCGGTCGGTGTCGATAATGCGGCAGTGCAGCAGCACCTGCCCCTGGTGCGGGTACTGCGTTCCGCGCAGGACGACACAGCGGACGATACTGCGACAGACAATCCCGAATGGCGTGCCGGAGACCCCGGCAGCATAGCGGCGCAAATGGTGGTCCGACGACAGAACGGGGAACATTGGCGAGTGAGCGTCGTAACCCCGGAGAGAGGTTATGTGGTGCTGCGTTTGATGGACTATCCGTCATGGCGAGTAACCGTTGATGGGCAATCCGCGAACAGCCGGCCTTTACGTCAAGATGGGTTAATGACAGTCCTGATGAACGCTGGAAGTCATACTTTGGAGGTGCAGTGGACCTCCACGCGAGACGTCACGGCCGGGCGGGTAATCTCCGCGATAGCACTGCTGATGCTCGCGGTGCTGGCTATGCGGGAGCGCAAAGGGCATGTTCACCGTCGCGTATGATTACCCAAATGCAGCAAAATGTGCGCGAGATTCTGGACAGCGGCGCGGAGCTTATCGATCACGCCCTGGATCGTCTATTGCCAGGTCCGGATCAGGCGCCGGTCTCGATTCACCGCGCCATGCGGCACAGTGTTTTTGCCGGCGGCAAGCGGCTCCGGCCGGTGCTGTGCATGGAAGCGGCAAGAATGATCGCAGGCTCCGCTCAGTTTCCCAAGGGAGTGGATGAGCTGGGCGCGGCAATAGAAATGCTGCACACCTATTCCCTGATCCATGATGACCTCCCTGCACTGGATAACGATGATCTGCGCCGCGGCAAGCCGACCTGCCACGTAGCGTTTGGCGAGGCGATTGCCATCCTTGCCGGGGACGCGCTGCAGACGCAGGCCTACGAGGTGCTGGCCGGCATGCAGTGCCCCGCACCGCAAACGGTGGAGATCGTGCGCTCGATCGCGCAGGCCACAGGAACGGTCGAGGGCATGATCGGCGGCCAGGTCATGGACCTCGAAGCCGAGGAACATAAGCCAACCCCGGAGCTAGTGGAACGCATCCATCGTGCTAAGACCGGAGCGTTGATTCGCGTCAGCCTGATGGCGGGTGGGATTTACGCCTGCGGTTCCGCCAATGATATCGAGCGGCTGCGGGAATTTGGACGCAAAGCGGGGCTGGCCTTTCAAATCATGGACGATGTGCTGGACGTGACCCAGGATTCTTCGCAACTTGGAAAAACTGCAGGCAAAGATGTCGCCAGCGAGAAGGCTACGTGGCCCGCAGTCTATGGAGTGGCCCAGAGCATTCAGGACGCTGAGCGGTTGGTCGAAGAGGCATTTTCGCAGTTAGCCGGGTATGGAGAGCGCGCCGGTCGCCTGAAGGCAGTGGCGCGATATCTCGTGGAGCGCAAACACTGAGTCTCAACGCCTCACATGGCCAGTAAGCTGCTCAACAGCCCGCTCAACGAAGGGCACGGGTTCAGCCGTGCCACACTGATTCAAGACTGATGAGGGCTTTTAGCCCCTGAAGGTGCTTTCGTCCGTGGCGTCTTGTAAAGAGGTGCCTCAGCAGCAAAGCCGTTTTCTTGCATATGGCATTGACGGCACGACTGAAGCCGTGCCCTTCGTTGTCGGGGCCCTTAGGGGCCTTCCTTCTAGGAAGAGAGAAAGATGGCGCTTACCGAAGACGATGTCATGGCTGCCCTGAGAGATTGCTACGATCCTGAGATCCCGGTGAATATCGTGGACCTGGGGTTGATCTACACAGTCAAACTGACTCCAGACGCAAACTCCCGGCGGGCCTTCCCCAGGCAGCGTGTGGAAGTAGACATGACGATGACTTCGCAGGGCTGCCCGGCTCACGCCTCGATCATCGAACAGGTGCGGAACCGGCTGGCGGGCGTTCCTGAGATCAGCGAAACTGTGGTCAACCTGGTTTGGGAACCGGCGTGGACACCGGACCGCATCAGCCAGAGAGCCCGCGAGCAACTAGGGATTGGATAGGGTCTAGGCTTGGCGCACAGCTTTTTCGACTACGCTGCGGAGTTTCTCGCCCTGCGTCGTAAGCTCTCCCACGAACTTTTCGAAGCGGCCCAGGAGACTGTGCCCACTCTCGAGATAGTCGGGGAGGCTGTTCCAGGTTTTCTTGACGCCTTCAGGGTCTTCCAGCAACGCGAAGACAGTACCGGCAGCAGCCACGGCTAAACCAGCCTTGCGCTTTCCTGTGGCCAGCAGGACCGCTCCGGTAACGAGGCTCCCGGCGGCCACCGTGCGCACCCAGTTCTTATCCCAGCCGTTGTCCAGAAGCCGGTTTCCTTGGTACTTGAGGCTTTCGGCTGCGTCTTGAACGCTGGATGCCACTTGCTGCGGAATGTGTGTGATCCCCATCGGTGTCTCTCTTTCGCATGAACTGCTGTGTTTAGATGCGGAGAAAATGCCTTTAATCAGCTTCCAAGGTCGGAGTAAGCTGATTAATCGAGATCGAATTCACGCAGAGGGCGACCCTCGTCGGGAGTCTCCTTCGCCTTGCGCAACGCTTCCTCGAATCGCTTATCGAACAATTGCTGCTTATTCTTTTCAGCCTCTACCGACTGCCGGAAGATATCTTCTTTGCGTTCATCCTGCGCGCGCATGGCCTTCGCAGCCGCTTCAAAGTCCTCGAAGGTCCGCTTGCGCGGAGCCGGAGTGTGCGAGAGGATCGCCCTGGTTTCAGGGTCGACGCGCAAAATCGCCCCGCAATCGGGACAGGTCACGTCGAACGGCTTGTCCGCTTTCACCTTCATTGCTGCCGACATTCTAAAACATTTAACCGGGACCTGCCGCATGCTTGCCCGGGCAGATGCCGCCGCTACAGCCAGATAGCTTTGTGACCGGGGCACTGCTGCCCGGCTTGTTCCACCAGCAATTCCTGCAGGCCATCGCCGTAGCGAGAAAGGAACCATGCTGCTGCAATAATTCGCTCTTGTGGACGGCGATCGGGGAAAAGGTTGAGGGCGATCAGCCCTGCATCGCGGCCCAGCGATTGCTCACGGCGGAGCTCATAGTTAGCGGCCAGCCGGCGCATGCGGTTCATCTGGTAGCGCATCTTGGAACTGCTGACGTCTGCAGCCCGGCCCAGACCTGGATCGAGGGAGTGCATATACGTGGCCAGCGCGGAGAGCTCCGTGTCCAAGGCACTTCCAGCCGCCGCAAGCTTGCGCTTGCCCACCACCGAGATTGCCCTCGCACCGAATCGCTGAGCCAACTCGAGCGGATCCCGTAAAGCGCTTTGGATCACATCAGGCAAGGAAACATCGTGCCGGGCGAGAAGACCGCCGATCGCGGGCTCGACAAGCGTGGCCGACAAACGAGGAAGAATCGGCGTGGTGCGCCCCAGGATGCGTTCATAAAGCACCTGCGACTGAGCGAAATATGCTACTTCAGACGGCCCACCTACGTAGGCGCCGGTGGGCAGGATGGCATCTTGAAAAACGGGCCGCAACAGAGCGTTCGGGCTCAGCCGCTCAGGCTCCGCATCGAGCATAGCCAAAAGCTCCGATGTGGAATAAGAGTGCCTTGCCGCTTGCCAACCACCGCCTGCGGTGCGCCGCAATGGGACCCGCGCTCCGGAGTCACGATCAAACAAGAAGAGCAGGCTGGATAGCTGTGGAACCAAAACCTGGGAGTGATAACCCGCGGCCACAAGCTGCTGGTCGCGATCGTTGATGGCTATTCGCAGCTCATCCGCACGGATAATCGCCTGACGCAGAACATCGCTGCCCAAAGCATGGAAGCCGCGCGGAGCAGCATCCACCACCAATAGCCCCTGCTCGGCAAAAATGCCGGAAATGAATTGGGCAAAAGCCTGTCCCAGCGTCTGGCCTTCCCGGTAACAGGCGATTAGCTGGTCGAGCAGAGGCCCTGGGCCGAGGATCTCGCCCACCTGGGCTAGTAGCTCTTCCACATTCTTACCCAGGACTACGCCGCCAGCGGCCACCCCGGGCGCGGACCCAGGCGTCAGGCGCAGCGTCTTCAGTTCGTGGCGGTCGGGCAGCGTTAGATGACTGGCTTCAGCCAGATCATGATCTTCGGTCGCCAGCCAGAAGATTGGCACATGCGGTTTACCGGAGGCGGAGGCATCTCTTGCTTTGCGAATCGCGGTCGCTGCTTTGAGGATGGTAAAGAGTGGGCCGCCGAAGAGGGTCACCTGCTGGCCGGTCACCACCGCGCCAGCGCCGTCCCGCAAACGCGCGATATTTTTGAAGGCCGCGTCAGACGCGCCGAAGCTGCGGTTCTGCTGCTCCAATAAGTCGCAAAGAGCGGCACGATGAGCGGCGGAGAGTGTCGCGGGCGCGGTCATCCACTGGGTGGAATACGCGCTGGCCGGGTAGAAGGGCGCCAGCGGCTCGCGGCGCTCAGTGAAATCCAGGAACAGCCGGCTAAGGGCGGGTAGAAGCGCGATGGGATAACACTCGGTCTTCACCGCCATCTCCTGTTCCAGCGACATCCGTGTGCTCCTCTGCTGTAGTCTCTCACGACGTTACCCGGGGGGTAGCTCACACTGGCCCGGGCCGGTAACGCCTCAAAGTGCGCAAAGCGCAACGCAGCGACCCGCACCCGCCCACATAGGATGGAACTCCAGGGCTCTAAGATGCAGACGAATTGTCTGCACAAGCTCCCGAGGGCGATCGGGCGCTAGGCCGTTCCCGCGCGAACGTGCCGGATCGAGAGTGCACATCGACGGCCATTATCCCATTCAAGCCAAAAGCGGCTTGAATGGGGCACCGAGCCTGGGTCCGATGATCGGAGGGTGGCGCCGCGACCCTCCTGCCCAACGCGCCCCAGCGCACCTTTGACCGGATGGTACTTTAAATTATCCAGCAAAGCGAAGGAGTGGCATGGCCAAGAAACAGGCGTTGAGTAACACTGCACCCCAGAAGACCAGCAGAAAAGTCAAAAAAATCGAAGTGATCTCATCAAAGTTGAGCTATGACGGTCCGCTTTTCCGCGTATACACCGACGAAATTTTGGAGAATGGCCGGAAGGTGATGCGCGATGTTGTGCGCCACAATGGGTCCGTCGTCATCCTTGCGATCGACGATGCGAAGAGCAAGCGAGACCCCTTAATTGTGTTGGAACGCCAGTACCGTCATGCCGCGAAAGAATATCTGCTCGAGATTCCGGCGGGAAAGCTAGAGGAGGGCGAGGACCCGCTGGCTGGGGCCAAGCGCGAACTGCTGGAAGAAACAGGTTTTAAGGCCGCGCGCTGGCGCAAAATGGTGCGCTACTTTGCCAGTCCCGGCTTCCTGGGTGAGTGGATGCAGGTGTTCATTGCTGAAGGGCTGACCTTGGGAGAGGCGCAGCCGGAGTACGACGAGCAGTTGGAAATTGAATCAGTACCCCTCTCCAAGTTGTTAAGCATGATCGAAGAGGGCAAGGTTCACGACGGTAAAACGCTGATTTCAGTGATGCTTTATGACCGCCTTCGACAGAAAGACAGAAAAAAGAACAGAAAATAGGGCACTTGCTGCAATAGCCCCGCACAAGTCAACGGACATTTTGAGGAAAACCATTCGACCTTGTGATGCGTCTGTAAAGGAGAGCAGTTTGTTCTCCTCATGCTCGATCCGCACCAAGGAAGGTCGACAGGCTAGTGGCTCAACACAAAGGCAAAGTGAAGTGGTTCAATAACGCGAAGGGTTACGGCTTTATCGGCCGCGATGACGGACCCGACGTGTTTGTCCATTACAGCGCGATCCAACTCGATGGATACAAGAGCTTGAAAGAAGGGGACGAGGTGGAATTCGATATCGTTCAAGGACAGAAAGGTCCCCAGGCCGACTCCGTAACTCGAGTTCGAGAAGTAGCCTAACGCCTCACGCCGGAGAAATCGCAGGCTCACCTGCATAAGCATAGCTGTGAAGAAAAGCGCTTAGCCGCGCATCGCACATGGTGCGTGGAGACGGTGTCTTACGGCTGAAATTTATCTGCCGTGGGCGATATGCCGCAGCGCTTTCGCTTCAACGTGTACTCGGGCGAGTCCTGAAAGCACGGCTTTTCTTAGAAAGCCGCGCCCGCAGCAGTTGCATCGTGTACTTCGGATGGGAAGATGTTTTAATTCCCCCTGGGCAACAAGGCACATGGGGATCAAATGGACAACAAATCCATTGCGCAGTTACTGGCCGAAACCGCTGACCTGCTGGAGATTGCGGCCGGTGACCCATTCCGTATCCGCTCTTACAGGCGTGCCGCGGAAGCGGTCGAGAACAGTACCGAACAACTCAGCTCTTTCGTGAACGAGCCCGCCAGGCTGCTCGCCATCCAAGGCATCGGCAAGGGCATGGCAACGAACATCCAGGAAATCGAAACCCGTGGAAGTCTGAAGCTGCGCGACGAGCTGCTGACCAAGTATCGGTCCACCATGCTGGAACTGCTGAAGCTGCCAGGCATGGGTCCGAAGACGGTGGCCCTGCTTTGGGAGGCTCTGCAGGTGAGCGATATCGAATCGCTGCAGGCTGCGATCGACGCCGGCCAGCTGGCGACACTACCGCGCTTTGGACAAAAGCTGATCGAGAAGCTGTCGCGTGGGATCACGGAGTATCGCAAGAACAGTGGACGCTTTTTGCTCGACGACGCGGAAGCCGCGGCGGAGCGAATCACCCTTTACCTGGAGCAGTTCCCTGGAATCGAACAGGTCATGCCGGCTGGGTCTCTGCGACGGGGACGCGAGACCGTAGGCGATCTGGACCTGCTGATGACTGGTCCAGGTTGCGCCGAAGAAACGGTTGCGGCCGCGGTCGAATATACGGCCGCCTATCCCCCGATTGCCGAGCTGCTGGCAAAGGGACAAAACAAGGTCAGCTTTCGTTTGCGCAGCGGATTGCAGGTCGATGTGCGCCTGCTGCCGAAGGCGTCGTACGGAGCGGCCCTGCAATACTTCACCGGTTCGAAAATGCACAATGTTTCACTGCGCCAACGCGCGCTAAAGCGGGGCTATACGTTGAGCGAGTATGCGCTGGCGCGTTTGGATGACGGCACGGTGGTGGCAGCCGCCTCCGAAGGCGAGATCTATGGGGCGCTGGGCCTGGACTGGATTCCCCCCGAACTACGCGAGAACCAGGGGGAGATTGAAGCAGCTGCCGAGCATCGCTTACCGCAATTGATCGAACCAGGCGACCTGCGCGGCGATGTGCATATGCACACGCAGGCCACGGATGGACGAAATACCATCCTCGAGATGGCCGAAGCCGGCATTGCGCGCGGCTACCAATACATTGCCATCACCGACCATTCTAAGAATCTGGCCATGGTCAACGGGCTCGACGATGAGCGCGCGCTCGAACACATGAAACAGATTCGCGAAGTGGATGCGCGCATGGAGGGCCGCATCCGGGTGCTGACCGGGATCGAAGTCGACATCCTGGGCGACGGGGAAATCGATCTTTCGCCCGATGTGCTGGCCCAGATGGACGTGGTGATCGCCAGCGTTCACTCTCTCTTCCAGCAGCCTAAGGAACAAATGACAGAGCGACTGCTCAAAGCAATGGAGAATCCATACATCAGAATTCTGGGACATCTGACCGGGCGATTGTTGCTGCGCAGGGATGGTTACGAAATGGATTTGTCGGCGGTGCTCAAGCAGGCGGCGAAGCTGGGCGTAGCGGTCGAGCATAATGCCTATCCCGACCGGCTTGACCTGTGCGACATCGACTTGCGCCGGGCGCGGGAGCTGGGATGCAACATTGTGATCAATACCGACTCACACCACATCAGCCATCTGGACGCGATGCAGTATGGAATCCGGCAGCTGAGGCGGGCTTGGCTGACAAAGGGTGATGTCCTGAATACGCGGCCGGTCGAGGACTTTTTGGCGGGGTTACGGGCGCGGGGTTAGGACCCGCGCCCGCAAAGAGCTTGCAGGTTTAGAGCACTGGAATTCCACATCTCGCGAAAACCGGGCGCGATGTGGGGCACCCGTTGTCTGTGATTGGAAGAGAAACCGCAGCTGCCTGGGTTTCGCCCTTAAAAGACGTGCTCGTCCAGAACGGAGCGAAGATACTTACCGTAGCCACTTTTCGCCACGCGGAGAATCAGTTTTTCCAAACGTGCGGCGTCGATCCAACCCAAGCGATAGGCTATCTCTTCAGGACAGGCGACCTTGAGTCCCTGCCGTTTCTCGATGGTCTCGATGAAAATAGCTGCCTCAATCAGTGAGTCATGGGTTCCAGTGTCGAGCCAAGCAAAGCCCCGCCCCAGGACTTGCGTACGCAGCTTGCCCTTTTCCAGATAACGGCGATTGACATCGGTGATTTCCAGTTCGCCGCGCGCCGAAGGCTTGATCTGGCGGGCTATGCGCGAGGCCTCTCCATCAAAAAAATAAAGGCCGGTGACTGCGTAGCGTGATTTTGGTTTCTCAGGTTTTTCTTCAATGGAGAGGGCGCGGCCCGAGCTGTCGAATTCCACCACTCCGTATCGCTCCGGATCAGAGACTGGATAGGCAAAGACTACGGCACCATCCTCGACCTTCGCCGCCGCCTGAAGACTCTGCGCGAAATCGTGCCCGTAAAAGATATTGTCTCCGAGGATCAGAGCACACGGCGCGCCACCGATAAACGCTTCGCCGATAATCAGCGCCTGGGCTAAGCCATCGGGGGTTGGCTGCACAGCATATTGAAATGACATGCCCCACTGCTCACCAGAACCCAGGAGACGTTCGAAGAGCGCCGTGTCCGCAGGCGTAGAGATGATCAGAACCTCGCGAATGCCGGCCAGCATCAGCACCGAAAGCGGGTAGTAGATCATCGGCTTGTCGTAGACGGGGAGCAACTGCTTGGAGACAACATGGGTGACGGGATAGAGGCGGGTCCCGGAACCGCCCGCGAGAATGATGCCCTTCATCGCCTGGCGCCCCCACGGTGGGCATAATTTTGATCGATCCATTGACGATAGGCGCCGCTGGTCACCTCTTGCACCCAATCCTGATGCGCGAGATACCACTGCACCGTGCGCCGCAATCCGGTAGCAAAGGTTTCGGCGGGACGCCAACCTAGCTGACGTTCGATCTTCGCCGCGTTAATGGCATAGCGCCGATCATGACCAGGCCGGTCGGTCACGAAGTTGACCAGATTGCGGTGAGGCACATGTGGCGACCTGGGCAGCATCTCATCGAGCAGGCTGCAGAGCAGCTCCACTGTGTCAAGGTTGGCCTGCTCATTACGGCCACCAATGTTGTAGGTCTCGCCGATCTCACCGCGCTCCAGCACCGCCCGCAGCGCTGAGCAGTGATCCCCCACATAGAGCCAATCACGCACCTGGCGACCGTCCCCATAGACCGGTAGCGGCTTGCCGGCAACGGCATTGGTGATCATCAGGGGCAAAAGCTTTTCCGGAAACTGAAAGGGGCCGTAGTTGTTGGAGCAATTGGTGGTCACCGCGGGCAACCCATAGCTGTGAACGTAGGCGCGCACCAGATGATCGGAGCCTGCCTTGGAAGCGGCATAGGGACTGTTGGGGGCGTAGGCGGTGGTCTCCTCGAAGGGCGGATCCTGCGGACGAGCGTGCCATACACCTCGTCGGTCGAGACATGCAGAAAACGAAATTTTTGCCGGTCCCCCGCTGCGAGTTTTGCCAGATAGCTTCGGGAGGCTTCGAGCAGCCGGAAGGTGCCGTCAACGTTGGTGCGCACAAACGCCTCTGGCCCGGTCAGTGAACGGTCCACATGGCTCTCAGCAGCGAAGTGGAGAACGGCGCGGGGTTGGTAGCGGTCGAACAAGCCGTCAACAAAGGGCTGGTCGCAGATGTCTCCCTGTTCGAAGCTGTAGGCAGGATGTTGCTCGATCGACGCCAGGTTCTGCAAGTTGCCCGCATAGGTGAGCTTGTCGAGGTTGACCAGCGGCGTGCCCACCAGGGCGAGCCAGTCCAGAACGAAGTTCGATCCAATGAACCCGGCTCCGCCGGTTACGAGAATGGGCGACAAATCGTTGAGCATCACTCACCTCCGGAGCATTTCACTTCTACTCTGCCCCAGTCGGGTTAGGCGCAGCGCGACTTCTCTTGAAGGAAAGCCGCGTCGGAAGCCGTTGTATTGCAAACAACAAAACAAAATTGCTGTAGGCGAAAGACGGGCATCCTGCGAAGTCCCCCTGGATTGTAATGGAGGCCGAACACCTAGCCTAATTGAGAGCGCGTTGGCAGGCTGGCTCGGAAGTATTCGAGGGACAGCTCGAGGCCCTGGCGAAGGGGGATCTTAGGCTCCCAACCCAGAAGGGTTCTTGCCTTGGTGATGTCGGGGCAGCGCTGCATCGGATCGTCAATGGGCAAGGGTTCGTAGCGAATCTTGCTGCGGGAGCCGGTGACGGCCAGAACCTCGCGCGCACAATCCTTGATGGTCCACTCCACCGGGTTGCCGATGTTCACCGGAAGATGCTCGTTGGAACGGGAGAGAAGAACGATGCCGGCGATCAAATCGGAGACGTAACAGAAGCTTCTCGTCTGCATGCCATCTCCATAGACGGTGAGATCTTCATCGAGCAGCGCCTGGATCATCAGGTTGGAGATGACACGGCCATCGGTGGGCTGCAAGCGCGGGCCGTAGGTGTTGAAGATGCGCACCATGTGGGTATCGACGCCGTAGTAGCGGTGGTAGGCCATGATGAGCGCCTCGGAGAACCGCTTGGCCTCATCGTAGACCGAACGCGGGCCGATGGGGTTGACACGGCCCCAGTAGCTTTCCGTCTGGGGGTGAACCTCCGGATCGCCGTAGCACTCAGAGGTGGAGGCGTGCAGGAAACCGGCTTGATATTTGCGCGCCAGCTCCAGCGCGTTTTTGGTCCCCTGGGAGCCAACGTTCAGTGTTTCGGGGCCGAGCCGTGCGTAGTCAAACGGGCTGGCCGGGGACGCGAAATTGAAGAGGATAATCGACCGCTCCCAGGTCGAAGGGCTGGCAGATGTCCTGCTCTACCAGGGTGAACCGCGGCTCGTTGCTCAGCCCGGCCAGGTTGGCGGGGCGTCCGGTGGCAAATTATCCACGCCAACGACATGATGGCCCTGGGCAATCAGTGCATCGCACAGATGAGAGCCGAGGAAGCCGGCGGCGCCGGTGACCAGGACACGATGAGTCGTCAAAATACGGTTCCCCTTGGTCTAGAGTTGATTCGAGTTCAAATTACCCGCGGCCATCCTTTGCCGGAATGGCCGCGCCGGGTTCATTTCCCCGGTTTACACGAGTAGCGAAATGCTTTAAGGCCAACGCTTGGTCGATGCGGATTCGACCGAGGTGTGCTGGGAGGGCCTGCCTACGCTGAGATAGGTGAAGCCCAGATCCTGCATGACCCAGGGATCGAAGAGATTGCGGCCGTCGATGATGATGGGATAGCGCAGCGTATAGCGAAGCCTCTTGAGGTCCAGACGGGCTGAATTCGGCCCAGTCGGTGAGGATCAACAAGGCGTCGGCGTTATCCGCGGCCGCATAGGGATCGTCGGTGTATTGCAGGTTGGCGTGGGGCGGCATCTCCACCTTGGCGCGCTCGATGGCGGCCGGATCATGGGCGCAGATGGAAGCCCCCGCATCGAGCAGCATTTGGATGATTTCCAGGGCAGGAGACTCGCGGATATCGTCCGTGCCTCCCTTGAAGGAAAGGCCGAGGACGCCGAGACGCTTTTTGCGCAAGGTCCACAATGCGGAGCGAATCTTCTGGAAGAAGCGCTCTTTCTGCAGTTCGTTGATCTTTTCCACTTCCTCGAGCAGGCTGAAATCGATACCCAGCTGTTGCGCGACATAGCGAAACGCGGCGACATCCTTGGGGAAGCACGAGCCTCCGTAGCCGATGCCGGCGCTCAGGAATCGCTTGCCGATGCGCTTGTCCATGCCCATACCCTTGGCGACGTGCTCCACATCCGCGTCCACCGCTTCGCACAGGTTGGCGACCACATTGATAAAGGAGATCTTCATGGCCAGGAAAGCATTCGAGGCATGCTTGATGAGCTCCGCCGCCTTGGTCGAGGTCTGCAGAAAAGGGGGAAGATCGGCTGCGTATCGATGGCCGGGAACGGCGTCCGAACGCTCGTAGTAGCTGCCTGAAGTCAGCGGCTCGTAGATGGCGGCCAGCAGGCGCGCCGCCTCTTCGCTGTCGGCGCCGAGAACAATCCTGTCGGGATGGAGAAAATCCTTGACCGCAGTGCCTTCGCGGAGGAACTCGGGATTGGAAGTCACGTCAAAGAGCGACCTCGAAACGCCATTGCGTTCGATGGTGCGCCGGATCCAGTCGTTGGTGTACACCGGCACCGTACTTTTCTCGACGATGACCTTATAGGAGTGAATCGAACGGGCAATCTCGCTGGCCACCGCGTCTACATAAGACAGATCTGCGTTGCCGGTCTCGCTTTGCGGCGTACCTACGGCGATGAAAATGACCTGCGACGCCTGCGTGGCATGGCCAAGGTCGGTAGTGAACTGGACCTGGCCGCTGGCCCGGTGCCTGCCCAGCAGTTCGGGGAGAAACTCTTCGTGAATAGGCACCACGCCCTGGTTGAGCTTGTTCACCTTGTCTTCGTCGTTGTCGACGCACAACACCCGGTGGCCGATCTCGGCAAAGCATGCGGCCGCCACTAAACCTACGTATCCTGATCCGACTACTGTGATTGCAATGGATTCGCTCATCTTGTTTTCTGGATCCGCCTCGGCATCGAATGACTTGATGTAACTACGATCTTTGGGGGAAAGCCATACTCAAATCGTGCAAGATTGGTACAAGGACCTTGGATAGCGGCTATCCTGGGGGCGCTCTCTGGCGGTTTTCCTACTCCCCAAAGGCAAATACGTTAAGCCATCGCCCTGACACTTTTTGTGTTCTGGGCGGGGGAGCCGGCGGTCCGCGCCTCATTTTTTACGTCCTCCTCATGATATTCCATTTCCGTATTGATGGACCAGACGTTCTCCTTATCCTGTATCCCGGCAATAATGTTATCGACCGCTGTCATGGCGGTCAGCATGGAGTGGTCCTGATTGTTGTACTTGTGCATCCCATTTCGGCCTACCAGGTATAGATTCGGAAAGCGGTCGAGAAATTCCCGGATGATTGGAATTGGTCATAGGTGCCAAAATAGGCCGGATAGGTCTTAGGGACACGCACCACGTGGGCGTCGGTCACGTCGGCAGCCCGGAGAATCCCGATCTTCTCCACTTCCGCGATGGCAAACTTCTTCAGCTCCTCGTCCGCCATTTTCCACAGGGCGTCCGTCTGATAGCAAAAATATTCCAGCCCGATCCAGGTCTTGGCCGGATCGGCAACCATGTAGGGGCTCCAATTGTTGAAGATCTGCAGCCGTCCCACCAGCACATCCGGCTCCTGGATATAGATCCAGTTGTCCTTGAGCGGACCTCCGTCCGCCTCGCGTACTGTCAGTTTATCGACCAGGAGGCCGACGGTGATGAAGTCGCGATATTGCAGACCATCGCTTACCTCGCGGACCTCGCTGGGAATTGGGGTATCCATGGCATCGACCAGTTCACGCACCGGCATGGTAGAGAAGACATAGTCCGCGGCAAAGCGGCGCCGCTCCCCGCTATCGCTGACCGCCTCGACGGCCGTGATTTTATCGCCCTGGACGAATAGACGGGTGGCGCGCCACCCGAGAAGAATCTCTCCGCCCTGGCTTGCGAATCTGGTCGGCGGCGTGTTCCCATAGCTGACCGGGCCCATATTTCGGATAGAGAAACTTCTCAATCAGCGAGGTCTCGGTTCCCTTCTGCTGGATGGCCTCGTCCTTACGCGCAGAGAAGGCCTTCTTGAGAAAATGGAGAACGGCGGTGGTAAGCGACAGTCCCTTGATGCGCTGTGCTCCCCACTCGGCGCTGATCTCCTCGCAGGGAACGCCCCAGACCTTCTCGGTGTAAGACTTGAAGAATGTCAAGTACAGCTGGCGGCCAAAGCGGTTGATCAGGAAATCCTCGAGCGACTTCTCCACCTTGCGCGGAAAAAGCCTGGCCCGCAGGTAACTGAAACCGATCTTCAGGGTGCGGATCAACCCGAGTTTGCGTAGCGTGTCCGCGGTCAGCTTGATGGGGTAGTCAAAGAACCTGCGCAGGAAGTAAATGCGGCTCTTGCGCGGGCGAACCAGCATGACCAGGTCCGTGGTCTCAGGCGAAAGTCCCTGACTGTTGACCTTGAGGGTTCGCTGCTTATTTTGGTGACGCAAAGCGTGCTGTGTATCCGCACTCGCCTCAGGCGGCATCAACTCCATCCACCAGTTCATCACTCGATCGGATTTAGAGAAGAAACGATGCCCCCCGATGTCGATGCGGTTCCCGTTGTGCCTGATGGTGCGCGAAATGCCACCGATCTCGTGGCTGGCCTCGAGCACGATAGGGTGCACATCGGAGCGGCGAAGAAACTCCAGAGCGGCAGTGAGCCCCGCAGGGCCGGCGCCAATGAGGATGGCAGTCTTAGGCATGAACACTCCAGATGCTTACGATCCTAGACCACTGGTCCCGGGCGAGAACATGGACGTGAGAACCTTGACGCGAGCCCAATTAATTGGGTGGTCGAGGACCATCCGCACCACGGTAACAGGAGAGACGCTCAATGATGCGTTCGCATTGGCTGGGGAGCGCTCTACCCCGCTTCAAGGTCCACTGCACACTCTTAACCGCGGCCAGATTCCCGAGCGTATTGAGTGCTCTCCATGCTATTACCCCGAAAGGTTCCGGCTGATCGTGCCGCAAGCAAAATGAACCCGTCACTGCTTCCAAGCCCTTGGCGTGTAAAGCCTACCACGATGAACCCCTGTTGCGTTTGCAGCTAATGGGTACGGTACCTCGTGCGCTAATTGTTTTCGCTGTTCTGTCCCGAGTCAGTACTGTTTCTCATCTGGACAGACGAGTAGCTTTTGATTACCCTGAACGTGCATTAGCAGGAATACTGTTGCAAATACACGCATATTGCACTGGCGTTCCAAGGCCTGCTACGGGCTTGATTCTCTCGGCTTCAAGGGCGGGTTTTCCTAATACAGTTCCGGATTGGGATGCAACCGTGAGCCGCCGCTTTGGGCATCAGTATGTGTACTAGCGCTGCAACTATTGTTGGATTTGTAACCAGAGAGGTTACTTGGTAGAAACGAGTGGATGCAGCGCATGCTCTATTTGTGTCTGTACTCTGCAAGATGAGATGAAGCCTGAACCAGGGAGTGCAATGCGTCATCTCGGCCCTGGATTTCTGGTGGATATCTCCAGACACCGAAGGTATCAACATTTGATTTCACGGGCGGCTAACATGCGACTTCTCTCTAGAGCACTAGTGTTCGCAGTTCTCGTGGCGGGAGCCATACTGCCGAACGCATCTCATGCGCAGGTGGTACCCGCGATCAAGGGCGGCGGAAGTCAAATCAATGTCTATGGGCTGTACACCCTGGTGAAAACCGACTTCAACTCAACCCTTGACTACCCGCCGGGTGCTACTCCCCCGAGCAACACCAATGATGCCAATGGTTGGAATCAAGGCTTTGCTGGAGGGGCTGATTTCCGCCTGGGCCGGTTTGTCTTCGGTCAGCCTGCGGTGGGAGCTCGATTCACCTGGAGCACAGGTACTTTCGGAAAACAAAGAACTCTTGTGTTCGGCCCCGAACTTCACTACATTTACCGCCGATTTCGCCCTTATGGCGATTTTCTGATCGGCCCCGGAAATCTCACCTACAAGAGTGGTCAAACCGACAACAGCATTGTCTACGAGTTCGGCGGTGGCGTGGACTACCACAAGAATCGCACCCTGAATTTTCGTATGGTCGACTTCCAGTATCAGCTTTGGGACCTGGGAAACCACTATTATCCACCAGGGTTCATACCCGGAGCACCCGGCGTTTACGTAGACACCAAGCTCAAGCCCTATACTCTGAGCTTTGGAATACTCATCCGGGTAAAGTGAGCCGCTCATGGCACGGGCCGGCCCTGGATAACCGCAACTATCTCCATCACTACGGTAGGTTTCAGTCCCACGACAAGCTGGTATGTTCGTCGAGACCGCCGAGCTCTAAGCAAAATCCGGAGTTGGCGTAATGTCATCCAGCGTGCCATGAGGCCGGAGCGCATCTGGATTTCCTGTTAGGCTGATCTCACAACGCCCGTGTGTGCGGCTTTTCAATGAGAAAGCCGGCTAAGGTTCGTCAACGCCAGGGTCAACCGGAAATGCGTTGTAGCGTGATAGTGGGACCCGCGGTCTTCCTAACGACACCGCTCTGATCGTGAAGCAACGATGCGTCGAGCAGCCCAATCCGTCGACCCCTACCTAAGGCCGTCGTTCTCCTTGTCGAACCGCATGCGCAGGTTGGCATGGTCCGTATGCTGGACGCTATTGTTTCGCACCTCACCGCGTCCTTTTCATTCCTGGCGTGCATTTCTTCTGCGTTGCTTCGGAGCCAGGCTGGGCCCGCATTGCCATTTTTATCCGAGGTCTCGCATATGGGCCCCCTGGAATCTCCTGTGCGCGGATGGCGTTTCTCTAGGCGACGAGGCGGAGATCTATAACCCTTCACCGGTTTCCTTTGGATCGCACGCCATCGTTTCCCAGCAGGCTTACGTTTGCGGCGCCACGCATGACTACAACGACCCGTCGTTCCCGCTTATTTCCTTCCCCATGAACCTGGGCTCCTACTCATGGGTGTGCGCGCGTGCTTCTGTCTGCCCCGGGGTCAACCTGGGCGAGGGTGCGGTGCTCGGCCTAGGTTCGGTAGCCACACACGATTTGGAGCCGTGGACGGTTTACGCCGGAGTTCCGGCGAGGCCAGTAAAGCAGAGAGCCGGACGCGAGCCCAAGACGTAATGAGTTGAACTCCACACCAAGTGCAGGAATGTTTTCCGGCATTTCTCCTGTTACTGTGATGGGGTAGGCTCGATGCGAATGCCGGTCGTGGTCTATCGACAAGGGTGCGGTGACCATGCTTGCCGACTTTTACTGCTACAGGAGAAATGCTCTTAGCAATGCAGCCTGTCTTGCGAATCACTAGCCCGGCCATGGCGGGCGCCACCACCGCCATCGATGTTAGCCCCGATGGGCGTTGTGCAAAACTCGCCCGGTGGAAAGCGCTCAGAGTTGTGGCTGCCCTAGGAATTCTGCAACTTACTATGCTTGTTGCGCCGGTGCACGGACAAGCTGCAGACAGCGGAGGGCTGTCTTCGCAAAGCCAAGAGCCAGTTCCGATCACCCCGGCGCCTAGTAATCCCGCATCAAATGCAACTCCGCTAGAGCCGATCTTTCCCCAGGCGACCGCACCCGCGGGCTCGGCAGCCCGCTCGTCGAGATATGCGACCCCCACCGGTCCGTCTTCTGGTGCGGGACTGGGCTACGGACCGATACGCCCCGGAGATATCGTCGAGGTGCAGGTATTCGATGCCCCGGAGTACTCGATAAGAATGCCGGTTTCACCTGCCGGCGAGATCGCGATTCCCTACGCTGGCCTCTTCCACATCGAGGGCATGACCTCAATCGAGGCAGCGCCGGCGATCGCGAGGCTTTTTTTACAACAGCAGATCCTGCGCGACCCGCGCGTGATTGTCACGACTGAGCAATTCGGCTACAACGTAACCGTGATGGGCGAAGTGAAAAGCCCCGGTATCTATGCCTTGGCAGGCAAGAAGCGCCTGATCGATATGCTCACCCAAGCGGGCGGCGTGAGCGACCGGGCGGGACATGTAATTGAAATCTTCCCTTCGGGTTCGATGAAAAACCCGCAAACAGTTCTGTGGGATCCGACGTTGCGGGAAAATGACAATGCCGAACTGGAGATCAAGACCGGAGAAACTATCCTGGTAAGCCGTTGCGGCGTGGTCTACGTGGGTGGCAACGTAACCAGGCCGGGAGCTTTTCCGTTGTGTGAGTCCAATCACACCACGCTCTCCGAAGTGATCGCACTGGCCCAGGGAACCAAACCTTCCTCCTGGTCGCAACGAACTCTGTTGCTGAGGACTGCGGAGGGCGGCACGCGGGTGGTGCAAAAAGTCAAACTGGAAGACGTGTTACGCGGCCGGGCGGTGGACATCACCATGCAACCAGACGACATTCTCTTCATTCCGCCGAGCGCACTCAAAGCGGCTTCAAAGACAGCGTTGACGGCCGCCGTGGGATTCGCAACGCAAGCATACTTCTATACAAGGTAAGGCATGTCTCAAGTAGCGACCGGCGGAGCGCGTTTGGCTGACGGGCTCTCACCAAGAGCCCGTGGCAGCGAATTCCCGATGAAGTTCAGTGTCGTCACCATCTCTTTCAATCAACGGCAGTATTTGGAGGAAGCCCTCCGTTCGGTGCTGAAACAGGATTACCCGGCGATCGAATACATCGTGGTGGATCCTGGATCGACGGATGGTAGCCGGGAACTTATCGAAAGCTTCGCGAGCCAGTTGGAGCGAGTCATTTTCGAACCCGACAAGGGAGCTGCTGACGGCCTGAACAACGGCTTTGAGCACGCTTCCGGGGATATCTTCGGATTTCTGAACTCGGACGACGTACTGCTGCCAGGAGCGATGAGAAGTGTCGCCCAGGCCTTCGCACAGGACTCCGATTGCGACATCGTGATGGGCAACGGTTTTATCATCGATGCCCAGGGTAAGCGTATTCGACGCATACGTGCGGCCGGCTTTACTTTAGGTCGCTATTTTTACGGAGGCGCGACCTGGCTGCAGCAGGCCACGTTTTTCCGGCGCTCGGCCTTTGAGGCCGTGGGTGGGTTCAACGTGAACAATCGTTCCTGCTGGGACGGTGAACTCCTCGTAGACATGGTACGCAAGGGAGCCAAGGTCAAATATCTCGATCAGGATCTGGCTCTTTTTCGCCTGCACGCGAAGTCCATCACCGGCTCGCGGCGGCACAGCGAAATGATGAAGGCGGATGCGGATCGTATGTTTTCTGTGACCCGCGGCCGCAGTTGGACGGTGTTAGACACAGTCTGGGCTTACCTCTTTCGGGTTGAACGAATTCTGACCCATCCGGGTGCGGTCGAATCCGCGATCCGGGCACGCATGCGTCGCAGCTAGTTAAAGGTTGAGCACCATAGGTTTATCGAGGGGGATCCACCGTATCGATTGTGTTTCGGCTGCCATAGCGGGTGATTTCTGCCAAGTAGTCTTGAAAAGCGTACCTCAGCGGCTTCTAAATCCGTCCTTCGCGTATTGCCTCTTACAGCACGACTGAAGCCCTGCCCTTCGTTCGATGAGTTTTCCGCAAGCTGTAAAGCCGCGCTCTTCAGCGGCTTTTCAAGAGATCAGAGTTCCGTGGGGTGTCTAGCGGCTGAGGAAAAGTAGGTCAATAATTCTCGCTCGCCAGGGCAGCGAACGCCTCATTTTGACTCAAGCTCTAGCGCTGCAAGTGTGCGCCGGACGGGCATCCGGAGGGTTCTTGCACCTCCCGCCGGGAAGCGGGTTTAGTCACACTGGTTCACTCTGCGAGAAAGATTGGTGAACCACCTTACGGCACTTTATAATCTGGATTCTAAGGGAGTACCAGAATAGACATACCCGGTCTGGCAATGCGGCCGCTGGGTACAGCATTCTGATCCTGCCGATAAGGTCACAGTTATCGTGCCTCACGAAGGTTCGCGAGAAAACCCGGCCACTTTCGGGCAGTTGGAGGTAGAGGTTGAGGGACGGTCGACCGTTCTTCCCAGCGGTTCTTCCACTGCTCCACCTTTGGCTGTCCTCGATTTGCCGACTGGGTGAACTTTTAAACACATGAGTGTCTATCCCCCACCATCGGAACCGGTTCTACTCCCCGAGTATCGTGAACCTAGCACACCCGAGCGCTCCTTCCTTACCCTCGGGTTGAACGACGGCCAGACCCTGCAGCACTTCCTCCTCATTGGCAGGAAATATATCTGGCTGGTGTTGGTCTGCGCTCTGCTCGGCACAGGCGCGGGGTTTATCGAAAATGCGACAAGCCCAAAGGAATATCGCTCTTCGGCAAACATTGAAATTACCCAGGACACCGCCGATCAATTCCGGATGGATACCGGCGGGGGCTATGACAGCGGATACATCGACGTCGCCAAGCTAGATACCGAGATCGCGATTCTTAAGAGCTCGACCCTGGCGATGGCGACCATCGAGTCGCTGCACCTCGACCAGAACAAGGATTTTTTACCGCCGGGCTCCAATTATGTGTTCGATCTGTCGAGGATACGCGACCGTCACGCATTAATCGGGATCTTTGAAGGAGGTCTCGCGGCGGAACGCTATGGCCACACCAATATCCTCGAGCTAAGTTACACCGCCCGCAATCCTCAACTCGCAGCAGATATTTGTAACACCCTGATTGCCAATTACGTAGAGCACAACTTCAGTCAAAATTACGCCGCCACGCAACAGGTTTCGGACTGGCTTGGACGGCAACTGGGTGACCTGAGGAAGCGGCTGGAGGCCAGCCAAGAGCACATGTTGACGGTGCAGAAGGATATCGGCCTGGTTGGCATTGACCAGACGCAGAGCATCGTGCTTTCCCGACTGGTGGACATCGGCCACGACGTAACGGCGGCCGAATCGCAACGGCTGGTCGCGGAAGCCAAGTTGGTTACCATGCAGAGCGCGCCACCCGATGTTTTGGCGACCCTGAGCGGCGATCCTGTTTTGATGAGCCTGAAGGAACGGATGAGTTCTCTTCAAGCCGAGTATGCGAACCTTAACGCGAAGTATGGCGATAAGAATCCAAGGCTGCTCGAGCTTCGCTCGGAGATCGCTGAAGTCACCGAGGCTACTAAGCGCGAGCAAGGCACGGTAATCGCCCGGGCGCAGGAAGAGGTGAACGCGGCCAAACAAAACCAGGACGCACTGCAGCGCAGATTGGATCAGGAGAAAAATTCGGCCTATATGGGCAATTCCAAGGCCGTGGAATACTCTCTCGCCCGCCGGGAATATGAATCCAATCGATCGCTGTACGACGGACTACAACAGCGCTTGCAGGAGGCGGGAATCATCGCCGGTCTCCATTCGACGAATATCCGGAAGATCGATCCCGCGGATGCTCCGGACTTCCCCAGTTCTCCCCGCAAGTCGGTCAACCTGACGATCGGACTGCTCTGCGGCCTGGGAATCGGCTTGCTCTTGTCCTTCCTGGTAGAAGCTCTGGATACCAATATCAAAACCATCTATGACATTGAAGAGCGGCTTGGCCTGCCCATGCTCGGCGTGGTTCCGCAGGTGGACACAAAGCAGCTCTCCCCGGAGACTTTTGTCAGGGACGCTACCTCGTCCCTGCCCGGCGCCTGGTCACGGCTGGCTGAAGCATACCGGTCGCTGCGCACTACCATTCTCCTTTCCCGCGCCGGGACACCTCCCCAGGTCATTCTGATCAGCAGTGCCAAGCCCTCTGAGGGTAAGACGTCGATCACCACGTTGGAGTCGATCGTGTTTGCGCTGAATGGCGCTCGCGTACTACTGATCGACTCCGACCTCAGGCGGCCATCGGTCCATCTGCGGTTTAGGATTGGCAATAAGGTTGGGCTCACCTCGGTATTGACAGGCAAAGCCGGTCTGGAAGAAGCAATCGTTCCTGTATCGGCGCTGCCCGCTCTTCACATTCTGCCCGCAGGTCCCATTGCACCTATGCCCGCCGAGTTGCTGGGTTCGCTGCAGATGCAGCGGTTGGTAGAGAGCTTACGCGCCAGCTACGACTTCATCCTGATCGATACCCCGCCGGTTTTGACGGTGACCGACGCAGCCGTTCTGGTTTCCGTAAGTGACGGCGTGGTGTTGGTTCTTCGCTATGGCCAGGCAACCAGGAACGTGGTCGCCAGGGCAAGCGAGATTCTCTTGCGTTCCGGAGCGCACCTGCTGGGAGTGGTCTTGAACGCGGTAGACCTGCAATCGTCTGACTACGCCGAGTATTATGGCCGCGCTTATAACGACTACTACCAATCCCGTGTGGATGTCGAAGAGTAGCGTTTGAAAGCAATTGTTGCCACGGGATTCGGCAAGCTCCACTTTCACGAAACAGCCCGCGCCCTGGCCGCTGCCGGGGTAGAAGTCAATTTCCTCACCGGCTGGGTACCCAAGGACAATCAAACCGCCCTGGTAGAGCTCCTGGGAAAATTTCTGGGAGAGCGGAACCTGGCTGCGCGCATGGCCGCCCGGCAGATCAGAATTCCAGGTGTTTCCGTCACTCCGGTTGCCTGGGTCGAGTTTGGCGGAACTGGCATTCGATTGTTCCAACGCACCGGAGTGATCCCTCTCGACCTCGCCTATGGCATGGAGTTCCGTCTTGCGGCCTGGGGCAGCCGGAAACATCTGAAGGATGCCGATGTGCTGCTGGTACGCAGCGGAGCGGGCCAATCCGGTGCTATCAGTAGAGCTCGCCGGAACGGCCTGGCGGTTGTCACCGACCACTCCATTGCCCATCCGGCCTTCATGCACCGGGCGCTTAGGGAAGAATTTGCGCGCTTCGGTCTACCCGCCGGTTACGATCCGCGGGCGGACCTGTGGAAGCTGGTGTTGCGTGATTGCGCCGAGGCTGACCTGCTGTTGGTCAATTCCGACTTCGTGAAGCAAACTTTTGTCGAAGAGGGCTACCCCGCGGAAAAAGTCCGTGTGGCCTACCTCGGAGTACGGGAGGAGTTCTTTGACCTGAAGCGTGATTACCGCATCGACGGGCCGGTGAAAATTCTGTTTACCGGGAACTTCGATATTCGCAAGGGAGTGCGGCTCTTGCTGGAGGCGATTCGTAGCGGCCGCCGGTCCGGGCTCGACCTGCGCCTGGAGTTGATGGGTAATCTGGGCAATGGAGCGTCTTGCCTGCAACCGGGTGATGACCAATTTTTTACCCACACCGCTTTTGCCCCTCCCCACCAGGTCGCCGCGGCCTTCGCCCGCGCAGACCTATTCGTCTTTCCCACGTTTGCCGAGGGTTCCTCACGCTCGGGAATGGAGGCTGCTGCCGCAGGTCTGCCCATCATTACGACAGAGAATTGCGGACTGCCGCTGGAGCACGGAAAGAGCGCAGTCTATGTACCCGTAAACGACTCTGACGCCCTCGCCGAAGCCATCTGCCAGCTCTCCTCGCAGGAAGGTCTGCGCGAGCAGTTAGGCAAAAATGCAATGACAACAGTCACCGAACACTACACCTGGACTCGTTACGGGTACCAGGTCGCGGAATACTTGCAGGAAGCCGTCGAAGCTTCCTTTGCACGATAGTTCTGACACCCAACCAGAGGGGCATGGCTAACCCATCCACCGAAAGCGGTGGCCTCCATAGTGAACGACCATGTTCATGCAGTAGTGCCGCGTCCGCTACTGGAATACAAACCCTGCTATACGTAGCATATGCGCAACCCGTTGCAAATCTTGCGGGACCTCTTCCACCCGCTGTACTACATGCGCAAGTCCGCTATGGGGCGATGGTTAATCCGGCTTGCAGATACGCCAACATGGCTCTCAATTCCTGGAATTGGTTTTAAAGTTCGCGGGCGCCTGGTCACTCACGGGTTGGCCTTTTCCGCTGTTGGATCCAATGAGCCAGCGGCAGAGGCCCTCGCGCTCACCTGTGTTGATTCCCTCGATTTAAAGTCTTTTTGGGACGTAGGCGCCAACATTGGCTTCTACACCTGGCTACTCAAATCCTCGTTCCCTGCTATGCGTGCAGTCTTGATCGAGGCGTCTCCGTCCAACGCGGATCTGGTGCGAAAGACGTTAGAGAGAAACCATTTCTCAGATGTGGAGTTAATCGCAGCAGGAGCGAGCGATTCCAAAGGCCAGGGCGTATTGCGTGTCGATTCCGAGGCGGGTGCGACTTCAACGCTCGACGATGCCGCAGAACAAACCTTCGAAGAGCAGCACTGGGGAGTTCAGTCAGAGCGAGTCCCAATTTCGCTGATTACCATCGACGAGGAACGCTCGCGCCGGTCGTGCATCGACTTTATCAAGATTGATGTAGAGGGTCATGAGGCAGCCGTGTTGCGTGGTGCACAGAAAACGATCTCCTCAGATCAGCCGCTGCTGTTTGTTGAATGCTTCCACTCAGATCGTGCCTGCTTAAAGCCTCTAGAGGGGCTGGGATACAAATTTGTCGACGGCGACCGCCTGACGGAAGAGCCCGAACCACACACGTCGAACTATTTTGGGTTTCCCACGAGGTTTCACGACTCGATTGATCAGGTCCTGCGGGCCGCCAGTGATCGCCGAAGAAACTGATTCGGTGTAACCCCTGTGGTTTGGAACCGACCCGAATTTGATGGATGGGTTAGGCGATTAGTCCGAGATCAGTTCGACCGCTTGCAGCAGAGAGTCAGCGGCCGCGTCAGCGGTGTTTGCGGCAACGTCAGCTCCGGCTTTCTGACGTTCGGCTTCGCCTTGGATAAAAATGGTTTTCATACCCATTTGCTTTCCGGCTTGGATGTCTGAAAGGGAATCGCCGATGACCACGCTGTTGTGGGCGGCGGCTTGCGGAAAATCTTTGCATGCCTGGGTAAAGAGCCCAACGTCTGGTTTTCGACATTGGCATTGCCCAATATCGTGAGGACAGTAATAAATCGCGTCCAGCCGCGCGCCGTGAAGTGCCAGGTGAGTTTGCATGTTGCTGTGAATCAGTTCCAATTGGGCTTCCGTATAGAGGCCTAATGCGATGCCTCGCTGATTGGTGACCAGCACCACCGTCAGGCCAGCGCGGTTCATTCTGGCGATCGCCTCCTCTGCGCCCGGTTGCCATTGAAATTGCTCCCAGCTAGTGACGTAGGCGCCCTCAGGCGCCTTGCGGTTCAACACCCCATCGCGATCGAGGAAGACGTAACGCACCAGGCGGCGATTTATGGTCATTGCTCAACGATATAATCAGCGGGGCTGCAGCAGAGTCGGCAAGAGAACTACTTCTCCAAACTGAGTCGCGAAGGACGATTGATAGTAGTTCTGGGTTTGGCTGCTGCGAAGCGCGAAACCTATTTCGGAGGTAGAAGTACCCAGGATTGCATCGTGGGAATTTTCAGCCGTCCCTACAGGACTCAATTTGGAGCAGTATAGTTCTCGCGCAAACTTTAGCATGCCCATCCAGCACATTACCTTGCTGAGCTTTCGTACCTTTGGCGATTACGTGCTGAAGGCTCCTTTTCTGTTTGAGCTCTTCCGGCTGTATCCGAATGCTGAAATTACCATGGTCACCAACCGTAAGGGCGGACTGGTCTATCCCCTGCTAGACTCGCGCCTAAAGCTTGTGGTCGTCGACCATGGAGACAAAAAGCATCGGGTAGTCGGCGCGCTCTTCAGTATCCCACGGGCGGATCTGGTCTTCGCGCTCGATGACAGCCGCACCACGTTGGTTCTCTCCCTGGTGGTGCGTGGCAAGCGGAAGACAGGGTGGATCCAGGGGCTTAGCCTTCTCTACGCAGAGGGTGGTTTTTTCGAATGGAAAAGTGTTCGGCCGTGGCTGTCGGCGCTGGTGAAGGCCGTTTACCGGCCCGGGCGAATTCGCCGACCGGAAGACAAGCACGACGCAGAAGTGGAACTCGAGCTACTGGACCAGCAAGGAGAGGGCCGGCCGCTTGCTTCGTATCGCAGCCATTACGCATCCCCATTAGCCATGCGGCGGGACCCACCTTATATCTATTGCGCGGCCGAAGCCGGTTGGCAGGCAAGGCAGCTCACGGATCAGCAATGGGCGGGCATTATCGGTGACCTGCTGGGTGCTTTCCCTGGACATACGATTGTGGTCCACGGCGCGGCGGGCGCAGTGAAGGAATTCGCGTCCGAGGCGCGAGTCGTCGCGTACGGCCAAGGGTCCGTCAAGCAGCTCTTCGACAAAGTCTCGGCTGCAGACCTGGTGATCGCCCCCGATAGTTTTGCCCTTCACCTGGCTTCATTTTACGGCGTGCCGGCCATCGGTTATTTCGGGCCAGCGCATCCGCACCGCTTCCAGCCAACTGGCCCAGCCAGCTGCAGCCTCTTCCACCCGCCGGAGTGTTCGCCCTGCCTGCAACTGCGAGGCAATAGCCCATGCCGCAAAGGGCTGATTCAATGCAGCTCGCTCGCCTCAATGAAGCCGGCTGAGTTTGTCACTGCCGCGAAAGCAGCGCTGGTGGCTGGTAATTGACAATAGATCGCGATGGCCATTATTTCGCTCACGATTGAATTGCGCATCGAGCACGCTCATTCCCTGAAAGACCGCCGGCAAGTTGTCCGCAGCCTCAAGGAGAAGCTTCGCCATGGCTTTAATATTTCGGTGGCCGAGTTGGACGAGGCAGTCACCTGGCAGTCGGCAACCATCGGTGTCACGGCGATCTCAAGCTCGCGAGACTATCTTTCCGGCCTTATGCGGCAGGTGGAGAATGCTGCCGTCCGCATCGCCAATGACCTGGGCGCCCAGGTGGCCGACTCGTGGTGCAGCTTCCTCGAGGAGGAATCTGAGGATTAAAGCGGTTTTGCGATTACGTGGCCTGTTAAGTTCGCGAGGTGTGGTTTTCCTTGGGAGAAACCACGAAAGCGCTCTGGCTTCCGGGATCTCCTTTGAGCGCAGCACGGGCCGAGAACAACGATGTGCGACTTTCTTCGAGGAAAATCGCATGCAGTTCGCTCGCCCCAACAACATCTACAGGAAATCCCGGTTCGCTCTACACCAATTGCGAACCGCTTTGGGGTTTTCTGATAGTCTAAAAGGTTTAGCTAAGGACTATTTCCATGGTGGAACCAAGGGCACGAAAGTACCATCGCGACCGCGTCGCGGAGACGCTGCGCGAAGAGATCAGCGGCATGATCGTAGGCGAACTCGCAGACCCCCGCATCAGCTTCGCCTATGTCAGTGAAGTGGTAATCAATCCGGGCGGCAAGTCCGCGCGGGTCTACATCGCCGTCGATGGCGGCGAAACGGAGGAAGAGAAAACACGCGAGGCGCTGACTGCAGCCCGAGGCTTCATCCGCCATGAATTGCTGGAGCGAATGGGCGTGCGCCACGTTCCTGAGCTGTCGTTTCAGATCGACAAATCCAAGCATCTCAAGTTGCGCATCGACGAGCTGCTGGGGCGCAATAAAAAAAATCAGAAGGCGGACGCGCCGGAGACTCCCCCAAAGCCTCAGGCAGCCGCAACATCCAAGGAGTAGCAGCAGCCTCCGACCGGCTGTTTTGTCATGCAATCCACTCCAGTTATCGACGCGGTGCTCAACTCCATCGCCAGAGCCGAACACCTGCTGGTGACCGCGCATGCGCGTCCTGATGGGGATGCGGTTGGCGGCCTGCTCGCCTGCTGGATGATGCTGCAGGGCATGGGCAAGAGGGCCGACATGGCGCTGAGCGACCGGGTGCCCTGCATTTACCGGTCACTGCCTTGCGCCGCGCAGATTCGGCACTGGAGTCGCGTGGAAGGCGACTACGACACCGTCATCCTGTTGGAATGCGATGGTATCGAGCGAACACGCCTGGATGGACTGGAGAACCGGCTGTTGATCAATATCGACCACCACACCAGTGGCCGTGCTTTCGCTCAAGTGAACTGGATCGACAGCAACGCCTGCGCAGTGGCAGAGCTGGTCTACCAGCTCGTGGGCGCGGCTGGGGTTGAGATTACACCAGATATGGCCACCTGCCTCTACACCGCCGTTCTTTCCGACACCGGCTCCTTCTGCTATGAGGGTACCGACGCAAACACCTTTGAACTGGCCCGCAACCTGGTTCGCCAGGGAGCCGACCCGGTACTCATCGCGCAGGAGGTCTACTTCTCCAACCCGGCTGCAAAGATACTTTTGCTCGGCGCCGCGCTAGCCAACCTGCAGCACGATGGGGGCCTCGCCTGGCTTTGGGTCACTGAGAGCGACATGGATCGCACCGGCGCGGCGGAGGAGGACTGCGAAGGAATCGTCAACTATGCCATTGGCATTCGTGGGATAGAAGTGGCTGTCTTCCTGCGCGAACTACGCGACCATCGTGTCCGTCTCAGCCTGCGCAGCAAGGGACGAGTGAATGTGGCCACCATCGCAGAGAGATTTGGTGGCGGCGGTCACGAAAATGCCAGCGGTTGTACCCTGGACGGCCCCCTGCCAGAGGCCAGGGAACGGATTCTTCAATATCTCCGCACCGCGATGGCGGATGCTGCCTCCTTCCTCGCGTGAGAGAAGCTTACGCCCCGTTTTTTCGTGATGTTTCATGTGGCAGCGGGCTCTCCTCTCGCCTTAGCGATGAATCTGATAGCCTTGTGGCCGTAGTTCAATGTGACGGTTCCCTTTTTTGCATTCCTCTTTATAACCGTGGCCTTGCTGCAACCCGTGGAGTCGTGGTTCCACTCCCTGGCAGAATCGATGGTTGAGAAAAAAGCAATGCTGGGAACGCCTCGAGAACTTCATCGGCCGGCCATCGGTCTGAAGACGTTGGAAGATCGTTTTCCCGGCCTGCGGGACACTCTGGAGGCCATCAGCCTTTTCGTTTTTACCCCTTTTTTCCTGTTCTATGGATTGGTGCCCGTTTTCGGCGGAGATGGCCTTGGCCTGGTGGGCGCCGATGAGCCCAGGTATGCACAAATCGCCCGCGAGATGCTCACCCGCCATGACTATGTAACGCCGGTGCTATAGGGCCATCCCTGGCTGGAGAAGCCCGCCCTCTACTACTGGCGCGCCATGTTCGCCTTCCTCGAGTTTGGGGTGCACGACTGGTCGGCGCGTCTTCCCTCGGCCAGTTTTGCTTTCATCCTGGTAGCGCTGATCTACCTGCACCTCCGCCGCTTCCGGCCAGGGAGTCAGTTGGATGCTGCATTAATTACTGCCTCCTGCGCCGGCATCGTCGGCTTCGCTCGTGGCGCCTCAACCGATATGCAGCTGGCCGCTCCGTTTTGCATCGGCATGCTCGGCTGGTATGCCTGGTACGAGACGGATAGGAAGTTCTGGCTCTTCGATCTGTACTTCTTCGTCGGCGTGGCTACGCTCGCCAAAGGTCCCGTGGCCCCCGTTATGGCAGTGGCCATCATTTTCACCTTCGCCGCCCTGCGACGCGAGTGGTCCCTGCTGCGCCGCACCGTCTGGATCCCCGGGGTAATTCTCTATTTCGCCATGGTGTTGCCGTGGTACATCGCCGTACAGCGGCGTAATCCCGATTTTCTCCGCATTTTCTTCCTGGAACATAACCTGGAGCGGTTCGCCACCAACCGATACATGCACGAGCAGCCATTTTGGTACTACATCCCCATCATGCTGCTCGCGCTTATGCCTTGGTCGGTCATCGCTATGCGCGCCCTGGCGGAAGCGGTTCGGCAATCGATTGCAGAGTGGCGGGCGCGCCTGACCAAACACCATTACGTGGGTCATAGCCGCTGGGGCGACGCCTTTCCGGAATTCCTGGTCCTGTGGACGCTTTTCCCGATCATCATTTTTTCACTTTCCCACTCCAAGCTACCGGGCTACATCCTGCCTTCGATTCCGCCGCTCACCATTTTGACCGGGGATTACATCAACCGCATACGCCAGAAGGGCCTGAACCTATGGCTGCTGCTGCTGCATGCTCTGCTGTCCGCGGTCACCATCATCCTTTTGCTGCTGCTGCCATGGCGTATCACCCACCCAGGGGGGAGACCACCCGTTGGTATTTTGCTGCCGGCGATTTCCAGCGGTTTGGCTGCCGCGCTGCTCATCCTGGTCGTCGTCGCCCGCTTTGGGGTAGCACGCCTGCGCATCGCCACCATGGTCCCGCTGGTCGTCATGTTGTTATTCATCTTCGGGGTCGGCCCGTTCTTTGGCCTGCCGGCTATCACTGCCACCAAGAAGAACATCCGTTTGCTGGACGCAGCCTACTCGGCCCGGCCGCTGGCCGCCATCATCAGCCAGATTGAACGGCCTAACGAAGGCGTGGCCGTGTACAAGGTACGGCGCGACGTCGAATATGGCCTTTCTTTTTACCGCAATCACCTGGTCGACAACTATGAGCAGGACGGGATTCCTTCGGCAGAGCACATACTCATCACCCGCGAAGCGTACGCCGGCCAATTGCACACTCTGCTGGTTGGGCGATCGTACCAACCGCTCTTTTCCTATCCGGCACAAAACCTTGCGGTCTACCAGGTCTTCGCCAAACCTTAAAGCAGACGCCGGTTCGGCTTTCTCAGGGTGTGGGTTTCCAGAGGATGGGCTTGTGCCGTACACTCCTGTTCAAACGCCGAGGCTTCGGGTCACGGCAATAGACTTGGATTATGGGCAATCATAGGACGGAATGACACCCGCCCTAAACCTGGAGATTCTCGATTTACGCCACTTCTCCGCCGGCAACCTCAAGCCGGTGCTGGAGGCGGAAAGCCGTGTCTGGAATGAGCGGCTGCGATGGGATTTTCAGGCTTCGGCCAATCTGCTGCTGCAATACCTCGACTCCCGTCTCCTGCCGGGCTACGTCGCCATCGAGAATGGCCGCATCTGTGGTTATGTCTTTTGTGTTTACGAGAATGAAAAGGCCCTGGTTGGCGACGTTTTTGCCATGCCGTCCGCAGCCAATCCACAGTCGACTGCGGATGTCGAGCGCTCTTTGCTCGAACATATGATCGAGTTGCTGCAACATTCTCCCGGGGTGGACCGCATCGAATCGCAACTGCTGCTGCGACCGCACGGCACCCATGCGGAGATCCTGCGCAATGCCGGATTCCAAATCTACGAACGACTATTTATGGAGCTTGACCTCAGTACCGCAAGTTTGCTCGGAGAACCGCCCGAGAGCGCTCTGGATGGAGTTGGAATTACGCGCCTGGCGAGACAGCGATTTTGCCGCAGCCGGCCACCTCATAGCACACGCCTACGAAGGCCATCTGGACGGAATCATCAACGATCAGTACCGCTCTGTCTCGGGCTCGCTGCGGTTTCTGCATAACATCGTCCGCTTCCCGGGTTGTGGGCTGTTCGACGCTTCCGCTTCGCGCGTCCTGGCCTATCGCAATCGCGAAGAGATTGCCGCTCTGCTACTCTGCTCCCGCGTACGCGAAGACGTAGGCCACGTGACGCAGATCTGCGTCAACCAGCGGTACCGCCGTCGCGGTCTCGGTGCTTGGCTCCTGGCCGACTGCTCGAGCGCGTTACGCAGATCCGGGTTCCAGGCGCTCACGCTTACTGTCACGCAGCAAAATACCGAGGCGGTTGCACTCTATCTCCGTACCGGATTTATCACCCGTCAGACCTTTGACGCGCTGGTTTGGGAACGCCGCAAGAGAGCCCGGTGATCACTGGAACATCCCCCGGAAGCACCGCTCCTTGTGTATCCTTGAGTGATGGCGCAAAGAGCAGACGGGACAAAGAAAGCGGCAGATTCCAAGATGAGCCGGCTGGGGTATATGGCACTGATCGCGGGCTGGCTTATCCCCGGGGCAGGCCACCTGATGCTGAAACGCTGGGGCCGCGGGGTTCTGATCCTGGCTTCGATCAGCTGCATGTTTGTGCTGGGCATCATGATGGGCGCCAGGCTCTATGCTCCCAATACCGCCGATCTTCTGGACATGCTGGGTTTTCTGGGTGATCTAGGCGCAGGCCTGCTTTATCTGATAGGCCACGGGCTGGGATTGGGGCAGGCGCCGGTGCAGGTAGTTACGGCCGATTACGGGGCAAAATTCGTTGTCGTCGCGGGCTTATTGAACCTCATCTCAGCTGTGGACGCGCATAGTATTGCGGTGGGGAGAAAGCCATGACCATTGCGCCTTCTCATTTCACGACGGTCATTCTGTTTGCCATCTTCGCCTCGACCATTTTCGGCATCACTCAGCGAAGCACGCCCAGGGCTATGGTGCGCTATGGGGCTTATTGCTTTGCGCTGTTTCTGGGAGCCGTGATCGTAGCCAGCTGGGTTATGCATTTCATCCGCCACTAGCGCGCCTTCCCTATACCTGAAAAAGACGATGGGGGCCCTGATGTCGTTTTTCGGGAGATGTGGGGTGCCGGCCTAGTGAAAGCCATGGTGGGGCTGCGCCCCGTCGTTTCGGCCCAGGTACGCTAGCGCGAACCTAAGGGCACCCATCGGTTCGAGGGAGAAAGAACTATAACGGCTAGATGCGGACTAGTTCGGTTTGTATTGGTCCGGTGACGACGGCGCGGCCTGGCTCGGTTAACATATTTACTTCGCTGCGTACTCCGAATTGCGAGAGATAGATCCCGGGTTCTACGGAGAAGCAGGTGTGAGGCAGAATCAGACGCTCATCGTGAGTTTCGAGATTGTCCAGGTTGGCTCCATTGCCGTGGGTTTCAGTTGAGATGCTGTGTCCGGTACGGTGGGTGAAATATTCGCCGAAGCCGGCGCCCTGAATCACGTTGCGAGCCGCGTCATCAGCCTGCCAGCCCGCAATCTCCTGGCCGGCAGCAAACGCCTCTTGTACGGTTTTGATTGCCGCATCACGCGCCTTCGCGACCAGGGAGAAAACTTGCCGTTCGCGCTCACTGGGCTCGCGGCCAACCACGCCAGTCCAGGTGATGTCATAGGTGCAAGTCCCCGGACGGTCCATGCGTCCCCAAATATCGATGAGGACGAAATCGCCTTTTTTGATGGGCCTGGAGGCAGCGGCAGTCGGCTCGTAATGGGAGTCGGAGCTGTTCTCATTGACTGAGACATTTGGCCCATAGCCATCGGCAATGCCGGCACGCCGCATCGCTTCCTGAAGCCAACGCATCATTTCGTATTCATTAACCGACGCGCCGCTCTTGAGACGCGCGCCCATATGTTCCCAAGCGCCTCGGAGAACCCCATCGATGGCCCGCTGGGCCTCGTAATGGCTGGCAATTTGCTCCGCGGTCAGCACCGCCTCAAAGCGGCTCACCAGGTCAGCGGAGCTGACAATGGTTTTTCCCAGTTCCCGCAGGACTTCGATCGTTCCCGCGTCAACCAGCGATACGTACATGATGGCGTTGCGCGGAGAGTACTGCATAGCCAGCCGGCTGTAAGGCTTGAGCATGGTGCGTAAGCCGGCCTCCAACTCCTGCCAGGACGAATACACCTGATCGCTCCCGGGCAGCGACGCCAACTTGCCACTTTCCACCCGGTGGGTCAGCTTGCGCGGTTCGCCCTTGGCTGGAATTAAGTAGTACCAACGCCGTGATATGTGCGAGGACTCGCTAAGCCCGAGAATGCGATAAGCAATCGGGTCGCGATGATGATGGTCGTAAAAGAGCCAGCCGTCTACCTGCTGATCTCGCAGCGCACTCTGGATCTGTTCGAGATTCATCTTCACCCGACGATTTTTATGGAATTTCAGGCGGCGCTTGGATGCCCCACACCTCAAACGAGATGCGGGGCACCCTTATTTGTTCGGCTACTGAGCAGTCAGCTCGGCCGCTACACGCTCGGTTACAAAGGCCTCGACTGTATCGCCAATCTGGATGTCGTTGAAGTTGGCGATGCCCATGCCGCACTCCATGCCGTTGGTGACCTCGCGCGCATCGTCCTTGAAGCGCTTGAGCGAAGAGAGCTTGCCCTTGAAGACCTGTTCTCCGTCGCGCATGAGGCGAACTTCCGCATCGCGCTTGATGGAGCCGTCGACCACGCGGCAACCGGCAATCGTGCCCACCTTGGGAATCCTGAAGATGTTGAGCACCTGCGCGCGGCCTACGTAGTTCTCCTTGATGGTCGGCTCGAGCAAGCCCAGCATGGCCTTCTTGATCTCGTCCTGCAACTCGTAAATGATCGAGTGCAGCCGGATCTCGACTCCATCCTGCTCTGCCAGATCGGCCGCCTTGCGCTCCGGGCGCACGTTGAAGCCGATGACGATCGCGTTCGAAGCCGATGCCAGCAGGATGTCGCTTTCCGTAATCGCGCCCACGCCGGTGTGAAGGACCTTGATGCGCACCTTCTCGGTCGACATCTTCTGCAGCGAGTCGGCCAGTACTTCGACCGATCCGGTCACGTCTCCCTTAAGGATCAGTGGCAGTTCCTTAACGCCAGCCTGCTTGATCTGCTCGGCCAGCCCTTCCAGCGAAACCCGCGAAGACTTCGCCAGCTGCGACTCGCGCTCCTTCATCTTGCGATACTGCGCGATGCCCTTGGCCTTGTCGCGGTCGGCAACGACCAGGACTGTGTCGCCTGCGTCCGGCATGCCTTCCAACCCCAGAATTTCGACCGGAGTCGAGGGCACGGCTTCCTGAGTGGCGCGGCCGCGGTCGTCAAACATGGCGCGCACCTTGCCGAAGGTGTTGCCCATGATGAAGCTGTCGCCCGCGCGCAGGGTGCCGTTCTGGACCAGCACCGTAGCTACGGCGCCGCGTCCGCGGTCGAGTTTGGCTTCGATCACCGTACCTACCGCTGGACGATCCGGGCTGGCCTTCAAGTTTCCCAAATCCGCGACCAGGCAAATCATTTCCAGCAGCAGATCGAGGTTCTGCTTCTTCTTGGCCGAGACGTCGACGAATACAGTGGAGCCTCCCCAGGCTTCCGGCACCAGGCCGCGATCGCCCAATTGCTGCTTGACGCGATCCGGCTGTGCGTCCGGTTTATCGATTTTGTTGACGGCAACAATGATCGGCACATTCGCTGCCTTGGCATGGTCGACCGCTTCCAGCGTCTGGGGCATGACGCCATCGTCCGCCGCCACGACGATCACGACGATGTCGGTGACCTTGGCGCCGCGGGCGCGCATGCGGGTGAAGGCCTCGTGGCCTGGCGTATCGAGGAAGACGATCTCGCGCCCAAATGCGGGCGAGTCCTTCTTGGCGATACGTACCTTGTAGGCGCCGATGTGCTGCGTGATACCGCCGGCCTCACCTGAAGCCACATCGGTCTCCCGGATGGCGTCCAGCAGCGAGGTCTTGCCGTGATCGACGTGGCCCATGACGGTGACCACCGGAGGCCGCGTTACTTCGATCTCGCTGACATCCTCATCCTTCATGAGGTTTTCGAGGGCCTCGTTGGCCATCTCGTCCTCGAAGGTGATGACCTGGGTGTCGGCCCCGAACTGGGCCGCCACATCCTTGACCAACTCTGCGTCGAGCGATTGGTTGACGGTGACAAAGACGCCGCGCATGAGCAGCGAGGCGATCAGGTCTTTGCCGCGTACCCCTAGTTTTTCCGCCAGATCCTTTACGCTGATGCCTTCTGTCACCGTGATGGTACGGGTGATGGGCACCGGCTCCTGGGGGATCTGCGCTCCGCCAAAACGAGGCGGCGGCGCAAAGCCCTTCATTGGGCCTTCCTTGGTCTTGGGGTACTGCTGGCGTCCACGGCGTTGCTGCGGAGCCGCCCTCTGCGGACGAGGAGCTTCTCCCGGAGGCGGAGTTAGACCGCCCGCGCCACCGACGCCGGGACGAGGCGCACCGAATCCGGGGCGAGCCCCGAAACCAGGGCGCGGAGCGCCAAACGGCGGGCCGTCCGCCGGGGCCAGGAGGGCCACCGGGCTGGGTCCGCGTGGGATGCATGGGCCGGCGCGCACCGCCAGGACCATCCTGGGGACGGGGCGCATATCCTGAACCACCGCCGGGTCCACCGGATCCGGGTCCACCGCCGGGCCGGCCGCGATCAAAGATTGGCCGTCCGCGCTGAATGGAGCCCCCTGGTGCCTGTGGGGCGCTGGAGGGCGGCGCTGCCTGGGCCACTGGCGGCGGAGGTGGCGCGAGATACACCGGGCGCGGGCCAGTCTGCGGCATGATGACGCGGCGCGGCGCGGGCGCCGGAGGTGGTGGCGGAGGCGCTATCTCTGGTGCCGGAGTTACTGGCTCGATCGAAGCAGAAGCCTGCGGGGCAGCCGCAGCGGTCACCTCGGGAGCACTCGCGGCCGGACTCGACACGGGCGGCAGGCGCTTGCGGTTTAGGCTGTGCCGGCGGAACGGCCACCACACCTGAATGGGCCGCAACTGGGCGAACCTCCGTGCCCGGCACTGTGCCCGCGACTGGGGGCCTGGCAGTACCTGGAGCGCCTGCCGGCGGCCGCACTTCCACGCCAGCGGCTGGAGGTTTTGCCACGACCGGCCCAGTAGGCGGCTTGGCGGCGATTGCTGGGGCGCTTGGCGGAGGGGCCACCACAATCCGCGGCTCCTGCCGAGGTTGAGGAACAATCCTTCGCGGAGCGGGCGGCGGTGGGGCCGGCGGACGTTGACCTAGCCCACCGAGATTAGGCCGTGCCTGACCGGGCGCACTCTGGCCAGAAGCGGAATAGGAGACCGCCGGTTGACCGGGCGTGCTGGCGGTTGGCGAAACATTAGATCCCTGGACGGGCACTGCCGGACGAACAGCGCCCGGGGATGGCGGAGCCACGTTAGCTGCCGGGCCGGCCGCAACAGGAGCTGAGGCCACCGGATGGGCTGGAGCGGAGGGCCTGGCTGCCTGGGGTTGGGCTGGCGGCGGGACGGAAGGCCGCTGCGCTATGGCCGCAGCTTCATCTTTTCTCTGCTGGATTGCCTTGAGCACATCGCCCGGCTTGGAGACTCGCGACCAGTCGATCTTCTGCTTTGGCTCGCTGTCTACCTTCGCAGCACCGGCGCCGTTCTTCCCGCTACGTTGAAAGTGCTGACGTACCCGTTCTGCTTCATCGCCTTCCAACGAGCTGGAGTGTGTCTTCTTTTCAGTCACACCTACGGCTGTCAAGGCGTCAAGGATCGCCCTGCTCTTTACTTCGAGCTCGCGTGCTAAATCGTTAATCCGAACTTTGCTCATCCGTCCCTTTGTGTCGAACCCGCCGCCATTCAGACTCTCATCGCAACCTCACGGCCGTGGTATTGACAGGTATTATTATTATCCTCTGAAAACGTGGAATGTGCGCCACTCAACCACGCGGTTGCGTGCAATTTAAACTCCACCCTCTTACACGCCACCTTCGTCTACCTTCGCGTCCTGCCGGGTTTCCTGGCTGGGTTCTTCCACGTTGCCGTCGTCCACCGTCTCTGACCTGGCTATTTCATAGTTCGGCGAATGGCTGGCAAGTACCTCGCTGGTATCTTCCCGGCCAGGAGTTTCAGAAACCCCACCGATGTCGTCGAGATCCGGACCCGATTCCGTCAGCTCTTCCATGCGCATCCGGGCTACGTCGTCGCTGATCCGGCCCGACCCGTCCTCGACGTCTGGAGCTTCCCGCTCCCCTTCCTGGTCGAGGGTCAGGGCATCGATTTCCTCGTCCGCCTGGGCATCTTCGATAGCCCTGGCCTTGGCTACTTCCTCTTCCTCTGACTTGGCCACTGCTCCCTCCGCGGCGGGACGCTCCTCGCCGGGTTCGTATTCGCCAAAGTAGTGCCGCACCGCCAGGCTGATCTTCTCCAGCGTCTTCTCTCCGATGCCGGGAATCTCTTCCAGCTGCTCCGGAGTCATGTCGGCCAGGGCTTCGACCGTGGTGATGCCGGCAACCACCAGCTTTTGGATGATCTGCTCGCCCAACTCCGTTACCTGCTCGATGGGGGTCGAAGGACCGCCGCTCATTGCCTGCATCTGCTGCTCGACTTCCTGGCGCTTTTCTTCCTCGCTCTTGATGTCGATCTTCCAGCCCAGCAACTTGGCGGCTAAACGCACATTCTGGCCCTTCTTGCCGATGGCCAGCGAGAGCTGGGAGTCGTCTACGATCACCTCGATCTGCTTCTCTCCCAGGTCGGTGATGCTCACGCGGCTGACCTTGGCCGGCTGCAATGCCTTCTCCGCAAAGGTGGTGATCTCTTCACTGAACTCGATGATGTCGATCTTCTCGCCGCGCAGTTCGCGAATGATGGACTGCACGCGCATCCCCTTCATGCCCACGCAAGCGCCCACCGGGTCTACATCCTTATCTCGCGACAAAACGGCGATCTTGGTGCGCTCCCCGGCTTCGCGGGCGATGGCCCGGATGACCACGGTGTTGTCGTAGATTTCCGGCACTTCACTTTGGAAGAGGCTTTGCACCAGTTCAGGAACGGCACGAGAAACGATGACCTGGGGTCCCTTGGCGGCGCGGTCCACACGCTGCAGCACCACGCGCACGCGCTCCCCAATGGCGAACTGCTCCAGGCGCGACTGCTCGCGTTTAGGCATCCTGGCCTCGGCTTTGCCCAAGTCGAAGATGATGTCCTGTAGTTCGATACGCTTCACCGTGGCGTTCAGCACTTCACCCAGGCGGTGCGCATATTCCTTGTAGACGGTATCCCGCTCGGCTTCGCGCACCTTCTGGAAAATGACCTGCTTGGCCATCTGGGCGGCGATGCGCCCCAGCACGTCGGTCGGCTTGTAGTAGCGGATTTCCCCGCCTGTCTCCACTTCGGGAGCCAGAGCGCGGGCGTCATCCAGAGTGATCTGGTTGACCGGATCTTCCAGCTGTTCGGGAGCCTCGACCACCGTCTTATAAACATAGGCCCGAATTTCACCCGATTCGCGATCCAATTCGGCCCGCATATTTTCCTGTGTTTTGTAGTACTTGCGCGTGGCCAGCGCAATCGCGTCTTCGACCGCGGAAACTACGATCTGGGGATCAATTCCCTTATCCCGGCTCAGGGCCTCAATGCTTTGATAAAGAACACTCGCCATGTTTTCTCTCTTCTACGGTTTGCTCAAGCTACAGAATTTCTGGGGCCAGATTGGCCTTTTCGATATTGGTAAAGGCAATCTCGACCGTTTGGCCCTGGGGTGGGCCCTTCTTGCTCCCCTTTTGCTTTTTGGCCGTCAGGTCGAGCACAATTCCTTCCGGCTTCACCTCTGTGAGTTTTCCTAGCCAGTGCCGGTTGCCCGCCACCGGCGTGAAGGTCCGAACTTTCACCGGACTGGCCCGGAAGCGCTCGTAATCGGCCCGTGTAGATAGTTTGCGGTCCAGACCCGGCGAGGACACCTCCAGGGTGTATTCGCTCCCTGGGACAAGATCCTCAACGTCGATCACGGTGCCAAAATCCCGGCTAAAGCGTTCACAATCCTCGTGCGTTACCCAGGCCAGCTGATCGAGAGCTATACCTTCACTTCCCAAATGCTCCAGCAGGCTTTGCTCCTCATCCGCGGCGAGCCCGGCGACGATTTTCGCGTTAGCCTCCTCGGCGCGCCGAGTGCGCTGCTCGGGGTTTTGCTCAATAAAGACGCGCAGAACCCTATGCTTGCTGCCACCCAGATATTCGATCTCGACTACGTCCAGCCCGTGCGATGCCGCCACCCGATCCGCCGTGAGACGGATTTGCTCAATACTGAATGACATAATTGCCGCTTCACTGTAGATGCTTCGCATTGGGCCAGTCCGCAGGCTGCGCGGCATCCAGGCCAAAAGAAAAGTGGGCTTTCGCCCACTCATTTCTCCGTGTTACTCCGCAGTGCGCTGAAGGCGAAGCCAAAGGACAAATTCGTCTGCTCCATCAGAATACGCCGTTTACCGGTCAATTTCAACGGTCGCCCGCTGGGCAGGAAACGGCCGCTTTTCCCTCAATAAGGAGGATTTCTCCTTTCGGTTATAGGATTAATAGAAGCTCTTCATGCACGGCTTGCATCCAAAGGCGACTTCTTAGATTGCTACTTCTCCCCATCGCCGGAACTTTGACAGACAACCATAGGAAATTCGTCCGACATCCCCTTTTATGATCCAGACACCTGTACCGGAAGCTCTTACCTTCGACGACGTCCTCCTCGTACCCGCATATAGCGACGTTGTGCCCGCACAAGTGAGCACCCAGACCATGCTCACGCGTTCCATTTCCCTCAATACCCCACTGCTCTCCGCCGCGATGGACACGGTAACTGAGTCGCGCCTGGCCATTGCCATGGCTCAGCAAGGGGGCCTCGGGGTCATTCACCGCAATCTATCGGTCGAACAGCAGGCCAGCGAGGTAGACAAGGTAAAACGCTCAGAAAGTGGAATGATCGTCGACCCGGTCACCATTGAACCCCAGCAACTGATTTCCGATGCGCTGGAAGTGATGCGGCGCTACAAGATTTCCGGCGTTCCGGTCACCCAGGGCAAGAAGCTGGTGGGCATTCTCACCAACCGTGACCTGCGCTTTGAAACCCGCACCGACATCCCCATCGGCGATGTGATGACCAAAGAGAACCTCATCACGGTTCCGGTGGGCACCACGCTCGAAGAAGCGGAAAAGATCCTGCACAAGCACCGCGTGGAGAAACTGCTGGTCGTCAATGGCCAATACGAGCTGAAGGGCCTGATCACGGTGAAAGACATCCAGAAAAAGCTGAAATACCCCAACGCTGCCAAAGATGACCAGGGCCGCCTGCGGGTAGGCGGGGCTATTGGCGCTACCGGCGACTTTCTCGAGCGTGCTGCCGAGCTGGTTCGTTTTCGGGTGGACGTGCTCTCCATTGACTCCGCACATGGCCACTCCTCGCGTGTGCTCGAGGCGGTTCGATTGGTTAAAAAGCGCTTTCCTGAAGTGGACCTGATGGCCGGTAATGTAGCCACCTACGAAGGGGCCAAAGCGCTCATCGAAGCCGGGGTGGATACAGTAAAGGTAGGCATCGGGCCAGGATCCATCTGCACCACACGTATGGTTACGGGCGCCGGAATGCCACAGATTACCGCCATCAGCGAGTGTTACCGGGCGGCAAGTGCACATAACATTCCCGTAATCGCGGACGGCGGCATCAAGTATTCCGGTGATGTAACCAAGGCGATCGCCGCCGGGGCAAGCGTGGTCATGATTGGCTCATTGTTCGCGGGCGTGGACGAGAGCCCGGGGGAAACCATCCTTTACCAGGGCCGCAGCTTCAAAACCTACCGCGGCATGGGTTCCCTGTCCGCGATGTCCCAGGGCTCGGGCGAACGGTACTTCCAGGGAAAAGGCGATCTGGAGGAGAGACCTTCGACCGAGGGAGTTGTAGCCCGCGAACGCAACGGGGAAAACCGGCTGGCCAAGTTCGTACCCGAAGGGATCGAGGGACGCGTGCCGCATCGTGGACCGCTGGAAGCCATGGTCTATCAGTTAGTAGGAGGGTTGCGTTCGGGGATGGGCTATGTCGGCTGCAACAGCATCCGGGAATTGCAGGAGAAATCCTGCTTCATCCGCATCTCCAGCGCCGGCCTGCGAGAGAGTCACGTGCACGACGTGATCATCACCCGCGAGGCGCCTAACTACCATGTCGAGTAAGTGCTGCTCACAGCCTCCTCTCTGAAAGGGGATGGAATGCTCGTCATCTGTCGTGCAAAGCGAGCCAGAAAGCTGCGCGCGTTGTACGCGCTCATACCGGTCACCAGTTTTCTGTTTTCCCTCGCGCAAGCGCCCAAAGCGCGGCCAGAATTTGAAGTTGCATCCGTCAAAAGGAATCTCTCGGGAAACCGCCCATGGTTGGTACCGCCTGTGGGAGGACGATTTACGGCAACCAACGTCACACTGCAGCAGCTGCTTGGTGTCGGTTGGAAGCAAAAACTTTCAAGCGGCCCGTCGTGGGTTACTACAGACGGTTATGATGTCTCGGCCGTAGCGCCGGAACCCAACGTGAGCGCCGATGAATTTTCGCTGATGATGCAGAATCTCCTACAGGACAGGTTCGCCCTGAGGGTTCACACCGAAACGCACGAAACCCGAGTTTACATTCTGCTGCCGGCGAAGAACGGGCTGAAGCTGCCGGACGCGAGACCTGAACCATGCATCTATGGCAGGAGGCCGCCGGAGGCTGATCCCCAAGCTGGATGCAGCGGGATGAACGTGACGTCCGAGTCGATCGTCAATGAAAAGGTTTCGATGCAGTGGTTCGCGGGCGTTCTGGCAGGCGTGCTTGGACGGCCAGTACTCGATAAGACCGGATTCACGGGATCCTTCAAAGTTCTTCTGGAGTTCGCTCCTTTAGCTCCCGGCGGCAATCCGGACACCACAAAGCCTTCGCTCTTCACAGCACTGGAAGAACAACTTGGACTTCGGCTCGAATCCAAGAAAGGCACCGAAGAGGTTCTCGTCATCGATCATGTCGAGAGGCCTTCAGCGAATTGAGAGCAGCGCGACGCCGGGTTTCCTGAATCTCAAACCTGAGGCACGACACTGTCGAGGATCGTTATATGTTCTCCAGTGGTGAGAGCGCCTACGCTTGATTGCGTTACCAGTATGGTTGCGCCGGGTACCAGTGCGGCTCTTGACGGCCTCAAAGAAGCCGCGTGGCATGTGGACGCGGTTGAGAGTGGCCTCGTCGAGTTCGCGGCCCTTGTCGTCGTCGTGCCCGGGCAGACCCACATAGATCCAGTGGTTTTTGCCGTCGGCGCCACGGGTCAGGCTGATGACGTGAGATCCGGGATCGTCGTCGTTGATCTGGGCCACACTGCGGCCTATCTCGACGCCGTTGCGCAGGACCACGATCCGCTGGTCATGCTTGGAAACAATGATGGTCAGAGGCCCGGTCGGCGACTTGTCAGGCTCCCAGCGAAATTCCGCGGAACCAAGGTGTTGCTGGGTTACTTGCTGTCCCTTGACGTCCATGGGAGCCAGCAGGCTGGCGTCGGTGGTGGTGATGTGGTTGGCGGCATCGCCTTCCACCACAACGGTGGCGCCGAGCGTAGTGATGCCGAAAAGCTCCTGCGAAAAGGTGTAGGGAAGGTGAACGCATCCGTGGCTCTCGGGATAGCCGGGCAGGCCGCCGGCGTGGAGAGCCACCCCGTCCCAGGTGAGGCGCTCCTGGAAGGGCATGGGCGCGTTGTTGTATTTCTTCGAATGGTGGCTGGCGTCCTTCTGCAGGATAGTGAAGACGCCGGTTGGGGTTTCATGTCCGGGCTTACCCGACGAAATGGTGCTGACGGCGATGCGCACTCCGTTGCGGTAGACCGTGGCGCGCTGGCGCGAGAGATCGACGTAGATAAGGATTGGACCGGTGGGCGCGACCTCCGGGGCCCAGACCCATTCGCCGGGCTGCAGAGCGTCGGCGACGCGGGCGAGTTCGGCCGGCGAGCTGACCTTGGCTCCCTGAGCATACAACGGCACACTGCTCGCAAAGGCGCCGGCCAGGATCGCCATCGTCCATGCACGGAACCATCTCCTTACTTCGCTCGGATATTCAGTCTTCATGTCTTTGCGTGCCACCCCAACCTCACGAATTTTCACACGAAAATGCCCGTCCCGCCAGCCGGGTTTGCGACATTTCAGGTCTGCGCCAACTGTCCCTGGGTGCATAGACCCGAGTCCCACACACTGGCCACATTTGGCTCCAGATACCGTGCTTGTCCCGAACGGCTTACTCAAGTTTTGCTACTAGGTTTAGATGACCTAAGTCTGTGGACGGACCGCGGTAGTTGGAATTTGTAGCGGCCTGCTTGTTGTCCCTATCTGGTGGTGCGTTCTGTGAGACTCACGAATCTGTCCAAGGGTTGAATAAGGTCACACCGGTTGCAGCAACGTCCCTGGTATTGCGGGTTACCAGGGTGAGATTATGCTGAATCGCCGTAGCGGCCAACAATCCATCGATCACGGGCACGGCGACACCCCTGGCGCCTGCCAAACCGGAGATCTGTCCCCAACGATGAGCAACCTCTTGGTCGATGTTTAATATCCGGTCGGAAAAACGTAGCGGCAGATCTTTGCTGAGCCAGGCATCCAGGCTAATACGGCGGGCACTGCGGGGAGGAGCACGATGCCTTTACGGATCTCTCCCAAAGTGAGGACACTCAAGAACAACAGCTCCTCATCGGTTGCGTCGATCCACCTCGTGACCTTGGGCTCCGGCTTCGGCTTGAGGAGTTCGGAAATGATATTCGTATCCAGTAAAAATGCGCTCACAGTTCTACCGTTCGGCCATAATCGGGCTTTCGTTCAAGATCGATGGGCACCTTGGCCAAAGGTGACTCGGCAAAGAATTTGGATAGGCTCTTCGGCTGCCGGGCTCGTTCGGTTAAGCGTTCGAACTCTTCCATCGCAAGGATGACGACAGCTTCCTTGCCTTGTTTGGTTACCACCTGGGGAGCGCGCTCGCGTGCTCTTCGGAATACCTCACTGAATTGCGCCTTCGCCGTCTGCAACTGCCAAGGCTGCGAAGAAAGCTCTTGCTTGTAGGGTTCGCGCTTCTTAGAGGTCCTGGAGGCCATTCATATTCCTGACTAGTCAGACTAGATCAGTATGTCCCCGCCGTTTTCGAATGTCAATCGCGGATGAGCGTCAATCAGCTCCGATATGGACATAACCGCTAGCGTCGCCTGGAAGCAGGCGAACCCTCAGCTGCCAAAGAGTTCCGGGGCTTTCGCCTGCCGTCATGCCGCACGATGCGGAAGGCTCCAGTTGGGCCGGATGTAGTGGCATGTGTAGCCATTTGGATATCGTTCCAGGTAATCCTGATGTTCGGGCTCCGCTTGCCAGAAAGGGACCAGCCGGTTCTACGGCGGTCACAACTTTTCCGGGCCAAATTCCAGAGGCATTGACGTCGGCAATGGTGTCTTCCGCAGTCCGTTTCTGCTCGTCAGTGGTATAGAAGATCGCGGAGCGATAGCTGGTTCCGCGGTCGTTTCCCTGCCGATTCAAGGTTGTCGGATCGTGGATTTGAAAGAAGAACTCCAGCAGCTTGCGATAGCTTATCTGCTGCGGGTCAAAGACGATCTCGATCGCTTCGGCGTGAGTTCCATGATTGCGATAGGTGGCGTTGGGAACATCGCCGCCGGAATATCCGACGCGCGTCGAGATGACGCCTGGGTAGCGGCGCAACAAGTCCTGCATGCCCCAAAAGCAGCCACCGGCCAGAATCGCAGTTTCGTGTGATGATGACATTTCTATTTCTCCTTCTTGGACTCAAATAGTTTGAGATATTCGCCGTAGCCTTCGCTTTCCAGCTCGTCGACGGGAATGAAACGCAGAGATGCCGAATTGATGCAGTAACGCAATCCCCCGGCATCCTTGGGTCCGTCATCAAATACATGACCCAGATGACTATCAGCGTGGCTCGAGCGCACTTCCGTACGGCTCATTCCATAGAGTGTTGTCCGGACCGCTCCTCGACATTTTCGGGGTCCACGGGTTTGGTGAAACTGGGCCAGCCGCAGTCGCTATCGAATTTGTCTAGGGACGAGAAGAGCGGCTCGCCGGAAACGATGTCCACGTAGAGGCCTGGCGCGTCATGTTCCCAATATTCATTCTCAAATGGATGCTCGGTACCGCTCTGTTGCGTGACCCGAAATTGCTCTCGAGAGAGGCGAGATAGAGCATCAGCATCTTTTGCGTACTTGGCCATGAAACACCCTCGTTGATTCGGCCGATCGTGCCGGCAGGTATTCGATTGCTCCAATCGCGGAATGGATGCAAGGGAAACATCGCGCGTCAATTATTGTGCGCTATTTGGACTCCGGCTCGGCCTGCTTACGGACGCCAGGTTTGCTGTAATTTCGACTTTTATTTCTGCTTGACATAGGCTGCACGGCGGTTTTAATTTCCGAATAGGCTAATTAGCCATTTGGTGAAATACGTGCCGGATCAGCTTAGTTCGACGTTTGCTGCCCTCTCTGATCCCACCCGGCGCGCTATCCTGGCGCGCCTCTTGCGGGGGGAACTCACCGTCAAGGAACTTGCCGAGCCGTTTCCGATCACCGCACCTTCCATGACGAAACATCTTAAGGTTCTGGAACGCGCGGGCTTGATCACTCGCAGCCGGGATGCGCAGAGGAGGCCGTGCCGGCTCCGGAGTGCTCCTCTGCGGGAGGTTGCGGAGTGGCTCGAACAATATCGCCGGTCTTGGGAACTACAGCATGAATCGGCTGGACGAATACCTGGAACAGCTAGAAACAGAGGAAGGACAGAAGCATGCTCGCCGGAAAAAGCGTTGAAGTCAGTGTCAGTCTTCCATCAGAACGGGAGATCGCGTTTACTTGCCGTTTCCAACGAAGCGCACGGCTGTTATTCGAGGCGTGGACGAAGCCGGAGCACCTTCGGCATTGGTGGGGCTGCGAGGGATCGAGCATCACGCATTGCGCGATTGATCTCCGGGTCGGCGGTTCCTGGAGCCTTGTCATGCGAATGGTGGACGGATCCGACCACCCCTTTCATGGCACGTATCGTGAGATCCTGCGCCCGAATCGGCTGGTGTATACCGAGTGTTATGACATGCCTGAATTCGGCCGTCCGGAGTGGTTGACCACGGTGACTTTCGATGAGACCCAGGCGGGAACGTTGGTCACCCACACTATCCAACATAAGTCGCGCGAAGTTCGCGACGCACACCTGCAAGCGGGGATGCAAGAAGGTATGGTGCAGACTCTTGACGCGTTTGGATGAGCATACGGCGGCGATGGAGCAAGTGGTGTAACCGAGTGGTCCTGGCACGCCGGGAGTCGAACTCATGCGAGCGTTGAAGAGAACGCGGGCAAGCGGAATCGGGTTGGGCTGCTGTAGTAGTGGATCCTTTCCGTCCACTTCGACCCAAGCCAAGGTGGATGGACAGAGTCAGGCAACAAGCGCCCGGGACAGCCAATTACATCGCCTTGGGGTGAATGATCGACCAGAGTACACCGAACTTATCGCGGAGCTGACCAAAACGCGTCGCGAAGAAGGTTTCGGATATAGGCATGGTGGCTTCGCCGCCATCGACAAGCGCGGCCCAGGCCTTGTCCGCACTCTCTGTTGAATCGAGTGTGAGATACAGATACGCGCTGCGCACCGGCTGGAAGCGGCTCGACGGAACATCGTTGCCAATCAGTTCTACACTCCCTATGTTCATGCGGGCGTGAACCACCGCGTTCTCCATGCCCGGAATCACGTTATATTGCGAGGGAAGTTGATTTTGCTTCATCATCGCGGTGATCTTTCCCTGCAGGTTTTTCTCGTAGAACAGAAATGCTTCCTCGCAGTTTCCGCCAAAGTTCAGGTGTGGATAGAGCTTCATCCTTTTCTCCTTTTCCTCTTTGTTTTCTTGTTGTCAGCCTGCACTCTTTGCAAATATGCGTTGAGGCGGTCGAAGCTTTGTTCCCAAAACTTGCGATATTCATCGATCCAGTCGGCCGCGGTTTTCAGCGCGGCCGGGTTCAGCCGCGCCGGCCTGGTCTGAGCGTCGCGGCCACGCTCGATGAGACCGGCCTTCTCGAGCACCTTGAGGTGCTTGGAAATTGCCGGCATCGACATTTCGAACGGACCGGCCAGTTCTGTCACTGAAGTCTCGCCGAGCGCCAGCCGCGCCAAAATCGCTCGCCGTGTGGGGTCGGCTAACGCTGCAAACGTCGCGTCGAGATGCGCTTCGCTCATTTAGTTATATTTTACCTAACGGTTATATAACCGACTAGTTAAACTTAATCCGAACCTTGCCGGGCGTCAACCCTTTGCTCAACAAATTTTCGATCAACTACAACGTTGCGTTGTTGTACCAACGCAGAACACGCAGAGCGCGTAGCGTGTTCCAGCGGCTTGCCCTCGCAACTTCGGTCTCCATCGGCAATGGAATGTATTCGGGATGAAGGAGGTTGAGCGGCCAGCGCCCGTTTTGGTGGCGGCGCGCCTTCACGATTTCTATGGCTTCGAGGACACGGCTATCCGGTTTGACCTTTGCATCGCGCAGATAATCGAGACCACGCAAGACGTCGTAGTGCCAAAACGGCGGGAACGTGAAGCGGAGCCAGCGCTTGTTAATGACTTCGCCGGTTCGTAGCGAGCGGAACATGCGGCGCTCAAGGAGATAGTTTTCCGCCCTCTTACGGGCCTTCGTGACGGCCGCCGATTTGCCCCTTGCGCGTTGGTATGCGAGCAGCCCTTCAAGGACGCAGATGGTGGTATGGAAAGAAGAGCATCGGCTCTTGGGTGCTTCGCAGTTCCAACCGCCATCTGCGAGCTGGTCGCCCAGGAGTTGATGGGCGAGTACGTCGTTCGGTTCTTTGAAGTACGCACCGACACCTAAGATTCTGCCGTTGATGCAGGGTTCCGTTTCGCCGTGAAGGAAAGGCCGGTTGTTAAGGCGCTTGAAGAAGAGCCCCTTTTCGACACGGTCGATCATTTTGCGAGCCTGCCTGCTGGCAGGGTCGAGACCAAGGTCCATCAAGACGACGATCGCGTAGAGGGTAATCAGCAGGGCCCGGTCGTCCCTCGGCAACTCGTCTCGCCATCCGCGGGGTCCCGAGCCCCAGTCGCCGGCAGGAGATTGGCAGGCGAGAAGTTGGGCGCCCCAGCCTTCGGTTGCGATGCGAGACCGCTCGGCTGCAATCGCGTCGGGGGCAGCAGCGTCAAGGTCCCGCATGACCTGCCAACGGATGGCCGGGTCAGAATCGAGTAGCCATTTGAGGTGCGCAGGCCGGGGTGCGTAGTCGTATAGGCGCATGCGTATGTTATAGCAAGCGATGTTGGCGCTGTAATCGGCAAGAATTGATGACCGAATGATCGGTTCGATGTAATCTGTATTCGTTTTTTCGGAAAAGAAAGCGGGTGGGGACGTGGATCGTTTCATGTCACGGCGTTCTTTTGTCTGCTCGGGAGCGGCCTGTGCTGGAGCGGCATTGCTTGCACATCGCGGCGGTCGCCTCGTTGACGGCCGAGCAAGCACCGCTGTCAAAAGCAACCAGGCTGCGGGCGACGATGCGTACGCTTGCAGATCAACGGCAGAGCGGCGACTCTCATGGGACTAGAGCAGACGGGCGGTAAACAGGGGTTGAGCCTGGTGGTCAATCAGCCTTTTGACGTCCTGCTCGAAAATAAGCTCCCAGTGCCGACGGCGATTCATTGGCACGGCTTGCATCCACCCAATAATCAGGACGGCGTACCGGGCTTGACGCAGCCGCCTATCGCGCCTAACGCCAGCTACCGGTATAACTTCCCGGTGAAGCCGGCGGGGACGCATTGGATGCACTCCCACCTGGGCCTGCAGGAAGCGTTCCTATTGTCCGCTCCGCTCATTGTCCATGACCCGTCTGACAAAGAAGTCGACGAGCAAGAGATCGTTCTCTTTCTGGGCGACTTCAGCTTTACTCCGCCGACCGAGATATACGCCAAACTTCGCAAACCCGCAGCCAAAGCGATGGCAATGAGCGGAGGCATGGCCCAGGGCAAGTCTGCCATGGCGATGGGCAAACCCGACGTCAACGACGTGAATTATGATGCCTATCTTGCCAACGACCGCACGTTAGCCGATCCCGAAGTAGTTCGAGTGGAGAAGAACGCGAGGATACGGCTGCGGATTATCAATGGGAGTTCGGGCACAAATTTTTTCATCAGCCTGGGAGAGTTAAAAGGCGAATTGATTGCCACCGATGGCATGGCCGTTCAAGCCGCTCAGCGGCTCCCACTTCCCCTTGGCCATCGCGCAGCGTATCGACGTGAGAGTGCAACTCCCGCAGGAGGGCGCGTTTCCCATCCTCGCATTTCGCGAGGGCGCCACGGAGCAGACCGGGATCATCCTGGCCACGCCGAACGCGTCGATCAGGAAGCTGCCGGTTAAGAATGCCGCGCCGGCAGGATTGTTGACTTTAGATTTGGAGAGCCGGCTGGTCGCCGCGGATCCACTGGCTGCGAAGCCGATTGATCGAAGCTTCGATCTGCGGCTGCAGGGCAATATGGCGCGTTATGAATGGCCGATCAATGGCGTCATCTTTGATACAGAAAAGCCGCGCGGCCAAGCGGCCCAGGTGCGGGTAAAAAAGGGTCAGCGAGTCGCGCTGAAGTTCATCAACGAGACCGGCATGTCTCATCCGATGCACCTGCACGGGCACACTTTTCAAGTGATCGAGATCAACGGCAAACCGCTGAATGGGGCTCTCCGCGACACCATTCTCGTGCCGCCAAAAATGAGCGTAACTGTGGCATTCGATGCAAACAACCCTGGCACCTGGTATTTGCACTGCCACATCCTTTGGCATCTGGCAGCCGGCATGGCGACGTTAGTGCAGTACGAGGGGTAACAAGCGGCTGCGGCAACTCCATCGCAACAGTGGTACTCCATAACAAGGAGCCAGTTTGGCCCGCAATCCAAGCATGCAACGCTTGGCAATGGTATGTATGGGCGCCTGCCTGGTGGCCACCTCTTATCGTGCAGGCGGACAGCAGACCACCACGGCAAACCAGGCTTCGACACAGCTCGAATTCAATGCCGGCATCCCGCCGATCCTCACAGGCGGCACCACGCCTGCGATGACCAGGATTTTGACTGGGATGAGACATTGGCCGGAGGGTGGAACGACATACGGCGAGCCGCGAAGCGGATCGGCATTACACCGACAGCGTCGTATGTGAGCGTACTGCAAACGAATGTGACCGGAGGCAAGGATCAGGTATGGGACTATGCCGGTCAGTTTTCGTTCGCAGCGAGTGCGGATCTTCGAGAGCTGCTAAAGATACCGGGGCTATCGGCATATGTGGGGGCGTCGTGGGGAACCGGCAGCAATCTTGCGGGTTCGCTGGATAGTACCGCTCCCCACTTCGGCGCTCTACGCACCCTCGTTCTACCTGGGAGAAATGTACTTGCAGCAAAGCTCGTTGCAGCAGAAGCTGACGATGATCGTCGGCCGGCTTGCGGCCGCCAATACATTTGCCGCGCTTCCTGTTTTCGCAAATTATGTGAATTACGGAATCAATCCAAACCCGTTCTCGCTGGGAGCAAATGATGTAACCTTCTTCGGTCCTCCAGCGGGAACGGAGTGGGGCGCTCAAGCTTCGTACGCGGTTACACACACGATCCAGGTGATGGCAGGAGCCTTCAACACAAATGTGAATTCAGCGAACGGCGAGAAGCACGGTGCTGACTTCACTCTCCAGGAAGGAAATAAAGGCGTCTTGCGATAGGGGAGATCGATTACCTGCACAATCAACGGGCAAATTCTACGGGCAAACCGGGGCAGATTACGGCCGGCTTTCTCCATAGCAACAATTCCTTTCCCTACCTCAACTCGCCCGGGCATAGCGATGGCTATAACGGCGCATACCTGATGGGCCAACAGATGGTGTTTCGTCCTGATGGTCCCGGCACATCACGGGGCGCCACTGTCTGGGGAGCATGGTCACATAACACCAAGGAGCTTATTAGCCCTATTCCTGTGTTTTGGGGTGGTGGCTTGAGTTATGAAGGTCTTATCCCCACGCGTAAGAACGATCTTGTTTCTGCAGGCCTGATTCGGGCCGAGGCAGCAAGTATGCTCCGCCGACAAATACGGAGGAACTACTGGAGTTGAATTATCAATGGAACCATTCCCGCTATTTGACGATCACTCCACATCTTCAATATTTGTGGAGGCACGAGAGCCATGAGAGTGGAAATGCAACGGTCCTGGGAATTCAGTTGTCTCTCACGCTTTGACCGTGCACCCTTTGACCGTTCACCGTTGTGGGTCTTAGGACTCTCTACCGCGTCGCAGTTCCCGATGGCTTCCAGAACTCTGGATCGGCCCTTAGCATCCTCTCTGTGGGGTAGCTCATCTTCGGGTCGATGAAGAATAAATCCGTTTGTTTCGATTCCAGACAGGAGGCCTCGAGCAGCGCGAGTTTCTTCAACCCTTCTGGTCCCAAATTCTCCACGAACTTCTTATCGTTGTCGTCCTCTGCGTCAAGCTCGGCGGCAGACTTATGCGTGATGATGACGAGGAAGGCGTTGCCGGGAGAACCAAACGTCTCTTCATAGGTCCCCCAGTGCATGCCGGACACGCCTTTATAGCCGTCTGTGTATAGTTTGACCAGGTCTTCAAATTCCTGGCCGTGCCCGGGACGCACCAGGTATTGGATGATGACCTCAACGCGGGAGCCGACGCGGAAACCTGGATCAAGGCTCAGGTCGTCGCGTTTCGTCCATACGGTGTAGTCCTTGGATGAAAGCAAATCGCCATCGGCGGCGGTAGTACGGGCGAGGTTAGCGGCAACCGTTGGATCGGTTGTCGCGCCGCTGCTCCCCTTCACCCACTCAGCGAAGGAGTCGTAGCCGTGGAAGAACAATACGCGTGGCGGTCCGGAGAGGGATACCGCTGCCGAGTAGTGGTTGGGACTCTTGGCTGCCCCCAGCGTTCGCGGATAAGTTCCTTCCACGGCCTGGTGAGGAGGGCCATCCTTGCCTGGCTTCGTGTATTCGCGAGAGATGACCAGGATTTTCGGAGTCGGGCAGGACCTCCTGCGCGAAGAGTATGGCGGCGCTGCTGCATGATAGCGAAACAAGTACGAGACGCGTGTAACTCGTGAGTCGATTTAGCATTTTGTTCTCTATTTCCTGGTCTCACTCTAACCCAAAGTCCCAGAAATTCATGGGCACCGTCGAACTTTCGGCTGGCCTAGGGCGTACTTATGCTAGTCACCCATCGACCGCTATTCGAAAAGAAAGGCCGGAATGATGATGGAATCCTGGTCGCGCAGTGCCGGTTCAGTCCCAAAGTGGTTGTTTGTGGTTTCCGCCTTGTCGATCTTCAGCTTTCTGGCGGATCCCGGTTTTCTGCGGATGGCTCAGGCTCAGGAAAAGCCGTCTGCACAGCTGCCGCCGACCGCGCAGACGCCGGCACCGAAGACCGCCGTTGACGGCACCTGGCAGGGCACCCTGCATGCGGGCCAGGATCTGCGTATCGTGATGAAGTTTTCGAGCGACAGCGGCGCACTGAAGGCGACCATGTTCTGCTTCGATCGGGCGGCCAGCCCATTGTGGCCTCTGCAGCAAGCTTCGCCAGAAGCGTAGTTCGTTCAAGTCCAGCCTTCGATGGCGCTGAAGGAAACTATCCGGCGATGGCAAGTCGATCGCGGGTCCTGGACGGTGGCATCCGTTGGCGCTTGCCCTGGAGCGGCGACGCCACAATCCAGGCCTCCAAACCAAAGCCGAGATGCGCCAATGTCGGCCATGAATCCCCGTAGTGCGACCATTAAGCCGGCCAAACGGACTCGCAGGGCGGAGCGTTTATTGAGAGCGCTGATCTAGGCCATCAACAAACCCTCTCCGGTCTGATATGCACCGCCTTCAACGTCCAGTCGAAGCCGATCGTGGGCGCTCACCGAACTGGGTGTTCTGCGAGAAATTCGACATACTATGCTGCCTGACATGGCCGGCCGCCCCAGCCTGAAACAGGCACAAGGCATGAGCCGGCAGTTGCTGGCCGACCGCTTCCAGCTCAAATTTCATCGGGACAAGAAAGAGATGTCGGCCTTTGTGCTCACGTCGGTCGAGGGGCAGCCGAAGATGACTAAAGACTCCAGCGATCCCACCCAGGAGGGTTTATTTTTCGGGCCGATTGGAACGCTCCATGTCCACAACGCGCCCATGTTGGACTTCACTCATTGCTCCAGTCATCGCTGCTCGATCGTCCCGTGGTCGACCAGACGGGCCTAGCCGGCCGGTGGGACTTCGTGCTGAAGTGGACTCCGGATGATTCTCAATACGCCAACATGGGTGTCAAGGCTCCGCCACCCAGCGACGCGGCGGACGCGCCTCCGCCGCTGCTCACCGCAATTCGTGAGCAACTCGGACTCAAACTGTCTTCGGAAAAGACAGCGGTCGATGTGATTGTGATCGACCATGTCTATCATCCGTCGCCGAATTGACGGCGTACCTAATTAGCCGTAGTTTCACCTGGTGACGGGGCGATGCATCTCTAGAAGTGGACGAGCGAGACGAACCCCAATCACTCGCTGCATTAGGGTCCGTCTTGGTCGGTTATGTCTCGCTGTTCGGACAAAAAGAGCGGGGAAGCGGCAATCAGCTCGCCGCGACTGCCCCGGCAGGCTCGAGCATGTGATCGGTCAACCCACTTGGTTTCAATGTGCTCATGATATCCCTGGCTTTGGCCACATCCTGGGCAGTTCCGTGAGCCACGACAACATACTTGCCGGCCTTGACCGCGCTTTCGTATATGACGATGCTGTCCTTGGGGATACCCAGGCTGAACAGCCCGGCGCCGATGGCGCTCAGACCGCCCACCGCCACGGCACCCTCGAGCGCTGCGACGATCCAAGCCACAAGCGGGCCGCCAATCAGCACCGGGCCTATGCCGGGAACCCAAAAAAATGCGGCGCCGAACAATAGGCCCCACAATCCACCCCAAAATGCGCCGAACTTGCCCCAGTGCTTCATACGGTCTCCGGCGTTGTAGTAGCCCACTACCTGCTCTTCCGTGTGATAGTCCTTCCCCACCACGGACAACTTCTTCATATCAAAACCTGACCTCTGCAGTTCCTTTACGGCTTCATCCGCTTCCGGGTGAGTGTCGAAGACTGCCACCACTGCGTTCGTATCATCCATGGTCTGACTCCTTGCATTTCGTTTTAGCGTGCCCTCAAGTTCTGATTCGCGAGCCCGGAGTTGGACACGTTTCTTACTCAATTTTCATACTGAATCCCGGTGGACTTTTTGAAAGTTTGAGAAAGGTTTTGTGACCGGTTGATTTCCGGCGAAATGGGATGGTTTGGCGTTAGACTTTTGCAAGTGCCCGGAAGGTGGCTCCGGACGATAGGCTGACAGAAGAATGGTGAAAGCGTTGAGTGCACCCAGGTTCATCCCAAGCAACGACGAATTGAGCAAACTCAACCGCGACCTGCGGTTTCATCCTTCAACTACCGAGCATCCCACGGCCCTGACCGGGGAGCAGATTGCCGCCTTTAATCGCGATGGCTACGTGGCCGGTATTCGGATCTTCGATGACGAGGAGATCGCCGGGATCCGTAGTTACTTTGATGACCTTCTGGCCAGGACGCTGGCCGCAGGCGGCGACAGCTACTCGATCAGCACGGCGCACCTGAGCTATCGACGTGTTTACGACTTGCTGACAGATGCTCGTATTGTGGCCCGCATCAAGGATCTGATTGGTGAGAACGTGGTGGGGTGGGGTTCGCATTTCTTTTGCAAAATGCCTGGCGATGGTAAACGAGTCTCGTGGCACCAGGATTCGAGCTATTGGCCGTTAACGCCGTCGATGGCCGTGACCGCATGGCTGGCGATCGATGACGCCACCGTCGAAAATGCCTGCATGCGGTTCATTCCTGGTTCGCACCACTTGGGCCACCTGACCTACACGCTAAGTGAGAATGACGAAGGGAATGTTCTGAACCAAACTGTTCCGGGTGCTGAGACTCTCGGACAGCCGGTCGATGATGAACTGAAGGCCGGAGAAATTTCCATCCACAGCGACCTGCTGTTGCATGGATCGGAAGCGAATCAATCGAGCAAGCGACGGTGTGGGCTGACTCTGCGCTATTGCCCGACGGTGGTTCGAGCGGATCTGGGTTGGAACGCGAAAGGCGTCATTGTGAGTGGGAAAGACGAATCCGGTCATTGGGCCAATCCGCCGCGGCCGCAAACTGACTAGCTTTCGCCTCCGCTGTGCTCGGGCGTTAGGTTCGGCCTGAGGCTGTACGTCGGGGATTCGATTGCCTCCAAGATTGCGGCATAGCGTGCACGCTGAGCAGGCGACTCGGAGGTTCGAGCGAGTTCCGCTCAACTCGGGTTTGGAAGGCTTGAATTGCAGGGGCAGTCGCGTCCAATAGTACTTCAACTCGTCTGACGGCCAATCGGCATAGATTTTTTCCCAGGACCGTCTGCCAGACCCGGCGAAAACAAGTGCGGCAGGATGGATGGCACGCCGATAACTTTGAAATCGGCAGTCTAATGAGATCCGCATCCGGTTCGATGTGTTTGGTGCGGCCTCGTGCACGGTCAGACTATCAAACAGCAGCAGATCGCCCGCATGGATCTCGCCGCTAACCCACTCACCGCCACGCTCGGTTCCCGGAGGGATACAACCAGTCTGGCCGGCAGTGGGCTGCAGGCCAAATTTGTGCGAACCATCCAGGACGCGGAGTGGTCCCTGTTCTAAAGGACAATCGTGCAGTGGCAGCCAGGCGGTATAGGTCCGTTCATCTCCGGCTATGGCGGTGTGATCCTGATGCGCAGGAGTGATCGCGCGCTCGAAATTGGGAAAGATGAGGCGCCCTACGGATTTTGGATGAATCAAGAGATACGGGCCAATCAGCATCTTCATGACATGCTGCAACAACGGATGATGCGGTAGCTCATGAAAGGAGGGGAGACAGAAGATATGGTCGTAGACGGCTTTAAACTCGGAGTCGTCCTCGAAGCATGCGGCGCCGGCATTGGCTATTCGATCGAAGGGATCGCTACCACAACGCAGCCACCCGGCCTGGTTCAGCAGTGCGGTCATATCTTCAAGGAGCGGATTCAAGTCCTTCGGCAAAAGCAAGCCTCGAATCATCACGTATCCATGCTCATCCATCTCTGCTCTTAGATGGGCGGAATCAAGCGCGATCCTGTTGGGACCCCTGGCCTTGATCTCGCGAAACGGCATGGTTGGTTTCAACCAATATCCAGGTTCGCTTCTGTGATGATGAGCGGCTATCACGCCGTGAGATTATCTTTTCTGCCATCTCGTGATGTCACAAGGTTGTCATCAAATTATCTTCTTTTGAGGTATTGCTCGTCGGTGACGTGCTCCATCCAATCGACGACTTTACCGTCGAGTTTTTCCTGGATGGCGATGTGGGTCATGGCGGTGGTCGAGGTCGCGCCATGCCAGTGCTTCTCCCCGGGCGCAAACCAAACGACATCGCCCGGATGAATGTCCTCGATAGGTCCATCTTCCCGTTGCGCCCAGCCCGCACCCGCGGTCACGATCAGAGTTTGCCCAAGGGGATGGGTGTGCCAGGCTGTGCGTGCGCCTGGCTCAAAGGTGACGCTTGCGCCGGAGACGAACGCCGGGTCGGGCGCTTGAAACAATGGATCGATGCGCACGGTGCCAGTAAACCAATCGGCAGGGCCCTTGCCGGATGGCTGCGTTCCAATTCGTTTGATGTCCAATGTCGTGCCTCCTCTTGTATAACGTCTCGTACTTTCTTTAGCGCATCACAAAGCCGCCGTCGACAGAGATCGATTGGCCGGTAACGTAGCTGGCGGCGGAGCTGCACAGCCACAGGACGGCATCGGCGATCTCTTCGGCTTTGCCCAAACGCCCCATGGGTACGAAGGTCTTTAGCATCCTATCCAACTCTTGTCCCTGACCTTCCGCGATCATCTTGTCCGACATCGGCGTCTGAATCATTCCCGGGCATACGTCGTTTACACGGATGCCGCGGGTTGCGTACTCCAGAGCGGCGCTCTTGGTAAAGCCGATCACTCCATGCTTCGCGGCGTGGTAGGTGCCGCGCCGAGCACCGCCAATAAGACCTCCCAGCGAGGAGCAATTGACGATTGCGCCACTGCCTTGTTTGCGCATCTGCTGCAATTCGAACTTCATGCAGCTCCACACGCCGCGCAGGTTGATAGCCATGATGCGATCGTAGTCGTCGCGTGGGGAGTCGGCTGTCTCGGCTAGAACATTCTGTACGCCGGCATTGTTATAAGCCGCATCGAGCTGGCCGAAGGTGGCGACCGTCTGCTTCACCATCGCTTCGACCTGCGCATCTTCCGATACGTCACAACGGACGGCAAGCGTTTTGTGACCCTTATTGGCAAGGCTGCTGGCGGCGGACTGAACTTCCTTCTCATTCCAATCAGCCAACACTACGGAGGCGCCAGCTTCGGCAAATGCCGTGGCTGTCGCAAGGCCCAATCCAGAAGCGGCTCCGGTCACGAGTGCTACCTTATTCTCAAACGAGATGTTCATCTTCGTTTCTCCTCTACCTCTTCAACCCTAGCTAGCTTCGCGACACGACGCTTTCCTGATCCTGCCGATTGTTTGCACGATCGTGTTTGATCTGCAGATTTCGTGCACACAACGGATGGCCTGGGACTAAGCTGTTTTGGGGAGGATCGGGCATGCTGAACCAGCGAAAAGGCCGGAAACAGCCGGATCTGGCTGTCATTGAGATGAGGCGCGGGCTGGCACAGCGCATCAAGGTGCTGGCAGCGACACCTGGAGAACATCCGACGGCGATACCCGGGCTATCCCTCTATCACCGGACGGCTCCGACGCCTTGTTTCCGGGCCTCCTATGAGCCGGGCTTGAGCATTTTCGTGCAGGGACGTAAACGCATCCTGCTCGGGGGCACGGAGTATCTGTGTGATGGCAGCTCGTTTTTGCTCTCATCGATCGATGTGCCGGCGCAGAGCCAGATCATCGAAGCATCCGAGAAGACTCCTCTACTGTCAATCTTCCTGCGTCTCGACCTGCCCGCGGTTCGCGAGGTTCTAAGCCGGGATGACATTCCGGAGGGTCCACCCTCTACCCACCGGCAGGGCCTGGCTGTTGGGGAAACAACGGTTGGGCTGCTGGCCGCGGCCACGCGTATGCTCGAGCTTCTTGATACGCCGGAGGACATACCATTTCTGAGCGCGTTGGCTCACCGCGAGATTCTGTATCGCATCCTTCGAACACCGCAGGCGGAACGACTGCGCGCCATTGCAACAAGCGGCGATTTGGGCCACCGAACCGCACGAGCGATCTCGTGGCTGAGAGAGAACTATGCCAAACCTTTGCGCATCGAGGAGCTGGCTTCGACCGCAAGGATGGGCGTTTCCACCCTGCACCATCAGTTCCGCGCGCTCACGGCGATGAGTCCGCTGCAGTACCAAAAGCAATTACGATTGCAAACCGCACGCCAACGGATGCTGATGGACGGGCTCGACGCGACCACCGCCGCGTATGAAGTGGGCTACGAGAGCGTTAGCCAGTTCAGCCGGGAGTACAGCCGATTCTTCGGACAGCCACCTATCCGGGATGTCAAAGCATTGAAGGAGAGCAACACTGCTTTGGTCAGCGTTGCGTAGGGGGGTCGTGGAAACGGTCGCGAGGTGGGCATGAAGACAAAACGAATCATCGTTCTTGGGCTGCCGCTGATTGCATCCTGTCTCTTGTTGGGGATCCGGCGTGGATTTTCTGAACCGGTGGATGACCGTATGGTGAGAATCGCAGAGCTGGAAATCTATCCTGATCAACTGGACGCCTATAAGGCAGCGCTAAAGGAGGAGATCGATGCTTCGATCCGAACGGAGCCGGGCGTGTTGACCTTATTCGCCGTCTCGATCAAGGGTCATCCGGAGCAGATTCGGATTTTCGAGTCTTATCGCGATGCCGCTTCGTATCAAGCGCATCTTCAGTCTCCCCAGTTCAAGAAGTACAAAGAAGAGACACAGCAGATGGTGAAGTCGCTCACGCTTCTGGAGGCTGACCCTATTCTGCTTGGGTCAAAATCTAGGTGAGATACACACGGGTCAGGCCGGTGGCCACTCGTCCTCGCCGAGGATGTTGCTTATACGGACCAGCGTTTCGATCTGTTCCGCGCTGAGCCGGATTCTGGCGCACCGCGTCGGGAAAGCGGCTTAGTGGACATTTCTAGCGGGAGATTACGTCACCCGGGTCTTCTGAGTAAGGAGCGCGGTGTACATGCTCATTCACCGGCGAGACCATCCGGGGGATGGTTCGACAAATTTAATTGCGAGATAAGCGAGATAAGCGAGATAAGTCCCGCCATTAAGCGCCGGCTTGCCAAATAAAATCAGCGCTAAAAGCGCTATAAGCGCTAAAAGCCCCCCTCACAACCGGCAATGCCTGGAACAGGTGTCTTATATGGACAAGCTCCAACTCTGGGTGGGGGGCTTGTCCTTCCAGGGTGATCCGGCTGCTGACAAACAGGACGATATCTACATAGGCGATAGGGACTGGCGCGTGTCCCGTTTGTCAGCCATCGCGTCGTCTGGCCTGGGATACCCTCAGGCCGGTGATGAAGTGTTTCGCAGGTTGTCAAAAACTGCTCAATCAAGAGAACGCACTGGGCGCCCCCTGCTTACGCTATGATTTCTGCTCTCCGCGGGGCGCAGGTATGTTGCGGACAGACGTCGCTTTGATGTCACATTAGCGGTTTCGATTACTGAGGCATCACGCCGAGAAGCGCTGATGCTTTCCCGGTGTTGGCGGCAAATGCAGGGCTAAGAGCACCGGTGCAAGGCCAGGCAGGACCGTCGTGGCAAGACGGCGCCGACATGTGAGTCCCTACTTACAAGGTGGTACGGTTTTTGCGCCGCGTCAAGAGCAGGAGAGGATTTTCTTTGGTAACCATGGTGGCGCTCTGTTAGCTCATCATCGTGCAATGAAATGATTACCGATTCCTTAACAGCCGGAGCAGCGCGAATTTTTAATGAGAGAAAAGAGAGATAAGAGAGATAAGCCCCCCAGATTGGAAGCTGGTTGGCTTGGGCAGCGAGCCGAGGGAGCTGACGGTCCTCCATGGGCGGGCGGGGCGGGGCGACATTGGGGCATGTTTCCATCACGCTCACTATCCTTAAGAGGCTGCCAAGCGATCTCCATGAGGTCAAAGGATGCCGCCACGGCACAATTTGCCGATGTGCGCCATGCTAGCCACGAACATGTCCGTTAGGCTCTATGCTTGTCAGTATTTGATTTGCTACCGATATCGATGCGAGTCAGGTTAGTTTCGGTTAGCGGTTCGGAGCATTATTTTCTGGACGCACTTCCGCGGCGCGGTCGCACTCGTGCTCCGGTGTGTCTTAAAATCCTTGGCTCTACGCCGGGATGGGCGTATACCGAACGTCTTGCCAGGTCAAAAATAAAACTTACGAATTGCATTCCGCCCGGCGCTTTTTTCCGTATATGAGAGTACGACGGCAGGGTGGAGGCGCAGTGCCAGGGATCACCGGCGAGTTTCGGGAGATTGTCGAGGCGCATCAATCGCGGGTCTTCAGCATCGCGTACCGTGTGCTCGGCGACCGCGGAACCGCCGAAGAAGTAGCGCAAGACGTGTTCCTTGAATTGTACCGGGCGTTGGATGACATTGCGTCTGACGAGCACTTGATCGCATGGCTGCGCCGGGTCGCGGTGCATCGTGCAACCGATGCGCTCCGCCGCAGGCCACGTATCCTGCATGGTGCTGCCGAGTTCGAAGATTGGATGGCCAAAGCGCCGAAGGAAGAAGGGTCTTTACCCCTGGCCTCAGAAATCGAGCGGTTGTTGCTGGAACTGTCCCCGGCACAACGGGCGGTCGTTCTGTTGCGTTATCAAGAGGAGCTGCCGCCAGGAGAGATCGCGGAAACGCTCCGGATGCCGTTACCAACCGTAAAGAGCCATCTGCAAAGGGCGCTGAAGGCAATGCGTACGCGGGCGGAAGACACGTTGAGGGAGTACACACGTCATGGATGAACACGAAGACCTGGAGCACTGGTTGCGGCAGGGGCTTAGGCCCCGGCAAACCCCGGCAGGATTCAGTGCACGCCTTATGGCCCGCTTACCTGAAACATCGCCGGTGCGGCCATTGCAGAAAACACGCAATTTCTGGGTGCCGGCCGCCGGCTGGGCAACAGCCGTAGTGCTGCTGGGGATTGCGGGCGGCAGCTACTGGCAGCACCAACAGCAGGAGCGCATCGCCGGCGAGCGTGCACGGGCACAACTCTTCCTTGCGCTACGCATGAGTGCCGCGACACTGAACGACGTGCAGCAAAAATTGATGAGATCAACCCCGGGAGACTCGGAATGAGGAACCTTTCCATGACCGCAGCCTTCGCAGCGTGCCTGCTGGCCCTTTCCGCCGGAGCGCAGAGCACCACTCCCCCCTTTCCGGCCACGCTCGAGAAAGAACTGGCGGCTCGGGCCAGCAACTACACAGAAGTTTCCATGGACAAGAAGATGCTGAACTTCGCGGGCAAGTTTCTCAGCAAGGGGGAGGACGACGTGGAAGCAAAGCAGATCATCGAAAAGCTCGACGGCGTCTATGTTCGCGAATATGACTTCGACCAGCCGGGACAGTACACGGCCGCAGACCTGGAGCGCATCCGCAGCCAGTTCCAGGGGTCGGAATGGGAGCCCATGGTCCGCGAGCGCTCAAAGAGCGGCCAGGCAGACACAGACATTTATATGAAGATCGTTGACGGGAAGATGCAAGGCATGTTCGTACTGGACGCGGAATCGAAGGAGTTGGACCTGGTGTACATCGCAGGCAGCCTCGATCCAGCAGAGCTTTCCAAGCTGGACGGCAACTTCGGAATCCCAAAGGGCGTTGCCAAGCACGTAGCCAAGGATGCCGGCAAATGACACGCCTTCGCTTTTCTTTGCTTGTGCTGCTTCTCGCCGGCGCTACGATCTATTGCTTCGCTGCAGACCGTGGGTTCGACGGCCTGGTGAGCGACGTGGAGCACCGCTATGATGTCCATGCAACGCGCGTTCCCATGATGAGTTTTGTGAGCCTATGCGCTCGATTTGCCACCCACGGGGGCGTGAAGGGTCTTCGTGTAGTCGAGTTCGACGACGTAAAAGCAACCGTCGATGTCTCCGAGCTCGCGTCTCTGGTGCGCAATCATCTGGGAACCGAGTGGCAACCATTCATCCAGGAGCACGGCAAGCAAGGCGAGAGCGGGTCCATCATCTTCATTCGCGAGAAGGGAGACTCCATGGGCATGATGATCGCTGACTACGAACATGGCGAACTGGATGTGGTCCGCATGGAACTGAGTGGCGACGCCCTTGCAAAATGGATGAAAGATCCCCGGGGAGGAGGCCTAGCCCACTAGGAGTGCCGCAGTGTTCGGCAGTGTCTGCGATTCGTTAGGGTACTTTCGTCCTCTTTTTCCAACAAAACTCTGAGCGCGAAACGATGGGGGTTCGTTCGTCTGTCACCGATCCCTGTCACCGATCCTTGTCCAATTATCATACGTTGAAGGACGGAGGCGCCCGTTTGCTCAGCCCCGCTTGCAAACCCAGGTCTCCACATCGAAATGGGGAGACCATGATACTTTTTCACGGTCAATATGCTTTGCCTGCGTTGACACGAATGCTGTCCGTTCCACTAAAAGACTTCTATAGTCGCACTGTGACCGGGGGCCGCGGCGATCTTCTGGTCCCGCGTGATCAAAGGAGCCTTTAGTTCTTCGGCAAGCGCTACGTAGGCTGCATCGTAAGCACTCAGGTTCTGTCGTAGCTGCCAGATCCGATGCAAGAGCACGACAGGGGCATACCGGGTGACACGAACCGCGATCAGATCTTCCATTGCCTCCTCAGCTCGCTTGCGTGCCAAGGTCCCCTCGCGCACCAGACGCCGCAGGACCTGAGCAAACTCCACATCGAGCAAATGAACAGTGTGCAGAGTGTCGTTGCGCGCGTAGATACGCTGTTCTATGCGCTGTCCGGCTGGGGTCTGAAGCAGCCAGTCGACGACCGCCGAGGCATCGAGCACTATCATCTCGCACTACGTTCCTCACGCAGCAGTCCGCCGGTGTCCAGAACGACCGGAAGCGGTTTGCGCTTGTGCAAACGCTCGCGAAACTCGGCCAGAGTCGGACGCTCGGCGATCTCTCGGAACTCCACGAGCAAATAGTCGGAAAGCGACATGCCCGCCATCGCGGCCCGGGCTTTCAGGCTGCGATGAAGAGCATCCGGGACATTCCGAACCTGGATCATTTTTGCCATGCTATGAACATAATTGCATGTGCTGCACATGTCAATGCGGCCTACCGATCCGGCTGTCGAAAGGTTCGGTAACTCAAGCATGAGACCGGCATCCATTGTGTCGTTCAGGCGAGGGTTCGCGGTATTCGTATGTCAAGTCAGTCTTTTGCGGCATGCCGAGGCTTTCCGGATCGGGCTTACTGCGGAGAGTTGGAAGGGTCTGGCGGAAGCGAATCAGCAGGTAAGAATCTCGACATCGTCAATGGCACATCGCCGTTAACATAGGCAGTGATCTCGGTGCCCTTCGGTATCGTCATATCCTTCCCATGCATGAACAAGAAAAGTGGGGCGGCGGGAAAGAAAAAAATACCCGTCGCGACCATGGCGGTTGTCATCACTCCCACGTGTCCACCAGCTTTCCCACCTTCGGTGGCCGTTATCGCAGCTTTTTCGCCGTCTGCCAGACGAACACTGTCCAGCTTTAGCTCGAGCGTGCCGGCTCGTCCAAGATGCTTCTTGTGTTCTGCAGCCGTGACAGTGGCCAAAGCGACAGCACGCACCGGGATTACCACTACATTGTTAATTTTGATGTCTTCAGCTACCTCGAAATCCACCGAGTTTCCGACCCTTTCGCTTGCTGAAGAGATGGTTCGGCCGAGGCGGAGTCTGACAGGCGTCCCATCCATAAGGGTGTCAGGAACAGCCGGTTTAGGTTGCGAAGCCGTCGCCTGCGCAGTGGATGACGTTGCAGCCGGAGCAGTAGCCTGCTGACAGTTGGCGGGTGTGGCCGTGACTAATATCAAGGTAGAAGACGCGATACGGCTGAATCGACCTTTCAATCCCAGCTTCCTCATTTTCAGAGTTGAGCAGCAGGAGGATAGCATGCAGATTGGTCGTGCATCCACGCAACTATCGTTGGATGGATGTTCGAGGCTCGGGAATTTCGGTACGCCAGCCTCGGAATCTTCAGAAAGTCGAGAGACGCCCGCGGATTGTGCCGGGATCTCCGTCCCAGAGCACGCGGAGCTCCGGTAAAAAGATTCGAATATCCCACAACCATTGCGGCCTGGCGGACATATATATAAGCAGAATGACTGCGCCGGAGGTTCCCTTGCGAGAAAACTCAGCCGTGGCGACGGTTCCGCGGGTGGTGATTGTCGGAGGAGGGTTCGGAGGCTTCTATGCCGCCCGCTCTTTAGCTAAGGCTCCCGTGCAAGTCACCCTGGTGGATAAACGGAACTATCATCTGTTCCGGCCCATGTTGTACCAGGTGGCTACCGGACTTCTTTCTGGCGACGAGATCGCTCCGCCACTGCGCGTGCTGTTCAGCAGTCGGAAAAATATCGATGTATTGATGGCGGAAGTGACCGGCATCGACACCAAGAATCACAGGGTGCTGCTGACCGAGTGCGAGCTGCCGTATGACTATCTGATTTTGGCCACCGGCATCCGGGTAAATTACTTCGGCCATGAAGAGTGGAAGCCGATTGCTCCGGGTCTTGATGCGCTGGAGGATGCGGACAAGATCCGGAGCAGGATGCTGAGGGCGTTCGAAGATGCCGAGCAGTTGGCTTTATGCGGGGACGCTGATCGCGACGCGCTCAAGGAACTGCTCACGTTCGTGCTGGTGGGCGGGGGCACCGTCGGCGTCGAGCTCGCCGGCACCATCGCAGAAATGGCAAAGATGGCGCTGGCACACGACTTTCGCCATCTTGGGCCTGGGGCGGCCCAGGTCATGCTGTTCGAAGGCACACCACGCATACTCCCGAGCTTTGCTGAGGTGCTTTCGGCGAAGGCCACGCGCCACCTGGAAGAGTTGGGGGTGAAGGTCTTTACCGGGACCAAAGTGGAAAGTGTCGATGCCGAGGGAATTGTGGCCGACGGCAAGCGCATCCGCAGCCGGAATGTAATGTGGACCGCGGGCGTGGCCGCCTCTCCGGCGGCGCGTTGGCTGGGCGCGGAGGCGGATAAGTCCGGGAGGGTGAAGGTGAACCCTGACTTATCGGTTCCCGGACATGCGGAGATCTTCGCCATCGGCGACACGGCGCTGGTGATCGCCAATACTCGCAATCTACTGGGTTTCAAGAGCGGGACGGCGGTGCAGATGCCTGGACTGGCACAGCCTGCCATACAACAAGGCGAGTACGTGGCAGAGCTGATTCGCCGCCGCACCACAGGCAAGGCTGCGCCGGAGCCTTTCTGGTATTGGGATAAGGGCGACCTGGCCGTGGTGGGGCGTACGTTCGCTGTTGCCGATCTGAGGTTTTGGAAGTCTGCCGGTCTGGTGGCTTGGTTGTTGTGGGCCGGAGTGCATATTTATTTTCTTATTGGATTTACGAATCGGCTGTTCGTCATGCTGCGGTGGGTGATGCAGTTTTTTACCAGGCGACATGGCGTTGGGGCAGTGGCCTCGCAGACGCAGGTTGCGGGTCAGCGGTTGGATAAGGCTGGATGAAGAAAAGTGCAGGGGCGAAAGCCCGTCGTATTCACAATCGTTACGGCCCGACTAAACAGCTTGCGGAAAAAGTCGTTGACCTCGAAAAAATCATCCCTCGGCGGCCAAAGCCGGACCTGTTCTTAATCACTTACGTACGAGCTGAAGCTCGTACCCTTCAAAGGCCAGAGTTTTTCCGCACGCTGTAAAGTCGTGCCCTGGCACAAAGCATGAGCTTATCTGCAGCCTTTAAAGCCGGGCCCTGATACCACCCCAGCACGCGAGACCTTTAGCCCCTGGACGGGTGACCTCATGTTCGCCCGAGCATACGTGGGTTGAAGACGATCTTTCGAAGGCTTACACCGCTGCGACTGTGTAATCGGTGGAATGAAAACTTTGGAAAAGCTTCTTTTGCGGAGCCACGGAAAGGGATAACCGCAGGTCCCTCGGCTTCGCTCTCAATGAGAGGAGGTAGAGTGGGGGGCGTTGAATGTTGCCGGTGCAGGAAATCGAGTTATGAGGCTCCCATCCCGCCTCGTGGTGCAACAGCTCAGGCGCGGAGCGTGCCGGTTTGGAGAGAAGCGGTGTAGCCTTCCAGCGCGGCCAGGTGGTCTTGGTCGGAGCGCATGCCGACGTAGCCGTCGGGGCGAACGGCGAGGAGTGTGCTTCCTTCAATCCCCAGACGGGAGGCCTCGGCGGCCTCAAGGTAACCGATCTGGTCAGCGACAGTCGTCGTTTGCGCTGAGCGCTATGGCAGTTTCAAATAGGGTCGAATCTTTTACGTATTCCTGCAAGGCGGCGTGGAGAGCCGACAATGCCGATGGGTTTGCGGCGGGTCCGCCCACAAGGATAAGAGTGTTGCCCGCACGATGGCCTAGTGCGTGAAGCTTGGAAGGAGATCCTTCGGGCAGTCGTACCGGAATGTTGTCGGGCAAACGATAGCCGGCTGCGAACGAGCTGTTTGGGTCTCCGAAGACAATCGGAGAGTGGGCGTAGTCGATGTTGAGTTCCGTCTCGGCCACAGCGTCGTGGTGCAGGATCTCTGGGTCGGCGAGTGCGGTTTTGATGGCCTGGTCACGGGCCTTTCGTTCTGTTGGGCCGGCATTGGCCAGCATATCTTCGAAATTGTCACCGGATTTGGTTACGATTTCTGCGGCCGGCCGGCGTTCGATTTCGTAACTATCGAGCAGAGTGTCATGGGCAGCGCCTTGATGGACGAGAGCCAGTTTCCAGCCAAGATTGAAGGCGTCCTGCACTCCGCAGTTCATGCCATGTCCTTCGCCGGGGGAACAGAGATGCGCCGCGTCACCGGCGAGAAAGATTGGTCCTGAGCGATACGTCGCCGCTATCTTGGTGTGGCAGCGGAAGCGCCCTGGATTTTCTACATCTACGAAAGAGACAGATGGTGCGTAGGCGCGCAGGGTAGAAGCGGCATCGGCGACCAGATCGGAATGCTCCGAATTTGGCCGAAGGTAGACGCGCCAGCGATGGCCAGGAAGCGCAGTCAGGATGACCGGAAGGGATTCAAGATAAACGAAAGTCGCTTCGAAGGTGTCGGCCCATCCCTCGAGCGAAGCATCGAAGACGGCCCAGGGCTTCAACATGTCGTGGCCCTCAAAAGCAATGCCGGCCAGGTCGCGGGTTGCACTGTGAAGGCCGTCACAGCCCACTACCCAGCGGGCGTCCACCTGGTAGCGGCCGCCGTCGCGCTCGATCTCCGCCAGGACCCGGTTATTCGGGTTGATGGTCAGCCCAATCAAGCGCGACGATCGATTTATCCGGCCACCATGCTGATGGAGATAGCCGGTGAGGATGGACTCCGTGACCTCCTCGGAGAGGCCGACATTGAACCCGTAGATGCTGCCGCAACCTGCGAGGTCTATCGTCCCAAGCAGTTCGCCGTTGGAATGAAGCTTGATCACCCGTTGTCTGCACCCGGCAGTGAGAAATTTTTCGGCCAGTCCCAACGACTCGAATATCTGCAGGGAACGGGGGTGAACGACGGTCGCTCTATCCCAGTGGAGCGGCCCAGACTTGGCATCGATCAGATGACATGGCACCCCTCTGCGGTTCAGCTCGGAAGCGAGCAGCAGCCCGGTTGGGCCCGCGCCGACTACCAGCACTGCGGTTTCCTCAATTGGTTGGCTCATAGACGAAAGGGTGGACCAGGAGCTCTGTCTCTCGGGGGTTGATCCACACGATAGGGCCGGGGTGTGGAGTTGTCAACCCGATGACTAGCGGATTTCCTTAGGCTGGCTCGAGAAGATGAAGCCGAATTCATTTGAAAAGTGATTATGCGGAGCCTACAAGGGAGAAGCAGATAAGGATCGCTGTTATGGCTCATCCTTCAAGAAATGCTTGTCCCGAGGAAGTTCTGAGCAGTGCACGGGTGGTTCTTCGTCACGACGAACAGCAGCATGGGACGGCGCTTGTTGCAATCTGAACGGAGCGCGACGCTTCTCATCAACGTGCTGCGATCGAATGTGGCGACAGGTAAGTTTCAGTTGCATGACTTCGTGGTTATGCCAGATCACCTACATCTGCTGATGACGCTCCAGGGCGACATGACCATTGAAAAGGCCATGCAGCTTATCAAGGGCGGATTTTCCTACCGACTCAAGAGAGAGTTCGGATATCGGGGAGAGGTCTGGCAACGCGGGTTTTCTGACGTGCGGATCAGGGATGGGCAGAGCTTTTCACAGCACCGCGCGTATATCGTTCAGAATCCGGTCAAGGCAGAGCTCGTGGATAGTGCCGAAGATTGGCCCTATTGTTATAGCTACCTGGCCAAGAAAAAAGCGCAGGGGCTAAAGCCCTCATCTTTGCTGAGCCCTTACGGCCCGACTAAAGTCGTGCCCTGACACAAAGCCTTAGTGCCTTGGGTAGAACGAGATTTGCGGCTCTTTACGGAGGGCGCGGTTTTACGCGCTGCGAAAGAGCTCAGGTCGGTGTCAGGGGCACGATTTCAGTCGGGCCATAAACGACTGCGAATACGACGGGCTTCAGCCCTGGGGTTTTGCTTTTCCTGCGACGCAGCGAAGCTCGCGTCGCAGGGCGCGGGCCTTCGTGGAATTGCCTACAGACTTTAGGCGTGGTCGCTGTCGCCTGACACAAAGCCTTAGTGCCTTGGCTACAACGAGATTTGAGACTCACTACGGAGGGCGCGGTTTTACACGGTGCGAAAGGGCTCAGGTTTTGTGGCAGGCACGATTTCAGTCGGGCCGTAAACGACTGCGAATACGACGGGCTTCAGCCCTGGGGTTTTGCTTTTCCTGCGACGCAGCGAAGCTCGCGTCGCAGGGCGCGGGCTTCGTGGAATTGCCTACAGACTTTAGGCGTGGTCGCTGTCGCCTGACACAAGGCCTTGTGCCTTGGCTACAACGAGATTCGAGACTCACTACGGAGGGCGCGGTTTTACACGCTGCGAAAGAGCTCAGGTTTTGTGTCGGCGCACGAATTCAGTCGGGCCGTAAACGACTGCAAATACGATGGGCTTAGCCCCTGAGGTATTGCTTTTCCTGCAACGAAGCCCGCGCCTTTTGGCGCGGGCTTCGTGGGAATTGCGTTCAGAGACGTTAGGCGTGGCTGCTGCCGCTGCCATCTGGTGGCGGGTTCTCGGACATGGCCTTGTCGATTTCTTCGCGGCGCTTGGCTCTTGCTTCGGCGCGCTTCTGGCGCTTCTCGTCCAGCTCGTGCTCGGATCCGAGGAGTTCGATGAAGGCCTTCTCGGCTCCATCGCCTTTCTGGAAACCGGTGCGCACAATCCGCAAATAGCCGCCCGCACGATCTCCATAACGCGGGGCTACGGTATCGAACAGACGGGAGACAGCTTCCCGGGTCTGCAGATAGGAGAGGGCCAAGCGGCGGGAGTGCAGGTCGCCACGCTTGCCCAAGGTGATCAGCTTTTCTACGTGAGGACGCGCGGCCTTGGCCTTGGTGATGGTCGTCTCTACACGGTCCTCAAGGAGAATGGACGTGACCAAGTTGCGCAGCAAGGCGCGGCGATGGCTGGTGTTGCGTCCTAGTTTGTATCCTGCATTGCGGTGGCGCATGGGTTTCTCTTTCTCGCGAAATTAAACGGGTGACCGGTGGGTTCTGCCACCGGTCACTCCAACGAACTAGAAGTTTTCCGGCTCCGACTGGAGGGGGATGTCTACTCCCTCGAGATCCTCGTCGTCGTCATCCTCTTCGTCGTCATAACGGTTGTAGCTTGCAGCCAAGGTTGCGGCCGGCAGTACGCTGGTCGGTCCAGGCACCGCATTGCCGTGCTCGTCGATCTTCATGCCCAACGACAAGCCCATCTGCGCCAGAATTTCCTTGATCTCGTTCAAGGATTTGCGGCCAAAGTTCTTGGTCTTGAGCATCTCGGGCTCGGTCTTCTGCACCAGCTCGCCGATGGTCTGAATGTTGGCGTTCTTGAGGCAGTTGTAGCTGCGTACGCTCAACTCAAGCTCCTCTACGGAGCGGTTGAGATTCTCGTTCCGCAACTGCATGCGGCCTTCGTCGTGGGCGCTCTCAGCTTCGATCTCTTCCTCGAAGTTGATGAAGATGCTCATATGGTCCTTGAGCAGCTTAGCCGCAAGGCCTATCGCATCTGCGGGAAGAACGGAGCGATTGGTCCAGACTTCAATGGTCAGCTTGTCGTAGTCGGTGATCTGACCCAGACGAGCGGCGTCCACTGCGTAGTTCACCTTGCGAACAGGCGAGTGAACCGAGTCCACTGGGATGAAGCCGATTCCTAAATCCGAATCGAAGTTCTTGTCGGCGGAGACATAGCCACGGCCGCGCTTGAGGCGCATTTCCATGTCCAGCTTGCCACCCTCGCTGACGGTCGCGATGTAGACGTCCTTGTCCAGGATCTCCACGTCTCCGTCGGCTTCGATCATGCCCGAGGTCACCACACCTGGCTGATCCGCACGCAGATACAGCGCCTTGGGACCTTCCCCATTGAGCTTGAAGGGAATCTGCTTGAGGTTCAGGATGATGTCGGTGGCGTCTTCGACGACGCCGGTGATCGATTGGAATTCGTGCAGCACGCCTTCGATCTTTACGGCGGTGACAGCTGCGCCCTCAATCGAGGAAAGCAGCGTGCGCCGCAGCGCATTGCCAATGGTGGTGCCGAAGCCGCGCTCAAAAGGCTGAGCGCTGAACTTGCCGTATTTTTCGGTGAGCGTCTCGGTATCGACTGCAAGACGTTTCGGTTTTTGGAATCCTCTCCAAAGCATATCTGTGGTCCTCTCCATGCAGCGGCGTCGCGAAGCATTCTGCTACGGCCGTGCTTGTTTCTCCTCGTTGAATGAATCTGTACTCTGCTGTTTCTTACTTGCTATAAAGTTCGACGATCAGCTGCTCGTTTACCGGCAGATTCACGTCTTCACGCTTGGGCAGTGCCAGTACCTTGCCGGACAGATTTGCGTGATCCACCTCAAGCCAACGGGGGGCTACCTGGTGGCTCGCAAACTCTGTCGAGGTTTCGAGCACTGTGAGTTTCTTGCTGCCTTCGCGGATCTTGATCTCGTCGCCCACACTTACCTGGAACGACGGAATGTTCACCTTGCGGCCATTCACTTCCACATGGCCATGGCGCACGATCTGGCGCGCCTGGCGACGCGAGCTGGCAAATCCGAGGCGAAAGGCCACGTTGTCCAGACGACGCTCGAGCTGTTGCAAGAGCAGTTCGCCGGTAACGCCCTGGGACCGCGATGCCTTCTCGTAATAGGCGCGGAACTGGCTCTCCAGGGTGAAGTAAATGCGCTTGGCTTTTTGCTTCTCGCGCAGCTGCAGGCCGTAGCCTACGATCTTGGGCTTGCGGTCACGGCCGTGTTGGCCGGGGGCAAAGTTGCGCTTCTCAATGGGGCACTTTTCCGAGAAACACTTGGTACCCTTCAGAAAGAGCTTGGTGCCTTCGCGACGGCAAAGGCGGCAGACTGGTCCGGTATAACGTGCCACGTAGTTCTCCTTACTTCAGAGGCCGACCGGTTTACGGATTTAATCCTTCGTCCCGGTCCTGCGGTTAAAAGTCTTACACCCTACGGCGCTTGGGCGGGCGGCAACCATTGTGCGGAATGGGCGTAACGTCGCGGATGGAGCGGACGTCGAGTCCCGCTGCAGCCAAGGCGCGTACTGCCGACTCACGGCCGGAGCCCGGACCACTTACCCGCACATCGACGGAACGCAGACCGTGGTCGCGCGCCTGGTTGGCGGCGTTCATCGCGGCTTGCTGGGCGGCAAAGGGAGTGCCCTTGCGCGATCCGCGAAAGCCGAGGGAACCGGAGCTCTTCCAGGAAAGCGTGTTGCCCTGGCCGTCGGTGATGGTCACGATGGTGTTGTTGAACGAGGCCTGAACGTAGACCAATCCGTAAGGAACGTTCTTACGCTCGCGCTTTTTGAACTTCTTGTTCTTGGCAGCTTTTCCGGCTGCCGGCTTCTGTTCCTGCTTCGCCATTAGGTCTTCGCCGTCGCTTTCTTCTTGCCTGCGATTGTGCCCTTACGCGGTCCCTTGCGAGTGCGCGCGTTGGTGTGAGTGCGCTGGCCGCGAACAGGCAGGTTGCGCCGGTGGCGCAGTCCACGATAAGACTGAATGTCAATCAGCCGTTTGATGTGCATTGAGACGTCTTTGCGCAGATCGCCTTCGATCTGGCCTTCGTTCTCAATCACCTGGCGGATACGGTTTACCTCGTCTTCGCCCAGATCCTGAACTTTCTTGAACGGGTCCACATTGGCCGTTTCCAGGATGCGTCGCGCACGAGGGTTGCCGATACCGAAAATGTAGGTTAGCGCGATTCTTGCCTGCTTGTGGCGGGGCAGATCGACGCCAGCGATACGTGCCATGCTTAATTCCTTTTTACTTGCGTTGGCGCGGAGTGGCTTCGCCGCTTCGCGCCGGTTACTGGTGAAGGTCACGGGAGAGGTTCAACGCAAGCC
>CAVZJL010000053.1:0-30862 GCA_963775365.1 uncultured Acidobacteriaceae bacterium | reverse complement strand
GCGAAGCGATTGGGCCAGTCGATCTTCAGCGCTGGGTCGTTCCATAGAAGGGTACGTTCATGTTGCGGAGCATAGAAGTCAGTGGCTTTATAGAGCACTTCCGCGCCTTCCGACAACACCATGAAACCGTGGGCGAAACCAGGAGGGATCCAAAGCATTCTGCGATTGCTGCTACTCAGAATTTCACCTACCCATTGGCGAAAGGTGGGCGAATGCCGCCGGAGATCGAGGGCGACGTCGAAGATTTCTCCGCTCAGACAGCGGATCAGCTTTCCCTGGGGTTGATGAATCTGGTAGTGGAGACCGCGCACCACATCCCGCCGGGAAAAGGACTGATTGTCCTGAACGAAAGGACCCTTGATACCCAATTCAGCCAAAGCCCGTTCGTTGTAGCTTTCGAAAAAAGTACCGCGGCTGTCATCGAAGACCCTGGGTTCGAGCAGCTGTACATCAGGAATACTGGTCGCTAAGGCCTTCATCGATTCACTCCCGTCGCTAAATGCGAGCTTTTAATTTTGAGTAAACAAGAGAGTTCAGCTGGCGACCTGCATCCCGGTTAAAACGTCTTGCAGCTGCTGCTGCCAAGGGGGGAGCCGGAAACCAAAAGCGTGGGCAAATTTGTCGTTGGAGAGCACTGAATTGGCTGGCCGTTTGGCCGGAGTTGGATAGGCGGAGGACGGAATCGCCTGCACCCGAGGGGGAGCACTGAGAACACCCGCGTCGAAAATAGCCCGCGCAAAGCCATACCACGAGGTCGAACCGCCCGCTGTCATGTGATAGATTCCCGCCGGAAGCTTTGTCCCGGGCGCAGCGTATTGTTCCACTAAAGTTGCAGTAGCGGTGGCGATTGCAGCCGCTGAAGTGGGAGCACCCAACTGGTCATCAACCACCCTCAATTCCGGCCGCTCGGCGCCTAAGACGGAGCATGGTACGAAGGAAATTCTTGCCCTGAGCCGCGTAGACCCAACTGGTCCGAAGCACCAGATAGCGGCTCGCGGTTTCTGCAATCGCCGCTTCCCCTGCCGCCTTCGACGCCCCATAGACACTTACCGGGTTGATGGGATCGCTTTCAAGATACGGCTCCGGCTTCTCTCCGTTGAAGACATAATCGGTGGAGTAGTGGATGAGGAGTGCATTTAGCCGGGCCGCCTCCTCAGCCAGCACCCGGGGCGCGGCAGCGTTCACGGCAAAGCAGAGTTCACGCTCTCCTTCGGCCTGGTCCACAGCGGTGTAGGCGCCGGCGTTGATGATGACCGCAGGCTCGACTCGCCGAACCAGGTCCCGAATAGACCGTTCGCTGCTTAGATCGCATTCCGCTCTACCGACCACAACCACATCGCCAGGGGAATGGTACAAGCGGGAGAACTCGCCCCCTACCTGTCCGTTTTTGCCGGTAATCAGGATTCGCATGCGTCTCTATAAGTGTAGAGGAACTTGACCGGCGAACGAGCAAAATCGTTACCCCGGCCGCTGTTGCACTATAAGACGCTGGTTCAACTGTCAAGGGAGAGGGTCTCTTTAGTAACTTATGCACGCCGAGGCAATGGGCTAGAATTCATCCACCATGAGCGAAGTGACCGAGTCGACGGATCTTCCGGTAATCTCCGGGCCTGGACCCAACATGGCGCAGGTCGATCCGCCACACCCGTTCAAGAGTGCTTTGAAGACGCTGGTGATCGCCTTCATTGTGGTCAGCATTGCCCTGGCCTTGTACGTGTATCTGGGACAGAAACCGCCCGTGGCTTCAGGAGAGGTTTTAGCGGCAACCGTCTACCCGGTGCATGCGTCTATTAACAACGGCGCCGGCGGCAACGATGGGATGGCGGGCTCCAGCGAATCCATTGACCAAGTGATCATCCTGACCAAGATCAGAGTCAGGAATCAGACCGATATTCCGCTATTCATGCAGGATATTGGGTCGACCATCAAGTTACCCGACGGCACTGAGCAGACGAATGTGGCGGCTAGTGACCAGGATATGAAGCGGGTCTTCCAGGCTTATCCATCGTTGAGTTACCTGCGTGCGGACCCGATCCATCGCGATATCACCTTATCGCCCGGCCAAGCGGCCGAAGGGCTGGCCATCTTCAACTATCCGATTACTAAAGAGCAATGGGATACGCTGCAGACGGCCAAGGTGGTGGTCCAGTTCATGCACCAGAAGAATCTGGAACTGAATATCGGTCGTTGAGTGGGGCAGAAATCGCGGGGCTAAATGCTCCCTTAGGGCTCTGTTGTTATCAGGGCACAACTTCAATCGGGCTTCAGAGCCTGCGTGAGCACCCGTCATGCCTGCTCAGCGTTTGTGTGCGTTGAGGTCCCCAGGACTGACGTCTGGGCTTGCCGGGAGTCTCAGTGGGAATGTAAACAGCTGCGTCGGACTTTACGTCCCTGCGGGACTGAGTTGTGTCAGTGAGTTCTCACGCAGACACGTAAGCTCCTTAAGTATTGCTCGCCTGCTCGTACAGACTTTTCCGCACCCTTTGGAGCCGTCCCCAGCATCGGGAATTTATTCCCCAGCGGCCCTGGACTACGGGTTCAGGGGCGCGGGCGCGCTCTTGGGCGTCGCCAGGTAGCCGATTACCTGATTCTTATTGATGGTGTTGATGACCAGCTCGTAGAGAAGCTTGTCTTTGCCGGTGTAGAACTGGACCGGCTCGTCCAGACTCTTGTCCTTTTTCTCAATCTTCTTATCGTCGGACTCCACGACCAGGGTGTACTTGGAGTGTTTCTCGTCTGCCTTCTTCAGTTGCAGGCTGACGCCTGAGATCGGGGTGGGCTTGGCTCCCTTGGTCAAGTTCAAATCGTAATAGTTACGATCTCCCTTGTGCTTTAGGATGTCTAACTCCTTGGCGTTGGTCGCGACTAACCCGCTGGTCAGGCCCAGATCGCCGGTCACCCGTTGCAACTTGGTTTCGGTATTTTGCAATTCGGCCTTAGTCGCGGCCACGTCGGTTTTCACTCCGCCCACATCGGTCTTGACCGAAGAGACGTCGCTCGAGACCGCACCAATCTGCTTCTGGGCCTCGGCCTGGGCTGCCTGCTGTTCTTTCTCCAGGCGGCTGGTTTCCGCCTGCTGGCGCTTGAGGAATTCACTGGCACGCGCTTCCAACTGGCGCTGGGTTAGGCCGACGCTTTGGCCCAGGGTTTCGGAGGTCACGCGCAGCTTGGCGTTGGTCTCATTGAGGCTCTCGGCCAGCTTGTCATTTTGCTGTTGCGCATTGACCAGGGCGGTCTGCGATTTTTCCAGCCGGGTCTCCAGCGTGTAGCTCCAGATGAGCGCGCCCACGGATGCCAACGCGGCGAAGCCAAGAATGGCGATAAATAGTCCCGATTGGGTTCGTTCAGCTGTTTCGTAAGTGTCGTCGCTCATGCGATCTGCCTCTTTCGCCTGCGGGGATTGCTCTGCGCTCCGCAGTATTTTCTCATCCTACAATGGACGAGTGGAGACTGTAGATGTCATCGTCGGGGGAGGGGGTATCATTGGCCTCTCCACCGCGCTCGAATTGGCGCGAAACGGATTCCGTGTCCGCGTCCTGGAGAAGGGCCGTGCCATGGCTGAAGCTTCCTGGGCCGCGGCGGGCATGTTGTCGCCCAACGATCCCGACCATCCCGCGGAACTGGCCCAGCTCGCCGCCCTGAGCATCCGTCTTTACCCGGAATATCTCAGCATCGTGGAGCGGCTCTCTGGCCGCGTTGTACCTCTGCGCACCCAAGCCGCTCTGGTGACGAGCCGGATGGGGAGCGAGTTTCATCCCAACGAAACCATGGTTTGCCCAAGCCTGAGCGCTGCAAGAGGCCGAAAGGCGCATACCGGGCTGGCTAACAGACGGCCGTTCGTTCTGCTGGGTGGAGGAACCAAGCCTGGATCCGCGGGATCTGTGCGCGGCTCTCCCCCTGGCTGCCGCAGCGGCGGGGGTGGAACTGCAGCAGGAAACGGAAGTGCTCGCCGTTACCAGCCGGGACAGCTCAGTGGAGGTAAGAACGCAGAGCGGAACGGTGAGCGCGGGCGCCTTTGTGAACTGTTGCGGGGCATGGGCGGGGGCTGTGCGGCATTCCGGGCAGGAGCACCCGCCCGCTGCGGCGGTGGAGCCCCGGAAAGGACAGATGATTGCTGTCCGTGTGCCCCCGCCGCTGGATCTGCAATACGTTCTGCGCTCGCCGGAGATCTACCTGGTACCCAGAGGTAAGGGCTTGATCGTGATCGGGGCCACGGTAGAGCGGGCGGGATTCGATCGCCGGGTAGAGCCATTGGTGGTGGAACGGCTGCGCGCCCAGGCAGCGGAGCTGTGGCCTCCGATCGCTTCCGCCCCGGTGGTGGAGAGCTGGAGCGGGCTCCGTCCGGGGACCAGCGACGGGCTACCCCTCATTGGCAGCGCTGGGCTGCCGCATTGCTGGATAGCGACGGGACACTTTCGTAATGGGATCCTGCTGGCGCCGGCAACCGGCTTGATCGTACGGCAGCTGCTGCAGGGCAGGCCGCCCGCGGTTCCGCTGGACGCTTTTCTTCCTGGCCGATTGATGGAGTCAGTGCAATGACTGACCGGCTAGAGCATTTTCAGTTGCGGAGAGCTTAAAATGGCTCCCAATGCGCGTTAGGCAGAGTGCCTGCGCTATAAAGGAAACAGTGGTGAAGGCCGGGGGCCTGACCGGCGAGGTTGAGAATCAGAGGAGCGTTCAGTATGTCTACGGCGGTGGTGGGCAAGGGACTTGCAGGCGTAGTTGCAGCCAATTCGGGCATCTGCTGGATCGATGGCGACGCTGGAGTGCTGGCATACCGCGGGATAGACATCCATGAATTGGCCGAGCAGTCGACCTTCGAAGAGACCACCTACCTCTTGTGGTTTGGGCAGCTGCCGCGGGCGGCGGAGCTTAAAGACTTCAGCAAACGGCTGGCGGATGCTCGGCGTGCTGGATCCAAAGATCATCGATCTGCTGCGGTCGTTCCCCAAGAGCGCGACGCCGATGGAAGTGCTGCGCACGGCGGTTTCCGCGTTGAGCTTTTACGACCCGGACGAGAGCGACAATGAGCACGACGCCAATGTGAGCAAGAGTTTTCGGCTGACCTCGCAGATCGCCATGCTGGTGGCGGCCTACGACCGGCTGCGCAAGGGGAAGCCGGTAGTCGAGCCAGACCCCTCGCTGAGTCACGCGGCGAATTTTCTGTGGATGCTGAATGGCGAAAAGCCTTCCGCGACGGCGACCAAAACCTTCGATCTGGCGCTCATCCTGCATGCCGACCACGAACTGAATGCTTCCACCTTCGCCGCCCGCGTGATCGCCGCCACGCTCTCCGACATTCACTCCGCTATCACCGGCGCTATTGGCGCCCTGAAGGGTCCACTGCATGGCGGGGCCAACGAGGCAGTGATGCGCATGCTGTTTGCGATCGACAAGGAGGGCGCCGACCCGGTCGATTATGTGGCTAAGCTGCTGGCGCAGAAGAAGAAGATTTCCGGCTTCGGCCACCGCGTTTACCACACCGAAGATCCGCGAGCGACCCACCTGCGCAAGATGTCAGAAGAGCTGGGCGAGTCCTCGGGAAATGCCAAGTGGTTCAAGATGTCGCGCGCGATTGAGAAGTACGTGCTTGCGGAGAAGAAGCTCAACGCTAATGTCGATTTCTATTCCGCTTCGACTTACACCATCCTGGGCATCGACCTGGACCTGTTTACCCCGATTTTTGCGGTGAGCAGGATTTCCGGTTGGGCCGCCCACGTCATCGAACAACTGGATGACAATCGGCTGATCCGGCCGCGCGCCGAATATATTGGCCCCGAATATCCTGCCGCCTACACTCCGATCGAGAAGCGCTAAAGCAGTTTCGCGAATTGGTGTAGAACGAGGCGACAGAACTTTTCGCGGTCTTCCGCCAAAGAAAACCGCACCTCGACGATCCTATCGGACCACAGTAATTGCGAAACTGCTTAAGTCACTACGGCTTGCGGCTGGCCGGGGGGATGATCTTGTTCATGCGCAGATAGACGACCATCTGTCCGTAGTGGTCGTTGGTGTGGGCCAAGCGCCATCGTGGCTAAACCGGCGCGCGTGCTCTTGTGTGCCCCGATCGGGTCAAAGGCATTTTCCGCAGTCATGGTTTCGATTGCCTGCTGGGCAAAGGCGTAGGAATCTTTCAGAGCCTTGACGATGTCGTCTTTCCTGGTCAGTTTGTCGATGGCGTCGGAGTCGACTCCGCCTTTAATACCGAAATTGCCGAAGTAGTAATACTGCGAGGCCGCGATGTGGGTGACTTGCTGGCCAAATGTCCGCACGCCCTCAAAGGTTCCGTCTTTGGGGGCGAAATTGTACTTGTCCTCCGGCATGGCCTCGGCGGCAGAGACGACTTCCTCTTCCTGGCTGCTGAATAGCTTGGCGTAGATTTGCGCCGGGGATGCCTTGGCTTCGGCGAGGCGAACGGGGGTTTTTCCGGGCGCCGGCATGGATTGCGCGGACGATAAGGCTGGTGAGATGAGCAGGGTGGTTAGCGTACATATGGCGAAAGCGGCGAGGTGATTTCTCACGTTCAATCTCCCTTGTATGCGTTTAGCAGGAGAAGCGTAACAGGTTTTGGTGTAGAGGCGGCGCGGTGTGACGAACGGACGGCTGCGCAGTGACGAATGGACTTGAGAGCAGTTGACGGCCTTCGGCCGGTCTTTTTCGGCCCAGGTACGCCTTGGCGAACCTAGGGCACCCGTCCTGTTCCTGTACCGCTGTTTGGGGGCGGGGAGCGAGAGGTTAAGGTCCGTGGAATCCCACATCTCGCGAAAAACGAGCGAGATGTGGGGCACCCGTCGTTCCCGGTCAGGACAGATCCCTTCTGCTCAAGAACAATTTCCTCCGATCTACACCGCTATTTCGGGGCCGGAGTCCCTCAATGCGGGTTCCCGTAGAATGGGAGTTGGAGTTTTTGTGCGGCGAATCTACCTGGATGCGAATGCTACCACTCCTCTGCTGCCAGAGGTGCTGGAGGCTATGCGGCCGTTTTTGCTGGAACGGTTCGGGAATGCTTCGTCGATCCACCAGGAAGGCCAGCACGCACGTTGGGCAGTGGAACAGGCGCGGGCTAGCGTTGCCGGCTTGCTAGGATGCCGCCCGTCGGAGATTGTCTTTACCAGCGGGGGCACGGAGAGCGATAACCTGGCGATTTTTGGTTCGGTAAAGCCGGGGATCATGTCATCACCAGCTCGGTCGAGCATCATGCGGTGCTGCATGCGGGCGAGAAGCTGCGGGAGCGCGGGGTCGAGGTGGATTTTCTTCCTGTCGATGGCCAGGGCGTGGTGGCTCCCGAGGACGTTCGCCGGGCGCTGCGGCCCAATACCCGGTTGATCAGCGTGATGATGGCCAACAATGAGACCGGGGTTTTGCAGCCGGTGAAGGAGATCGGCCAGATTGCCGCCGAGGCAGGGGTTCCGATTCCATGTGGACGCGGTGCAGGCAGCGGGCAAGCTGCCGCTGGAGATGGATGCAATCGGCTGCCATCTGCTGAGTATTTCCGGGCATAAGATGCATGCGCCGCAGGGAACGGGAGCGCTGTTCGTACGGCGCGGGCACTCGGTTGGAGCCGCTCTTTGCCGGCGGCGCGCATGAACGGCAGCGGCGGGCGGGGACCGAAAATGTTGCCGGCATCGTGGGCTTGGGCAAGGCGGCGGAGTGCGCGATGGAAGGACTGCGGAGCGGAGCGCCGGAGCGTATGGGCGCCCTGCGGGACCGGTTGGAGTCAGGACTGCTGGAGCACACGACCGATCGGGGCGTAAATAGCGGTGCGGCTGCCCGGGTGCCGAACACTACTAACCTCTGGTTCGACCACCTCGAGGGTGAGGCGCTGGTGATCGCGCTGGACCTGAAGGGTCTGGCGGTTTCGAGCGGCGCGGCGTGTTCCTCCGGCGCCAGCGAACCCTCCGCATGTGCTCGAGGCCATGGGCCTCTCTGCCGAGCGGGCGCGCAGCAGCTTGCGCATGAGCCTGCATCGGCAGACGACGGAAGAAGAGATCGATCGGGCGATCGAGTTAGTGTCGTCGCAAGTGGCCAGACTGCGGGAGGTTTCCGCAGTGACGGTTCGGTAATTTTCATGAGCAACGAAGAGCACAAGACGATAGCAGTGGCCATGTCGGGTGGGGTGGACTCATCGGCCGTGGCGGCCATGCTCAAGGCGGAAGGACACGACCTGGTCGGCCTGACCATGCAGCTGTGGAACCAGCGCCGGCTCGCGGGCCAGGATGGAATGCCCGAGCAAGTGCAGGGACGGTGCTGCTCGATCGATGACGTGTACGACGCACGGCGGGTGGCGGAGATGCTGGCGATTCCCTACTACGTGGTGAACCACCAGGAGCGCTTCGAGCGCGATGTGATCCGCCCGTTTGTCGACGAGTATCTCTCCGGGCGGACGCCCATTCCTTGCAGCCTGTGCAACAACCACCTGAAGTTCGACCAGTTGCTGCTGACCGCAAGGCAGATTGGGGCGGAGCAGATTGCTACCGGCCACTATGCTCGCAATGAGTACGATCCTCAGCGAGGACGGTGGATTCTGAAGCGGCCCGCGGATGCCAGCAAGGACCAGACGTATTTTCTATTTGGGCTGACCCAGGAACAGCTGGCACACACGCTGTTTCCCTTGGGTGGTTTCACCAAGCCGGAAGTGCGCGAACTGGCGCGTGGATACGGGCTGGCGCTTGCGAACAAGCCTGATTCACAGGAGATTTGCTTTATTCCCGGGGGCGACTATAAGCGCTTCATCGATGCCTATCTTGAAGAGCAGGGCGAAGCCGTACCGGATACCGCGGGAGAGCTGGTTTCGGTGGGCGGCGAGTCCCGGGGAACGCATGATGGCGTGCATAACTTTACGGTTGGGCAGCGAAAGGGACTCGGTTTGGCTTCCCCTTCTCCGCTCTACGTGATCTCCATCGATCGCGACAGCAAGCGGGTGACGGTGGGAGCGGAGCCGGAGTTGATGCGCGATTCGCTGCGGGCGCAGAGGCTGAACTGGATCTCCATTGCGGGATTGGATGGGGAGATGCGCGCCCAGGTAAAGATCCGCCATCGGCATGAGCCAGCCTGGGCTACGCTGCGGAGAACCGGCGAGGATGAAGTCGAAGTGCGTTTCGATGAGCCAGTGCGCGCCGTTACTCCGGGGCAGGCGGCTGTCTTCTATGCCGGCGATGAGGTGATTGGCGGCGGCTGGATCGTGTGACGGTGAGTGACCAGGATCCCTCAGGGGCTAAAGCCCGTCGTGTTCTCAGTCGTTTACGGCCCGACTAAAGTCGTGCCCTGATACAAAACATGAGTTTTTCTGCGGCCTGTGAGGTCTCATTGCTTTTGGGAGATTGATGTACGGCCTGATGCCCGTGCGGCGAGGTAGGCCGTACTCTTCACAGACCTAGACGAAGAGGTCGTCTTCGGGTTCCCGGTGGTTGGGGATGTCTTTTTTGCGCAAAACGTCGACGCCGGCGCGAAGACCGTTGAGGATGCCGTTTACCTGACGGACGGGCACGGCCACTCCATGCTCGAGTGCCTGGACAGCGGAGGTGAGGTGGTCGAGTGTGCCCTTCACCATGCCGTCTACCCTGGTGCTTGAGCCTGGGCCCGATCGGTTACGTCACCCACCAGTCCGCCAACCTTGTCCGTCTTGGCGCGCACGGTGGTGCTGATGGCGGTCAGGTTTTCGGTGATGGTTCTCAGCTTGGGTGTGATGTCCTGGATTACTTCGCGCGAGGCAATGATTGCAGGCAGGGCGTGCAAACGAACGTCATCGGCCAGCCCCATGATCTTTTTCTGGGCTTTGCGGGCGGCGAGGAACATGGCCACCGTAGAAGCCGGCCTGCATCAGAATGCTGACCGCGGCCACGGCAATGAAAACGACCAGTAAAGTCTGCGTGGCTTTATCCATTTGCTCTTGCTTCAACCCTTCGCTTACACATTTTCGCTTCTACCGTGTACAGCGAGTGCGTAGCTTCAATCCTCTGTAAGCACCAGAAGCGAAAATGCTTTCCACCAGGGCCCGACAGGGTTCACGGAGGGCAATTCATACAGCCGCGCGAGCGGGCTGGATGGACACCGCCCTCTCTGTTCTTGTGATCCAGGGTCTGCTTAAGATGCCCTAGATTTGCCCGTCAACCGCCGTCGTTGCCGCGTACGCGTTTTTTCCGGCATCCACTGCTGCCGAAACTTTTTCGGCATGCTTGGCCACTACCTTACGCCCCTGCTCGACATAGCTCTGCACCTGGGAACGGCCACGCTCCACCGCTTGCTTGCCCTTCACTACGTATTCGCCGAACTGATCCTTGCCGGCATCGACATAGGTGTTGACCTGGGCGGCCGCATCCCTCGACTTTTGCTTCAGGTATTCCGCGCGCTCACGGGCGCTCTCGGCGAGGCTCTCGCGAGTGTCTGTTCCCGCCTGAGGAGCGTAAAGCACACCGATCGCCGCACCAATTCCCAGTCCGACCAGAAACCAACCAAAACCGCTTCCGCTGCCGCCTTGCTCTTCGTCTGTCATGGTTTTCCCCTTAGCTTGCTGTACTCGTCTCAATATACTGCGTCTGGCTGTTTGCCGGGTTTAGCACCCGGATACCAGTAGAAGATACTTTGCCAAGCCACTGGCTAGTCGTTAACAATGATGGGATGCATGATACTCTTCCCGCGCCGCCAAGGGAGGAGTGACAAAGAGAAGCGAGCGGTGTGGCGGGCAAATTTAGGCCCGGCGCGCGAGCCTGTCGCAGGTTTACTGCGTCAAAAGGTAAAGCAGTTTCGCAGCCGTTGAGCAACTGCCCATGCAGGCACGGCAGGGCGACCATTGCTAAGCGATCGAGTGATGGCGAAAAAGCAGCGAGGATTTCCCCATGAAGACGAGATTTTCTGATTCGACGCAGCATTCCGCTGACCGTTCTGACTGGTTTCCTGGTCCTGGGGGCGGGCTGCAAGAATCCGTTCGTTCACGAACAGCCCGCACCGGCCGCACAGCAGGCTGCGCCGGCGCCCGCACCGGCAGCGCAGCCGCCGCTCCCCCTGCCCCACGCAGCGACCAGCAGATTGGCAGCGACATTCAGGCCAAGATCGGTGGCGAGTCGGCGTTGAATGGCCAGAACATCCAGGTGAGCGTGGCCAATGGAGTGGCTACCCTGGACGGCAAGGTAGACAACGACGCTTCCCGTGCGCTGGCGGCTGCGGATAGTGCTTCGATCGACGGCGTGAGGACGGTGGTTAACAACCTGGTGGTGGCGCCGGTCAAGGCGGCGAAGCCGGCTCCGGAACCGAGGCGGCGGCAAGAGAAGTGGCACAGGCGGCGCCTCCGCCCCCGCCGCCTCCTCCGCCGGCCGCGGCTCCTGCGCAGGAGCCGGTGCAAGTGGTAGCTCCGCCGCCACCGCCGCCTCCGCCTCCGCCGGTGGCCAAGACGGTGACTCTGCCGGCGGGGACGGTGATTCCCATTCGCATGACGGATACGCTGGATAGCGGGAAGACTCAGCCCAATACGGTTTTCCATGGGTCACTGGCAGGCGATCTGATCTCGGACGGCATGGTGGTCGCGCGCTCAGGCGCTCCGGTGACGGGACGGGTGATTATAGCCAAGGATGCGACTCACTTCGCGGGCAGCTCGGAGTTATCGATTGAGTTGACGCGCATCGATACGGTGGACCACCCGGTGGATGTGGTGACCGACGCATACGACAAGAAGGGGCCGGCCGGGGGAAGAACACGGCGATTAAGACCGGCGGCGGCGCCGCAGTGGGAGCCATTCTCGGCGGGCTTATTGGGCGGCGGGAAAGGCGCAGCCATTGGCGCCGCCAGCGGCGGCGGTGTTGGGGCAGGCGTCAATGGGGTTACCAAGGGACAGCAGGTGCAGATTCCTACGGAGACGCTGGTCAGCTTTCATCTGCAAACGCCGATTAGTGTGACCACTTCGAAGACAGGTCGGGACGGTCGCAAGGCGGGGACGGTTTGCAACAGCGGTAACCCAGTTTCAGTGAAGATTGTTGCCGGTGGAGGGAAACTGCAGATCCCTCCCCTGCGCTTCGCTCCAGTTGATGACAAAGTTTAGGGCATCTTTTTTAACCTCTACCGCGGTTAGCCGGATGGAGACATTCTTATCCGTTGTGTACCCCAAAAAGGATGGAGAGGTTCGGATCCAGTCGGTCCAAGAAGCAGCTGTTGCCGATTAAAGCGCTTAGTTAGGTCCAGACTCCGTATTCGACCAGGTGGCGGGCGATTTCGCGCGAGCGGGCGTAGACGTCCTCGGGAATATGCCGGGCTAAACGGCGGCGATGGCCAGTTGGACTCTCAAGGTGTCGCCTTCGGCGACCGCGGCGACGATGCGCCGGGAAGCCAGCTCGACAATGTCCATCGCTTTGGCCGCGTAGAGCTTGACCATCGCTGCGGCGGTGTCGGCTAGGGGCAAACTGCGAGCCCTCAGCTTGCGGGCACGCAGCAACGCGGACTCAAGCGCGTAGACCTGAATGATGATGTCCGCCAGGTCCGCCATTACCTCCTGCTGATCGGCAAGCGCGTTCATGTATTTCTGAGAAGCCGCACCGGCGGTGAAGAGAGCCAGCTTTTTCGCGCCGGCCAGCATCTGCGCTTCAGCATATAAGGGATCGGCGGAATGGTCCGACGTCGTCCTCAAAGGAGGGCGGCTCCAAGACCTCATCCATCAGCTTCTTGATGGCAGCCAGCAGCGGGAGCTGGCCGGCCATGGCGCGCTTCATCAGCCAGCCGGTGATGATGAGGCGGTTGATCTCGTTGGTGCCTTCAAAGATGCGATTGATGCGGGAATCGCGATAGGCGCGCTCGACCGGATACTCCTCGACATATCCGTAACCGCCATAGATCTGGACGGCGTGGTCGACGACGGCATCGAGCATCTCCGAGCCCCAGACCTTCAGGATGGAGCACTCGACGGCATACTCCTCGATGCGCTTCTGGATCTCGCGCGCGTTCTCCGCGGCGTCTCCCTCGAGAGCGGACAGCGCGTCGTCAATCATGCCGACCGTGCGGTAGGCCATGCTTTCGACGGCGAAAAGCTGGGCGGCGGAGTCGGCCAGCTTTTGCTGGATGAGGCCGAAGTCGGCGATGGGCTTGCCGAAGGCCTGGCGCTGCTTGGCGTAGCCGATGGCGTGGCCGAGCACTGTACGGGCGGCGCCCACACAGGCGGCGCCCAGCTTGAAGCGGCCGATGTTGAGAATGTTGAAGGCGATGTGGTGGCCCTTGCCGACTTCGCCGAGAAGGTTCTCGACCGGCACCTTGCAGTCGGAAAGCACCAGCGGACAGGTGGAGGAGCCGCGGATGCCCAGCTTGTGCTCTTCCGCACCGATGGAGAGGCCGGGAGTGTCCCTTCTCAATCAGGAAGGCGGTGAACTTTTCGCCATCGACCTTGACGAAGACGGTAAACAGGTCGGCAAAGCCACCGTTGCTGATCCACATCTTCTCGCCGTTCAGGAGGTAATGCGTGCCGTCGGGCGAGAGCGTGGCGCGGGCGCGGATGTTCATCGCGTCCGAACCGGAGGTGGCTTCGGAGAGCGCGTAGGCGCCAATGCAATCTCCGGTGGCCAGCTTGGGCAGAAACTTCTGCTTCTGCGCGTCGGTGCCATACCAGACGATGGGCAAGGTGCCGATGCCGACATGGGCGCTGAAGGCAACGGAGAAGCTGCCCAGCTGCGAAAGATGGTCGGCGACGATGGCGGAGGTGACCTTGTCCATGGCCAGGCCGCCGTACGCCTCGGGGATGTCGACGGCCATCAGGCCGAGATCCCCGGCTTTTTTGAGGAGGGCCCGGGTGACGTCGAAGTGCTTGGCCTCAATCTCTTCGGCCGCGGGAAGCACTTCGTTGCGAACAAACTCAGAGGCGGTGCGCGCGATCTGGCGCTGCTCTTCGGTGAAGTCTTCCGGGGTCATGATGTCGTCTGGCGCGGACTCCCCAATCAGGAAGTTGCCGCCGGGAACCGTGCGATGCAGTATCTCCGTTGCTGTGGCCAATGTTCCCCCTGGTTCAATAAATGGATTCGAAAATGCCCGCGGCGCCCATGCCTCCACCGACACACATGGTCACCAGTCCGTACCTTAGCTTGCGGCTCTGCATGGCGTGCAAGAGTGTGGCCGTCAGCTTGGCGCCGGTGCAGCCGAGCGGATGGCCCAGAGCGATGGCGCCGCCGCTCATGTTCACTTTGGCCGGGTCCAGATGCAGTTGCTGGATCACCGCCAGCGATTGCGCGGCAAAGGCTTCATTCAGTTCGATGAGGTCGATTTGGTCGAGGGTTAGCCCGGCCAGCTTCAGGGCTTTGGGAATGGCGTAGACCGGGCCCATGCCCATCTCTTCCGGCAAGCAGCCGGCGGTGGCGAAGGAGACGAAGCGAGCCAGGGGCTTGATGCCCAGGGCGGCGGCGCGCTCCGCAGACATGACCACGGCGGCAGCGGCGCCGTCCGAGGTTTGCGATGAGTTCCCTGCCGTGACTGTTCCCTGGGCGTGAAATGCCGGCTTGAGCGCGGCCAGAGCCTGGAGCGAAGTTTCTGCGCGCGGACCTTCATCGGTGGTGAAGGGCTTGGTCGCGAGCTTGACCTTGCCCGCGCCGTTGGTGGAATAGGTCACGGTTACCGGCACGATTTCGGTGTCGAAGCGGCCGGCTTCGATGGCGGCCAGCGCTTTCTGATGGCTGGCCAGGGCAAAGGCGTCGGCCTGTTCGCGGGTGATTCCGTAGTGCTGCGCCACCCGCTCGGCGGTGAGGCCCATGGAGAGGTAGGAATCGGCATAGTGGTCGATGAGCCAGGGATTGGCGCTGACCTTGTTGCCTCCCATGGGCACCATGCTCATGGATTCGGTGCCGCCGGCGACGATGACTTCGGCGCCGCCGCCGCGAATCCGCTCGGCGGCCATGGCGATGGATTGCAGGCCGGAGGCGCAGAAGCGGTTGACGGTCATGGCCGAGGAGCTGACCGGCAGAGCCGGCGCGGAGAGCGGCGATGCGGGCGACGTTCATTCCCTGCTCCGCCTCCGGCATGGCACAGCCGAGGATCACGTCTTCGATCTCGTTGCGGTCAAGCTGGGGTAAGCGGGCGAGCGCGCCTTCGATCGCGGTCGCGGCGAGGTCGTCGGGGCGCGTGGTGGCGAGCGCTCCTCGACCGGATTTGCCGACGGCGGTTCGGACAGTGCTGGCGATAACGGCGTCTCTCATTTTGCTTCCCTTCCCTGGCGCAGTCAGGGGCTAAAGCCCTCGTTTTGCGCTCGTGTTGTTTGGGCTGAACAGGTTTCGGAAAAGTCTCGAGCGGGAATGAAATGAGTTCCCCTCAGTGGCTAAAGCCGAACCTGTCTACAGCCGACTCCGTACGGGCTGAAGCCCGTACCCTTCAAAAAACATACCCCGGGGCTAAAGCCCTCTTTATCCCGATCTTTACGGTCCGACTAAAGTCGTGCCCTGACACAAAACATGAGTTCTTCCGCAAACGGTACGGTCCCGCCCTGACATAAAGCATGGATTTCTCCGCAAACTGTAAAGTCGTGCCCTGACACAGGACATGAGTTTTTAGTTCCTGAGTGGTTTGCCGGTCTTGAGGGTGAAGGCAATGCGCTCCTGGGTTTTGCGTTCTCCGCAGAGCGACAGGAATGCCTGGCGCTCGAGATCGAGGAAGTATTGCTCGTCACGATGGTGCCGGCCGGTATGGCGCCTCCACATAGGATGTTGGCGACGTGGTTGGCGACTTTCTGATCGTGGTCGCTGATGTAATCGGCCTGGCGCATCAGATGGACGCCGAGCTTGAGCGTGGCCAAGGCGCTTTCGCCGGCTGCTGGGACTTCGCGCGGCGCTGGAGGCCGCATAGCCGGCACCGGCGAGGGTGATCGCGGCCTGGCGAGCGTCATGCACGACGCGATCGCGATGAGCGGTGATGCGATCGGAGGCGCTCAGATAGCCGAGCAGACGCGCATCGGCGGCCGAGGTCGAGACCTTGGCCAAGCCTATCAGTTCGAAGTTGCGCTTGAGGGCGTCGAAGTATTCAGTCGAACCAGCGAGGCGGGCGGTCGCATCGCGGCCGGCAGCGGAAAGAATGCCAGCGGCGGAATCGACGGCGCGCAGAACCATTTCCTTGGTGCCACCGCCACCAGGGACGACACCGACCCCGGTTTCCACCAGTCCCATGTACAGCTCGGCATGGGGCTGGCGGCAGGCGGCGTGCAGCGCGATCTCCGCTCCTCCTCCCAGGCAGAGACCAAACGGCGCCACCACCACCGGCCGGGGGCAGAACCGATCGCTGCCGTCATGCGCTGAAAGGCACGCACGGCAAAGTCGAGATCTTCCCACTCCCCTTCCTGAATGAAGAGCAGCACCTGGAACAGGTTTGCGCCCGACAGAGAAGTTGGCGCCGTCGCCGGTGATGACAAAGCCCTGGAAGTCGCGGACGGCATCGCTGGCCGGGTTCAGGGTCTGGGTCACAAGGCGGGTGATGTCTTCGCCGACCGCATCTTTCTTCGAGTGCAACTCGATGGCGGCGATGCCGTCGCCCAGGTCTATCAGCGATGCGCCGGAATTGCCTTTGACGATGCCGTGGGATTTGCGAAAGTCGGCGACGGTGGCGATGCCGGGCGGGTGGAGTACGGGAACGTACTCGCCGCGCTTGGGGTCGAAGACCTGCTTGCCGGTGGTTCGTCCCGGTACCAGTTGGAGGCTCCGGACCGCAGGAGCGTCTCTGCATTGGGAATGGGAGGCTCGCCCTCCTGGCGCATGCGGTCGACGGTAGCAGCCACGCCGACCGCATCCCACATCTCGAAGGGGCCTAGTTCCCAGTTGAAGCCGGTGCGCATGGCGCGGTCGATGCTGGCCGGTTCCGCGGCGATCTCTGGCAGGCAATTGGCGGCGTAGGCAAAGAGGCGGCTGAGCAATTGCCATTGGAAGGCGGCTGCCTTGTCTTTGCGGGTATCAGCCGGCCATGAGCATGCGCAGCCGCTCGGGAAGCGATTCGGCGTTCTTGGCCAGTTCCAGCGAGGGAAATTTGGGGCGCGTCGCGGGACGGTAGGCGACGGTTTGCCAGTCGAGGGCGAGCCGGAGCTCGTTGCCTTCCGCGTCCTTCTCCTTCTTATAGAAGCCCTGGCCGGTTTTGTCGCCCAGCCAGCGGCGCTCCAGCATGGTTTGCACGAATGGCGGCAGCTGAAGCGCTTCGCCGGCGCGGGACTGGGAGAAGTTCGCGACCACATGGGCCAGGATGTCGAGGCCGACCATATCCGCCAGGCGGAAGCTGCCGGTGCGGGGCCAACCGAGGGCGCTGCCGGTGAGCACGTCCACCTCTTCGACGGTGAGGCCTTGTTGCTGCATCAGCTCGATGGCCTGGACCATGACGTAGACGCCGATGCGATTGGCGATGAAGTTAGGGGTGTCGTGGGCATAGACGACAGTCTTGCCCAAGCGGCGGTCGGCAAAGTCGGCAATGGCGGCGACGGCCGCCGGATCGGTCTCGGGCGTGGAGATGACCTCGAGCAGCCTCATGTAGCGCGGCGGATTGAAGAAGTGGGTGCCGAACCAGGAGCGGCGGAGTTCAGGCGGCAGTGCCGCGGCGATGCTGGCTACCGGGCAGCCCGCTGGTGTTGGTGGTGAGGATGACTCCGGGCTTGAGAAAGGGGGTGATTTTGGCGAGAAGTTCCTGCTTGATGGCCAGGTTCTCGGTGACCGCCTCGATTACCCAATCGCATTTGGAGAGCCGCGCGAGGTCATGATCGAAGGTCCCGGGCTGGATCAGCCGGATACTGGCTGGGTCGTAGAAAGCGGCCGGCTTGGCGCGGCTGAGGCTCTGCAAGGCGGCTTCGGCGATGCCGCCGGGCCCTTGGCCGGGTCTCCGGCCAGGTCGAGCAGCACCACCGGGATGCCTGCGTTGGCCAGATGGGCCGCAATGCGGACCCCCATGGTTCCCGCGCCCAGCACCGCGGCTTGCTGGATCATGGCGGGGCGCGGACGCGGCATGGGTCTGTTCGGCCGAAGCTAAGGAGGCGCGTTCCATGGGGGAAGCAGGAGCGGAGCTCATGGTTCTGATTCCTCCTTTATTTAACGGTACGCTTCTCGATACCATCGCGAAAAACTGTAAGCGTGAATATGGAGTAAAAAACCCGGAACGTCGATCACCCGGTATCGACATTGCAAATGTTCGATGGTGATGGCTACGGTCCTGTCCGACCACGCTTTGGCTATATCCTTGGCAAGGGCTAAGTAGAAGCCGAGACAGCTTCAACTTAATCCTTAAGTATTGGACGCAAATGCAAGCATTTAAAGGAGAGTGATCGATGCAATTCGCCATCGTGATCATGGCCGCGGGAAAAGGCACGCGGCTCAAAACCAAGCGTCCAAAGGTTCTGCATGAGGTGGGCGGCAAGACCCTGCTGCGGCACGTGGTCGATGCGGCGAGGCAGATTGTTCCGCCGGAAGATATCTATGTGATCGTGGGCCATGAGGCCGAGCTGGTAAAGGACTTCGCTCAGCGGCCTGGGGGTGCAGTTCGTCGAGCAGACCGAGCAACGAGGGCACGGGCCACGCCATCCAGCAGGCACGCCCGGCGGTTGAGGGATATGCCGACTTGATCGTGCTTTCGGGCGATGTGCCGCTGATCCGGCCGGAAACGATCCGGAAGATACGCGATTTCCACCTGGAGCGCAGGGCGGCGATGACGGTGCTTACGGCCGCGCCGGCAGACCTGCACGGCTATGGGCGAGTGATCCGCAAGTCCAGCAATTCCGATGAGATACGGGAGATTGTTGAACCAAAGGCTTTAACTCCGGAGTTCGCCCAGGCGCGGGAAATCAACTCTGGAATCTACGCCTTTACCTGCAAGCCGCTGTTCGCACACATCGGCAGCCTGGGGACGCAGAACGCTCACGGCGAGTTCTATCTGACCGACATGGCTGCGATTCTGGGGGCAGCCGGGGAACGGGTGCTGGCGCTGGAGGCGGAAAACGCCGGACGAGGTGCTGGGCGCCAATACGATCGCGGAGATGATGGCGATCGATGACAAACTCCGGCTCATTACCGCCCGCAAGCTCATGGCCGAAGGAGTAACCATCTTCCGGCCGGAGACCTCGGTGATCGACGCCGGCGTGATGGTGGGAGCGGACACCGTGATTGAGCCCTTTGTGCAGTTGCTGGGCGAGACCAAGGTGGGCAAGGAGTGCCGGATTCGCTCCTATTCCGTATTGGAGCACGCGACGCTGGGCAACCGGGTGCTGGTTCGCCAGGGCTGCATCATCAGCCAGTCGCGGGTGGACGATGGCGCCTTGCTCGGCCCGTATGCGCACATCCGGCCGGAGAGCGAGATTGGCGAGGGGGCGCACGTGGGCAATTTTGTGGAGACCAAGAAGATTCGCTTGGGCAAAGGGTCCAAGGCAAACCATTTGACCTACCTGGGGGACGCGGAAATCGGCGACGGGCGTGAATGTGGGAGCGGGGGTGATCACCTGCAACTACGACGGAGTGAACAAGCGAAGACGATCATCGGCGACCGCGTTTTTGTGGGCAGCGACTCCACCCTGGTGGCGCCGGTGACCCTGGGGAATGGCTCCTATATCGCGGCGGGATCGTGCATTACGGAAGATGTGCCGGAAGATGCGCTGGCGCTGGGACGGGCGAGGCAGACCATCAAGGAAGGGTGGAGCGCGGCGCGGCGGAACAAGAAGTAAGCGCGGTATGTCCGGTCAGGCAGCTTCGGTGCGGGCCTGCTCGGCAAGCACCTGGCAAAGGCGAATGCGGGCGGAAAAGCAAGCGCGCTGCACCTGCGCCTCGGGAATATCAAGCAGGCGGGCGATGGCCGCCGGCGCATAGCCTTCCACGTCGCGCAGCAGGAACAAGCAGGCGCTCATTGGCAGGCAGGTTGCGCACCGCAACCTCAAGATCGGGACGGCGCACATTGCGATGACTCAGGCCGATCCCGGGAGTAATCACCGCGGCAGCCTCTTCCTTTTTCAGAGGAAATCGCTGGCTCAGCTCGCTGACCAGTGCCGAATCGACGGCGAACGCCGTCGGGCTGCTCGTTTTGTTGAAAGGCACGGACGAATGTAGTGGCGAGAATCTCTTCCGCTTCTATTTCATTGCCGGTCATGTAAAACGCGAGCGAAAAGGTACGATGACGGTGGCTTTCATAGACATCGCGCTGCTGCTGCTCACAGGACTGTTTGGCAGCCTGAGAGACGACCAGATTTGATTCCGCGGAAAACTCGCGCTCAAAATTGAACAAGGCTACCCCGGTAAACGCCCTTCAGCCCGAAAGAGTATTGAAATGACGCTAAACCAGAGTATACCAGTTCACCAATGGCCGACGGCTGCAGCAAGAGTTTTCACTTCTACTGTGGATGGATTCAGTTGGCCCAGGGCAGGGGCCGATGTATACACATTGTATACGTCAGTGAGTAACGTGACCGGAGGCCAAGATTTCACACCATTGGTATCGGTTGAAGATAGACTTAGAGGGAGAGCTCTAGTTGCTCTCTGCACTGCTGGTATGGTCACACTCCTGCGCGGAGGCCGCCAAGCGGAACAAATCTCGCCCCACCATCGTAGCTGTGGACACGCTACGCGCCGCAACCGAGCGCTGGGGATGTGGTTTCCAGGTGCTCATACAGGTAGTATCAGTACGGAAGAAGGAGCCTTCCGGGGAAACCCGGGCGTCCAGCAAGTATGGAGACAGCACGCATCCCAGCACGGGTTCTGGTGGTCGATGAGCAAACACATTGTCGAGCCGCAATCGACGGCATGCTTGAAAAGGCGGAATACTCCACCGTGCTTTCAAGTGATCGGCAAGAGGCCCTAGCGCACATCGAGCAAGACCCTCCGTATGACCTGGTTCTGTCTGACCTGATGGCGGCCGGGGTTCACGGGGTGGGCCTGCTGGAGCGAATGCGCGAGGTGCAACCCGAGACCCCTCTGGTACTGGTGACTGCGGGCCGCGATGAGGGTGCGGCAGTGGCCGCAGTGCGCCACGGGGCCTATGACTATCTGCTGAAGCCATTTGAAAAGGATCAGCTGCTGGCGACGGTCAAGCGGGCGGTCGACTATCGGCGCCTGGTGCAGCAGAACGCGATGTACCGGCAGGATCTGGAGCAGCTGGTAAGCGCCCGGACGGGGATGCTGCACCAGGCGATCGCTGACCTGGAGCGTTCCTACGACATCACGCTGGAGGCGCTGGGCGACGCGCTCGACCTGAAGGATGCGGAGACGGAAGGCCACTCGAAACGGGTGACGGCCTATACCATTGCGCTTGCCCGGGGAGCGGGAATCCCCGCGCAGCAGATACCGGTTGTCGCGCGCGGAGCGTTTCTGCACGATATCGGGAAGATGGCGATTCCTGACGCGATTCTGCTCAAACCCAGCAAGTTGCAGACGGATGAGCAAAAGGTGATGCGGGAACACTGCGCGCGCGGCTACCAGATGCTGCGCAAGATCCCGTTTCTGCAGGAGGCCGCAGAAATTGTCTACAGCCACCAGGAGCACTACGATGGCAGCGGCTATCCACGCAAACTGAAAGGGGAGCAGATCCCGCTGGGAGCGAGAATCTTCGCGGTGGCGGATACGCTGGACGCGATCACGTCGGACCGGCCGTACCGTAAGGCGGCCACGTTCGCGGCAGCGCGGCAGGAGATCAAGCGCTGCGCCGGCACGCAGTTCGATCCCAAGGTGGTGGAGGTGTATCTTAGCCTGCCCGACCAGTTGTGGGAGGATCTGCGCGCGGAAATTACCCAACAAGCGAAGAAATTCTCACCCTTTGCAGCTGGAGCCAAAGAGACCGGTCGAAGCTGCGCAATCCGTTCCCTTTAACCTAGACGGAGGTGTACTGATGAGCATTTTGACCCCGGAAATGGTGCAGGAAGGTTTGCGATCGCTTCCCGAATGGAAGCTTGAGGGCAAGGAGATCGTCCGCCACTACCATTTCCCCGATTTTGTTGCGGCCATGATCTTCGTCAACCAGGTGGCAGAAAAGGCGGAGGCGGCCGGACATCATCCGGATATTGATATCCGCTACAACAAGGTGAGGCTGGCGCTGGTCTCCCATGACCAGGGCGGTCTTACCCAGCGGGATATGAAGATGGCGCAGACTCTCAACTCGCTCTCGTAGAAGCATCCCAATTCCTTGCAGGGGGGAACGACTGTTATCGATCCCTGGGCGGGACTGGCTGGCGCATTTGGCCAGGGTTCTGCGGTTCCAGATGGCGACGGCGATTCCGCCAAAAGCTGCCGAAGTGGCGATCAACAGGCCAGAGCGCCAGAAATTCCGCTGTTCGGGTTCCGAACGGCTCTCCTCTGGGGCTTGTGCATTGGACTTGGAAACCAGCTTCTAAACGAAATTTGCGCAGCGGCATGGATGGCCTTAGAAAGAAAAATGTAGGAAAAGAGTCCTGAGAGAAACTTATTTTTGAGAACCGCGTCTATGTGGGGGAAGGGTGAAGTTGAGCCCGAAAGATACAGGAATCGGGATTCTAAAATTAAAGAAATACGTTTTTTAACGAAATTTGGCATTTGCAACTGGAAGTTCGCAGGATGCATCTGCTAATATAAGTTCAGTCGCGATTGAAGCTTTCGCTCTCGCGGCGAGGTTTTTAACACAAGTTGCGTCACTGGCCTCCCGGCACGGACAATTTACCGTTCGTGCCGCCTTTTTTTTGTTCTTCGGACGACTCTTCTAAAAACCTACATTCTTATGTTGCAATCCTGTCGCCGAACCTGCGAGCGTGGCGATTCCCTTTGGGTTCGCGCTACACTGCTGCTTTAAGGGCCTTTTTTGAGCAAGAGCCGTTGTGAAGCATCTACATCGGTTAAACATCTCATGGAAGCGCTAAGGAGCGGGAATGCGGCGAATTCTGGTGTGCCTGGCGATTGGGATGTTGACGGTAGGGGCTTATGCGCAGTGGGTCACCGATGCGGATGTTCCTGCGTACCATCCGACGGCGCCGGCTCACGGAGCAAATTGCCCGCCCTTCTTTCCGGCAAGCAGCTGGAGGGGCCTATGTTCCAGTATCCCTGGCAAAAAAAGGTATATGAGGATGCGGCCAAGGTCCCCAACGTGCTTTACCAGCTTCCCTGCTATTGCCACTGCGACCGGGCGCTCGGCCATACCAGCCTGCACAGTTGCTTTGAGGGTCTGCATGGGGCGGAATGCTCGACCTGCGCCAGGAGGGGTTTTACGCCTACCAGATGTCTCTTAAAGGCAAGACGGTGAAGGAGATCCGCGATGGCATTATGCGCAAGGAATTCCAGAGCATCGATCTGAATTCGATTGGCATGTAGGGGCGTTATACTCAGGATAGGCAGCAGTTTACGCGCTGTTTTTTTGAGAAGAGGGGGCGTCACGGTTTCGACGGGATCGATTAGGTTGAGAGGCATGCCGGGGTGTGAGCACCCGTAATCGCTTGCAAAAACAATAATTGCTAACAATCAACTAGCACTTGCTGCTTAATTAAATAAGTAGCCGTTCTTCGTGGCTTCGCCTGTGGGCTGCGAAAGAACGTCGCACAGCAGGCTGGTTCCTGAGACGCGGTCCGAGCCGCAGGGACGAGATCATCGGACTAGCGTTACGCGCATCTTGTCGGTTCTGAGCGCGTCGCGCGAAATCTTCGGAACTCGACTACGCATGGAGTCTCTCTGCTGACATGGATTTCGGACGCGGGTTCGACTCCCGCCGCCTCCACCAACTACTCATTCAAGCCACGTCCAATAACGTCCAAAAACCAACTTAGAATAATGGCACTTAAGGCGGTCACTAGTCCGGGGATAGTGCATCCAGTACGATTGACATCCAGGGGCCACTGGGGTCCACAATGGGGGCTACGGGCCTTGAGCCCTTGGAGTTGCCCCCAAGTGGCCCTAACGGATAAAGCGATCAGAAATGCCAAGCCGAGCGCTAAGCGTGATCAGGCTGTTCGACGAGCGCGCTCTTTACCTGGAGGTGTCTCCCGCCGGCGGCAAATGGTGGCGCCTGAAATATCGTCACGGGGCAAGGAGAAGCGCCTGAGCCTCGGCGTCTACCCGGAGGTAAGCCTCAAAGAAGCTCGCGATCGGCGGGACGCCGCACGCAAACTGCTGAGAGATGGCATCGACCCCGGCGGCGCACCGAGTGGCGCTCAGTAAGGCACGGGCCGAGGCGGACGCCCAGAGCTTCGAGGTTGTGGCGCTCGAGTGGCACGCTAAGTTTTCCCCCGGTTGGGCGGATAGGCACAAGGTTAACCTCGCCCGAGTCTTTGAGCGGGATATCAATCCCTGGATCGGCGCCAGACCGATCGCGGAAATTTCGGCGCCCGAGTTGCTGGCCGTGATCCAGCGAATTGAGAGCCGCGGCGCGCTGGAGACCGCACACCGGGCGCTGGGGAATTGCTCCCAGGTCTTCCGCTACGCCGTGGCGACCGGGCGCTGCAAGAGCGATCCTTCGCGTGACCTCCGCGGCGCTTTGCCTCCGGTCAAGGGAAACATCTGGCCGCCACAACCGAACCTAGGCGCCTCGCGGAAATCCTGCGCGCGATGGATGGCTATCAGGGGACGTTTCCGGTCATCTGCGCGCTACGTCTGGCGCCGCTGGTTTTCGTTCGACCTGGCGAGCTGCGTAAGGCTGAGTGGAAGGACATCGACTTCAAGGCCGCTGAATGGCGCTACAGGGTGACCAAGACCGACGTCCGACCACATTGTGCCCCTCAGCCGGCAAGCTGTGGAGATCCTCCGCGAGCTGCAGCCACTCACGGGCTAGGGCGCTATGTCTTCCCTGGAGCGCGCAGTAGCAGCCGGCCCATGAGTGACAATGCCATCCTGGCGGCCATGCGGCGCCTCGAGATCGGCAAAGACGAGATGAGCGGTCACGGCTTCCGCGCAGTAGCGCGAACGATCTTGGATGAGGTGCTGGGCGTGCGGCCTGATTTCATCGAACACCAGCTTGCCCACGCTGTGCGCGACCCAAATGGGCGGGCGTATAACAGGACGGCGCACCTGGCCGAGCGGCGGGCGATGATGCAACAGTGGTCAGACTAGCTGGATGGGTTGAAGGGTGGCGCCACAGTCAATACCGTGACGGCCTAGCGTGGCGGCCAGCGATGTCTTTACAGCAGGAAAGGTAAGGTATCGGAAAACTCTCTTTCGTTGTTGTCCTTGGGCCAGCAAATCACCCAATTCTTCAGGGGCTCAATCCCTGCCGGCGCAACGATCGCCAAGATCTGTTGAGCGAGGTGCTCTTGGAAATCATCTTCCATGGCATAGGGAGCGGACGGATTGTCAGATCGAAAGACAATAGCCCTTGGCTCCGGCACATTGTGACGCAGAACATACAGCTCGTAGGTCTCTCCGGCGCCTAGCGGTCGCCCAGCAGCCACTGGGTTGGAAAACCACTGCTTCAGGTAGTCGCTTTGCCGAAGGATCGCTAAGACTTGCTCGCGTTGCTCCCAGGTAGCCTGCAACTGGGAAGATTCGGGAATGCGATCTTCGCTGACCTTGGGAATCCCCATCTTTAAAGGTTACCATCCGGGGGAGGGCGCGCTGAGCGCACCGTGACCGAAGGCAGCTAAACCAAGCGGCACAGAGAGGTATCCCTGCAAATGACAGAGAAAACTCGCCGGATTCCTGTGAGCACTGAATATACAAATGCGCTCGGTTACGCCGTCTATTGTTTTTGCTACTTGGAGTGGAACGCCATCTGGATCATCGAGCGTTTCGAATCCAAGTACGTTCACAAGATCCAGACGCAGAAGAAAACAGCACGAGATGTGGCCGACCGCCTGAAGACCTTGGCTACAGGAGCGAGGGGCCTGACAGAATCAACGCACAAGCGTCTGATAGCATTCGCTACTTTGTTCAAGGAGCTTGTAGAACTCCGAAATCGGTTGATACACGCGAAGCCCTTCACCGGAGAAAACGGCGAGCCACGCTTGCACTATGAGGGGAAAGGCGGTGAAAGTGGACTGGACCCTTGCCGAAATAGTCTCCGCGGCGAAGCAGTTTGAGATTGCGAGCATAGAGGCCAGCGAACTCTTTCACAAATATTTCGCCCATCGCAGGGGTGCTGCACGTCAGGCCTGAGCGCAGATCCGATAAAATCTTCGCGAACAAAGTGAAGATAAGCGCCCGTTTCTCGTTACCTATTGGTTCAGGGGTTTACCCCGGCCTGCGGCTTTCCATCGAAGAACTGCGGGATCCTGCCGTAGAGTTGGCGGCCTGATGAATAGCCAAGAGCCGGCGGGCGTGCGACAGGTTTGCCGGGAAGCGGGTGAGAATGCTGAGAATTTGAGGAGAGGGGGCAGCTTCCTCATCTGCAGAGTAGTGCTCGGGATGATTTGTGAGACGAGAAAATTGATGGGGTCCCTTGCCGAATGCCTTCTTCGCATCCGATCCAAAGTGCCGTAGATTAACGGATGAGGCGGTATGCGTTTTCCAGAAGCCTGCTTGCAGTCGACCAGGGAAGATTAAGGTCGAAGAAGACGACCAGCGGATGCGGCTGTATTTTTTCGATCGCATCGTTGAGTAGTTGCCCACGTTTAGCTTGTGCTCACCCTCTGCCTGCCGTGCCCCTGGAAAGCCAAGTACGCCAGGACGGTGCTTGCTTTTCGCCTCAACCGAAATTCTTTGACCGGAGGCTTTGTGAGTAGCAGTGAACTCGGCGTGTCGAGTTAAACCATCCGTCTCGTCTTCATGTTCGATAGAGAAGCCTGCCCGAAGGCAAGTAGCCTCTGCGAATAGCTCATGCCTTGCACCTTGGAATTGATCGCAGTTCTTCAACCGCTCAATCAGTCGTGCGTCAAGGCGTCCGTTATCTTGTACCGTAAACAGATCGTAAGCGAAGGTGAAGTATCCTAGCATCGGACCTGTCATTCGGCCTTACATACCCCTTGAGCATCGCGAGGTTGAGCATTCATGTAGGACATCGCTTTGTATCTTGCCTCAAACACTTGGTGCCGGGTGCCACGAGGTTTTGCAACCTCTGCCTCAAACCATTCTCTTCCAAAGGTGCTCCAGACGAACGTGAGCAAGATGTCAGTAAAGAATTGGGTCTGCTCTTTTGGTTGATACACCACCTTGCTTCCCGCAATAACGAATTTGTAGCCCAAGTAGTCCAAGGAAATCGGCGGACGAACCTGGCCAAATTGCCGAGCGAACTCAGGGTTTACCTCGGCCTCATCGCTTCGGCCTGCACTCTCTTCAGTTCTGGCGTGATCTCGTGTGGCATTAGTTCCCGGAAAGCTAAAGGGCGGCTTAGATGGCTGTTGCCCAGTCCGAGAGCCAGCTGGCTCTACAGGTAGAAGCGGGCTTCCATGACATTTTTTGTATTTCTTGCCATTCCCACACGGACAAAGATCATTCCTGCCAACCTTAGCCACTTAGTTTCACTCCGAGCTTTGGCTAAGTGTAGCCCGCCCTGGGATCGAGCTGTGGACAAGTTTCGCTTTTGTTCCCCATACTGTCTAAATGATGTCCCGCTACGACCGTCCGAGCCATCGAGTCTTCATGACGTTCTTCTACCGGTCAGGTTGGCAGGTTCAATTCTGTGAAGCGGACCTTAAGACGCCCCTGCCGCGAGTGTTCACATTCAAAGACCCTGAAGAAGATCAGGGAGCTGGCAAGGCGCGGAGAGGCCTGGGGCGATTCGGAAAGCCGGCAGCGATCGAGGTCGGGCGCGGTTGTTGCTCACTTGCGGGCTGACGCCGGAGCAGTATCGGAGGCTGAGGCGACCTTGAGTTCGGCCCCCGAGTAACTATGCTGTTGTCGAGGTGAACCATGAAAATGGGAGCCCCTGTAGTGATGGTGTGCTCTTCTGCCTTTCTGTCGTTGACGCTGTTGCAGGCTCAATCCATTTCGCTTGCTACGCAATCGGTGGGCACGCTCTCCGATGCAACGACTGGCGCAGTCGCAGGAACCGCATTTGTTGCTGGAGAATCCGCGCCTGATCACCTGTTGGCACGTCGGAGCTGTAGGAGATCCAAAGGCAAAAACTTTACAGGTCGGCTTCAGATTCGGGAACCCCTTCGTTTGTGGTCTATCGTGAAGCCGATAAACTCCCTCGTTCGAGGGCTACGACTTGGAGTCCTTCGATATTTAGCAACCTGTGAACTTTACTCCACTCCAATTCGGCGAACGAAATCAATTCATCCAGGTGATCGCGTTTTTTACATTGGTTACCGGATTTACGACGGGAGCTGACAGGTCAATTCGGCAACGGTTTCTTCGGTTGGTTCTGAGCTTAACGATGGGGTGATTACAAATTTTCTCGAGTTTGAAGGGGTAGGAGTTCCTGGTTTCTCCGGGGACCGGTATTCGACATACACGGTCAAGTCGTCTCTACGAGAAGCCTGGACTAGAAAAGGCCTTCAACCCGTGCCACCGATGTTCTTGTCGTAATCCAGCCTCTCTACCGACACGATAAAGAAGCAACTTGATGATCAGGAATCGGTTGGCCACAAGCGTGCTGCAGCGAAGCAACCGCAATAGGTGTCTACTTCCGCTTCCTCTTCGCCCATCTCTTCTTCTGCCCTGCCGCGATCCTTGCGGGTCCCTCGGCGCTCATCGTCCGGCGCTCACTGGATGGCATCCCGCGCTTCAGTGGGGCTGTATGGCCGGTCAGTAGCGCCCGAACCTTTTCCAGGCGGCTAATCTCTGCGTCGATACCCTGCACGATTGATTCGAGGTCCATGGCGCGAGGTGTAGTCCTCTCCGGGCTGCGGCTATCAGCCACCCATAAAAGGCATGTGCTTATAACACTCTATGCATTGCCGCTTGCCGTGAATTAGATTCACGTCCTTGGGGCACATGAAGTTGCTTCTCTCGCACGGTCCGTCTGAGTTACCCTCGCAAGATTGCAGGTTATCTGTTCTGTAGCAATCGTGACATCTTGGCTTCATTTTCGGTTTCCCCTCGGACCGATAGTAGACCGCCATCTTACCCCTGTGAAGAATAAGCGGGTCGCATCTAGGAATTCCTGTACCAAAAACGGAACAGGCGGTCCGCTGGCTGGTGTACTCTCAATGCCGAGAGGATTTCAAGTGGAACGAACCAGGCTTCCGTGCTTGTCATTTTATTGCTGTTCTCGTCTGCCTCTCAGCCGCAGAGCAAACGGACAACGGATGCGTCAAATGCGGCCTTATCCATTCCCCAAACGTGGGGCTCGATTACCTTAAGGCTGTTCAAGGATTCGGAAAAGGAAGATCGTGTTCTCCCTCGCGACTTCCTGGATTCCAGGGGAGAACCATCAGGGCCTATTCCGATACCGGATCAAGGTCTTCCGCTTGAACTGACGGCGGCAGAAAGAACCCTTGAGATGAACGTCCCAGAGGCGGATGAGAAGTTTGTGGTTAGAGCGCACGGCTGCTCGATGGAGCTCTCTAAGCTTGATCATCGGGACGGGTTTACCTCCGCAATATTTCAGTTTTGTTACCCGCCTCCTTTGATGGAAATACAGAGCTACAGTGAAGGCCGACAGAGTGAGTGACAAAGCCAACGGGCCGGTCAGCGGGTGTCCGGGGTCAGTGGAGTCGGAGGAGATCACGGAGCGGCGTGGTCGCCAAGAGCTAGAAGTTGGCTAGGACATCAGCGAGTTTTGGACTGAGACTTCGCCGTCCAGAAGAGGAGCCGTGTACAAGCTCCGTCGACTGCGTCATCGTCCGAGCCAATCATGGCTTCATTTGCCTTGGTGGTCATCAGTCGAAGCTTTACTTTTGGAAGTGGATGCGGCCATTGTGTAGTTAAGTAGATCGCTACGAAGTTCGGAGGGGGACGTCGCGATGCGGGTACTGATCAGTTCAGCTCCACAGGGCTGCAAGTTGGCAGTGACGGATGCTTGCGGGTGTGTTCGCGTTTTGAGCTTTTTCACAAGGCCATTCCGCTCGTTGGTCTGCCGTCAGCTCATGCACAGACGAGAACATCGCCGGCTTCCTTCACAGCCGCGCGTGCTGGCCGGCGAGCTCAACGTTGAAGCCCAGTGACAACCACACGGCTTCGGCCAGTAGCGGCACGCAGTGCAACTTTATATTTCTGCAGCGCCCGCGGTGATTGGACTTGAATCTGACCGCCAAACTTGATCGCGGGATTAAAAAGCGTCTTGAAGTTCACCGAGCGCCCGTCATAGGTGCAATAACCCACAAGACCACTCTGCGCCGAGATCTCGGGAATGCTCGCAGTGTTGCGCGGTTGGTTGAGGGGCGTGATAGCAAGAACGTTGTTATCCAGATAGAGAGCGATGCCCGCTTGTTCAGCCAGTTCCCTCGCCTGATCCATCGCAGTGCCCGGAAGATACGGGCTGCTCAACTGCACGCTCACGCCGTTGTTCTCGAAGGTGTACCCCATCTGCCCGGCTAGCTGCGCCATCACCGTGGCCGCGTCCAGAGGTCCGTTATAGCTTGTGGGAGGAATCGGGGTCAGCTTATTGACGTAGCCTCCGATCGCCTGGATCTGCAGGAACACATCCGGCATTTGCTGGTAGTTCCCCCAGGCGGTGGTAATGTCGCCATAGAAGACCAAGGTCTCTTGCGCCCGATCCATCGCGTACACAGAAATCTTGTTGCTGGGCTGATCTTGTGGCTGGTAAATGAAGCTGGTGAGGGAGTTCATGTGGGACTGAGCCACGCCGTATATTTGCGCGTGCAGATGGCCGTACATTGCACCGCCGGCGCGATCGATATCCACGGTGGCGCGAACCCTTCCAACGTTACGGTGTTGCCTAGGGCAGTTTGGGTTAGGTTGCCGTCATCGTCAACCTGCGAAGCAGTTGAGGTGAAGCTGCCCGAAGCGAGAGTGATCTTGAACCTGAGCGATTTCGATTTGTCGAAGGAGCTGGGCATTATGACGCCTCGAAAATACTGGTGAGCCGAATTCCCGGAGGCACTGTCACGGTGATCCCATGAGCGGCGAGAGCCAGTCATGGCATGAGTCACCCACGTTAGGAAGGGTTGCGACAT
>CAVZJL010000052.1:0-28646 GCA_963775365.1 uncultured Acidobacteriaceae bacterium | reverse complement strand
TCTCCTTGAACGGTTGCATCGGATCAATGAGATCTGGAAAGGCTGCGTGCTCACGTGAACCGTCGACGTGCTCGATCACGGCCGGCTTGCCCGACGATACCCTCAAGCGGATGAAGAATGGCAAAACCGCAGCGCGCCGTGAGAAATGGAGTCCGCGGTTCGGCGGTTACGTCGAAGGTGATCAGGCCGTTCGCGTTTCCGGTAATGCGCGTTTCATATTCGAGTTCCTGCTTGGGGTCGAAGCTGGCGCAGCGTGCCCGGAAGGTCACGGTGAAGTCATCCACGCCCTGACGGCAGCTGAAATCGCTGATGGCTGGATGATAGGTCCCCCAATCCTTATCGCGCACCACGTAAGCAATTGCGCGCAGCACCTCGCGGCCCTTGTAGCGGATTGTCCGCAGACCGCCCGCTACCAGGTCGGCCGTCAGTGCGCCGGCCTTCAGAACGATGCTTTCCGGTGATGGTTCTTCGGTCCCGACGCGCCGCTGGGCGATGGTTAATTCCATGCTTATCCTCTGAATCGATAATGGTGTTATTGCGCAATCGCCTCGAGCTCCTGGCCGGGAGGAATTTTCCTCAGCAGCAGCGTTGTCCACATTCCCAGCGACACCCCGGTAGCAATGATGAGCCACGTCAGCACTGGCTTTCCAAAGCCGGCCAGGATGGTCCAGAGAATACTCCCGATCACAAACCCGATTACTTGGATGGCGCTCAGGAAACCCACCGCAGTACCGCGCAGGCGGGTAGGGAAGCTCTCGCCCTGGTAAGCATAGCCGGCGCCCGAGCAGGTGCCGTTGGTCGCCTGATAGAGAAAGAAGTACACCACCACCACCAGCCACGTCTGCTCCACCATCAGAAAGATCAGGCTCAGCGGCGCAACCAGCACGCCGGACACGATGATCACTTCGCGCCGGCCCCAGCGTTCGCCCAGCCAACCTCCGAGAATATAGAAGAAGAAGCCGATGCCCCCGCAGGCCAGTAGCAGTGTGCTCGCCCCCGACTCACTGAAATGCTTGTACTTTGTCAGCCAATAGGCAATGTAAAAATTGGTCGCCACATAACTCGCGCCGTAAAAAATCCCGACGACCGATAACCAGATGAACTGCTGCCGGATTGGGCCGGGTTTAGAAAAAAGCTCGCGCACGGTAGGCCGTCCTTCTTCTTCGACCGCAACCTGCTGTTTTTGGAGCAGCGCTGCAACGGCCGCCTGGTCTACCTTGCGAACCGCCTCGCGCACGCTCTGCAGATGTTCGAAGCGTTCCGACTCGCGTACAAAAAAGCGGCCGAGGATGACCGCTACGATGGGAAGGACGCCCAGCAGAAAGACGAACCGCCATCCATATCTGCCGAAGGCGAGATACGCGCCCGAGGCCAGGAAAACGCCCAGCGGCCAGCCTCCCTGGACAATTGAATAGAGCAGGCCCCGATGTTTCGCCGGAGCCTGTTCATTGACGATGGTGATGGAAACCGCGAGCTCCGCGTAGGCCAACCCGGAGGCCAGAGCTCGCACCAATACCAGCTGCCAGAAATCCTGCACGAAATAAGTAAGGCCGGTGAATATCCACGGTGCAAGTCAGGCGATACATCCAAATGCGCCGCCGCCCGAAGCGGTCCATTGCGTAGCCGGCCCAGATGGTGATGCAGGAACTGCGCGCCGTAAACGGAGAAGCCCAAGTACCCCAAGTCCGGCTTCAGAAATATGCAGGCTCCTGGCAATGTCAGGAAGCGCCAGGACCAGCAGGTTCACGTCATAGGAGGCGAGGGTCCATCCGGCCAGCGCCACCAGGATGAGGTATTTCAAATAATTGCGCGGACGGTCCAGCCGCTGCGGGCTCGCATTGGCTGCCTTCGGCGCTACGCTGGATACAGACGGCAACTGCGACTCGAGATCACTCATTCAGTAGAGAGGACCATTCTAAAGATATGCAACTAGGTAATGCGCTCGATGCTGGCCGCGATTTCATCTGGCTCGAAAACGCGCTTCCAGTCAGGCCTCATCAAGGCGGGATGCCGAACTCGATCGCTTTATTGCAAGCGTCTGAAAAAACCCCTTCGCGTTCCTTGAAGATCACCGAGGCGAGCACGTTGATGTGCCCCAGGAGAAAATCCCGAGCCGCCTGCTCGGGTACGCCTCGCTTAACCACCTCATCCATCGCATCGCGCATCACCACCAGGAGCGTCGCGCACACCGTCTCGGAAAGACCAGGCTCCAGCAGCGCCATTTGTTCCAACGTTACCCGGTGCGACCGCATAACCGGCGCCCAAATCACCCTTGCGATCTGCTCGCCCAGGGCATAGGCACTCTCCGGCCCCTGCATCAACGAACAGACGATGTGCTGTTTGGCGGTGATGCCGCCAAAATAATCGCGCTTGGCCTCGAGGTCGGTCTCGTCGTTAAAGACCGGCGGATGGCAGGGATGGGTCACGAAATAAACCAGGTCGTCGCGTTTCGGCAGGTGACCGGCGAATGGCGCCGCAGCGTCCAGCACCATGACCATCGTTCCCGGCTTCAGTTGTCCTGCAATCGAGCCAGCGACCTTGCCGATCGCCGTGTCCGGAACCGCCAGGATGACGACTTCGGCGCCATCGAGAGCCTCATCGGCGGAAACGCACCGCAGACCGAGCCCCGCCTTCAGGTGCTCCTGGGCGGCGGCGCTGCGCTCCACGTGCCGGACTTCGAACGATGCGGGTTTGAGATTGCTGGCCAGCCGGTACCCATCTTCCCGCCAGCCCCAAACAGCGCAATGTTTGTCGTCATCGAAAACGCTCCACAAAACCGGAGATGAACTGCCGTCTAGTCTGACAAAGTAGCAACTATACTATCCGCGCCGGCGAGAGTGGCCGGCGGCCCCTGCGGTTTATAACACTTTCTGTTGAGGACCCGCTTCGCCCGAGCCACAGCCACTGTGGACCCGCTATAATCCATACAATCGACATAAGCAAAGGCCAAGCGGCAGACTTTCCCGCGCTGGCGTAGGCGATGCAAAGTCTCATGACCGATCCGGCACCAGCAAATCTTGAGCAGACACAGGTAGTCGCCGAACCGACGAATCCCGCCTGGATCAAGACTGAACTCGCGCGGCACTCGCAACGGCCCTACCCGATGGACTTCATCGAGCGCATTTTCACTGATTTTTCGGAGATCCACGGGGATCGAGCCTTCGGCGACGATCTCGCCATGGCTTGCGGCATGGCCCGCTTTCACGGTCAGGAAGTGCTGGCAATCGGCAACCTGAAAGGGCGGGGCACGAAGGAAAAGGTACGGCGCAATTTCGGCATGCCCAACCCGGAAGGCTACCGTAAGGCCCTGCGGGCGATGAAGATTGCGGAAAAGTTCCATCGTCCGGTCTTCACCTTTATCGATCTCACCGGGGCCAATCCCGGTATAGCTGCCGAAGAACGTGGCCAGGCGGAAGCCATCGCGCGCAATCTGCGTGAGATGGCCCGGCTACGTGTGCCGACCATTGCCACAATTACCGGCGAAGGTGGCTCAGGCGGCGCGTTGGCCCTGGCGGTCGCCGATCGCGTTTTGATGATGGAAAATGCCGTGTACTCAGTGATTGCTCCCGAGGCGTGCGGTTCGATCATGTGGCGGGACGCCGGCAAACGCGCCCAGGCCGCCGCAGCCTTGAAGATCACTTCTGAGGACGTAAGCCGTCTAGGGTGTGTGGACGATGTGGTGCCGGAACCCTCCGGCGGAGCGCAGAACGACCCCGTAGCTGCCGCCAACATGCTCGATGAGAAGCTTGTTTGGCATCTGGCTGAATTGCAAGCCATGCCAGTCCAAGATCGGATCGCACGCCGTCTGGCTAAGTTCCGGGAGATTGCCCGATTCTACAAAAACGCCTGAAGCGCCGTCTGTCGACAGCATTACGCCCCCAAGGCTCGCTGTGTCCGTGGTCGGTACGGGGGATATGCGCTTGACCGATCTCACTGCTGCCGATCGAGTACGCGCGTTCGGCTACGTCATCCTTGCCGCGGTTTACTTCTATTTAGCCCAGAGCATATCGGTTCACGCGGCCAACGGCTTGGCGAGCGGAGTGTGGATTCCAGTAGTCGAGCGCAGCGTCCTGCTCTTTCTGCTGGTGATCGGCTACGGCGCGATGGCTCGCTTGTTGAACCACCAGAGTCAGCCCATTCGTGGAATGGGATTGGTCTTCCGTCCTGGGTGGCCGCGGGAGCTTGGCCTGGGCGCCGCGTTGGGCTGGGGTATGCTGGTTGCCAGCATCCTGCCCATGGTTCTGACCGGCGGCTTGATCATCACCTTTTGGCTGGTGCCCCGCCAGTTCGGCATTCTTTTCGTGGATATCCTGCTGCTGGCCGTGGCCTCGCTGGCAGAAGAAGTCGCCTTCCGCGGGTATCCCTTCCAGCGTTTGATTGATGCCGTGGGTCCAACCATGGCCACTCTGGTTTTCTCTTTCGCCTTTGCCGGATTGCACATTTTCAATCCCGGCGCCAGCCGCGCCAGCTTTGTGATTACGATTTTTTGCAGCTGGCTGCTTTCAGTCGCCTATCTACGCACCCGGGCGCTTTGGGTCTCCTGGGGTTGGCACTTCGCCTGGAATGCAAGCATGTGTATTGTTTTCGGCCTGCCGGTAAGCGGCATCACCGAATTCTCGCCCGTGATTCAAAGCAATACCGTGGGCCCTCCCTGGATGACCGGCGGCGACTATGGTCCGGAAGCCAGCGTGGTGACGGCCGTCGTGCTGCTGATCGGAATCTTCATCGTTTACCGCACCACCCGGGGGTATGCATACCTCTACAACCAGCCCGTCATTGTCCCCGCTGGAATCCCCGTCGACCTGGACGCAATGAGCAGTACACTCGCTCCGCATCATTCAGTCGCCCCCCCGCCCCCTCCAGCAGGGAGCACGCTGGTCCAGATCGAACCCCTTCCTCGGCCGTCCCAGGCCCCCCCTCTCCCGGTATCTTCCGGATTTCCGGAGGCCGGCCCCGAACCGGAAGAGCCGCCCAAATAGACCAAGAAAAATTTCCGATTTGCTACGCTCAAACTTTTTCTCTTTGCGCACGAAACGTTACTTGCAAATCACTACCAAGTGGGACCATTATTGGCGCATGAGGGAAGCGCCATGGCCGGGCTCACCACCAAACAATTCTTTCCTGTCAGCGCTCCAGGTAGAGTGCGTCGCGCCGCTGCTTGGTTGGCAGTTACTACCCTTTGCGGGGCTCTAGGCAATGCACAGGTGTTTACTGTGCAACGCGAAAAACTGAGTCCGAAGGATGCCAATCTCACCACCGTACAGCCGACTTCTGTCCATCTGGCCGAGACACCGATCACAGAGCGCACACGGCAGCAATTGATCCGTACCTTTCAGGCCGACGAGGCCTTCGCCGTTCGCCCCATCCCGCTGGGTACGAAGGGTGTCGTGCTACATGCAAACGGGGCGCTTAGTCCTTCGGGAAGTGCCTACGCGGATGAGCTGCAGAAGTACGGGATCTCGGTCAAGCCCGGCGACCGTGTGGTCATTACCAAGTTCGAAGTGAAGCCGGACCGCATCCTCTTCGAGTTCAACGATGGGCCGGAGAAGCACCATCACATCATGCAACACATCGAAGTGGGCGGCATGGGTGGAATGGCGCCGCTGGCTCAGGATGACGGCCATGTTCCGGTTGGATCGCGCATGATGCTGGTCTTCAACAAGTTTGTCCCGGAGATGACTGCTGCAGACGTGCGCAAGCTCATCGCTCCAATGATCGACTTTTCCCTCAAGACCCCAGTCGAGGCTTTCGCCGACACGCTGCCGCCCAAACTTAAGGGCGCTGTCCTCAACCACGAGGTTCTGGTGGGCATGAACCGCGAGATGGTGTTGAAGGCTGTGGGCCAACCCGACCAGAAGGTTCGCGAAACGGACGGCCAGATGCCGTTTGAGGAATGGATTTACGGTCAGCCACCGCACGAGGTCCAGTTCGTGCGATTTAACGGGAACCGCGTCATCCGCCTTGAAATCGCCGATGTTGGCCAGCCGCCGGTCATTCGTGACAAAGATGAAACAGACGGCTACTTCGCCGGTCAGTTCGTCCGCCAGGTTCGTCTAGGCGACGCACCTCCCGCCGCTCCTAACGGAGAGCATGCTCCTGCGGCCGCGCCCACCCTGCGCAAGCCGGGCGAACAGCTGCCTAACGGGGCGGACAACGATCATCAGCTGAAGCCAGTACAGTTTCCCGACGACCAGAAACCCAAGCCTATTCCCCCCCACCCGGTACCAATCCGCAGCAGCTGGTGGACGTATCAAGTGCCGGCGGACTTCACTAGCATCAGCGAAATGGCGAAAACGATGGGGCTTCGGCCCCGATGCCGAACTCAAAGAGAATCGGGTTCGCTCTTAGTGATCTGCTGACGCCCGGCATCAAGAGCCGACGTAAGCTTTCCTATGGGTTCGGCTTCAGCTGCAGACGGGATGATTTCCCCGATCGTGTAACATAACAATTAGCAGTCCCCACTGATTCGTCCCGCCAAACGCATTCCAAGCCGGAACGAGGTTCGAGAGAGGCTGCGTGCCGACAGCTGAGCCTGTCGAAGAGGAGATAAAACCGTGGCGAAAATAGCCAAGACCGCCGACCGCTCGAAGATGATGGACACCTCCAAGGGTGTTGAATGTCCCAAATGCAATAAGGCAACTCGCATTGTGAAACGAGTAAAAGATCGGGAGCGTGGAGTTCCCGGAGGCGTTTACATCTCTTGCTCGACCTGCGACTTCTACGAAAAGCTCTAAGCCTTCAGCCTAGGGAAGTTTCGCAATTGATTTAGACCGGAGCAACAAGCCTGGTCGTGGTTTCCTCCCAAGGAAAGCCACACTTCGCGATCTTTATCAGTTCACAGTAATTGCGAAGCTGCCTTAAGCAGTCACAGATGCGGCTTGCATCTCCGCCAATATGGATCTGGCAGCGGCGCCGGGATCAGCCGCCCGGGTTATCGGTCGACCCACCACCAGGTAGCTTGCTCCAGCTGCGATGGCCGCTCCGGGGGTAGCCACGCGCCGTTGATCGCCAGTGGCTGCGCCCTCCGGCCGAATTCCCGGGATCACCAGCAGAGGCTTGCTACCCAACTGGCTACGCAAATTGGCCACCTCGACGGGTGAGCAGACGAACCCGTGGACCCCGTTGGCGTACGCCATCCTGGCTAGCGTTTCCACTTGTACGGCTGAACTTCCCAGGACGCCGGTCGCTGCCAACTGCGCATCATCCATGCTGGTGAGCACGGTGACGCCGAGCAGGGTCATCCCGGTCTCCCCCGCCGCTTCCGCAGCCGCCGCGAGCATGGCCGGTCCGCCCGCAGCATGTACGGTCAGCATTTGCACACCAAGCCGCGCCGCCGACCGAACCGCTGAGGCCACGGTGTTCGGAATATCGTGGAATTTCAGGTCGAGAAATAAGGAGTAGCCGCGCCGTTGCAACTCGGCGACCAGGGGTTTACCTTCGGCCACGTAGAGTTCCAGCCCTATTTTGAACCAGCGCGTGGCTCCCTCTAATCGATCCACCAGGTCAAGCGCTGCCTGGGCGTCCGGATAATCCAGAGCCACGATCAGGCGTGCGTCTGCGGATTCAGTAGAAGGTGCCACGACGCTAATTGTAGCGAAAACGCGGGCCGATTAACGTTGGAACTGCGCGGGCCAGCTGAGCTCAGCGATTTGAGCAGGGCTTAATGACGGATCCACTAGATCGATCCGAACCGGCGCCACGCCCCGGAAACCCAGGATCTTGGCGGCCGCATACGACAGGTCGAGCACTCTGTTCTCAGGGACCGGACCACGATCATTGACCCGGACCAGAACCGATCGGTGATTGCGTAAGTTCGTGACCAGAACGACGGCTCCGAGCGGAAGGCTGCGGTGAGCACATGTCATGGAGTTCATATTGAAGGGTTCGCCGCTGGCGGTCGCTTGACCCTGGAATGCTCCTCCGTACCAGGATGCCTTTCCGAATTGCCGCCAGTGATGACCGTGCGAAGGCGCGGTCGATGTTTTGGGCGTTTCCGCCGTGGGGGAATCATGCTGCGCTAACGTAGAACCGGGGCTAATGCACATCGCGGAAAGTACCGCGCCGGCGAGGATTGCGGGCCCTATAGTCCAATGAGAGTGGTTGCCGATAGTTGACATTGTTCTCCTGTCTTATTGTATGGAGCGGTTCGCCCCTAAGTCAAAATCTATCAACTACTTATTAAGCTTCTCCTCCTTGATTTGTGGCCCTGGGTGTGGTATGCGCGAGGGGTGGATTTGGAGCCCTTATCGGGCCTCACTTGCTTATTAGACAGGATCCGGATGCCTCGCGGTTGGGGGCGTTGGTAACCCTTCCTCACCAAAGTCATAGGCCCGGAATCGGACTTTGGCAGCGAAAACGGGGCAAAAAGCCCCGAGCGCGCAGCATACACTTGCAGATAAAAAATTTCCAGAATTACCTAATATGAGCAAGAATTCCCAAATGACGACCGCTCGCCCCTCACCCCCGGTGGTGCTCACCATCGCGGGCTTCGATCCCGGGTCGGGGGCGGGCATTACCGCCGATCTGAAGACCTTTTTCGCCCATGGAATGTACGGCGTGGCCTGCATCTCGGCCATGACGGTGCAATCGACCCTCGGGGTCCGTGCGGTCGAGCCGCTATCCCCGACCCTGGTTCGGCAGACGCTGGAATGCCTGGCCGAGGATGTTTCCCTGGCCGGTGTCAAGATCGGGATGTTAGGGAACTCGGCCGTGGTCCGCGAAGTCTTATCCTTTTTGACAGCCCAGTCCGGCACGATCCCCCGGGGGCGGATCGTTCTAGATCCCGTCCTCCGTTCCAGTTCGGGAACAGCGCTCATTGATTCGGCCGGAGTGAACCTCATCCGTCAGGAACTGCTCTGCCGGGTCGGCTGGATCACGCCCAACCTCGACGAACTGGCGCTACTAGCCGCCGGAGATCTATCAGCCGCAGGGAGCCTCGGCCGGGAACAGGTGCCGGCGGCCGCCGCTCGCTTGCGCGAGTTGGCTGCGCGATTGGGAAACGACGAGCTGAACGTGGTGGTCACCGGCGGTCACCTCGGCCGTCCCGACGATTACCTGCTCCTTGCTTCGGGGGAAGGGACCTGGCTGGAAGGAGAAAAGATCGTCACCAATCGACCCACGGAACGGGTTGCGCTTTCTCGAGCGCCTTGCTGTCCGGTCTTATTTCCGGCCATTCTCCCCGCCAGGCTGTCGCTGCCGCCAAGGCTTACGTCACCGAAGCGCTTCGTTCGGCCTACCCGGTTGGTAAAGGGAAGGGGCCGATGAACCATCTCTATCCGTTCCGCTTAACTTGAAAATGCCGGTTGGATTTCAATCCTTCCTCCGTGGGTTGCCGATTCAGATGACTCGCTTTGGTGCAATTGTCCACATCGTGTTTTACTGCTTCATCTCTACAAATGCTGTTTGCCGATTTCGATTCATCGCAACTCATTCCGTCCTGTGAGTCAGCGTTGCGCTTCTTCGTCAATCGTCGTCTCTCTGAATTGTCCCTTTAGATAGTGGCTGCGGTTGCTACTGGCGAAATCGCCTTCCGGCCTTATCGTCGAGAATGCGGTGTCACATGTTTGATTCACTGCCACCCATTCGATCTGAGGAGTCCATGGACCTTCGATTTTTCAATTCCTCCTCCGTGGGTTGTCGATCCGGGTGGCTCGCTTTGGTGCTATTGCTCAAATCGCGTTTACGGTTTATCTCCGTAAATGCGGTTTGCCGTCTTGTGATTCGCCGTCGCTCATTCATCTGAGGTTCTGCTATTTGCAATCCCTCCTCAGTGGGTTGTCGCTTTAGATGACCGCTGCGGTTGCTATTGGACGAATCGCTTTACGGTTCCATCTCCCAAATGCGGTTTGCCGTTCTTCATTCACCACCACTCATTCGTCTGAGAAGTTCGGTTGCGTCTGCCTCTCGACTCCGCTCGGTGGATGTCGCTTTCGATGACTGCTGCAGTTGCTAATGTCCGGAATCGCTTTTCCTCTTCCGCCCTCGCAAATGCAGTTTGCCGAGTTTGATTCGCCGGCGTTCATTCGATACTCGCGTCAGCTTGCATTTATTTCTCACCTTTCTCGGTTGAGATGACGTTACGTTTGCAATGGACAGAATGGTCCTCAGCTTTCACGTCCGCCAGTGCAGTTTTGCCGTTTTCGATTTGCACAATTCATTCAGAACGTGGGAGTGGTTAGTCATTTTGCTGGCTGGTTGATCCCGGGGAGGATAACGGGCCATCGGTTGAGTGAATGGAACGAGTTTCGATTAAGTTCTGCGCCCTTGTGCACAAGGGCTACGAGCGTACGAAAGCGCCGCTGGCAAAGGGCGAGGCTTAGGCCGTGCCGAACGGAGCTGATCTCTGGGACGACTTAGAGGCTGCAGAGAATACCTCACGAAGGACACGGCTTCAGTCGTGCCGTAAAGGCCATAAGCTAAGGAAGGCTTTAGCCGCTGAGGCACGCTTTTCAAGACGCCTAGGCCGAGTCACCCCAGCCAGCCGAAAAGCCGTACCTCAGGGGCTGAAGACCTCCTCGGTCGTGGCACAGGTGTGGCACGCCTGAAGCCTTGCCCTTCGTAGAGAGTTTCGCACCCTCTTCACAGTTGAGCTGCGCTTTCCAGGGACTTAGCCTTGTAAGGGCCGTGCGTTCATTTCCTTGGGGGGGGACTGAGATAACAGATTAGCTCTCAACTCGAGCGACGAGGACTATCGTTGTGAGAGTTCGATTTCCAGCCGGGTGTTCTTAGCGAAGACAACTTCGTGCCCACGTGCGACCCAGGTGTCGAAGACCACCTTACCGACCTCGTAATAGGCAAAGCCGGAGATCAGGCCACCGTTCGACGCGCCGTTCCCACTACCCGGGTCAGGAGGTCGAGACCGTTGCTGGTCATTGCCTCCTTCACCAGGCCCGCGCCGGTGCTGTCAGAAACCGCAGCCAGCGAACCCAGGGTGATCGGAGCCAGGAAGCGGTTGGCGCCGCCCGCCTTGATCTGGCCCTCGTTGTCGATCTGCAGCCGGTCGCTCTTGACGCTCTCGGCGGCGATCACGCGCCCGTGAACGACTCTCTCGTCACCCTCGGGCAGTTCCACCTTGCGGAAGGTCAGCCGTAAGCTCCCGTTGTGCCCGAACATGCCTGCGGGCTTCGCCTGAACCACGCTGCCGATCAGGTGCGTGCCCTCGGGCAATAGCAGTTTCCCGTGTGCCTGGGGCGAAACCGATACTGCCGTATCCGTCGATTGCAGCGTGTTGGCGGGTTCGTCTTCGAAAAGAGGCTGCGTCAGCACCGCTTCGACCGGCATACCGGCTGTCGCCGTGCCCGAGTCCACCGGATCCACCAGGCGGGCCTCGATGTTACCCGTCAATTTCAGCTCGCTGAGGTCCGCAACAGGTTACAGACGCCGGCATGGCTTGTCCTTCTAACTCCAATGGCTGCTTCAGCTCTGCATCGTATTGGGTTCCCGCCCAAAGCTCCTGGGGGTGAACCGGAATCTGCGCATAGAGAGCTTGCTTTGCCTTGTCCATCTTGTGCGGGGTATTAAATCCGGCTGCGGTTTCTCGCTTGGTCCAGCTGAAAGCCGCGGAAATGCGCTGCATCAGGGACCGCCGCGGCGCCTCGTCGGAAGCCGCCATACGCACGACGTTCGTTGTCCGCTCCGTGGCGTCCGTTTCAATGCTGTAATGATGGCCGTCCGGAGTTTGCAGCTCGCTAAAGGTGACGTCCGCGTCCTTGAACGGTGTCAGGTCGCCATTGAACATGGCTGCCGTGCGAACCTGGCGGCTTACTCCGTGCTTACCGGTAATCGTGCCATAAACCTTGGAGTTCGCCGGCACGACGACGTGGTCGATCAGATAGACAGGCTCAGTAAGGTGTCCTTCAATCCTGGTGCCCGACCCGCATGGAATAACTCTTGTCGAGTTCCACGCGAAGAGGAACACCCGCTGGGACAAGCTCCGTGGGGAGCGGCGCTACATCTTGTGCGAATGCGGATCCAGTGGTGGTGGCGACGGTTGCGGCAAACAAAGCTGCCAGAGCTATCTTCATAACCTATCCCCCCCGGCAGGATCTGCGGGCAGAGTGCTCATCGCATTTCGCTTGACGACACCGAAAGCCATGTTGTTCCTGATACCAGTGACTTGGGGGAGGGCGGAAATGCGGCTTTGATGGAACGGGCGGGCGGAAACGGGGTTGCGGCGGGTGCCGCGACTTAGCTACCGGACGACCATTTCTCTACCGATTTCTACTAGCAGAGAGTAGGCTGTACGCGGGCGGGAGTATATCACTCGTTGGTTGCAAAAAAGTCGCAAAAAAAATCACCGGAAGGTAACTAAGAAGCGACACTTTTCGTTTGCTGCACGTCTTCCTCCATAACGAGGAAACGCCGAATATATCGCAGGGGTTCGTCGTGAGCCGCCATTTCACGCAGATGGTATTTCCAGACGTCAGCCTTGAGAGTTCGGCGGGTGAAGGGCTTCCGCGTCACCGTTACTATGCGGCCCTCCTTATCCCGGCGAGTGTAACTTGCCGCGGGAACGACGAAACTGATTTGAGAACCCTGCTTCCAGAACGCCCGGCCAAATTCGTGAGCAAAAAGGAGAGCATAGTAGCGCCGCCCTTTAGAAAGCAGCTCGACCGCATCGTCAAAGCTGGTCCAGGATGGGGTCGATCGCCTTCTGAAACCATTTCCGAAACTGGAAATCGTTCGCGCGCGCCTGGCGAATGACGATGCGAAGGAGTTCCTGCCTGGTCATAGCATCTCCTCGTTTCCGCAGGTACCGTAAGGGGAGCTATATTCTGATGGCAATGCTGCCCCTCAGACGGTTTCCCTTTAGTTACTTATTTATGCGCTAAGAGTCTCGGTAATTACTACTAGTTAATGAGATTTATTGAAAAAATTCGTCGACTTATCCCGACCGAAGCTCTCGCGCATGGCTACGCAGTCGGCACACCAGGAGCGCAAAGCTTCAAGGGATGCCCGTCCAGCCAAGCCGAAACTGGGCTCGGCCATTGAGCTTAATTGTTTTTATTTCGCTACTTACAGGATCCGGGCGTGGCTCTGTTACCACACCTGCAGGAGTGGATACGAATCCCCTCAACCTCGACCCCTTGGTTCGCCAAGCCTTTCAGCGTTTCTATATTCTTGATTATGACGGCGCGCTCTCAAGGTTTGAAAAGGTGCAGGAGCAAAATCCTACGAGTCCTTTGGCCGTAGATTATGTGCTCGACACCGACGATCTTCCGCGAACTCTACAGCCTCGATCTGCTCGATACCACCTTTTATGCCCATGATGGCTTTCTCAATGGCAAGCACGCCGTGGTTGCGAACCAGGCCGTGGCCGAGCAAATTAACTCTTTATTTACCAAGGCGGTAGATCTGTCGGAGCAGGAGCTGAGCAAGAACCCGGAGGATGTGGACGCGCTGTTTGCGCGGGGCTGGGCGCGCAGCCTGCGCGCCGTGTACATCGGCATGGTGGAACGGAGCTTTCGTTTCCGCGCTCCATGTCGCTCTGCAGGCCCGCGGCGACAACGAGAAGGTGCTGCGGCTGGATCCGAAGTATATCGACGCCAAGCTGGTGGTCGGGGTCCACCAGTATGTCACCGGAAGTCTCCCTTTTGGGCTTAAGATACTGGCCGGCGCGGCCGGGATCACCGGCTCTAAATCCAAGGGTATACAAGACTTACGAGATGCGGGAGGTCGAGGGGTGATCACGTCTGTGGAGGCCCGGACGGCGCTGGGTCTGTTCCTTCGCCGGGAGGCAAAGTATGACGAGGCGATCGCAGTCATGCGATCGCTGACCGACGAGTACCCGCGGAATTTTCTTTTCCGGCTCGAACTTGCCAACCTCACCAAGGACGCAGGACAGGGCAAAGCAGCCATCACCGAGTACCAGCAGCTGCTGGAGGAAGCCAAGAAAGCCAGGCTTTTTCCCTTCAGCCCATCTGGAACTAGCCTGGTTCGGTCTCGCCGACACGCTCCAGGGCCAGAGAAATTATGCCGAAGCCGCTGCAGCCTACAATGAGGCGACAGCGCAACCGACCATCAGCAAAGATCTCAAGAGCCGCTGTGATCTCAACTCGGGCAAGATGTATGATCTTTTAAATGAGCGAGATATGGCGCGGAGGCAATACGAGGTGGTGCTCCGCCAGGACGGCGACTCGGCGCAGGCGGATTGGGCCCGCAAATACCTCAAGTCTCCGTTCACCGCTCAGTAACCCAGGGTCCCGTTGCAAGTGATTCATTACAATAGCCTTTTAGGAGGCATCCCATGGCTTTATTCTGTTCCGGATGTGGTGCATCGTTAACCAGCGACGCGCGCTTTTGCTCCGCCTGCGGCAAACCCGTCGTCGAGCCGGGTTCAGCTGGTTTTGCTTCCCGGCCTCCCTCTCCATCTTGGGGACCGTTGATGCGCCCTCTGGCGGGAAGGAAGCTGGCGGGTGTTTGCCAGGGACTCGCCAACCAGTACGGTTGGGACGTCACCCTGACCCGAGTCATCGCCGTGCTGTTGGCGATACTGGTTTTCCCCATTGGCGAAGTGGCCTACGTTTTGTTCTGGGTCATGGTGCCTGAGGAGCCGCGGACCGTTGCGCCCTACCACGAACCTCAACATCACGACTTAAGCGCGGGAGGCCGCGCTCGCTTCCAAGACGACCACCAACCCCGATAGGCTTGAGCATTTTTGCTAATGGTGTAAACCAGGAAACCGAGCTCGACGCGGCCATTCCGCCGAAGAATGGCCGCACATAACTGATCCCACCAGACCTCAGTATTAGCAAAAATGCTCTAAGTCGATCGGCCACTCCATTTGCGCGAGGCCTCCTGCTTTTGAAATACCAGATCGCATTCCCCGACCGTCCCTTTCGCTATCCCAAAAAGAAATCGGTATTGCACTGCGAAGATGTTTCACTGGTTGGGCTGGCGAAGAAGTATGGGACCCCCCTGTATGTCTATTCCGCAGGGCAGATCCTGGATCGCTATCGCCTATTCTCCGATGCGTTTGGCCATCGGGATCACCTCATTTGCTATTCGGTGAAGGCAAATTCCAATTTGTCCATTCTCAAGCTGCTTGCGGGTCAGGGTTCGGGATTCGATATCGTCTCCGGCGGAGAGCTTCTTCGCCTCCTCGAGGTCAATAAGAAGGCGGCGAGCCGAGTCGTCTTTTCGGGTGTGGGCAAGACAGCCGAGGAGATCGATCTGGCTCTGGCCGCCGGGATTCTGATCTTCAATGCGGAGAGTGAATCCGAAGTGGCTCTGCTCGCCGAGCGGGCCCGGCGGCGGCGCGTTCCCGCCCGTGTCGCCTTGCGCGTCAACCCGGACGTCTTCGCCGAGACGCATCCTTATATATCCACCGGATTGCGCGAACACAAGTTCGGGATCGACATCAAGGCCGCCCGTGCTGTTTACCAGGAAGTAAAGCGATCACGTTACCTTGACCCGGTCGGCATCAGCGTCCACATCGGTTCCCAGATCCAGACCGCCGAACCTTTCGGGGCGGCGCTCGATGCGGTGCGCGAACTCATCCGCGAACTGGAAGGCGACGGCATCCGGATCAAGTTCGTCGATGCCGGTGGTGGCCTGGGCATCGACTACCACGAGTGGCTCGAAGTTTGACCCCGCGGCTGAAATGGCAAAGTATGCGGCCGAGGTCGAGCGCGCCCTGGCGGGTCTGGAGGTACGGCTGCTGCTGGAACCCGGCCGCTTCCTGATCGCGCAAGCCGGCGCTCTGCTGGCCAAGGTGCTGTACCTCAAACGCAATGGGAGCAAGACTTTCGTCATCACCGATGCTGGGATGAACGACCTCATCCGGCCCGGCGCTCTATCAGGCCTACCATGAGATTCTGCCCGTGGTCCGTGACCCTTTGGCCAAACATGGCCTGGTCGACCTGGTCGGCCCAGTTTGCGAGTCGGGTGACTTCTTTGCCCGTGACCGGGATATACCGGAGGTCAAGGAAGGCGACCTGGTGGCGATTCTAGACGCAGGCGCCTACGGAATGGCCTTGAGCTCCAACTACAACACCCGTCCCCGAGCCGCCGAAGTCCTGGTGGAAGGGAAGAAGGCGAGGTTGATTCGCCGCCGGGAAACGATCCGCGACCTAATCCAGCCAGAGACAGGCCTCTAAGTAAGCTTGCCGGGCGCTCGTCGAACGAAGAGCTCGGGTCCAGCCGTGTCACACTGCGCAATGACCGATGAGGGCTTTAGCCTCTGAGGTACGGCTTTCTGTGGCTCGTCGGGGACGTTTTCTGTCAAGGAGCCTTGAAAGCGTACCTCAGCAGCTGAAGCCGTCTTGCATCTATGGCTTTTGCGGCACGAGCCCTTCGTTAAGAGCAGCCCGATTAGCCGCGAACCAGGTCACAGCGATGAGGGCCCTTCGCAAACGCAAGAAGCCCGGGCAGTTGCCCGGGCTTCTTTTGATCGGTTTGCGAAAAGCTACTGCGAAAGGGAATGAACCGACGCCAGCGTATTGTTTTCGACCGGCTCAGACGATTGTGCTTCCTGGGTATTTGGAGCCTGGATGGAAGGAGCACTGTGGCCCACGGGTGAATCGTTGGTGTGGTTGGGTCCAAGGCCCAAACTGATTAGTGCGCGGCTATCGGGCATCAATTTAGTCTGCCAGCCATGGTCCGATTGATATTGCCGCATGGCAACTTGTGTCTGTGCGTCCCATTGCCCGCTGGGAGCGCCCGTCAGATACTTCTGGCGAATCAACGCATTTTGAATTTCAGAGGCCCGGTTGGAGTCAATGGTCCGCTGTCCGTGGACTTGTTTCTTTTTGGCCTTCTTGGAAGAAGCCGTCCGCGCATGACCGGACGTGGGTGCACGATGAGTTCTACTTGCAAATGCTGGAGTGATAGCCAGTGTGGTGAGTAACAACAAAACCTGGCCTGATCGTAAAGACACCATGCATACCTCGATAGGGGAAATTCGTGCTTCTCGACACACTATAAGGAGAACGGACAGATTGCAATCCCAACAAACCCGGCGGCCGCAATTTTTCCGGCCGCCGGTAATGGTTACTAGGTAATTTATTCGTTTTTACCGCATGATCACTGGCCCTGCATTACCTTTTGGTCATGCGAGCGACCCAACTGGGGAAATACTTTACGGTAGTGTACCTCCCAAATAAGTACCACCCGCGGTCGGATTGCGCGAGTCGACCACTCGGAAGCCCACATCCTGGCCAGCTTTTAAACCGCTGACCAGTGACTGGAACTGATCAAGGCCTGTAACCGGCTGGCGATTGATCTCCGTGATCACCAGGCCCGAGGTTAATCCAGCCTCGTCGGCGAAAGACCCCGGTTTCACCTGTGTTACCAGGACACCCTTGATTCCCTTGCTGGCCAGCGGGCCAGGTACGGCTTCCACGGTAAGACCGAGTTTGCCTTCGGAAGCGTTGGGAGCGCTTTCCGGTCCGTTTTCTCCATTTTGTGAAACCGGCTGTGCCGCATACAGCTTGGCCCGGTCGGCAATTGTCAGGGTCGCGTTCGCAGTCTGGCCGCCCCGTACGTAGCCCAAGTGGACAGTCGACCCCGGTTTACGGGCCGCAATGTCCGTCACCAGAGCATCCCCATCCTTAATAGGCTTGCCGTCTACAGTAGTAATAATGTCGCCCGCCTTCATACCCGCCTGGTCGGCGGGCCCATGGGGGCTCACGGCATTGACCAGTACTCCAGATTTGAACCCGTAAACCCGTTGCACCGCCGGGTTGAGGCTGGCCTGGAACTGAACACCAATCGAGCCGCGGATGACCTTATGCTCCGGTCCAATCAGATCGTTATAAACCCCGATGACCGTGTTGGACGGCATGGCAAAGCCAATTCCTTCATAACCGGCAGACTGAGTCAGGATCGCGGTATTGACGCCAATAACCTGGTCGGCCATATTAACGAGCGGGCCGCCGGAATTGCCTGGGTTGATGGCCGCATCCGTTTGAATGAAGTGCTGGAATTGGCCGGCAGCGCCCTTTTCGATGGTGCGGTTCCGGGCTGAGACGATGCCTGCGGTAACCGTTTGGGTAAGCGCGAACGGGCTGCCGATGGCAATGACCCAGTCGCCCACCTGGCTAGCGTCCGAATTGCCCATCTTCACCGTGGGCAGCGGCTCGGTGGTGGTAATCTTCACCACCGCCAGATCGGTATCCTTATCTACGCCGATGACCTTGCCAACGCGCCCCTGGAAGCCTTCGGGGTCGGTGGAAAGCTTCACATAGATGCGATCCGCCTTTTCCACCACGTGGTTGTTGGTAATGATGTAGCCGCGGGGATCCACGATGAAGCCGGAGCCGAGGGACTCACGCACCTGGTCACCCTGTTCGCCTGCCGCCCGGTCCCTGTCCGCCAAAGAAGCGGTTGAAGAAGTCCTGAAAGTTCTGGTCCGGACCCTGGCCGTTGCCGCCGCCGCCGTCCTGGTCCCCGTTCTGGTCGTCGTCACCACCGCCTCCCGGAGGGACAGCCGGTGCCGCATGAGGGCTGCGCCGCCGGGAATGGGTTTCTTCCTGAGGCAGGGTCTCGGTATTGATGTTCACCACTGCGGGGGCGACGTTCTTGGCTATCTCGGTGAAAGTCGTCGATAGGGTGACAGGGTTGGGAATCTTCAGCGGGGTAGCGTCTGAGCTATCCGTTTGCGTTTCATTCCCGCGAACCCCGTGGACAGCAACAGACCCAATCAATATGCCGGCTGAGAGCGTGCCAAGGATTACAAAGGTTGAAGCGAGACGGCTTACGCGAAGCCGTTCGAGCAGCGATTTCATCTGGGTCTAACCTCGTCGGTTGGGAAGCATCCAAGGGCTGGCGGCGCTAGGAGGATGGCACCCCGTAGAGCAATCACACAGTTGGTGTGAGCCAGGGAACGAGAGCGGTCGCAAAACTGATCTTCCGGCTAGCCCGGGGCGAATGTCGTTCATGGCCTCAGCAGATTACCGGATTCATGAAACACGCTCGAACTCGGCACCGTCGATGTTCTCCAAACAACGGCGGCCCATAACTACCCTTGCTGCCACACAGTCACTGTGTACTCTCACCAGTATAGCCAAAACCCGGCAATTGGGGCGGCGCCCTGTTGAAGCCGCTGGTGCAGCAGCAACATTTATTAGACGAGGCTCGCGCGCCACGGGTTACAGGACCAATATTTGGCCCCGAAACTCGGCCCCTGTGGAAACGAACCGCGTCCTCCGATCGCCAAGACCCGGTACGGCCGACCACTAAACGTAACCCAGACCTTCCGAGCTAGGCTGAGGTTTAGCGGTCGGCCCTCCGGCGATCGGAGAGAAGGCCGAACTTCCGGTTTCGATACAGACTCTGACGTCCGAGACCAGTTTCAACCGTCCTGCGGGACTTGCGGAGTTACCTAGGTAACGTTACGTGTGGGGATTACTGGCATAATCACTGCTTCGGCGCTTCGTAGACGGTCCGCCCATCGACCACCGTCCGCAATACTTGCGTCTGTAGAATCGCGCGAGCATTCACCTTGGTCAGGTCACGGTCCAGGACAACAAAGTCGGCTACGTACCCCGGAATCAGTTTGCCCTTGAAGCTTTCGGCAAACTCCGCGTACGCCGAACCCTGGGTGTAGGCGAAGAGCACCTGACCCATGGTCAGTTTGTCTTGCGGAAAATAACTCATTGTCGCCGCCTCGTTGCTGCGCGTGACCCCGGCAAATATTCCGCGAAAGGGCGTGATGGGTTCCACCGGGTAATCCGTCCCGAAGGCCACCGGCACGCCGGCGTCCAGAAATGCCTTCCACGCATAAGCGTAACGTGACCTTTGGGTGCCAAGACGCGCGGCGGCCCAATTCATGTCGGTGAGCAAATGGCTGGGCTGCATGGACGCGACAATGCCCATCGCGCTATAACGCGGGATATCCCGCGGATCTACTACCTGGGAGTGCTCGATACGATCGCGCCTTACCGCGCTGCTGCCAGCGGCAGCAAAGGCGTTGAGAGCCATCTCGACTGCGCGGTCGCCAATGGCGTGGAAGCCAATCTGAAATCCCGCCGCGGCACGCTCCTTCGTCATGGCGTCCAGGCGCGCCTGATCGTAACGTGGCAGTCCGCTGTTTCCCGGGTCATCCGCGTAAGGCGATAGCAAAGCGGCGGTCCGCGAGCCCAGCGAGCCGTCCATGAAGCCCTTCAGCATTCCGGTATGAAGCATGCGGTCACCGGCCGGGTGCGCGGCGCGGTGCGCCACCAGCACCCCGACCGGATCATTGAAGGTCAGCCACTCCGAGATGCGGACCGGTAATTGGCCTTGGCGTTCTAATTCCTCGTAGACCAGGAAATCATCCCAGTCGGAGTTGTCCTGAACCGAGGTCACTCCGTGCGCCGCCGCATCCTTGAGCGCCAGCAAAATAGCCCGCCGGCGCAGGTCGTGGGAGGGAGCCGGGATATGGCGCTGAATAAGCTCTTGGCCCGAGTCTTCCCGGACAATGCCAGTCAGATTACCTTGGGCATCGTGATCCAGCTGCCCGCCTTTCGGATCTGGCGTCTGGTTGGTCACCCCTGACAGGGCGAGAGCGACAGAGTTGGCCACCGCAATGTGGCCATCCACCCGTACGAACATCGCCGGATGGCCACCGGTTACCGCATCGAGATCTTGCCGGTTGGGCAATGTTTTGCCGGCCCAGAGGGTATGATCCCAGCCGCCTCCCAGGAGCCAGTCTCCAGTAGGAGCAGCGGCGGCGGCAGTGCTCACCCGGCGCAACATCTCGGCCAGCGAAGCACTCCCTGTGAGGTCGACCGAGAGCTTCATGCGTCCCGCATAGCCGAGATGCACGTGGGCATCATTGATGCCAGGCATCACGAAGGCCCCATGCAGATCGAACAATTTGGTTTCCGGCTGCTTCCGCCGCAAAACCGCCGCGTCATCTCCGATGGCGACGATCTGGTGGTCTCCCACCGCAATGGCGGTGACCCGCTGCGCGTTGCTGTTGTCCAGCCCAACGCCGGTAAGGATATTTCCGTGGTAATAGATCGCGACGACAGGCGGTGGCGGGGGCGCGGACATGAGAGGTCTTGCCGTCATTAGGCAGCAAAAGAGCAAACCTCGGCCCAGCGAGATCACTGTTTGCCGGCAGCGGGGGATTGAGATAGTTGATCCAATGCCAGCAGGAGCAGCAGCAGAATACGCTTCAGCGCCAGCTCCCGCCCGCTGGCGTCGTACCATTCGCCCCGGGTATGAATCCCGCCCCCATCTCCGCCTGCACCTATGCTGAGTGCCGGGATGCCGAGAGACAACGGAATGTTGGCGTCGGTGGAAGCCACACGCTGCTCGGTGCGAATTCCCAGGTGCCGGTCTACTGCGTGCAGGGCTTCAAGCAGACGGGATTCATCGCTAAGCCTGCCGGCTGGACGGTCGCCTATCCGCTCGATCAAGAAATGCACCGGGCTTTTGCTTCGGCCTGAGATGTTAGCCGTCGCGACGGCCTCTTCTACGGCGCGGTGCAGTTCCACTTCCAGGCGGATCAACTGCTCCGCGTCCAGGCTACGCAAATCAAAACGAGCCGTGGCGCGCTCCGGGATGGAGTTCACCGAACTGCCACCCTCTATGGTGCCGATATTCAAAGTGGTACGCGGAGAAGCGGGGAGAGCGACCTCACTCATGGTCGCAATCGCCCGGCTTAGCACCACGATGGGATTGGGAGTCCCGGCATCGGTCCACGAGTGGCCGCCCGGGCCCTGGATGGTGACCAGAAAGCGGCGGCTTCCCAGTGCTTGGGTTACGACCACCTCGCAACCGGCGCCGTCGAGCACCACATTAGCGCCAATTCTCTCCCGCCACGGTGAAGCTCCATATAGGTAGCGCATGCCGCGCAGATCGCCATCGCCTTCCTCGCCCACATTTCCGGCGAAGAGCAGGTCACAGGGAAGCTGAACGCCGCAGCTCTCGAGTGCGGCCGCTATGGCCAGGAGGCCAACCACGCCGGCGCCGTTGTCACAGGCGCCGGGCGCCTCAAGACGGTTATGCTCCACCAATGGAGCAATCGGAGTATGGATGGGAAATACCGTATCGATGTGGGCAGAGAGAAGGACGCATGGACCAGTCAATGAGCGATTGCCGGGATAGCAACCAAGCACGTTGCCTTCGGGATCGATCTCTACCTGTTCAAGCTTCAGTTCGCGGAAGCGTTCCGCCAGCCACTCCGCGCGCTTGCCCTCGCCAAACGGCGGAGCCGCAATCGAGACCAGCTCTTGCTGCCACTGCATCATTTTTCGCTCGTGCAGATGGAACCACTGGAAGGCCGCGTGAACGCGCGGCAGCGAAGCCAGTTGGCCAATCCGGGAAAAAGCTGAGTGGGCGATCGTGCTGGGCATGACAGATTCTCAGAGTAGCACCCTCTCCTTGCGTTATTTTCCGCTGCGGTACTCGACGTTGACCAGGTACAAGCCCCGGGCCGGCGCGGTTGGGCCTGCTCGCTCGCGTGCACGGAATTCCAGGATGGCTGGAATCTCCGTCTCGGCCAGATTTCCACGGCCCACCTCGAGAAAGGTTCCAACCAGGTTTCGTACCATATGATGGAGGAACCCATTACCTCGCACGCGATAAACAAGCAGGCTATTCTCTGCCTCTTGCACCCACTGCGAAGCGTAGACACAACGCACATTTTTTCCGGACCCTTCGCCCGTTAAGTCGGAATTGCGTTCCAGCCGGTCGGGGTCGGTAGCGGCAAAGGAAGTGAAGTCGTGTTCGCCGCAAACCAGTAGGGCGGCACGTTGCATTGCCTCCACATCAAGCGGTGCGTTGCACGCATAAACATACCGCGCCAGCCAGGGCGGGCATATTTCACCACGAAAGACTCTGTATTCGTAGGTTTTGGCCTGTGCGCTGTGGCGGGCATGAAAGTCGCTGCTCTCCCGGGTGGCGCTGAGTACCCGGATGGCTGGCGGCAAAGCTCGATTCAACGCGCGGGCAAGGTTTGCCCCGGGAATCGGAGCTGCCAGCGCAAAGGATGCCACCTGGCCCAGAGCGTGCACCCCCGCGTCGGTTCGTCCCGAACCCTGGGGGAGTACCTCTTCGCCGGTGATCCGGGCTAACGCGTCGCGCAATTCACCCTGTACCGAAATGCGGTCCGGTTGCACTTGCCAGCCGTGGAACTCGGTGCCGTCGTAGGCAAGCACCAGCTTCCATACCAGGCCGTTTGCTGGCTGCTCGATTTCTTTCATGGCGCTCCAGGAAGGTGTACGGGTACAGTGCCTTTTCGGGAACGGCAAAAAGCTCAGATCTGTCCCTTCCCGTAACTGCACTTCCTAACGTATATCGCAACCGAGGCTGCGATATACTCGCCCAAAGGTTAATCAGGGAACGAAAGTCTCCACCCGCGTATCCACACGGCATGGGCAGATCGAGGCGGCAAGACGGTAAGGCTGCGCCCGAAATCGATGGAACGGACCCCTAGGGAAGCGCGTAATGCCATTCATGACGGGGAACCATGTATCTTGACCAGCCAGCGACCGCTCATCCGTCAAAAGGCGAGCGAAAACTAGAGTCATCGGGCGACCATGCCGCATCTGCCATGCTAGCTCCTAACTATTGAGACAGAACGGTGAAGGCCAGAAGCCTGATCCCCGAGATTTTGACCTAACGATGAAAAATTCAGAATCCTGTCGTAGTTCCTATCGCCTTCCCAAGCTGTGCGCGTTGTGGTGTCGCCGGCACGGAGGACGGGTTTTTCACAAGCTGCAAGCGACCGTAGCGATCGTGTCCGTGCTCAGCGCCTATATGCCGCTGCCGGCAGCGGCACAGCAAGCGCCCCCCGGCGGTCCACCCGCTCCCTCGGCTGCCGCCCCTCCCGCCGTGGGCCTTCCCCCGGCGCCGCGCCGAATTACACCCAGCCGTTTGACATGCGGCCCGGTGTCCACGACTTCAGCAAGCCAAATCGGAATTTTCCCGACTTCCTCAAGACCTATGAACCCAAGGCAGTGACGGCGCCGGTGACCACTAACTCCCAGCGCCTGGATGGCCTGGTGCACAACGGCAAGATTTACCTTAGCCTGGCCGATGCCATCGTTCTCGCCCTCGAGAACAACTACGATATCGCTATCCAGCGGTACAATCTCGACATTGCGGACACCGATCTGCTGCGGGCGAGGGCTGGCTCCAATCTTCTGGGCGTCAGCAGTGGCTTGGTCGAGGGCACGCTAAGCGGCTCATCCACCGGTTCCACGTCACTCAGTTCGGGCGGTGGTCCCGGCGGCACATCGACCGCGGTTGGCGGCGCCGGCTCTGGCGCTGGCGGCATCGTAGTCACCACCAACGGCACCGGACCGACACCGGAGCAAATGGACCCAGTGCTTACCGGGACGATTCAGCTGGAGCGGACAACGACCCCTCAGCCGACGCCTTTTGGCAGCGGTGGGCCTACCCTGAACCAGAACACGGACGAATACAATTTCAATTACAACCAGGGCTTTATCACGGGCACCCAGCTCCAGGTTGCTTTTGACAACAGCCGCATTACCTCCAACGGCATCTTTAACGCCTACAGTCCAGAGTTGCAGTCGACCTTCCGAGCGACCGTAACGCAACACTTGCTGAATGGTTTTGGTCCGGGAATCAATGGCCGCTTCATCCTGGAGGCCAAGAATGACCGGCGCATCAGCGACTCTGCCTTTCGCCAGCAGATTCTTTACACGATCAACCAGGTAGAGAACATCTACTGGGTGCTGGTGGGCGACTACGAGGACGTGCAGGCCAAACAGCGTGGGCTCGAGCAGTCGACTCGCCTGGCGTCAGACAATCGCAAGCAGTTACAGATTGGTACCCTGGCTCCGCTGGACGTGCTGAACGCGGATAACCAAGTGTCCACCGACACCCAGGCGTTGATTACGTCACAGACCAAGCTGGAATATCAGCAGTTGATCATGAAACAGGCGATCAGCCGCAATTTGAACGATCCAGCTCTGTACAGTGCGCCGGTGATTCCCACGGATCGCGTCTCGCTGCTCGAAATGGCGGAAGAGCGCACGCCGGTTGAGGAGCTGGTGCAAAAGGCCTATGCCAATCGTCCGGAGATTGAGCAGAACATCCTGAACCTGAGGAACAATGAGATCACCCTCCGGGCGATCAAGAATAACCTGTTGCCGACGGTGGACGTCTACGGCTTCTATGGCGCGGCGGCTCTTGGCGGTGCAAAGAGCCCATTTTGCTCGGCCGAATTCTTTGGCCCGACGGCCTGCGATGTTCCCACAGTGGGCTACGGCTCGGTCTTCACCAACCTATTCAACAGCACCGGTCCTGACAAAGGAGCGGGCGTCAATGTGAATATTCCGCTGCGCAATCGCACTGCGCAGTCGTTGCAGGCGCGCGCCCTGCTCGAATATCGCCAGGCGGAGATGCGCCTGCAACAGCTCTACATCCAGGTACGCATTCAGGTCATCAACGGGCAGTACGCGCTCACCAACGACCGGGCCGCGGTCCAAGCGGCGCTGGCCGCCCGTGAGTACAACTTCCAGTCCTACCAGGCAGAAGTGAAGAAACTGAGGCTGGGTGCGTCCACGACAGCGAATGTGTTGCAACAGGAGAGAAACCTCGCCACGGCGGAAAACAATGTCATCTCCACCGAAGCGACCTACGCCAAAGATCGCGCCTCGCTCGAGCAGCTCCTGGCGGAGACCCTGGATCAATATGGCATTCAGCTGTCGGATGCGGTCACCGGCAAGGTAACAAGGGAACCAGTCATTCCCGGCTTGGAACCCGCAAAGGCCGCGCCGGAAGCCTCTGTTCCTGGCCAGCAACAGCAACTGCAGCATACCGAGCAAATGCCGGCAATGCCGGTGATGCCGCCCCAACCCCAGCTGACTCCGCAAGAGCAGCAAGACCTGCCACCGGCAGCAGCCACCGGCGGCTAACACGCCGCCACCGCCGCAGTAGCTTTCTCTATCTGACACATTCGTTGTGTCAGATAGGGAAAGTAACCGCAGGTCCCTCCACTACGCTACGCCCGAATTTCCTGTCGAGCTCGGTGGCGTTGTCGAACTTCGTGCAGCTTCCGTTGACCGCAGCGAAGGCCAATTCGCACAAACGAGTTGTCATCCCGACCGGAGCGCAGCGTAGTGGAGGGACCTGCGGTTCTTTCCGCCAGAACCCAAACCCGTATAGATCACAACTAAAGTGACAATTAAGTATCACGCGCCAAAGGAGAGAGCCCAGCGAACGCGCGACGCCCTGGATATACTGGCGGCCCTGTGTGTACTCCGCTTCGCTGTGCAGATGCTCCAGCATGAGCGGCGCCTCCGTCCCCAGCTGCGACAGTTCCTGCAATAACGTCTTGTAGTCAATCAATCCAGTGCCGGGAATAACCTCCTGGATCCAAACCTGCACACCCGGCCCCCACTTGAGATCCTTCGCGTGGCAGGATTTTATCCACGGGCCGAGCTTGGCAAAGCACTCACGTATGCCCGCGCTGTTGTTGTACAAGCGAACCGGACTGTTCATGGTGTTGCACACATCCAGGTGAACTCCAAAAGCTTTACGGTCCACAGCTTTTACCAGTCTGACGTATTCGTCCGGGCCGGTAGGGAAGCTCCAGGGCATCATTTCAATGCTGAAACACGTGCGGGTAGGTTTGACCGCATCGATGAGCTTGCGGCAATTTTCAACCGTGGCGTCGATAAATTCCTGGCTTAGATTCCTGGGGTTTTGCGCGTACCAGAGGTTGGGATCATAGGAGCCGGCGATATCGACACAATTGCGCGCACCCAATAATTCCGCAACGGCCAGCTTCTCGGTAACGTAATCCATGTTCTGGCGGCGCTTCTCTGGGTCGGGATCGAGCATGTTCTTCCACGCGCCCACCTCTGCAATCACAACATCCTGACGGCGCAAATTCTTTCACCAGGCCTGCAATCCGGTCCTTGTCGTTTACGGAAAGGTCGCTTGGGCGCATAGGCAGCGCGGTATCCAAGATCGCGATGCGCTTTAGCCAACACCGCCGGGTCATTCGATTTCACGAAGATCGGGCCCCCGAGCCGCATCGGTTTTTCCGAGAAGCGCCGGCGCAGCCAAGGCCAGGACACGGGCCGGCGGCCATGAATCCGCGGCTCGAGATCATCGCGCCCCGAACTCCTTCGGTAACATGACTATCTGTTCCGTCACATGCTCCAACAAGTGAAAAAACTCTGGAAATGAAATCGCTGCGGCATCCGCTCCCAGGACCTGCGTATCCCCCTCGGCGCGCAGAGCGGCGACCGCGAAAGCCATGGCAATGCGATGGTCCCCACCCGAATCGACCACCGCGCCGTGCAGCTGCTGGCCTCCCGGCACATCAAGGCCGTCCTCGAACTCCTCCACCTCGGCGCCCATCGCGCGCAGATTCTGCGCCACCAGTGCGATGCGGTCGCTCTCCTTTACCCGCAACTCGCGTGCATCGCGAATACGGATGCCGCCACGGGTGTAAGGCGCGATCGCCGCCAGCACCGGCAACTCATCGATCAACTGCGCCGCCAGCGATCCGCTAATCTCGGTGCTGCCCAGCCCTTGCGGCGGCGCCGCCAGCTGCACGCTGCCAATCAGCTCACCCTGGTTTTCTTCCAGGTTCAGCACGCTGATCTTCGCGCCCAGGGCGGTCAGTACATCGAGCAGCGTCGCCCGCGTTGGGTTCATACCCAACTGGTCAAGCACCAGGCTCGATTCCGGAAAAAGCGCAGCTGCGCACAGGAAGAACGCTGCCGAAGACATATCTCCCGGCACCGTCGCCTCGATCCCGTGCAGCTTCTGGCCGCCGGTGATAGTCACCGAGTCCGTGGTTCGCTGAATCTCGGCTCCGAAGGCGCGCAATGCCAGTTCACCGTGGTCGCGCGTGCGCACCGCTTCGCTCACCTTGGTCGTACCCTTTGCCTGCATGCCGGCAAAGAGCAATGCGGTCTTTACCTGGGCGCTGGGAACCGGAGTTCGGTACTCAATCCCGTGCAGCTTCGCGCCGTGAATCTCGACCGGCGCATGGCCCTCGGTCAGATTGATGGACGCGCCCATCTCCAGTAATGGCTTGCGTACCCGCTCCATCGGCCTGCGGTTCAGCGAGGCGTCTCCCAGCAATGTGAAATCGCCCGCCTGCGCGGCCAGCAATCCCGACAGCATACGCATCGTAGAGCCGGAGTTGCCGCAATCCAGCAAGGCGCCCGGTGGAGTCAACACCCCGCCACAGCCGTCGACCTCTACCGTATCTGCTGAGCGGGTCACCTTAGCGCCCATCTGCTGCATGCAAGCGAGACTGCTGGCGCAATCGGCTCCCGTGGAAAAGTTTTGAAAACGGCTGACGCCTTCCGCAATCCCCGAAAGCAGGGCGTAGCGGTGAGAGATGCTCTTATCGCCAGGCAGGCGCAGGGTACCGATGAGATTACGCGCCGGATGGATGATCTCGGGTGTTTTCGATTTGCAGTGTGTCCGTCAATCTTCAGCCTCGAGCGGGGAAATAGTGTGATGGCGCAAGCTTTATCCTAACTTGCGCCGGGCGGATTCAGAACCTTCAGCACCACCACGGTTTCGTCGTCGAAACGCTCCACGCCACCCTGGAAGGCCGAGAGTTCCTGGTAGATAGCGTCCACCATGCCTTCAGCCGTGTTCTTGAGTTGGCGGCCAACCAACTCAATCAACCGCTCCGTGCCGAACATCTCTTCCTGCTCATTCACCGCATCCACGATTCCGTCGCTGAAGAAGACGATTGCGTCGCCGGGGCGGGT
>CAVZJL010000051.1:0-76625 GCA_963775365.1 uncultured Acidobacteriaceae bacterium | reverse complement strand
TCTCCGCCGGTTTGCCTTCCTGTCCGGGTGGAAGGAAGGCCTGCGATGCGGTCAGCGGCAGGCGGATCTCCGCTCCGCAACCGGGCCCATCCAGGCGATTGGCGACTTGAAGAACGCCGCCGTGGGCCTCGCATATCTGCCGCGCCAGGGCTAGACCGATACCGCTTCCTCCCGGCTTGGTGGTGTAGAAGGGCACGAAGAGGTTCGACGGATTGCTGAGGCCGACCCCGTTGTCCTGGATCAGAATGACGACCGCCTGAGGAATGGCTCTCCAGGTGATCGACACTTCAGGAACATCCGTCGCGATATGGCCGTTCGAGGGCGCCTCGGGAAAGCGCGCCAACGCCGCTTCGGCTGCATTGCGCAGCAGATTGATGACCAGCTGTTCGATCTGGTCGGGATCGATCTGCAGCACGATATCGGGTCCCGGCTTGAGCTGGACAGCCACCCTGGTTTCGAGCGCGACGGCACGCTCCATCAACGAATGCAATGAAACCGGCTGCAATGCGGGCGGCGGCAGCTGGGCCAGCTGCCGATATGCCTGGATGAATCGATTGAGCGACTCGGCGCGATTCTCAATAATTTTGAGACCACGGTCCAGGCTGAATACGTCATGATCTGTCCCGGGCGTATCCGTGTCTTCCGCTTCAGCGGATTGATATGGATCCAGGAACGAAGGCTGCCGGCAATGGATTTGATGGGCGTCAGCGAATTGTTGATTTCGTGCCCGATCACCCGGATCAGGCGCTGGAAAGCATCGCGCTCCTGCTCGCGCAGGGCAATACTCACGTCGGAGAGCACCAGGAGCGTATGCGGGATGCCGCGCTGGCGGAAACTGGATCTCCTCACCATCCAATGCACGGGATTGCCCTTGCCGCCAAGAACCATGATTCCCCGATCGGGCTGATCCAGCACGTCAGCAAGTTGCAAATCATCGAGCGCTCGCTTCCCAAGTCCCGCTCCGCGATGAGATGGAAGATGCGCTCGGCGGCAGGATTGATAAGCCGGAGGCGATGGGCGGGATCAAAGGCGAGGACCGGCGCGTCCATGGAAGAAATGACACAGCGCAATAAGGCCGTGGCCTCCAGCTCACCGAGACGCTGGCTCTGCAGCAGGTCAGCAAATTCGTTGATCTCGAGCGCCAGCTCCCCCAGCGCATCGAGCTGCCGCGCACCACGCGCGCGAAAGGAGTAATCGGACTCGCGCAGCGCAGAGACAACGTTGGCCAGGGTCTGCAGCGGGCGGATGATCTGCTCCATGAGCATGGCCGCCCGCAATCAGAGAAAGAAAAGCGACCCCACCAAGAAGAGTCCAGACCACGCCTGGTGAAAATTTTCGCCTGCCACAGCAGGATCGCGGCGAGCACAAATGCGGGAGCGCGCAACGAACAGACAGAGGAAGCGGATACGGCGCTCGAATGGGCCGATGTGGTCACGGTGTTTTGCGGAGCGTAGATGCGCGCGTGAAGCTGAATCACTTCCGTTGCCGGGAGTGGGATCAGATTCCATACTTCTCCATCCGGCGATAGAGCGCTCCACGGCTTAATCCCAGGGCCTCCGCCGCATGGCTGACGTTGCCGCCCGCACGAGCCAGAGCCTTGCGGATGAGAATGCTTTCCACCGCTTCGAGGCTGAGTTCATCGAGGCTCTGGCCGGAGGAGCGAACCTGGCTCAAGCCCAGGTCGGCGGTTTGAATGCGCGGACCGCGAGCCATGAGAACAGCACGCTCGATGGCGTGGTCGAGTTCCCTTACGTTGCCCGGCCAGCTGTGCTGGAACATGGCCTCCAGGGCGCTGGGCTCGAAGCCGGTCGCAGCCTTGCGATAGCGGGAAGTGTAGCGGGCGAGGAAGTGCCCGGCGAGCAGGGGAATATCTTCGCGGCGATCGCGCAGCGGGGGAAGATGAATCTCCACCGTGTTGAGGCGGAAGAGCAGATCTTCGCGAAAGCGTCCCTGGGCGCACTCCTCATGCAGGTCGGCATTGGTGGCCGAAAGCAGACGCACATTCACTCGCTTGGTTTGCGAAGAGCCGACCCGTTCCAGATCGCCCGTCTCGAGTACGCGCAGCAGTTTAGCCTGCTGGCGCAGCGGCACATTGGCGATTTCATCCAGGAAGAGGGTACCCCGATCGGCCAGCTCGAAGCGCCCGATGCGGTCCGTGCGCGCGTCGGTAAACGCTCCTTTGACGTGGCCGAAGAGCTCGCTCTCAAAGGTTCCCTCAGCCAGCGCGCCGGTGTTCACGGCGACCAGCGAACGAGCCGCGCGCGAGGAGAGCGCATGCAGCGTCTGGGCTACGACTTCTTTGCCCGTGCCATGCTCGCCGGTAATCAGCACGTTGGCATCCGACGGTCCGATGCGCGCCAACAGCTCCAGCACGGGCTGCATCGAAGCCGCCTTGGCGATCAATTCAGGACGTCCTTCGGCGCGCAGCAGGCGGTTTTCCGCTTCCAGAATTTCCGCCTGCCGCACCGCCCGGCGAAGTTCGATCTGGGTTCGCAGAATGGAAATCAGCCGCGCATTTTCCCAGGGCTTCTGGATAAAGTCACAGGCGCCGCGGCGCATGGACTCGACCGCGAGATCGACATTGGCCCACGCCGTCATGACGATGATGCGCAGACGGCTGTCATGAGCACTGAGCTGGGCAAGCAGCTCCAGACCCTCCGCGCCGGAAGTGGTGTCGCGGGTGTAATTGAGGTCGATCAGCAGCGCATCGTAGGTTTCGCTGGCAACCCGGTCCCGTACCTCGCGCGGCGATTGCGCTCGCTCGACCCGGTAGCCTTCCGGCTGCAGCAATAACTCGATGGCATCCAGAATATGGGGCTGATCATCGGCGGCGAGTATTCTGGGCGCCTCCGCCTGCGTACGGGTTCCCGGGGTCTCTTTCGCGGTTTGCGGGAAGGTTGCCATCATTGCCTCAAACGGTACGTTAAGTATAGTGGGGGCCGCAGTCCAGTTAGACGGTCCAGCTATGGTTTAGCCGGCACGGCGTCTACGTTCTGCGGCAAGTGGGTGACGACGCCATTTTTTGCGTCGTCTATCGAGACGCCCGTGCGGTCCAACGTCGTCCCAGTAGCGCGGTCAATGTCCGCCTTGGCCTTTTCATAGGCAGTCTGCGCGGTAAAAAACGCGGATTCCGCGACAGCGAGGCCTTCTTCTGACCAGGGTGTCATACCTGGACATCGCTCCTATGTCTTGCTCCTTCTTGGCGATATCAAAGGTGTTCTGCGCGAGATCGCGTGCTTTTTGCGCGGCCGCCACGCGGGCTTGCGCCTGCACGAGAGCGAACTGTGAGTCGCGGATGTCGAAGCGAAGGCTCTTCTGCTGCTGCTCTTGGGCAATCTGGCTCTGGCGGTACGCGAGCACGGCGCGGAACTGGTCGGCTTTGACTATACGGTTGCGGAGGTTGATGGCGAGATTGACGCCAACCTCGTACTGGGGCGCCGAGTAGTTGAAGGTGTTCACGAACATGCTGGCGAAGTCGGTGGGCAGGCTGGTGGCGCATTGCTCCGCGCCGAGACTGCAATTCGGGTTCTTGGGGCCGGCGGCGCCCGTGCCTCCGTAGTAGCCGTACAAATTAAGTACAGGCAGCAGCTCGCTGTTGATGTCCTTGAGGCTCTGGCGCTGGACCTCCGCCGCATTACGGAAAATCGCGACTTCAGGCCGGTTCTTCATGGCCTCGTCGATCAGCTGGGTGATGGATTTCGATTCGTTGGGATCGGGACCGCCCTGGAGGTCGAGCGGGATGACGGGGATTTCGTCGATGGACGGGTCGTCGGTTCGGGTGAGATCGTCCTTAATGAGCAGCTCGTTGTGCCTCAGCGTGGCCTTGGCGATGGTAAGGTCACCCTCGCTGGTGGCAACCGCAGACTGGTCCTTCATGACCTGCATCGCAGGAATATTCTGCAGCTCCAACTGTTTCTGGTCGTCGGTCAGGGTCTGATTGGCGTATTCCAATGACCGGGTCTTCACCTGCACGTCCTGATAAGCGTTGACCAGATCCCAATAGAGGTTTTCAATGTCGGTGACGGTGGCGATGACCTGCTGCTGAAAGGCGAGATCGGTGGTCTGCAGGTTTCTTTTGGCGATGTGGATGAAGCGCTCGTTGCTGGCAAGGCCGAATCCGTACAGAAGCGGCTGTTGAAGGTAGAGCGTGAAATTGGAATTCAGTTCGGGATTGACTGCGAAATAAGGGCTGTTGTTGGCGGCGCGGAAGCCGGTGTAGTTGACCTGCAGGTAGGTGCCGAGCGGAAAGTACTGTTGGTACTGCGATTGGACCTCGATGTTGTTTACCTTATAGAGTTCGACGCCGACCTGGGAAAGGTTCGTCTCCGGGGTGACGGTGTGTTGCACATAGCCGCTGAAGCTGAGGAGGGGGTCGAACGAGGGAACGGCCGCGCCGGCGCCGAGCGTCGAGGTGACGAGGCCGCCGTTGCCTGCGGTCGCATTCGAGGATGCGGAGCCACCACCGCCCCCGAGGACGCCAAAGCCGCTCGACGTGGTCGAGACGACGGCGTTGTTGACGCCGTTGGCGTTGCCTCCCGCCTTGGTGCGCTGAAGATCGGCTTGCGCGATGGGGAAGTTGTAGCGGAAGGAGGCGAGCGTGAGATTATTTTCGAGCGCCAATGCGATTGCATCCCGCAGGGAGATCTGGAGCTTGCCGTCGCGGATGAGGTCGAAGAGGCGCTGCGAGTTTTGCAGGTTGAGTTCCGGCACAGTGCTGGGCCTATACGGTGCCAAGGGATTGTGTGAATGCGGCATTTCAATGTGGAAAGGTCCCTGGTAGGTAATCGGCGCCGGCTGGGCCGCCGCTTGCGCCTGCTGTGCGATGGTCTGGGGCGGAGCTTGTTGCGGACCGGCGGGCGCGGAAGGCAGGGCTGTTTGCGGGGATCGCTTGCGCAAAGGAAGTCGAAACCAGAAGGCCCGTCGCACACAACACAGACAACGTTTTCTGCACCATGCTACCCGCGCAGGAGAGACCCTTCATGCCTTCACCTCGGAAGCCTGGTTCAAACCGGGGTTGGCCGTGTCACTCACCATCCATCCATCCCTAACCTCGAGCACACGACTTCCGTAACTGGCATTTACCTCCGAGTGCGTCACCTGCACAATGGTCGTCCCTTCCCGATTCAGCTGCTGGAAGAGTTCCATGATCTCCTTCGCCTGTGAGGAGTGAAGATTTCCCGTGGGTTCATCGGCAAGTAGCAGTGCCGGGCGATGAATCACGGCGCGGGCGATGCCGACCAACTGTTGCTGGCCGCCGGATAGCTGGTTGGGAAAAAGATCCTTTTTGCCCACAATACTGAAGCGATCCAGAGTGTCCGCGACCAGTGCCTGGCGTTCCCCCTTGGAGATGTTCTTGTAGGAGAGGGGCAGGTCGATATTCTCTGCCACGTTGAGGTCGTCGAGCAGGTGGTAGCTTTGAAAAACCATCCCGACGTTCCGCCGCGCCAGGTCAGCCCGCTGCTTGCGGTTCATCAGGTGCACTGCTTCGTCATTGAACCAATAAGACCCTAACCATTGGTCGTCGAGCAGCGCCAGAACATTCAACAGGGACGACTTCCCCGCTCCAGAAGGTCCCATGATGGTGATAAACTCGCCCGCCTCGATCTTCAGGTTGATGCGCCTGAGTACCCAGGTCTGGCCAGCGCCAGTTTTGTAGCTTCTTTCGATATTTTCGAGCGAGATCATAGAGCAGTCCTCACCGTCCGCCCCGTCGGGGACGAATCGTCGTGCTTCAATCCATGTATTTTTATTGACCCGCGGTCATGAGACCGCGGTTATTGCATTTCCAGAGCGTGATCGGCAAACTCACCTTCGGCGACAATCTTTCCGTCAAAGAGGTGGATATTGCGGTCAGCATGGCGCGCAAAACGCGGGTCGTGCGTCACCATGCAGATCGTCGCTCCTTCGCGATGAAGGTTCTTAAGCAATTCCATTACTGCTTCACCGTTCTTCGAGTCCAGGTTTCCGGTGGGCTCATCGGCCAGCAAGATAGAGGGTGAGCCGGCTAGTGCCCGCGCAACAGCCACACGTTGCTGTTGGCCGCCCGAAAGCTGCGAGGGATAGTGACGCATGCGGTGGGCCATGCCCACGCGCTCGAGAGATTCCTGCACCCGCTGCTTGCGGTCGCTCGACGCCATCCCTGAGCGATAGGTCAGCGGCAGCTCCACGTTCTCAGCAACGGTCAGATCACCAATCAGGTTAAAGCTCTGAAAGATGAAACCGATCTCCTGGTTGCGGATGCGCGACCGCTCGGCAAATTTCAAATTCTCTACCGGACGCCCGTTCAGCTCATACTTGCCCGCTGTCGGTGTATCCAGCAGCCCGATAATCGACAGCAACGTCGATTTTCCGCAACCGGAGGGGCCAGACATGGCCACATATTCCCCCCGGTCAATGGAGAGGTGCACACCGGCAAGGGCGTGTGTCTCGATTTCCTCGGTGTAGAAAACCTTGGTCATCGCTTCAATCTGTATCAGTGGCTGCATGCTTTCGCTCCTGTTGTTCCTTTTTTGTATTGGCCCTTTTAGTCCAGACGAATTCGATCCGTCGTATCCCATCGCGACATGTCGCTCAAAATAACCGTATCCCCTTGGTGCAGGCCTTCCACCACCTGGATGGCGTTCACCGAGGCGTGGCCGACTTTGACCGGAACGCGGACCGCTCCCTTGCCTTCCGCATCCAACTTGAAGAGGCTGATGGTGCTGTTCTCGCCGCCAAAAGCGGGCCGGCCCACATAGAGGACATCATTCAATCTTTCCAGATCGATCACGCCGTCCACACTCAATTGGTCGCGTGCTCCGTTGGGCAGAGCGCCGACCAGCTCCACGTCTACGGTGACGGTTCCGTTCTGCACCGCAGGATCAATTCTCGACACTTTCCCGTCGGCCAAGCCGTTATGCGTATCGATGGAAGCTGGTTGGCCGATGAGAATGCCGCGCGCCTGCGTCTCGGCAATCTTCAACTGTGCTTTCAACTGATTTGGCTGCACCACCTGCGCCAACATCGTTCCAATGGTTACGTGCTGGCCCACGGCGAGTGGGAGATCGGTCAGCACTCCGGAAATACCTGCCCGCACCTTCAGCGCATTCAGCTGTTGCTCCTTCAGGTCATAAATGGCCTGCGCCTGCGCCACCTTGGCCTGCTGCACGGCGAGCTGTGATTCGATGGCCTTTTCGTTGATCTGGACGGTCTGCTCCTGAAGCTTGTTACGCGTGCTCAATTGATCTGCCGTCCCTTGAGATCCGCTGTACGCAAGACCGGAAATCACGCCAAGGCTATACAGCGTCTTGTCGATCTGTGCCTGTCGCTGCGCTTGGTTATAGTCGGCGCTTACCGTTGCCGCGGCAGACTTTTGCGCCATCAGGTCGCTCTGCACTTTTACCTGTACGTTGCTGAGATCCGCACGCGCTTCTTTGAGCGAAAGCTCGGCGTCGATGGCCTCCTGGCTCAGCGTCGGGTCGTTCAACTCCACCAGGATGGTGTCAGGCTTGACGATTGAACCAGGGAGGGTGAGGATGCGCACCACCGTTGCCTCGGTCTGCGCCGGGATCTGGCGGATCGCATCTTCGCGAGGCACCAGGGTCCCCAGCCCGCGCACCTGGACAACCAAAGGTCCGCGCTTGACCGTATCGGTCCACACCGCCGAACGGTCGACATTGGGGGCGGCTGGCTTGAGCCGCATCACGAGAAATGTAACGGCGGCCAGAACGACCACGCCAATTGCGATCGTAACGACCTGCCGCCGACGCTTCTTGACTTTCAGGTCTGGGCGCGAGATATCCATGCTGGTTGCTGATGCATGCTGGTGACCAAATCCATCAGCGATGCTTTCATTGGGTTTGTTGGTCTTTGCCACATGCATACCTACGCAAGCGGTTGCTGATTTGTTCAATTTTGTCCTTAGATGTCCACTTTCGGACAGTATGCCATCTTGAAGTCGATGGGGATGGCGTGCGTGGGCTGAAAAAGACCGGCGAGATCCACCAAAGCTTTTGCCACACCGGCAACGAAAACCGGGTGCCCCATTTGCCTCGATTTCCTGCGGAGGGGTTGCGGCGTTGATACACTCCATGCGCCTTTCCTTAAAGAAAGGCGCACACGCGGCCTCTCTAGCACAGTGTGGCAAGAATCGGGGTCAAGCCGTCCTTTGGCTTGAGTGGGATAATGGCTCTCCATGTGCCACTCCCCGTCTGCCAAGACCGCCCGAGAAAAACAAAGAACATACCCGCAGCTCACATGGGTGGAACACTTTCCCATCCATTGCGTACCTATAGGCTGAACCCTGTACAGTTCATTGCTGGAGTTGTTCTGGCCTTTTAAAGGAATGGCTGGATAGTTGCTTATCAATACCCGGGCTCGATCGCCCTTGGGAGGGCCGATGCACACTTTCCTGCAGGATCTTCGCTACGCATTCCGCCAGTTCGGCAATCATCCTGGCTTTGTGCTGACCGCAATTCTGTCGCTGGCGCTCGGAATCGGCGCGACCGTTTCCGTCTTCAGCATTGTCTACGCCGTCCTGATGAACCCCTGGCCATATGTCGGGGCCGACCGGATTTGCAGCGTCGCTCTCCTGGACAAAGCTGGTGAAGATAACTGGAACGGCCTTACAGGTCCCCAGATACGACAGTTGCGACAAGCGCGCTCCCTGGAAGATGTGATGGCCATAAACCAATGGAACTTGACCGTCACCGGAGGCGATGTTCCGGAAGATGTGCGAGGAGTTTATCTGTCCGGCAGCGCTTTCCAGTTCCTCGGCTTGCCGGCCATGTTGGGCCGTAATTTTGTCCCCTCGGATGCTCCGGAAGGGCAGGAGCCGCAGCAAGTGGTTGTCTTGAGCCACAAGTTCTGGCAGCGCCACTTCAATGGCGACTCATCGGTCGTTGGTAAGCCCATTCAGATGGTTCATAAGACCTACACCATCCTGGGTGTGCTGCCGCGGCGCTTTACCTGGCTGGACGGCGATGCGTATCTCCCGCTCAACCCGTCTACTTCGCAGACGATCACTTATGGCACGTTTATTAAGCTCAAACCAGGCGTCACGCGCGCAGCCGCCGCAGCCGAATTAGAGCCGCTCTTTCAACAGTTCGCCAAACAGACCCCAAATCATCTTCCAAAGCAATACAAACTCGAAGTGCGAAGCCTCAGCTACTACTACATGCACGAATTAGGCGGAACGCTGGCCCTGCTGTTCGGAGCTGTGGGCCTGCTGCTTGCTATCGGATGCGGCAATGTTTCCATTTTGCTTCTGGCCCGCGGCACCGCGCGGGAGCATGAGTTCGGGGTCCGGTCCGCAGTGGGAGCGAGCGGATTCCGCATCGTCCGCCAGCTTTTGACCGAATCGCTGCTTCTGGCCGTCGCCGGAGCCGGGTTAGGTGTGTTCTTGGCCTACCAAAGCGTGGGGCTGATCGTGGCTCGTTTGCCGGAATACTCGTTTCCCCACGAGGCTGATTTCCGTGTCAACGTGCCGGTTCTGCTATTCAGCGTCGGCCTTGCTGTGCTCACTGGAGTATTTTTTGGCCTGTTCCCGGCATTGCAGCTTGCCCGGCCGGAGATCAGCCAGACAATCCAGGCAAGCACCCGCAAAGTCGTCGGAACGGTCCGGGGGAAGCGCTTCCACAATGCTTTGATTGCCGGACAGATTGCTCTCACGCTGCTGCTCATGACCGCCGCCGGCGCGGCCATCCAGGGCTTTGTGCGCCTGATGCGGGTTCCACTCGGTTACGACCCGCACCACGTTATGTCGGTTGGCATCCCGATCCATGACAACACTTATAAGAGCGTGCCGGAGCGCGTGAACTACTATGAGCAGCTTCGGGAAAAAATAGCCGCGTTGCCCGACGTCACCTCCACCGGGATTTCGACCAACGCTACCCCTCCCAATAGCGGCTGGGAGCAGCCATTTGAGCTACCGGGCAAGCCCTCCGGAGAAGAACAAAAAGCAAGACTCGAGTTTGTGAATCCCGGCTACTTCACCACCTTGCACATGCCGCTCTTACGTGGCCGGGCTTGGGATCAAACCGAAGTTGCGCACAGTGCGCCCATGGTGCTGGTGAACGAGACGTTTGTAAGACGCTTCTATGCGAACGGCGATATTTTAGGACGTTCGCTAAAAATTCCCACCCTTAAAGATGAACCACCCTATACCATGGCCGCGCCAGGAAGCGATGGACCACTCCAAGTGATCGGAGTGGTCGCCGACTCGCTGAATGATGGCCTTAACAAGCCGGTGAAGCCGGCGATCTTTCTGCCCTATTCGCTTTACATGTGGATGCATACCCAATTCCTCGTCGAGAGCCGCGTCGATCCTTTGTCCATGCTGCACAGCGTTCGCCGGCAGATCGTTTCTGTCGACGCCGATCAGCAGGTATTTGGCCAGGTGGACGATCTGGAGATGTGGATCAGGCGTGAGCCCGAATGGGCCCGGGGAAGGCTGATTTCGATTCTATTTGGAGCGTTCGCCGCGCTGGCCCTGGTGTTGGCGGCTGTCGGCCTTTACAGTGTGGTCTCCTACTCGGTCGTTCAGAGGACAAACGAATTCGGCATCCGCATGGCCCTGGGAGCGCAAAAGAAAGATGTGTTATGGAACGTGCTGTCCTCGGCCGGCGTGAGCGTCGGATCAGGATTGCTGGCAGGACTTGCGCTCAGCCTGGGATTGAGCCGGCTGATCTCCCGCTGGGTGGAGAATAGCGCCGGCCATGATCCGTTGGTGATTCTCGGCGCCTCCGTTGTGCTGCTTGCCGCGGCCGCAGTGGCCTGTGTCGTCCCGTCCTGGAGAGCATCCTCGGTCGATCCTATGACAGCACTGCGTTGCGAGTGAGGCCAACACCACGCGGTGACTATTACAATTGGATGTTTGGCTACAAGCATCTCCTGATCAAAGGGACCCTGAATGATCGATCGATGGGCCGCCATCACGGCGGCAATGTTGTTAAGCGTTGCTTCATTACCAACCATGGGGGCAAACGCCCCAAAATCTAGCAAACCAGCAGAAGCCGGCGGTTACGATTACAGCCGCCCTGAGCCTCAGCCGAATACCGAAGCTCTCGACCTTGGCATGTATGCGCGCATCCGTGAAGAGGGTCTCACCCACTCCCGGGTAATGGAATATGCCAGCGCGTTATTCGACGATATTGGCCCGCGGCTTACCGGCTCACCCAACTTGGCCAAAGCAAATGCGTGGACGCGCGACCAGCTCACTGCCATGGGATGCTCCAACGCGCACCTGGAAAGTTGGGGGGACTTCGGCATGGGCTGGCGCCAGATCAGCACCTCGGTCGATATGGTCACGCCTGATACAGCTGTCTTTATCGCCCAGGCCACGCCATGGTCTCCTGCTACCAACGGATCCGTAACCGCGCAGGTCATCGCCGTGCCCACGCTGAAGGAAGAGAAAGACTTCGACGCCTGGAAGGGCAAACTTGCGGGCAAGATCATCCTCTACGGAGACGCGCCCAAGATCAATCCGGATCCCGAACCCCTGCTGCAGCACTATGACGAGAAGAAGCTGACGCAGATTTACCAATATCCTCTGAACGGCGATATGGAGGAACAGCACGTCTCTTCCGACGGACCTAAATTTTGGGAAGACGCCTTCAAGAAGGTCAACTTCAAGGAGCGTGTTGCCAGATTCTTCGCCGACGAGCATGCCTCCGCGCTTCTGGTCCACGGATGGGGCGGCGACGGTGGCACTGTTCGCGACGATAACGGGGAGCAGATGGGCGAATACGTTTTCCGGCCTGATCATAAGCAGCCTATTCCCGCTGCTGTGGTCGCAAGCGAAAACTTCGGCCGTATCGGACGCCTACTGGAACATAACGTGCCGGTCACTGTCTCTGTTGCGATCAACACCGAATTCACGGGTGACCACGAACAGGGCTACAACACTGTTGCGGAGATCCCCGGCACTGATTCTAAATTGAAAGACCAGGTGGTCATGGTGGGAGGGCATCTGGACAGCTGGATTGCCGGCACTGGGGCTACCGACGATGGCGCAGGCGCAATCATCGCCATGGAAGCCATGCGCATCCTCAACGCGCTGCATGTACAGCCCCGCCGAACCATCCGCATCGCATTGTGGTCCGGCGAAGAGCAGGCTGAATTCGGCTCCCTGGGCTATGTACATCAGCATTTTGCCACTATGGGGCTGTCTACGAAGCCCGAGGAACTCGCCGTCCCTGAGTTCATCCGGGAGCAGGTTGGGCCGTTGACCGTCAAGCCTGAGCACGCGCTCATCTCCGGCTACTTCAATCTCGACAATGGCGGAGGCAAGCTGCTCGGCATCTACGCCGAGAACAATGCTGCGATTGTTCCCATCTTCCAGCAATGGATTGAACCGCTGAAAGACCTGGGTGTCACGACGGTCAGCATGCGAAAAAGCGGCTCCACGGATCACGAGTCTTTCGACCAAGTCGGCATACCGGGATTTCAATTCATCCAGGACCCGCGTGATTACGAGACTCGCAGCTTACATAGCAACCAGGATGTCTACGAGCGGCTATCACCGACGGATCTGAAGCAGGCCGCGGTGGTTGAGGCGATATTCCTTTACAACGCAGCCATGCGCGATCAAATGCTGCCTCGTAAGCCGCTGCCGCATCCAGAACCGGCTGATAAAGAGAGTAAGCCGCTGAAAGATCTGTATCCCGGCGCAGTCGAGCCGCCTAAAAAGCAGTAAGCTCACACCCTGACCCACTCGCAACCGATGGGTGCCCCGCATCTCGCTCGTTCTTCGCGAGATGTGGGATACCACTGCCGCGTTCCTTCTGATCCTCGATCCAACCGATGCACTTGGCCGTCAACATCGGTGGCCTCTCTCTAGGCGGGGACTTTTCCTCGCGTGCTTACTCCGTCCGCAGCGCTTGCATGGGCTCGATCTTCGATGCGCGGATGGCCGGCAGTGCACAAGCAACTAGCGCTGTGACCAAAAGCCCACCCACCATCGTGATAAGTACAACCGGATCAAGTGGGCTGGTACCGTACAGGATGGAGCGAATAAACGAAGCAGCTGTTGAGCCACCCGCCAGACCAATCACCAAGCCAATCAACACCGGACGCAGGCCGTCGAACAACACCAGGCGCAGCACTTCGGATCGTTGCGCGCCCAGTGCCATGCGGATGCCGATCTCCGTGTTTCGCTGGGCGACCAGGTATGACAGCACACCATACAGGCCGATCGCCGCGAGCAATAAAGAGAGGGTGGCAAAGGCCAACACCAGCGTAGCGCTAAAGCTCTGGGTAGCCGTGGACTTGCCCAGAATCTGCTGCATGGTCAAGATGTCGGAGACGGGCAGCGCGGGGTCAAGCGCTGCTAACTGCTTTTGAATGGGAATCGATAGGGAAAGCGGGTCTCCAGCGCCGCGCGCTACGATCGTCGCAAAGCCCGCCATATTCGGAGCGCCGGAAAAGATCGGGAAATACATCATGGCCTTGATAGGTTGAGCAACGTCAAAGACAGTGTTGCCCACAACGCCCACGATCTCATACGTTCTGTTCAGGAACCCGACGGTGACATGCCTGCCAATTGGATTGTCATGAGCAAAAAACTGATCCGCGAATTTCTTGTTGATAATCATGTAGCCGTCCCGATCCAGGCGGTCCTGGTCGGTGAAGAAGCGGCCGGCGATCAGCGGTATCTGCATCGCAGCGAAATAGCCAGGATCGGCGGTGCGGTTGATCGCGTCGTCCTGGAGTTGAAAGCTGCTCGAAGGGTGCTCTGGGAGGGTAAATACGAAGTCGCCGCCGTAGCCTGCACCGGGCGCCGTGGAAACAAGGCCCGCCGCGGTGACTCCGGGCAGACGCCGCACGCGTTCCAACAGAGACTGATGAAAGGCTAGTATCTTTTCAGGGGTGTCATACTGTTTCTGGGGTAAGGCATAGCTCATGGTGAGTACGTGATCGGTGGCGCAACCTAAATTGGCGGTGCGCAGGTGCAGAAAACTCTTGAACAGCAAGCCGGCAGAGACCAGCAGGATGACAGTGAGCGCGATCTCCACGGTAAGCAGGGTTTTGCGCAGCATAGCGCGGGACAAGCTGCCACCGATCGAGCGGGATGATTCCTGCAGCCCGGCAAAGATGCCTGCTCCGGTGGAGGAGATCGCCGGAAGCAGCCCCGCCATCAAAGCCGTAAGAAACACCAGGCCGAGCGCAAACGCCAGCACAGTTCCATCCAGGTGAATGGCCTCGGCACGCGGCAGATCGTTCCAGTGGTCCGCAAGCCAGCGAGTGGACAGGAAAGAAAGCAGAACGCCGAGCGCTCCACCGGCCGCGCAGATAAGCAGGCTCTCGGCCATCTGTTCTCCGATGAGCATAAGCCGGCTGCCTCCTAAGGCTCCGCGCACGGCAAGTTCTTTCCGCCGGCTCGCGCTGCGCGCCACCAGCAGGTTGGAAACATTCAGGCAGGCGATCAGCAGCATGCATCCCACGGCACACATCAAGACCACGAGTGGGGTCTTCACGTCCTGGGTCACATCATCGAGGATCGGGCGCAGGCGGGCATCTTCGGCAACGGGCGCTGATAAATTTGCAAGATGATTCTGATACTGCAGCGCGCTTACTTCGTTCACAGCAGACGTCGCGCTTATCCCGGGCCGGAGCCGAGCGACCACATGGCTCTGGTGCATATCATGCCGGACATACTGCTCCGGCTTAAATGTCGAAGCATAAGGCACCCACACCTGCACTCTGGCCTCAGGATAGGTGAACCAGCTAGGTAGCACTCCGATCACCTCGTAGGGCGCGCTATTCAGCCTTATTTGCTTGCCGATGATCGCGGCATCTCCTGCGAACCGCCTTTGGAAAAAGCTCCACGTAAGCATAACTACATGGTTGCCTCCCACTTGATCTTCCTCCGGCCTGAAGGCGCGGCCGATCGCCGGCGGTGTGCCTAGGACGGAGAACAGGTTCCACGAGCCTGCCCCACCTTGCACAACCTCAGGCAGCTCCGCATGTTCACCCGTGAGATCGAAATCGGTCGTGTGCCAGGCAGCCATATCCGCGAAGCCGTGTGTTCGCTGACGCCAATCGTTGAAATCACCAGGCGAGACAACGTTGAATCCGCTTCCACCGTTGTCGTCGCGAAAGTGCTCGTAGACCATGACCAGGTTGTCCGGGTCTCGGAAAGGCAGCGGCTTGAGCAGCACCGAACGCACGATGGTAAATAGAGAAGTGGTAGCCCCGATGCCAAGGGCCATGACAAGAATCGCAGTCAGGCTAAAACCCGGTGAGCGCGTGAGGGTGCGTACACCATAGCGCAAGTCGCGAAGAAATTTTTCCAGCCAGTTCCAGCTCCAACTGGACCGCGCTTCATCGCGAAGTTGCGTTGGATTGCCGAAGGTGCGCAGAGCTGCGTACCGCGCCTCCTCCGGGGTTAGCCCGCGCGCGATGTTTTCCTTGACCTGCTGATCAAGATGAAACTGCAGTTCGTCACTCAGTCGCACTGTTTCGCTCTGACGGCGGAACAGCGTCAACACGGCCATGCGGAATCGATCGAACCAGCGCATTGGCGCCTCCTCTGGGTAATGGGTTATGCGCCCTCAACCACCAGGTTGATAGCGTTCGAGAGCCGGCTCCAGCTCTCCTTTTCTTTTTCCAGCTGTGCCCGTCCTGCGGCAGTAAGCGAGTAGAACTTGGCTTGCCGGCCGCTGTCGCTTTCCGCCCACTTGGCGCGTATCCAACCTTGCTGCTCCAGCCGGTGGAGCGCGGGATAAAGCGAGCCCTGCTGCACTTGCAAGACCTCGTTCGAGATCTGCTGAATGCGCTTTGCGATAGCCCAGCCGTGATGCGGCTCTAGTGAGATCGTTTTCAGGATGAGTAGGTCAAGAGTGCCCTGCACCAGATCGCTCGGTTTGCCCATACTGTGACTATCTACACTAGTGATTGTAGATAGTCAACAATGCCCGGCGCCCTTTCGTCCTCCCGACCAGACGGCGAAGGCGGGCACAGAGTGGTCTTGCCGAGGGCCGGCCACCGGCGAGACGAAACCAGCCGGAAGGGTTGAGTTGAGAAAAATCGATACGTCAGGGCATGCCAGGGACGGCGGGCTTGGGTTGCGGTTTAGTTTCAGGAATGCGATGTTCCCGTCTTTGGTTCCCGAGGTGGCGGCTAAGTCCTTTGTTTTCCCAAGATGCTCAAATTTTATTTTTCCCGCCCCCATAAGCTATTTAGGAGAGCGGTATTTGCCGGTTGTTTCCATTTACACATCTTCGTTGCATAACGATCGTCAATCAATGGATGTGCCGCGGGGGCACGATCTATCGAGGTGCGACCGTCGAGGCTACACAGGCACGTACTTTAGGGACTACACAACTAATTTTTAGGATTGCTACAGAAATAGATGCGATTTGAGTGAGTTTCGATCAGGGGTTAGAAACATTATTTTCGAGTTGGCCAGCAAAGGCCGCCATCGTTAGCCCTGAGGTATTCCTTTCCTGCCTGGTGCAGAATTTTGCCGCAACATGTAGGGGCCCTGTTGAGAACACGTTTTGTTTCAGGACACGACTTTAGCGGTTGCGGAAAAAGTCGTTGAACCTCGAAGAAATCATCCCTCAGCGGCTAAAGCCGGTCCTGTTCTTAATCACTTACGTACGAGCTGAAGCTCGTACCCTTCAAGAGCCAAAGTTTTTCCGCAAGCTGCTTAGTCGTGTCATAAACGATTCAGGATGCCCTCTCGAGGCTGCGTGAGAACCTGTCGGTCTTGAGCTCAGTCCGCAGGGACGGCCGAGAGTCAGGGCTGTCCAAATTAGCGGATAAACCTGGCTTGGCGTGCAAGTAATCCATTGATGTAGTGAAACCGGGTTAGTTTCGAAGAGAATCGAGTTAGGTGTGGGTCGCCTGTCGGCATTTGCTCGCGGTCTAGGTTATCCCAGGACACGGTCCTGGGGTTCTTTACCAATTCGGCGAGATAGCCCTGCTTGTTCTCAAGCAGCCTCTCAGCCCCCTGAGGATTGCTTGCCTGGCATGGACTGTCCAGTTGTGTGTTGGGCTGTCCGCTACCGGACACTCGCCGTTTCGCCATTCCATCCTTCTTCGCCATTTGCAAAGGATTTAGCCATCTGGGGAACCTGGCCGCTTAAATGCTCGTAATGAGCGAATATGCAGACCCTGCGGCAAGATATCTCATACGCATTTCGGCAGATGCGCCTGTCACCGGTTTTCACCCTGACAGCCATGCTTACGCTGGCCCTGGGTATCGGCGCAACCACTGCCATCTTCTCCCTCATTTATTCTGTGATGCTCAAGTCGCTGCCGGTCGTGGATCCCTCGAGCCTCTACCGCATTGGCGCGGGCACCGACTGCTGCGTAGAAGGCGGACCACAGGATGAGTGGGGCTTGTACTCCTATCCGCTCTATCTTCGCCTCAAGACCGCGGCCCCGGAGTTCGAGCAGATGGCCGCGTTTCAGGCCGCCGCAGTCCCATTCAGCGTCCGCCGAGGAGAGCGCGACAATATCGCCAAACCGCTACGCGGCGAATTCGTCAGCGGCAACTACTTCAGCACTTTTGGTATTCAAGCATTTGCCGGACGCACCATCGCGCCCAGCGATGATCAAGCATCCGCCCCGCCGGCAGCAATGCTGAGCTATCGCGCCTGGCAGCAACAGTACAATTCGGATCCTTCGGTGGTGGGATCGACCTTCATTGTGAACGGGCACCCTTTCACCATCGCCGGCATCGCACCGCCCGGCTTCTTCGGTGAGACACTGCGCAGCGATCCTCCCGAACTTTGGCTGCCGCTGCAGCAGGAACCTCTGGTGAATGCGCAAAACTCGCTGCTCAAGCAATCCATCTCCGGCTGGCTGCGGATTATCGGCAGGCTGAAGCCGGGCGCAACCACAGCTGGGATTGAACCGCGGCTTACCGGTATTTTGCGGCAATGGATGGTCCATGACAGCGGATGGCCGGGCGAGTTTATGCCCGTGATCGTGCAGTCCCTTCCCAAGCAGCAAATCAAAATAATCCCTGGCGGTTCGGGCGTAGAGACGATGAAAGCCGATTATGGCGATAGCCTCCACATCCTGCTCACCGTCTGCTGCCTGGTGCTGCTGATTGCCTGCGCCAATATAGCGAACCTGTTGCTGGCCCGCGGGGCTGCGCGCCGTTCGCAAACCTCGGTGAGGCTGGCTTTGGGCGCATCGCGGAAGCGCCTTATTCAGCAATCGTTCACGGAGAGCGTCGTGCTCTCCGTGCTCGGCGGCATAGCCGGAGTTGCGATTGCGTACCTCGGGGTAAAGGTGGTGGTTGCGCTGGCCTTCCATAGTGCGCAATTTGTTCCCATCGATGCCAAGCCATCGCTCCCTGTGCTGGCATTCTCCTTTGCCTTGTCACTCTTGACGGGAGTGCTCTTTGGTACCGCGCCGGCATGGTTCACCTCACACGGCAACCCGGTTGAGGCATTGCGCGGGGCCAATCGCAGCACTCGCGATAGTGCTACGCTGCCGCAGAAAATCCTGGTCGTGGTACAAGCCACGCTCTCTATCGTCTTGCTCGCCGGAGCAGGTCTGCTGACCCGAAGCTTGCGCAATCTTGAGCATCAGAGCTTTGGCTTCGAGACCGAGCGCCGCGTCAGCATTGTGATGAACGAACCGCCGGCCAGTTACACCGAGCCCCAACTCGACGCGCTCTACCGCGAGTTGCAAACCCGCCTAACGCAAATTCCCGGTGTCCAACGTGCCGGGCTGGCACTCTATACCCCCTACATTGACAATTGGGGTGAAGCCATTGTTCCCGAAGGTCACGGGGTGCCCCAACTGGATGACAAATCCAACGCGTCCTGGGATCGCGTGAGCCCCGGATATCTTGAAACTATGGGCCAGCCTATTCTGCGCGGAAGGAGCATCGCCGAAGAAGACACCGGCACCACGCGCGGTGTCGCTGTAGTGAATGAGGCCTTCGCCAAACAATTCTTCCCGGAACAGGATGCCATCGGGAAACATTTCGGCCTGGACATGCCGGAGTACAGCAAGACCTTTGAAATCGTCGGCATCGTGCGCGACGCCAAATACATGAGCCCCAGCCGTCCGGCGCATCCCATGATGTTCGCGCCGCTGGCTCAGCACGGCACTTACAGTCAACCGGTGATGGCATTAGTGGACCACCATTCGCACTACATTACCGGCGCCGTGCTGGAGTTGAAGGGAAACGTCGATGGGCTTGAAGCGTTGGTGCGCAAAGCATTCAGCGAAGTCGATCCCAATCTGACCATCATCAGCATGCAGCCCATGCAGCAGCAGGTGGAAGCGAATTTTGATCAACAGCGCGCTGTCGCGCAGATGACCGGTCTGTTTGGGATTCTGGCGCTGGTGCTCGCTGCCGTGGGTCTATACGGTGTGACTGCATATACCGTCGAACGGCGCACGAGTGAGATTGGGGTACGCATGGCGCTAGGCGCCGATCGCAGCAATGTAGTTCGCCTGGTGCTGCGCGGGGCCTTTCGCCAAGTACTCATCGGTCTCGCCCTTGGCATACCGATTTCCATTGCCTGCGGACACCTGATGGCCGCACAGCTTTACCAGGTGAAGAGCTGGGATCCGCTGGTACTCGCTGGCTCCATCGCAGCTTTGGGATTCTGCGCGTTAGTGGCCAGCGTAATTCCCGCACTGCGCGCTTCTTCCATCAATCCGGTTCAGGCATTGCGCACGGAGTGAGGCAGATATTAGACCGAGCATGAAGGAAGGTGGAACCGCAGGTCCCTCCACTACGCTACCCCGCATTTCCTGTTCAGCCTATTGGCGTTGGCAAAGTTCATGCGGCTTTCGTTACGGAAAGCCGCATACGTGGCCGCGGATGGGGCCGCGAGGTAGGAAACCCGGGTACGCTCCGGTCGGGATGACAAAGGGGAGTGTGGTGACTTAAACCAAGAAGCGGCTGCTCATAAAAACCTCTCTACGGGCCACGAAGTTAACCCTTCGACGTCGCGATTGAATCGTCATCCCGAGAAGTTGAGCGGTGCGCCTTCCCTCAAACAGGGCCCGGCAGCACTTTCGGCCACTATCCGCTTTCGCATGGAAACGCCGCACCCCTGTGTCATCCCGACCGGAGCGTAGCGGAGTGGAGGGACCTGCGGTTCCACCCTTCCGTCACACAAAAGTACATATCAAATGGGCTCGAGCTCATTGCGCACGAAGCGTTTCCGCGGGATCGATGCTTGCAATTCTGAAGGTGGGCAGAACCGCTGCAAGAAGAGCGACCAGAGCAAGCACTGCACACACCGCGCACAAAGTAAGCGGATCATACAGCGCGACCCCGAACAGCTGGCTGCGCAGTGCCTTCACCGCAACAAGCGACATAACCATCCCAACCGCCAAGCCAGCGCCTGTGGCGGCCATGCCCGTTCGAGAGACCGCAAACATCGCTCCCCGCACCGTGCAGCCAAGGGCCATCCGGATCCCGAGTTCGCGTGTGCGTTGATTGACCAGATTTGAGACCAGTCCATAGATGCCAACTGAGGAGAGCAGAAGTGCCAAACCGGCAAGTGTCGCCAGAAGACCTACCTCGACGTGCTGTAGGAGCAATGCTTCTGCAAGCACATCGTCCATTCCATAGAAGCCGGATATGGGCAGATCAGGATCTACGCCGGAGAGAGCCTGCTCCATCTGCTGGGTCAGGCCTGGAAGTTTGGCTCGCGTACGAACGATCCAGTTGGGCTGCAACCAGACGTGCGCAAGATTGACCAGTTGCGTCGGCATTTGCGTTGCTGGCACATACATGGTGGGTTCGGTGACGATCGGGCCTCCATCAGTAAACCCAGGCGGGGTGACGACGTTGGCCGTGATGCCAACAATCTCGATGGTGTTTCCATCGCTCAGCAGGTGGCGACCTACGCTATTCTCCCGGGCCAGATATTTCCTGGCGAACGCCGCGTTTACCACTGCGACAAACTGGCTGGCCGATGTATCGCTCGCGGCGAGAAGGCGCCCTGCGCGGAGCGGTATCTGTAATGTGGCGAAATAGCCGGGCGTCACATACACCAGGTTGGTCATGTCTTCGTCACCGGCTTGCGCGCCATCGGCTACCATCACGGAGTAGTTCAGCGCGGTTTCGTAGGGAACGCTGAGCCCTACAGCAGCAGACTCCACGCCCGGAATGTTTTGCATGGCCGCTGTACTTTGATCCAGCAGCTTCAGAAACCCAGCTCGATCGTTATAGCGGGCATCGTCCAGCGACGCTTTGGCGACCACCACATTGTCCGGATTGAATCCCGGCGGCAGCGTTCTGAGGTAGACGAGTGTTCTTATGAGCAAACCCGCAACCGTGAGGAGAACAACGGTCAATGCAACTTCGCCGACGATCAGCGCATACCGCGTGCGGGTGCCACCTGTCTGGGCGATGGATCGGCTGCCGCCGCTGGCCAACGTAGCCTGCACATCGATGCGGCGAGCACTGAGCGCCGGCAGAAGACCGAAGAATAAGCTGGCGCAGATCCCCGCCGCAGCGGCGAACAAGAGGACACGAGCGTCGAGCGAGACTCCGCCCACGGGCAGGAAGCCGTGAGGAATGCGCCGGTTCATAAGCTGTAGCGTTAGCCCCCCAACCAGGAGCGCCGCGAGAACACCCGCGGTCGTAAGCAGCAAACTCTCGATCCAGAATTGACGGAGTATCGCCCATCTTGTCGCACCCAGGGCGAGTCGGGTCGCAATCTCAGAATCTCTGCGGCCAACCCGCACCAGCGCCAGGCCGGCCAGGTTTGCGCAAGCGACCAACAACACGAAACCTACCGCCGACATCAGGATCATCGCAGGCGTGCGCGTTTCCACCGCAAGACTCTGCTGTAGCGGGACTGCATAGTAAGCAATTTGCGCGCCGGGAAATTTTTTCTGCATCATACGAGAGGTCAGCGAGTGTAGTTGGCTCAACTGCGCATTTGCCTGTTGCCAGGTAGCGCCCGTCTTTAGCCGGACAATTGGTTCGAAGTTATCTCCTCCGCCCTCCTCGGATGTTTCCGGGCGAAGAGAAGTCCATAAATCCACCGGCGATGGAGTCTGAACCCCCGGCGGCAGAACGCCGATTACGGTGTACGGAACCCCTTTGAGTCGAATTCCCTGGCCGATGATTTTGGCGTCGCCACTGAATGTGTTTTTAAACAGGCTGTAGCTCAGAACAACCGCTCTCGCTCCCCCTGCCGTGTCTTCTGCGGCGGTAAAGCTGCGACCGCGTATGGGGTGAACGCCAAGGACGTCAAAGTAGGTGGCGGATACTCGCTGACCATGAACAAATTGGGTCCTGCCCGCCCCCTCGAGATTGACACCACCGGTCTTGCTGGAAACGGCTGCCGTTACGGCAGGGACATTGTCGCGGAGCTGGCGCCACGTATCCCCATCGATCTTGACACGATAGCTATCATTCGACGGTCCGGAGATGCGCTGCATCATGGATCCCAGCCGCTGAGGTTCCGGATAAGGCAGCGGCCGCAAGAGCAGCGCATTCACCACACTGAAAATCGCCGTGTTCGCGCCGATGCTCAATGCGAGGGTGAGGACAACAACAACGGAAAAACCAGGATTTTTCGACAACTGTTTCAATGCGTAGCGGAGGTCCTGGAGAATTGTCTGCATCTTGGCTCACCCTCTCACTAGACAGAGCACTTTGATAGCCAAAGGCTGGGGATCTGTTTGTTCCGCAAGCCGATGGTGGACCGCAACCACTCTCAGAACAATGCGTATCCCACTCCAGCCCAAAGACGGGGCTTGACCCCGGTTTCCTGCCACGCTGTGCTAGAAAGGTCCGCGTGTGCGCCTTTCATTAAGGAAAGGCGCATGAAGTGTATCAACGCCACTCGCCTCTGCAGGAAATCGGGGCAAATGGGGCACCCAACCTTCGTTGCCGGTGCAGCAGGAAAGTTGGCTTAGGGTTGGCGGACCTTGGAGTTGGTTATTCGGCTGGAGTGTTCGGAGCTGCTCCTGGATGTCCGCAATTGAACACTCACTCATCACGTAGAGCAACCATGGGATCCACTCTCGTCGCACGCCGTGCCGGAAAGTAAGCCGCCAATAGCGCCACGGTAGAAATGGCAAGAATGGCAGCGATGAACGTGGCCGGGTCTGACGGGGTGAGCCCGAATAATTGCGCCCCAACCAATCGCGTCGCAGCCATCGTCGCCGGCACTCCAACGACAACACCCAAACCAACCAGGAACAGAGACTCTCTCAGAAACATCCACTGCACTCCCCGCTTCTGAGCACCGAGGGCCATGCGTACGCCGATCTCATGGGTGCGACGGGCCACGTTATACGTCATGACGCCGTAGAGGCCGATGGAGGTGAGCACTAAAGCCAGCCCTGCAAACCACCCGCAAAGTCGAGAAATCAATTGCTCCTCATCCATCAGATCGTTCATCTGCTGGCTGATCGTCTCCATTTTGAGCACCGCCAGGTTGGGATCGATTTGCGCCAGGGCGCGCCTGACCTCCTCACCAACGCGAGCAGGTTCGCCGGCCGTTGAAACCTGCAGGGAGTGAGCATAGATGTGGGGACCGGCAATCTGAACCAGGGGAAGGTAAATCATGCGCTGCTGCTCTTCCCGCGCGCTGCCGTATTTCGCATCCCGGGCCACTCCAACAATCTGCCACGTACCTGGAACCCTGGGATCGGCGATCTTGAAGCTGCGCCCGATAGCGTTGCCTCCGGGAAAATAATCGTTGGCGAAGGTTTGATTGACGACCACCACCTTAGACGATGTAGTCGTATCCTGCGGCCCAATCGGACGGCCGAGCAGCACAGGTATCCCAGCGGTTTCGAAGTACCAGGAAGCAACAAAATTGCCCAAGGTGTCAACACTCTCGTCCCGTTTGGCTGCGTAGCCCAAAATGGATAAAGGAGAGCCCCACTGGCCCGGATTGATGACAGGAACACCGGAGAGCGTTGCAGAACGCACTCCTGGAAGAGCGTTGATGCGCTCCAGAATATTGTCGTAGAGGCCACTGAGTTGCGGAGGGAGGTAACCAGCCGCTTCGGGTAGGAATTGGACCAGGAGCAGCTTGCGGCTTTCGAATCCCAAGTTCTGGTTCTGCAAGTTGCGCAAGGTTCGCAAGAATAGGCCCGCACCCACCAGGAGAATGAGAGAGAGTGTTACTTGAACGGCCACAAGAAGTTTTGGAATGACGCGGCTGGAAGCTCCACCTCCTCCCGCAGCCGTGCGGACGTTTGCCCTGGGAGCTACGGATGCGCGCGAGACACGCACCGCCGGCGCGATACCGAAGAGCAAACCTGTCAACAGGCAGATACCGAAGGTGAAGGCCAATACATGCGCGTCGGGAGTGGGTTTGAACACGGTATAGCTGGCCCCTCCCACGACGAAACGAATCAGCGCGCGGGTTCCCCAAAAAGCAAGCAGCAGCCCCAGAACTCCTCCGCTGAAGGAAAGAAAAAGCGTCTCCGAAAGGATTTGGCCAACGATGCGCGCTCTCGTCGATCCAAGAGCCAGGCGGGTCGATATCTCGCGCTCGCGAGATATCGTCCTGGCCAGGAGAAAATTCGCCAGGTTGGCGCACGCGATCAGTAGAACCAGGACGACGACACCCATAAGAACTTGCAGCGGCTCTTTGTACTGCTCTCGCAGATTAGAACCGCCGCGGGCGCCAGGCATTAACTTAATTTGCTGTATCTGCTGCATGGCGCCGGGCGTGAGGCGGGGTCCATCCAAGTCATGCATGTAACGCAGAACGTGGGCGCTGAACCAGTCCTGCGCCTGACTCATGTTCATGCCCGGATTCCGCCTGCCCATCAAGTGAAGCCAGTACAAGCCGGATGCATCCAGCAAAGAATCGGACATCAGTTCTTTCTGCATGGTGAGCGGCAGCCAAAGGTCCGGCGGCTGTGCGTCAGCATTCAGGCCAAAGAATCTGGGCGGCCCCACACCGATGATCGTGAATGGAATCTTGTCGACGGTGATGTGCCTACCGACCACGGATGGATCACCCGCCAGCGTTGACTGCCAATAGTGATAACTGAGAACGGCAACCGGGTCGCGGCCGGGAGCCTCCTCATCACTCGGCAGGATCGCCCTGCCCAGTGCAGGTTGAATGCCCAGTACACCGAAGTAGTTCCCCGACACCATTTGAAAGAAGGCGACGCTTGCTGGTTCCGCTGAACTGGGCCGAAGCAACACACCGGCAGGGAGCGTAAAACTCGCAGAGGCGCTGATATCTTCAAAAAACTCGTGCTGCTTCTCGATCTGGCGATAGAAGTTGTAAGAAAACAGCCCTCCTGTTCCCACCGCAACCGTGCCCTCCACGCCCCCACCAGAGGCTTCGCCGAAGGAAACCAGCTGCTCTGGTTGATGAACGGGAAGTTCCTGAAGCATGAGCTGGTTGATCAAAGTAAAGATGGCCGTGTTGGCGCCGACGCCAAGCGCCAGGGAAAGAATGGCGATTGCGGTGAAGCCAGGGCTCTTCGCCAGTAGGCGCAAGCTATAGCGGAGGTCAGAAGCCAGGGCCATGCCGTTTACCTCTGCACAAGTGTAATCCGCGCCTATCTACGATGGCCTCGACTAGGAATATTTAACCGAGGGGCACCGTATTTTCTTGAGCGTAGGGCCTTGCCTGTTCGTCTAACATGAAACTTCTGGTTGGCACCGTTAGGAAAGTGAGCAAGCTCATGAGCAATTTCCGGGACAACTTTAAGCATGCATTGCGCATGTTCCGCGCCAACCCTGGATTTACTTTCGCCGCCATCGCCGCATTGGCACTCGGCATCGGCATCAACACCGCCATCTTCACTGTCGTCGATACAGTGCTACTCAAGCCGCTTACCTACCCTGACGCGGATCGCATCGTTCAGTTCCTGCTCACGTCGCCCCAGGGCAATGGTCCAGCCGCATCGATCCCCAAGTTCTTCCTCTGGCGGCAGCAGACCAGCGCCTTCCAGGATGTTGCCGCGTACGACTTTGGCGGTCCTGGCTTCAACCTGACTGGCGACCAGCCGGAGCAGGTGCATGGTATCCACGTTACCCAGGGATACTTCTCTCTCTTCGGCGCATCGCCCATGCTGGGGCGCACCTTCACGCCGCAGGAAGACGCACCCAACGGCGGCAAGGTGGTGGTGCTGAGTTATGGACTGTGGCAGCGTAAATTTGGCGGCAATCCCAATATCATCGGGAGCGCGCTTTCCCTGGGCAATGAGCCCTACACCATCGTCGGCGTGCTCAACAAATCCTTTGTCTCCGACCCTGAAGCAGACATTTTGCTTCCCTTTCAGTTCGATCCCAACAGCACCAATCAAGGCCACTATTTCAAGGCCGCCGGGAGGCTCAAGCCGGGCGTGACCCTGGACCAGGCCAACGCTCTCCTGAAGGTGGCAGCCGATCAGTTCCGCCGCCGCTACCCGGATGCCCTCGGGCCTAAGGATGGATTTGGCGTTGAACCGTTGCGCGATTCAATCGTGGGCGATGCGCGGAAATCATTGCTGGTGATGTTAGGCGCAGTGAGCCTGGTGCTACTGATTGCCTGCGCGAATGTCGCCAATCTGCTGTTGGTGCACGCGACCGGGCGCAAGCGTGAGTTCGCCATCCGGGCCGCGATGGGAGCGGGACGCAAGCGCATCGTCCTGCAGTTGCTCACGGAGAGCGTGCTGCTTTCTGTCACCGGCGGCATCCTGGGCCTTGTGCTCGGCTACATTGGCCTGCGCGGCCTGCTGGCGATGAGCCCCGGAGATATTCCGCGGATCGGCGAGCATGGCGGCGCGGTCACGATCGATTGGCGTGTGCTCGCCTTCACTCTCGGCGTTTCGCTCTTCACCGGCATCCTCTTTGGACTCTTCCCCGCTATCGGCGCCTCACGTCCTGACCTCAACTCCACACTGAAGGAGAGCAGCAACCGCGCCGGCACCGGGTTTCATCAAAGCAAAGCGCGCTCCCTGCTGGTGATCAGCGAGATTTCCCTGGCCATGGTGTTATTGATAGGCGCGGCGCTGCTGATCCGCACATATCTCGCATTACACCAGGTCAATCCCGGCTTCGACACGCACAACGTTCTCACCATGGAGATGTCGCTGACCGGCGACCGTTTTCAAAAGACAGCCGGAGTCGCCCAACTGGTGCGTGATGGCCGCGAGCGTTTGAATGCCATTCCAGGAGTGGAAGTCTCCGCTTCTACCTGCTGCTTGCCCATGGAGGGAGGCTTCGGATTGCCGTTCGAGGTAGTCGGCCGGCCGGTAGATAAAGGGCAACAGGTCGGCGCCGGCTGGATGAACGCTTCCGCAGGCTACTTCGAGGTTTTCAAGATACCCATCCTGCGTGGCCGCGGCTTCACCGATCGTGATGTGGCTGGTGCGCCTGGCGTCGTTATCATCAATGAGAGCATGGCCAAGAAATACTGGCCAAAAGAAAACCCTGTCGGCCAGCAGATCATTATCGGCAAAGGGGTTGGACCGGAGTTCGATGAACCCGCCCGGCAGATCATCGGCATTTCGGGTGACATTCACAGCAACGGACTGGGACGGGATCCATTCCCGACGATGATCGTTCCCCAGGCGCAGGTTCCCGATGGCATGACCGCCCTCAACGCACGCATTGGCCCGGTTGTTTGGGTGGTGCGCACGCACACCGAACCGCACCAGCTTATCTCCGCGGTAAGCGAGCAGCTGCGCCAGGCCAGCGGTGGGTTTCCCGGTGGCCCGTGTGCGCTCCATGGACGAGGTCGTTGTTCACTCGACAGCGCGGGAAAGCTTCAACATGCTGCTACTCTCCATCTTCGGAGCCTCGGCTTTGGTGCTCGCCTCGATCGGCATTTATGGCCTCATGGCCTATTCGGTTCAACAGCGCACCCAGGAGATGGGCATCCGCATGGCCTTGGGAGCGGACCGCGGCAGGATTCGCAACCTGGTCGTCTGGCAAGGCATGCAGCTGACCATAGTGGGCGTGATCGTGGGAGCCGGCGCTGCATTTGGGCTTACCCGCCTGATCGCCAGCCTCCTCTTCGGCGTGAAGACGTGGGACCCGATCGTATTTGTAACTGTCCCTGTAGTATTGGCAGCGGTAGCGCTGCTTGCAGTTTGGTTGCCGGCCAACGCGTGCTTCCAGACTGGACCCCATGACGGCATTGCGGGTGGAATAGTGCGGAGAGATAGAATTGCGTCAAACGTGTTCGGAAGTGGAGCAGCTTCATGGGCGATTTCTGGGACAACTTCAAACACGCAGTGCGCATGTTCCGCGCCAACCCTGGATTCACCCTCGCCGCCGTAGCGGCCCTGGCGCTCGGCATCGGAATCAACACCGCCATTTTCACTGTGGTGGATGCGGTTCTGCTTAAGCCGCTTACCTACCCTGACGCGGATCGCATCGTTCAGTTCCTGACACATCTCCCGGCGGCAACGGCCCCGGCGCCTCCATGCCCAGTTTCATATCTGGGAACAGCAGACGAACGTCTTTCAGGATGTTGCCGCTTACGACTTCGGCGGTCCTGGCTTCAACCTGACCGGCGCCGGCCGGAGCAGGTACACGGCATCCACGTAACTCAAGGCTATTTCCGTCTCTTCGGCGCGCCATTGATCCTGGGCCGCACCTTCACGCCGCAGGAAGACTCGCCCAACGGGGGCAAAGTCGTGGTGCTGAGTTATGGCCTGTGGCAGCGCAAGTTTGGCGGCAATCCAAATATCATTGGGACGCCTGTCTCTGGGCAATGAGCCCTACACGATCGTCGGCGTGCTGGGAAAATCCTTCGTCTCCGATCCCGAAGCAGATATTTTGCTTCCCTTCCAGTTCGATCCCAACAGCACCAATCAAGGCCACTACTTCATGGCCGCCGCGCGACTCAAGCCCGGCGTGACTTTGGCCCAGGCCAATGCACTGCTGAAAGTTGCAGCCGATCAGTTCCGCCGCCGCTACCCGGATCTGCTGGGACCGAAAGGACGGATTCGCGGTTGAGCCGCTGCGCGACTCGATTGTTGGCGACGTGCGCAAGTCGTTGCTGGTGATGCTGGGCGCGGTGAGCCTGGTGCTCCTGATTGCCTGCGCCAATGTCGCCAATCTGCTCCTGATTCACGCTACCGGCCGCAAGCGCGAGTTCGCCATCCGCGCAGCGATGGGAGCAGGACGCAGGCGCATTATCCTCCAGTTGCTTACCGAGAGCGTGCTGCTTTCCGTCACCGGCGGCATGCTTGGCCTGGTGCTCGGCTATGTTGGTCTGCGCGCATTGCTGGCCATGAGCCCAGGAGATATTCCGCGCATCGGCGAGCATGGCGCCGCAGTGACTATCGATTGGCGGGTACTTGCCTTCACGCTCGGCGTTTCCCTCTTCACCGGCATCCTCTTCGGGCTCTTCCCTGCCATCGGCGCCTCGCGTCCCGACCTCAACTCCACGCTGAAGGAGAGCAGCAACCGCGCCGGCACCGGATTTCACCAAAGCAAAGCGCGCTCCCTGCTGGTGATCAGTGAGATCTCATTGGCCATGGTGCTGCTGATCGGCGCGGCGCTGCTGATCCGGACATTTCTCGCCTTGCACCATGTCAATCCCGGCTTCGACCCGCACAATGTTCTGACCATGGAGATGTCGCTGACCGGCGACCGCTTTCAAAAGACAGCCGGAGTCGCCCAGCTGGTCCGCAATGGCCGCGAGCGGCTGAATGCCATTCCCGGGGTGGAAGTCTCCGCTTCGACTTGCTGCCTGCCCATGGAGGGAGGCTTCGGTCTGCCATTTCATCGTTGTCGGCAGGCCAGTGGACAAATCGCAACAGAGTCGGCGCTGGCTGGATGAGCGCCTCAGCCGGCTACTTCGAGGTTTTCAAGATACCTATTCTGCGCGGCCGCGACTTCACCGACCGCGATGTGGCCGGCGCGCCTGGCGTGGTGATCATCAACGAGAGCATGGCCAAGAAATACTGGCCCAAAGAGAACCCCGTCGGCCAGCAGATCATCATCGGCAAGGGGGTTGGACCGGAGTTCGATGAACCCGCCCGGCAGATCATCGGCATCGCGGGCGACATTCACAATGGCGGACTGGGACCAGGATCCGTTCCCGCTGATGATCGTTCCCCAGGCGCAGGTGACCGATGGCATGACCGCCCTCAACGCGCGCATTGGCCCGGTGGTTTGGTTGGTGCGCACGCACACCGAACCGCACCAGTTCATCTCCGCGGTAAGCGAGCAGTTGCGCCAGGCCAGCGGCGGATTTCCCGTGGCCCGGGTGCGCTCGATGGACGAGGTCGTGGTCCACTCGACAGCGCGGGAAAGCTTCAACATGCTGCTGCTCTCCATCTTCGGAGCCTCCGCGTTGGTGCTCGCCTCGATCGGCATTTACGGCCTCATGGCCTACTCGGTGCAGCAGCGCACGCAGGAGATGGGCATCCGCATGGCCTTGGGAGCGGACCGCAGCAGGATTCGCAACCTGGTCGTCTGGCAAGGCATGCAGTTGACGATCGCGGGTGTAATCGTTGGTGCCGGCGCGGCGTTTGGGCTTACCCGCCTGATCGCCAGCCTCCTCTTCGGCGTGAAGACGTGGGACCCGATGGTATTTGTCACTGTACCTGTAGTATCTAGCGGCCGTCGCGCTGCTGGCGGTTTGGTTGCCGGCCAGCGTGCTTCCAGGCTGGACCCCATGGCGGCGTTGCGGGTGGAATAGCGCAAAGATAGAATGGATTCGCACGTGTTTGAAATGGAGATTCATGGCCAATTTCCGGGACAACTTCAAACACGCATTGCGCATGTTCCGCGCCAACCCTGGATTTACCTTTGCCGCCGTGGCGGCCCTGGCGCTGGGCATTGGCATCAATACCGCCATCTTTACCGTGGTGGACGCGGTTCTGCTTAAGCCCCTTACCTACCCTGACCCTGATCGCATTGTTCAGTTCCTGATCACGTCGCCCAGGGCAACGGCACCGGCATCTCCATCCCCGACTTTGTGGCTTTTGAACAACAGACCAGCGTCTTTCAGGATGTTGCCGCTTACGACTGGGGAGGCCCCGGCTTCAACCTGACCGGCGACCGGCCGGAGCAAGTCCGCGGCATTCACGTCACGCGAAGGCTACTTCCGTCTTTTCGGCGCGCCGGTGATCCTGGGGCGCACGTTTACCGCAAAGGAAGACTCTCCCAACGGGGGCAAGGTTGCGGTGCTGAGCTACGGCCTGTGGCAGCGCAAATTTGGCGGCAATCCAAACATCATCGGCACTGCTCTCTCCCTGGGCAATGAGCCCTACACCGTCGTCGGTGTCCTGGGAAAATCATTCGTCTCCGACGCCGACGCAGACATCTTGCTTCCCTTTCAGTTCGATCCCAACAGCACCAACCAGGGCCACTACTTCAGCGCCGCCGCGCGGCTCAAGCCCGGCGTCACCCTGGCCCAGGCCAACGCGCTGCTGAAGGTTGCGGCCGATCAGTTCCGCCGCCGCTACCCGCGCTGGCTGGACCGACGAGACGGATTTGCGGTTGAGCCGCTGCGCGACATGGTCGTTGGCGACGCGCGCAAGTCGTTGCTCCTCATGCTGGGCGCGGTGAGCCTGGTGCTCCTGATTGCCTGCGCCAATGTCGCCAATCTCCTGCTGATTCGCGCTACAGGGCGCAAGCGTGAATTCGCCATACGGGCAGCGCTGGGAGCAAGCCAGTCGCGCATCGTGCTCCAGTTACTCATGGAGAGCGTGTTGCTCTCCCTTACCGGCGGCATCCTCGGCCTGCTGCTCGGCTACCTTGGCATGCGCGGCCTGCTGGCGATGAGCCCGGGCGATATTCCGCGCATTGGCGAACATGGCGGCGCGGTCAGATCGATTGGCGGGTGCTCGCCTTCACCCTGGGCGTTTCGCTGTTCACCGGCATCCTCTTTGGGCTCTTCCCTGCCCTCGGCGCCTCGCGTCCTGACCTCAACTCCACGCTGAAGGATAGCAGCAACCGCAGCGGGACCGGCTTCCAGCAAAGCAAAGCCCGCTCCCTGCTGGTGATCAGCGAGATCTCGCTGGCCATGGTGCTGCTGATCGGCGCCGCGCTGCTGATCCGGACCTTTCTCGCATTGCACGAGGTAAACGCCGGCTTCGACCCGCACAACGTGCTGACGCTCGAAATGTCGCTGACCGGCGACCGCTATCAAAAGACAGCCGGGGTGGCGCAGCTGGTCCGCGATGGCCGCGAGCGGCTGAATGCGATTCCGGGGGTCGAAGCCTCGGCTTCTGTTTCCTGCCTGCCCATGGATTCCAACGTGGGCATGAACTTTAACATCGTCGGGAGACCGGTGGACGACCCCCTGCGGAACATCGTTGGTTGGATGAGCGCCTCCGCCGGGTACTTCGATCTTTTCAAGATTCCTATCTTGCGCGGCCGCGACTTCACCGACCGCGACGTTGCCGGCGCACCGGGCGTGGTGTTGATTAACGAGACCATGGCCAAGAAATTCTGGCCCAAGGAAGACCCGGTCGGCCAGCAAATCGTCATCGGCAAGGGGGTTGGGCCGGAGTATGAGGAACCACCCCGGCAGATCATCGGCATCGTCGGCGACACTCACAATAACGGCCTTGGCCAGGAACCCTTCCCGTGATGATCGTTCCCCAGGCGCAGGTTACCGACGGCATGACCGCGCTTACTGCCCGCATGCGGCCGGTGACCTGGGTGGTGCGCACGCACACCGACCGCACCAGTTCATATCAGCTGTAAGCGAGCAATTGCGCCAGGCCAGCGGTGGATTTCCCGTCGCCCATGTGCGCTCGATGGATGAGGTCGTCGTCGGCACGACGGCGCGGGAAAGCTTCAACATGCTGCTGCTCTCCATCTTCGGCGCCTCCGCGCTGGTGCTCGCCTCCATCGGCATTTATGGGCTCATGGCCTACTCCGTGCAGCAGCGCACCCAGGAGATGGGCATCCGCATGGCCTTGGGAGCGGACCGCAGCAGGATTCGCAACCTGGTCGTCTGGCAAGGCATGCAGTTAACGATCGCGGGCGTGGTGGTCGGCATCTGCGCGGCCTTTGGCCTTACGCGCCTGATCGCCAGCTTCCTCTTCGGCGTGAAGGCCTGGGATCCCGATCGTATTTGTAACTGTCCCGGTGATTCTGGCGGCGGTAGCGCTGCTGGCAGTCTGGCTGCCCGCCACGCGCGCCTCACGGCTGGACCCGATGGAAGCCTTGCGGGTGGAGTAAGCTGCCGGAAAAACATTCCCGGCACGCGAAACTGTGCCGGCCTGCATCTGCTCTCTATTTATTCAAGCTGCGCGGAACCTTGGCCGGCGAGTGAACAACTGAATGACCAGCAACAAAAACAGCTGCGCGGCAATGGCTCCGCATAGATCGATGCAGACGTCTTTGGGCGAACTCGTCCGGCTGGGCAAGAAGCTTTGATGGTACTCATCCAAAATGGCGATGAGCAGAGTGCAGAGCACCGCCAGAACGGAAGCTCGCCGCCAAAGGGTCCAGTGCTTGACGGCCATGCGGAGAAGCGTCTGTCGCCAGCTATAGAAGAAGGCCATGCTGACAACTCCGTAGCCTACGAAATGACCGGTCTTGCGGATGAGATGATGCACCTCGGCCCATTGCGCCGTGCTGATCGGGCCAAAGAGCCGCACCCAATAGGGATAAAGCCATTGGCTGGTGTTGTCCGCCGACATCGTGGCCGTGGACTCGAGGACGATCATGAGAACGCTGAGCGCGGCCGGTACCCAATCCAAGATTGGTCTCAGCCTGGAGGATTTGAATGAGCCCATAGGCTCCATTATAGAGGCTAGTTGCGGACGGATCGACGCGTGACCGCCCACTTGACCAATGCTGAAGCTAACTGAATACGGGCTCCAGAGCGGTCTTAGTGAGAGAAAAGCGCTTCGCAGGCTGCGCGCAGCCATAAGGCGATGGCCTTCGCGCCTGGATCAGGATAGCCAAGCACTCTAGCACCAAGGTAACTTGACCGGCCCAACTTAGGTTGCATTTGGGCTGTGGCTTCGGCGCCGCGCTCCGCCGCTTCGACCGCGGCGAGCACCACATCTCGCGTCGCCTTGCGACCTACAGCCTGCTGCAATGTCCTCACGAATGGATCGAGCGCATCCAGCATGGTGCGGTCGCCTGGCTTTGCGCCACCCAATTCGCTGATGGCCCGGCACCCCTGATCGAGCGCTTCTGCCCACTGCGCCAGTCCGGTTGCGCCGCTTGCCTCGAGAACACTGCCGCAACGCAGAAATAAGCACCCCGTAGAGCGGCCCTGATGATCCACCCAACGCACGCCGGAGCGTATGGCCGAGCGCTTTGAGCGTAGCGGGAGCATTGTCCAAAGGATAGGACGCGACTGCATCTTGAACCGCCCTTGCCGCACGCGCCATGCTGACGCCCAGGTCGCCGTCGCCGGTAACACGGTCCATCTCCGTCAGCTCGTTTTCGGCGGCCAACAACGCCTGGCATGCAGCCTCAATGGCTTGCTCTGGTTTTTCTGCCGGCCTCCGTTTGCGCGCCGCTGCCGGAACTCACCGCTGTGCTCACCTCCACGGCAATCTGCCGCAGCTGGATTGCCCGGACGCTGTTTGGCGCATTCGGCCACGCAGGAGCCGTGGTCGGTGCGTCGAGCCAACGCAGCCGATCCTCGTTCAGGCCGAGAACAGAGATCGAGATCCCCGCCATATCGAGCGAAGAAAGAAATGTTCCGGCATAGATTCGCTCGACCGTAAGTCCCTTGCCCGCAAGAAAGCTCGCTGCATGGCGGGCCACGATGGCGAGCTCCATTTCGGTGGTTGCTCCCAGGTTGTTCACCATGACGGCCACGCGCCGCTCATCTCCAAAGCTTCCCTGCCGCAGAATTTCGGTCAGCAACGTTTCGGTCACCTGGTTGGCGGGCTGCAACTCCGTGCGTCGTACACCGGGTTCTCCATGAATGCCGAGGCCCAGTTCCATCTCGTGTTCGCCAAGCTCGAAGCTGGGCTTGCCGACCGCGGGCGAGGTTCCGGCAGAAAACGAGACGCCCATGGTGGCCAGGGAGGCAACAGCCGCTTTACCGATCGCTGCCAGTTCGGCGAGGCTCTTGCCCTCGGCAGCGGCCGCCCCCACCAGCTTGTGAATGAAAACCGTGCCCGCGAGACCACGCGCACCGGTGGCTTGCCCCGTACCTTTCAGGGCGACGTCATCATCCACGATGACCATTTCGACCGGGATGCCTTGGGCACGCGCCATCTCCGCGGCTAATCCAAAGTTCAGCCGGTCGCCGGTGTAGTTCTTGACCACCAGCAATGCTCCTGGCTTTGCCGCGACGGTCTGGATGGCGGCGAAGACGGTGTCGCTGCTGGGCGAAGTAAAGACCTCTCCGGCCACCGCGGCGCTTAGCATGCCCGCCCCGATATAGCCGGCATGCGCGGGCTCATGGCCGCTCCCTCCGCCGGAGAGTATGGCAACCTGCTGATTACGGACCTGCTCCGCATCTGAGCGGATGAGGGCCTTGTGTCCCGGCAGGCGGACGGAGCCCGGGTGCAGCACGGCCAGACCTTGCAGCATTTCTTCGACAACGTCTTCGGGGCGGTTAATAAACTTTTTCATGATGCGGCCAATCTACAGCGTCTCCCCGCAGACGAAAAGCCGCTGCCCGGAAATCGCTGGGTGAACATGGTAAGATTTCTCCCATTGGAGGAAGACCAATGGCTCACTACTCCAGACGTCAATTCATCAAGACCGGACTCGCCGCGGGTGCACTGGCAACCGCCGGAAACCTGCCGCTAAAAGCGGCCCCCCAGACAGCAACGGACCTGGTAACGCTGGGCAACTCCGGCGTGAAGGTCACGCGGCTTGCCTTCGGCACCGGGACCATGTCCGGACAAGTCCAGCGAGACCTGGGACAGGAGCAGTTTACGCGCCTGGTGCGCTACGCACACGAGCGCGGCATCCGCTTCTTCGAGACGGCCGAGTCGTATGGCGGGATGCACCAGATGCTCGGCATCGCATTGAAGGGCGTTCCACGCGATAGTTATCAGCTCATGACCAAGATGACGACCCACGATGGCGTGAGATCCGCAGGCCAAGATCGACGAGCTGCGCAGGCTGGCGAATACAGAATATTTCGACATCGCATTGCTGCACTGGCAACATACTGCGTCGTGGCCAACGGACACCCTGCGCTGGCAGGACGGGATTTCTGAGGCGCAGTCGAAGAAGGTTGTGCTGGCGCGCGGCGCGTCGGTGCACGGGCTGCCGGCGTTGCGCAAGACCCCCGATACCAGGTGGCTGGAAGTTGCCATGATCCGGATGAACCATAAGGGCGTGCGCATGGACGCCGAGGATTACGACACCAACGGCCTGGGGAATGTGAACGAAGTGGTGGAGCATGTGAAGCAGGTCCGTAAAGAAGGCATGGGCGTGATCAGCATGAAACTGGTGGGCGAGGGCGCGTTTACCGCTCGTGAAGACCGCCAGGCAGCGATGAAGTTCGCCTTCCGGAACGCCGGTGTCAATGCCGTTACGGTCGGCTACAAGAACACGGCCGAGGTCGATGAGGCTATTGAGAATCTGAATTTGGCGCTGGCGTAGGAATCGTCGTCCCACTGTTCTTGAACCGGTAAGAGGAGAGCGGCGGATGAGGCTGATCCTGGCGTTCACCCTCGTGCTGGCGGCCACTGTTGCAGCTGGCGCTACGATCCCTCAACCCTCCCCTCAATCCTCCCCCAACCCTCGTACCCTACTCAATCCTGTGCAGGCCTTCTCCGGCTTGCACTGCCAAATGCCTCCATCACGTCTGCCCAGGTTGTGCGCGCGGGTGCGTTTACGCCTTCGACCGCGAGCAGTGGCCACAACGCTTTCGCAGATCTACCCGCCTTCTGTCGTGTCGCGGCTACGCTTAGGCCGTCGAGCGACTCCGAGATCAAGATCGAAGTGTGGCTCCCGATCGCCGGGTGGAATGGAAAATTTCTGGCCATGGGCAGCGGCGGATGGGGCGGAGCGATCGACTATCAGGGGCTCAGCTATGCACTTGGCCGGGGCTACGCGACCAGCGCAACCGACGATGGTCACGAGGGCCAGGGAGGCTCATTTGTGCTGGGGCATCCGGAAAAGTTTATTGACTTTGCCTACCGCTCTGAACACGAAATGACGATCAAGGCAAAGGCGATCATCCGCTCCTTTTATGGTCGCGACCCGCGGTACTCCTATTGGGATGGATGCTCGGGTGGCGGCAGAGAAGGGCTCTTGCAAGCTTATCGTTATCCTGACGAGTTTGACGGCGTCATCGCCGGCGATCCGGCAACCTTCCGGCGGAATGCGTGGGCCCTGTGGTTGGCAAACGTAACCTTCAAAGATCCCGCCGGCTATATTCCTCCGAGCAAGTATCCCATGATCCACCAGGCGGTGCTCGATGCCTGCGACAAGATCGACGGACTGAAAGATGGGTTGATCGATGATCCGACCCTTTGCCATTTTGATCCTGAGGTGCTGCAGTGCAAGGAGGGAGACGCGCCGTCGTGCCTGACCGCGCGTCAAGTGCAGACTGCGCGAGCCATCTTGAGTCCTGCCACCACGGCCAGTGGCACTCAGATCTTTCCCCGTCTGGAGCCAGGCACCGAACTGCGCTGGGCTCGCTTGGCCGGCGGCCCCGAACCGGCCGAACTATTTCTCGATTACTTCAAGTACGTAGTATTCAAGGATCCTCACTGGGACTGGAAAACCTTCGACCTCGAGCGAGACGCGGCTTTGTCCAACGAGATCGACAAGAACACGATTGCGTTGAATCCCGACCTCACACCATTTGCCCATCACGGGGGCAAGCTGCTTCTCTACCATGGTTGGGCCGATCAACAGGTAGCGCCGGGAGCTACAGTTGAGTTCTACGATTCGATTGTCAAGGTGAGTCGGTGACCCAGCGCCCGGCTGGGTGCAGCTGTATATGGCTCCTGGAATGGCCCATTGCGCGGGCGGCGAAGGACCAGATACTTTCGACAAGCTCAGCGCGATGGAGCAGTGGGTCGAGCAGGGCAAAGCGCCCGACCAGATCATCGCCTCGCATAGCAGCAACGGAAAAGTTGATCGCACGCGCCCTTTGTGCCCTTATCCGCAAGTTGCCAGATACCAGGGGACGGGCAGCACGGACGAAGCTGCAAACTTTACCTGCAGGCCGCCGCAACGGGCGGCCAATGAAACGGTGGGGTGGGAGTCGCCATCATGCCGCGTTTGGGTTGCCGCCACTGCGATGGTCCTTGGCTTTGCTCTCTTGATTGAGCGCGACGCCGGCAAGAGGACAGATACAGCCGCCGCGCCTTACTGTCACTATCACTGTGCTCGATGAAGATGGCCTGCCTGTTTCCGACGCCCAGGTTACCCTCTCTGAGCCGGGGCGCCCCGCTATCCAGTTGCGTACTGATTATGCCGGACGCTGCACCTATTCGCTGCGACAGGATTTGCCCTACCAGCTCGACGTGCAAAAGCCTGGTTTCTACCAAAGCCTGAAGAGCCAGACGGATGCTCATCGGCAAGTCATCGAAGTGGTGCTGGCCCATGAACAGCTGGTGCGCGAACAAGTGAATGTGCATTCGTCCACAACGGGGATTGATCTCGAACAGATCTCCGACAAGAGCACCTTCAATACTCCGGAGATCGTCAACATCCCCTATCCTACGTCTCGGGATATTCGCAATCTGCTTCCCTTCACCCCCGGCGTGGTGCAGGACGGAACCGGCCAGATTCATGTTGCCGGATCGGAAACGTATGCGACGCTCGACCTGCTGGATGGATTCGATATCCGTTCACCGATCAGCGGTGAGCTGGCCATGCGAGTCAGCGCGGATGCTGTCCGTTCCATCGATACAGAAACCACCCGCTATCCGGTCGAATTCGGTAAGGCCACCGGAGGCGTAGTTGCGTTCTACACCGGGATGGGCGACAACAAGTTCCGCTTTAACGCAACCGACTTTTTCCCTTCCTTCAAAGAGCAGAACGGATTGCGCTTTGACAAGTTTGTTCCCCGTTTCACCTTTTCCGGGCCGATCGTGCGCAAGCGCGCGTGGTTCTTCGACGGCCTGGAGACGGAATACGACAACATCTATATCCAGGAGCTCCCGCCCAACGCCGACACCAACCACCTGCTGCGCGGCAGCAACCTGGCGAAGATTCAAGTGAACGTCACGCCCGCCAATATCCTGTCGGGCGGATTCCTCTTCAACGATTACCATTCTCCCTACGACGGCATCTCGTCCCTGGTGCCGCAAGACAGCACTACCAAGACCGATATCACCGCATGGCTGCCTTATATACGCGATCAGCATACCTTCGCGAATGGCGCGCTGTTGGAATTGGGCGTGGGAGTCGTGCACTTCCGCAACGGTTACGAGCCGCATGGAGATAGCCCTTACGCGCTTACTCCGGAACTTACCCAGGGCAGTTATTTTGAAAACCTGGTTTCCCATTCGCAGCGGGAAGAAGCAACCGCGACGTTATACCTGCCCCCGCAGTATTGGGCAGGGACGTCATGACCTGAAGGCCGGTCTCTCTGTCGACCACATCGGCTTCGATGAAAGCTTTGTGCAGGCGCCCGTAAGCTATCTGCGCGAGGATAGAACGCTGCTGCGTCGCAGCGTCTTCTCCGAACAGGCGCCGTTTACGCGCCACAATGTGGAAACCGGCGCTTACTTTCAAGATCGCTGGTCGGCGCATTCGGGCCTGCTGATCGAGCCCGGCCTGCGCTTTGACTGGGACGAGATCCTGCGCCGCCCGCTCTTCTCCCCCCGCATCGCTGCCACCTACTCGCCGCCCGGTGCGCAAGAGACGACTAAATTGTCGGCGGGCATTGGGCTCTATTATGAACACACACAGCTGGAGTATTTAACCCGTGCTCTGACCGGTGTCCGCGATGACACCTATTACGCCGCGGATGGAGTCACTCCCATCAGTGGACCGCTACCGACTGTCTTTACTGCGAACGACAGCGCCCTCAAGGAGACGCGCGCCATCAACTGGAGCGTTGGCCTGGAGAGGAAACTTCCCGGAGAAATCTACGCCGGGGCTAATTTTCTCGCAGAAACGTGTCAGCGACGGTTTCGTTTATGCCAACCAGGGTCCGTTGGGGGCGCTGTATGGAACCTATCTGCTCACCAACGCGCGGCAGGATCACTACACCTCAGAGGAAATTGAAGCACGGCGGACGTTTGCCAACGGATACAGGCTGTTCGCGGCCTATACGCACTCCTCGGCGCGGACCAATGCGGCTCTCGACTATCAGCCTTCTATATCGCTGCTCGGCCCGCAGCAGAGTGGCCCGCTGTTCTGGGATACGCCCAACCGCGTAGTCTCCTGGGGATGGCTGCCCTTGCTGCTGCCGAGGTTGAAGAAGAGCTGGGATTTCGTCTACTCGCTGGACTGGCATACCGGCTTCCCTTTCGATTCCGTGAATGCCAATCAGCAGGTGGTGGGTGCGGCCGGCTCTCTCAGGTTCCCCGATTATGTCTCGTTCAACCCCGGCTTGGAATGGCGCTTTCATTTTCGCGGATCTTACTTTGGCCTGCGCGGCGTGATGGAGAATGCCACCAATCGCAATAACCCGTCTGTCGTGAACAACAATGTGGATTCCCCGGAGTTTGGAACTTTCAGCGAGTTCGAGGGCCGGGCGTTTACCGCGCGCATACGGCTGATCGGCAGCAAATAGTTGCAGTGCGTGTGCTAGCATGCAGAGGCAAATTTTCAGCCGCAAGTCGCGCCACGAACCGATGGATGGGCGGATACCACCGGTGTTGACCGCTAACTGCGTCGGATGAATCGAGAGGCAGCGGGAAAGGCACAGTGGTATCCCACATCTCGCAAAAAACGAGCGAGATGTGGGGCACCCGACGGTTCGTGACGGGGAGAAAACTCCAAAGCAAGGGTTGGTCTTTCCTATGATCACGATTAACGCCGATCGGCTGTGGAGCCGCATCGAGGCACTCAGTCGCTTTACGGATCCGGCAAAGCCCTGGACGCGTCGCGCGTTCGACGTCCAGTTTGCGCATGGCCGGGCATGGCTCGCGAAAGAGTTCAAAGCTGCCGGCTTGTCAGTCGAAGTGGATGCGGGTGGGAATCTCATTGGCCGCACCCCGGGAACTGGCCGTGGCTTAGGAGCTCTGGTCGCAGGATCGCATTCAGATACGGTGCCTGCAGGCGGCCGCTTCGATGGCATGCTTGGGCTGCTGGCGGCCCTTGAAGCCGCGCAGTCGATCCGGGAACAACAGGATTCGCTCGCGCATCCTCTTGAAGTCGTCGATTTTCTGGCGGAAGAGCCCAGTGATTTCGGTATTTCGTGCATCGGCAGTCGCAGCTGGGCCGGCGTATTGACTGCATCGGATCTGGCGCGCAGCCTGCCTTCCAATGTCACACTCGCATCCGCAATCGATAGTGTCGGCGGTAGTGCTGAGCGGCTAGGCAAAGCCATTCGAACCCCGGAGTCTGTGTCAGCGTACGTCGAGTTGCACATCGAGCAGGGGTTGGTACTCGCTGAACGAAAGGCTGAGATTGGGGTTGTAAGCGCTATCGTCGGCATTCGCCGGCATGAAGTGACGGTCGAAGGACGCGCCGATCATGCGGGCACGACCCCGATGTCCCTTCGCCGCGACGCGTTGGTCGGGGCCGCGGGTTTCATCCGTGCGGTCGAGGAACTGGCGCGATTACGGCCAAGCGAAAGTCCCTACCTGGTGGCGACGGTAGGAAAGCTCTCCGTGGAACCGAACGCAATCAATGCGGTGCCGGGCTCAGTAACGATGATCCTCGAGACGCGCAGCACCGATGAGGCCGCACTGCTTCAGTTTGAGCAGGAGTTGTGGAGGCAGGTCGAAGGCGAATTGGATGATCGGGGATTGCGCCTGACTCGCCTGCTGCTGAGCCAAACCTCACCCACCGCCTGCTCGCCATTGATTCAGAGCGCAATCGAGGAAGTGTCGATGGCGGCGGGTTTCAGAAGCACCCGCTTGCCCAGCGGGGCTGGGCACGACGGCGTTTTCGTGGCTCGCATTGCCCCGATGGGTATGATCTTTGTGCCCTGCCGGGAGGGTCGGAGCCACGCCCCGGAGGAATGGGCAGAGCGGCTGATTGTGCAAACGGGGCCCGCGTTCTAGCGGAGACGCTGATCCTGCTGGACAAGAGCGTGGCTTAAACATAACCCGAGGTGTACTTCAGCTCCTGCGTGAGAAACCTGCCGGTTTAGAGTTACGTCGCTTGGGACTCTGAGTCCTGGCAGAACCCAGTAGGAACAGGTGCCCCACGTTCGCCTCAGCGTACGTGGGCCGAAAATGATTTGTTTCGATTGCTTTTATTCGTCCATCCCAGATTCATTGTTCGACCTCGCAAGAACTTTGGTGGGCTTCGCCCATCTTTTCGGCCCAGGTACGCTGAGGCGAACCTGGGGCACCCGTCCTGTTCCTACTGGGTTCTGCTTTATTTGCAGGCATTTAGGCAGTTGCTCGTCGACCAACGGATCCCTCATTACCCTTTTGTAGAGTACGACTTTCGTTCACCGCTATTGCCTGAGCGTTTTGCATGCACTATAAACACTTCAACTGTTCTCTTCTTGATGCATCTCTCTGCAGGTGGTTTGGTGATGCCCTTTGACAGGGTGGTGGTCAGCTCGGAAGAAATCGAACAGATCAAACCGGCGCCCGATGCGCCGCCATCATCCTTTCAGCGCCTGCCTTCGCCGGTTCCCTGGTGGGCGCGGATAAGTCTTTCTCCCCTTGTCCTGGTACTGCCAGTGCTGTGCGTGGTGGCGGTTATCCTGCGCGTCGCGTTCCGCAGCCAGCCTCCGCGTGTAAAGTACGCCTGGGTATCGTTTCTTATCTACGCTGCTTGTCGTCAGCGGCATTCTTACGACTGTCGGTACGGTGCTGGTGGTGTCTTTCGCTCCGATCCCGGCGCTGGTCAATACCGGGCTCCCGGAATTGGACGAACGGAGCCAGTTTCCCACGCTCCCGTCATCGACCGATCTCAGCAGCGCTGATGTCTCCGCGCAACTTAAACCCCTGGTCATCGTGGTCTCTCCGGCGGTCAAGTTATGGAACCGGCAAGAAGTTGCCTCGAATTCTTTTGGCGCCGGAGTGCTGCTGCATGCAGATAAGGATGGGTATCTATTCGCCACCGCGAATCATGTCGTCAATGACCCGCGTCGGTTCGATGCGCCCGGGACACGTGCTGGTGGCGACAGAAGCTGGTATTTGGGCAAAAGCTGACGTGGTGGGGCAATCACCCCAATTGGATTTGGCCCTGCTGTGGATGGCCCGCCACTCAGGCTCCGCCGACTTTGTGCAACCCCTCTCGGTCGGCCGCGATGGCGCGGAGATTTTTGTCATTGGTCACCCTGAGGGACTGCGATATACCCTCAGCACGGGCATTATCTCGGGACTGCGCGATGATGAAGTGCAGATTTCCGCCGCTGTCAGCCCGGGCAATAGCGGCGGTCCGGTGTACGACCATCGCGGCAACCTGATTGGCATTGTGAGTTCCAAGTTCGATCGCAATCGCGATGCGAATGCGGAAAACCTGAGCTTCGCGGCCAAGGCAGATGGGTTGCTGCGAAGATCCAGTTGGACCTTTCGCGGCGATGGGCAACAAAGGCTCGATCAGTATCTTGACGCCATCAAGAACACTCGGAATTCTGAGTCCGAAGCAAAGAACTAAGGAGTCTTACAGGACTGATCCATGGCCTATATCAATGTTACGGTGTACGACTCAACCGAGAATAAGCGCGTTCCGGCGGAGTTACCAGACGATGCGCCTTGCAACAAGATTGTCGCCGTCCTGATACAAAAGCTGCAGTTGCCGGCCAACGGTCCTGACGGTGCGCCGTTGAGTTACAAGTTTCACCACAAGAATTCCGGCCGCCAGATCCAGGATGGCGCAAACCCTGGCGGATGCCGGGGTCCATGATGGTGACATCCTTCGCCTACAGCCAGAGATCACGGCCGGGTAGCCCATGGCGCCAGAGACGATACGCGTCGATGCCGGCCACAGCGAGGATCGCTACAGCCGCCTGCGCTTGATCCCGTGGTGGGATCAGGAGAAGATTCGCGCGGCCCGGGTGTTGGTGATCGGAGCCGGCGCCCTGGGCAACGAAATCCTGAAAGAACCTGGCGCTGCTCGGATTCCTCCATGTGGTCGTTGTCGATCTCGATCAGATTGAGCTTTCCAATCTCTCGCGAGCCATCTTGTTCCGTTCGACCGACGTAGGACGTTCGAAGGCGGATACGGTTGCGCGCGCCTACCGGGAGCTGCTGCCGGAGGCAACGGTACAGCCGCTGACCGCAAACGTAATGCAGGACTGCGGACTCGGGCTCTTCGCCTGGGCCGATGTCATTCTCGCGGGCCTCGACAACCGCGAAGCGCGGCTGTGGATCAATCGCGCCGCCTGGAAGACGAACCGGCCCTGGATCGACGGAGCAATCGAAGGCATCAACGGAGTCGCTCGCGCGTTCTTACCCGGCAAGGCACCCTGTTATGAATGCACTTTGGGGGAGACAGACTGGGCCATCCTGGATCGGCGCATGTCCTGTAACCTGCTGCTGCACGAAGCGACTTCGGAAGGCCGGGTCCCAACCACGCCCACGATTTCGTCGATCATCGGCGGCATTCAGGTCCAGGAGGCGGTCAAGCTACTGCATGGAATGCCCACACTGGCCAGTAAAGGTTACGTTTTTGAGGGCCTGCACCACACATCGTATGTGGTCGACTACACGGAGAATCCAGAGTGCCTCAGCCATTACGTTCTGGACAAGATCGTGGAGATCCACGAAGCCTCAAACGCGTTGACACTGGAGCAGCTGCTCCAGCGGGCGGCCAGCGACTTGAACAGCGATGAGGTAGTTCTCGAATTCAGCCGCGACATCATTCACAAGCTGGTTTGCCCGAAATGTGGCTTGGAGGAAGAGTGTTTCGTGCCCGTAGGGGCGATTCGATACGATCAGGGCCGGTGCCCGAGCGATGGCCACATGCGGCTGGTGCAAACACTTTCGGGCTATCGAGGAGAGCCGGAACTGGGCCAGCGCCGGCTTGATCAACTTGGACTGCCACGGTTTGATATCTTCACGGCTCGTTCGCACGAAGCGGAGATTTCCTATTGCATTGCGGGCGACGCCGAAGCAGTGTTAGGGCCGCTCGCCGCTTCAAACCTGAATGAGGTGCGGCGATGAGCAAGCGCGCACAGGAGCCGGTTGGACCGCTCTTCGAGATCGACAACGAGGTGACGCGACGCATTCGCCAACATGCGCGCTCTCATATGACGACGGAAGTCTGCGGCGTGCTGATCGGCGATAAGCGCAACGGCGTGGTTGAGGTACGCGCTTCCATCGAGGCCTCGAATGCCGCTCAGGCCGGTACCCACGTCACCTTCACCCAAGACGCCTGGGAGGCCATTTATCGCGTCAAGGATGAGTCCTATCCCGAGGAACGAATCATTGGCTGGTATCACTCCCACCCCGGTTTTGGAGTCTTTCTGTCTGAGCACGACCTGTTCATTCAGCGCAATTTCTTCTCCTCACCCGACCAGGTTGCGTGGGTTTACGACCCGCATACCGATGAGGAAGGTTGTTTTGGATGGATCGACGGAGACGTTCATCGCATTTCCAACTTCTCCATTGTCGACAACAATGGCGATGGGGTAGAGCGCACGCCTAAGGAGTTGGAAGCACAGCTTGCGGAAGGCGCGGAATCTGGGCCGGTAGGCGCACGCGGGACGAGTCCCGCATGGGTTCGCTGGGGCACCACAGCGCTGAAATATTTTTCGGCAATGTTGCTTGGCTTTGCCATCGCCTACTTCCTATTCCCGCGGTTCTACCTGGTTGCGATCAACCCTCTCACTGGAGAGCCGATGTTGGTGCGACCCCAGGGGTCAACATCTCAGCCAGCCGAAACAGTCCGTGACCCGAACGCCGGGAGAAGCAAGTGAGCGATCCGCAACAGCCGCTGAGAGTTACCCTCGAGGAATTGGCGGAGGCAGCCAGGTCTGCGCCGGCCCCATTGGCCTCCGCCGCCGAGCAGCCGGCGGTCGCGAGCCCTACCGCGAAGAGCTACGGCAACATCAACGCGATGCCGGATGCTCCCGCACTGCCGCATGAAAAAGGCAGCATCCTGCTACAAGCATGGTTTTACTTAGGCTCGGCGGGCCTGCTGGGCGCACTCGCCGGCTGGGGAATCGCAGAACCCGGCTTTATTGACGGCCCCAGAAACGCGCACCGCTGGGGCAACGTGTGGATGATACCGCTTCTCGTTACCCTGATGTGCGTCGGCTTCGCGGTCGCGGAAAGCATCGTCGAGCGATCCACCAGGAAAGCCTTGATTCGAGGCGGACTTGCTTTGCCACTGGGCATCGTTCTGGGCTTCATCTTCGACGGCATTGCAAATGTCTTCTACTCGATCGGGCTTAGCATCTGCGCCCAGGCAGGCATTCAGTCCTTTCACAATCCCGCCGCATGGATCGCGCGAGGCCTTGCCTGGATGGTCTTGGGGGCCGCCGGAGGAGTGGTCTACGGCATCATTGGCCAGTCGATGAAGCAGACCGGCTACGGAGCCTTGGGCGGTGCCATCGGCGCGGCTGTCGGCGGTACGATCTTCGACCCCATCTCATTCGCCACACACGGTGGCGCGACCAGCCGCGCGGTTGGTTTCGGTCTGCTTGGCATGGCCACCGGCATTGCCATCGGACTGGTCGAGAGCGCACTCAAAGACCGCTGGATTTACGTCACGGCGGGACCGCTGGCAGGTAAGCAATTCATCCTTTATAAGCCGCAGACGGCCGTCGGCAGCTCACAAACCTGTGACATCTATCTTTTCAAAGATCCGGAGATTCTGGCGCAGCACGCGCGGCTGGAGCTGAAGGGATCGAAGGTCCATTTCATTGCGAACGGCCCGGCCTATATCGCCGGGCAGCCGGTTCGCGGAGTCCGCGTGCTGGAGAGCGGCACTATCATTCAGATGGGGCGATACGCCTTCCGTTATCAGGAGAGGCAGCGCTCATGAGTGGCGCCAGCTGTCCCTACTGCCGGACTGCGTTTGAATCGGGCGATGAAATTGTCACCTGTCCGGGATGCAACACAGAGCACCACGCCGACTGCCTTCAGGAGAATGGTGGCTGCACCGTTTTTGGCTGCTCTCAGGCACCCGCGGAAGAACCGAAGATCAGCGTATCGGATCATGACCTGGCATCCGGTGCTCACCCACAACCTGCGCCAGCGGCCCCCCCGCATTCTTTGCTTAACCTGTCGGAGCCGCCGCCACCGCCTGCGCCGTTGGCGCGCACGCCGACTCCGCCACCACCGCGGCCGATGGGAGCAGCACCACCGCCGCCTGCAATGAGAGGATTTCAGACCAGCCATGTGCCGGTGATAAACTACCCCACCTTCGCAGGCTATGCGCCACCGCCTCCTGGGCCCATCCAAAGTTATGAGCCGCGCAAGAGCCGCGTAGTCTTCGTCCTGCTGGCTGTGTTTCTGGGTGCATTCGGCGGCCACAACTTCTACGCCGGCTATGTGAAGAAGGCCGTGATCCAACTTTGCATTACACTTTTTTCTTGCTTTACCGGGTCGTTCATCAGCTGGATTTGGGCGATCGTTGAGGCTTGTATGGTCAACCGCGATGACGATGGCATCGCCTTCGTATAACCTGATTTCAACTTAGCCCTGGAGAGCGCGCATGAACTATTTCATCACCCGAGATGGTCAGCAATATGGTCCTTATACGCTCGCAGACCTGCAACGATATGTGGCCTCGGGAGAAATTCTCCTGACCGATCTGGCGCGCAGCGAGGGCATGAATGAACCTTTGCCCGTATCGCAGATTATTGGCACCATCCCGGTACCACAGGCACAGATCATAACCAGCCCAGCGATCAACGCTGCGATATATCCTGATCCTCCCAACCTGCATTGGGGGCTGGTGCTCCTTTTCGGCATATTCAGCTGCGGACTCTTCAACGCAGTGTGGAACCTGGTGCAGGCTGCGTGGATGAAGAAGGTCGCGCCCCAGAGCACGGCTCTTTACTACTACATCGCCAGCCTATGTGTGCTGGCGGCAACATTTTTTACCGGCATCGAAGCAGCCCACACCCACTCCACAAACTCCACATTGGGAGCCGTGAATCTGGTGTATTACATTCTTCTCTTGATCGGAAGATTCAGCCTACGGAGTTCCCTTGAACAGCACTACAACTCGGCCGAACCCATGGGGCTCTCTCTCAGCGGGGTCATGACATTTTTCTTCGGCGATATCTACTTCCAATACCACTTCAACGACATTATGCGGCGTAAATACGCCGCTCGCCTCGGGCCCCTGTCTGTATGAGTGTTAACGCGCGCCGGTGGCTTGCCAATCTCGTTGCCTTTGCGGTGGCGGCCGCGGGCTGCGTGGTTCGGCGTTTTCCTCCTGCCGGCTCTCGATTTTATCCGCGCTGCCCTATCTTCTTCTGGCTGCACATTGACTGTCCGGGTTGTGGTGGAACACGCGCTGTCGCAGCCCTGTTGCACGGCAGACTGAACGAGGCCATCCATTGGAATGCGATGGTAGTCCTTTTTTTTCCTTTTGCCGCTGTCTTCCTGGCGATGACATATTGGCGCGCCATAAAGACAACGCCTTTCCTCTGGCCCACGATCCCCGATTCCCTCCTTAAGGGATCCCTCGTGCTCATCTGTATCTTCACCGTAGCCAGAAATCTTGCGTCACTCTAGAGAAAGGTATTCAGCATGGCGTCGCCGCGCACGCGCAGATTGAAGACAGATTACGAGCTATTGAGCAGACGTTTCGCCAATTGGCCGCTGATCCAGATAAGTGCCTCGGCCGGCCTTCCGCCGGAACACTACCGCTTCGTTTATTCGTTGAAGGGATTGTATGTCGATGCGGCCGGAGAAATCCTGGAGCGGGACTCGCACGCGTTGGAAGTGAACCTGTCACTGGAGTATCCGCGGCGTGCCCCGCAATGCCGCATGCTGACCCCGGTCTTTCACCCCAACTTTGACGACTCCACTGTATGTATCGGCGATTTTTGGGCGGCGTCTGAGGGGCTGGACGACCTTGTCGTACGGATCGGCAGAATGATCGCGTATCAGGAATACAACACGCGAAGTCCTCTGAATGGCCTGGCTGCGAAGTGGGCGGCTGAGCACTCGAGCGAATTACCGATTGACAGCCGTATTATAGCCCCGCCGTCGGACGCACCGAACGCCACCCTCATAGTGCCAGTTGAAGCGCCCGACGCAAATGCTGGCTGAGGTCAGCGACGTGGGGATCTTGAAACATGGATTCATGGTCGCCGGCGACGAACACGACCTCGACGCCGTCCACTATTTCTTTCCAGCCCAAAGTTTCATCCGTCTCGGGAAGCTGCGGGACATCCAGTGCACGGAACAACCAAACTTTTCCTGGATATCTGGCTGCTGTGTAGTTCTGTATGGCGGCCACACGGGCCCACGTATTGTTGAAGACGGCATCAGGGAGGGGAAATCCAAAGAGCCGCTGCAAGCGTAGCACCAGGGTGCGGTTGCGCATAAAAAGCGACTCCACCACCCTGTCCCAACAATGACCCACAATAGTCCGCGAATAGATCAGCTTTTTGGTCTTGAATTCACCGCGGAACCGGTGAAAGTGAAATTTCAAACTGGCGATCAGTTTGAAATACCGGTAGCCGCGAATGACTGGTCGATAGCCGGGACGCTCAGCATCGAAGAGCGCCACCAGTCCGACCTGATAATTAAGCGCGTGGAGCTGCCGGGCGATCTCGACCGTCAAGGAAGCCGCAGCACACCAGCCCGCCAACGTTACAGGCCCTTCCGGGCAGACTCTTAGAATCTCTTTCACATAGGTTGCCGCGCGATCCACAACGGTTTGCGGCTCACCAGCACCCAGCAATTCGCGCACACCATAGACGGGCCGATCCTGCTCGACAATCCTGGGCAACACTCCATAAAGGAGATAGGAATGGATGACGAACAAGGGCGCCGATGTGCCCCGAGGGCGTATCGGCACAATGGTTGACAGCGATTGATCACGATCGATAATTTCGGCAAGCGCCCGAACGGTAGGCGCGTCAAACATTAAGCTAATAGGCAGGCTGAGATTGAGAGCCCGGTTGATCCGAGTAAACAGGTTGGCCGTCAGCAGCGAATAACCACCGTAATCGAAAAAGCTGTCGGTCGCACCGAACGCATGGTTGTTCAGGACGTCACGGAAGATAGCGAGCAGTTTTTCTTCCAATGCTGTCTGCGGCTTTGCACCCTTAGGCAGGTGATAGACAGGGAGTTCCACAGAAACGGACTCGGCTGCGGGCAAGGCTTTACGGTCGATCTTACCGTGGCTGGTAAGGGGCATCGCCTCCATCACCACGAAGCGGTTCGGGACCATGTAAGAAGGCAATAATTGAGCCAGGCCGTCGCGCACCTCGCGCAGATCGGGCTGTTCATGGCTGGCCGTTACATAGGCAACGAGATAGGGTTCGCCTGGCCCTTCTTCGCACAACGCAGCAACTGCATTCTCGATGTTAGGAAGGGTGCGCAAGACAGACTCGATCTCGCCTAGTTCGATACGATAGCCACGCAGTTTTACCTGTTGATCGAGGCGCCCGAAGAACTCGAACTCATTCCCATGGATCAGCCGCACCAGATCGCCGGTTCTGAACATGCGCGAACCCGGCACAGAAGCACGTCGGTCGGACAAATAACGCTGCGTAGTCAGCTGGGGGTTCTCCACATATCCGGCCCCTACACCTATTCCCCCGATATAGAGCTCACCGGGCACTCCAGGAGGAAGAAGCCGGCCGGCTTGATCGAGCACATAAAACCTCGTATTGGCGATCGGCGGTCCGATGGAGACTATTCCCTCTTCCGGTTGAATCCGCAAAGCTCCCGACCAGATTGTAGTTTCTGTCGGACCGTAGCAATTCCACAGCTCTCCAACCAGGCACAACATCTGGTTCGCGAGATCGCGAGGCAACGCTTCTCCCCCGGTAATTACCCTCAAGTCGCGCTTGCCTTCCCAGCCGGAGGCAACCAGCAGGCGCCAAGTGATGGGGGTAGCTTGCTGAACGGTGATATCTAATCTCTTGATCGTTGCCGCCAGCCGCAGCGGGTCGGCAGCGATGAAACGATCACCAACCACCAAAGTGCCTCCGCATGTCACGGGCAGAAACATCTCCATCGTCGCAATGTCGAAGGAGATGGGCGAGACCGCGAGCAAGCGATCGGAGGAGGTAAAACCGGGTTCTCGCATCGCAGCATGCAGAAAGTTGACCAGAGCACGATGCTGGATCGCCACACCTTTGGGTTTACCGGTCGTGCCGGAGGTGTAGATCATGTATGCGTTATGGTCAGGCGTAAGCCCGGACGCCCGGTAATCAAGTGCAGCGGATGATTGCGGGATGTCGTCCAGGCAAACAAGGGGAATCGTATCGTCGCCGGGCAATGCAGAGAACGATCTATCAACGATCAATGCGACGGGCCGGCATTCTTCGAGAATGGTAACCAGGCGTTGGCGCGATTCCTGCGGAACAAGCGGAACATAACAGGATCCAGCCTTGAGAACGCCAAGCAGGGCGACCGGGAGCTCAGCACTTCGCTCCATGCATACCGCGACCGGGCGGCCGGGCCCGGCGCCCAATGCTTGCAGGCGCTGCGCGATTGCATCGCTCGCTTCATGCAACTGTCGATAGGTGAAGCGCTGCGAATCCGAAGCAATCGCGAGGGCATCTGGTGTCTGTTCAATCCGCCGCAGGACTAGCTCATGCACGCATGCATCAGCGGGGTAACCAACCGCGGTGTGATTGAACGCGCGGTAAAACTCCTGAGTTTCTATTTCATCGAGCAGCGGGAGCGTCTTCCAGGGAGCATCTGGAGTGGCGGCTGCTGCAGCAAGGAGGTGATCAAAATAACGCAGCCAGAGGCGGAGGACGGCTTGATCCCACAAACCTGTAGTGCTGACCAAACGAATATGCGCCTCGCTGTCAGTGATGTGGACCGCCATACGCAAGCCATGGCCGGGAATGTCAGCGAAGGAAACCCGCGAAGAGGCGAAGGCAAACTCCACCGCGCACGGCTGATCAGACGCAGAGTTGTGCGCATCTTGCGTCGCGCTCAGCACCGCGCGAAACGACTCCTGAGGATCGAAAGAGAGAGCCAGAATCGTGGGATCACCGCCGCTATCTCGCAGGATCACAACCTCCTGCCCTGCAAGGCGGGCCAGCAGAGTAGCGAAGGTGGTCAGAAAAAATACATCCCGCCTTGCTGTGAGTGCGGCGCAAGCCTGGAAGAGACAATCTAGTCGATCACCAGTAATCTTGTAAGCGGCCTCGGCCAGCGAAATGGTTGTCGCGCTCGACGGGCGATCTGGAGGCAGGTGGCGTAGCAGTTCATCTCCGAGGCGCGCCGTGGCCCTGGACTCCGCAACAGCTTCTCCTGCGCAGACTGTCGCTGAGCCATCGGAATTGCTGACGGATGGCGAAAGGTGAGTAGTAAGCGAATCCGTCATGGAATAATCCACCGTCAGGTAAACGTTGGGTGATGATCCTGCGTCTCACTGTCGAAACGGAGCAACATTTCGATCACAGTCACAAGCAGGCTAGAAAGAGAGCCACGAGCGCCAGAGATAGCTACATACCACAAGATCTCAAAAGAGAACTTATTGTCGAGGCCCGGGCAACGCGCGTGGTTTGCAAAACTACCACCACGTCATTCGCCATCGGTAAGGTATGGCGATCGATCCAAAGTATATACACAAGCTCACCGCCTGCCCTGAACATTTTTGAGCGGATCTTAACCAAAGGTCCATGTTTTCCACATCCGGGTAACCGCCTTCTCCGACGGAGCTACCCCGCTTTCTGCCAGCCCGTATGCACCCCAACACATCTTCCCGCGCCGCGCATCGGATCGCTCAGTACGCACCGCTAACTTTTCAGGGCGGGGCGCACTAAATCTAATGCACAATATTTCGACTTATTGTCATTTTTTTCTGTAACGTTTCCACTTATCCGAGTTAGTAAGACAAGCTAGAACGGTGATACCAATCCCAAGCTAGCACGGATGAAACACGCGAGAGTACTAGGCACTAAACAACGCCGGATTACCAAAATAAACTGGCATTCCTTTGAATTGACGATAGACTTCTGGAGTTGACGGAGGGATGTCCTCTCCTTGAACAAACAGGGGCGCCATGCGGCTTTGAAACCACATTAGACCGCACTCGTAACGATTGCTTATCACCTGCTATTGGAACTGTCTTCTCGTTGCAGATTCATTGGACGCAGCAGAGCTTTGTTCCTCACTCTTTCTTTCTACTCATCGCAAACACACCCGGGATACCGCTCCCCGCACTGTCGCGGCGTGAAGCCCGCAACAGCCTTTTCGGCTAAGAGAGATCAGCATGGCAGCATCCGAATCTGTTTCTAAACCCATAGGAGCCGGGTACTCGGCTCCGACGGAGTTCGGCCCCCCGATCGCGCGCCGCAGGTCGCCGAGCCAGGCCGCACTGGATGCGACGATCATGATGGCGGAGGACGTGCTGGCCGTCCTTCTCGCTCTCTGCCTGGCATCTGTCTTTCGCTTCGACCTATCCCCAACGGAGTGGCTTCACCGGCACCCGACGCCCTGGTCCGGAGGCGAATTTCCTATTCATCCGGGGTACCTGGTATTTTTTGTAGCCGCCCTTCTGGTCATCAATCGGCACGACGGTCTTTACGGTCCGCTTCAGGCCCAGGGCTCCTTGAACGAGCAACGGAAAACGGTTCAGGCTTGTTTCGTTACCGGTTTGTTGCTGTGTGGCGGCCTTTACTTAATGCATAACAGCACCATCTCGCGCGTCTTCGTTGCCTACTTTATTGCGCTTACTACTGTTTTTGTCTGTGCGCTCCGTGCGTTCTGGCGCTGGTCCCTCTACCGAAAGTATGCGCGAGGTATCGATACCAGAAATGTGCTGGTTGTCGGCTCGGGGCATATGGGAAATGCTGTGCGCAAGCAGATCACTAAATTCAGCCATCTCGGCCGTGTCTTCAAAGGGTTTGTCGAGACCTCGAACGGCGGCTCTAATCCGGAAGCCGAAGGATTCGTGTTGGGGGATTTAGCGCGCGCCAACTCCATCGCACGACAATACTTTATCGACGAGATCATCGTCGCGGAACGCTGTTCGACGCAAATCATGATCGAACTCATGGGGCTAGGGCGGCAGTTGGATATTGAGGTTCTCATAATTCCCGGCTTCTATGATGAGCTCACGCCGGATGCACCCGTCGACTATCTGGGTAACCTACCTGTAGTGGCTCTGCATCGCCGGAACGGGAAGCTGATCGGCCACTTATTGAAGAGGCTTTGCGATTTTGGCCTGGCTTTGTTTTTCATGTTTGCGCTATTGCCGACTTTCCTTATCATCCCGCTGCTGATCAAATTGGACTCAACCGGGCCGGTCTTCTACGTTTCCCATCGTATTGGAAAAAAGGGGAGGGTCTTTCCCTGCTGCAAATTCCGGACCATGGTGGCCAATGCAGACCAGCTGAGGCCGACCCTCGCATCCTTGAATGAGCGCGATGGAATTCTCTTCAAGATTAAAAAGGATCCTCGATTAACGAGGTTAGGCCGAGTTCTACGCAAATTTAGCCTGGATGAATTACCCCAGCTCTTTAACGTTTTGCGCGGTGATATGAGTCTTGTCGGTCCCCGTCCGCCACTGGCGAACGAGGTTGGGCAGTACGAGCTGGAGCACTTTCGCCGGCTGGAAGTGTTGCCCGGCATCACCGGCCTGTGGCAGGTTCAAGCGCGCCAGGATCCGTCGTTCAATCGTTATGTGGCCCTCGATTTAGCCTATGTCGAGAATTGGAGTTTGTGGTTGGACTTGAAGATCCTGCTCCGAACTGCGGAAGTTGTTCTCCGCGGCACTGGTTGCTAGGGTTCGCCCAAGAATGTTGGGATCCATCCGGGACCCGTCGAACAAAGCGAACGAAAACCCGCACCACGCCGCGCCAGGGTCAAGCGCTGGCTTCTTCCTTATATTGGATTTGAGTTCCTCGTTTGCCAGAGTTCCGGTCACGGAAATACCTTAGCTGTCCAACCAGTATGGGTATCTGTTGCAAATGGGAATGAAGGCCGTAAAGCAGGAGCAGACTCTTTTGGCCCGGCGCTCGAGAGCGCGCCTTCCAGGCTGAACGAGCCGGCAGGGCGATCAGCAACGCGAACCAGGGGAGGATCCAGACGCTCCCGAAGGCCAACAAGATAAGACTCACTACCAGCCAGGCGATCCAAAAGCATCCGCTGCGTACATTCCTTCTGCTCTCTCGCAACCACATCGGGTCCGCACTTTCACGGAAGCGGCTCGAGACTTCAGCGTAGGCATAGCCGGCACGCATGGCCCGCCGCCAGTACTGGCTGAATCGTGTCATATTTAGATCGTGCAAGGTCATTGGGGTGTCGATATGCACGATGTGGTAGCCTCGAGCACGCAACCGACGGCAGAGTTCCGGCTCCTCGCCGGCTGAGAGGGCTGGATCATATCCTTCGACTTCAATCAAAGCGCTCCGCCGCATCAGAACATCTCCACCGCAAAAGTCGGCGTTTCCGGGTGGATAGATCCAGTCGAGGTCAAGAACGCGGTTGTAGATCGAATGTTCCGGGTAGAGTTCTCGGCGATGCCCCCATACAGCCGCAACGCCCTGATCGGATTCAAGAACCTTTTGGGCAGTCTGCATGAAATACGGGTTGAGGATCGTATCGCCATCAAGGAAGAGGATGTAGGGCGCGGATGCCCTTTCCCACCCTGCGTTTCGGGCTCGTGCGGCGGTTTGGAGCCCCCCATGAAGAACAATGACCTGGGCACCGAATTTACCGGCGGTTTCCGGACTCTCATCGGTTGAGGCGGAGTCCACGTAGATTAACTCTGCCCTACCGGCCAGCTCACACGCGAGGCCCACTGACTGCAGGCAACGAGTCAGGCGTAAACCTTCGTTCCGGCCGATGGTCACAATAGAAAACGCGGACATAGCCTAAGTCAGGAGACCTATTTATGATGCAAGCCCGCTACGGGAGCATCATGCACTTACTTCTCTTCGCTTTGCTTTGCTCTCCACTATGCCGTGTTTCTGGAGCTTATAAAGGAGTGCTTTGTAGTCGATGTTCAACTGTAATGCCGCCTGGCGTCTATTCCAGCGAACGGACTCAAGCGTTTCCAGCAGCAGCTTGGATTCGGCTGTGCGGGAGATTTCGGCGAAATGGTCGAAGCTCACCCGGCCAGCGTTGACCGGAGCACGCGAGGGCGTGAGAGTTTTGGCCGGCTCAAGCCGAAGCTTGGGCGGATCGAAGGCATCAGTCAGTTCGGCCGCGAGCAGGCCGGCGTCCTGATAAACGAGAAAGCGTCGCATCACGTTTTCTAGTTCGCGCACATTACCAGGCCACGTATGCGCAAGCAATGCGCGCCTCAGCATTTCAGGAATCGCGGGAGCATAGCAGCCCGGGCCTACATGGCGCAAGAGCAGTTTTTCGGCGAGCGGGATGATCTCGTCGCGACGCTCACGCAAGGGTGGAATGGTAATGTTGATCACACCCAGCCGATAGTAAAGATCGTCACGGAAAGTGCCTTGCTCGATGGCCGCGTGCAGGTCGCGATGAGTTGCTGCCATGATGCGGACATTTACGTTGATAATTTTGCTGCTGCCCAGCGGTTGGATCTCACCATCCTGCAACACCTGCAGAAGCTTGGCCTGAAGACGAGTATCCATGTCCCCAATTTCGTCAAGCAAGATGGTTCCATCCTGCGCCAGTTCGAACTTCCCCGGCTTATCGACCATCGCGCCGGTAAATGCACCTTTCTCGTAGCCGAAAAGCTCGCTTTCAATCAATTCGGAAGGCAGCGCGGCACAATTCAATTTCAAGAAAGGCTTGCCCACTCTATTCGAGTAGGCCCAAAGCTTTCTCGCCATGACCTCCTTGCCGGCTCCTGTTTCTCCATGTAGCAGGACCGGAACATCGGAGCGCCCAACCCGCCGCAAAAACTCTTCTGCGTAGAGCGGATCACCTGCGTCGAGGCGACTGGTGAGCCCTTGGTAGCGGCCTGACTCTCCGCGCTCGGAGACCATGGACCGATTGCCCGGCTCCATCGATTCCATTAAAGTGGCGTCGCATGACGCGCGCGGCTCTATTGCCTCAGTTAGTGCCTGCAGGATTAACCCGGCTGAAGTTCTATCCCCGGGCGGAATGTTATAGATGCCGATCTGGCGGCAGCTCCGCAGTCGATTGAGCTTCTCTTCCGGCAAGCCACCCGAAACAAAAATCATCATGCGCACCTGAGGATGCTTAACACTCAGATTAGCCAGTATTTCAGCATCTCCCGCGGGGAATCCCGGCCCATCCACGACCATGACCAACGCTGCATTTGCTGCGTCGCGTAGCACCGAAAGTGCTGCTCTCAGCGTCGTCTGCGGCACCACTTGGAAACCCGACGCTGCCAGGCTCCGCGGCAACTCCTCGTTGGCTTCCGGCGCTTCACTGACAAACACAATTTTGCGGATCATCTTTCCTCTTAGCGGAGAACCGCCGCACAGGGCTTGGTCTCTCTTGGGTGACTGTATCGATGAATTGGTGTTCTGCAACAAGGCTTGGGCAGAAAAGCAGTAGATAACGTTTTAAATGAACTCTAGGTTGGTCTTCGACCTTGAGGAATGCCCCTCTTGGCTGCAAGTTCTGGGGTGGCCACATAGTATACCGAACACCAGAAAGCCAATCATTATTCTGTTCCCAACTTACCAGAGTTTTTTTCCGGTTACCTTAGAGAGCCGGAATACCTGTTACCAGGACTGAGCTAAATCGCAACAGCACGGGATGAGGCAGAGTTGGAACACTTACTCAACTTTCGGAATAGTGGCGGAGGAAAAGTCAGCCAATATTTCGAATTGAAGAAGATTCCTGACTTTTTACGCTCAAGAATTTTGGCCCGCAAATTGCTGTTAACCGGGCATCCCCCTGTTGTGCGCACCGTGAAGCGAAAGAAAAGTAACCACGGTATTACTTTGTAGATCTGCCGGCTTAACCAAAATTGAAGCATTGCTTTTTTCAATAAATAACAAAAGACCAGCTGCGTGATAGTCCAAAAGAACCGAACGGGTGATGCCCCCGGTTTCCACGGGACTGACCTAGGCGAAGCCCCGTGGACCCGAGAACCCACTTTCCTTCGCAACGATTGCAGAGTAAACGACGGAGTGTGCGTAATGTCTTATCGGAATCGCAGGTCGGTGGCCGTTTTGGGTGTGCCCTTCGACAATGTCACCATGCACGAGGCCATGGATCTGATCGAAGCGAAGATTGAAGAACAGGGCTTCCATCAGGTTGCTACAGCCAACGTTGACTTCATAGTCAACGCCATCCACGATCAATCGCTGCAGGAGATGCTTTGTTCCTGTGACCTGGTCGTTCCCGATGGCATGCCCATCGTGTGGGCATCGCGGCTGATGGGCTCCAAGCTCAAAGAGCGTGTCTCGGGGGTCGACCTGATTCCCCGTTTGGCGGAACTCGCGTCCAAGCGGCGCTATGGAATTTATCTGCTGGGCGCAACTGAGAGGAGTTCCCGCCGGGCTTCTGAAGTACTCAAGAAGCGCTTTCCAAAACTCCGCATCGTTGGCCGCCACTGCCCTCCTGTCTCGCCGCTGGCGGACATGGACCACGAGGGGATTTTGCGCCGCATCGAGCGCGCGCAACCAGACATCCTGCTGGTGGCCATGGGACACCCCAAGCAAGAGCAATGGCTCTCCATGCATCGTCACCGGCTAAAGGTTCCGCTTTGCATGGGTGTCGGAGCATCTCTGGACTTTCTCGCCGGCGAAGTCTCGAGAGCTCCCGTTTGGATGCAAACTGCGGGGCTGGAATGGCTGTACCGAGCGGCTCACGAGCCGCGGCGCCTGACACAACGCTACTTAGTAGACGCATATGGATTGGCACGCCATCTACCCCTGCAAATGGCAGCCAACGCGATCCAACCCAGAACAGTTGCTTCCACGGTGCAAACCTACCAGCAAGACAACGCTTCGGTCATTGCTATCCATGGGAACTTTAAAGGTCCGTTGCTCAGTGAGTTTGAGGGACAGCTTGAGCGCGCCTATCGGGAAGATCACCATATTGTTCTCGATCTGGCTCACACCGCCTATTTCGGTCTCGATTCGGTTGGTTTGCTTGTCCACTTAGCGAAGGTGATGAAACGCCGGAAGCGGGAGCTTTGGCTGGCGGCCATGCCACCGCATGGATTGAGAGTTCTACGTGCAGCGCGCATGAGTCACTATTTCGTGAGCACCTCGAGCGTCAGTGATGCCCTCTACCGGATCAAGAAAGCTGAGACCCAGCTATTTTCTGGAGGTATCTTCGTCCAGACGTCTACTCAAAATTCGCCCGACATCCATGTTCAGGTGGAATTGCTGAAGGACTTGTGCAGGAGAATCGTGTACCTGAGCCAATCCGCCAGAGTCGCTTCTGGCCATTCTCACACCAGAAGTTCAGCAACACGCTAGTGCCCAGGAATTAGCAGACGTTGGTTTTCACTCTATGCCTATAACGCACTACGTCTCTGACGTCCTGGGAGTTGCTCTCCTTCTACTCACGCTGCCGGTGGTTGTGGAGCTGGCGTTGCTGACGCTCGCCTCTCGCTTTCCTCGGCGGAATCGTGGGACCTCCGCCCTGCCCCCCCCGCCCATCCGCCTGGCGGTGATCATCCCCGCTCACAACGAGGAGGCCCTGATTGGAACTTGCGTCGAGAGCTTGCGGCTTTCGGCAGCCGGCTTCCAGACGCGGATCGTCACCGTCGCACACAACTGCGCAGATCGCACCGCGGATCGTGCAGCGAAGGCCGGAGCGGAAGTCGTCAAGCACAACAACCCTCAAGCAACCGGCAAAGGTTCTGCGTTGGCGTGTGGCTTCGATTATGTTGCCTCGCAAGGTGTGGACGCGGCTCTGGTGATCGATGCGGATTCCACCGTCTCCCGCAATCTCATCGGGCTTGTGGCCGAAGCCTTGGCCAACGGGGCCGAGGCTGTGCAATGCAGATATGAGCTGGAGAGCTCTTTGAAAAGGCCGGCAACACGCCTCACCGCGCTCGCATTTCGCGGCTTTAATGTAGTACGACCGATCGGTCGAAATCGGCTCGGCCTTTCGGCAGGCATCCTGGGTAATGGCTTTGCCGTTCGGCAAGAGGTCCTCACGCAAAACCCTTACAATTCTTTTTCCGTCGTGGAAGACCTTGAATATCACATCCGGCTAGTGTTATCTGGTGCGAAAGTTCAGTTTCTCAACGACGCAAAAGTCTGCTCAGAGATGCCGCCCTCACGACACGGTGAAGAGACGCAGCGTTCACGATGGGAGGGCGGACGAGCCAATGCCGCCGCGACTTGGCTCGGACCTCTTCTCAGACAACTGATGCGCGGTCGAGTACGCGTGGTTGAGCCGCTGTTCGACTTGATGTGTCTACCGATCGGATACGCAGCGTTTCTGTTGTTGTTTGCCCTGTGTCTGCCGTTAGAATGGCTGCGCTTTTACGCCTTACTCGCAGGGATGATTTTGGCGTGTCACGTTCTGGCTGCAGCGTGGATGGGAAACGACTTTGCGGGCGATCTTCGCATCCTGGCTCGCGTGCCCGGCTACATACTTTGGAAGCTAAGCATGCTTCCCAACGTCGTCCGCAGTTCCCGCACAAATGCGGCGTGGATGCGAACGGAACGTCAGCCGACAATACAAACGGTTATGTTAGAGACCGCGGCGGAGGGTAACACCGCCGAAGCAATGGAGCATGCACTAAGGATCAGAAGTTCTTTGGAGGTCTCATGAAAAAGAAAATGCTTCCGGCAGGGTTGCTCTTTGCGGGGCTGCTTTTGTCCGTGAATGCGACCATGGTCCTCGCGCAAACAAGTACGGCAGGCGACCCGGCTACCAGCAGCCCGCAGCTCAAGGTAAGTCCGATGAAGACTTTGCAAAATTTCGAGCCGGCGGAGAATGAAGAGTACGCATTAGGCCCAGGAGACGAGATCACCCTTGAGTTTCCCGGCCGGCCGGAGTTAGGCGGTAAGAAGTTCGTTGGACCCGATGGCCGCATCACGCTATCGCTGGTTGGTGCCCTCAACGTGGCGGATAAGAACCGAAACGAGGTCGCTAAACTGGTAGTAGAGGCTTTGTCGCCCTACTACAAAGACCTCACTGTGACCGTTAACATAGATAAATACGGCTCCAACCGGATCGTCATCATTGGAAGCGTGCAACATCCTGGAGTGCTCTACTTCGACAATACGCCGACCCTGCTGGACGTGATTGCCAGAGGTGGACTGCTGGCAAACGCCGCCACTGGAAGTGGACCCAACAGCCCAGCAGGAGCCGTACGCGATGGTATCCCAGAGCGCTGCGCGATCTACCGTGGCAACGATCAGGTGGTGTGGATCGACCTAAAGCAGTTGTTGCAGACCGGCAATTCGATGGCCGACCTACGGCTAAGAAGAAATGACATTGTCTTCGTTCCCGCGCAACAGGAAGTCTTCGTCTCCGTACTGGGAAGCGTGATGCACGCCGGCGCCATTGCTCTCACCCCAGATTCCACTCTGGCCTCGGTTTTGGCGGAGGCGGGAGGTTTGGCCGAGGGCGCGGCTGCGAATATCCAGGTCATTCAGCCCTCGACCGGGAAGACCGTGACGATTCCCTTTAAAAGCCTGCTTACTCTCAAGGGGACCGATGAGGTTAAGTTGCACGCAGGAGATGTAGTGTTTGTGCCGCAGAGCGGTTTTTTCAAGTCGACTTATGTTATTCAGCGATTGAGCCCCATCGCAACCATGGGCGCAATCGCAGCAGTTGCTCCGTGACCCAACGGTTCTCTATTTGCTTTGCCGGTTGACATTGAGGTTGAGGAACAATCGACCCATCCACCCAACGTCTCTCCAATCGACTGCCAAGGTTCCGCATGCATATTAAGAATTTCAGTCAATCGCAACCGTCTCAGCCGCCCACAACCTCTTTGGATTGGAAGTCTAGAATCGACGTGCCGCGGAGTTTGCGGCTCCACAAAATGGCGGCGACACTGATCACCCTGGTGGCGCTTGGCCTGGGGGTAGCGTTGGCAGTTCGCCACCGTGCTCAGTTCGAAGCTACTAGCGTCGTCTATGTGTCGCCCAACTTCCACGCCACGCTGGTCGCGAATCAGGAACAGGAATACCCCTATGATTCCTACATCGAGGAGCAGGTGCATTCGGTTACGAAATATAACGTCCTTGTCGAGGCTATAGGGAAGCTTAAGCCGGGGGTATGGCAGGCTCCAGGGGAGAGTCTGGAATCCGCGGTCGACCGGTTGCAACACAGCCTGAATGTGAGGCGCGACGGCCAGAGCTACCAGGTGCAGATCACTCTACTCGGCACCGACCCCACGCACCTGGCGGAAATCGTAAACGCGGTCACAGAAAGCTATCTGGATGGCATAAAAGGAGAGGAGTTCTACGGCCGGGACGAACGGCTCGACTCACTACGCCAGGCCCGTACCGAAGTACAGACTGAGCTGAATGACAAGCTCCATGAGCAAACACAGATAAGCCAGTCTCTCGGCGTTGCTGTCATCTCATCGGATGCGACCGACCAGATCGACGCCCAGGTGGCGAAGCTGCGAACCGACTTGACTGTGGCGCACGAGCAGCGAATTCAGGCGGAGGCCCAACTCTCTGCTTTGGAGAACGGCGGTGCGGACACCCCCAGCGCCGCACTCAACAATGCTGCCGACGAAATCATCGCCCAAGACCCGAGCCTGCTGGCGCTCAAGTCTTCTCTCAGTCAAAAACGTGCATTGCTCCTGGATCAGCTTGCCGGGATGACGCCGAACCATCCGCTGCGCAGGACGACGGAAGAACAACTGGCCCAAATCGAAACGGCGTTACAGCAGATGCAGACCAAACTTCGCAGCCACGCTGCGACGGCCCTGGAACAGAAGTTGCGTACGGATCTGGAGCGAGCAACGACGGTAGAGGCCAAGCTAACTGCGGATCTACAGTCCAATACCCACCAGGCTACTCACGCAGCTCCAAGCTTTCAGCGCGCCCAGGTGCTCAAGGCTGAGATCACCGCGTTGCAGGCAAGGTATGCCACTCTCGATGAGCGCACACGTAACCTGGAACTTGAAAGCAAGTCGCCGGGCTCGGTGCACATGTTTTCTCCGGCACGCACACCCACTGCCCCATTGCATAGCAACAGTACGATGATTCTCGGCATGTTGCTTCCCGTCGCGCTGATGGTCGGGGTCGGTAGCGTTGTTCTGATCGACGTACTGGATCCCCGCGTCCATTCCGGGAGCGACATCGAGGAGATCCTGGGATTTTCTCCGATCGGCATGCTCTTCAACGACAAGGATGTCACGATGCAGGTTCTTGATGAATGCGCCCTGCGTCTGGCAGCAGGTATCGATCAGGCCGCCCGCACTGCAAGCGTGCATACCATCGTGCTTACCTCAGTGAACGCAGGCGCGGGCACCACATCGATCGTCGAGAGTTTGGGCAGCACGCTGGCAAAATTGGGCCGCAAGACCCTGACCATCGATGCCTCCGGTGCTACTCCTCCGGTCGCCTATATCACCCTGAATATCGACCACTCGGCGCACCGCGGATTGGGCGGCATGCCTGCCGCAAGACCCGATTCGGAAAAGTGGTCAACAGCTGTCCTGGCTCAACCCTTCTCAGCCAAAGTGCCACCCCTGACTAATTTTATGGATCAGGCCTTCAAAGATCTGACCACCGACTACGATGTTGTCTTAATCGATGCCACACCAATTCTGATCTCAGCGGAGACCGAATACCTGGCCCGCTTTGCAGACGTTACGATCCTCATCGCCGAGGCAGGAACCACCACCAAGGCGCAATTGATGCGTGCTTCCAGGTTGCTGGAGAAGCTTCAGATCCCGGGTGTGGCGACCATCATCAATAAGGTCGCGTATCGCCGGGCAAGCCGCGCGACTCGTGAAGATTTGAGCGCGTTCGAAGCTCGCATGGACAAGACGAACGTCAAATGGAATCCAGCCTGGAGCAAAGGCGCAGGCTCAGCAGGCTATGACAGGCGTGAGCAAGCGGCAAAGGAACACTCCACGTATGCTTGAAGGATTAATTTAGTTAACAGCCCTAACAACGCTTATAACCAATTGCTATGTTTTTTCCAATACTGCAAAACTTTCTCTCAACGCAGCCTCATGCTTTGGGCCACGTTTTATTTGCACAACACAAACGCACTTTTCCACCTACACCAAGTAGATATATATTGACTTCTTACAGCGTTGCAGTACTCTACAAAGTATCTCCCCCCGAGTTGATTAACGAGCTTATCTCCGATAGTAAGTAGTGTTGTACCTGATTTACATTTGAATTTGAGCTGCCCCTTTTCTTAAGCCTCACGGCATCCTTCATTATCGCAACTCACACGAATTACTTAATCCACTTGCACAATGTTGAGCTCCGACTCCGGTGCCTGACACTCAACCTTGGATAAAGGAGAATACATGACCACCTCGCTAGTGACCCCCTCAGTGCAGGACGGCCTTCTCGGAACCTCACTAAGACAACAAATCGACAGCACCATTGAAGAGTTAATGATTGCCCTACCTGATCCTAAGCAGCTGACTCCCGAGCAACGGCGCGGAATGATTGCGAGATATACCGCTGTGCTCGAGGGAAACTTCATCTACTGGATGACGGCCACATATCTATCGGTGAAGGCTGCGGACGCGCGCCCCATCCTGTTCGACAATCTTCACGAAGAGGTGCGGGATTGCCATCCTGCGATGCTACGCAACTTCACCATGGCAGCGCACGCGTTTCCTACAGATAAAGACGCGCTGGATGTCCACCACGATCTGACCAACGTCCGCCTGTTTCTCGGCCGGCTTTCGGGCGTGCAGAATCTTCTCACGATGGCCTTCTTCGAGGGATACATCCAACAGTTCATGGCTTACCTGGCGGAACTCGCTGAACTACAGGGTTCGAACGAACGCGTTTACACGGACGTGCACGGTGTATGTGACATAGAGCACTCGGAAGGACTGTTTCGCGCACTTTACGTGGAGATGGCTGTCAACCCGCTTGATCCGTCAGCAGACTTGTTTGAGGGGGTCGATCTACTTCGCACGCTGCTCCTACGTATCAATCGAGTCGATGGAAACAAACTCGCAGCGTGATTGCTTCTACAAGGTCTAAGCCCGTGCCCAGTCAAACTCATCGCGATAACCCTTTACTGGAATGCGCCGGATACTTCACAGTTTCCGGCGCGGTTCTCTATACCGTGCTGCATGAAGTCCCGAACCCGGCAGCTCGGGTTTTGCTAGTGGGGCCATTTGCATCGGAACGGCATTTTTCGTATCACCCCTGGGTTCGTTGGGCGCGGTATCTGGCGGCAAAGGGTATCGAGGTTCTTCGTTACGATTACCGCGGCGTGGGTGAGAGCACCGGCGTATTTGAAGAAATGGGCTTTGACCATTGGATCGAAGATGCGGAGCTTCTTGCCGATTGGCTTTCGAGCCGGCCCCAAGGGGCACCCCTGTTGCTGCACGGACTTGAAATTGGCGCAATTCTTGCCGCCAGGAGTTTTGAGCGAGGGTTGGGCGACGCGTTGTTATTGTGGTCGCCTCCTGCTCATGCCAACCAGGCACTGCGCTCAAGCCTTATGCGCTGGGCAGGCCTGGAACAGTTATTCGAGTCGGCTGAAAACCGAAAGTCTGCCGCCGACTACATCCGCCAACTGGAGCAGGGGATCTCGATCGAAGTGGCGGGATATGAATGGTCCAGTTCGCTTTGGCAAGACTCTTTCGAGCTCCACCTGCCGGCCAATCTGCAGGAGGACGGCGTCGCTTTCGAGACATATAAGAAACCGGTGAAAGTGGTGAAGCTTGGCCGAGAGGCGGCTCCCTTGGTGAAACCCTACGTAGGCTACGACGAGGTGAAAGATCTTAGCTGGCTCTACACTTCTAATTTTCAATGGGTGACCGGAGCGTTACAGATACCCAAGGAAGATGGGCATGAACGAGGCAACTGAAGCTCGCCGATTGGTCACGCTGCACGGGCTCGGCTGCGCCGTTCGCGGCACTTATCACAAGCCTCAGCTTGAGAGCCCCGGAACAAACCCCATTGGAGTACTGATTCTGAATTCCCTCTCTCCGAGCAGGGCCGCCGCAGGCGATTCCGCAATTTATTGGGCAGACGCGTTTGCCAAGTCCGGTTATCCGGCTTTTCGCCTTGATATGCCGGGTTTCGGAGATTCTGACGGGGACCCTCCACCTGAACTGCTCAAGTTTATTAATACCGGAGGTTATGGCCCGATTGCTTCCGCTTTGATGAGAGAACTCTCGGAAACGTTTGGCCTATCAGGTGTCGTTGTTGTCGGGCTTTGCGCCGGCGCCGTATCTGCTCTTTATACCGCGGCAGCGAGCAAAGATTGTCGAGGCCTGGTCTTGATGGATCCGTACTTCCATTTACCTTTGCCGCCCCGATCATGGCTCTGGCAGAAGCTCACTGGCCGTATCTCACGGACCGCCCTGGGCAGAGTAATCAGCAACGGCTATGACCGTTTTACGGATCTTCGGCTTTATTTGCGTAGAAATCCGATGCCTGAGAATACAAACTTCCCACTTCTTAGATGCTGGAAGACGCTTGCCCCCGCAGGCCTGCCTATCTTGGTTTTGAAGGCTCCGACAACTAAGCCGCGAGGGGAAGAGTTCGACTACGTGCAATACCTGGTTGAACAGGGCGGCAGCAACAGCCGGGTAGTCGTTGAGGTAGTCGAAGGTGCGGGCCATACATTCTCAAACCGCGTGGGCCGCGCCGGAGTTCGAGCGCTTACCGTAGGGTGGCTTAACCATTATTTCTCGCCGTTAGAAGACGAAGCTTACGCTCATAGCCTTGGCCGTGAAGCAGCAGATCTCTCCGCTGGAAGGTAGACAGAATAAGTATGGATGTTCAATCTGAAATCACGGCCCAATTTCGGCAGGTTGCCCGAGAGCAAGGCAAGCGGCTTGCGCCACTGACAGACAATCTGGAACTGTTGAATTCGGGGCTCGACTCGCTCTGCTTCGCGATCATCGTGACCCGTCTTGAGGATTCTCTGGGGCTAGACCCGTTCAGCACTTCGGAAGATGCTCGCTTTCCCGTAACCCTGGGCGAGTTTATCAGCTTCTATGAGCTTGCTGCCAAATAGCGCGTGTCAGAATACGTTCGCGCGTCGGAAGGAATCGCTGATCAGGTACTTATGTATCATCTGCGGTTCCTTTTGTCCGTACGCGGGAATTGCCCCAGCGCTCCACGCAACGTTAGTAATACCGGGAGGGGGAAGCGAATGCCCGTTCTTTTGGACGCTGCAAATTTCAGTGGTACGCTGCCCGTCAGAAGGGCGTCACCCGGCTTCCGTAAGGGGGCGAGCAGGTCCATCACGATCGGGTTGGTCAACAACATGCCCGACGAGGCGCTCAAAGCAACGGAACGCCAATTTCTGTCGCTGCTCGACTCGGCTTCCGAAGGCATGCAGATCCGCCTGCTGCACTATATGTTGCCAGATATTCCCAGGCAAGAGCAGGCCCGGCGCTATCTCGATAGCTTCTATGCGAGCGTGGAAGATCTGTGGGACGAGCATCTCGATGGGCTCATCGTGACCGGCAGAGAGCCGTTGGCGAGCAACCTGAAGCAGGAGCCATACTGGGAGAGCTTCACCCGATTGGCGGAGTGGGCGGAAAGCAATACTTATTCCGCGGTTTGGTCTTGCCTGGCGGCTCACGCTGCTATCCTCCACATGGATGGTATTGCCCGAGTCCGGAGGAATGACAAGCTCTTCGGCATCTTCGAGTGTGCACGTGCGGCCGAGCATCCTTTAACCTTGGCAACGCCAGCACGCTTTAGACTGCCCCATTCCCGCTGGAACGCAGCGCCCGAAGAAGATCTGATAGCTTGCGGATATAGCGTGCTCACGCGGTCCTCGGATGCAGGAGTCGACACTTTCACTAAACAACGGAAAAAACTCTTCATCTTCTTCCAGGGCCATCCGGAGTACGAACCCGACACCTTACTGCGCGAGTATCGTCGCGACGTCGGGCGTTACTTTAAAGGAGAGACCGAGACTTGCCCATCGATCCCGCAGGGTTATTTCGATGACGACACGGTGCATGCATTGACGGCGTTGCGTGAAAGATCGCGCTGTGACCGGAGTGAAGGGCTGTTGCTGGAAATATCGGCTGCCCTCGGAGAAAGAAAGATCGAGAAGACGTGGAATGCCAGCGCGGTGGCCATCTATCGCAACTGGCTGGAATATATTTGCGCGCAGAAGGAAAAGGCGGTGCGGTCGAAGAGAATCAGGGCCGTCGCAAATGCACACCGCATTCGCTGGGCCAGCGCACCTGTTTGATGCCGAGCCATCCCTGTCACGGAGATGCTTTAGGCGAAGACGCGCTTAAATTGATATTTTTCCTCCACGGCCGGAAGCTCCACCTCACCCGTATCCTGCAGGGACTGACTCCACCCTATTAACAGGAAACACACTTGTACTACCTGGTCGCCCAGATAAACGGTGTAGAGAGAAAAGAACAGCCCGGCCAAAGCCCCGATGCAGACGAATGCAAAGTAGCGGCTCTCGCGAGCGCGAAAGGTAAAAGCAGATCGAGCAGCGCCGAATAGCGACTCTGCCGCAATCAACAAGAATAAATACAGGCCGATCTTGCCCTGGGAGAGCTGGACCAGTAGGTAATAGTTGTCAATCGAGGGTTGGCTATTGACTTTGGGGAAGCTCAAGATTCCCCAACCGAGCCACCCGCCGGTCTCGGTGATGGGTTTGTAACTAACGACTAGTTCTCGCCGGTAGGCCGCACTTGATTGCTCTTCATTAGCGTTCGAAACATCCGCAACGTTTGTGTACTTGTTAAAGTAGCTGTTCGCAAAAATCCCGGCAATCACCAGAAGCAACGCGACGACTGCCGCGCCAATTTTGATATTTCGGAATTTCGGGATCTGCAGAATCGAATAACCCACCGCTGCACCAATCATCGGCCCCCTGGAACGGGTCAGGAAGAGAAACAAGAGCAGGAGCACGGCAGGCACGTGATAGCGCTCAAGGCTCGAGAACAGCGCGCCCAGCCTGAATTTATCGCGCTTGTAAATATCGCCGAGCGAGGCATTCAGCAGGAAGACGATGAAAAACATGATGCCTGCAAGAATGGCGTGCCCGAAGCAGGCTTGAACCCTGGCATGCCCATCGCGTATCTGGACAAATGAGCCGAACTGGAAGTGAAATATCTTGTGGGCGGCGTTTATCCAGAGGTTTTGGCCCATCCTATATTCCCAAAGAACGGCCGGCGTAAGACACAAGAACAGCAAAACGATTCGCTTGACTGTTGGGACGCGTAGGTCCGGCTCAATCAAGCACCTTCCAACAAGGTATCCAAAAAACATCTGCAGAAAAGTATTGGCGAACAAGGCGAGACCATCTTTGGGCGAATTTTCGCGCAAGAGCTCACTCGCGCCAAGACTCACCGAGAAGAGAACTACCCACAGAGTCCATACGCCGTAGTGTCGGCCAGCGGCCGCGTGCGATAAGGAGCGCTATACCTAAAGGAAAAAGTGCCCATTCCGCGGGAGACTGCGGAGGCAGGTGGGGAAGCCGATGGAATAGTACGAAGGAAGCAGGAAAAGACAAGGCAGGTACACGTTCAGAAAGGCCAAGTCGAAGCGGCTCTTGATCAGGTAAATGAAGGAAAGGAAGAACGGAATGAGAAAAATAAATGCCAAAAACTCACCTGCCGAATCGGCTGAACTATCCCCTCAGCTCGGATCACAACGCAGCCGCTATTTCGCATCAATTATCGGGGACTCAAAACCAGTCCTCATTCGCCACGATCCGGGAGAGGGCGCAAGGATACGTTCCAGAACTGGCTCTTGTAGGGTACACCGGAGGCGGTCCAAAATCCGAGAACGCCACGAAAGCCCATTTGCAGGGCAGGCCAGCAGACGTATCAGCCATGCCGAGCTGCACCTGCCACGTGCGACGAGGACTACTCCGCTCCTATAGGTCGTATCTCAAGACTGACGTTCACCGTGATCTGCGAGCTCTGGCTTGCGTGCCCGGAGCGGTTGAGATAATGGTCAACGTAAAGGTTGTGTTCGTGGGAGTCGTATTCCCACCGCCTCCACCTGAGGAAGATCCGCCACCGCAACCAGAGACCCAGAATGACCCTGCGATCAGGAACATAACCAACGATACGCGGAATGACCATTCGAAAATCCGTGACCGCCTCCTCGCCTTTCCTAACCCCAACAATGAAATGAACCCCCAGGGAATGACCCAACCGAAAGCAAGTTTTTCATCAGGAGTCCCTGGCGGAGCATGATTGGGTACGCGTGAGGTTTGACTCGGAGCCAGGACGCTCACTGTGCTCGTGGCCGGCGCACCGTTAGGAGTGACGCTGGCGGGAGTGAAGGTGCAGGTCACTCCCGAGGGCAACCCGGAACAGCCCAGATTGATTGGCGAGTTGAAGCCGCCGGCGGGGGTCAGTGTTATGTCAGGGTCGACGCTTGTCCTGCAGTAAGGTTTAAGGTGGAACTGCTTACGGCCATCGTATAAGTCCCTGCCCCGCCGCCGCCACGGTGACTGCGACCGCAGCGGAGGTCGAAGCGGAGTTATTGGTGTCGCCACCGTAGGAGGCAGTGATCGAGTGGGATCCCGCAGCCAGTGTAGAGGTATTAAAGGTAGCCACCCCGCTCGCGTTTAGCGGGCCGGTACCCAGACTTGTTGATCCGTCCAGGAAGGTTACGGTACCGGTCGGCACGCTGCTGCCTGATTGGGGCGTGACTGTAGCCGTGAACGTGACGCTCTGGCCGGCTGTCACCTGCGTCGCTGACGCAGTTAACGCCGTCGTCGTTGCCACAGTGGTCGGCGCCGTAGTGACGTTCACGCTCACCGCCGCTGAGACCGAGCCGGCATTTTTGCTGTCTCCACTGTAGGATGCCGTGATGGAATGCATGCCCGCTGCCAGGGTGGTGGTGCTGAACGTGGCTACTCCGCTCGCGTTCAGCTGTGCCGTGCCCAGGTTGCTCGTCCCATCCAGGAAAGTCACCGTACCCGTGGCCACAGTGCTGCCTGCCGGCGGGGAGACAGTTGCGGTGAAGGTTACGCTCTGGCCCAGATTGATTGCGGCAGCCGAAGCCGTAACGCACCGTGTTGGTGACCGGAAGACCAGTAGCTATGGTGACGGTAACCGCTTCGGAAGTAGAAGCCGTGTCACCGGAATCACCGCCGTAAGAAGCAGTGATCGAGTCCGCTCCGACGGGTAAAGCGGTGGTGTTGAAGGTAGCTATGCCGCTCGCGTCCAGCGTTGCGGTGCCCAGGCTGGTGGTTCCGTTCAGGAAGGTGACGGTTCCAGTCGGAATGTTGGTGCTTGATTGAGAGCTGACCGTTGCTGTCAGGGTGACGGTTTGGCCAGTGTTGGCGAAGGTCGGGGATGCCTGGAGCGTGGTTGTGCTCGCGGGGAGCGCCTCGCTCGGCCAAAGGAACACCGTCATCGAATAGGGCGGCAGGGAGTAGGGCGTCGCGGGATTGAAATTGGCTACGGTGGTCTGCTTCGGGGCGCTAACGACTGCCGTGCTGTTGGTTTGGCTCTCGTTGTTGTCAGTGGGATTGGCGGACGTCAACTGACTGATAAGTACGTTGCCGGTGGGAGCGTTAGTTCCGGAGAAGGTCACGGGCAGCGCTCCGCTACGGCTTAAATTGAAGACGACGACACTGTAATGCGTACCGTCAGTAAAAGCGAAGGTCTGCAGATAGTGTGCAGTGGCGAGCGTATCGAATCATTCGTACTCTGAGGTTGATTCCACGTAGGGTTGGCCCCGCTAACGGTCGTGGTCAGCATGGTGGGGAGAATGGCTGAATTGGCCAGCTGCTCGGCCAGATATTGCGGCCGCTTCAGGTTGGTCTGGCCGCCCATATCGATCACCGAACCCCATAGCGGCATGGCTTCGTTGGCATTCTGCGGCATTGCTGAAGGAGTTTTGCCATTCGGTAAGGGCAAACATGTTCTGCGTGGTGATTCCCAGATCACGGATCATCAGCAGCATGTGATCGGCTACCGTGATCCCAGCCCCAAGGCCTGCGACTACCTGATTCACGACGCTCTGTGATGCTGTACCCGAGGTTGTGCTCAGGTTTACCTCATATACCGCCAGATTGGCAGGGGTGCTTCCGCCGCTGGCGGCTTGCGCCTGCTGCGCCATGTATCCACTTGCGGTGGAGTCGACCTCCTCCGGTTGGGCGAACATAGGCCCAAAGATCGCCTCGTTCGAGCCGTAATCATTCAAGCTGTTGAACAAGTAGGGTGCTCCATCGACGGAGTCGTAGCCCGAACTGCTGGCTAGTTCCTGCTGCGTCCACGAGGGCTGGGTCGCCCAGCTGCCCATGATCAGATCGAAGTTGCTCGCATTGAAGGAAGCCGAGGATCGGGCTGCCGCAAAGATGGTAGCGGCCCGTTGGCCATAGACCACCGGATCGGCGATACCCTCGCCCTCGTAAATCCCATTCCACATCTCGTTGCCCAGCTCGAGATGAATCACTGGAAAAACACTTGTCCACGGAGCCGACTGGCCCAGCGCGGCGCGCTTGGCGCCATAAGGCGTCGATGCATCTCCGGCGAGAAACTGGATGAGGTTCTGCATCTCGGTGGGCGAGATCCCGCCAGGCATGGTGTACCAGGGCTCTGCGCCCACAGTCTGGCAGAGCACCAGGAATTCCTCGAGGCCCATCGGCACTTCGTCCTGCTCGGTCGCCCCCGGGCTCCAGCCGGCCCGTTGCCGCGCGAAGGGCACAGCGATCACATTGTCAAGCGATGTGCCGTAGTCCGACAGGGTCATGTAGCGAAGGACCCCGGGCTGCAAGCTCTTGAGCGTATTCACCACCGCGTTGCGATAGGCGGTCGGGTTTCCAGGGGCGGCGGCTTCCGTCAGGCTCGCGTCGTCCAGATACATCGACGCGCCTGCGACCGAGAACGAAAGCGCGACCGTACCGATATAGGTGCCGTCCTCAGCCGCATTGAAACTGTAGGTGTAATCCTGCCACTGGCCAGTCAGGGTCACGGTTTGGTTAAACAGGGTTTCGGCTGTGGACGCCATCTGCCTGATTACCGAGATAGTCAATTGGTTATTTCCGCCCAATCCCTTGGCCTTGAACGCGAGCGTATAGGTCCCGTTCAACTGCACAAAAGAACGTCCCACGGTGGAGTCGAAATAAGAATCGACGCTAGCCGTTTGGCCACTGCCGGCGGCATTGATCGCGAGCGCCTGCTTACCCGGAGAATCGGGAGCAATATCCGTGGTGTCCGCGGATAGGGTTGCGCCGCCGGCGACAGTGGGCCACCAGCCTGCCTGTGGGTTGCCAGGCACCGTCATATATACGATTAAGTAATTGTTCGCCGCTAGCGGCGTAGAGGTAGCGGCGAAATTGAAGGTCAGCCCGGTGTTGCCTGAGAAGTTAGCGGCGGTGCTGCTGGTAATGGTCCCTGTCACTCCTGACGCGGTCCCATTGATGACCTGAAAGGTTGCTCCCTGAAGAAAGTTGGCCGGCCAAATGTTATAGATATTCGAATCGGTGCAACTGGTGGCCGTCACGGCCACGCATTGCATGATCGTCTGCCATGTCTCCCCTTCGAAACCGGGATTGCCAAAGATCAGGTTGCGGAACATCTGTCCGGAGTCATAGAAGTTGTCCCCGGCAAGATTCACCCCCAGATGTTTCACTGACGACCGCTGGACCGTAGTACCGATTTCGAAGTTTGTTGCCTGTGCCATCAACGCCGCGGTGCTGAGAAGAGGCAGAGAAAATGCAAGCAAGAGACCCAGGCGAAGGATCGACTGCAGACAAAAAGAACGGGGTTGAGGCTTAGACGATTGTCTGGACATTGGCCATGCTCCTTCGGACGAATACGAGTCAGGCCCCTGCAAGGGAGCGCCCTCTACAAGACCGGTGCTCACACCTGCAAAGATTCGACGGAGGTAACCAGCTCAAGGAAGCAACGTTCGGCATCAAGAACTGCAAATAAAAACTGAGTTACCGATGATCGGGTGATCGCTTAGTCTTGGTGTCTTGCCAAACGAACTGGGCCCGCGGATGAAAGCGACTTGCCAGCCAGGTGCGACTTCATAAGATACCCGGCGTTCACACTGCGTAAGTATAGGCCCGGAAGTATCTACTCGAACCACAATGATTATTTAAAATTTGTCCGATCGAAGTTGTATCACGCTTAGCTTTGGAAATCCTGTTGAAGACTTAGCGAAGCTGGACCTTAGTGCGGCAGTTGGTTGTGTTTGAGTAATCGTAAACCATCTCTGCCAGTTACGGACGGGTCTTTCCATCTGTCGATTCTGTGTTTGTGCAAACCATGCAATACACTGTGCTGGATGATCTCGATCGAAATCGAAGACGGGCTCAGAGTTGTGCATCTTCTCCGCTGAATTGGGATCCGCCTTTGCTGCCAGCCGAAAATAAATCATACGATGCCTCCGTCGTAGTCGTATCGTTCAACACCAGAGAGCTGTTACGCGAATGCCTCGATTTAGTGCAGCGCGAGGCGAATGGGCTGCGGATTGAAGCACTTATTGTGGACAATAACTCCAGCGACGGCTCCGCGGAGATGGTGGAGAAAGAGTTTCCCAATTTCCGAATTATTCGTAGTCCAGTCAACCTTGGTTTCGGCGCGGCGAATAATGTTGCCATCCAATCGGCTCGGGGCCGCTATCTGATCCTGCTCAATTCGGATGCATTTCTCCACCCCGGCGCCCTTAAGCTAGCGCTTGAGCACATGGATCAGCAGCCGCAAGCGGCGCTTGGCGGTGCACACTTACTGAGCCATGACTCCTCATTTCAGCCCTCCGCACGCATGTTCCCCAACATAGTTACAGATACCTTTGTACTTACCGGGCTCGCCGCTAGATTCCCAAAATCCAAATTTTTTGGATATTTTGACAGAACTTGGGCAGATCCGTCACAACCATGCCAGGCGGATTGGGTCACAGGCGCCTTCTCGATCATTCGCGCAGATGTGCTCGACAAGGTCGGGTTATTCGATCCGCAATTCTTTCTCTACGGAGAAGAAGTCGATCTTTGCCGTCGCATCAAGAACGCAGGCTATGAGATCTGGTACTGGCCCGATATCTCAGTGCTCCACATCGGCGGTGAATCATCTCGCCAGGTCAAGGATCTGGCCCTCTCTTCTTCCGGTAGCACCCAGCTTGTCCTGTGGCGTATGCGGAGTACCCTGCTCTACTATAGGAAGCATCATGGAGTGACGGTGTGGTTGGCCAAGTGGCTCGAACTTACGCTCTACCGTCTTTCCTACCTACGCAATCGGTTCAGCAGAGACCCCCAACGAAGGCTGCGTTGCCAAAACTTCCGGAATCTCGCGACCCTGATGAAGACAGCATGGAAAGAGACCGAGGGTGGCAAGGTTTCTCCACCTCGCCCCTGGTGAGAGGAGAATCAAGATCAAGCGCGGCATCAAGAGTCTCCTGAGCAACTTGCTCTCCGGGCTTCTGCGGATTGCGGCTCCGCTGCGGGAAGGCTTGGCCCGTCTCTATGCCTATGCTTCTCTTGCCGCGGACCTGGGGGAAGGCCTGCCTGGCTCCGTCGTGGTGCTGGGGCGGATCTGGGTTTACGGAAGCCGTCACATTCGCATCGGTGAAAATGTGCTCCTCTACCCTGGAGTGCATCTGGAAACGCAAGGAGATGCTCGGATCGAGTTGGGCGATGATGTGGTGATCTCGCGCGGCGCGCACTTAGTAGCGATGGCTGGAGTCACCGTTGGGAAAGGCACACTGATCGGCGAATATACCAGCATCCGTGATGCGAACCACATGCGCGACGCTGGACAGTCGATACGCGATTCCGGCTACAGCGCTAAACCGATTACCATCGGAGATGAGGTCTGGATCGGCCGAGGCGTGACTATCCTGGGTGGCGTCACCATCGGCGACAAAGCGACCATAGGCGCAAACGCGGTAGTGACCCGAGACATACCTGAGGGGGTAACGGCGGTTGGCATTCCTGCTTCTCCTATATCTGCCAAGAGGCGCCCTTAGTACCCGCAAACGGAGCCTCCACAATCTTCATTTCATAACAGAACTCAATAGGAACGGGAAATCGATGGTTTAATGGCAATCGAGTCTACCATGCCACGTTGGGCCACTGGTTGACGTAAGGTGGACGAACGCGCCTAGAGCTGCTATTTGACCCAGAGGCCTTAATCAACCCCCATTCACCCGACCGCATCGATGAGAATCCCGGCGGAAGTCGCCAGGCCGGCGAAAACCCACACCAGGCTTACGACCATCCATGGGCCCAGGAGGTGGTACAAGATGTGGTCCACGGCATGAAGAGAGACGACTTCGGTACACCACAAGGCTAGTGAAAGCAGCACTCCGGAAACCGCGAGAAGGCGCCAGTCCGGCCACGAAGGACGCGCAGGGCAAAGATCACACCAAGCAGGAGCAGCACGGTCAGGATTACGATAGCGATTCGCTGGGGCGATCTGCGAAGGTCATATTCGTTCCAGCGTTGCGCAAGATCCATGAGCTGCTGGTGCAGCATCCAGCGCCAGTTGAAGATCATATCGAGCACTAATGCGCCTTCGATCACAGTCAGAAGAGCCGCGAGTTGCGAGACGGTTCGTAGACGCCTGCCTTTGCCCATGCTATGGCGCAGCAGATCATGGCGACTCCGTACGCTGCGATTCCAGTTGCACGGGTGGCCGTCAGCCACTCTTCACTTGCTATCATGAGAAATCCTTTCTACAGTCACGCGGCCTTCCGGAAAACATG
>CAVZJL010000050.1:0-46269 GCA_963775365.1 uncultured Acidobacteriaceae bacterium | reverse complement strand
AATCCGGGTGTTTTCGATTTGAGGGTGTCCGTCAATCTTCAGCCTCTGAGCGGGGAAATAGTGTGATGGCGCAAGCTTTATCCTAACTTGCGCCGGCGGATTCAGAACCTTCAGCACCACCACGGTTTCGTCGTCGAAACGCTCCACGCCACCCTGGAAGGCCGAGAGTTCCTGGTAGATTGCGTCCACCATGCCTTCAGCCGTGTTCTTCAATTGGCGGCCAACCAACTCAATCAACCGCTCCGTGCCGAACATCTCTTCCTTCTCATTTACCGCATCCACAATTCCGTCGCTGAAGAAGACGATCGCGTCGCCCGGCCGGGTGGAGAGGGTGAATTCCTCATAATTCACGTCCGGGAACATGCCCAGCGGAAATCCCTCGGCCTGCACCGTCTCCACCTGCCCGGCGCGGCAGAAGAGCGGCTGCACCGCGCCGGCGTTGGCGATTTGCAGCGTCCGCTTCTCATCGTTCCAGACGGCGAAGAGCATGGTCACGTACTGCGAATCCATCTTGCGTTCCTGCAGCGAGTCATTCAGCTGTTTCAACATGGCGGCGGGAGAGAGGGCCTGGCTGGTGGCCGCGCGCATGATGCCGCTGATCAGCGCTGCATAAAGCGCGGCCGGCGCGGCCTTGCCGCTGACGTCTCCCATGGCGATGCCGATGCATTGATCGTCATAGCGCAGAAAGTCGTAAAGGTCGCCGCCGATGGTGCGGGCGGGAAGAAACCTGGCCGCGAACTCAGCGTGCGGCTTCCGCGGCGGCTTGGGCGGCAGCAGCCGCAACTGCACTTCGCGCGCCATGTCCAGATCGTGCTCCAGCCGCTGTTCCTGCTGCGTCACGCGCTGGTAGAGCCGGGCATTCTCGATGGCCACGGCGATCTGCGAGGCCAGCGTCACCAGGGTGCGCTGGTGATCCTCGTTGAAGTAGTTGACGCGCATATGCTCCAGGTCGAGCACCCCGATCACCTTGCCCTTGTAGAGCAGCGGCACCGCCATCTCCGAGCGCGTCTCCGGGTTCACCATGAAGTAGCGCGCGTCCTTGCGCACATCCCCGGTGTGGATCAGCCGCCGCTCTCGCACCGCGGTGCCCACCAGGCCGCGATCCAGCGGAACCTTTTCCGACGGCATGACCGGGTGGCCAAAGCGCACGGCGTACTGGGTCTCCAGCACCTGTTCGCGCTCGTTTAACAGCAGGATGCTGAACATCTGGTAGTCGATGAGCCGCCGCAGAAGCTCCCCGATGCGCTCCAGCAGGGGATCGAGATCGAGGATCGAGGTAACTTCGCGGGCAATTTCATTGAGCACCGCCAGCGTCTGCGCCTGCCGCGCCACCCGCGTGTAGAGGCGCGCATTCTCAATCGCCTGGGCCACGCGAGAGGCGGTCAGCTCCAACAGGCGGCGATGCTCCGGCTGGAAATATCCCACCTGCTCCGATTGCAGATCCATCACGCCAATGACCCGGTTCTTCACGATGAGCGGCACGGCCAGTTCTGAACGGACATCGGGATTGGCGCTGATGTAGTTTTCCGCGCTGCGCACATCCTCGAGCAGTATGGATTCGCGCTGTTCCGCGGCCCGGCCGACCACTCCTTGGCCCATGCGGATCTTCAGGCGCTCGATCTCGGTGCTGTGGCCGATCTGAAAGCGCATGCGCAGATCGTTGGTACGTTCGTTCAGCAGCAGGATGGCGAAGATCTTGTAGTCGATCACTGCGCGCACCAGATCCGCCGTGCGATGCATCAGGGTTTGCAGATCGAGCGTGGTATTGAGGGTATTGGCCAGACGCATGAGAAATTCGGTCTGCACCGGGTCAACGCGGACCGAGCCGGGCGGTAGGGGAGCCTGCGAGCTAGGGCGGTAATCGCCTTCAAACGATTGAGTAGCAACAGCTTGCGCCGGTTTCTTCTGCTCGGCTTCAGCGTCGTCTTGGTCGCGGGGAGGACTCATACGAACATCGAGTCATCATAGAGCATTTCGGTTTAGGGGCAGGATCGGTAGATTGCTCTGCAGAGGCAGGTGCGGCTAGGATGCCTAGTGCGCCACGCAGCGTAACGCTCGAAATCGGTGGCCGTTCAAATGCTTTCTGACCGGAATCTCCACATCTCGCTCTTTCGCGAAGATACCTGGCGTCCTAGCATTAACCGTTATGGGGCTATCGCCCGGTCGTTTTGGTGGGCAGGACAGGTCTTTAAACCTGCGGAGCTATGACACCTAGACTCTGCTGTACCGAGCGGTCTCGCTCGTCTGATACTGACGGAGAATGGTGACGCTGGCGCTGGCGCCAATTCGGGTGGCCCCCGCCTCCAGCATGGCGCGTGCATCCGCCAGCGTGCGAATGCCGCCGGAAGCTTTCACTCCGCAGCGATTGCCGGCAACCCCACGCAGGATCGCAACATCGGCCGGCGTAGCCCCGCCAGTAGAAAAGCCGGTGCTGGTCTTGAGGAAATCGGCGCCCGCGGCCAGGGCCAGCTCCGACGCGCGTAGCTTCTCTTCCACGCTCAGCAGCGAGGTTTCCAAAATGACCTTTACCACGCGCCGGCATCGTGCGCCACCTGCACCACCCCGCGAATATCCTGTTCCACCAGCGCATTCATGCCCGACTTCAGCAAGCCGAGATTCATCACCATGTCCAGCTCGTGCGCACCCAGCTTAATCAACGCCAGCGCTTCTTCGCGCTTGCTGGTGGCAAGATTGGCGCCCAGCGGGAAACCCGACCACCACACCAACCGGCACCCCGCTGCCCGCCATGACCGAGTACGCCAGAGACACCCATGCCGGGTTGACCATGGCGCAGGCAAAGCGGAAAGCTGCCGCCTCCTCACATAGCTTCACCACCTGCTCCCGGGTCGCCTCCGGCTTCAGCAAGGTGTGATCGAAGACCGCAGCCAACGCAGATGCGTTCGCCAAAGTAGCCACAGCAAAGCCCTCGACATCGAAATATCCAGAACCGTGATCGATCTCCGGTTGCAGCACTTTGGTGGTCATGAAACAGGCTCCTTCTCTCGGTAGACTCCGGTGGGACTCTATGCCCTTGCGCCAGTAAAGATCAACTGAATTACGCTTCATCTGGGTTAAAAATGCGGATATCGGGTAGGTTACGAAAGCGTTCCTGATAATCCATCCCGTAACCAACCACAAAATGATTGGGAATGCTGAATGCCACGTAGTCGGCGTCGATTTTCTCCAGACGCCGCGCCGGCTTATCCAGGCAGGTTGCGATTTTCAGGGTTTTGGGTTTGTGCTGCAGCAACAGCTTGCGCAAAAAAACCAGGGTCAGACCAGTATCCAGAATGTCTTCGACCAGGATCACGTTGCGGCCCCCGATCGGCGTATCCAGATCCTTGATTAATCTTACCGCGCCACTGGTCTTTACCCCCTTGTAGCTGGAGATGGCCACGAAGTCGAAAGTCGTCTCCACTGAGATGCTCCGCGCCAGGTCGGCGAGAAAAACGGCGGCTCCCTTCAATACCCCTACCAGCAGGATGGCCTCCCCGGCAAAGTCGTGGCTTATCTGTGCGCCGATCTCCGCCACCCGGGCGGCGATCTCCTCGCGACGGAACAACATTTCGTGCTCGTGCTCTCTCATTGGCGCATTCTTCCATGAATCCCTGTGCGAATGCACCCGGCTATACTGTAAAGAACGACGCACGCATGTATCCCTTCATTCATATCGGGCACTTTTCCATCGGCACGTTTGGCCTTTGCTTGTGGTTGGCGTCCGTCTGCGCTTGCTGGACGCTGTATTGCAACTTTCGCCGTTTTGGCATCGATGCTGACGCCGTGGGCGTGGCCGCCTATACCACGGTGGGCGGCGTGCTCGGAGCCAAGCTATGGCATGTACTGGAAGATCCGGCGACGCTGATCCACCAGCCGGTCCAGGTCCTCTTCGACCGGGCGGGGTTTGCCTGGTTCGGTGGCTTGCTGGTTGGGATCGCGGTACTAATATGGGCGGGGCGGCAAGCACGAATCGGAGGCCTGGGTATGCTGGACCTCGCCGCGCCTGCAGTCTCGGTGGGTTACGGTGTCGGCCGCATCGGCTGCCTGGTCTCAGGCGACGGCGACTACGGCATTCCGACAAGCCTCCCTTGGGGCATGAGCTTTCCTCACGGACTTGTTCCCACCACTCAGAGGGTTCATCCGACGCCGATTTACGAATTGCTTGTTGCTTTGCTGATTGCCGGCTACCTATGGCGCCGAGGGGCGCAATCCAGCGACGGTCGCACTCCGCCGCTCGGTCAGATTACCGGCGAATACCTGGTGCTCAGTGGGATCGCTCGCTTTCTGGTGGAGTTCATCCGCATCAATCCGCGGATCTACTGGGGCATGAGCAATGCTCAAGTCGCCAGTCTGGGTTCCATCGCGGCCGGCATTTTGCTTATCGTGTGGGCCCGGCGCCACAGCACAACCGTGATCGCCACCGAGGGAATACCGGTCGAAGCCGCATCCCGGCACTAAGGCCGGGAGGGGAAAGGAACCTCAGGGGCTAAAGCCCGTCATATTTTCAATCGCTTACGGCCCGACTAATGTCGTCCCTGACACAAAGCATGAGTTCCCTGCTGTTAGCCGTACGATTGAACGCACGTCGGGCTTTTGAATGGCCTCTCTTGCCGCGCCGTAAATCCCTCAGCCGGTAAATCGCATTTATCTGAGGTGTTTAATGTACGTAGAGGCATCCTGAACGACGAGAAGGCATTACAGGCTACGGAAAACCTCATGCTTTGTGTCAGGGCACGACTTTAGTCGGGCCGCAGAGGGTACGGACCGGGCAAGTAGGTAACAGAAAGGACCGGGCAAGTGGGTAACACTTTTCGTCCAGAGCGTAGGGCAGGTAGAAGAGAGCATGCCCTGGAGAGTGATGGATGTGTTGGACGAGAGGACACGGTTTGTCTTGGAATATGACAGTGGAAGTTTCACGATGGCTGAGCTATGCCGGATCTACGGGATAGCACGCAAGACCGGCTACGTTTGGGTAGAGCGGTATGAGGGAGAGGGATTAGCTGGCTTGAAGGACCGTCGTTATGGAGCCGGTAATCACCCCAACCAGACCGATTCTGGGATCGAGGCGCAGGTTTTGCAACTGAAGCAGGGGCATCCGAGTTGGGGAGCCAAGAAGCTACGGGCCCATCTGTTGGCGAAGAAAAAAGGAGTCAAGTGGCCTGTGGTGAGCACTTTTGGAGAGATCTTGCGGCGGGCAGGTTTGAGCACACCGCAGCGCAAACGGTTGCGGATCCCTTTGTATAGCAAGCCGTTTGAGAAGGTAGAAGAGGCCAACCAGATATGGTGTGCGGACTTCAAGGGCTGGTTCCGGACGGGAAAGGGAGAGCGGATTGATCCGTTGACGATGACGGATGCGCACAGCCGTTATTTGCTGCGCTGTCAGAGCGTGGAGAAGACCAATACCGAGCAGGTGCAAGCCATCTTTGCGGCAGCCTTTCGAGAATACGGCCTGCCGCAGAGGATCCGAACCGATAACGGCGCTCCGTTTGCCTCCCGAGCCATCGCTGGCATTTCGCGTTTATCGATCTCCTGGATGAAGCTGGGTATCGCGCCGGAGCGGATCAAGCCAGGTCATCCGGAGCAGAATGGGCGTCACGAGCGTATGCATCGGACGTTGAAGGCCGAGACGGCGAAACCGCCGGCCGCCGACCGGAGAGCGCAACAAAAGGCTTTTGATCGATTCCGTCAACAGTTCAACGAGGAACGTCCGCACGAGGCGCTCCAGTTCAAGACACCGGCCTCTTGCTACCAGAGTTCGCCGCGTATCTATCCGGATCGAATTCCTGAACCGGAATACGACAGCAACATCAAGCCCAAGCGCGTTTATCCGGATGGAACCTTCTTCTGGAAAGGCACACAGATCTTTATCAGCAAGTCGCTAGGCGGAGAATCCATTGGCATGGAGCCAATCGACGATCGCTACTGGGACGTTCAATTTGCAACCTTCCCCTTGGCGCGATTCGATAGTCATAAGCTCGTCCTGCAACCGATGCCGGCCATCGACGGACTGAACAGCTGTGCAAATGCCGGCGGTATGGAAAGAGAGGAAAAGTAAAAAGCCCTTTCCCTCTCTTCCCACACCGCCTTGGAAAGTTCGCAAACAACCGCGAGCTTCCCACATTCCCACAGCTTCGGCGGCGACTTGGATTTCCCTTTTTCTCCAAGCTCGTTTAACTTCAACTTCGACGAAAAGTGTTACCTACATGCCCGGTACCTTTTGTTACCGACTCAGACCCAAGGCCGCTTTGGCCGCTGGGTTATGTTTTTGAAGGGTACGGGCTTCAGCCCGTTCGTAAATGGGTTTAACAGGTCCGGCTTTAGCCGCTGAGGGCACGCATTTCGGATTTCGCAGCCTCTATTTAACCTTTTCGCAGACCTCTGAAGGCCGTAGCCCGCAAAAATACCGCTCAACCGAGAGGAGAACCATGGCTCAATCCGATCAACTCCGCGTACCCGAACCAGCGCGCACCGACGCCAAATCCTTCGAACTGCTGCGTGTCTGGATCGCGCATCAGGATCAGCACATCAGCCTGCGCGTGGGCGTCTGGAAGGAACCCGAAGCCTGGGGCATGATGCTTGCCGATCTCGCTCGCCACATTGCAGCCGCCTACGAGCAATCGGAAAAGCGCGACCCGGAAGAGATGCTGACCCGTATCAAGGCCGGTTTTGAGGCGGAGATCGCATCGCCTACCGAGGAGGTCCACGGCGAACTTGCTGGTTGAAACATTGAACGATCTCATCACTATCCGTGGCGCACGAACCCACAACCTGAAGAACATCGACTGCGATTTGACCCACGGCAAACTCACCGTGGTTTCCGGCGTTTCAGGTTCGGGCAAATCCTCGCTCGCTTTTGACACCATCTACGCCGAAGGCCAACGCCGCTACGTCGAGTCTCTCTCGGCGTACGCCCGGCAGTTCCTGGAGCGCATCGAGAAGCCGGACGTGGACCTGATCGACGGTCTCGCGCCGGCGATTGCAATCAAACAAAAGAACACCACGCGCAATCCGCGCTCCACGGTGGCCACTGCCACTGAGATTTACGATTACCTGCGTCTGCTGTTCGCGCGCTGCGGCACAGCCCATTGCATCGTTTGTGGTGGGGTGGTGAAACGCGACACGGTGGATGAGATTGCGACATCCATCCTGGCCCTGGGGGAGGGAACTCGACTCTACGCGTTATTTCCGGTCAAGCCGCGCGTCGCGGTTGAAGCGGAAGGCCAAGCTAAAACTGCGACCACCAAGCGGTCGAAGAAGTCCGCGGCAAAGACTTCGGTGAACCCGGCTCTTCCCAGCGATGCGTTCAAGGAGCGGCTCACCGAACTGCGCACGCGCGGCTTCAATCGCCTCTACCAGAACGGCAAGATTGTGGAATTCTCCACCCCTGAGTCGCTGCTCGATCTCGACTTTCAGCAGGCTGTCTACGCGCTGGTCGATCGACTGGTCGTTTCGCCGGAGAACCGGGCGCGCATCGTCGATGCCGCCGAGATCGGCTTTCGCGAGTCAGGAGAAATCGTATACGAAACCGTTCCCCGGGATGCGGAGACGGAACCCAGGCGGCTGCGCTTTTCCCAGGCCTTTGAATGCAAGCTCTGCCATCGCATCTATCGCGAACCAGAGCCCAGGCTGTTCTCGTTCAACAACCCGTATGGCGCCTGCGAGCGATGCCAGGGTTTCGGCAACACCATCGACTTCGATCTCAACCTGATCATTCCGGACAAGCAGAAGACGCTTGAACGAAGGCGCGATCGATCCCTGGACGCGGCCCAAGTATCGCCCTTACCAGGCAGAGCTGCGCAAAGCCGCCCTGCAGCACGGCATCCCGCTGGACACGCCGTGGAGAGAACTGACCGCGGCGCAGCAGGAGTTCGTGCTTGACGGACACGGGTCGTTTCTCGGCGTCCATGGTTTCTTCGCTTACCTGGAGCGCAAGAAATACAAGCTGCACGTGCGCGTGATGCTGAGTAAGTATCGCGGCTATGCGACTTGCCCCGACTGCAAGGGAACGCGGCTGCGTGCCGAAGCACGGGCGGTTCGCATCAACGGCAGAAATATCTGCGAGGTGGCTGCCCTCACCATCCGCGAGGCCAACCACTTCTTCGAGGGTCTCACCCTGACCCGGCAGCAGCAGGAGATTGCCGGCGGCATCCTGGTGGAGATACAACAGCGGTTACATTTTCTCGATGCCGTCGGGCCTCGAGTACATCACCCTCGACCGGCTCGCGTCCACGCTCTCGGGCGGCGAATCGCAGCGCATCCAGCTGGCTACTTCGCTGGGCTCGCGGCTGGTGGGCGCTCTCTACGTGCTCGACGAGCCGTCCATCGGCCTGCACAGCCGGGATACCGCCAAGCTGATCCGCATTCTCGAAGAATTGCGCGATCTGGGCAACACGATTCTGGTGGTCGAGCACGATCCGGACGTGATTCGCGCGGCCGACTGGCTGGTCGATCTCGGCCCCGGCGCCGGAGAGTTGGGCGGCCGCATTCTGGCCTCGGGCACGGTGGAAGAAGTGGAGAGAAATCCCGACTCCCTCACCGGCCGCTACCTGAGCGGGCAGCTCACCATTCCCATCCCCACCCGGCGGCGGGAGCCAATACGGGAGAAGCTGGTGCTGCGAGGCGCGCGCATTCACAATCTGAACGGCCTCGATGTCGAAATCCCCATGGGCATGCTGGTCTGCATCACCGGGGTTTCCGGCTCGGGCAAATCCACCCTGGTGCACGACGTGCTCTACCCCGCGGTCGCGCATGCGCTGGGAAAGAACGAAGGCGGCGACCCCTCCCACCTCTACCGCGAACTCAAGGGAGCGGAGCGGCTGAACGATATCGTTCTGGTCGACCAGGCGCCGATCGGGCGTACTCCGCGCTCCAATCCCGTTACCTACATCAAGGCCTTTGACGCCATCCGGGAGCTTTTTGCGTCGCAACCCGAGGCCCAGCGCAGGGGATATGCCGCCGGACATTTCTCCTTCAACGTGCCCGGAGGGCGGTGCGATGTGTGCGAGGGCGATGGCACGGTGACCGTGGAGATGCAGTTCCTGGCCGACGTCGAGCTGCCCTGCGAGGAGTGCAATGGAACCCGCTACAAGTCCAGCGTGCTGGAGGTGAAGTACAAGGGCAAGAGCATCTACGAGGTGCTCAACCTGACCGTCAAGGAGGCTCTGCGTTTCTTTACCGGCCAGACGCGGATTCTGGAAAAGCTGGCTGTTCTGGACGAGGTAGGGCTGGGATACGTCCGGCTGGGCCAGTCGGCGACGACGCTTTCGGGGGGAGAAGCGCAGCGGGTCAAGCTGGCGGCCCACCTTTCTCTGGGGCGCAACGCCGCCGGGCGAGCCGGCAACGGCACGGCGAAGAAGGCCGGCAGCCGCGTGCTCTACATCCTGGATGAGCCGACCACCGGGCTGCACTTTGACGATGTGAGCAAACTGCTGACCGCCTTCAAGCGGCTGATTGATGCGGGCGGCTCGCTGGTGGTCATCGAGCACAATCTGGACGTGATCAAGTCCGCCGACTGGGTGATCGATCTGGGCCCGGAGGCGGGTGCGGGCGGTGGCCAGGTGGTGGCGGCGGGAACGCCGGAGCAGGTGGCGCAGACGCCCGGCTCCCACACCGGCTACTGGCTTGGCTTGCTCTTGGCGGCGCAAGAGGCGCGGGCTGAGCAATGAGGCTCTTCAGGTATCTCTGCGTTCTGGCCGCTGCGCGCTGCTTGCCGCGCGGGCGGTCAAGCGCAAAACCAACTGCCTCCGGGAACACAGGCGCCGGACAGCGGACCGGACGCGGCAACTGGCGCTGCCGCAAGATCCGACGCGACGCCGCCGAAAGCAAAATCGAGCAGCGGGATTTCGAAGGGGCCCGCCCGCTGCTGGAGAAATATTTGCGCCAACATCCGGCCGACGCCCGCGCGCTCTTCGACCTGGGCTATGTGGAGGATGCGGGCAGCCACGAAGATGCGGCTGCCGCCGACTACCGCAAGGCCATCGCCGCGGACCCAAAGCAGTTCGAGGCACGCCTGGCTCTGGGCCTGTTGCTGGCGCACCAGGGTAAATACGACCAGGCCCGGGAACAGATGCAGCAGGCCACGCTGCTGACCCCGGACCCGCCCAACCCGGCAGCGCAGGCAGAGGCTTTTCGGACGCTGGCCGAGCTGGATCGCAGCAGCGATCCGCCCGCGGCCCGCGATGCTCTGGTGGCCGCGCTCAGGCTCAGCCCGGAGACCCCCGGCCGACCTGCTGCTGACCGCCCAGATCGCCGAGGCGAATGACGATTTGGAGCTGGCCCAAACCGCATATCAACGCGCTGCTGGCGGCCACCCGGCGTCCTCAGCCGAGCATGCAGTCGGCGGCCAACGGCGGGCTGGCCCAACTGCTGATCAAGCAAAAGAAGTACAGCGACGCCGAGCCGCTGCTCAAGAGCGCCTTGCAGCGCGATCCGCGCGATCCGGCGCTGAATGCGCAATTGGCCACGGCTCTGCTCGCCCAGGGCAAGAATGACGAGGCACTTCCGGTACTGGAGACTTTGCGGCAATTGGAGCCGGGAAATGCCTCGGTCGACCAGATGTTGGCCGACGCCTATTCCCAGGCCGGTCATCCGGAGAAGGCCGATCCCATTTATGCCAGAATGGCACTGGCCCATCCCGGCAGATGAAGATATCCTGGCCGCGCAGGGCGAGAACCTGGTCAGGGAGAGGCTCTATCCCCAGGCCCAGACAGGTACTGGAGCGAGCCGTCAAGCTTAAACCTGACGACGGCGACGCCTGGAGCGGCCTGGCTTTTGCGGCTTCGCAAAACAAACAGTATCAACTGCGCTGCATGCTCTTTCCATGAGAGCAAAATATCTAGAGGAGACCCCAGCTACCTACTTCCTTTGGGCCACCTCGTACGATAATCTTCACCTGTCGAAACAAGCGCAGGAATATTATCATAAATTCCTTGCCGCTGCCGGCGGTAAGTTCCCCGACCAGGAATGGCAAGCCAAGCATCGACTCGTTGCTCTTGGTGGAAATCATTAACGAAAGACGTTCCGTAAGCCCTCCGAGAGGTGCCCTATGCGGTTCGTGGCCACGACCCTCGCAGTTTCTTCCCTAGCCTTCAACCTTTCGTGTGCCTGCGCCTTTGCGGTCGATGAAAGGATTGCCGATCCGCAGGCCATGGCGGCCCTCATGGCCAAGGCTGATCAGGCCCAACCCAAAGAACAATGCTTCCTCTACGCCGAACTAGTGCACCAGATGACCGAACTCGCCGGGCAGCAACTCAACTGCCGGCGATGAGGACCATGCCTCGGCAACTTTGCGCCTGATACAAAAATATGCCGCAAAAGATCCACATGGACGTCGCCGAGGACGGCAAGAAGATGAAGAATGCCGAGCAGTTGATGCAGCACACGTCGTACCGGCTGAACGATATCCTTAACGCCGCTTCTTATGATGACCGGCAAGTGCTGCAGGCCACGCTGAAACAGCTGGAGCAGGTGCAAACCGAGCTGATGATGCAGGTCTTCAAGAAATAACCCCAGTTTCCTTGCGATGAAAAAAACCGTGGCCATCACGGGCGTCTGGATGGTTCTGGCGATTTCCTCCCTGTTCGGCCAGTCTAGAAAAGATCCCTTAACCGAGCAGCAGATCGAGGACGTCCGCGAGGCCGGAATCGACCCTCCCGGGCGGATCAAACTCTTTGTCGGTTACGTCGAAGAGCGGTCTAAAGGAATCCACGGCCTCAATGCGGATGCCCACGCGCAGAACAAAACAGTGCGTATCCACAACTTGTTGGATGAGTTTACGCGGCTCTCCGATGACCTTCAGGACAACATGGACAACTTCAACGACCAGCATGCCGATCTGCGCAAAGTGCTCAAAGAGGTCGTGGAGAAGAGCGGCCAATGGGCAACCGTGCTCAACGAACCCCCGCCCAGCAATCAGTATGACTTTATGCGCAAGACGGCGATAGATTCGAACCAGAGCGTGCATGAAGCAGCCGTGCAGATGCTCGCCGATGAAGAGAAATATTTCATCGAAAAGAAGAAAGAAGAAAAGGCAGCGGAAAAAGCAGCCCAGAACCAGAAACCAGGTAACGAGAGTGCCTTCGCTTTTTTCGCAACCCTGTTTGCCTCCAGGTCAAGTCCTGCTACGCTGAAGTCGGTGAATTCCGAATTGCACGCGCTGTTTGCAGAAGAGTACCGTGCCCTTCGGCCACGGGCTCCGATCCCTTCTCTTGAGATTCGTTTCCGCCGTTTCACCAGCCTCAACACCACGATCCGCTTGCGCGAGGGACGAATGCATGTGCACTTATCGGATCTCCTGGAGGGTGCTCCGGAAAGTGTTCTGCGCGCCATCGCACATATCCTGTTGGCCAAGCTCTACCGCAAGCCATTGAACGCGGTGCAAACCAGTCGCTATCGCAGGTTCGCCTCCAGTGAAGCGGTGATCCGCCAGACGGAGCTGATCCGCCAGTCGCGCGGCCGCAAAAAAATGCTCGGACCGCAGGGCCAGCATTATGACCTCGACGAGGTATTTGAGAGTCTCAACCGCCGATTCTTCCACGGGCTGATGGGTCGTCCTCTACTCACCTGGAGTGGGCACATGGCCAAGCGCAGCCTGGGTCACTACGACCCGGCACACAACACGATTGTCGTCAGCCGTGTCTTCGACCGTAAGAACACGCCTCGTTATGCGGTGGAGTACCTGCTCTACCACGAGATGCTGCACTTGAAGCATCCAGTAAAAGTCCGCGGAGGCCGTCGCTGTGTCCATCCCCGCGAATTCCAAATGGAAGAGCGCCTCTTCCCCGAATGGCATCAAGCCAAGGAATACCTGAAGACGATTTAATAGAGCGTTAGACCGCGGGTCCCTTGGCGACGCTAGCTCTGTCAAGAAAACATTTCCACGACAGGTTCGCTGAACTGCAGATCCCTCGGCTGCGCTCGGGATGACAAAGGGGGAGGGTAGCGCTTACCTCAGCAGGTGTTATGGGGGATGGACAGAACCGCAGGTCCCCGACTTCGCTCGGGATGACAATCTATGTGGTTGCGAGGTTTGCCAATTGCGCAACAGATGCGTCATCCCGACCGGAGTGGAGAAACCTGCGGTTGCTCTTTTCCTATCGATAACTATTATAGTTTCGAATCGGGCTGTTCCTTGCCGCTGAACAACGCATCCAGCAGCAACAAAATCCCACCAACCACAATCGCCGAATCGGCAACATTGAAATCGGGCCAGTGGTAGTGCACTATGTGCACTTCAAGAAAATCAATCACCGAGCCGAACCGCAGCCGGTCATACGCATTTCCCAGTGCGCCCCCAAGAATGAGCGCCAGCGCCACCGAAGTGGCCGTGAAGCTACGGCCCAGCTTCAGCAAAGCAATCAGCACAGCAACCGCCGCCAACACAGAAAAAACAAGCAGCATCCAACGCACGCGCGCGGGCGAACCGGAATCATTGAACAAGCTAAACGCTGCGCCGGGATTCTCCACATGACTGATGGCGAAAACGTGGGCAATTACCACCACATGACTACCCAACTCGATCCGGGTGGACGCCAGCCATTTTGTAAGTCGATCCGCAACAATGACGATGACCGAAAGCAGCAGCAGCCAGCCTCTGGCGTCTTTCTTGATGCTGCTCATGCGCGGGGTTGGCTTTCTACGGGTGGAACCCCCATCTGATCGAGCGCGGCCGAGCAACGTTCGCAGACCGTAGGCCAGCGCCAATCCTCACCCACGTGCATGGAGTAGTTCCAGCAACGCTCGCATTTGGCGCCATCGGCCAGCAGGGTACTGGCGACAACCTGCTGCGACGGCCCAGTCAGCACTTCCACCTGGGAGACGTTCAACAACTCTTTCAAGCTATCCCGGTAGCGCTCGAGCAATGCGCCCATAGCTTGCGGAACTTCCAGCATCAGCCGGGCATCGAGCGCCTTACCAATCTGCTTGGCCTTGCGCGCCTCCTCCAGGCTCTTCAGAGCTTCGTCCCGGATGGCCAGCAAACCCGCCCAGTCGTTCATGAAATCCGCATCGATGGTTGCCGCCAGGCTCGCCGGCTCAGGAAACAGCTCCAGATGCACGCTGGGCAGGCGATTGCTGATCTCCGGCATGTATTGCCAGATTTCGTCCGCGGTAAAGCTGAGCAGCGGTGCCACCAGGCGCACCAACGCTTCGGCAATCATCCACAAGACAGTCTGCGCAGAACGGCGCGCCGTATTCTGCGGCGCAAAGGTATAAATCCTGTCTTTCACCGCATCGATGTAAAGCTGACTAAGATCGGCTACGGCGAATTCATTGAGCGCATGGTAGATGCGATGAAATTCAAAATCCTCATACCAGCGCAGGACCTTTTCCGTGAGTTCCCGCGTCCGCGTAAGCATGTACCGGTCAAGAGGCGGCATCTGCTCCCACGGCACTGCATCCCTTTCCGGCTGAAAGCCGGAAAGGTTGCTTAGCAGATACCGGAAGGTATTGCGCAGCTTACGGTAGGTCTCCGCGACCCGCTGCATTAGGTTTTCGCTGGCGGCTACATCTTCGCGGAAGTCGACCGAGGCCGCCCAGAGACGGACAATCTCCGCCCCAAGGCGCTGCGCTACATCCACCGGGTCAGCGCCATTCCCAAGGCTCTTGGACAAGGCGCGCCCCTGCTCATCCAACGTCCAGCCGCAGGTCGCAGCCATGCGGTAAGGCGCCGCATCGCGCGTGCCGACAGCGCACAGCAGGGAAGACTGGAACCACCCACGATGCTGGTCGCCGCCCTCGATATAGAGATCCGCCGGCCAGGGGAGATCCTTCTCCGAGCCCAGAACGGCCGCCTGGCTGGCGCCGCTCTCAAACCAAACGTCGAGGATATCCATTTCCTTCTTAAATTCGCCCGTGCCGCAGGATAGGCAGCGCGTACCCGGAGGCAGAATCTCCGCCTCGCTCCGCACATACCAGGCATCTGCTCCCTCCGCCGCAAAAAGGTCGACGATGCGCTTGTTCACCGCCTTATCGTTCAGCGGCTTGTGGCAGTTGAGGCAGAGAAAGACCGCGATCGGCACGCCCCAGATGCGCTGGCGCGAGATGCACCAATCAGGACGGGAGGAGACCATGTTGGAGATGCGTTCCTGCCCCCACTGGGGGTCCCATTTCACTTTTCCGATCTCCTCCAGCGCGCGTTCCCGGAAGGTGGTCATCGAACCATCCGCACGCACCATCGGGGTTTCCATGCTGATGAACCACTGCTCCGTGGCCCGGAAGATCACCGGCCGGTGGCAGCGCCAGCAGTGCGGATAGGAGTGATAGACGTCTTGCCGGCCCATCAGGGCATGCCGTTCGATCAGCAGGTTGATGATGGGCTCGTTTGCCTTGAAGACATAAAGCCCGTCATATTCGGGCAGCCCCTGGCGTATATGGCCGCCGTCATCCACATCGCTGATCTGCCGCAATCCATAGCGGGCGCCGGTGGCGAAGTCGTCAACGCCGTGTGCGGGTGCGGTGTGGACGGCGCCAGTCCCCTGGTCGGTGGTGACATAAGTCGCCAAAACGCCCAGGATCGTCCGCTCCAGGAAGGGGTGGGAGAAGGTGACGCGATCCATCCGCGAACCCGGGAAGCGAGCGATCTCCTGGGCGCTTTCCAACCCACAGGCAGTGCGGGTTGCGCCGGCCAGCGCCTCAGCCACGATGTAGACTTCCCCCTCCTGTTCCAGGGCGATGTACTCAAAATCGGGATGAAAGGCTACGGCGAGCGAGGCGGGTAGCGTCCAGGGAGTCGTGGTCCAGATGATGGTCGAGACTCGTTTTCCAGCCAGCCGGGGATCGATTGCCTCCGGAGGGCTGATCAGCCGATAGCGCACATACACGCTAGGGCTGGTGTGCATTTCGTATTCGATCTCCGCTTCGGCCAGCGCGGTGCGGTCATGCATGCACCAAAGAACCGGCTTCAGGCCCTTGTAAACAAAGCCCGTTTCCAGGAAGCGAAAAAGCGTCTCGATGATTTTCGCCTCGTACTCCGGTGTCATGGTGGAGTAGGGGCGGCTCCAGCGTCCAAAAACGCCCAGGCGCTTAAACTGTTCCCGCTGCAGGTCGAGGTATTTCTGGGCGTACTCGCGGCAGGCGCGGCGTACCGCGATCGCCGGCATTTCCAGCTTCTTGCGGCCCAGTTTCTCGTCGACTTTGATCTCGATCGGCAGGCCATGGCAATCCCAGCCGGGCACGTAGGGGGCGTTGAAGCCGGCCATGGTCTTTGATTTCACGACAAAATCTTTGAGGCACTTGTTGAGCGCGTGGCCCAAGTGGATAGGCCCGTTGGCGTAGGGAGGGCCGTCGTGCAGCACATAGCTGGACGCGTCCTGACGCACCCCCCGAATTTGCTCGTAAAGCCCCTCCTGCTCCCAGACGGCTAGCCTTTTAGGCTCGCTTTGGGGCAGATTTGCCTTCATGGGGAAGTCGGTTTGCGGTAGATTCAGAGTCGCCTTAAGTTCGGGCGGAGCCGGCATTGTTTCTCCAGTCGAAAAACGTGCAAAACCTTATTGTAGCTTTGCTGCGTCAAAAGGGTGGCGGGCAGCTTAATTGTCTCGTTGTCGTAAAAGTTAACGAGCGGCTTACCTCAGGCAGGAAAAAGGTGTCTAATACTTTTTAATGGATCTTGAACAGATACGGGCTCCGTATTTCTGGAGAGAGACAAGCCGGACGAGAGTCGTCCATAATGAGGAGATAGGCGGAGAGAGGCTTACACGCCCTCTTTTCTCATAAGTTCTATGGCCAATCAGGTTTTAGTACCACCGGAGCTGGATAAGCAGGATCAGCCAAGAGAACCCAAGTTGCTTGCCGAGATCATCGATGAGCCGGCGTGGAAGACGATCGCCGACAACATCTATGACCTGTTTTACCCCCGGAAGCTTCCGCCTCTTGTCCTGACGTCAAAGCCTATTGCCGTCGTCGACCCGATGAAGGAAAACCGGGGTCGCGCCGCTTCCATTATCTCGGTTGCCACCCACGTGGTGATCATCGCCCTCATCTTGTGGGCGTTCATGGCGGTTAAGAAGGCAGTGACCAAGAAGAATCAGCTGGTCACCAACATCGACGTGCCCCAGTACATGCCCATTGCTCCCAAGGGCCCGCAAATGGGTGGCGGCGGCGGTGGCGGCTCGCATGACATTATCCAGTCGCCCAAGGGGCGTTTGCCTGAGTTCAAAGAGCAGCCGATCGTGCCCCCGATGGTCATCAAGAACGACCACCCCAAGCTGACGGCTGACCCGGCGATCATGATGCCCAAGGACATCCAGTTGCCCAACAACAACCTGCCTAACCTGGGCGACCCTCGGACCAGTGTGGTTGGTCCGGCTTCGAACGGAAGCGGCAGTGGTGCGGGCATGGGTACGGGCTCCGGTGGAGGCATTGGTTCGGGTAAGGGCAATGGTTATGGTCCCGGTGAGGGCGGCGGCTACGGTGGAGGACTTTACCATGTCGGCGGAGGCGTTTCTGCCCCACAACTGATCTTCTCGCCCGACCCTGAGTTTTCTGACGAGGCTAGGCGCGCGAAGTATCAGGGCGTGTGTGTGGTCTCTTTGATCGTGGACGCGCAGGGCAATCCGCAGCGGGTAGCGGTAGTGCGCCACTTGGGCATGGGCCTGGACGAAAAGGCAGTCGAGGCGGTGAAGCAATATAAATTCAAGCCGGCCACACTGCAGGGCAAACCAGTGCCCGTGGAAGTAAACATCGAAGTCAACTTCCGCATTTACTAACTAACCCGGCAGCAAAGGCTTTGGGTGCCCCATTCAAGCCATACTTTGGCTTGATTGGGCAAAGGGCTCTCCGGTGCACGACTCAGGCTTGGTCACTCACCGATCTTGGCCGAAATACTACTCCCCAAATAACTCTGCCGGGATCTTCTGCTCACTCGACAGCATGGCCTTCCAGGGATCCTTGCGCAGCCGTTCGCTCCAATCAGCAAACTCGGCAATCAAAAACTTGGGCGCCTTCGCCCCCTTGAGATCCGCCCACTCCAACGGCAATGCCGAAGCCATCCCCAGTCGAGCGCGGCTCGAATACGGCGCAACCGCCGTCGCTTCCCGCTCGTTGCGCAAATAGTCGACAAAGATCTTGTTCTTCCTCGCGGCCTTAGTCATTTTGCTGATGTACAACTTGCTGTTGTCCTGCTCCATCTGCAACGTAAACGCATGCGTGAACGCTTTGATTCGTTCCCACTCGAGCGTGGGCCGGATGGGCGCCACCACGTGCAGGCCTTTACCGCCCGTCGTCTTGACAAAGCTCTGCAGCCCTAATTTCTTCAGCCGCTCTCTCACTTCCAACGCACTTTCACAGAGTGTTGACCAGGAAACTGCCTCGTCCGGATCGAGATCGAAAATGATACGGTCAGGGTGCTCGAGGTCGAGATTCGTCGACCCCCACGGATGAATTTCGAGCACGTTCATCTGCGCCAGCCCGGCCAGGCCTTCCGCGCTATCCACGGTAACGTAAGTCTCTGTTGCGTCGCCCTTCGCCCGCGGAATCTCAACCCCGCCGATGCCAGGTGGCATTCCCTGTCCCAGTTGTTTTTGATAGAAGCATTTCTGTCCAGCACCATTCGGGCAACGCACCAGGGAAAGGGGCCGGCCTGCAACGTGGGGAACCATCCGCGGAGCAACCGCCAAATAGTAGTCGACTAATGCCTGCTTAGTAACTCCCGTTTGCGGGTCGACAACCTTATCGGGATGAGTGATTCGGAATCCAAGATTGGAAGGAGCGGCGTGAGTTACCGGCTTCGCATCTTTACCTTTTTCATGCTGTTTCGCCGCCGGTGCAGTCTTGGTCGCAAGACTCGGGTCCGGGACCTCGCGCCGTACCTCCGCCGCCTTCTTGTCCTCGCGTAGGCCCTTGAAGCTGGCCTGGCGTACCAGCTTGTCGGCAGTCCAGGTACTGAACTGCACCTCCGCCACTAATTCGGGCCGCACCCAAAGGGCACCCTTTGCCGCCGCAGCCGGCACGTCCACGAAGGGCATTTTGCTTTGCTTCATACCCTCCAACCGCTGGCGTAGCACGCGCCCATTCGCCTGTGTGAAACCGGTACCCGTACGGCCCGCATAAATCAGCTTCTTGTCCTCGTAATAACCCAGCACCAGGGCGCCGATCCCCTCAGTTCCATTCGCAGGCTTGGTGAACCCGCCAATCACGAACTCCTGCCGCCGCACACATTTGATCTTGATCCACGACTTGCTGCGGCCTGAGGTATACACGCTATCGGAACGTTTGGAGACGATGCCCTCCGCGCCCATCTCGCAAGCCGCGTCAAAAATCGGCGCACCCTCGGTCTGGATGTGCTGGCCATAACGGATGACCTCGTGTTCCGGTAGGGTCTCGAGCAATTGCGCCAGGATCTGCTTGCGCTCGGCAAGCGGTTCTTGGCGAAGATTATGTCCGTTGAGGTGCAGCAGGTCGAAGACGAAGTAGGTCATAGGATGGGACGCGCCCTCCTCGAAGGCCGCCTGCAATTTGGCGAAGCTGCTTTGCCCGTCAGCGTCGAGTACCACCACCTCACCATCGAGAACGGCGTGCTCTACTTTTAGCCGGCCTAACTCGCGCACGATCAGTGGCATGCGATGCGTCCACTCGAGCCCGCTGCGGGTAAAGAGGCGAACTTTGCCGCTCTTGTCGATGTGCGCCTGGATGCGGTAACCATCCAGCTTCAACTCATGGACCCAGTGCGCTCCTACCGGCGGTGCGGGTGCTTCCGATGCCAGCTGGGGAGCAATAAACGACGGCAAAGCTTCCTTTTTTCCCGGAAGCTCCGCCGGGGCGAAAGGGGCAGCTGATACCTTCTTATCCGATCCGGAACCTTCGGGCCGATTCGATTGCCATACGTGGTCCTCTTCCCGCGCAATGGCGTCCATGTCGCGGTTGGTGAGGACGCTGTTGGGCTCCTTCTCAACAATCGGCTCGTCGCTCGCAGTCTGTTCGTATTCGTCATGTTCCTTGATCAGGAGCCAGTTCGGCTTGGCCTCCTTCGCCGCCTTTCCCCCCATGCGGACAAGCACCCATTTGCCCTGCAGCTTCTTTCCATGAAGGATGAATTTCAGATTGCCTTTGGCCAGGGCTTCATCCGCATCGCCCAGCGGCTCCCAGGTGCCCTCATCCCATAGCATCACCGTTCCACCGCCATACTGGCCTTTGGGAATCGTGCCTTCGAAGCCACCGTATTCCATCGGGTGGTCTTCTACCTGCACTGCCAGCCGCTTATCGCCTGGCACGTAGCTCGGCCCTTTGGTCACCGCCCAGCTCTTCAGCACGCCGTGCAATCCGAGACGAAAGTCGTAATGCAGCCGCGTGGCCGCATGCTTCTGGATAACGAATGGCAAAGCCCCCTCTTTACTCGGATGAGAGGCCGCATGCTTGCCGTCGTCCTTGCCACTTGGTTCCGCGGTCTTGCTGAAGTCGCGCATCTCGCGATAACGCTCCAGCTGTTCGTCGACGAGGTTGGAGGACGTGGGGGCCGCTTTCCGGTTCGCGGGGGGCGCTTTCTTCTTGCTAGGCATGCTTAACTACGTCTCCTCGAGCAGAACTCTACGCTCTCCTGCGCGTAATCAGGACAGCGGCAACATAGCTCAGTAGGATGAGGATCACTGTGAACAGGCTGTGTCGTAGATCGCCGATCACCGAGCCGATCAGGAAAGCGGCCGAGGCCAGGAGTACGCATAGCGTGGTCCACGGATAGAACCAAGCCTTGTAGGGCCGAGGGCGATCCGGTTCCTTTCTGCGCAGTACCAGCAAGGCGGCAAAAACCGGAAGATAGTTGGCCACGAACAGGATCGCGGCAATGGCAATCAGCGACTCGAACGTGCCCGTGAGCACAAGGATGATGCTGGCAAACGAGCAAACGAAGAGGGCTACCGCCGGAGTTCCGCCCTCATTCACCGTGGTCATACGTTGCGGCAGGAGACCGTCCCGAGCCATGGAAAAAAGAATGCGCGGCGTGAGCATCAGCCCTGCGTTGATTGTGCTCAGTACCCCAACCACAGAGATTAGGAGAATGAACTGTCTTCCGTAGCTGCCGAAGACCAGCATGGCGGCATCCGCGGCCGGCAACTGGGAACCTGCGAGACGGCCCATTCCCAACGTGTGGAGTAAAGCTCCATTCATCAGCAGGTAAATGGCAGTGCATGTGAGCGCCGTGCCTATCATGGACCGCGGCAGGTTCCGTGAAGGGTCTTGATCTTCCTCTGCAAAATAAATCGGTGCATACCAGCCGTCGTAGGTGACTACCACCCCTTGCAGAGCAATGATTAATCCCAGGAAAAGGGTGTGTCCGCCAAGAGAAAGCTTCGTGGCCACGGCAGCGCCGGAGGCAGCGGGGGAGAGGAAGCAGGCAATGACCAGTCCAATCAATCCCAGAGCTTTGGCAGCGCTGGTAAATTCCTGTGCCCGGCTGCCCGGCCGCAGGCCGATCCAATTTAAAAGGGTCAGCAAGATCAGCCCGGTGACGCCGACCGTTTGGACATGTCCGGCAAGACGGGGAAACAGCCCAGCGGAAAACTCTCCCAACGCCACCGACAGGTAAGCCATCGCCACCGATTCCACCACCGCATTCAGGCAGCCCACGACAAACCCCACGCGCGGTCCGAAGGCGCGGTGGGTGTATGCATAAAATCCACCCGAGTTGGGGATCATGGTGGCGAGTTCCGTCACCGAGCTACAGCAGAGAAGAGCGTAGACGCCTCCCAGGATCCAGACCGTCAGCACCAGGGTGGCGCTCCCTAGCTGGCCGGCAACTTCCCCGGGAGTCCGTAGAATGCCGGAGCCAATCGTGGTTCCGACCCCGACAGCGATGCCAAAGCCCGCGCCGAGCATGCGCAGCAAGTGCCCCGAGCGGGGCCGTGCGTACTGTGTATCGGTATTAATACAAACCCACCTTAGCTTTTCGTCTGAATAGGCAGCGGGGAGAGCACATGGTAGAGGATGGGTAAAGGCAGGTCAAATCAATCTAGCTCACACCTGACCCTCCTCCCCGTAATATGAAGACCATGCCCCCGCACCCATCCGAAGCTTCCTCCGTTGTCACGCCCAACGAGGCCACCCGCCCGTTCGACTCGGCATGGGTCCGCGCCCAGTTTCCCTCCCTCTCGCAAACCGTCGACGGCCATCCCGCTGTTTTTCTCGATGGACCAGGGGGAACCCAAGTGCCGCAGCGCGTCATCGATGCCATCTCTGATTACTTACGCACCAGCAATGCCAACACGGATGGCTTCTTTGCCACCAGCCAACGTTCCGACGCGATGCTTCTCGGCGCCCGCGTCGCTATGGCTGATTTTCTTGCCTGCGATCCCGAAGAGGTCGTCTTCGGCGCAAATATGACCTCATTAACCTTTGCCATCAGCCGGTCGATTGGACGCGAACTGAATCCGGGAGACGAGATTGTAGTCACACGGCTGGATCATGGGGCCAACTTTTCTCCCTGGGTAGCTCTGGAGGAACGCGGAGTTACCTTCCGCATCGCTGAAATTCATGATGAGGATTGCACCCTCGACATGAACGATCTGGCGCGAAAAATTAACAGCCGCACCAAGCTGGTCGCCGTTGGCTATGCCTCCAATGCTGTGGGAACAATCAACAACGTGAGGGAAGTGGTGCGTATGGCGCATCGCGTCGGAGCCATGGCCTATATCGATGCCGTTCACTATGCACCCCATGGTCCCATCGACGTGCGTGCCCTCGATTGCGACTTCCTGGTTTGCTCTTCGTACAAATTCTTCGGCCCTCACATGGGTGTGTTGTACGGCAAGCACCGCCATCTCACGCGCTTGCAACCATACAAGGTCGCCGCCAATACCCACGCGGTTCCCCTGAACTGGGAGTGGGGCACATTGAACCACGAGTGCATCGCCGGGATTGTCGCGTGTGTTGATTATCTTGCGGATCTCGGGCGGCATATGGATCCTTCCGCATCCGCTCGCCGTATCGCGTTACTCACTGCTTGGAAGGCGATTCAAAAGCACGAACAGATCCTTGTCGAAAAGCTCATTTCCGGACTGTTGCAAATTCCGAGGCTTAAGTTTTACGGCATCAGCGATCCGGCACGCTCAGGCGAACGCTGTCCCACGGTTGCAGTACGCATCGCAGGCCATACGCCTCTGGCATTGGCAACAGAATTAGGACGGCGTGGCTTCTTCACCTGGGACGGCAATTACTACGCGATCAACCTGACCGAGCATCTGGACGTAGAAAAGGATGGCGGCTTTCTGCGCATAGGCTTGGCCCACTACAACACGGCAGAAGAGGTGGATCGGTTCCTGGCCGCCTTGCGCGAGATCACGCAGTGATCTGCAACCAGGACGGTTTCCTAAACACGGCTTATGGTTCTGGGCGGGTGCCCCGTTCGCAGGGGCGTACATGGGCCGAAAATGATTTCTTCCAATGCTTAGGCCGTCTTGCTGCGTTTGCCGGAAATGAGTTTTAACTTACGTTTGGCCGGCGGCGTTGCTGTCTTTGCCGCCTGCTTGGAACCTTTAGCAGCCGGGTTCACTGCCAGGCTCTGCCGCAGCGCAGACATCAGATCGACCACCTTGCCGCGGGTCTTCTCCGGCTTTTCCTTTGGCAATGGTTTGTTGGCCAACTTTGCTTCTACCAGCTCCCGCACCGCGGACTCATAGTTATCGGTGAACTTATCCAACTCCAGAGGGCGCGTGTACGTCTTGATCAGCTGTTTGGCCAATCCCAATTGGGCGCCATCCAGTTTTGCCGGGGAAATCTTGCCGAAGTACTCGCCGGCATCACGCAACTCCTCCGCGAAGCGAAGAATGTACAGCATCATCCCCAGCTGTTTTCGGTCAGGCGGAGGCGCTAACGCGACCAGGTGTTCTCGCCCGGCGAACGCGATCTCGCCCAGTCCGACCATCTCACTATCGACCATTGCCTGACGCACGATCGCGAAAGCCGTGGCCTGCGGGCCTTTCTTGGGCACTACAAAGTACGGCTTGACATACAGCGATGGCGGGACCTCGTTAACAGAAGAAAACTGGGTGATCTCCAGAGTGTCCTTCCCCGGAATGCGAAGGCGCTTGAGATCCTCGGGTTCGATGATCGCGTACTTGCCTTTCTCGTATTCGTACCCTTTCACGATCTCCGACTTCTCCACTACGTGCGGCTCGTCTTCCTTATGTCCCTTTGCGGCGACGTGCAGCCGCCCCGGCTTGTGGTCGTGTTCTTCCTGTTCCTCGCCGTCGGCGACCACGTTTTGGTAGTGGATTCGTTGCCCGGTGGCCCGGTCAATCTGGTGAAATTGAAATTGCCGCGAAGAGGTCGTCGCGGGATAAATTTCAACCGCGAAACTGACCAACGAGAGGGAGATCTGTCCAGACCAATAAGGGCGTGCCATGCCAACATTTAGATGCAGGCTGACGCCCCGGAGCCCGGCAAACTTGGAGTTTTTGACCCGGTTTGGTAGTCTGTCAGGGTTACGCATGCGCGCGTAGCTCAGTTGGATAGAGCGTCTGGCTACGAACCAGAAGGTCGGGAGTTCGAATCTCTCCGCGCGCACCACGCGGAATCAACAACTTAACATCCCAGCCAATCGCGGAGCTGACCGCTCTCTCGCAAAGGAATCCACTGTGAGATTATCCGTCCGCAGCCTTGCATGGATGCAGCGGATCGCCGCATTGGGCATCTGCCTTTTTTGGATCTCCTTCTGGGCAGACCACGCTCAGCTACCGGCCAACATCGTGGATTTCGAGTGGTGCTTTCTGCTGCCCGATATTCTCTGGATATCGGGAGCCTTTTGGGTAGCCAGCAACTGGCTGATTGCCCGCGATCCACGCGCGGGAATCGCGACAGCGGTAGCCGGTGGTTCGATGGTCTACCTGGGCCTGCTCGATGCCGCTTGTAATTTCCGCCACGGCCAATATACAGATTCGTTTTCCCGCGGCGCCCTGAACGCCATGGTGAATCTTGCTTGCCTCATCTTTGGCTGGGTCAACATCTGGTATGCAATGGCACGCACCAAGTTCGAGGACAGAGAACCGTAGTCGATGCCATTTCATCGCTCTGCCGGTTCTCTGAAAGGGTACGGCCTTGGGGCGGTACGCACATGCTCACCACCGGGGCAGGCGTCGCGGGTTCTATTTGGCCGGCAACGGCGCAGCCGGCTCTTCCTTAGGCGGCAGCGGAGCCGTTAGAGGGATCTCTTCCACAATGTCGATCCCGGCGCTGCGAAGCAGTTCGGCTCACTACAGCGCGATTGAGCCTGGTAAAGTCGAATTCCACCCGCATCGTCTTCTGCTGCTCGTCGAGCGTGATCTTACGAATCCCGTAGACCCCGCGAGCCTTGCCCAACGCAATCATGGCCGCCTCGGTGGGGTGCAGCTCGTAGCGATAGAGAACGTCCAGATTGGTCGTCATGAGGTCATCATAGCAAGCGGATCCGATTTTCTTATCGCAGCACCATCCATGGCCACGTTTGCGGCTTTCCGTAAAAAAAGCTGAATGAAGTTCGCAAACGCCACCAATCTGGACGAAATCCGGGAGGCACTGGAAAGAAAATCCACAATTTCCGGCGAAGTCCAGTCCTGCACACTGACGAATTTACGCCGAATCTGACCCCGGCGATCGATCGCATAGGTATCCGGGAAAACAAAGGTTCCGTAAAGCGCGTTGCTGTGCTGCTCCGCATCGCGGATGGTCAGGAAATCGACCTCGTGCCGGGCGAGAAATCGCTGGTAGGCGGCGGGATCCTGATCCACATCCACGCCGACCACTACCAGCTGCGGCATCTGGCGTTGCAGTTGGTTCAGCGCGGGGATCTCCTCCATACACGGAGCGCACCAGCTCGCCCAGAAATTCAGCAGAACCACTTTGCCACGGTAGCTGCTTAGCTGCAGGCTGCGTCCGCCATCGGAGATAGTAAAGTCAGGCGCCGGCTTGCCAATCTGTCGCGGATGGTCGCCGCGGTCGCACCCTGCGGCCAGCAGGAGCGAGAGCAGGAAGACGGAGCCGCGCATACGAAAAGCCACGTCTCTAATAATACCAAGCGGGCTGCCTGCGCGGCCCCTCCAGTCAACGGAACAGATTAACGCCACCCTGAATGAGCCCAGTGAAAAGCTCTCCCGCGCTGCGCCTACCGGGTCCACTGACTGGGAAGGGAGCAATAAATTCAACAGCTTCGAGGGTAGAAACTGGCTCACCACGACGGCCGCGAAACCCGGGAAATAATGACGTCTTAGGCGTTCGAGCTTGCGCCGGTATTCCGGACTTCTCGGACCTCCATTGGTGATGAGCTCGCGCGTGAGACGCCGCCCATATTGGCGTTGCAGAAATTTCACCCCTCGGCGATGCAAGCGCAACTTCTCCGGGTCGCCCTGCAGGTACGGCAACTCCATCTCCAGGACCCGATAACTCACCACCAAGCATTTGTCTCCGCGTCGCGGGAGGTGTTGGACTCGTGAAGCCGGTACTCCGCGACCGGCGCCTCATGGGCAATCCAAGTGCTTTGCCGCGCTGTGCGCAGGTACAGCTCATGATCTTCGGCGCCCTGCACGCTCTCATCGAACACGCCAGTCAACGCCAACCCTGAACGCCGATGCAGCGCCGAGCATGGGGTCTCGATGAAATTATGTTCCAGCAGCATCCGGTAATGATCGCGGCCGGCGGCATGCTTGTTTGAATATCCAATCGGCCTTCCGTCGGCTCCGATATATCTGTGCTCGCCCACGGCAACCGCACATTCCGGATGCTCTTCCAGGAGCTCGACTCCGGTTTCGACCCCCATCGGCAACAGGCGGTCGTCATGATCGAGAAACAAAACATACTTGCCCTGGGTGTGGGCGATACCGGCTATTGCGTGCAGCGGAGATACCGCGATTTCCTGGTAAATGTAGCGAACAGGATAGGATTGCGCAATTGCGCGGTCTCATCGGTCGAGCCGTCATCGACCAGGATGATTTCAATCCGAGGGTAAGTCTGTTGCAGAACGCTTTCGATGGCCTCGCCCAAAAAACGGGCTGAGTTATAGCACGGAATCACCACCGAAACCAGCGGAAGAGTCGCGTCAGGCATGCTTGGCCAGGATGTCATTTTTTGGGCCTCGGTTGAATCTTCCACTGAACCAGGCGTCCTGCGAAGAGGGATAGGGGTACAAGTTTCAAGGACGCGGCATGCCGTGTTCTGTCCTGGGGCGCTTTGTTTCATTTTGGCACACTCGCGCAGGCGCTTTTAAAGGGGTTTTCTACGAGATCATGAGTGTGCGAGCAAAGAAAACCTGAACAATTACATTTTCTATAATATTGGCAATCGTCGCGGAGACGGCGGCATTTCCTGAAGCTGCCCTGGACGCGACCCCGTGCGGCTTTCATTATGGAAAGCCGCATGAAGCTCGCCGGAGCCGCGAGCCGCACAGGAAATCCGGAGAAAGGAAGATCGGCGATGCGTCTCTCTGTCATCGTGCCCGCTCGCGATGAGGCTGATGTCCTCCGGCACTGTCTCGAATCTTTGCTGGCCCAGTCCGAAGAAGGCTTTGCCTGGGCGAGGATTGGGAGCTGTTGATGGTGGATGATGGCTCCACCGACGCGACGCGCTCCATCGCGCTCGGATTGGCAGGTGTGACTGTCCTTGACCCTGAGCCCCTCCAACCCGGCTGGACGGGAAAAGCAAATGCGGTCTGGAGCGCAGCCAAAAAGGCCCGACGGCGAATGGCTCCTGTTCACGGATGCGGACACCATCCATGCGCCCGGCAACTTGCGGCGAGCCATGCATGAAGCGGATCATGCGCATGTTGTGATGCTCTCCTATTCCCCCAAACAATTAGTGACCGGCTTCTGGCAGCGTGCTCTCATGCCGTTGATTTTTTCCGAGCTTGCGCTCGCCTATCCGCCGCAAAAGGTTTCTGATGCGGGATCCCGGGTAGCCGCTGCCAATGGTCAATTCCTGATGGTTCAGCGAGCCGTTTACTTTCAGGTGGGCGGCCACTCGACGGTGGCCGGCTCCCTGCTTGAAGATGTAGATCTGGCCTTCCTGTTAAAGCGACGTAAACACCCCATCCGCTTCCGCTATGCGCCCGACGCGCTCAGTACGAGAATGTATCGTAGCTTCGGCGCGATGTTTGAAGGTTGGACCAAGAACCTAGCCCGGCTTTTTGGCTTTCCTTTAATGATGGCGGCAGGGAGGGCACTCGATCTGCTCCTCATCATTGGCCTGCCGCTGCTGCTATGGCGTTTTTTTCAAGTGCCGCTGGCTCGCTACGCCTTGGCTATCGTCTGGCTGCGAGTTTTATGGCGGTTCTATGCCCGGGTGGCCAAATCAAATTTCTCTGCTGCCGACTGCGCCATTTCCGTGTTTGCGCTGCCGCTTTTCTGCCTGCTGCTGGTAAGAAGCTGGTGGCAGCACACGGTGCGCAACCAAGTGGCCTGGAAGGGCAGAGCCTACTCCACCGCAAAGCACTGAAAGTGGGCCGGTTCCTGTACAGGAAGAGACGACCAACCTCAAAATAATGAAGAGGATAGGCATCCCGCTGCATCACAAATAAGGAGCCCGAAACCGATATACTCGTTAAGTAGACTCTTCTGGCCGCTGATTAGTTGCTTATGATTCTGCTCACTCGAAAGGCTGAATTCTCCTCCTCTCACTACTATTGGTCCGACCAATTGTCGGCGGCGGAGAACGTGCGTCTTTTCGGCAAGTGTGCGAATCGGAATGGTCATGGGCACAACTACACCCTGGAAGTCACGGTGGAGGGAGAAGTCGACCCGGTTTCCGGCTTTGTGGTCGATCTTAAAGAGCTAAAAGAAGTCATGCACCGCGAGGTGGTGGATGTGTACGATCACCGGCATTTGAATCTTGAAGTAGAGGAATTCAAGGACGTGATTCCAACCACCGAGAACCTCGCCATCGCTATCTGGAAGCGCCTGGAGAATCGCATTGAAGGAGCCAAACTCCACCGCATCCGGGTATATGAGACGCCCGACCTTTTCTCTGATTACTACGGTGAAGCATGAGAGCTTATCTTGTCGCGCAGGTATGTCCTGAGTGCATCGCACCGTCTGTACTCGGATGAATATAGCGAGGAAAAAAACCGGGCGGTCTACGGCAAGTGCAGCAATCCCCATGGCCACGGCCATAACTATGTTGTCGAAGTAACGGTAGGCGGCCAGGTAGATCCGGTGACTGGCATGGTCTGCAACCTGGCTGACCTGGATGGTTGCGTACAAAAAACGGTGATCGATCGCTTTGACCACACGAATTTGAATTGTGACGAGCGCTTCACGCATGAGGTGCCCACCACAGAAAATCTATGTATAGCCATTCACAACCTGCTCGCGGAGCACTTTGTTCACGCTGATCTTGAACGAGTGAGGGTGGAAGAGACGCGGAACAATTTTTTCGAATATGCGGGAAAGGGAAAGCATGGCACACCCAGCAGTCGTTCGTAAGCCCCCTGTCGGCAGAGGGTTGAGTGGATACTCCACCGAGGATCTTTACGCCGAGTTGATCACGCGTTTGGGCGAAGACCCCACCCGGGATGGTCTGTTGAAGACGCCCCAGCGGACCGAGCAGGCGATGACCTTTCTCACCAAGGGCTACCAGGAGGATGCGGACAAGATTCTGCGCGGCGCGCTCTTCGAGGTCGATTACGACGAGATGGTGATCGTGCGCGACATCGAGGTCTTCTCCCTGTGCGAGCATCACATGTTGCCCTTTTTCGGCAAAGTCCATGTGGCCTACATTCCCAAGGGAAAGGTTATTGGCCTGAGCAAAATTCCCCGGCTGGTCGAGGTCTTTGCCCGGCGCCTGCAGGTCCAGGAGCGGCTCACCCGCCAGATCGCCGATGCCATTCAGGATGCGATTGATCCCCAGGGTGTAGGCGTAGTTATCGAGGCCCGGCACCTCTGCATGATGATGCGAGGGGTAGAGAAGCAGCACTCGTCCACCGTGACCTCGGCCATGGTAGGAGTCTTCCACCAGCAAAACACGCGCGCTGAGTTTCTCTCCCTGGTCCAATCGCGCCCCCAAAACAACCTGTAGGACGCGGCGGGAACGAGTCCAAGCTTAGTCACGTTCCTTGAAATCGAAGAAAGAGCCGGATGCCAAGCCGAAGCCGGCATGTCCGGAGTCTCTATAGTAGACAGTGTGAATGGGCTCCTGGTGATCGATAAACCGAGCGGAATGACATCCCACGATGTCGTCTCACGCGTGCGCCGCGTCACCGGCGAGTCGACGACCGGTCATCTGGGTACGCTCGATCCGATGGCCACCGGGGTCTTGCCCGTTCTCATGGGGAAATACACCCGTCTGGCTCAATTCTTCGGGCCGCTGGTCAAAACCTACACCGGAGCCATCCGTTTCGGCTTTGCCACCGACACCTACGACGCCGAGGGGATCCCGGCGGCGCCGGCCGAAATGGGAGTCCCGTTGCCGGCCAACGACGAAATCCAGGCCGCAGCCGCCCTTTTTCGAGGACAGGTAGAGCAGACTCCGCCCCCTTTTTCCGCCAAGAAGGTCGACGGCAAGCCGGCCTACAAGGCGGCCCGGCGAGGGGAGGCCGTGGTCCTGAAGCCCGTATCCCTGGTGATTGAGGAATTTGTCGTCGGCCCCCTGCGAAGGCGAGTATGCAGAGTTCACCATACGCATCTCCTCGGGAGGCTATGTGCGGTCGGTGGCGCATGACCTGGGAAAGATCCTGGGCTGCGGGGCTCACCTGGCGCGCTTGCGCCGGGTTGCGGCCGGCCCCTTTACGCTTGCCCAGGCGCTGACGCTCGATGAACTGAGCGACCAGGCCGCCGCCGGGACCCTGGAGCAGAGACTCCCCCACCCGCGGACTCTGCTACCGGACCTGCCCGCCACCACCGCCGACCTTTGGGTCGCCGGCCGCCTGAGAAATGGCAACGCCGTGAATTTGCCCGAGTACTCCACCGCTCCCCTGGCCAAGGTATTTGCCGGCCAGCGCGATCTGGTCGCCATTGTGCGCCGCGTGGCCGGAACGCTCTTTCAACCCATTGTGGTACTCGGTTGATGCCTCGCCGCTTAGGACTTCTTCAGCAAGGGCACGATCAGTGGGAGAAGATTTCTTGCCACCTGGGCGTTACCCTGATCGGTCGCATGGATGCCGTCGGCCTGCATGCTGCCGGCGACTCCGTAGACGTCCTGCAGCAGGAACGGCAGCAGGGGCACGTGGTACTTGGCCGCCAGCAGCGCGTAAGTCTGGTTGAATTGCCGGACGTAGTCGGAACCGTAGTTCGGAGGCAGGGTGATGCCACCCAACACCACCTTGGCGCCGGAATGCAGCAACGTGGCCACGATTTGATCGAGATTCGCTCGCGTAGAAGCGACGGGCAGCCCACGCAATCCATCGTTCCCGCCGAAGGCCACAATCACCAGCGCTGGTTTCAGGCGCAATGCGTCCGGCAGCCGATCCACTCCATCCTTAGTGGTGTTTCCACTGACGCCTTGATTGATTACCTGGTAGTGATAGCCCTGCGCGTTCAAATCCTTTTCCAGGTAATCGGGATAGCTGTCGCCCGGGTCGGCACCGTAGCCGGCCGTGAGGCTGTCGCCAAAAGCGACGATCACCGGCCGCCCATCCGGCTGCGCCGTGGTGTCGCTTGCCGGGGAGGAATCGGAAGAGGCTGCAGCCGGTTGAGGAGCCGCCGCTTCAGGAGCATTAGAGCGGCAACCGGCAAGCAGGCAGCTGGCAAACAAAACGCAGGCGAGTCGTCGGTAGGTCACAAGCCCACTGTAGAACATTTTGCCGCTCGCGTTCGTATTCCTAACCCTGGGGACAGGGCAGTCCAATGATTGAAGTGCGCGGGCTAAAAAAATCGATTCGCAACGGCACCCGGACGATCGAGATCCTCAAGAATATCGATCTGCTGGTCCCGTCCGGCCAATTCGTGGCTATCATGGGCGCTTCAGGAAGCGGTAAGAGCACGCTGCTGGGGCTCCTGGCAGGTTTGGATTCTCCTACGGCTGGCGAAGTACTGATCGATGGCACCGAGATCAGCCGTCTGCCCGAAGACAAGTTGGCCGAGGTACGCGGCCAAAAACTGGGTTTCGTCTTCCAATCGTTCCAGCTGATACCAACCCTAACGGCGCTCGAAAACGTTCTGCTGCCTCATGAGCTGAACGGCTCCGGGAACGGCCGCACCGCGGCAGAAGATCTGTTGCGCAGTGTAGGCCTCGGTGACCGCATGCATCACTACCCCATTCAGCTTTCGGGTGGGGAGCAGCAGCGGGTCGCTCTGGCTCGCGCCTTCGTTCTTCAGCCGCCCATTATTTTCGCCGACGAACCAACGGGCAATCTTGACTCCGAAAACGGCGCCCACGTGCTCGATCTGCTGCTCAAAAGAAACCGCACCAGCGGTGCGACCCTGGTGCTGGTGACCCATGACGCACAGGTCTCCAGCCACGCCGATCGCCGCATCGTTCTGCGCGACGGCATGATCGTCGAAGACACCATGCAGAGGCCGGCCTGATATGGCAGCCAGCCCGAAACGCACCTTGACCTGGGCCTCGGCGGCGAAGATCGCCTGGCGCGAATTGCAGGCCTCCCGGGGTAAATTTCTATTTGTAATCTTGTCGGTGGCGATTGGCGTTGCTGCACTTACCGGCGTGCGCGGCTTTAGCGACTCTTTTCAGAAAACCCTCCTGGGCGAAGCGCGCACCATCATGGCCGCTGACCTCTCCGCGCGTATGTTCCGCCAGCCAACGCAGGAAGAGGAACAGCAGCTGAATGTGTTGGCCTCTCGCGGCATCGCGCGCACAGAAGTCAGCGATACCGTGTCGATGGTCTCGTCGCCTGGCGATCCAGTGCCGCTCCTGGTTTCGCTCAAGGCCGTCGATCCGGAACAGTATCCCTTCTATGGCACGGTCGTTCTCGAGCCTGCCGGAGATCTGCGCCAGGTACTCACCGATGCAACCGTCGTGGTTGCTGATGACCTGCTCATACGCTTGCACACACAGGTGGGCGCTAATCTGAAGATTGGTGATTCCACCTTTCGCATCGCGGCCATCCTGGTGCGCGAGCCGGACCGCATGAGTTCCGGCATGGGCCTCGGTCCGCGCGTGATGATGACCCAGAGCGCCCTCGAAAAGAGCGGCCTGCTGCAGCAGGGCAGCCGCTCGGGGGAGCGCTTCCTCTTCAAGCTAACGCCCAACAGCGGAAATATCGCCACCGTGCGCACGCGCCTCGAGCAAGTGCTGCCCGATGCCCAGGTCACCGACTTCAGGGAGAGTAATCCGGCGCTTACCGACGGATTGAAGCGATCCACCGGGCTGCTCAGTTTGATCTGCCTGGTGGCCATGGTGCTGGGCGCCATCGGCGTAGCGATGGCCATGCGTGCGCATCTGCAGCAACGCGTTGAGGTGCTCGCTATCATGAAATCCATCGGCGCGCGCTCCTCGGACATCTTGCGCATTTATCTTTTCCAGACAGTACTGCTGGGTTTGGTGGGTGGCTTGATCGGCGCGTCTCTGGGCCTGGGAGTGGAGTGGATTTTCCCCAGCCTGTTGGGGCGGTTCTTGCCCATACGTCTGGATCTTCAATTTCCCTGGCACTCCGCGCTGGCGGGACTAGCCACCGGCATTCTCACTACCGTCCTTTTCTGCCTGCCGCCGCTACTGCAGATCCGTTCCGTCCGCCCCAATCTGGTCTTGCGCAGAATGGTGGAGGAGCCAAGCGTGCAGCGCAGTTGGTGGACGCGTTTGCGCCAGAGCAGGGCGCAATGGATCATTGCTATCGTCATCCTGATGGGGTTAGGCGCCATCGCCACGGCTCTTTCCGATTCGGTGGTGGTCGGGCGCTGGTTCGCCGGAGCTTTGTGCGCGCTGCTGTTAGTCATCCTCGGCATGTCGGCCCTGACCCTGCGCGTGCTGCGTGCCTTTCTTTCGCGCACCCGGATGCATTTGCAATCGGCCGTTCGCCACGGCCTGGCCAACCTTTATCGGCCCGGTAATCAATCTGCGGCCGTGTTAGCGGCGCTGGGTGTGGGCGTGATGCTGATCCTCACCGTCTTTCTTATGCAGCATGGCGTGATTGGGGAAATGAAACTGACCGCCGGCCCAAACCTGCCCAATATTTTCCTGGTCGATATCAGCAGCAGGGAACTGGACGGCGTCAAGCACCTGTTGGCCCAGCAACCGGGGGTCCGCGGAGATGTGGAGACGCTGCCCTCCCTCGCCGGAAGAATCGTATCGGTCGATGGCACGGCGGCTGATGGACTCAAACTAAAGAATTACCCCAAGCGCTTGCTGCAGACTGTATCGCTGACCTGGTCGCAGGCGCTGCCCGAGGGATCGACGATGGTGCAGGGAACCTGGTGGGACAAGGACGATGGCCAATCGCTCGTCGTGACCGAACACATTGCGCAACGGCTGCAATTGCATCTTGGTTCCCGTATCGTCTTTACCTCCAATGGAAGAACCATGCAGACCACCGTCGTTGCGGTCATCCGCCACAATGGCCAGCACGTATACTCGCGCAGTGAGTTCATCCTCACCCCGCGAGCGCTGGCCGGGCTGCCCGTCGTCTGGTACGGCGCAGCGCACGTGGACCCCCAACAGGTGGGAGCGGTGCAGCGTGCGCTTTTCAACGCCTATCCCACCGTGACGGTGATCAACATTGCCGACGTCATTGAGACCATCCAGGGAGTCGTACAGCAGATCACCATTGTCGTTCGCTTCCTGGCCGCGTTTTCCATCCTTGCCGGCGCGGTGATCCTGGCTTCGAGCATTGCCAGCACGCAATTTCGCCGGGTGCGTGAAGTGGTGGTGCTTAAAACCCTGGGCGCGAAGCGAAATCACATTGCCGCTGTCTTTAGCGTGGAATTTGTTGTGCTGGGCCTGCTCGCAGGGTTCGTCGGAGTGATCTTCGCCAACCTGCTTTCGCGCGTGCTGCTGCATCGGCTGGATGTGGTCTTTCACATGGAGTGGCTGGCCACGGTCGTAGCGCTCCTAGGCACGGCAGTGTTGGCCATCGTGACCGGTTGGGTGGCCAGCTTTCGCATCCTGGGCCAGAAGCCGTTGCAGGTGCTCAGGGAAGAGTAGGAGCGGCCCGGGTAGCATTGACCAGAGTTGGCCCTGCCTCATATGATAGAAAAGCCGGGCGGATCTGCCGGCTTCTTTTGCCGCATTGCCCCCTCGTTCAATGGTAGGACAGCTGCCTCTGGAGCAGCATATCGGGGTTCGAATCCCTGGGGGGCAACCACAGCGCTAAGCTGCTTTTATTCAACAAGATAAAAGCATAAAAGCAGCGATTCGAAACCCTGGAAAGCAGAAAGCCTATAGCAGTGGATACACCGAAACAATAGTCCGACAATCATCTGGCCAAGTGTGCTCGAGATCGCAGATGCAACCTGCCTGTGGTCTCGATGCAGAGGTTGCTGAAACAGCATTTTGCCCAATACTTGGAGGAGATGAAGGGGCAATACCTTTGGAGCATCGTCCGGACTTCCCCTCTTTAGGAATAAAGAAGAGTGTGTGTTAAGTGTCCACTTATTTTTAGTGGACACTTGTTGCGTGTACTTTAGGCGGCTTTGGATGGATCGTTCTGAAGTGAGGGCGCTAGATTCCAGGGCAGCAGCTGCTGGATCTGATTGATGGGGTGCTCAGGGAGCTTAGCCAGCACAGTACGGAGATAGAGCGCCGGGTCAAGTCCATTGAGTTTCGCCGTGCCGATCAGGCTGTACAGAGCCGCGGCCCGTTGTCCGCCGGAATCAGATCCCATGAAAAGATAGTTCTTACGCCCCAGCACGACGGCGCGAAGGGACCGTTCCGCCGCGCTGTTATCAATCTCCAGCAATCCATCATCGACGTAGCGGGTCAAAGCACGCCAGTGGGAAAGCGTATAGCGGATGGCGGCTGCCGTCTCGCTCTTGGTGGACAGGGAGCGTAGCGCCTTCTCCATCCATTGCTTGAGACTGTCCAGCAGTGGTCGGGCGCGCACCTGGCGTACCGAGCAGCGATGCTCGGCCGGCTTGCCGCGAATCTCTTCCTCGATTCCGTACAGTGCTCCGATGCGCAGCATCGCCTCGGTGGTCGTGGGCGAGGCCTGAGCCAGGTGAACGTCGTAGAACTTGCGTCTGGCGTGAGCCCAACAGGCCACCTCATAGATGGCGCCTTCGCCATAGAGATGATGGAAGCCTGAGTAGGCATCGGCCTGCAACGCGCCGCGGAAGTTCTTCAGATGCTGCCGCGGATGTTCGCCCTTGCGATCCTGGGAATAAGCGAACCATACTGCAGGTGCGGTCTGGTAGCCGGCAGGCCGATCGTCCCGCACATAAGTCCACAGCCTGGCCGTTTTGGTCTTGCCCTTGCCCGGAGCCAGCACCGGCACCGGTGTATCATCGGCGTGTGTTTTGGACCCTTCCAGTACATGCTTCGCGATCTGATCGACCAGCGGCGCTAGTAACTCACTGGCCGCGCCCACCCACCCGGCCAGAGTGGAACGGCAAAGGTTCACTCCTTCCCGAGCATAGATCTCAGACTGCCTATACAGAGGCAAGTGATCTGCGAACTTCGACACCAGCACATGCGCCAGCAGACCAGGGCCTGGTAAGCCCTGATCGATCGGCCGCGCCGCAGCAGGCGCCTGGACCACCTGTTCGCAGGCCGCGCAGGCAAACTTCGGCCGCACATGTTCAATGACCTTGAAGCTGGCCGGAATGCGTTCCAGCTGCTCGGATACATCTTGGCCAAACTGACGCAGGGCACCGCCGCAGTCCGGACAGCAAGTGCTCGCGGGAGGATGGGTGATGACTTCCCGCGGAAGATCCTCGGGCAATGGCTTGCGCGGAGCACGCGGCCGGGACTTACTCATTGCTCGCGGAGAATGTGGTTCTTGCGCTTGCCTTGCTGCGTGCTCGGTCTCCAGTTCTTCCAGCTGAAACTCAAGCTGTTGCAGCTCACCCTTCAGCTTCTCGCTTTTCGTGCCGAAGATCATCCGCTTGTACTTGTCGATGACCAGTTTCAAATGTTCGATCTGCTGGCTGGCCGATGCTATCTGCTGGCTGGCCAATTGCTGCTGTTCAAGCAACTGGTTGTGCTGCGCGAGCACCATCTTCTTCAATGCTTCGGTATCGAGGGTATCGAGATTCGGTAATGGAGCAGAAATCACGACTGCAGTATGGCATGAACAGAGCCATGGGTTATCTCATAAAACCCGCATGAATACTGGAGAATCTCTCTTGTTACTCACACCGCAAGCTCAGGCGTCCAGGTTCTCTTCGGGCTGCGCCAGTCGATGCCTTCCAGCAACATCGAGAGCTGCGCACGGGTCAGCGAAACAGTCCCTTCGGTAGCTTGGGGCCAGATGAAACGGCCCTTCTCCAGTCGCTTGGCAAACAGACATAGGCCGTCTCCATCGAACCAAAGAAGTTTTACGATGTCACCTCTACGCCCGCGGAAAACAAACACGTGACCGGAGAATGGCTGCTGCTCTAGCACCGTCTGCACCTTGGCACTCAAACCATCAAAGCCACGGCGCATATCTGTTACACCGGCCGCAAGCCAGATCTTCGTTCCAGTACGAAGTTCGATCACTTGCGCAGGCTCTCCAGGATCATGCGTAGCAAGGCTGGATCAGCGCCACTCTCGATGCTGATCAGCGCACGGCCCTGAAGCTCGATGTGAATGCATGCAGAGCTCGTCTGCGGCTTATTTCCGCCAGATAACACTACCGGAAGCAAAGACGCAGATGCTGAAACTGGCTCCGACAACTCCCCCCGTTCAAACTCGCGCCGCCACTTGAATACCTGGTTCGCGTTCACCCCATGAGCTCTAGCCACCAGCGCCACGCTGGCGCCCGGCACCAACGTCAGCTCAACGATGCGACGCTTCTCGGCAACTGAACGCCATCTGCGAACACGGCGTTCCGGCACCAATCCCTCTGCCTGGTCCATGACACAAGCCTCGAGCCTAAACCCGGCTTGGCGCTAGAGGGGAACTTCGGACGATCGTTGGTGCGGACTCATCGAGAGAGTACAGTTTCCAAAACCAACGCGCCCCTCTTTATCTCACTTGCATTACATCCTGCGAAGCCCAGAAACAGCGCGGGGTACTGCTCGTACTTGCTGACAAATGAGGAGATTGGAACTGCTTCCAATCCCAGCTGTTCTGCCCGTCGTGTCAACATCATTTCGGTGACACGTGTTTTGATCCAGGCCACGGTACACATCCGGGATTGCACATGCTCCACATCGAGTAAACCGGAAAGGCGCCTATTCGCTTCTTCTGCAAGCAGCTGCGAACAGCCTTCATGAAATGGAGAGAGATGGGGTGATTGTTCGGAAAGACCTGAGTGGGCGGCTCATGTGAGCGGCCACAGCTTCAGGCTCAGAAGCGCCTCGTCCCACTAAGAATCCCCTCTTGGTGGTCTATGGGGAGACCTATCTTTTGCGTAGCTCTGCCACCCATGATTTTCAAGAAAGGCCGAACGCTGCCTTTCTTCTTTACTTCGTCCGCAATGGTCGCTATATCATCGGCTACCGCGATGATGTAACCCATAGCAAACAGGGTTATGTATTCGCGTGTCGGGGTGTGGTCACCCAAAAGCAGGTCGTGCGCAGTACCTAATAAAGGTAAAAACAGACCGTATATAACATATCTAAGTCTCATCCGTGGTTTCCTTTGATTTAACGAGTGAGGGAGCTTATCTCACTCCAATAGCCAACGGGGCCTGGGACCACTTGTTCTGACCCAATTGAGTGATGTGTGAGGCCAGTTTCTAACCGCAAGGAAGTTCACAAGTACTTGTTCGAGCAGGATCTTCCCGTGCTTGGGAGTCATAACGATCCTTGAGAAGACTTCAACGGGCTCTGGCGTCCGATTATCGAGGATTTGAGCCACCCACCCTGACTCCGTGTCTCGGATGACCAAGGTCAGTGCCTCTTTGTGGTCCCTGAGATAAACAGCCAGGTAGCGCTTCGGGTTTAGGCGGGCCATGGTGCTAAAGTAGAGCACAGTCACAAGCCCTTTCAATGGTCATTTCGGGCTATCTATTAGCGGTTATGCTCAGCAACGTAAACGGGTTAGGAGATCCTTCGAGTTCTGCGAAAATATTAATGAAGAGCCCCGCTTTTCTAGTTAGGTGGCCTTTCGGAGTAATCGTTGTAATCCAGTAAGTGCGTTCCTTGTGTCTATCTCATCGTCAATCGAGTGAAGCGGAAAAGTGTGTCAGCCAGTCTGTTAAAAGATCGCGCTCGCTCTTTGTAGTGCTATCGATGCCAAGGCCGGAATGCCGAAAATGTATGCGATGCCGCCGTCCATTATCGACTTCATGAAAGATGGTTAGGGCTGCGTGGCTGGTCTGCATCATAACTGCTAGCGTAGCCGGCGCATGTGAAGCGGCTTAGCTGGACCCCGATCCAATCCCAGGACGTAAAGCGCAGATATTTTCCTTTGCTGATGCAAAGCTTTGATTAAACATAGTTGGATCGTTTGATACGGATCAGAGCGTATACGGCCCATGGCTCTAATAGGCAACTAAGACTTTGGTGGGAGACACCAAGGGTTGGTTGGATGATAGATTCTCTTCCAGAGACGTTGAACATTCGCATCATGTCAACGGAACAATACGCCGATAATGTCGCTCAGGTGGTGTATCTCGAGTGGCAGCGGTTCTGATCACGCATCTGGTGGCCGAGGTACAAATGGACGGAGTCTTCCGGGGTACGCACGGGTGAGGTTGCGACCGGGTGCCTCTCGCACTCTCTTTGAGACGGCCGCGATCCTTCTGGCCGCTCATACGACGCTCCTCGTCTTTCATCCTGAGGCAACGCTGCTCTCCAACCTGTTCAGCTCTACCCTGCTTGTTCTGGCAGCTATACTAAGCCTATTTGCCGCTCATACCGAAGGGAACGAGACGAGGCCATTGTGGCTCTTGCTCGGAGCAGCCTTTTTTCTGGCAACGGTCGGCCAGCTGGGATTGACGTACTCCGCCTTCGCCGCAGACTTACACATCCGCACTCAGGCCTCTAACTTCGACTTCTTTTTTTTCGCGTACGGCATTCCGGTCCTGCTGGCCATCTGCTCTACGGATAGGGATGCCGGGTTGAAGACGTTCGCATGGCTAGATGGAGCGCAAGCTCTCATCGCCGCCGTGCTCTCCTACCTGCTGCTGTTTTCGGTATTGCCCGCCCATGCCCGGCCGCGTCCAATCTCGGGCAGCAGTCTCATGTATTTGACGGATGCGGCAAATTGGATTTTGGTCGCAGCTGTCAGCTTGCGCTTCTTCTCCAACCCGACCCCGGAGAGAAGACGCTTCTATCGGATACTCGCGCCCTACTTGTGGGTCAACGCGGTTGTGGCGCTTATCCTGACGTACCTTGAACTGGAGCTCGGTTGGCGTGACGGCCGGCAAGACATTGCGTGGGGGCTCCCCGAGCTAGTGCTCTGCGCCTCATTTGCCTTGGAAGGCAGGGTGCCTGCGGACCACCGTGAACCCCGCGCTGGCCACCAGTCCATGCAGCCGATAGCATTGCTGATCGATAACCTCAGCCCGGTACTCTTCACTCTGGCGGTCGCCCTGATGGGAGTGGAGATTGCTCCTGAGCATCCGGGGTTGGCATTTGCGTGCATCTCGGCTGCGGTCGCGATCTACGGAGTACGAGCAGCGATCCTGCAAGTCGGCTATGCCAAGTCGCAAGAGAAGTTGACGACGGCGATGATCGCCACCGAGCAAGCAAGCCTTGCTAAAAGCCAATTTCTGGCCAACATGAGCCATGAAATCCGCACTCCGATGAATGGGATTCTCGGTATGACCGAGCTGACCCTGGATTCGAACCTGACCGTGGATCAGAGGTCTAACCTGCAAATGGTGAAAGCCTCGGCTGATTCGCTGCTACAGATCATCAATGACATCCTGGACTTTTCCAAGATCGAAGCGCGAAAGCTTATATTGGATTCCAGCTCCTTCAGTCTGCGCGACAGCCTTAGCACGGCTGTCAAAGCACTGGGCCTGCGAGCCAGCGCGAAGGGGTTGGAGCTCATCTGTGACGTGGACGCAAGAGTTCCGGATAAGTTGATCGGTGACCCACTCCGGCTGCGCCAGATCGTTACCAACCTGGTCGGGAATGCGATCAAATTCACCGAACGCGGCGAAGTGGCGATGCGAGTGGAAATTGCGGACGACCCTGGAGTCCGATCTGCTGCTTTTGGTTCATACATCATGTTGCATGGTCAGGTAAAGGACACAGGCGTTGGCATCCCGCTCGACAAGCAGCAGATGATCTTTGAAGAGTTCAGCCAGGCGGATAACTCCAATCTGCGTAAGTTCGGTGGAACAGGTCTGGGACTGGCGATCACCTCGCAACTCGTCGCTCTGATGGGCGGCCGGGTCTGGGTTGAGAGCGAGGTGGGGGCGGGTAGCACTTTCCATTTCACCGTCAGATTCGAGGAGTCCGCAGAACGGGTGCGGGAGGGACCGCGCATCGGCACAGACCTGGAGCAACTGTCAGTTCTGATCGTAGATGACAATGACACCAACCGCAAAATGCTGGAAGAGGTTCTGATTAGCTGGAGGATGTGTCCCACAGGTGTGAGCTCGGGCGCCTCCGCCCTGGCTGCCATGAAACGGGCCGCGAGCGACGGCGTGCCTTTTCCCCTGGTACTTCTCGACGTCTGCATGCCGGGCTTGGATGGTTACGGGACGGCCGAGCTGATCAAAGACGATCCCGAACTGGCGGGTGCAAGCATTATGATGCTCTCTTCAGCCGATCGCGACGCTACGCCTTTTCGAGAACTCGGGGTTGCGTGCTATCTGCGTAAGCCGATTGGTCAATCCGAGCTCTTCGATGCACTGATGACGGTGCTGAGCGAACCTGAGCCAGATACTGCTTCGCCCATGCCTCCCGCGGCCACTCCTGCGCAGGGCCAGCGATCCCTACGGATCCTGCTGGCCGAGGACAACAAAGTCAATCAGGCGGTAGCGACAGGAATGCTGCGCAAGCTTGGGCACCAGGTGGTGGTGGCGGGCAATGGTCTGGAGGCGCTGACGCTTCTCAACACCATGCCCATCGATTTGTTACTGATGGACATTCAAATGCCTGAGATGGACGGCTTTGCGGCGACAGCAGCCATCAGGCAGCGAGAGAAGACGACCGGCGGCCACCTGGGCATCGTGGCCTTGACGGCGCACGCAATGCAAGGAGATCGTGAGCGCCTTTTAGCGGCTGGTATGGATGGATACATGTCTAAGCCCATTCGTACACAAGAACTGACAGCGATCCTGGAAGAGTTTGACGGCCGGCGACAAGGAAGCACGGCGGTTACAGAAATGCCGGTGCCTCCGCAGCAGAGTCCGTTGAATGAAGCAGATCTCCTGGAACGAGTGGGCGGCGATTTTGCGCTCCTTGCAGAGCTGACAGAGGTCTTCCGAGAGACTTATCCTGCGCAGCTCAGTCTAGCGAAACGCGCCCTCGAAATGGAAGCGGGAGAGGAACTGAGGAGGGTTGGACACTCATTGAGAGGGTGTCTCGCCAACCTTGGTGCGACCGAGGCCTGCTCTCTTGCGGCCCTGATTGAGGAGTCGGTAGATACAGGTAAGCTCTTTCTTGCCGCACCAGCACTCCGCCAGCTTGAGCTCGAATTAGAACATGTACGTGTGTCTCTTGAGGCCCTGTACCAACAACAGGGCGCAGCATCGATGACTGGTTGACAGGTTTCATAGCGTCTAAGATATGAGAGGTAAAAGCGCCAAAAGCGCTATAAGCCCCCACTGATCTTCTACGGATTCGTCCTCCACCGCTCCCTTTTCCTCATTTCTTCGGGTTCGTGCTCTTCGGGGGGCACCGTTCGTTATGAATACGCAATAGTTCTTGTATCTCCTTCGGCGAGTTGCAGCCGCACGCCTGAGACTCAAATCCGTTGTGCAAGTTGACCTTTGTTCCCGCCCGGCGGCAGCGCTTCTCAAGCGCTCGATGTCGCAAGATAACTTCGCGATGCGCTCACTTGCTTTGGGGGTTACTTCGTCCCGCATCTTCCCTCAATTTACGTGGGTGACCGGCATCAACGATGCAGGTGCGATCGCCGGTTACCATTTTGACCGGCCCGGCCAGGGACACCCCGGGGGTGGGCTTTATCGGCGTACCGCGTGGGCCTGGGGAACATTGGCCGGTGGAGAGGGTAAAGCCTGGATTCGATCCTTACAAGCAGCGCCGCGGCAACGCTTTCCGAAAAAAGAATGCACTTTGTGAGAGAAAAGAGAGATAAGCCCCCCGGCCGGCGCCCTCATTTGGGAAAAAGATTGAGCGATAAGCGAGAAAAGACCTACTTTTTCAGGTTATTCGCTTTCCGTAAGTGTATCCGCGGTTTCAGTGTTGGGCGGCCAGCCGGGGGGTAGAGCTTTCGAAGATGAGGCGACAGGATGAGGCCGCGTCGTTGTATGAGCCCCTCGGGGCGTGCCGGGCGAGAGCGCTGGTTGCGGTTTGGTTTCAGGAATGGGATGTTCCCGTCTTGGTTGTCCCTCGAGGCGCCGGCTAAGTCCTTTGTTTTACGAAGATGCTCAAATTTTATTTTTCCCGCCCCCATAAGTTGTTTAGGTATCGCCCAGCTAGAAGGGAGACTTTCGGCTAAAGGCATGCCGCGACCAAAGGACGATGTGTTGTGGCTGGTTCGCTAAGCAGGGTCTCAAATCATCGGGGTCCTGATTAGGATGGTATTGCAGCTCTGCTTTACCCTCCAGCGTGTGTTTTCCGGGAGTTTTGGGGACAACTTTGTGGACGGATGGGACGGATGCTTTTGCGTCCCCGCGACGGTGAAGGAGCCAGCGCCGCCGGTCCGGCGACCAGCGGGACAATCGCTCCGCCGCACGCACTAAAGCCTGGCTAACATCCCGGTCGTGGTTCAGCGTCCGTGTCATCCGGCCGGGCAGGGCCTCAGGGCGCTGGCCGGTGGTGTTTTTCAAGTTGTCAAGACTGCTCAATCAAGAGGACGCACTGAGCGCACCCTACTTATACGAACGCTGAAGTTTTGCGGGTGGGCGGCGGATGCACGGGTGGAAAGAGCCGGTGCAAGGCCAAGCAGGGCTGCTGTGGTAAGACAGCGCTGGTGTGAATTGTTGGTTCCACATTAGTACGGTTTTTGGACCTTGTCCAGGGCGAGTCTTTTCCAACGCAAGATGAGCCTGAAAGGAGGACGTGTTTCCAACACAAGATGAGCCTGAAGGATTAGGCATGCTGGGGATTGAACATCAGCGTGCAGGAAGCGGAGAAGTTAAGTCTGGAGGAGATTCGCAAGCTTTTAGAAGCCAGCGAAGGAATCCGGTTTGCCGGGGTAAAGCGAGCACAGGTGTATGACTGGATCGAACTGGTGCTCTGCGAACAGGAGTATGCGCGACAAGGAAAGTCGTCGCGCGGTCTGCTACGGCGCTATATCGAGAAGATGACGGGCATGAGCCGGGCACAGGTGACACGGCTGATTGGCCGTTATATCGCCAGTGGCAGAGTGGTGGCCAGGGGCTATCGCCGGCACCGCTTTGCTGCGCGCTACACGATGGCCGATGTCGAACTGCTGGCCTCAGTCGATGAGGCGCATGAAACGCTGAGCGGGCCGGCCACGCGTCGTATTCTGGAGCGGGAGTATCAGCAGTACGGCAAGCAGGAATATGCGCGGCTGGCTTCGATCTCCGTCTCCCACATATACAATCTGCGCCGGGAGCGGGCCTATCGGCAACGGCGCTTGAACTATGTCAAGACCAAGCCTACGGGGGTGACGATTGCGGAGCGGCGGCGCCCAAATCCCCAGGGCCAGCCCGGCTATCTGCGCGTAGATACGGTGCATCAAGGGGATCAGAACGGGGCCAAAGGCGTCTTTCACATCAACGCCGTCGATGAAGTGACGCAGTGGCAGATTGTGGCCGCCACGGAACGCATTTCCGAGGCCTGGTTACAGCCGGTGTTGATCGCCATGCTGGAACAATTTCCCTTTCGCATCCTCGGCTTCCACTCCGATAACGGCAGCGAATTCCTCAATGCCACGGTGGCTAAGCTATTGGGCAAGCTGCTCATCGAGCAGACGAAAAGCCGCCCCAGGCAGAGTAATGACAATGCGTTAGTGGAGACCAAGAATGGCGCGGTGATTCGCAAACATATCGGCTACAGCCATATTCGCTCCCAATATGCCGAGCCCATCCAGCGCTTCTATGAGGAGCATTTCAACCCTTATCTGAACTTCCATCGTCCTTGCGCTCAAGCTGAGCTCGTAGTCGATCAGAAAGGGCGCACACGCCGCATCTACCGTCGCTACCAGACGCCGCTGGAAACCCTGCTCAGCCTACCCCAGCCGGCTCAGTACCTCCGCGTCGGTTTCACTGCGGACGCGCTCAAGCACATGGCCGCCGCCAGCAGTGACACCGAAGCCGCACGGCGCATGCAAGAGGCCAAACGCAAACTCTTTGACCAATTCGCAAGCCCGGGCTAGAGGGCGGAGGAATTGACGGTTTGTGGAAAGCATGGGAAAACGATAAAACTGTTTTCCCACACTTCCCACAAACCTTGGAAATCGCTCCGCGATTCCCACATTCCCTCCACCCTGCGGCTGGTAATCTCTATCCAATTTTCAAACCAAAAAGGAGCCTTCCTCAACTGCCTAATCCCCTCACCTTCAGGCTCATCTTTCAATTGGAAAAGACTGGGCGAGGCACAGTAATTTTGGTAACCATGGCGGTGCTGTTACTTCCTGATTGTGCGGGGCTGTATTGTGCGGAGAGGGCAAATCTGCCGAGGCCGAAACCGTGACCCGAGAGCCCCTCGCGATTGAACGATGAGGCAGCCCGCAGTTTACCTGCCCTTCGTCCTCATCTTTGCCCCCGGACCCGGATCATCCGGTGGGCCTGGCGGCGTATCACTCGTCTGAGATCATGTATGTCTTCGGGGACCTGGACCTGGTGAGCAGCATCGGCTTTCATTTCCGGCCAGAGGACCATCAGATCAGCACGGCGATGCAGAAGTACTGGACCAACTTTGCGAAGACAGGCGATCCGAACGGCGAGGGGCTGGCGAAGTGGCCGGTGTATGCGTCGGATACGCAGTGGCAGGTGATGCACCTGGGGACGGAACCGATGGCGGCGCCGGATAGGCACCGGGCGCAAGGATGTGCTGCTGGATAGTATTTGGGGTAAATAGCGGTTGGGGGAAACGGAAGAGACGGGTTGACTCATCACCTGGAACGGCTGACGCGATCGCGACGGGGTGGCGGTTACTCTGTCTGTCCCTTCAATGCCCGAACAGCTGGCTTCGGATAAGATTCGCTGAAGCGAGCGGTGTCGTGGTAACCGACGGGCCGGATAAGCGGTTGAAAAGATGTGGATTAACGAAACAAATAAGGACGGCCTCTCGGGGACTCCACAAA
>CAVZJL010000049.1:0-55444 GCA_963775365.1 uncultured Acidobacteriaceae bacterium | reverse complement strand
CATCTCTCTGTTTGATCCGCCTATCGAGCCGGTAAAGATTCCTTACGAGGGCACTCACCTCAACGGTTTTTTTCTTCGAGGAAACGGCAAGGGGAAGAAACGTCCACTGTTGATCTTAGTGAATGGGAGTGATGGCTCTCTGCTCGATATGTGGCTGTGGGGAGGAGCGGGAGCTTTGGCTCGGGGATACGACTGTCTTACCTTCGATGGTCCGGGACAAGGGTACGCGTTATGGAAACAGAAGCTCTACTTCCGTCCCGATTGGGAGAAGGTCATCTCTCCGGTGGTGGATTATGCGCTCTCGCGTCCCGAGGTGGACGCAAAGAAAATCGCCATTCAGGGGATCAGCCAAGGTGGATACTGGGTGCCGCGCGCCGTGGCTTTCGAGAAGAGAATTGCCGCAGCGATCGCCGATCCTGGCGTGGTCGACGTTTCCACTTCATGGACCGTCAGTTTACCTCCTCCCCTGCTGGCATTGCTGAAAGGGGGCCACAAAGCTGAATTCGACAGTTTTATGGCGAAGGCTCTAAGCCCAGCCGTCAAAGCGAATCTCAACTTCCGCATGAGGCCGTTTGGATTCTCCTCCTACTTCGATACGTACAAAGCTGTATCGGAATATCATCTGCGCGGCATCACCGATTTGATAACTTGTCCGTTGTTGATTACTTCTCCCGTGAACGAAGCCTACTGGCCGGGCCAATCTCAGCAGCTCTACGATCTGGTGAAGTCGCCGAAGAAGCTCATTCCCTTTTCTGTGAGTGACGGAGCAGATTTGCATTGTGAACCGAAGGCAACGGGACTCCGCGACTTGCGAGTCTTTAACTGGCTGGACGAAACTTTAGGCAAGTCGCCATCCTAGGAGAGCAACAGTCGCTGCCGGGCCTGTAAGACACGTAGGAAAGTCTGTGGTACCACACGATGTGTGATGTAGTGCCCCCGATTGTTTCTTCGCTCTCCTGATTCGTCGGTACGAAGGTTTCGATAGCGTACTTTTGCTGGTTTCTCGGACAACAAATGCAAAACGATCCGCGGCCGGTGATTGACAAAACTGGATTGACTCAGGTTTATGACTTCACGCTCGATTTCATGCCCGAGTTGCCCCTGGCGTCTCGATCGACGCATTGCCCACGGAGATGCAGAACCGCCCGACGATTCTGGATGCGGTCCGGGAGCAGCTCGGCTTGCGGCTGGAGTCAGGGAGGGTTCCCGTGGAGAATTATATGATCGACCATGTGGACAAGCCGTCGGAGAATTAGCGGATGATTCAGCCCATTCGGAAAATTCCGGCCATATCTGATCCAAACCCGCGAAATACAACGATAGGATACCTATTCATCACCGAGATTCTTCTGCAATAGGTATGCTGTCGCCGTAATTCCGACCGCCGTAATTCGACCGTGCCAGAAGCGCCCCGTTCAGATCATGCAGCTGCGCACTGTTGCGTCGCGGTGCGCTCCCGATACAGCACTAAGACTTTTCGACACTTGTAGCAACACAAATCCACATACGTTGGCGCTGCTGGGCAATAACAGGCCACCGATACCCAATCCTCACTTTTTTATGCTGCTCAAAGGGACATAGGGCTTTTCGTCGAGGATTGCATTGATCGCGTCGTCCATCGCATAGACGTTGCCATGTTTCTGGTTCGTGAGAATGATGACGGTGCGCCCCCTGGACGAATCGTTTACAAGCAGAGCTTGATAGTGATGGTCCGATCCATCATGAACATGATGCACAAGTTGGTCACCCACCATCTCACCATGCCCGAGACCGGTCTGCCATTGGGATTCTCGAGTGGTTACTATTTGACGCGTACTGTCCGGAGTGATGAGGCAGAACTTTGTGATGCAGTTCGACCAGCGCAGGAAGTCGTCGAGGTCTAGAGATGTCCAGCCGGTCATGTCTACTGTGATTGGACTCTCCTTGAAGTTCGCATCGAAGGACTTCGGCACCCTGGGTGTCACATCGGTTGGATCAATCACCGCATCACGAACACCCGCTTTTGGAAATTCCTGGGTTTCCAGAAACTTCGCAAAGCTCATGCCGCTGACTTGTTCGATCACCCGTCTACGTAGAAACGTATCGTTATTGTTGTAGGTATAGTGAGTGCCCGCAGGAAAGTTAAGCTGCGTCACCGCACGAAGGTTTCGCCAAATGTCCGCGTCGGTTTTCACGGTTTTCCAATCCACATCCGGGAGCCCGCTCGTGTAATGGAGCAGGTCGTCAATTGTTACTGTTGCGGCCCACGACGGAAGATCCGGAAAAAACTTCGATACGGGATCAGTCAACGAGAGCTTCCCTTGATCCACGAGTATCATTACACCGACTGAATCGAACTCCTTCCCGATCGACCCGATATCGAACCTATCCGAAAGCGTCAAAGGCACCGTTCGAGAGCCGTCCGCATAGCCGAGCGCGCGACGCAGGATCACCTTCCCGTGATCTGCTACCAGAATGACGCCATTGAATACACCTGCTTGATGGGCTTGTTCCAGGTAGGTGTTAAGTTCATTGACTGCTGCTTCCTCTGGTTTTGCTGCATAGCAAGGCAGAAAAGCTGTGCCGCAGAAAATAGCGACAAGACTCCACCGAACAAAGCTCACAGCTCACCTCAAAGTAATCTGTGCCCATGCTTTTCGGGTGTGTGGGCAACTTCATTGTAATGTGGCGGCCGATCAGGGGAGGGGGGATGGGGACATGATACCTATCCCCGTTCTCGTCGTTCGTGATAATTTTCCCCATGGCACGATTGGCGCGTACGGTGGTTGCCGGCCTTCCGCATCACGTTACACAGCGTGGGAATCTTTTTTGAGGACGGCGACCAAGAAGTCTATCGAGATTTGCTGGCCGAGCAGACGCGCAAGGCCGGGGTCGAGGTGTGGGCGTACTGTCTCATGCCCAATCATGTCACGGAAATGAGGGGTCTCCCCGCTGTGTTCGATCTCTATTCGGATGCAGGTCTTCTCATCTTTGACGTAGAGCGTTTGTCGCCAGACTATCGGAGGGTAGATCTTCTCTAACTCATCCCGAATCCCCCTTGGCACGCGTCGGGGTCCGATACTCCAGACACTTTCCCGTCGTTCCCCTCGCCGCCGACGTTTATCGCCGTATGGCCGGGTCGGACCGAATTAGCGAACGCGACGGCTGTGCGCCGAAGAAGTTACCAGGCCATCATCGATGACTGGTTGAAGAGGGTTTGCTCGTCCACCTGTAATCACACCGGACGGGTATGCACCCGAGACCAAAGTTGGCTCGATCTTAGTGGATATCAGGAGGTCCTTCTTCTTGCTCTTTCCACTCTTCAATCAGGCGAAGGAGGCTGTTCTGGTCCATCGCTTCAAGCCGATCTATGGTGAAACCTTCAGTTATGGCGTATTCGATCAGTTGGTCAAACATTTTCTCTCGCGAGATCCGTTCTCGGTCCTGAAGCTTGCGGTGAATCGGTTCCTTAGGGGAATCAGAGTCTTTCATGACACACCCATCGCCCCTTAGATGTCCGAATCCATCGACCGGGTTAAGAATTACTTGACGGCTGCCCAGGTGACGGCTTTTCAGAAGCGCGCCGCCGCGAGTTGTTCGAAAGGGCGAGGATTTGTGGCAGCCATAATTGCACAAGTGCCGGGGCAGAGAATCAGTTGGTCAACGAATACTATGCGGTTTGATAAGCCTGCCCATCGAGACAGCTTTTCGCGCGTGGTCCACGATTTTGCGCCGGATTATTTGAGATGGATGGTGATACCGGAGGAGATCCGTAACAGGTTTTGGTCGTTGCCGGCGAGGTTGGGCAGTCGGGTGTATCCGTAGTCGGCCTGGATTACGCGGAAGGATAGATGCCTGCGGTATTTGTAATCGAGCCCAATACCCGCCAACAAGGCAAAGGAGTTAGCCGAGGATTGAATAAAACCTGACTTGTCGGGAAAAGCCGAATCGAAGCCATGGGCAAACCCCACCAGACCCTGCACGAAAGGCTTGAGGCTGTGGAACGTATCCTCTCCGTCGTCCCGTTGATGACCCATTCTGAAATTGAGGCGAGTCCCCGCGGTCACCATGAGCAGTGAAAAGGGTTGACCCGTGTTGTGGATTTGCCCCGTATGCGCCACGGTCACATCGACCACTGTGGTGTAGGCACGATAAGTGCGGAAGTTTCCCTCGGCGCTGGCGCCGTTAACGAAAAAGCAACCGCATTGCCCGGGACCCGCGTTGGCTTCTGTCGCACTGTAGGCGAGCGAGACCTCCGCTCGCGGCAAAGAGAAGTCCCTTCCTCCGGGCACGTTCTGGCCACGGAGTTCGACCGTGGCGAATACGACCATCGCGGCCATAAACAATTGCAGCGCACCCCGCTTACTGGATTTCAAGGGGCACCTCCACTGTGCGCTGAACTGTTCCCTCAGTGCCTGTAACGGTGATGGAGTAGGGAACTTTTCGGGCAGCGAAAAGGCCCGCACCCGAGCACCCGCTCAGGCCCGCAACCGCGGCCAGGGTGAGCGCTGCAAACAGGGCCGCACCCAGCGACGGCGGAATCTGTCGCAACCGCCGTCGTAGCGCTTTCGTTCCCAGGAGTGGAAGCAAGAGCCCCAGGGCGAGCGGCAAGCGTTCGAAGGGAGAGGGTGGTGGCTCGTTCAAGGCAGTTGCTGCCGTCTTGACCGTCATGGTGATATTGGCCATTTGACCGCCCGCCGGCAGCGTACCCGGGGAAAAGGTCGCAGTTGCCCCGGCAGGTAAGCCACTAGCCGAGAAGCTCACGTTGTATAGGAATGCCGTCGCAACCTGCGGCTGCACCTGAAGCGTATACACCACCGTGGTACCGGGCAGGATCGTCGTGTTGTTGTTTCCTACCCGAAGGATGCGCAACTCGTCGATCTTGACCGATACTGCATTCGAGCCGCTGGGCAGGAAGCCGGGATCTCCACCATAGCTGGCGGTGATGCTATGCACGCCGGGGCCTATGTTGGTCAGGGTTAAGACCGCTTGTCCGTTGGCGCCCATGGGCGCAGTCCCAATCTGGGCGCCGACACTCTGATCGTAGAAGGTGACCGTGCCGGCCGGATTGGCAAAGAAAGGTTGGTTCGAAACCGAACTCAATTGGGCGGTAAACGTTACCGGCATAGTGATCATTTGCTCGGCAGGGTTTGCGGTCAAGGTTAACGTCGTGGCGACAGTCGAGCCCTGCAAGGGGATGGTGGACGAGGTACTCGGGGCAAACCCACGATTTCCCTCGTAAACAGCGTCCACATAGTGTGTTCCTGTGCCGGCGATGGTGACATTGGACACACTTGCGGTTGCTGTCTGCGTGAATTCGTTCAGCAGGATGGTAGTGTTATAGTCCGCTACATTGGGGATGGCCAGGTCGATGGCGCCATCTCCATTGAAGTCCGCCGCCGCTATGTCGCTGGGAGATGGTTCCATCTGGATCGGCGGTCCCAACGGTGCGAAGCCGCCGTTTCCATCTCCCAGCAAGACCATCAAGGTCTGGGTCGGGAAGTCCGTAATGTCGCCGCCGTTAATGACGGCCAAGTCGGTCTTGCCGTCCTGGTTAAAGTCTGCGGCAAGCACGTTCGTAGCCTGCAACCCTACCGTAATCGGTGATCCAGCTGCAGGGGCAAAGGTACCGTCTCCCGTGCCCAGCATGATGACCACATTGCTCTTTTGCTGGTCTAAGGGAGGCGTTTGGTCGACGGCGGTATAGTCTGCTACGGCCAGATCGGGCTTGCCGTCCCCGTTAAAATCGGCAGCGGCGATCTGGACGGGATTGTAGTTGAACCCGGCAATCGGCGAACCGGGGGCCTGGGTGAAGGTACCGTCTCCGTTGCCCAGCAGCACGCTCACCGTGCTATCGTCTGCGTTGGTCACAGCTACATCGGCCGAGCCGTCGCCGTTGAAGTCTGCTACCGCCAGAAAAAAGGGAAATCCGCCCACCTGAACGGGCGAGCCGTTTGCAGCCTTGAAGGTGCCGTCTCCATTGCCCAATAGAATACTTACGGTATTGTCTTTGCCATTGGCGACCACCAGATCCTGAAGACCGTCACTATTGAAATCTCCGACTTTTACCGTTTGAGGAAAATTGCCCACGGTCATCGGGGAGCCGCTGGCGGGCGTGAATGTGCCATCACCATGGCCCAGCAAGACGATCACGGTATTGTCGAAGTCACTGGTTGCAACCAGGTCGGCGTTGCCGTCGTGGTTAAAATCTCCCACGGCTACGGAGCAATTCGAACGCTGGTTTAAGGGGTACGGGATGCAGGGAGTGCTTCCAACATTATCGATTGTTGCGCCTTGGGTGAAGGTGCCGTCTCCGTTTCCCAGCAAAATCGCAATAGCTTCCTGCTGGGTGATCATGATTGCCAAGTCTGGCTTTCCATCCCCGTTGAAGTCGCCAGTGCCGACGGCTGCAGGTTCATTGCCAATAAGGATTGGGGATTTGTTCGCCTGCGTGAAAGTCTCCGCGACGGCCGGTGTGCCAAGGGGGGCTGTTCCCAGGACGAAGTCGCCATTGCTGGTGTCTTGAAAAGACACAGTGCCCGCCAGCAACGGCGGATGATTTGCGTAGCCGACTACCGTTGCCGTCAGCCCATAGCCGCTGGGGTTACCGGTTGCTGCAATCGCGGTCGAAGTCGGATAAAGGCCAGTCACCGTCAAGCTTTGTGCGCTGGAAGTGCTGGGTGCGGCAGCTGTTGTGCCGTTGAACATCGCCGTATATTTATGGCTACCGATGGCAGGGATGAATGAGAACGTCGCTGTTGCTCCGTTCAACTGTGCCCTGCCTACGACCGCCGAATCTTCGCAGCGAGGATAAAGGCCTGTCACATCGCAGAAGGTGACGGAGCCTGTTGTTACCGGCGCGCCGCCGGCTGTCACCGAAGCCGTCAACGTTACCTTCGCGGGCGACGCGACCGATGAGGAAGAGACGGTGAGTGTCGTCGTCGTTAGCGGAGCCGCTTGTGCGGCCATCGCCAAAGTACAGGCGGCAGTCAGCACCAGCATGGAAGTCAGGCAACGGGAGGATACGATTCGTCTACAGGCAGGAAGAGATACATTCCACATTTAAACAGTCCTTGGTTTACACCTCACAGCGTTTTGTAAGCCACGTTCCGTAGCGTGAAGCGCACCTCATACCGAGCACGAAAGCAAAATAGCTACCAAACGCGGCGCGATCCTAAAGATACCGGCCGGCTGCCAGGTAACATTGCGCAGCAGATTGCTGAGGCAAAGAAAAGCTAAAGTTGAGAAACAGATAGAGAGGACCAGAGTTAGTACCCGTACAAAAGTATGTTTCTTAGGTTTCCCCAGCATCAAGATATCCCTACCTGAGTTACATCTCATCCATCAGACGCCATAGGCCTATGCACATTACATCGAGGGCTCAGAATCTCCGTCACTGAGACTACAGATTCCAAATATATAAGTGGACATGGCGCCCGGTCTATGCCGCTTTATTGTCAGCCATTGGCGAAGGAAAATACTCCCATTTCACGTTTAGGAGGCAGTGAATCGGATATCGTGTTTCTGTAAGTGCGACAGAGCACCAGCTCCGGGCAGCCCGAGATGTGAAATAAATCCTCGACGTAATGCGGCGGAATTCTCCTTTATTACTGCCGCAAGTTCCTAGTCAGGGTCGGGCCAGTGAGCTTTTCGGCCGCCTTGCTACCGTGCCGGCATGCTAAGGACGCGAAATCTGCGCTCGCGGCGCAGTCGGCCAGAGTCATGGCCCACATTGCCCCCCTGACCAATCTCTATGAGCCTATGTCAAAGCGGCTAATCCACACTGGGAGGACCTCACCCTCAACTAAGACCATAATCCCGCACTGTTTCAGTGAGCGCTACCCTACATATTTCGTAACTTAAGTTTAAATCCCGGGCGAAGGGAAAAGCCATTGCCTTACGTCGTGTCAGTTAGACCGGGTTTTGTTGAGTGTAGTGAAAAGTGTGGTTAGGTGGGCTACCACCGCGGCGCCCCCTCCGAAGGCGTAGTACACCTAAGGATGCGTCACTCACACTGATTACATCCGTTCCATACTTCTCAAGTATCAAGGTCCGGCAAAGGACCACCCGTATTATGATCGATGTCAACCAGTTCAGCTAACCAAGTACTCAAATGCCTTGTCAAGAGATGAAGGAACTCGAAGCACTCGGCCAACGCTTTGCCGAGTGCCGTCTTGTATCTGTTCCGACAGAATGCGAAAGACGCTTTGGTTCTGTCATAGGGTATCGAGCTGCCCATGCTCGGCTGGCATATCTCATACAGATGCATAGGCAAAACTGCAGCAGTTGCCGGCGTTAGATACTCCTGGAGCTCCAGGCAGGCGGCCGCCCGTCCTGGTGGGGCGTCACGGGCAGATCACATATGAGCGTCTATGAGTTCGACGAGCCTGTACACTATTCCCCCCGTCGAACTGGGCCCTGCCATCGGCGCGGCTGTGGCCCTTGGTCGCCCGCGAAATACCAGAGCTGCTTGAACTGAATACATCCGTAGTCAGCACGAGTCACCAGTCTGGTTCCCCGGTGATCGATGTAAGCAAGGCTGTTCAGAGGTGCATCGGGGCCTTCCACAAAATTGCAGTTCGCGTATGTGTCGGGGAGTCTGTGGTCAGGGCCGCTATCCCAATATTTGCATTCCCGGCAGCATACGGCCATGTCATTCTCCTTTGGAGCAATTTCGGTCCAGGCTTATTATGGCGCCATCGGTTTCTGTGCGCTCTGACTTGAACCCGCGACCCGGGTATACCAACCATCGTCCTGCGGATTTTCTCCGCCTGAGCTGTTGTGTGCATCGACAATTTGGAAGGCCTGGTGCGTGTTTGTCAGGATCTCCGAGATCTCCCGGAGGATTCGGTTTAGAGCCACATCCGTCCGGCGCTGTTCGTCGATCATAGCGATTGAGGAGCGGACTATCTTATAGCTTTTACAGCTAAAGTGCCGTGCAATTTCATGAAGAGACGCACTCGTAAACTGCCGGGCTAGAAACATGGCGATAGGCCGTGGCAATGCTATCACGCGCTTTCTGGAGTGGAGTGTAACCTCTTCCAGCGATAGATTGAAGAAGTTGGCAACCGCGACCTGGATCTGCCCGATGGTAACCGTCATAACGTTTGCCTTATAAGCGTATTAGAGCGCTACCCTCAAAGGAAAATACCGCAGTATCACTGCGACAGGCGTCATTTACCTGTGTATTTGTCATAAGCGATAGTAATCACGAGTATGACGAACAGCGAGACTATTGTAAGATAGGCGGTTACGAATATGGCATGGGCGATCCGGACCCACAAAGGTAACGTGGGTTGCGAAGGTCCGAACGTGTGACATAGCGCTATCATCACCAGAGTCGGCACAGTTGGGAAGACCCATTAACGAGGACAATGCTCGTACGCTCTCAGGCAGCTCGCCCGCACTATCTAGCGACCTTTCAACCTAATTTACTCTTGAACCGCCAATTGTGTTTCAGGAATCTCGATAGGACTACAGAGTGCAAATATATTAGTAAGTACCTGTACGCTGTATTGTGGAAATGGAAGGCTGATTTGTCGAAGGAAAACACAAACAAATTACGTTTTCGGATTGTGCGCGACTGGCAGGGCCTGGCTGTTATCTCCAACCGTTTTCTTCAGCAGGCCGATGATTCGGCGCAGCGAACTCTCGACTCCTTTGGAAGTGAGGTGAAATGTGGACATCTGGGCTATTGCATTGGCGCTCATCCCAAACCGGAAGTGCAACCAGAAGATGACGCAATCGCGGGCACTTGCCGTTTGGCGCTCTCGAGCTCCTTCAAGAGTCGTATCGATCTCTTTGAGCTGCATGTGACGCTCGATGGATTCGTGGTCGTAGGGGGAGGGAAGCTGGGCCAGCGCCGGTGAATCGTATTCAACCTGCTGGAAGTCGCCGCCGCGCTTCAATGCGTTCTCTGCCCGGAGATGGTCACGCGTGAGGTTCGCGGCAACGACGCGCACCATGGCATCCAATGAACTTGGATATTCCTCAACAAAATCGCGCAACAACCGACACCCATTCGCACACAGCGCCGCGTAGGTCTCCTGGACGAGATCGTCGATGAGGAGAGTTGAAGTGCTTGCGGCTTCTCTCAGGGTGCGCAGGATGACAAGCGTGATGGGGCGTTGATACCTGTGAATGAATTCAAGCCATGCGTCAGAATCGTTGTTAGCGCACAGCCGAGCTAGGCGAACTGGAGCAAGTTCCTGGTAGTTCATCGCGTCGACGGTTCGTCACACCGTACTCGACTTATATCACGCTTGTTCCACGTGTTCATTCGGCTACGTTGGTATGTAACCGTATCGTTAACGATAATAGGCCTCGAGAGTTCCCTAAAGAACTATGGTGAACTGGCAACGTAAGCTAGCTGCAAAGTCCGTCGCGCTACTGCACAAAAACAGTGGCACTTTGCCTGGAATGTCAGCTCCCTCAGAGGGGGACAACGTAAGTGATGTGAGAAGTCCTCCACGGTTTGTTAAAAAAATTCCGGTGCCATGTGCATCAGTCCCACAGCCACAGTCGCTGTTGTATATCCTGTGCAGCGGCGATCACTGTTCCATGGCAATGGAAGACTTACTCGCGCCGAGAAACAGCTATCGAGCAGACGGTGTATGGAGGCCAGGTAAATTCAAGTCTTTCACTGTTTATGCCTTGGCCACATACGCTTCTCGAGTGAGTGGAACGGGGCCGGCGGGCCGGCTACCAGTTTGGCCTGTTCGAACAGGAAGTGACTGACGGTTACAGCTTCGAAAAATCTGATCAATGGCGGTGTGATGCCTTTCCAGGGGTCATTGAGAGATCCGGGAAAAGTTGCTTGATCCCTATGTACGGACGTATTGAGGGTGGATAGGGCAGGGCCGGTCATTAAAATCCGACGGGGAGTGTGGCGGGCGATCGTCGGCATTGCCCACGATGTGCAGGTTGCCGGATTCGGCGGCAGTGTGTACTCGGCTCATGCTTCCGATGATTCGACATCGACCGTCTTCAACGGGGGGAATGTCAGCACTGTGGGACAAGAGATCGCTATGGAAGCGGCCTCAAAGGTGATATCCATCGGATGCAGTGACCGCCGGCAACGAAATTCGCGACACCCCGAATACTTCACCGTGGCCTTCGCGCGGCGTCCGCCAGTTCTCCAGGGACAGGCCTGGGGCTGGTATGAAGCATCTGGACGAATACGTCACGTGCCCAGCGAGCGACACCCACCCGGCCCTGGCGATTGCAGAGTTCATCCAAATTGTGTTGATGAGATCGGATTTCGGAGGAAACCGCGTGGGCTTGGTCCAATTCGATATTCAGGTCAAGGGGATGCACGAATACAAACGCCAGCTCGCACATGCAACGCAGGTGGTGCAATCCTAGAGGGGATACTTCCAAATCCGGTGGATGGTATGCGTGAGGAGCGATCAAAACGGGGGAGGAATCTGCGCGAGCTCTTTCCGCACCACCGCAGGCTCTAGTAACTGCATCCAACCGACGCCAGGGCTTCGGCGAGTTCGCCGGTGGCAAAAGAGGATTGAGTCTCAGATTGGCCATCCACCTGGAAAACCAACTTCTGCGTGCCTGCAACGCGCTTGGCCCAATACCGCATAAGCCTGCCTTGAAAAACTTCGGAATTGGGGGACAACGTGCGTCCGTTATCCAACACGATCCAGTTTTCGGAGTGACTGGTTCGCCCATCCGTCGAAAGGTTGACCCGGGTCGTGGGAACCGGTCCCGCGAAGGACATCGCACTCCTTTTAATCGTCGCGGGCGGCTCCAAAGCAATGGCGGAAAGCTTACCCTTCTTGCAAATGAAGTCCAGTTTGGCCTGAACCTGATTGTCATCCGCACCTTTGTGCTGCTCCTCGGATGCTGACTGCAACAAAACGACCTGGTCGCTGGCCGGGTAGACGGACCATCCACCGAGCTGTACGGGCGTTTCTGCGAATCCTAGGGCAGAAGAAATTAGAACAAAAATAATAGCCTTGGCTGCGTTTTTCATTTGTTCTCTCCAGTTGTTTCGATCATTACGTTGTTCAAAGTAGCACGCTTAAAAGAGATCGATACAACTTTCTGGTCACCCGCTCCGCATCAATAAGTAACAGTAACTAGTACCGTGACAAGATCATCGGGTTAGTGACGGCTTATGAAGTTGCGTGTGTGTCCTAAGACGTAATCTGACACTATTGTCCTTCTTTAGAAGTTGCAAATTGCGTCGTAAAGGCCCTGTTGCGACGACTAGGTAGTGTATAACTCGGTTTCGCCGCCACACCTGCGCGCGTTTGCCCGCATACCAGTAGAAATCTCCTATACTTGTGCTCGAATCAAGATGTCTTTAGGATGTTGGCTCTAACTCTGCACTCTGGAGTTGGCGCCGATGCGAGAGCGCACGTATTTACACTTCAAATGGCCTGAGGGAGTTGAGAGTCGCCGCGCAGCACACTCGGTGTGCTGCCGAAGAAGGCTGCGGGGGGGGGACAGTGCCTTGCCGCATAGTCGATCGATTTGTTTAACGTAAATCAGCTGTATTATCCTTTCGCAAGTTTCGCACCTTAGTTGCAGATAACTTACGTTAGCGAGAGTAAGAAAGTACTGGAAATATGGATGTTCGACGATAATATAGGAGGATCTTGTTACGGGTTAGTAAGACCGTTGACAATGGAAAGACAGTTAGACAGAGCATTGTTCAATGGTTGCGCCGGTCTTCAGGTTTTCGCCCGTCAACCTTTCTTGCGCTTGTCGCCGGCGGCCAGCAAGATGAAGTGATCCGTTGTAACGCTACTACCTTAGGACTTATGACGATCTCAAATGGTCACATGAAGGGCACACTGAAGTTTGCTCAACGCTCATGGGTCATCAAGGTCTTTACAGAAGAGATACAAGTCGCGGTTGCGGGACGTTTCCATCTACCTTTTGAGGAATTCACGGGACACAGCAGGAAACAAGCATTTGCTGCGCCTCGCCACATCGCCATGTATCTAGCGAGGCAGTTTACCGACGGAACCCTCGCAGAGATCGCGGGGCAGTTCGGCTTCAAGTGCCACACCACAGTTCAGCGCTCAATCGCCAAGATCGACCGGCAAAGACGCACGGATGTGGTCTTGAATCAAATTCTCAATGAGCTCGCGAACACTCTAAATCTTCCGCAGGAGGTGTTGTGCTTTGCCGAAACAGACACGAATCCCGCGTCGTCTCATTCGGATTGCCCTGCGTGTGGCAAGGGAACCCGCAACAGGAGCAGTGAGAAAGGCAGAAACGTGTGATCGGTCCAGACACTGAATCGTTGCCATGCGCAAATGGATTTATCAGTACTTGTGGCGGCCCGTCATTGATGACACCATAAAGTCGGCGTTAGACAGCTGACAAACGGACGGTGCTTAAAACCGGCGGTCGAAGAGAGACCTTGCCATGCAGGCTCTGACTACTCCCGCGAGAATCGCTGGCGAGGTCTAGGAGGTGTTGAGTTGTATTCATGTGCTGACGATCGCCGATGAGCCTCCATAGAAGATCGCTCAAAGCCGGCCATGAGTCGCACGTTGTGTTGAAAAGAAGGGGCTATCGCGTGACTTAGCCCGAATGGATTGAGTAGAGACCGCGTCGGAGCGATAACTAGTTGAACGTGAATGCCCGTATTGGGAGCAAGAAAGTGCCGCGTGAGACCTTTCATCCGCTGACTCTCGCGTGTTTCCTGGCAACAGGTCGGATATTGTCGTCTAGGGCGAAAAATCGATGCCAATTGAACCGGAAATATTTCCTTTAACGCTACCAAGACCATTGCTCGATGCCGCGATTCGGCGGGCGCGTGTAGAAGGTGTGTCCCTTCAACAATTCATTTCCGAAGCGATAGAAGAGAAGGTCATGTTGTTTGGGCGTTCTAGACAATCCTCGTGAGCCCGCCAACATCCTGCCTGTTGAAGAATCGTCGTATATCGACTCTTTCGGCTATCGTTGTTCTCATTTTCTGGTTCCAGCCGGTCACTTTCGTCCGGTAGCGGCATTTTCACTTGCAAGCAGTTGCCTGATCACGGCTGATGTCCTCGCATCAATTGGAACGCTCTTTAAACGGCGGTCTCACACTCGAGATTCACGCTTGAGCTCAGAGCCGATTTCATCCAAATAGGCCCATGATTGAATCGCCGCGTGCAAAGACTGGTTCCTCCAGTTACTTTTCGGCGGGCACCGGGCCGGCCAACGGGTTTAGGAACGCTCCGGAGTCAGTGAAGGGGTTTACCAGCAGAAGCATCCATAGCAACAGAAAGAGCATGATTACAATTATCAGCTTGAAGTTGTGGCGGTCCATGCCTGCCGATCACTTTGCGAGGCCGCCTGCCCTTTGGGCAAGATCACTGAAGTCATTCCCCCTTAGAGGTCGCGTAGTGTCCGCGCTGTCTCGCAGCCAAGTGTGGTTATCGCGGGAGCGAGTCTACCACATGGGCGTGGTAACCGGGGATGGAATCTGTGTTGCGACAATTCGGAAGTGGTACGAAGAGACGGGATTATTTTATGACTGCGAGAGTACGTTGCTTGGTATCTGTACGACTGACCATCTTGGTTGGCTCTAACCACGCGCTGATAGAGCGGGAGACTCACCAGTCTTCTATGCGCAGCGCCAATTCGATAATGCCCTGGATAACGGACCCATACGATCGATTCCTGGTCACTGCGGGAGGGAAGTCAGGCATTGGTCTGCTCTCGGTGAGCCCGTGACAAAGGAGTTCCGACGCGGCCTACCCCAAATAGCGATCCTCGGTAGGCAAAGATCTCAATGCCAGCTTCCGACGTGCGTTCTCTAAGTCGTCTCCCGGAAGGTTTGCGGTGGGATGTCGGTCCCACCTGACTGAGTTCGAGATCGGCCGTTTAGGGTGGTGGCGGCGAATTATCTTGCACCAAAAACCCAGGAGTCGGAAACGTTGGTTGCCAATTGGCCTGATTCTGTTCGATCACGTTGGCACTAATTCCGTTCACGCCATCGGTGTTGTAGATGACGTTCACAGACGGAACCACGTTACCGCGAATCATCAGGCCTGAGAGCAGGCAACCGGGAAAGTCCTGAATGCCGATTCCCCAGATGTAATTGCCCTCGTCGTGAGCAATGAGGTCTCCTCGACCTAACGCGATCGAATTGCGGAGCACATCGGTGTTCATCACCGGGCCGTAGGCAGCGGGTCCGCCGTACGGGCCAAACGCTGAAATCAGAATTCCCTGGCCCGAATTGGTCAAGACGTTGTCTTCGATCACGCCTTCCAGCGCATCTCCTAAGACAATCGATCCGCCCAGAGTGTTGGAGATGGTGTTGTGCGCGACCGTCATATTCAACTCGTATTGCGCGATCACGACGATCGACGTCGTGTCGGGTAAGACCTTCCATGGACTGGCCAGTTGAATGGTGCGGCCGCTATAGCTTTGCAGAAAAGAGTACTGGCCCACGCCAGTGCCGAAGACGATGGCCATCACCGCCGCTTGAGGGTTGGTCGTACCCATCCAGTTCCACGCCGGGTCAGCAGCCAACGTCACCGTGCTTGCTGTGCTCGAACTGATGGGGCCTAGATAGGCGCCACCGTCTCCGTCGTTGGTAATCACTTGCTGATCATTTGAACCCATATTCTGGAAGGTGTTGTAGCCGATATAGATGTCCCGCGAAAGGGCGGAAGCCCCGTACTGGCTGTTGGCCCGGCTTACGCTTAGGCCGGAACCTCCTGAGGTCCCATTGCCTTCCTTTCCGAGAGGGTTCTGAGATTCAGTAAGATTATTCTCGAAAACCACGTTTTGGCTGTCCTGGATACCGAGGCCGGTCCAGTTATTGAGAACAAAGTGGTTGCCGGAAGCGATGCCGCCGTCTCCGAAAAAAATATCCAGATCCTGATTGGAGCCTGAGAGGAAGAAGGAGTTGTAGACCTGAATGTCAGGGCCCGCGACCGCAAACATCGATTCTCTGCCGCCGGATGCGTCGGCGGTGGACGCAAAGTTGACGTTGTTGAAGAACAGATGACCGGATGTGAGTGGATTTCCTGTTATGGTTCCTGAGCTGAGAAGGAGACTTGGGTTGGCTGGCGCCCGAAACGATAGGTTGACCATTCCGAAGTATTGAGGAACGTTGAACCACGCCGCCGGCGGCGAGCCTGGGGGCCGTCCAAGAAAGTTGGTCGCAGTCGATGAGGCCCCGACAAGAACCTCAAAGGGATGCGCGGTAACTCCCTCGGTAAGCAGAAAGTTGCCAGCAGGAATTTCAATGTACGCAACGAAATCCGTTGCGCCTTTGATCGGCGCATATAAATCGAGGCATGATTGAAGACGTTTGCTGTCGTCGGTGACCCCATCACCCACCAGCTTAGAGCAGGCGACCCTTTGAACCATCAGCGATGGCGGCGAATGAATGGTGATCGGAGCGGCCGGACTTGACGTCACGCTCCAAGGGGAACTTCCAATCCAAACGTTGTAGTTTCCAGGAGCAAGACTGCCGGGCACTGTAACCGTCGCAGAGTTGCTGTCGAGCTTCGAGGGTGTGAGGGAGTAGATGGCTCCACTGGAAGACTGCAGAATGACTTGGTTAGACGATACAAAGTTCTTTCCAAAGAGTCTCAGGATCCCGCCTGGCTCGGCACCGCAATCATAAACTTGGTGCTGGAGCGCTGTGCCTGGGCCGGTCACAGAAGGGACCCCAATCGCCCAGTTGAGCGAGGGAACATTGGCCAAACCCAGAATCGCCGGTGCCGAAGGATCTTGGATCTCATAGCCGTAGATGCCGGCAGGGAACCCCGCAGGAACGATGAACGAGAGCCCGGTGGTGTTCTGCTGCGTGGGGGAAACCACTACTGTGCTAGCGCGAACCAATGGTTGCCAGTCAGTCGTTCCGGGCGGAATCAAAGCGACTCGTACGGTTTTTGCTGCATCCGTGAAAGCACCCGCTAACAAAATGGACTGCCCCGGTGCAGTCTCTCGCGACGTCCAAAAGACGGCATTCGAGGTGTAAACAGGTGAACCGATCACGGGCGTGGTATTGTCAACAGCCGTATAGACCGGGTCCGATCCTACGCCCCAGTCACCATTTGAGCTTCCTGTATTTGGATTGGTACATCCGGTGAGGGCCTGAACTGCGCCGGGCGCAGGGACCGTTTGTCCTCCTCCAGCCTCTCCCGAGGTCCCAGTGCCTTGGTTGCTTGGCGGTCCAGAAGTCGAGTTAAGAGAAAACCCACATCCCGTGAGCAAAAGGAAAAACATTGCAACTGCCAACATGCCGGCAGGGCCGCGCAGAGTGTAAAGGGCTGCCGTCGCCCGCCGTACGGCAATCGTTGAGATATTGGATAGAAAAGCTAAATTTGAAACACAGAATGAAGTCCGTACCCACACAAACGAGGGACTTCTACGTTCTCCTATCATCGAGACACCTCTTCCTGAGTTAGAGCTGAGCCTTAGTAGGTCATAGGCCGATCCCGATGACTTCGACGGCTATATCACGAGACCACAGGCCACAAATATATGAGAGGGAGCAAGATACGGTATATGCCGCTGAACTGGTAGTTATAAGCTGAGGAGAATGATGACGAATTACGTCTTAGGAGGCGGGGAGCCGGATCCTGTGTTCTTTAAGATCGTTCATTAGTGCGCATCGAGATGTAATTAAAGGACACAGCTACGGTATCTGTAACAGCACTAAGACGTAATGTGTAAGCGTTTTCCTTCGCCGCTAACAGTTACTCCCGTTAAATTTTCTATTCGAATTAGTGACAGATGGAAAACGTGCGACGTTAACAATGCTGTCTTCCCGGATTAGACTTGGCTATTTTGGGTGACTGACAGATCGTGGCGGTGAAGGTAGGGTAGGGAGCGTTATGAAATATCCACGGAAGATGCAGGAAATGTGCACCAAAACTTTATTCGGGCATTCAATGCTGCGGAGGAGACGCAATTAGATCCTCCGGTAGTCTCTCGATCTGCCGAATATCGACTGCGGTTGATCACCGGGAACCATGACTGAGGGGCAAAGTAGATCTCTGCCGCCCCCTGGAAAGGGGTTCAAGCAATCATTTGTATTGCCCAGAGGCCTGGGGGATAACGTCGACTTGAAAGTCTCATCGCCAGCACTATAAGTCGTGATTAAGGCGCAATGACCGCTACTTAATGCTTAGGAGGGTAATGCAGATGTGGGCCAGATGGGCCATGCTGGGTGGATCTTTTGTAGCCGGTCCGGTTCTCGCGCTGGGCATGGTGGCTTCAGTGGGTGCCCCCTGGCCGTTGTGGGATGGATATGCTTCGTACGCTATCGATGACCAGGGCCGGGTAGTCGACCGCCAGGGGGGTGATCGAACCACTTCGGAGGGGCAGTCGTACGGACTCTTCTTCGCCCTAGTCGCCAACGATCATGAGCGCTTCGACCGGCTGCTGAATTGGACGAGCGATAATCTGGCGGATGGCAACTTGGGAGTAAGATTGCCGGGTTGGCTTTGGGGCAAGACGCCGGGCGGGCAATGGCAGGTTCTCGATCAGCACTCAGCCTCAGATGCCGACTTATGGATCGCCTATTCCCTGTGCGAAGCCGGAAGGCTGTGGCGTGAACCCCGGTATGGGGCACTGGGCCGACTCATGCTCGCCCGTATTGCGGGCACCGAGGTGATTGATCTGCCGGGTTTTGGAACTATACTGCTTCCGGGGGAGACTGGATTCCACCCTGCGCCCGATACCTGGCTTTTGAACCCGAGCTATCTTCCCCTACCGGTGCTCACGCGGTTGGCAGTCATAGACCCGCAAGGTCCATGGGCCGGTATCGCCGCCCACCTTCCCGTCCTGTTGGACAAGAGCACACGCAATGGATTTGTCACGGACTGGGTAAGTTATAGTGAGAGAGACGGATTTCAGCCGGCATCACGGCCGGGAAGTTCCGCCATGCCGATCGGCAGCTACGACGCAATCCGGGTCTATCTATGGGCCGGCCTGACCCATCCCGAAACAAAGTGGCACGCGGAAATACTAGATGCCATTCCTGGCATGGCGAACTATCTGGCCGCGCACGGGGTCCCGCCGGAGCAAATCAACAGCGCAGGAATAGTTGCGGGCGGGGACGGGCCGGTGGGCTTTTCGGCGGCCCTGATACCGTACTTGGATGCTAAAAACGCGAAATCTGCGCTGGCGACGCAGTCCGCGCGAGTTATGGCCCACATTGATCCGGCGACCAATCTCTATGTCAAGCCGACTTATTACGATGAAAACCTCACCCTCTTCGGACTGGGCGGGAGCCAACACATGTTTGCGTTCGATCGAACGGGCGAGCTACAAGTGAGATGGCGTAGACACTAAACCGCATGCATGTTCGTCGCAGCAGTATCATTCCCAATGCCCGGCCGTGAAGTGTATTTGATTTATGCCGTTCGAGATCTCATATCGCACGCCAGACTGCGGACGAACACCAAGCATTAGTGCCACGCAGACTGGTTACAATCGTTCTATACATCTAAAATATCAGCGACCGGCAAGGGACTTCTCATACTATGATCGACATCAAACAGTTGAGTCTACCAGAGTAATCCAATGCTTTGTCCAGAAATGAAGGAACTGGAAACGTTCGGCAAGGGATTTGCCGAACGCCGTCTTGTGTCTGTTCCGAGAGAATTCGAAAGACGCTTTGGTTCTGTCTTAAGGTATCGCGCCGCCCAGGCTCGGCTGGCATATCTCATACAGATGCATCGACAGAATTGCAGCATTTGCCGGCGCTAAATGCTTTCGGAATTCCTGTCCAACCCGCCACCAGCCGGCTGGTCCTTCCCGGGAGGAATCACACGCAGTGCCGCTTACGAGTTCGGCGAGTAAATACCCAGTTCCCCCGGCGACCTGCGCCCTGCGGTCGCCGTGGGCGTGACCAATGGTCATCGGCGAAACACCATAGCTGCTCGAACTGACTGCATCCGTAATCAGCACGGGTAACCAGCCTCGTCCCCCGGTGATCGACGTAAGCAATGCTATTTAGGGGGGAGTCGGGGCCTTCCACAAGATTACAGTTGGCGTAGGTGTCGGGCAGTCTGTGGTCAGGATTGTTATCCCAATATTTGCATTCGCGGCAGCATACCGCCATGTCGCTCTCCCGTACCAATTTCGGTTTCCGCTTATGATTGTGCCATCGGTTAATGTGCCCTATGGCTTGAAGTCGCCACCCGCATATACCAACCGTCGTCTCGCTTGCCTGCTCCCCGTGCGCTCTTTTGCCCGACGACAACTCGGAAAGCCTGGTGTGTAAGTGTGAGGGGTCTCTGAGAGTTCTCCAGGGATTCGGTCAGAGCCACATCCGACCGCCGCTGTTCGTGATGCTGGGCGAGTGAGGAGTGGGCCATCTTATAACTGTTACAGCAAAAGTGCTGTGCACCCTCACGAAGAGATGCACCTGTAACCGGCCGGACCACAAACATGGCGACAGCCGCGGGAATACTACCAGGCCTGCCTCATAAGCGGGCTAGACAGCTATCTTCGGAGGAAAGCACTGCAATACCATCGCAATGGGCCTCACTCAAAAGTATTTATCATAAGCGATAGTAATCACGGCTATGACGCACAGGGATACAAATATAAGATAGGATGTTACGAAAAAGGCATGGGCGACTCCGGCCGTGAAAAGCGAGCCGATTCGCGGAGGCCCGAATTCGTAACATAGAATTATCATCACCAAGGTCACCACACCTTTACATACCGTTAACGAAGAACGCATAGGCTACTCTCATTCCACTCGGTCGGATGCTCTAAAGCATTACCCGCATGTTCCACTTAATTTACTCTTGAACCGTCAAATAATTCCAGCAATCTTATTGGGACTACATAGTAGAGATGTATTAGTGAGTACCAGCGCGTGCTATTTGCATATAAATCGCTACTCTTGGCGAAGGAAAATACAAGCGATTTACGTTTTCGGATGAGAGGCGACGCGTAACATCTGACCGCTATCTCCGACGGCCTTCTTCAGCATGGCCATTGTTCGGCGCAGAGAACTCTCGACTCCTTTGGAAGTGAGGTGAAATGTGGACATCCGGGATATCGCATTAGCGCTCATTCCAAATCGGAAGTGCAGCCAAAAGATGACGCAATCGCGGGCACTTGCCGTTTGGCGCTCTCGAGCTCCTTCAAGAGTCGTATCGATCTCTTTGAGCTGCATGTGACGTTCGATGGCTTCATGGTCGTAGGGGGAGGGAAGTTGGGCCAGCGCGGGTGAATCGTATTCAACCTGCTGGAAGTCGCCGCCGCGCTTCAGTGCGTTCTGCGCCCGGAGATGGTCATGCGTGAGGTTCGCGGCAACGACGCGCACCATGGCATCCAAAGAGCTTGGATATTCCTCAACAAAATCGCGCAGCAACCGACACCCATTCGCACACAGCGCCGCGTAGGTCTCCTGGACGAGATCATCGATAGTGAAGGTTGAAGCGCCTCCTGATTCTCTCAGGGTGCGCAGGATGACAAGCGTGATGGGGCGTTGATATCTGTGAATGAACTCAAGCCATGCCTCGGAATCGTTGTTGGCGCACAGCCGAGCTAGGTGAACTGGAGCAAGGTTCTGGTAGTTCATCGCGTCTGCGGATCGTCATTCCGTACTCGACTTATATCACGCTTACATCCGACAAGTTCATTCGGCTACAGTCGTAGGTACCGTATCGTTAACGATCGCGAGTTCCCGGAGAGGCTATAGCGAACGGGCAACGTAGAGTAAGCGAAAATTCCGCCGCCGTCATGCAACAAAAACTGTGGCAGGTTGCCCGGGCGCTCAGCTCTCATGAGGGAAACGTAAGTGGCGCGAGAAATCCTTCACGATAAGTGAAAAAAATGTATCGATGCTACGTGTGTGTCGGGTGTGAAGCGTTAGGAATGTCGCTGTGCCACAGCCCTAGACCTTTGTTGTATTTCCTATCCAGTAGCAACCACTGTTACATGACTATGTAAGCGTAAAGCGGTCTCAATAGATTTATTAAAGATGACCGGTTTAGAGGCCTGATAAGTCATGTCTGTCACCGTCAATGCTTTCGTCCAGACTACGCTCCTCGACAGCGTCGAATATCACCTGCGATATACGGTTGCCAAGCCAAGAGAGGAAGCCTCTAGAGACGACATCCTTGACGCCCTGGCGTACTCCATAAGGGCTCGCCTGATTGAGGGGCTGCTCAAAACTGAGGAGCGCCTGTATCAACGCGGCGCCAAACGGCTGGTCTATCTTTCGGCCGAATATCTAATTGGGCAATCGTTGCGGAACAATCTGTTCAATCTGGGGCTTCTCCAGGAGGCCGAAGTAGCCTCGCAGGCGTTCGGTTTCGATCTCAGCGAGATTATCGGTGCTGAAGCCGACGCGCCGCTTGGCAATGGTGGACTTGGGCGCCTGGCGGCCTGTTTCATGGAGTCGCTTTCGACCTTGGGCATGCCGGCATATGGATATGGGATCAACTATCAGTTTGGTCTGTTCAAACAGGAAATTAATAACGGCTACCAGGTGGAAAAACCTGATCAATGGGCCTTTGACAGCTCTCCATGGCTCATTGAGAGGTCGGGGAAAAGTTGCATAATCCCCTTGTACGGACGTATTGAGGGTGGACAGGACAGGGTTGGCCATTACAACCCGATGTGGGTAGATTGGCAGGTGATTGTCGGTGTTGCACACGATGTGCCCGTAGCCGGATTCGGCGGCAATACTGTGAATTACCTGCGTTTGTACTCGGCTCGAGCTTCCGATGAATTTGACATCGAAATCTTCAACGGAGGCGATTATGTCCGCGCCGTGGAACAAAAGATCGCTATGGAAACGGTCTCGAAGGTCTTATACCCGTCGGACGCAGTAGCGGCCGGCAAGGAACTTCGCCTCATCCAGGAATATTTCATGGTGGCCTGCGCGCTGCGCGATACCGTCCGCCAGTTCTGCAAAGACAGGCCTGGGACAGGGATGGAGCATCTGGATGAATACGTCACCTTCCAGATGAACGACACTCACCCAGCCCTCGCGGTTGCCGAGCTCATGCGGATTCTGGTTGATGAGTTCGCATTGCCATGGGAAACCGCGTGGTTCGTGACCAATAGAGCCTGCGGTTATACAAATCACACCTTGTTGCCGGAAGCGCTGGAGATGTGGCCGGTGAGTCTGCTGGAGCGTGTCTTGCCCAGGCATCTGCAGATCATCTACGAAATCAACCAACGATTCCTGGCCGAGGTAGGGGCAAGATTCCCCGAAGATCCAGACCGTATAGGGCGGATGTCTCTGATCGACGAAGCCGGCGGCCGCTCGGTGCGGATGGCCCATTTGGCAATTGTCGGCAGCCACAGTGTTAACGGCGTAGCTGCGCTGCACTCCGAGTTGGTCAAGACTCATCTGGTTCCCGACTTTTATAGTCTGTGGCCTGGACGATTTAACAATAAGACAAATGGCGTGACGCATCGGCGGTGGCTGGCAAGTTGTAATCCGGACCTCGCGCAATTGATTAACCAGACGATCGGTGAAGACTGGGTCACTAACTATAGCGCCGTCAGCGGCTTGGAGGCTTTCGCAGAAGAGGAGGCGTTTCAACGTGAGTTCCTGGGAATAAAGCAGAGAAACAAGGAGCGATTGGCACGTCTCATTCTTTCCACCGAACACATCATGGTCGATCCTCATTCTTTATTCGATATTCAGGTTAAGAGGATGCATGAATACAAACGTCAGCTTTTGAACGCACTCCATGTGATGCATTCCTACATGAGCTTGGTAGATGACGGCCAGACGCCGGCAATTGCGCGGACCCACATCTTTGCGGGCAAGGCTGCACCCGGATATTGGATGGCGAAGCTCATCATTAAGCTGATCAACAACATCGCTGACGTGGTCAACAACGATCCCAGAACCGAAGGTCTGATGAAGGTGGTCTTCATGCGCGACTATCGCGTGAGCCTCGCGGAAAAGATCATTCCCGCCGCCGACTTGAGTGAACAGATTTCTACTGCCGGCATGGAAGCTTCTGGAACCGGAAATATGAAGTTCACCATGAATGGCGCGCTAACGATCGGCACGCTGGACGGCGCGAACGTCGAAATCCGTGAAGAAGTGGGTGCTGAAAACATTTATATCTTTGGGCACAAAGCAGAAGAAATTGCGGCCCAGCGAAGCACCTATAACCCGTGGACGTTCTATCACTCCAGCCCCTCCGTTCGCAGGGTAGTGGATGCACTGGCCTCAAAGCGCTTTTGTGCCCGCGAGCCAGGCCTGTTTCAGCCCATCGTGGCATCCCTGCTTCAGCAAGGTGACTTCTATTTCAACCTTGCTGACTTTAACTCCTATCTCGCGGCACAAGCACACGTGAGTTGGGACTTCCAGAATCGGCCCCAGTGGGCGGAGAAGGCATTGTTGAACGTGGCTCGCAGCGGCAAATTCTCCAGCGACCGTACAGTCGCTGAATACGCTCGTGAAATCTGGGGGATCGAGTCCATTGCAGATCGCATTCACTAGCGCCAGTAAGGGCTTCGTGCTCCCTGCGCAAGGGATGGCTCCGTGTGGATGCGACGAGAGGAGGTGGTTCCATGATGACCACTGCCTCGAGCCTCGAAGCACGGCAGGGAAGCCCGGGGAGGGCCGATAAACATGGATCTCCAAATACCCAAGAACACGAGTATCGATCATCCAGGCTCGAGATTTTACCTGGAGCCGGCAATCCGTCCACGCCAGAGTTCAGGTGAGAAGATGCGCATATTAGTGGTCGAAGATGATTCGATGCAGCGGCTCATATTGGTTTCGATGTTGACCAGGCACGGCCACGACGTCATCGCCGTTTCCGACGGAAACGCCGCCTGGCAAGAACTCGAGCGAAATAGTTTCAACATTGTATTCACGGACTGGATGATGCCGGGAATGAGCGGTCTGGAGCTGATTCATAAGATTCGGGGCGCGGGATTTGGCCGCTATGTCTACGCTATCGTTTGTACCAGTCGGAGCTCCCGCGCGGATCTGGTCGAGGGTATGAAGAGCGGGGCGGACGATTACATCGAAAAGCCGATTCATGAGGATGAACTTCTGGTCCGGCTTGCGGCAGGTGAACGCGTGATCGATCTTGAGCGCAGGCTCGAGGAAGAAAACCGTAAGCTCGATGAAACGAATCAATCGCTCAAAAAAGCATACGAGACAATCCGTGATGATCTGGACGCGGCAGCACGCATGCAGCGAAGCCTCTTGCCTCCGGCTGGGGACATTCACGGCATTCATTGCGATTCCCTATTCCTGCCTGCCAGTGTGGTCGCAGGAGACGTCTTTAATTTTTTCCCCATCGGCTCGAATTCGGTCGGGTTCTATCTCTTGGACGTCTCCGGGCACGGTATCCCCGCGGCCATGCTATCGGTCACCTTGAGCAAGGTTCTCACCACCAGGCCGGAGGCGAGCAGTCCGCTTGTCCAGCAAAGGGGCTCCGCGTATGTCATCCGTCCTCCGCATGAGGCGCTCTGTGAGGTCAACGATAGGTTCCAGGACCAGGGTGATATGTATTTCACCATGGTTTATGGCGTATTCGACAAAGGTTCAGGATGTTTGCAGTTCGCCCAGGCCGGCCATCCCGGGCCCATCCTCGTGCGCAAGGACAAGCCTCCGCAAATCCTCGGAGATGGCGGTTTCCCGCTGGGTATGCTCCCCAATCGCAGCTTCGACCCATTGGAGTACCAAGTGGAAAAGGGAGACCGCCTATTCCTTTGTTCGGATGGAATTCTCGAGAGCACCAACCTTGCCGGTGAAGCGTTCGGCCAGGAAAGACTGACTAGGGTTCTCAATGAGCATCGACGGTCTTCGTTGGACGCTCTGCTGAGGAGTTTGCAATCGACGATGTATCAGTGGGCCGGATCCACCGAGTTTGCCGACGATGTGACCGTGCTAGCGCTGGAACTAGGCTCATTGGAAAACTAGAAGATAAAAAAGCACGCAGGAAAGGCTGGCGACATTTATGAAAGCAATGATTTTAGCAGCGGGAAAGGGAACGCGTGTTCGGCCCATTACACACGTGTTGCCCAAACCCATGATCCCCCTTGTGCGTAAGCCTGTCATGGAGTTCCTCGTCGAGCATCTCAAGGCCCATGGGGTAAGGCAAATAATGGTGAACACCAGCCATCTGGCGCCGGTAATCGAGGAGTACTTTCGCGATGGAGATCGCTTCGGTGTGCAGATGGCATATTCCTTCGAGGGGGATCTGATCGGGGGGCAGATAGAGGGTAAGGCGATTGGTTCGGCCGGGGGGATGAAGAAGATCCAGGACTTTTCCGGATTTTTCGATGAGACGTTTGTTGTTCTGTGCGGCGACGCATTGGTAGACGTGGATTTTGCCGAAGTTCTCCGCTTCCATCGTGATCGGAAATCGATCGCCACCCTGGTACTACGCGATGTACCGCCCGAAGATGTTTCTAAGTATGGCGTAGTGCAAACCGATGACTCTGGCCGCGTCGTTCACTTCCAGGAGAAGCCCACACGTGAGGAAGCGGTTTCCTCAACCATCAACACAGGCATCTACATTTTTGAACCCGAGATCTTTCGCTACATTCCGGCGGGTGTGGAGTTCGACATCGGGGGGCAACTCCTCCCTGAGCTGGTGCGAAATGGACAGAATATTTTCGGCATCACCCTACCCTTTACCTGGCTCGACATAGGGTCGGTGCCCGATTACTGGGAGGCTACGGGTCTGCTGTTGAGTGGCAGAGTGGCCGGCTTCACCATGCCTGGCGACGAAGTTCGTCCGGGAATCCACTGCGGGATCAATGTCGAGATCACTTGGGACCGGGTGCTGATCGAGGGACCGGTTTACATCGGAAGCAGCACATCGGTGGGGACGGAGCCACGATTATCGGCCCGACCGTAATTGGATCAGGGTGCGTTATTCAGCCGGGGGCGACGGTTCGCGAATGTATTCTGGCCGACTATACCCGGATTTCTTCGCTCGCGGCGCTGGAAAGAAAGCTCATCTTCGGCAGCAAGTGCATCGATCCGTCGGGAAGATACTTAGACATTGAGGAATCCCAGATTCGCTGGTTGATGGACGATGCGCGCGCAAAGGAGGAGTTATCTCCTGATGAACTGGAGCTCATGGAGGAGTTGAAAAATCTTACGGCCTCGTGACCCAGAGGTCACCGTGAGCCTGAATCTCTAAAAGGAATGTGAGCTGAAGAAAAAGGGGGAACCTATGAAAATCGGCGAAAGAAAAGTTGGAACTAACATCGTTGTAGAGGTGCATGAGACTCGTCTCGGCGCAGACAAGACCGCGGCTTTCAAAGAAGTCGTTGGACGTTACCGTGAGGACAGTGACTCGGCTTCTATCATCCTCGACCTGTCGCAGGTCGTATTCATCGATAGCAGCGGGTTGGGTGCGATTCTTTCGATCCTCAAGCGAATGCCGAAGGGAACTGAATTGATCATCTGCGGGGCCACCGAACCAGTGATGAGTATGTTCAAACTCACCCGGCTGGATCGCGTCTTTACCATGAAGGCAACCGTGGATGATGCTGTAAGCGCACTGGCTCTTTGATCTCAGCTTGCGCTCCCTGGCAGCCGACGCTTGCTTGAAAAGTGAAGTCGTCCGTCTTAATGGGAACGGCCTTTCGCATGATCAGTGTCAGGACGCCTCTGTCCGCCCCTGAAGATCAGCACCGTCAAGGGAAATTCGGCCAAAAGGACTACCAAACGTGAGCACGAGAAACACCAACGCACTGCTCGAAGTAATGAAAGTAATGTTCAAGCCGCATCCTTGGCATGGCATCTCCATGGGGGAGCGCGCCCCCGAAGTCATTACGTGCTTCATCGAGATCGTACCTACCGATTCGGTTAAGTACGAGATTGAGAAGACTTCCGGCTATCTGAAAGTAGATCGCCCGCAGAGGTACTCCAGTTTTTCTCCCTGCCTTTACGGCTTGGTTCCGCGTACCTACTGCGGGACGCGGGTGGCCGCGTTCTCAGCCGGGATGGCAAACAGGAATGTTCTTGAGGGAGATCAGGACCCGCTGGATGTGTGCGTCTTTACCGAGAAAACCATCCCACACGGCGACCTCTTGCTCGAAGCCATTCCTATTGGCGGTCTGTGCTTGCTGGATGGGAATGAAGCTGACGATAAAATCATTGCCGTTCTCAAAGACGACGCCCTATTTGGATCGATACGGGACATTTCCGAATTCTCCGAAGGGCTGGTGCAGAGATTAATTCATTACTTTCTGACGTATAAACAAATGCCTGGAGGAGCGGCGACGTGTGAGGTCACCCATGTCTACGGCCGCGAACAAGCTCATCAAGTCATTCTGGAAAGCAAAGCAGACTATGATGAGCGTTTTGCCGATCTATCCGGCCTATTTGACGAGGTACTTTCTGGAATTTGAGTTCTTTGGTCTCTCAGACACCGGGTTTTCTACTGAGGGTGGACCAGACTTCCACCAGGCGGATCTGTAGCCCAGCCAGCAAGTCCTCAGCGCCTCTCAATTCTCCGGTTCTCCCGGCGTCTTCCAGCTTCTGCGCCTCAAAAATTTCTGACAAGCCCAGGTAGCCCAATTGCCCCTTTAGGGAGTGCGCCGCGTGTTCCAGCATGCGGGGGTTCCGGTCCAACAATGCGTGTTGTATCTGAGTAACCAGCCCGGGAGACTCCTCCAGGAAAATTGCCACCACTTCGTTCAACAGACTCTCGTCTCCGCCCACAAGTTCAAGGGCTTTGGATCGTGCCCAGCAAGGCGGCTGTACTTCCGAAGAGCGCGCTTTGTCAACCTGGTATGAACTCATGACTGCTTCAATCGACTGTCAAGGGTGTGGTGATAACCCGACTTCAAGGTAGCACAGCACATTTGAAGATGCGGATATCTACGATGGTTCGCAATCCATCAGTTAGACAAACTCATGGATATCTCCAGGTCGGATTGTCGCCACCAGCGGAGTCGAAAACGGAGGCCGGAAAATCGGACGTAAAGTGGCTAAATATTCCTTCATATCAAGTGTGCCAGCGTTATACCGCCAAAAGGCCATGGCCTGTTGTCGTGGCACGTTCGATAGTTACTAAGGACACAGACACCGCATAATTGTTATAACGTATCCGGCTCGAATAAAAGGCAGATGAATGATTGACCAACATGCCGTTCTTACAGGCGACTACGACTATCTTATGGTCGTGGTGTCAGTGTGTATCGCGATGCTTTCTGCATACGCCGCTCTAGATCTTGCAGAGCGCGTAACCCATGCCAAAGGGAGCGCGCGAACGTTATGGCTGAGTTGTGGCGCCACCGCGATGGGAACCGGTATATGGTCGATGCACTATATTGGGATGTTGGCCTTCAGGCTTCCGGTGGTAGTGAGGTATCACTGGCCAACGGTCCTGCTATCCCTGCTAGCTGCCATTCTTGCCTCGGGTATCGGGCTTTTTTGCGTGAGCCGGAAACAGATGGGGACTTCCACTGCGATTATAGGCAGTATTTTCATGGGTAGCGGGATCGCAGCGATGCATTACATCGGGATGGAAGCCATGCGGCTGCCGGCCATGTGCTCATACTCGCCCGTTTTGGTATCAGTCTCGTTGGTATTAGCAATTGCCATCTCCTTCGTTGCGCTGTGGCGGGCTTTTGCTTTGCGCAGTGTCGCGGACCTAAAACACAAAATTGTAAACGCAGTCATCCTCGGAGCGGCGATCCCGGTAATGCACTACGTTGGTATGGCGGCGGCGACCTTCGTGCCGGCTCCGCTCCCATTGTCTGCGCTTAATCACGCGATCAGCATTTCCGACCTCGGCGTTGTCAGTGTCACGTTTGTCACTGTGCTGATGCTGGGCTTGGTCTTTGTGACCTCGACGGTGGATCGGAAATTTACCCGGCAGAGTGTAGCGCTCGAGGGCAGCGAGCAGCGCTATCGAAGGATCGTGGAATCCACATTCGATGCATTTATGGCCATGGACGATACGGGGATGATTACGGATTGGAGCACCCAGGCCGAGGTGATGTTCGGTTGGAGCCGTGCTGAAGCGATCGGGAAAGGTGTCGCGAGCATAATCCGCTGGGAGGAAGATGGCGAGGGTGCGCAACATAGCCTGCGCGATCTATTAGGTATGGAAAGATCACACTTGCGGGAGCGGATCGAGGTGACAGCATGTCGCCGCGACGGCCATGAGTTCCCGGTCGAAGCGGCTATCTCCTCGCTCCAATTGGGAGCAAATAGTCTGTTTACAGCTTTTGTACACGATGTGAGCAAACGAAAGAGAGAAGAGCGGGAAAAGGAAGAAGCGAGGGCGGCGGCAGAGGAAGGCAGCCGCGCGAAGGGTGAATTCCTGGCGAATATGAGCCACGAGATTCGCACGCCCTTGAACGGCGTCATAGGTATGACGGACCTTGCACTGGAAACAGAGCTGACACGAGAGCAACGGGATTATCTGGAGACGGTGAAGCTTTCGGCGGATTCTTTGTTGGGCGTAATTAACGGTATTCTCGATTTTTCCAAGATCGAGGCGGGGAAGGTCGAACTGGAACAGGCGGATTTTGAGCTGCGCGAGTGCATGGAAGCGACCTTGAAGACACTCGCACTTCGGGCCGACGAGAAGGGCCTGGAGTTACTCTGTGATTTCGCTGCAGAGGTCCCCGATGTGGTTAAGGGCGATGCGGGTAGATTGCGCCAGATCCTGGTTAATCTCGTCGGCAATGCTATCAAGTTCACGAACAAGGGTGAAGTAGCGTTGAAAGTACAACCGGAGCGAGAGGAAGAGAACCGGGTTACGCTTCATTTTGAAGTCTCGGACACGGGAATAGGCATTGCCCCAGACAAGCTGGACTCAATCTTCGAGTCTTTCGCTCAAGCGGATACATCGACTACCCGCGAATATGGCGGTACGGGCCTTGGACTTACTATCTCCAAACGGCTCATCGAACTTATGGGTGGAACAATCTGGATCGACAGCGTTCCGGGCGTGGGATCACACTTCCATTTCACCATCCAGCTTGACCGCTCGGATTTCAGGCCTGGCGAGGGTAATGTCATGGCGCCCCCTGAAATGCTGGCCGGCGTCAGGGTACTGGTGATCGATGACAATCGAACGAACCGCCGGATTCTCGAGGGCCTTCTTAGAAGCTGGGGTATGGAGCCAACCGTTGTCTCGGGCGCAGAAGATGCTTTGGCGGTGCTCGATGGATGCCGCGACCCAAGCCATTCCTTCCGGCTAATCGTGACCGACATGCACATGCCGAAGATGGACGGTTTCGGCCTGGTGGAGAAAATTAAACAAAGAGGTCTCCCCGCAACAGCAACGATCATGATGCTTACCTCTGCGGGGCACCGGGGAGACGCAGCACGATGCCAGCAATTGGGCATCGCTGCCTATCTGCTAAAGCCAGTGCGGAAGGTGGAATTGCGCGAGGCGATTGCCAAGCTGCTGGGGACCAAAGACCAGATTCCCACTTCCACGATGATCACTCGAGACTCGCTAAAAGAGGAGCGTGATCCCGGCCAGAGCCTGGATATTCTGCTCGCGGAAGACAATATCGTCAATCAAAAGCTGGCCGTGCGCTTACTCGAAAAGCGTGGCCATAAGGTAATGGTTGCCGGTAACGGCCGAGAGGCCCTGGCCGCTCTTGACCAGAGACCCTACGACCTGGTCCTCATGGACGTACAGATGCCTGAACTCGGAGGTATTGAGGCAACCATCATGTTGCGTGAGAAGGAGAAGCTGACGGGAAGCCATCAGTTCATTGTCGCTATGACCGCACTCGTAATGAAGAATGACCGGGAGCGCTGTTTGGCAGCGGGAATGGACGGTTATCTGGCGAAGCCGATTCGGCCACAGGAACTCGACGAGGCTCTGGACGCGTGCATGGCGAAGCGAGGTACCTCATCTAAAGAGGTCTCTCGCAGGGAGGTTTTTGATCACTCAGTTAACGCGGACGAACTTCTGGAACGGCTTGACGGCGATCGCATCTTTCTGGCCGAACTCACCGATCTATTCCGCGCAGATTACCCACGACAAATCCACCTAATTCGTGAAGCTATCCAGCAAAACGATGCACCTGGAGTCAAGCAGGCTAGCCATGCTCTTAAAGGGGCACTCTCCAATCTCGCCGCCTCCCAAGCCAGAGAGATTGCGGCTCATCTGGAGCGCCTTGGAGCCTCGGGCAACCTGGCGCCGGCGACAATCGTCCTCGGAGATCTGGAGAAAGAAATAACCAGGGCCGTCGAGTCCCTCGACGCACTCTGCCAGGAGACCATCCAGTGAAGATCCTCGTGGCAGACGATGATGCCGTCTCCAGTCGCCTGATGGAGAGAATCCTGCAACGAGGAGGGTATGACGTCGTTTCGGTTGACGATGGCCGCAGGGCTTTGGAAAGTCTGCTGAGTCCGGACGGACCACGTCTTGCCTTGCTCGATTGGATGATGCCCGGGATGGATGGACCATCCGTTTGCCTGGAGGTACGCAGTCATCGTGAACGACCATACAGTTACATTGCCCTGCTCACTTCAAAAGGCGCGAAAGAGGATCTCGTCGCCGGCCTGGAAGCCGGCGCTGACGACTATCTCACCAAACCATGCTATCCCGAGGAGCTTAAAGCCCGTCTGCGCACCGGAGAACGCATCCTACGGCTCGAAGATACTCTGGTCCACGCCCGTGAAGAGATGCGTTTTAGAGCGACTCACGATGCTCTAACCTCGCTGTGGAATCGAGGCGCAATCTTAGCTCACCTGAACCAGGAAATGCATCGGGCGGAGCGGGGGCACGCCATGCTTTCTCTGCTGCTCTGTGACGTCGACCACTTCAAGAAGATTAACGACGTGCACGGACACCTCTCTGGAGATGCGGTCTTGCGAGAAGTTGCCCTGCAGCTTGCCAGTGGAGTGAGACCGGGGGACGCCGTGGGACGATATGGTGGCGAGGAATTTCTTGTTATCTTGAGCGACTGCGGCCCGGAAAGCCTCCGTCACCGTGCAGAGCAACTGCGGCAGTCAGTAGCTTCTTGCTCATTCCCCGGAACCTTGCAAGGTCTCTCGATTTCCATCAGCATAGGTGCGGCGACCATCGACAGCGGCGCCACCGGCCAAAGCCCTGAGATCGTTTTGAGTCAAGTCGACGAGGCGCTGTATCGCGCCAAGATGGAAGGACGCAATCGCGTCGTTATCACCTCGCCACCGACTATGGTGAGGATAGCTCCGACAGAGTGTCAAGGCCCACCCAAAGTTCACGGTCGGCTGTTCCTAAGTTAGGCGACATAAGTTCCGATGGTAGTTCAACCGATAGCTATTGCCAAGTCATAGAGACCCATAGTGAACCCAAATCCAGCACAGCAACCTATTGAAAAGCAGCACCCAAGGGGGTCTGGTTCTCAGAGGGAGTTAGCCAATGACGTGGCCCTGTTGTACTCCTGGGCCAAGATTGAAAATGCGCACTATCGCGATTTTTCCCGGCCCCCCAAAACGCACTCTCATCGCCCGGCTCAAAATGCGGAGCAGGCACACGAGGTTCCGGGGGAGAGGGTTGAGAGCAGCGGCAGTAGCAATCAGGACGCAGCTTCCTCGGTCGCAGTTCAGGCTTCTCCAACGCCGGCTCATACACCTGGAGACGGTCCTGGTCCGCTGCTACTCACTGGCTTGAGTCCAGAAAAAGCGATGCCCGAAACACAGCAGGCTTCTTCGGCACAGTTACCAGCCTATCAAGATTGGCTTCCGCAAGTTTTTGCGCCGATTGCGACACCGGGAATGCAGGTTGGGCCACATGAGCCCAATCCTGCTGACAAGACGACGCCTGTGCTTGCCGTATATTCCATCGCCGGTGGCGTCGGCAAAACCACCCTGTGCGCAAACCTGGGGAAGACGCTTTGTTCTCTAGGAGAACAGTTGCTGCTCGTTGATGCCTCCGGCCGTTGTCTCCTGCCCTACTATTTCGGCGCTACCGATCTGCGGCCGGGACCCAGGAAGTTCGTGGCGCCGGGTGTGAATGCGCCTCCCATCCAGGTGATTGCAGCGGACAGAGTCACTAGTCAATGGCTTGACGGAGAAGTGAAGCCATTGCTCTCGGGTTCTCAGCGGACCATTTTCGACCTTGGGTCGCCCTGCGAAAGCTTGCTTCCTGCGATCTTGGGCATGAGTACAGTGGTCCTTGTTCCCCTCTTGCCTGACCTGAACTCTATGGTCGCTGTCTCAGGTATCGAGCGTGCACTGGGTGTGCAGTCCGGGGATCCGCGAATACCGACTGTCTTCTATTTGTTCAACCGCTTCAATGAGCTCAGCAGCAATGACCAGCGGGCCCGCGATTACGTGGCAAGGCTGTGCGGGCGGCGTCTTTTGCCGATTGCGCTTCGCCACAGCTCGGAGCTTGCAGAGGCTCTCCATGATGGAGTTCCCCTGGCGCCCCCTGTGCCCGGACCTCAACTAAGCCATGATTACCTCGAATTGGCCTTGTGGGTTCGAAGGGTTGCCCCACTAAGCTCTGCCGCCCTTCTGCCCGGCACGTGGAGCGAGCAATGAAAAGACTGTTAGGCCGATGGAGTCGTGTAGGAACCGGTTCTGGTGTGTGGGCAGGTTTTGCTCGCCTCCTCACCTACGCCCTTTTGCTCTTTCTTGCCCTCAATTGCATCATGGTCGACTTTCAGTGGCCTGAGCAGGCAGTACTCGGGATTCTCACCATTGCTCTGGGATTTGCCATTCACGGCATATCGGACTCCGAACTCGTCACGCTGGCCCTCATGTTCGCTTCTATGCTGGCTACTGCGCGGTATGCCTATTGGCGGTGTTCTTCGGTCTTTGACGCAGCCGTAAATCCTGGCCAACAAGTGTCGAAGGTGGATCTGGTCTTCATGTTGGTGCTGCTATCGGCGGAAGTGTATGCGTTCGCCATCCTATACCTGGGTTACGTTCAAACCATCCGCCCATTGCGCCGGCCTCCTGTTCCGTTACCCGTGGAGTTGGAGCAGTGGCCCCATGTGGACGTTCTCATTCCAACCTACAACGAGCCTCTCATGGTTGTGCGGAGTACGGCATTTGCGGCTAAGAATATCGATTATCCGCCCGACAAACTTCATGTGCACGTGCTCGACGACGGGCGGCGGGAGGAGTTTCGCAAATTCTGTGAAGAGGCGGAGGTCGGCTATGTAACACGCACAGATAATAAACACGCCAAAGCGGGAAATATCAATCGCGCGCTCGAGAAGCTCACCGCACCCTACGTTGCTATCTTCGACTGCGACCATGTGCCCACTCGCAGCTTTCTGCAAATTACATTGGGGTGGTTCCAAAAGGACCCCAAGCTAGCCATGCTACAAACTCCGCACTTCTTTTATTCTCCTGACCCATTCGAGCGGAACCTCCATCAGTTCAAGGCAATACCGAATGAAGGCGAGTTGTTTTATGGCATCATCCAGGATTGCAGCGACCTGTGGAATGCGACCTTCTTTTGCGGCTCATGCGCCGTATTGCGGCGCACGGCGCTCGATGAGATAGGCGGCATCGCAACGGAAACCGTTACCGAAGACGCGCACACCTCTCTGCGCATGCAGATAGGCGGATGGAATACCGCTTATATCAATATTCCCCAGGCAGCGGGCCTGGCCACGGAGAGCCTCTCCAGTCACGTCGGCCAGAGAATTCGTTGGGCTCGCGGCATGATCCAGGTGCTGCGGACCGACAATCCGCTCTTCGCGCGGGGACTCAAATGGCCACAGCGTCTTTGCTATTTCAACGCCATGGTGCACTTCCTGTATGCCGTTCCCCGTCTCTTGTTTCTCACGGCCCCGCTAGTGTACCTGCTGCTTGGGCGCACCAATATTCCCGGCAACTGGATCGCGATTATGGCCTACGCGCTTCCTCACCTCTTCTTATCCAATATCACCAACTTCCGCATCCAGGGAAAGCACCGGCACTCGTTCTGGAACGAGGTCTACGAAACGGTCCTGGCGCCATACATCCTGGGCCCAACGCTGCTCGCGTTAGTGAACCCGAAGCTAGGAAAGTTCAACGTGACAGCAAAGGGGGGGATCGTCAACAAAAGCTACTTCGACGCTCGCATTGCACGACCCTATGTCGCGCTCATCCTGGTGAATGTCCTGGCCCTGTTGATCGCCCCGATTCGATACTTTTTCTGGAACGCAGAACACCCGGGAACTGTGGTGATGAACGTCGTCTGGGTGCTGTTCAATATGGTCATCATCGGCAGCGCCAACGCGGTTGCCTTCGAATCTCGCCAGCTTCGTGCGGATGTGCGTATCGACCAACATATACCAACGGAAGTGAGGGTGCCCGGGGGGCAAACGATCTTTGGCCACTCCAGCGACATATCGTTAGGCGGCGCAGCGCTAACGCTGGAGACACCCTTTCCGCTACCCCCCGGTACGAGGGTCGAGGTCGTTTACCCGCTGCGTGACCGGCAAGCAAGCTTTCAGGCAACGGTGGTCAGTGCCGTCGGGCTAAGTTTGCGCCTGAAGTATGAGCACTTTTCCGTTGAAGAGGAAGAATTGATGACATTGCTCCTTTATTCCCGCGCCGATACCTGGCTGACACAAAGCGACAAACGCGAAGTGGACCGCCCATTGCGCAGTTTCGCGCATCTAGTGGCGCTGTCTGTGAAGGGGGTCGGTTATGCCCTAGGGACGCTGGTTCCGAAGAAAAAGCTACCCGCGCGGGAAGCGGTTTCGGCCGCGGGATCCGCAGTCGCAATGCTCGCGCTGTTCTTTGCTGGAGCATGCGGGGTGCTCCACGGCGAAACTACTCAACACGCATCGAATACTGCGGCGGTGGCGAATGTTAGCCAGGGCTCTTTCCACTCCACCTTCACTCTCAGAGACTTAGGGGTCCAGGATGCAATCCAATTTCGCGGCGTCGATGCCAGTAGAAATGTTCCTTTTGCTTTGTCGCAGACGCAGATTGCGCAACAGGCAAAACTCAATCTCCACTACTCTTTTTCCCCGGGTCTGCTGGCACAGTTCAGCCATCTTAATGTACTGCTCAACGGTTCTCTGATCGCCAGCCTGCCTGTCCCGGCCAAGGCCGCCGTCCAGGACGCCCTCAGCACCAGCTTGATTCTTCCTGCGGAGCTATTGGCCCGCAAAAATGAATTGGGATTTCAATTCATCGGACACTACACGCTCACCTGCGAAGACCCTGCCAACACTGTCCTGTGGGGTCGCGTCGAGCCGGACTCAAGTATTGAAGTCTCAGGCTCCTTGCTGTCACTCTCGGATAACCTGAACATACTTCCGCTGCCCTTTTATGACGAGTCGGTGGGCAGCACAACCGCTTCCATCCCCTTTGCTTTCGCAGCTCAGCCGGACCAACAGGCCATGGAGGCTGCGGGTGTCGTCGCCTCGTGGTTTGGAGTGCGCGCCAAATCAAGAGCACTGACGTTTCCCGTGACTCTCGGGGGCGAACTCCCCAAAGGGAATGTGGTTCTGTTCGTGGAAGGGCCCTCTGCGATGGCTGCCGGGTTCGATCTCCATGGCGGTGGCCCGGTAATCGCGATGCGCGCCAATCCCGGCGACCCATTTGGCAAAGTGCTCGTTGTTGCCGGCGACGACGGTATGCAACTGGTCACCGCGGCGCAGTCTCTTGCTCTCGAAAACAACCTGCTTCAGGGCCCCACCGTCCACGTCTCCGATTTTCAGCTTCCGGCCGCTCGCCAGGCCGATGACGCCCCCCTCTGGCTCCGGACGGATCGGATTTCACCTCTATGGAATTACTCTGTCGACCAGGCTTTACAGAGCGATGGGTCTGGCGCCTTGCCAGTTTACCTCCGTGTTCCGCCCGACCTTTATGTCGGCGACACAGCCACATTACCCCTCCGTCTGGACTACCGTTACAATGCTGTTCCTCTTGCCGCTGGTTCCACTATGCGGGTTAGCGCCAATGGTTCTCTCGTTAATGAGCTGTCCCTTCCTCAACGGGACAATCCGAAACAAGTGTTGAATGCAACTGTGGCTGTGCCGATGGTCAGTATGCGTCCATTTGCCAACACCTTCCTGTTCAATTTCTTCTTCCAGATTCCCAAGATGGGGCAATGCCGGAACAACCCTCCCATCAATCTGCAAGGTGCCCTCTTGCGTAGTTCTTACCTCGACCTGCGCGGGCTGAATCATTGGGCAGCGATGCCCAACCTCGAGCTTTTTGCTAACGCAGGTTTTCCCTTCACCCGCTTTGCCGACCTCTCTCAGACCGATATCGTTATGCCCCCCACCGCCTCTTCCGGGGAAATCGGGTTGTACTTGATGCTGGTCTCGTATTTTGCCGAGCAAACCGGTTATCCCGCGCTGCGTCTTCACATCGGCGCGCCCGCAGACATGGGCAAAGACGCCGACTACCTGATCGTCGGAACGCCCGAGGATCAGCCCGCATTCGACCAGCTAAACCAGCATTTGCCCATTACCGTAGCTCGGGATGGCGTATCGGTCCAGGACACGAATGGATTTTTTGCCGCTGTTCAATCTGTCTGGTGGCAAGTGGCGGAGATGCGCCCCGAATGGTGGTGGAAGGTGACCGGAGCCAATCAGAAGGCTGGCCTGATTGCCAGCCTGGGCGCATATCCGGATGCTGTCATACAAGGTATCGAGTCACCCTGGAGCAGGAACCGCTCCGTGGTTACCATCACTATCAAGAACGATGGTGCGGCGAGAGCGTTCGCAGCCGCCTTTCTGAAGACGTCCGGATCCGCCAACATCAGTGATTCGGTCAGCGTCTTGCAGGGAAGCGACTTCACTTCCTACCGGTTAGGTGACACGTTCTACCAGGTGGGTCATCTGCCCTGGTGGACTCAGGTTGAGTACCGGCTCAGGGAATTTCCCTGGCTGATCGTCCTGCTGACCTTTGTCCTCGGCCTCGTTGTCGTTCCGTGGACACGCGCCAGGCTCGATCATCGTACGCAAACACGCCTCGAAGGGCGGCCAATATGAAACAGGAATCGTTGCTAATCGCATGCCTCGAACTAATCCGTTCGAGTGTTCTCCGGATCGAGAGGTGAAGGTCCGATGGTTAGAATGAGTGGCAAAATGTATCTCAGGCTCCTTGTCATGGCCTCCTGCTGTGCATTGGCAATCGGACTTTCCAACCACCTCTTTGCCGAATCGCCCGCGGAAAAAGTACTACTCACCAAGGCGCAATCGCTTCTGGCACATGGCCATCTGGAGTTAGCCATCCAGACCTGGCAACAGGTTCTGCTCTCCGATCCTACGAATCGTGAAGCGCTTCTTGGCATCGCCAAAGCGGACATGCAGCTGGGTAAGACGGAAGAGGCTCAGAAATTTGCTCAACGGCTACGCGACCTTGGTGCCAGTGCTGCGGATCTTGGGCAGATAGACGCCATGCCGCATGTACAGCCGCCATCGGTTCGCCTCAAGCAAGCCAGAAGCTTGGCCCAGCAAGGCAAGTATGCCGATGCCATGAAGGTCTACCGCGACCTCTATCCCAACGGCCCTCCGGCGGGCGATATCGCCCTGGAATTCTACGAGACGCAAGCTGCAGTACCGGAGCTGCGGCGCCAGGCTATCGATCGTTTGCGCGAGCTGGCTGGGCAGTTTTCAGCCGATCCGCGATACGCCATCGTGCTCGGACGCATCCTGACTTACGATCCAAAAAGCCGTGCTGAAGGCATGGCCATGCTCAGCCATTACGACGCTTCGCCCGAAGCGCAGGAGGCACTGAGACAAGCATCCTCCTGGGAGGGCGATGCGAAAAAGGCTACCGCCGCGGCGTCAACTGCGGCCGCGAATGCGCCCGCTAACCACGAGACTTCCGCGGATCCCATGGAAGCTTCAGCGTACCGCGCACTCAATGGCGGTAAGCTCGATGAGGCCGAGCAGCAATTCCAGGCTTTATTGACAAAGAACCCTCACAATTCACGGGCACTGAGCGGCATGGGCTATGTCTCTATGAAGCGAGGTAACTTTGCGCAGGCAGTGGACTACCTGGAAAAAGCCCGCGCCGCCGGCGCGGCAAAGTTAGAAGGCGCCATCTCCACCGCGCGCTTTTGGAGCCGAATGGCCCAGGCCAGCGCTGAGCAAAAATCCGGGGATGCGCAAGCCGCTGCCAGGGATTATCGCGACGCGCTATCTCTCAAGCCAAACAGCCCGGATGCTGAAGAAGCACTGGCAGGCGCACTGATGCAGGCGGGTAACCAGGCTGATGCAGTGGCCATCCTTAAGAGGGAAGTGGGGGCTAGCCCGGGAAACGAAGCTGCCTGGCGCAATCTGTTTCTAACTCAGGCGCAAATGGCGGACTGGCGCGAGGCGTTGGCTACCAGCGAGCGTATGCCCAAAAATATAGAAACTCATCTGGAGACCGATCCGGAGTATTTGCGTTCACTCATCCAGGCTTATCAATCGACCGGTCGGAAACTGGATGCGGACCGCGCGACGGAAAAGGCGCTTGCATTGCCGTTTCCTGATCATGGCCGCGATCTTCCACTGGACAAGCAGCTGCAATACGCCGGATTGCTCATGACGGTTCGCCGCTTCGAGCCCGCTCTTCGTCTTTACCGTCAGGTGGTGGCCGTCGATCCTGAAAATACCGGAGCGTGGCGTGCCTTGGTTGCTGCCGAGCATCAGCTTGACCGGGATGACGACGCCATCGCAGACTTCCGCGGCATGCCCCGCTCGGCCTATGACCAAAGCCAGAATGATCCAGGCTTCCTGGCGCTGCTGGGATCTATCTATCAGGCGCGCAATCAATTGAGCACTGCGCAGAAGTTTTTGGAGAAGGCGCTTGCGGTTGCAGCTTCTCCGCAACCAGGCATAGAGCTCCAGTTGGCCAACGTATACGTTGCGCAGGGAAACCCGCAAAAGGCATATACCCTTTATCGTCAGGAGCTGGATCGAAATCCGCGCAACCCTGACGCTTGGCGCGGCATATTGACTACACTCCACCAGTCGAATCGTGACCGTGAAGCTTTGCGTGAGCTTGACGAAATGCCTGACTCGGTGAGGCTGACCCTAGAACAAGACACCTCGTATCTGCAGACGCTCGCGTCCATTCAGGATGCAACCGGCCAGGACAAAGCCGCTCTGCAAACCTTCGATCAGCTGTCGCAGCTGTATCTCGACCAGCAGGCTTGACGAGCCGGCGGACATGCAGATCCAGTATGGATGGTTATTGTTGAAAGCGGGAGACGACCGCCGCCTCTACTCCGTGGTGTCTCAGCTCACTCAGGCGCCGGGCCTAACGGAAGAACAGCAGGCGGCTTTTCATAAACTGTGGGCTTCCTGGAGCATTCGTCGTGCCACCCGTGCGCTCGACCGGGGCGATCTCCAACAGGGGGTTGTCATCCTGGAGACAGCAGCCCAAGCATTCCCCGGCAATATCGACATATATAACGCTCTTGCCGGTGCGTACCTGAAGGTGGGGCAACCCAAGCGAGCCGTGGCCATATATGCGTCGCTTGATCTCCGCCACGGCTCCTTGGCACAGTACCACGGAGCTATCGGCGCCGCACTCGCGGCCCACGATCTGAAACAGGCGGAGTCCTGGTTGCAATTGGCCCTGGGTCTCTACAAGGATGACCCGGACATCTTGAAAATGGCTGCGCAGTATGAGCAAGCTCGCGGCGATGCTGGACGTGCCGCTGCATATTATCGTGCCGCTCTCGAAGCAATGGGACCGGCAACTCCGGCGGAAATCTTCTCTCATCCTGCAAGCCCTGGCAGAGACACCAATGATCCGGGGCACGACCATGCCCCCGCACGAGAGCTCATGAAGTTGCTCGCGCCCACCGGGGCAATTTCTCAAACGACAGACGAACCTGATCACGGAATCGTGCGCAGGGAAGCTGCGGTTTCATGGCGCGACGGACCACGTGCAACGGCCCCAACCCTCGGCGATTTCGAGGCAGGGGATGGCCACGATGAGGCCTCGAGTTTTCCCCAGGATGATGTGCCCGCGCAGGTTCACCGTTATTCCGGAGGCGGTGAAGCTGCCGCCGTCGTCCGCTCTCAAAGCTCGGGCGCAGTTCCCGCGCGTCAGTCCAATGACTATTCGCAGCGGGGAATCCCGTCCTCTGGACAGCGCCGCACAGATGCGGACGATGCTGTCCATGCAACCCCATCTCTGGGAGACTTGACTGCTGTTGAAGATCCGCAGAATGCGACCGCTATCGCGCCCGCGCCTATGGTTCGCGCGAATTTCGAGCTTCCACCCAGAAGAGCGTATATCGAGGTCCAGGATGAGGAGAACGGCAACCGGCTATCATCCGCGCGCAAGACGAATCCACCGGCTAATCTACCTTTGGCTGACAGTACGGGTGAGTCGAATGCAGATAAATTGCAGGACGCGGTGAAGAGCTTGGAAGAGACGCCGCGCGCCGAAAGACAGTTGCCGCTGCCTGGCACCGCACCGTCGCCTTCCTTCGAGGCTGGACCCAGCAGCGTCGCTTCGGTTGCCCTGCCACCACTTACCGGAGCGGTGGTCCCAAGCCGGGCTCCGCTGACTCCGCGGGAACAGATCCAGCAGCAATTGGCTGTGCTCGAGGGCGCGTCCAGCAGTTGGACCGGCGGGACTTCCAGTCTGGACTACCGCAGTGGTCAGCCAGGATTCGACCGCCTGGCGGTATTTTCCGGCCAGGCCGAAGCGTCGGGCGTGCTCGGGCCCGGCGTGCGAACCACCTTCATCGTCGAGCCCGTGCTGCTCGATGCTGGACAAGCAACCGGCACCGAGACTCTTCGCCAGGGAACACTGCCTGCGAGCTCCGTGCCTTATATCCAATCCGCCGCCGGCACAGCAGGTGAGTTCCAATTGCAGACTTCCAACTTTGGAGCGCGCATCGGTTCAACGCCGCGCGGGTTCCTCGTGCAAAATTACACGGGTGGGCTCTATATCCATCCCGCGTCCGCTCATTTCTCAGTGGAATTCTCGCGAGATCCCGTCCTAGACACCCAGCTCTCCTTTGCCGGGCTGCGCGATGAAGGCAGTGCGACCGCTACTGCGGTCGGCAACACCTGGGGAGGCGTAATCAGCAACTCGGGCGAGCTCCACATCAACTCCGGCGACCAGTTTTCAGGCTGGTATGTCCAGGGCGGCGGACAGTATCTCACGGGCCTCCATGTAGCGAACAACGAACGCATCGACGGAGACGGCGGGGCGTACTGGACCCCTTGGCGCTCCCCCCAGTACGGCAATTTGGTCGCCGGCATGAACTTCTTCGGCATGCATTATCAGCGCAATCTGCGCTACTTCACTTATGGCCAGGGCGGCTATTTCAGTCCCGGGGCTTACCTGCTCGCCGGAGTTCCCATTACCTTCAACGGGCACTATGGAGCAAAATTTCACTATCGCGCCAGCGGCAGCCTTGGGATGCAGGCATTCCAGGAGGACTCAGCACCATACTTCCCCCTGGATGCTGTCTACCAGGCCGCGCAGGGTAACCCAACCTATCCTGAGCGAACCAGCGTCGGTGGCAATTACAACCTGGACGCCGAAGGTTCCTATGCCATCGCGGATCACTGGTACGTGGGCGGGTATGTGAGCTTTAACAACTCCAGGGACTACGCCAGCGACAAGGTGGGCTTCTTCTTCCGCTACGTGATTCGCCCGCAGCCCATGAACGAGGAAATCGGCCCAACCGGGCTCTTTCCGCTGCAGGGAATGAGGCCACTTCAGGCTCCCTGATCTCACGACGCCTGCTGTATCTCTGATATAGGAAGGTGAATGCACATCAGGGTGTTATCCGCTAAGTCAGTAAGTACGGGCTGCAAGCACTTTTGAGAAGAGGCGATACTCGCGGCGCCGCATTATTTAATACTTAGCGCGAAGGAATTCTGCCGCCTTCCACGTTTCCGCCGCGCATGAGATATTGCGGCCATCGCCGCGTCATTCTTTGGTTTTGACCTATAGTAATGCGATTGGACGCCAACTTTATTTGATACTCTGCAGCGGTATTTGCGTGCACTCTACGTTGTGGGCACCATCGCTTTGTTGTAAGTACTTCCCGGGATAACTTATAAGGTTGTGCGTCGCAATCTACCACATAAGTGTAGTACCACGGGTAACCAGAATTGGTTACAAACAATATGGAGAAGCTGCTATTTTCCTTGGTTTTATAAGTTACTTATTGCTGTTGCAAACGTGAAGATTTGATGGTGTCTCCTTGCTGGGAAGGCAAGGAGAACTCTTGCACGGCTTCCGCAGTCGCGAAACTCTCACCGGACGGAGCAAAATGACCACGAAGCACTTCTGTAGAAAACACAATCTCGTGCGGATTGCCTGGACGCTAATGTTCGGGGCCGCGGCACACAGTGTCTCAGCCCAGGTGGTCCCAGCGTTCCGGCCGGCTCCAGACATTCGGGTATTTTCCACCTTCACTGTTGCCAAACCGGATTTTCGCTATTTGTACGACTTCGCCGTTTACGGAGTCTCCTTGGGAGGCTACTGGCAAACACGGCACGTCGTCGGGGCTGAAGTGCGAGGCTCAATCCTGAGGTGGGGTAGTGACGAGCATCAAGAGTCGGCCCTGGCAGGACCCCGGTTCGCACTACATTTCGGGCACGTTTCTCCGTATGCCAGCGTTCTCTTTGGCGCCGGAAACGCCTGGTCGCGCAGCTTGCCGCCTGCCAACAAACTAACCGAAGGCCTGGGGCCGCAATGGTCAGTTTTAGGCGGACTAGACGTTTATGCGGCCCATCACATCAGTCTCCGGGCGGGAGAGCTATCTTACTCAAAGATTTATCGGCCGCAGAAAACAATGACACAAGTTGGCGCTAGCTTCGGCATTGTCTATCGAATCAACTTTGGTGGCGAGCGTTAGAGATTTCCACCTTCCACGATCTCCGGGTCGCACATGCGAAGCAGATCCCTGCATGTAGTCAGGACTAAATAGTCGTGGCCCCACCGGGTTAACCGATGGGGCCACATTGGTTGTCTATGCTTCTTCGTGTCTTCTGCAAGCTACCTGATACGGTTTACCTGCGTATCTTCCCAACCAGGTCAAGAACCTGCTCGATCACGTAATCGACCTGAATCGATGACATGCCGGGATAGATCGGCAGTGAAAAAGACCGATAGTATTCCTCCATAGCGATGGGAAGACTTTGATCCGAATAGTGATAGGTGTCTCGGTAATACGGCTGCATGTGCAACGGGATGAAGTGGACGCTGGTCCCGATTCCCCTTTCCTTTAGCTGTTCGATGACTTCGGCGCGCCCAATCGTGAGCTGGTCCAGGTTGAGGCGCAGCACATAAAGGTGCCAGGCGGATTCCCGGTCATCGAGAACGGTGGGAGTTTGCAGTTGCCCACATTGCGAGAAGGCTTCTGTATATTGCTTTGCAATCTGTTCGCGAAGATTGCGCATCTCCGTGCACTTGGCCAATTGAACAATGCCGATAGCTGACTGAATGTCCGTAAGGTTATATTTGAAACCCGCACTCAACACCTCGTAATACCAGGAGCCTTCACTGCTATAACGCTTCCAGGCGTCCCGGCCGATACCATGAAGCCGCATGATCTTCATACGAGCGGCAAGCTCGTTGTCGTCGGTAGTGATCATACCGCCTTCACCCGTGGTCATCGTCTTGGTCGCGTAAAAACTGAAGGCAGTCAATTTGCTGATGGAGCCGACCGGCGTGCCCCGGAATGAGGCGGGAAGTGAGTGGGCCGCATCTTCAATAACATGGAGGTTATAGCTGTCAGCAAGCTGTTGAATTCTATCCATATCGCATGGTTGCCCGGCAAAATGGACAGGGAGGATTGCCCGGGTCTTGTTGGTAACTTTCCTCTGAGCGTCTTCCGGATCCATACAAAGGGTCACAGGGTCCACATCGACCAGCACAGGAATGGCCTTGAAATAAACAACTACTTCGGCAGTAGCTGTGAACGTGGTTGTTGGCACCAGAACTTCATCGCCTTGCTGTAAACCGATCGCCTCGAGGGCAAGGTGCAGCGCCGCGGTGCAGGAATTGACGCCGATTGCGTGCTTGGCGCCGACATAGAATGCAAACTTCTGCTCGAATTCGATTGTCTTGGGCCCCATGGTGAGCCAACCAGAACGGACAACATCCGCGGCCGCCAGGGCTTCCTCCTCTCCTACGCTTGCGAAGTGGAAGGGGACCGTCTGTTCCTGAATCTTCATGGTTACGCCTCGGATAGAACGTTGGACAACGAGTGAGACCGCTTGGCACCGGCAGGGATGTGTTGTTTGATTACCTTCGCAGGACAACCGACAACCGTGGAGTAAGGAGGCACGTCGTTGATGACTACTGCTCCCGCGCCGACAATGCTGCCTTCGCCGACAACTATGTTGGGCAGAATGATGCAGCCCGCTCCGAGGAAGCAAGCTTCCTTGATATGAACGCGGCCGTTGAGAATTGCTCCGGGACCTAGAAAACACACATCTTCAACAACACTTTCGTGGGCGATGATGGCTCCAATGTTGATCAGGCAGTGGCGCCCGATGCGGACGCCGGGAGAGAGGATCACCCCGTCTTGAACCACGCTTCCGACCCCCACTTCGGCCTGTGCGGTATCGATCCGAGGATGGACCACGGTATAGGAATTCACTCCAAGCGAGTCGAGCATGTGCCAGACTTGCTTTCGCGCATCCATCGTGCCGGCTACGTTGTTTACCACCCAGACATCGCGTTGCGCGCCGCGGAGCAACTCGCTCCCACCGAGCACGGGTTGTCCAAGAAATAAAGTGCCCCAGCGGGAGCGATCGTCATCGAGGTATCCAAGCAAATCGATTTTGTCTTTTCGCCATGCGCGAATCGAGTCCAGAGTCTTGGCAACTTCCGGCGCGGTCGATCCCAGAATGAGAATTCTCTTTGGTGTATCTTTTAACATGTGCTCTAGGCCGTTTCCTTACGTCGTTGTGATCCCTGAATGTAAATGCCCCGGCTAAATAGAACTGCAGGGAAGGTCATCAGCATGATCCGGATGTCCAGCCACAGCGATCGAGTCTCTGCATACTCCACATCCATATCCCGGCGCACCGCCCAAGGCAGCGTATTGCGGCCTCGTACTTGAGGCAAGCCAGTAATTCCGGGGGGAACCGAGAGGCGCAGGTGATCTTTTGGCCGATAGTGCTGAATTGCATCCGGAAGGTCCGGACGGGGACCAACAAAGCTCATCTCTCCCCGCAGCACGTTGATCAACTGTGGGATCTCGTCGAGGCTTGTTTTGCGAAGGAATCGTCCCACTGCAGTGACGCGACTATCATGTGCGGCGTTGAAAGTCGACCCGTCGCTGTTCCTAAGATCTGGCGCATTCACGTACATGCTGCGAAACTTCAACATTTCGAAAAGTTGACGATTCATGCCGATTCGTTTCTGCCGAAAAAGGACGGGGCCGGGCGAGCTCAATCGCACTAACAGCGCACAGGCCGCAACCAAAGGCAGAGCCATCGGCATGATGAGACAGCAGAGAAAGAGATCCAGAAGCCGTTTGGCAACCATCCATCACCCCTATGCACTCGATCGTTGACCAAGCACCGCGGAGCGCGGCCCTGGTTTTGCAAGTTGTAGAAGCAGCTGAATCATCTTGGGAAGGTTGGCCTCGCGTGTCAGATGGCGCAAGGCATAATCCAAACCCCGAGTTCCGGCGGCGCGAAGATCTTCGCGACTACTGGCCGCGATGACTTTCAATGCTGCGGCCGCTCCCGCGGGATCGTCCGGAGGAATCACCCATCCCGCCTTCGCTCCTATGATCAATTTGGCGGTATCGGAGTTCCCGAGCACCATGGCGAGGACCGGACGCCCGGACAACATGTATGAGATGAGTTTGGAAGGAACCGAGACCAGGGACTGCTCGCCCTGCGTTGGGAGTAACAGAACGTCTGCCGCACCTAAAACAATTCCCGTATCTTTTTTGGCCCAGGGCGTGTGGAAGAAGACCCGATCCTGCAGGCCTTTTTTTTCTACCAACTCCTGGCACGCCTGCAAGCAAGAGCCCGCTCCGGCGATGAGCATACAAATATTTTCGTCATTCCACAGATACTCAAATGCTTTGATCGCTGTTTCCACCCCAGCTGCCGCGCCAATGTTGCCCCCATACACCGCCAATGTCGTGTGATCGAGAATGCCGTACTTCTGCCGCAGAGCATAGGCGCCGCGGGCATCTACATTGACTGCGCTCGTATCTCCCCAATTCTGCAGCACATGGACGCGATCGGCAGGTACTCCGCGGTTGGATGTGTATGTTTCGCGAAACCGGTCAGAGATCACGATGAGCGCCTTTGCGGAATGTGCGATCCTGGTATCAAGCGCGCGCAAAATTCTGAAAAGGAGTGACCGCGGGCCAATCCTTTTCTGTTGCGAGAGCGATTCCGGGTAAACGTCCTGGACGCTCATCGCTACAGGAATCCTCGAAGCCAGGCGGCAGCTGAAACCAGGCCGGAACCGAAAATCACCCATGAGTTCATATAGATGATGTCAGGCCGGGGAGCGAACAGCACACGGATGGAAGAAGTAATTGCGAAGCCAATATTTTCCGATAATCGGCTAGCCATGGTTGACTTCCTGGACAGAAACGAGAAGCAGCGGATCACGGAAAAACCCATGTTTTCTCTGCGATAGAGTGATCTCCTATAGCCCTTGAAAAGCTCTCCGTCAGGACGGCTGGGAAATGGCGCCAAGACTGTGACCTGATGGCCATGGCGAAACAACTCATCCGCAATTTGAAAGCTGGTTTGCGCCGTGACCACCGGTTCTGGCGGGAATACAGCGCTGACGATCAAACATTTCATGCTGTTACTCGCAACCAGAAATTTGGGGTTGTAGGTTTGGGGCACGATGACGCCGTGGTTTTCTTAGGACGGATTTGCCAGCAGGACTTAGCGCATGATCTGGCCGTAGATCTTTAGCCCCCCAGCCGTAGGCGATTCGAATGAGAATGCCGGCTGAAAATCGAAATGCGGTAACGAGCCAGCCGTGACCGTCTGATCAGTGTGATCTAGGGATAGCGATGCGAGGAAAGCGTTCTGGTGACGTCTGCCGCACGGCCGTGGCCATCTGCCATGAACGAAGAATCAGCCTTGCCAACGTGAGCACCTTTCGATCGCCCTCTTACGCCTTGGTTTCCTTTCGAACTGACCGAGGAAACGTGGGACTTGTTTGACAGTTTGTCTTGGATCTCTTGCAGTTTGATTCGCGTCTCCAAATCAGGCGCGGTCCGTATCATCCTACGTAGCACGATCGAACTTATATATGCGTGGGACTTAAGATCGTTGACCGGGTTGGAGGAAATGCCTGGCTCGCTTCCTGATGAACGATGCGTGCTGCCAGAAGGCATTGAACCCAGAGTCATAGCCCGCCGCCCGGAGGCAGCACCCCCTGCCGGATTGAACAGGGAGGTTCCCTGCAGGGAAGGCAGTGTTCCGGCGCTCATGCCGGGTAAGCGGGCGGAGGTCACCGGCTGGTCGTGATGACCGGTCGTGATATCGACCATGCGCGCTTCAGGAGCTAGCCCTTGTTTCGCATTGTTAGGCTGTGGATGGACAGATTGTGAACTGGCTCCGGTTGCGGATCCATTTGCCTCATTCTTGCCGGAACTGTCGGGTGTGTCAGCTCCGCTCAGTTTTCCCATCGGGACACGTTGCCAGCCGATTCCAGGTTGGAAGTACAGCACGGGCGACCCTTTTGGGCGCGAGCTTATATTTAGTGACCGTCCGATGTTTCCTGCCTTGGCGGTTTTGCCGGAATTCGTTTGAGTTGTAAGTTGACCGCCCTGGAGTGACTGGGACCCTGCCCGTTGAGCAGCCGCCAGGCATGCGAACAGCCCGACGATGAGTAATTTCTGAAGTCGAATCATTAAGTCTGACCAAGTACTTGGAAACCGCAGAGCAGCCTGTGGGTTTGAGAACCCGTGTCATCCCAATTTCCGGAAACGAGCGAAGCGATGGCCGCCTAGCTCGGTGTCGGGAGATTCACTCGCGCTTGCTCTCATCAGTGGGCGAAGCAGTCGGATTCATGATAGATCGCTCGATCTGCCCTTCAGACGCTGAAACTGCCTGCTCTGGCATCGGATTCGGGCGTGAGAACCGTCGGAGCCTTTCGAAATAATCCCGCGGCGCGCTCGACCGTTTGCGAAAATTCATTAGCAAACTGCTTAACCCGATTGTGAGATGCTGCGATGGCTAGTTTCTCCATCTCTTGACGCGATGCCGCTGGCAAATTATTGTGCTGAGCCATCAGCGAGGCGAGTTGTTCGGCTGCATGGGGGTCAAAAAACCTTGCCGACTCTCCGGCTTGTTCCATGTGAACGCGCAGATTCGAAAGCAACATGGGTACCCCAAGTAGTTTGGCTTCTTCAACGGTCGTACTCCAGCCTTCGGACAACGAGGGATTGACGAGCGCTGTGGACGCGCGCATCAGGGCAAACACATGTTGACGCGGCACCATTCCGATGAACCGGAAGTTATCTGCCAGGCCGTGTGAATTAACGAGAGATTGGAGCGTCTGGTAGTGATGGGAGTGACGATAGTCTTCTGGCTTGCCCGAGGCGGCCACCACGAGGTCGTGCCCCTGGCGCTTTAATATTTGCAGAGCCTCGATCACGGTGCGGTGATTCTTGTGCCTCCAGAACTGATTGGGTAAATAGAAGAAATGCTCCGGTAAGTTGTAGCCGTTGGCAATCGCGCGGGCGCCATCGTGATCCGACATATCAGGAGGTCGGATGGCGAAGCGCACAGCTGAGGTCCTACCGATGGATTGTGGGAAGAACCTTTCGCAATCACGGAGGCTATCCTCGCTGCTTAACATGACGTGCCGGCCACTGAGTATCTGCGCCCGGAAACCGAGATCTCGCTTCCAATAGGCGCGGACGCTGAATAATTCTCTTAGGTGCCGGTGTTGAAAGTCGGTCAACCAGGCCACGGAGGGGAAGGGAAATCGCCAGCCAAGAAATTGCGTGTACTCGAAAGCCACATCAATGCGGTGCTTGCGAAAAGAGTGAGACGCTGCACGGTCACAACCGGTGAGTAGCGCCTGGCGCATGCGCTGGCCCTTCCTCGATTCGTCAAACTCAGCAGTGAGAACTACCTCTACGCCCGGTATAGAAGCAAAAGGCTCGACATTCGCGGCGATGGCATCCGTCCCGCCGAAAAACACTGCTTGGACGCGATCGTGTGCATCTTGCGCCAGTACTTGCGCCAAGTTCACGAAGTAGTTAAAGACACCGGTACCCGTCCAGTTTCGGCCGCTCATGAGGGTGAAAGCTACTCGAATCACGCGGCGCTCCTTGAGTATTGCAGGTACCACTGCACATAGTCGCAAATACCCCTCTTCACCGGTATCCTCCATTCAAAACCCATGTTGTCAAGGAACGTGGTATCCGCGACTAGACTGAATGGATCGCCGGGCCGCGACTTGCCGTTGAACCTGATCCAGCATGGAACAGGCCAGGATTCCAGCACGAGCTGCGCGATCCTGCTTATGCTCGTGGGCTGTCCTGATCCTGCGTTGACGATCGGTATGGCATCAGGGTCGACTGGTAAGCTCATCGCCAACTCCAATACGCGCACTACATCCCGAATGTCCGTCCAATCGCGCAACTCCTCACCCGTGCCTCCGAGCTCTATTTGGCGCGAGCCCGATTCCAGGCTGGCGCAAATATCCCACAGCACCTGTTTCTTAAGCGAATTGCCATAGACAGAGAAGAGGCGCACTGCCATGACCGATAGACCGTAGCTTCTCGCGTAGGATTGGCACAATTGCTCCATCATCAGCTTATGGTAGCCATACGGCGAAAAGGGCAGGCGCGCCTGATCTTCGCGGATCGGTCCGGAATGGCCCGCTCCATAAACCGCCGCGCTTGATATGGCCACCAGCCTGGCATTTCGCGCCTCAAGGCGCATCCAATCCAACAGTTCCGCCGTAGTAGCGACCGTGCGCGAGAAGTCCTCATGTGGGCTGGCCATTGCAGCACCTACAGAAGATCCTCCAGCCAAGTGGAAGATATGATCCGGAGCCCCGGTTTCGCGGAGCAGTTGTTGCAGGTTGCTGGAATGGATGCCGCCATTGAGCCAGCGTTGAACACCCCATTCTGCCGCCTCCGATTGGGGCCATGGGCCGTGCCCAATACCAATGATCGTGTGGCCCTGCCGCGAAAGCCATGCAGCAAGATGGCGTCCGATAAAACCGCGAGTCCCTGTAATCCAAGCGATTTTGCCCACTATTGCCACCAGAAATGAAGCTTCTTTGCTTCAGAGAATGTTTCCGAGAGAACTCGTAGCCACCGAAATAGGTTGGACGACGAAGCCGTGCTGTCGTCGCAAGTGTTCTATGTACTCACTTTCAGACGGTCCCTCCGAGATGCTGTCAGAGGGCCATGCGACCCACTCTTTTGCGCGGAAGTCAAAGCGTTTAATTACTCGTGCAGGATTTCCGACCGCTAGGGAGAAGGGAGGGATGTCACTTCGAATCACTGCGCCGGCGCCAATTACGCAGCCATGTCCCACACGAACGCTACCAATGACTTGTGCGCCATAACCGAAGAAGCAGTTCGCGCCCACATAGATATCCGAGTTCAGGGTTACCCCGGTGGCCATGTACGCGTTCATCGGATTGCCATACTGATGCGCACTTCCGATGAAGGCACAATTCAGTGCCGTTAGGCAATAGTCTCGAAGAACGATTGAATGTCCTACTGAGAAAAAGTTTCGCTTGCCAATGAAGGAGTTGTCCCCAATGGCTAACCCAGCGCATCCAGGCAACCGATCGTTGATATTAAGCCAGCTCCCACTTCCAATCGCGACATTTCTCCCGATTTGAATGCGGGATATGCCAACTAATAAAACGTCTGACGCGATATACGCATATGGGAATCGACGGAAAAGGCTTACTCGCGCACCGATACCAAGCGCGAGACTGTAGGCGCGCGCAACCGTAAGAGCTATCAATGGCCGTCTCTTTAACCTTCTCTTTAATCCCTCTTTCAAGCTCATAGGCGTGCCCTAACTCTCCACAGAATGGAAGCGCTCTCGATAAAGCGCACTTAAACCCTGGAGACCAGCGCGCTGAAAGCACGCCATTGCAGTTCCTTAGAATAGTTGCTGGCGATCATTTCATATCCGGCATTGGCGGTGCCGGTCATAAGTTGCGGTACCTGCAACAACTCATTGATCTTTACTACGACATCGGCCGGAGATCGATATGTGACAAGGGTCTTGCCTCCGACCATACCGTCAGGGTACAAGCCATCATCGGACAAAAGGAGACTCCTGCACCCCATACTTTCAAAACAGCGCATATTTCCTCGATCTTCGCCGGACATGTCGATAGCGCCATTCAAAACGATCTTGGACTTCGCAATAAGCGCGTACAGATTACGGCCATAAAGCGGTTCGTGCGAAACAGCGCGAATGTCCCTAGGCCTTCGGTATCTGCCCACGGGAGCAAGGTAGCCCAACGGCGACTCCGCCAGCCGCGTAAACCGGGAAGGAGCTAGGCAGAACTGAATGCGGTACCGGTCTCTGAGGCCTGCGACCGCTTCCAGGACCGCCGCTCTCTTGGTATGGTGCCGTGAGTATCCCCCAACGAACAGCACGTCAATCGGACGGTCATCGTTGCTTGCATATTCGTCCATCGCAGGGTCGTGGGCGGGCGCAAGGTACGCTGCTTTCCAGCCCCGTTCCTGATAGCTCCTCAGAATACTGGGGAAATTGCACACCATCAGGTCATACCCGCTGAAATCTGCTCGGGGAGATGGAGCAGATCGCCACGCGACCTTAGTGCGGACGCAACCCGGAAGGTTACGGATAAAATCGCCGCCATAACGCATTGGATCTAAGTTATAGAAGACTTCCGTGCGGTGGGATTCGATTTGAGCAAGTAAGATTTCTGCGAGACTGGCCTTTGTCGACATGCCCATCTCTCGCGCCCATGCGCGCTGCAGTGCCTCGTCATCCCCGTTTGTAAAAAAGGCGGTGTCATCGCCATTTAGTACCGGCGCCAGAAAGTGCATCGCACCATAGCGGTCGCCAAGGAAGCGGTCGATTTTAGCTTTGAAGGTGGCCGCATCCTCTGGCCATTGACGGCGAGACAAATAGGAGGGGGGAACTCCAGAATTCTGAAATAGCCTCATATGCTACAGTCCTGTCGCACAGTAGTGCTGAAGTCCGACATGAGAGGTCGCCGGTCGCCTCGTTACGAAAGTTGCGAGGGCTTTGATATTGCATTACACAGATATTATTATCAATCGCTTTGGCACGGCACTTATTACCCGCAGCCTCCCCAGCCTATGCCCCTGCCAATTACTCAGACCGTCCCTATCCCACAATTGGGCGTCAGCGCTCTACAGATATCTATCCGGATCATCTGTGGAGTGGAGACGTTCAGGGAGCAGGACCTGTGGCGGCCGCTTGAGTGCCACAGGGTTGTCACTTATGGCTCGAATCGATCCCTTCATAAAGTCCTGGGTTTCCAACCACCAGGGCGCCTTGCCATCCCACGCTTGCCTATTGGAGCAACACCAGATGACGACGCCGTCAGCATACTTTCGCGCAGTATCAGCTCCATACGCCAGTAGTCGCCCGGCAGAAAGGTATTGGCGAGCTTTTTGTTGGACTCATGATACTGTGGCCAAAGGAAAACGTAGACAGGCTTCCCGTCAGCATGTCTGCGTGCCTCCCGAATCTGTGCAATGGCATACTTTGACCAACCATTACGATCTTCATAAAAGGTATAAATTGAGGGAACAGCACATCGGCCAGTTTACCGATGGATGCGACGCCGTCGTTCTCCTTTTGCCATGTTGCATATCGAGGTGTGCCTTCTTGAAGGGAGACCCAATAGTCTCGTATTGGCACGACTCCATAGAATCCGACTTTGAGTGACGGTGAAGGTGCCTTGAACCACTTGATAACGGTCCGGTATTTCTGGATACTCTGGATCGGCATCGGCACCTCCGGTTATAGGCCGATGCTCGATGTCGATCACAGGAGTAACTGTGGATTGATTCCGCGAGCTGTGCAAAGGCGGCGATCCGACCGCGGTCCGGGGCTTACTGGCTCAGGACCCTTATCGCCGTCCCACATAAAGGCAGGATAGACGACTGTGATAGTTTTTAAGCCAAATTGCGTCAGATCGGGCTTTTGTGTGAAGCCAGTTGCATCGAAAACAGGGAATTGATATTTCGGGTTAAGGGCTTGGCCCTGCACGCTGACCGAAGCCCATGACAAAACGACAAACAGGAAAATACTGTCATAGGAATCGCCACCTCTTTGCGGATTTCTGGTTGAGGCAACACGGAAGCCGTCAGCCCCGCCTTGATCTGCCGCAAAATCAGTCTTTGCCGTTGCGATAACTGCCCCCTGGCCGCAGGAAATCAACATCTCCTGAAGGGCACTCACTACGAGGAAAGGAGCTAGTGGCCTACCAGGCGTACACGTCTCGATTCTCGGTTCTTTCCGATCGCCTCGGAGGCATATCCACTCCGAGCATGATAGCCATCATTCCCCACAATAGCGGATTTCCGTAAAGTGCCGAGAAACATGGCTCCAATAAGCTGCTGAAAGAAACAAATGGGGATCCGAGCCATCGCGGGGTGTCGCCTGATCAAACCGACGGCACGGAAGATTGCGTAGAACCAACAGCGCAAACACAGTTCCGCCGAACACCCCGGTTGCCATGAACGCTTCC
>CAVZJL010000048.1:0-24387 GCA_963775365.1 uncultured Acidobacteriaceae bacterium | reverse complement strand
GATCCCGAAGCTATGCTGTCTCAGCCCTTCGGAGATACTTTCAATTGATAGTTGCAGCTTTTGCCTTATAGACAACTTTGCCACTCACCAACGTCAGGACGGATCTAGTTTTCGGCAACTCCTCCGCGGGTACGGTGAAGATATCCTTAGACAAGACGGCGATGTCGGCAAGCTTACCTGGCCGATGGCGCCTTTTTCTTTCTCCTGAAATTCCGCGTAGGCCGATGTGAGCGTATACGCGGTAACGGCCTGCTCTCGCGTGATCGCCTCCGATGGCCGGTTGCCGGGGTTGGTCGCGAACATGATGTCGAGATAAGGGTTGGTCGGTCCATCCGAGCCCAGGGCTCAACGCCATGGTTGCCGTTGGGATCGAAGGGCGGCCCGTGAGGCGAAATGTTACAGACCGTGATGGTCGCTGCTCCGACGAACCGGTGATGATCGGGAGTGAAGCCGTCGTCGTGAAATTCCGAGACGGAAATCAGAACTACCGAGTCGTGGTTGATTGCGCCCCAATTGAAGTTGAGGACGTTTCGACCCATCAAGTTATGCCAGAATATCCGACAACTCGAGGCATCGCGAGTCTCCTTAAGTGCGAAAGTGAAGGCTACCTCAGGGACTCTGAAGAAGAATCGCTTGCCGGTCAACCCATTTTGCTTTTAAGTCTGCATTAACGGCAAACCCCTTTTCTTCGAGTCACATGCGTTTCTGCGTTAACCGGCTCCCGCGAAGTTACCTATCCAAAACCAGGGCAGACTCCAATGCTGAAACCGGGTTTACCCGGAGGAAAGTCTGGGAGCGCGGAAGATATGAGGATGTTGTACAGGGGCGACAAGGTTCCACCTCAGCCAATGAGCGTGTCCAATTCCGCAAAGCTCGCAGTGCCCTCCATGGGACCTTTGCGCGTCACGGCAATCGCACCACTGGCGCAGGCATAGCGCAGCGAGTGGTCGACCGCTTTGCCTTCTTCGCGGCACGCCGCGTACGTGGCGCAGAAGCAGTCGCCGGCGCCAGTGGGGTCGACCTCGCGGACCGCGAACGCCGGTACGTCCAGTCGGCACGACCGGTCGTAATAGGTGCAGCCGGCGCTGCCGTGCTTCACGACGATCTCTCGAATTCCGAGGGCGAGTAGCGGCTCGATGGCCTCGGCTTCCGTTTGGGCATCCACGAGCAGGGCCACCTCGTCGCCGCTCGGCAGGAACACGTCGGTCTGTTCGAGGATCGATCGCAGCGCTTCCCGAATGCCCGCGCTTCTGAGTATCTCCGGCCGGATGTTCGGGTCGAAGGAGATTACCCCACCTCGGCGCTTCACCATGCCGATCGCCTTGCGGACGGCTGCGGTGATTCCCGGAGAGAACAGTGATGAACCCATGACGTGAAACCACGTGCAATCGGCGAGCACCGACTCGGTGATCGACGAGGCTGAGAGGCGGCCGGAAGCGCTATTGGCAATGTTGAAGATGAAGTGGCGCTCGCCCGTCTCCGTGTAGGTGACAAACGCGCTTCCGGTGACCGCGTCGGCGAGCAACGCGATGGCACTCGTGTCGACACCGTCCCGCCGCAGGCGGTCGATGTTCAGCCAGCCGAAATCGTCGTCGCCTACGCAGCCGATGATCCCGGCCGGACGTCCGAGCCGGCCCACCTGGTCGATGAAGATGGCGGGAGCGCCGCTCGGGAAAGGCCCCACCAGGGTGCCCGGCGCACGGAAGCTCTGGCCGCGCTCGGTCGCCATGATCTCTACCAGGATCTCCCCGATTGTCATGATCCGGGCCATTCGACGGCTCCTTTCAGGGGCGACCCTTGGTCTGCACGTCGATCGCGACCGCGCACAGAATAACGCATTTCCGAGTTGTAGAGTTATTTGAGGCGGAAAAGCGGATGGTCACGCCCGTTACAACACCAGCACACGCAACTGTCGTCCACCGACCGGCCGAATTCGCGAGCCAAATTGAGGTCGAGTCCATCACCGCAAAAAGTCGCTGCAGGCAAGGCTGGCTCCTGAACGAACTCCACATCTATGATGAGGAGGCAATTGCAAATCCGATGGAGGCGCATACACAATGCTTCAGAACACGGGATCGTTGAAAGTCCTTATTGTCGGTTGTGGAAACATGGGCGCATCGCATGCACGCGCTTTTCGCAATATTCCTGGAGTGGAGATCGTCGGCCTGGTATCGCGGGGCGAAAGCAAACGCCAGCTTGCCACGGACCTCTCGCTCCAGGTGCCCCTGTTCGACGATTTGAGCACTGCGCTTGCCAGTCTGGCACCGGACGCGGTGTGTATCTCGACCTATCCAGATACCCATGAAGCTTTCACGCTTGGCGCGATCGAAGCCGGGTGTCATGTCTTTGTGGAGAAGCCGCTGGCCCCCGGCACGGAAGGCGCCCGCCGCATGGTTGAGGCGGCACAGCGCGCGGGCAAGAAGCTCGTCGTCGGATATATTCTGCGCCACCATCCGACGTGGCAGAAGTTCATCGGCATCGCGCGAACGCTGGGCAGTCCGCTGGTGATGCGCATGAATCTTAACCAGCAAAGTTCCGGCGCCGAGTGGCAGGTGCACCGCGGCCTGCTCGCCTCTGCCACGCCCATCGTCGATTGCGGCGTGCACTATGTGGACGTCATGTGCCAAATGGTCGCAGGCAGGCCACTGCGAGTTTCTGCCATTGGAGCCTGCCTCGACCCAAGCCTCCCCGGCGGTCAGTGTAACTACGGGCAACTGCAAATCGTCTTCAGCGATGGCTCGGTGGGCTGGTACGAGGCGGGATGGGGACCGATGATGAGCGAGACCGCATTCTTCGTCAAAGATGTGATCGGGCCCCGGGGCGCGGCATCGATCCAGAGCATTCACTCCGACTCCAACGGCGGGTCGGCCAGGGTGGAAGACCATGTCCGCTCCAATGCCATTCGCGTGCATCATGCGGAGTTGGCATCATCCGGCAGCTTTGTCCGCCCTGACGAATGGTTAACGCAAACTGACGAGCCCGATCACGACGAACTCTGCCGGCGCGAACAGGAGTTTTTCATACGGGCTATTCGCGAGCAACTCGACCTGACCTCGCACCTGGAAGACAGTCTTGCGAGCCTGTCGATCGTGCTCGCTGCCGACGAGGCCATGCGAACCGGACAGTCGGTCGATCTCTCTAACCATGAATTCTCTCTTCATCCCGCCGGCGCCTAGTCAAGCCCGTCGCTCAGGCGCTCATGGCGGTTTCGAAGAAGGTTACGTCGGCCTGGCCCGGTTTAAACAGCAAGGACGGTGTGACTCCAAACATCGCGCGGAAAGTACGCGACAGATGTGCGGAGCAGCATGTCGGACCGGTGCAAGCCCGTGTGCGAACTCCCAAATTGACCGGCCCATTGCGGGGCAAGTTTCCATTTCACGCTGGCTGTTTCGTCGGGTGCCATCGAACTTTCTTAGGCTCTCACCTCCTCTTGCGTTCCCATAGGGGTGCCTATATAGTTCTCCTATTGCTTCGCAATAGGAGAATGCCGTGGGCGAAAAGACCGATGTTTGGCAGGGTACGCTTGCGCTGATGGTCTTGCGCACGCTGGAAATGCTGGGCCCGTTGCATGGGTACGGCCTGGCGCGCCGAATCGAGCAGACCAGCGGCGACCTGCTGCAATTGAATTACGGCACTCTTTATCCGGCGTTGCTCAAGCTCGAACAGGAAGGCTTCATCCGCTCCCGCTGGGGTTTTTCTGAAAATAACCGCAAGGCGAAGTATTACGAACTCACCAAAGCGGGTCATCGCCAGTTGAAGAAAGCAGCAGCGGAATGGGAACAGACGACCGCGATACTGGCGCGCTTTCTCGCTCCGACCGGAGAAGCATAAGGAGGCGCGGTGCACACTCTGCGAGCATTGGGTCTTCGTCTTCTAGGCTTCTTCCGGGCACGCCGGCCGGAAGAGGATTTCGCCGCTGAACTGGAATCTCATGTGGCGCTGCATACGGATGATGGTATCCGTGCAGGATTGTCGCCGGAGGAGGCTCGCCGTCAGGCCCTCATCCGACTGGGCGGCGCAGAGCAGACCCGCCAGGCTCATCGCGAACGCCGTACCCTTCCCTGGCTCGATTCCCTTCTCCAGGACAGTCGCTACGGCTTGCGCACACTGCGCCGCAGTCCTGGCTTTACCGTCACCGCCGTACTCACGTTGGCTTTCGGCATCGGCGCATGCACCGCGATCTTCAGCCTGGTGAATGCGGTGCTGATTCGGTCGTTGCCCTACGGAGATCCGGAGCGGCTGGTTTATTTATTTACTCCCAACCCGCACGTTCCTGTTCCGCCCGATGTCATGACTCCGAGCTATGCGGATTTCTATGACATAAAACGAGAGAGCCACTCCTATAGCGACATGAGCGTCTTTGAGCAGGCCCGCTACAATCTTTCGTCGCAGGGATCGGTGGAGCGGGTTGACGCGGCGCGCGTCGACGAGAGCTTTTTCACCACGCTCCAGTCGGCGCCGGAGTTGGGCCGGGCGATTGGCGCGGATGATAACCAGCCGGGCCATGACAAGGTGGGCGTGATCAGCCATGCGCTTTGGCAATCGATGTTTGGCGGCAGCACGGACGTGCTGGAACGCTCGCTGCCCCTGAATGGCGTCAGTTACAGGATCGTTGGCGTCATGCCGCCGGCGTTCCAATACCCGCAGGGCTCCGACCTACCTTACGGAAATGTCGCTAATGGGACACATATCTGGATTCCGCTTGCGCTCACCTCCAAACAGAAAGCGGAGCGTGAACTAGGAAACGTTGCCGGCGCGATCGCCCGGTTACGCCCGGGGGTTTCGAGGAGCCACGCGCAGTCGGAGATGAGCACAATCATGGTTCGCCTGGACAAGCTCCACGGCGTTTCGATGTTTCCGGAGAGAGGATGGGGTGCGTTAGTAAAAAGCTTTATGGACTACGCTGTCGGCCAGGTAGGCCGCCTGCTGTGGCTGCTGCTTGCCGCGGTGTCGATGGTAATGCTGATCGCCTGCGGAAATGCGGCCAACCTGCTGCTGGCAAGGGCCTCGAACCGAATGCGGGAGCTGGGCGTGCGCGTCGCCTTGGGTGCGGGTCGCAGACGCATCATTCGCCAACTTCTGACCGAATCGCTTTTGATCGGTATGACCGCGGGGGTTATCGGTGTTGGGCTCGCCGGTATTTTCTTACACTTCCTGCCGCTTCTCGATCCCGGCAATATTCCACGGCTCAACCAGGCGTCGCTGGATATTCGGGTGATGCTCTTCACGGTCATTGTTTCTGTGCTTAGCAGCGTGTTGACTGGCATATTGCCCGCATTGGCTGTATCGCGGGTAAGTCCTGGGGTGGTCCTCGCAGCCGGCAATAGCGGCAACGTGGCAGGGGTGCATGGTCGCGCGCAAAGCACCTTGATCGTGGTGGAAGCTGCGCTGGTCGTGGTGCTGCTTGCTTGCGCCGGCCTGCTGATTCGCAGTTACATCAACATCGAATCGGTCGATACGGGATTCTCGCAATCCACCATCACCGTGAACATCGGGTTGGACCCGAGGTATAGCCAACCGCAACAACGTCGTGCGTTTTTCAAGAGTTTTATTGGCAAGGTCGCTGCTCTTCCGGGCGTAAGCGCGGTTGGAGCGGTGAGTTACCTGCCGCTCAGCAACTCGGAAAGCCTCGGTTATATCTGGGTCGATGGTTTCGCAAACAGCAAAAATCAAATGGCAGAAGGGCGTGGGGTCACACCAGAGTACTTTGCAGCAATGAGCATTCCGCTGATCGCCGGACGTTACTTCACCGAGGATGACGACTCTAATGCCCAAAAACCTATCATCATCAACCAGCGATTTGCTCAGGTATATTTCGCCAATCGTAACCCTCTCGGAGGGCGGATCAGGCAAGAGGACAACCAATGGAGCACCATTGTCGGCGTCGTTGCCGATGTGCGCCATTCCAGCCTTGAAGAAAGCCCGCCGCCACAGATGTATGGTCCGAGTTACGATTTGAACGGCGCCTACATCGCCGTCCGCTCTCTGCTCCCGCGCTCCACCGTTGCTTCCGAGCTTCGATCAACGTTGAAGTCTCTGGATCCCGGCTTGCCATTTGGCGATGTTCGGACCATGGGTGACCTGATGTCCGAAGCAACCGCGCGTCGCCGCTTTCAAACCTCCTTACTCACGGTCTTTGCGGGCATTGCTCTGTTTTTAGCTTTGGTTGGTCTCTACGGGCTCATGGCGTATTCCGTGAGCCGGCGGACGCGTGAGTTCGGCATTCGTATGGCCCTTGGTGCGCAGAGGAAGAATGTTCTGATGCTGGTCTTACTTAGAGCAGCGCTGCTGTTGGGGCTAGGTTTGATTTCTGGACTTGCCTGTTCATGGATCGCTACGCGGGCCCTGAAGGCGTTCCTGTTTGGTGTCGGCGATCATGATCCAGCGACGATTCTGTTTGTGTGTAGCCTGCTTGCCGTGTGCGGCCTCGCTGCTGCGCTGATTCCCGCCCGGCGCGCAGCATCCATCGATCCGATGCAGGCGCTTCGGACGGAGTAGTAGTTCGGCATTTGCGTGGGGCGCGAGTGAAACTGCAGGTCCCTCCCTTACGCTACCTCGAATTTCCTGTCCAGCTTAGTGGGGTTGGGCAGTACTGCGGTGTAGGAAATTCGAGTCCACTTTAGTCGGGGTGACAAAGTTGAGGACGCTGGCACACCTTGGCATTCGTGGAGGTGGATGGACAGCGTCGAAAAGCTAATTTGAAAGTCAGCACGCCGATTTGATTTTTAGCGAGGCCTCATCCCAGATTACGGGAGTCTTTCGGAAGTAGGACTCATTCGCAAGGTGGCAGCCAAGCGCGGCGTGGTGGCCGAAAACCACGTCCTGGACTACCGGTTGGCGCGAGCGAACGGACTGAAAGAACTTCCATAGATGCGGCCGCAGGTCGTCGTAATCGTCCCCGCTGTAGCTTAGGGTTTCGAGGGTTGGTTCTTTATCGGGGGGAGGGTCATGTTCCTCGTGCCATTGCTTGACGTAGGCAGCTCTCATGGGGCCGGGGTAGGAGCTTGTGTAATAGCTCGGGGATTCGTCTACGCCAGTCTGCGGGATATGGGTAACGCTGGTCCCACGGAGTTCGATGATGCCCTTGGAGCCCATGAAGCGCGTAACCTCGCTCGACTCCGTACCCAGCGTGAGCCGCATATACACAGGTACGTTGTCGTATTCGAAGAGAACGGCCTGGACATCGGGCATATCCCGTCCGTCCTTCCAGCGGTAAATGCCGCCAAAGGTCGACACCTTCTTGGGAACTTCGTTGATGCCGAGCACGAACTGCATGCCGCTGATCAGATGGACGAGCAGGTCTCCGGCGACACCGGTGCCATATTCTCGCCAACAACGCCAGCGTGCAAACAGATTCGGATCGAGAGGCCGTTTCGGGGTGTCTAAAAGCCAGGTGTCCCAATCCAGGTTCGCGAGAGATAGGTCCGGGGGAGGGGGATATTCCCAGGCGCCGTTGGGACTGTTTCTACCCATGGTGGCTTCGACCAGGCTCAATTCGCCGATCGCGCCCTGCTGATAAAGCTCCTTGGCTTTGGCGCAAATGACGGAGCTGGTCCGCTGCGCGCCTACTTGTACGATGCGATCGGTCTTTTTCGCGGCCGCGACCATGGCCAGGCCATCGGCTGGACTGTGCGACATGGGTTTCTCACAGTAGACGTCTTTGCCCGCGGCCAAGGCATCGACCACTACCTGCTTGTGCCAAAAATCTGGGACCGCCACGATGATTGCGTCGACTCCTTTGTCGTCCAGCAGTTCCTGGTAGCGCCGGGTGGTCTTGATCGGCTTGCCGACGATTTCCGTGGCCAATTCATGACGGCCGTCATAGAGATCAGCGGCGGCTACACATTCGACGCCCTGCAGCTTGACTGCCGTCGACAGCAGCCCGGAACCCTCCATGCCGATGCCGACAATCCCAAAACGCACACGGTCGCTGGGGGCGGTCGTTTGTGCCTCGGCGGACGCAAGGCTGGAATCCAGAAACATGGAGCTCCCGGTCAGGGAAGCTCCTGCAACACCGGCAGTCGTCTGTAGAAACTCGCGGCGCGAGAGATAGGGCTTAGCCATCTGTTCGATTCTCCTGCTCGGCACATTGTATCTTCTGCGTGCAATCGAACGCCAAGGATCCCTTAAAAGATGAATCGAAAGGCGAATTGCATTTCCCGCTCCGAAGATTCCGTAGCAGTCGAGAGACCGAAGTTATTCGAGCCAAGTGTGCTGCCACCGGGATTGCTGATGCTCCCGCTGGGCGTGGCAATCGTGGGGTGATTGAAGATATTGAAGAATTCCGCGCGGAATTCCGTGTTGAGCCATTCTTTGATTTGCGTCTGCTTGATCACAGAGAAGTCGAAGTTCCACCAGGCAGGGCCGGTGTACGGGTTGCGCCCTAAAGTTCCTGGCGCTGTCTGCACGGTGCCAAGTCCGTTTACCGTGCTGGTCGTGGTCGGAATACCGAAGTAGTTTTGGGTGTTCTCGATTACGTCATCGGAGAAAAATTGTTTCCTGTGCTCCGGGTCTCTGGGTGCGGTCTTGATGAAGTTTGGCCGCGCGCCTACACCGTTGAAGGTGTCATACCCGTACTGGTAGGTGCCATAGGGCCCAACTATGCTGAAGGGGAATCCCGACTGAGCGTTGTAGATCCCCAAGGCCTGCCAGCCGTTGCTGAACACCCCGGGAACAGCGCCCCAGCGGCTGGGGAGATGATAGGCGAAGTTGGCGGCAAAACGTTGCGAGACGTTGTAGGTGGCACGTGCATATTCGCAGCGAATGCACGTCGGATCGTTCTGGGTGATTCCACCGCTGGCGCCTGGCGCCGCGCCGCCCCATATCGCGTCGGCATCGGTAAGATCTTTGCCCCAGGTGTAGTTGATCTGATAGGTGAGGCCATGCAAGAGCGAGATCTTCCTCATTTGCACTTGCAGGGCGTTGTAGCGGGAGATGGCGTTATTGTAGAAGAGCTCAACCTCGCCCAAGCCGGGAGTGATGTTGGTGAAGGGCGTGTTGGCCGGCTGGCCGCTGGTAAATGCATTGGGATAGCTGCTTTCGTTGACGCTGTAGCCGTTGTTGAGCAGATAGGACATCTGCAGGGCCATGTCGCCCGGCAACTGTTGCTCGATGGTGAAGTTGCCAGTGAGAGTGTAGCCGTTTCTGAGTTTGTCCGATGCCCAGTCGCCGATGATGTTGCCGACGACTGCGGAAATCGGGCCCAGGTTCACCGGCGTATTGCGCGGGATATCTTTGGGACCACCGCTCGGCGGGATCACCTGGCCCGTAGTGCTGGTGAGTGCCGGCAAGGTTACAGGCAGAGGCGTGAGCGAGTAGGGCGGGTTGGTGAGCGCACTGTAACTGGCGAGCGGAAAGTTTACCGCTGACTGGTCGGGCTCAACCAGGGGAATTGCGTTGGTGAAGATAGAAATGCCTCCGCGAACCACAGTCTTGGGTAGCGCTCTATAGGCGAAACCAAGGCGAGGGGCGAAGCTTGTTTTATCCGGTTGGTAGAGCGGCTTCGGGTTGAGCAAAAACTGACCGTAGGTAGAGCCGCTGTCGGACACCTGGCCCAGCCGGTTCTGAACCTCATAGGGCACCGAGTTGTATTCGTAACGCAGGCCGAGATTGAGGGTAAGTTTTGGGCTTACCTTGATATCGTCCTGGAAGTATGGAGCGATATGCCATACACGCAATCCCCACCAGACGCCACCGCCGCCGACAGGACCGTAACCAGCCATGGTCGTAGCACGTTTGTAGTTTTCCGGATCCCCTGCCATCACGCTGACCAGCCCGCTCGGGCTGCCGTCACCGGCGAGGAACGCCGGGCCGCCGTTGGTGGACGGGATATTGACGGTCAAAGGCGTGCCGGAGTTAAAGGTGTACTCTCCATTCGGTCCGGCACTGGTTACGCCGAATCCGTTGTCCTGACCATAGCGATAGTCATTGCCTATGGTGAACATATGCCGGCCCCGGGTCCAATCGACCTTATCGGTCGCGATGTAGTAGGTCTCGACATACTTGGTAATGAAGGTGTCGGGGCCATAGTTGGCGAGCGACCCATCCGCGGTGGTGGTCTGGGTATATTCCTGCGAAGGGGGCAGATCACCCTCGACCTGGCGGTTGACGGTGAAGATCAAGTTGTTGATCAGGTCAGGTGTGAAGATGTGCGTTTCGCTGATAGCAAAGTTGCGAGGATTGTTAAAGAGTTCCGGGGACCACGATGCATTTTCGGCGGCGGCGACAGGATCCGTTTCCAACTGGCTATTATTGATCACCGAGGCGCGGCCAAAGATGCTGTCCTTCTCTGAGATTTTGTGATCGATACGTATGGAGTACTGATTGTCAGTGGTCGGCTCCTTCAAGATGATGTTGAAGGTGTTCGGTCCATAGATGCCGTTCGGCTGATTGGGCTTCGGATACCCCGCCAAGACCTGTTGACCCACCGAGTTCAGCGGCACCTGATACTGGTAGTTGTTAATCGTCACCAACCCTGTTCTCTGTGCCGCGGTGGGCACCAACATCAGCGTTGGTGTGCCGGTCAGCTGGCGGTAGCCCGCGTATTCGCCAAAAAAGAACGTTCTGTCGCGGATGATCGGTCCCCCGATCGTGGCTCCGAATTCGTTTCTCTGCAGAGGCGAGACACCGCTCGAAGAGAAATAGTTGGCAGCATCGAAATAACTATTGCGAATGAATTCAAAGGCACTTCCGTGAATGCGATTGGTGCCTGACTTGCTTACGATCTGGGTGACCGTACCACCTCCCTGCCCGAACTCAGCCGAGTAGTTGGCCTGCTGCACCTTGAATTCGGCGATGGCATCGAGGTTAAAGTTCCAGAACTGCACGGTGCCCATTTCAGCGTCGGTCGCATCGGAACCATCCAGGGTGGCCACCTCTGTCTCGCCACGATTGCCGTTACTGATCCACTGCGGTGCAAGCCAGCCCATGCTTCCTTGATCCTGGGCCATACCGGGCTGCAACATCACCAGGTTCTGGATGCTACGTCCATTCAGGGGAAGGTCCTCCACTTGCTGCTGTGAGACGAGACCGGCTAATGAGCCATTGGTGGTGTTGATCAGCGGGGAGGCTGCCGTGACACCGACGGTCTGCACTACTCCGGCAGCCGACAGGGTGAAGTCCAGATTGCGCGTTTGGCTCACATCCAAGGTGATATTGGAGACGGTTTGCGACGAAAAACCGCCAGCAACCACCTTCACCGTATAAGTGCCCACGTCCAGATGGGGGATGGCGAAGGTTCCGGCGCTGCCCGTTACGGTAGATTGCGTAACCTGCGTAGCGTCACGAATGGCCGTGACCTTTGCTTGTGGAATCACGGCTCCGCTCGAGTCGGTCACGGTGCCCACGATGGTGCCCACCGCCTGGCCCCAAAGCTGAACCGGAACGAGGCTCATAAGCAGAAGCAAGCAACAGAGTCCAACCCACTTCACACGTAACTGCCGTAGCATGACTCACTCCTCCATTCAGGAACGGCAGTCCGATCCCAGCCGGTCCCGTGGCGCTCCGATAAAGGTTTGAGAAATCTCTTAGTAGTTTTGGCGAAAACTTTGGCCCAGTGCTACGACAAGCCGTTCTACCGAGGAAGGCAAAGGCTAAAAAATCCTGAAAAGGAAACCGATTGCCGTTAATCGGTTGAGAGGATTTTGAACTGGGCGTGTAGCCCTGTCAATATATTTTTTAAAATCGTTAGTGATGGCAAACACGCAAGATATCTCTTAGCCAGAGTCGACTATCTCTTAGCCAGAATCACACTTTTACAAACGACTTCGTGCGGTACATCCAGTACAACAGCAGCCAGATAATCGTAAGCGCAGCAGTTGCCTCGAGAAGGCTGCCGAAGCGTCCAATCCGTGGAACGAGGTGCCCAACGAAGATGTTTCCTATCTTCCGGAAGTCGAAGAGCATGGTTGCCATATAGACCGCCAGGGCGTTTACACCAATGACCACAAAGCCGAAGGCCCATTTGCGATAACCACGAACATCGACGATCAAATAAAATGCTGCGAGCAGGAGACAGCTTATCCCGCCAGTTACCAGAACAAACGAGCTGGTCCAAAGCAATTTGATAATGGGGAACCAGAAGCTCCAGATCAGTCCCAGGAGCACCATGCCTACACCACCGGCGGACAGTAACAGACACTTGTTCTTTGCTGAACGAGCCGAGCGAAGCAAGTTGCCTGCCAACGCGCCGATCAGGACCGAGGCAGCAAATCCGAGGTAGCTCAGAAACCAGGTATTCTCTCCGTACGCGAACCTTCCGAGGACGAGGTGGTCAACGTACGTTGCCGCATTGCCGGTGGGCGTCAAAACACCTCGTCCCACGCCCGGGACGGGGACGGTAATGAGCAATATCCAATAAAGGATCAAGAACGCTGCGGTTACAATCGCTTGCCCCATCGGTCGAAACCACAACATCACCACCGTCGCAACCAGGTAACCAGCTGCGATGCCATGCAGCACGCTATAGCAGGGATGAAGCGTGGACAGGTCGAATTGCAACAGATTGCCCTGTGCCATCATTCCGAGCACGAATAGGATCAGGGCACGTTTAAGGGCGTGAAGATATAAGGCTTTGTCACTGGCGCCGTTCAACTTTCGCTTGGCCAGGGAGAATGAGAGCGATACTCCCACCATAAACATAAAGAGTGGCCAGATTACGTCGTAAAAATGCAGTCCCTGCCAGCGAACATGCTCCAGTTGCCCGACGGCTATCTCTGATAGCCTGCCGGGAAACACCTGGGCCAGGCCCTTGATAATCTCCTGGCCACCAATGATCCAAAACATGTCGAATCCGCGCAGGGCGTCCAGGGACAACAACCGTCCGTGTGCCGGCCGGCGCAACTCAGCTACCGGCTCGTCCAGAATCGTCTTTAGGATCAAGCCTCTACCTCACATGGCCGCCTGCTAACACGTTGCATGGTCGACATTCCTCTGACTCATCTCGCCGATACGCGGCGGGTTAACGTCTTGACTTCGTGGCCGGCGTGAGCGATTCGAGTTTTCCTTTTTCCAGCCGCAACTTCCGTTTGCGTGCCGGAGCGGTCGATTTGCGGATCACCAACCCGGTTTCCAACGAATACTCCGATCCTCGCTGCCGCTTGAGTTTTAGCATTCTTTGCAAGGCCTGGAAGGCGGTTACTCCAAGGCTCTCGCGATCGACCCGGACGGTCGTCAACGGAGGGCGCGCCAGACATGCAAACGATATGTCATCAATGCCGACGATCGACACGTCCTCCGGAATGGTGACGCCCGCTTCTTCGAGAGCAGTCATGGCCCCCAGAGCAATCAGATCGCTCCCGCAAAAGACGACTGTCGGGATACAGGGTGCGGAGAGAATTTCACGTACAGCGGAAGCTCCCGCATCGACCCTGTAGTCGCTATAAATAGTGAGAAGCGGCTCCATCCCCCTGCGTGTTAGCCCGGCGATGAGAGCTTCCCGGATGTGCACCGCGGTCCTGTTGGTCGCCGGGCCGCTGATGACGGCGGCGCGCTTATGACCCAGAGCTGCAACGTGTTCGATAGCCTGGAGGATACCCCGCTCGTAGTCAATCGAGACATTGCTGATCAGCCTGTCGGCGCGGCCCAAATTCTGGAATACGACCCCGATGCCCGCTTCGGTCAGAGCGGCAGCCATGTGGTTCTCGATGGAAGATGTCATGATGGCCACACCGCGGACGTCACTTTCCACCAGCTTGCGGATCACCGATTTCGTGCGGGCTTCGATGTATTCGGTATTGAAGAGAAGCACGTCGAAGCCGAGGTCCCAGGCCGCCCCCTGAAACCCTCTGATCACTTCTGCGAAAAATGGATTTGCAATCTCGGAAATAACCAACCCGAACAGATCGCTTTCGCCAGTCGACAGTCTACGGGCATGAACGTTCTTGTAGTATTTGAGCTCGTCGACTACCTGCAAAACACGCTTTTCGGTGGCGGCGGAGCGATAGTGAGTGTGGTTCAAGACGCGAGAGACGGTTGCTGGGGAAACCCCCGCTCGCTTCGCCACGTCTCGCATTGTGTAAGCCATGACTGCTCCCTTAACCAACTTTTGGAGCTGTTCTCACCGCTAAGCAGAGAGCAAACCATTCGAGGGCCGTCACGCGTGCTGCGTCATTCCAATACCCGGGGTTAAGTGGCGAACGACTGTCGGGAAAACGGGCAACGCAAGGTGAAGCATGCAGCCCGGACTGTGTCCTTGACAAGAATTCTTTTTGCTATGGTAGAGTCGTAATCGTTCAGGTAACCGATTTCCTAAAACTGGGAAAACTGGAGAATGCATGCTCCCTCCTGAGGATGTATCACTGGATCCGGATAAAGACTCTTCTTCGGGCAGTGTCTCCAGACGCAGCTTTCTGAAAGCAGCAACCGCCGGCGCACCGATGCTAGCCATGCCTGCCTGGGCACGAGTATTGGGAGCGAATGACCGTGTCAATGTAGGCATGATCGGGATAGGCGCCCGGGGTACAGACCTCCTCAGCCTGGTGCTTCAGCAAAAACAAACTAAGGGCGACGTGGAGGTGGTGGCACTTTGTGACGTCTATCAAAAACGTCTGAACATTGCCGCGCGCAAAGTGCCCGGCGCCAAGACTTACACGCATCACCAAGAGCTGCTGACGCGAAGGGACATCGATGCGGTGTTCATCGCGACTCCGGACCATTGGCACGCTCCGATCACGCTTGCCGCCCTGGAGAGCGGCAAGGACGTGTACGTCGAGAAGCCGATGACGCATACGGCCGAAGAGGGCTTAGCGGTCGCGCGGCGTGTAAAAGAACTCCATCGGGTGTTGCAAGTGGGTGTGCAGGGCACCTCCTGGCAACGATGGCATAAGATCCGCGACATCATCCAATCCGGCATGATCGGCCAGGTGGTCGCCGTACAGGGTACCTATAGCCGCAATGCTCCTGGTGGTGACTGGAACAGCGGGGAGTTCTGGTCGATCGATCCCGCCGCGGGACCGGACGCCCAGGGGGAGGGACATATAGACTGGAAACAATGGCTTGGCCCGGCTCCGGAAATTCCCTTCAACGCGGACCGCTTCTTCCGCTTCCGCAAATACTGGGATTACTCGGGCGGCATTGCTACGGACCTTCATTATCATGTGGTCGCTCCTTTCCATATTGCGGTGGCGAATGACTTCCCGACGCGCGTGGCCGGTATGGGCGGTCTATGGGTTTATGACGACGGGCGCCAGGTTCCTGATACTTTTCTGACTGCCGCCGACTACCCAAGCAAGTTTTCGATGATGATCCAGTCTTCACAGGTCAACGAGAATGGGCCCACGATGATGATCAGGGGCACCAAGGCGACGATCCATCTGAGTGACGAGTGGGAGGGGCCGCCGACGCGCCAGTACGGTTACGCGGACATCGTTCCTGAGTCATCCTACGCTGAAGAATTTGTTAAGAAGAATCGCGATCAGTTGGTACGGGTCGATGGCGTTGGCAATGAGGGTGATCTCAAGCATGTGAACAACTTTCTGGAATGTGTTCGCAGCCGGAACCAGCCTAATTGCAATGCGGACATAGGACAGAAAGTCACGATCGCGACCGATCTCTCGGTGCGCTCTTACCGGACTGGCAAGGTGTATTACTTCGACTCAGAACGAGAACAAGTTTTGGAAAAACCATAGCGTTCGTGCAAAGTGAAACAGGGGAGATGACGATGCGGCGATCTGGAGTAGCGAGGTGCTCTCTCCGCTGATTCTGGTGGCGATTGGGATTGGCGCTTTTGTATTTGCTCTCAACGCTCAGGACGGTAAAGGAGCATTCTCCGGGCGCTGGGATCTTACGCTTAAAGGAAGCAGCAAGGATTTGCCATCGTGGATCGAGGTCTCCGAGGACCAGGGGCAGCTTAAGGTGGTCCTGGTGGGCCCAACCGACCACGCTACGCCACTCAAGCAAGCTGCCATTAAGAACGGCGAGCTCGAATTCGTTTCGCCCAAAAACGAGTCGGGTTTTGATGCCGATACAACGTACAAGGCTAAGCTAGCCGGAGGGCGACTGGTGGGGACGGTTACGAATGCTCATCACAGCTGGCAACTGCTTGGCCAGCGCGCCCCAGTTCTCGGCGCGAAAAAGAATCCTCAATGGGGCACGCCGGTCAAGTTGTTCAACGGGAAAGATCTTGCAGGATGGAGGTTAAGCGATCCCAGCAAGAAGAGTTGGGCGGTCGTAGATGGAAATCTCGTCAGCAACGGTCGTGGATCGGAGCTGATCGGTATTCCGAAGTTCTTCGACTTCAAGTTGCACCTGGAGTTCAACGCTGGACACAATTCGAACAGCGGCGTGTTCTTGCGGGGCCGCTATGAGGTTCAAATAGAAACGGAATCGGCAGCAGAACCCCCAAGCCATCACACAGGCGGAGTTTACGGGTTCCTGGACCCGATACCCGAACAGCCGCGTAAGGCCGATGAATGGCAGAGCTTCGATATAACCCTGGTAGGGCGCACAGTCACCGTGGTTCAGAATGGTGTCACGGTTATTGATCATAAGGAGATCGCTGGGATCACGGGGGGAGCTCTCGACAGTAACGAGGGATTGCCTGGTCCGTTCTATCTCCAAGGCACTGAAGTGGGGCGGGTTGCCTTTCGCAACATCGTGGTCACGCCTGCACAGAAATAGATTGCGCACAGTGGAGTGACGGTTCGTCACCTGTAGGCATTTATTTACGGTCCAAGTTCACCCAGGACTAACGTCCTGGGACATTCTCAGCCGCCCTTGGCGGAGTCCGGGTCATAGAGAGCAGGTCGGAGCACGACGGGTGCCCCACGTTCGCCCAAAACTTAGTGGGGCAGCCGTCTTTTTTAATGGATGTCTTGAGTAAGTAAAATCGCTCGGCGCTACCCGCGGTCTGCTAGAGTGCAGTGCTATGGGACATTACGGCCGTTTCACTGTCATGCGCTCCTGCGTAATTTCGATGGCTGTCTTGATGCTGTGCGGCGCGCTCCACCTCTTGGATGCGCAGGCGCCCGCCGTGCCGGATTGGGCGCAGCCGGGGTCGGCTACGCATGTGCAGGTCCCGCCACCAGCGGATTTTCATCGTCCGAGCACGAATTTTGATACGCCCATCGGCGTCTTTCAAGGCCAGTCGGATATCGGTGGCGCTGTGGTGCCGGGCAGCGCCAGTTTTGATCCGGCGACCAAGCAGTACACCATCAGCTCTGCCGGTTACAACATCTGGTACTCGCGCGATGAGTTCCGTTTTTTGTGGAAGAAGATGTCAGGCGATGTTTCGCTCGCGGCGGACGTCACCTTTCCGGACCCGAAGGGGTACGGCGACCGCAAAGTGGTCCTGGTCATTCGCCAGAATCTCGAAGACGATTCTAAGGAAGCCATGATCGGTGAGCATGGAGTGGGCATGATCCACCTGGCATGGCGCCCCGACAAAGAGGCGTTCCTCAAGGATATGCAGTATCGCTTCGGCGGAACACTCGCTGGCGTCAAGGCGAAGCGCATCGGGATCGAAAAGCATGGGGATGTCATCGCGATCTTCATCAGCCTGCAAGGTGAGCCGATGCACCAATTGGGGCCACCAATCATCTTGCACTTTGACCAGCCGTTTTACGTGGGCGTGGGGTTCTGCTCGCATTTACCGGCTACAACGGATACGGCCGTGCTCTCGGATGTCGTTCTTGAGCACTCCGCGGGCAAGGTGCGCTAGTAGAGGTGTTAGGAATGGCAAATTTCATCCGCTTTGTCTTGGGAAATTTCACTCTTACCTTTCTGGTGATTGGGCTAATTGCATCCGGGATATCGCTGCTTCGCAAGCCAAAACCTTTGACGACGCCGATCGTGGTCGAAGCGCTCTTTTCCTATTTCTTACTTTTCTCCATCGGGTTCAGCCTTTTCTATAACTTCGTCCTGCATAGTTTTTTGGGGGCGATGACGGCAGGCTTTATCGGTTGGGCGAACAGCCCGTTCCAGGCGGAGGTCGGCTTCGCCAGCTTGGGATATTCAGTTGTTGGTTTTCTTGCCTTCAGGCGCAGCTTCGATCTTCGACTGGCAGCAGTGATCGGACCGTCACTGTTTCTTTTATGCGCCGGGTTCGGCCACGTCTATCAGATCATGACAACTCACAATTTTTCGCCAGGAAATGCGGGCGTGATTTTGTATATGGATTTCCTGCTACCCGTGATCGGTTTCGTTTTGCTGTGGTTGCAGTACCGATGCGGGCGGCAGCGCAAGCTTTTCGGTCCTGATCAAGGCAGCATTCAGAATTGATTCCCGGATAGACGTACACATCAAGGCGCCACTCCCGGGCTTGTTGGACTTCGCGGAATGGCAAAGATGCCCAGGACTGCATCCTGGGCTATCTCAGTCAGACTTGTCCAAATTAGCTTTTTTACTCTGTCCATCCACCTCCACTGAGGCCAAGGTTGGCTATCGCCCTCAGTGGAGTTGGATAGACAGAGTCCAGTTCTACAACAACCAACCTGGTTTCGCTTGCCCGCGATCTCCATCAACGCATGCAGCAAGTTGCGCCGTCGAGAAGGCGCGCCTACCTCTGATGGAACGGCAGTGTCAGGGCGCTCTGTTCATTAGGGAACTACGAAAATGAAGTAGCTCGACCCCATATATAGTCTCAATTAACAAGGTTTTGGGACAACGAATCATCTTCTATCTGCGGATGAGTTCATCAGGGAACTTACACCGTTGAGAAATTGGGGAATCGAATGGAACATGATCTGCAGGACACACTCTCACTTCTCGCCCGCACTCCTGGGGCCCTCAATGCGCTTCTGCGTGACCTGCCGGAAATGTGGACGTCGCGCAATGAAGGTGAAAACACCTGGAGCCCGTTCGATGTGGTGGGCCACCTGATTCATGCCGAACGCACGGACTGGATGCCACGGGTCAAGATGGTGCTGCAGTTTGGAGAGGCGCAACCGTTTCCGCCTTTTGATCGCTGGGGAATGGCGCAGGAGACCCAGGGTAAGTGTCTGGGACAACTGCTTGATGAATTTGCTCACTTGCGAACGGAGAGCCTGGGGCAACTGAGGGGATTAAATCTGCAGAGTGCCGACCTTCTGCGGCGTGGCCGCCATCCGGCTTTTGGAGTAGTCACGCTATCAGAGCTCCTGGCTACCTGGGCCACGCACGACCTAACTCACTTGCATCAAATCTCGAGGGTGATGGCCCACCAGTACCGCGAAGCGGTAGGCCCGTGGAGCGCATACCTCGGCGTATTGCAGTGCGCCGGGCACAGCTCTTGAGCGGGAAGAACTGTGGTGATCTAAAGCGTGGGGACCAGGATTTCAGTAACCAGTTCTGCTTCTGGAGTGGTTCTCGGATCGTTCCGGTAGTTCTCAATGAAGTAGTCATCCCGGAGCGGGAGCTTGGTTTCGGAGACAATCTGCATAACCCGCCCGGTGGCCGGACCCAGGTTCGAGTAGGGACCAGTCAAGACAAAGCGGCTGAACTTGCCGCCGCGGAACTGGGTATACCCGAGGCCTTCAGGCACAACCGCGGGATGAGCGGCGACCGAAACGCCAGCGCGGTATATCTGCGGCCCCATTTTGTAGAGGCTCATGTAGCCCGTGATCTGGTTGTGCTCGGCGATGGTGGGAAGAACTGTGTGTAGGTTCTGCCAAGCCTGGGGCGCATTCGTTTGGAATGGTCCTACTTTCTCTACAAAGACAAAATGCGTTGGAGGCCAGGTTACTACTTCGGGCTCTTCGGTTAGTTTCATGGCGTCTCCCTCGTTGGTCCATCCTTGGGCATCCAGAATACGCGCTTTTTTGTCTGTCAGAGCATACACGGATAGATGCGGGGGGCTTGTTCAGCGTCTGTTCATGCGCTCCACAATTGGCGCACGACCTCGGACCAGTTACTACGTAACTTTGCGGTAGGGGATTTCCTGCACGGTATATCAGGGAAGGTCCGCACGAAATAAACGCGGTCCCGGCGAACCGGGACCGCGCACAATGTTCGCGCCTTGTCAGCTTTTCTTACCCGGACTTTGGTTGCATGAGCGGTGGTGAATGAGCAGAGGGGGTTAGCGGATTTTTTGTGAAGGTGGTTTACGTAATTTCTGCCGTGAAGGACTGGTCGATTCGCGGACGATCAGTTCGGGTTCGACTGCTACTTGTGCTGGAGCCTTGGTATCCGAGGGGCGGAGTTGTTGCAGCAGTAATTCGACGGCCAGTTCACCCATCTGATGAAGGGGTTGGCGAATTGTGGTCAGGCTCGGTGTCTGGAAGGCTGCTTCCTTGATGTCGTCGAAGCCGACTACGGACACATCCTGCGGAACGCGTAGCCCGGAATCATGGAGCGCACGAATACAACCGATGGCCGCCACGTCGTTGAAGGAGAGAACCGCGGTAAAGCTGCGATGGTGAGCCAGTAGCTGCTGAACCACGGGATAGCCGAGCTCAGGGGAAGTCAGATCCTTTTCAAGCTGGATGGTCAATTCCGGCCGGATTGAGATACCAAGATCTTTTGCCACCTGAACGATACCCTGCCACCTTGCGTCGGAATCGGAACTGTAAGGCTGCCCGCGCATGAAGGCGATCGTGCGGTGCCCGAGGCTGTATAGATGACAGAGCGATAATTCCGCGGCGCGGCGATGATCGAGCACAACGTTCGTAACCCCGCTCATACGCTTGTGGCCGGCAATTGCAACTACAGGCAACGGAATTTTATGAACCAGGTTCGTATCGATCGCGATCAACCCCTCCGCACCCCGGCTGATTAGCATGCGGGGGTACTGCTCGATCAGATCGGGCCGGTGCCGGTGATGAGCGATGAAGTAGAAGTACTTTTCGTCGAGAAGCCTGTCTCCAATCCCGGTCATCACCTCTGCGTGATAGCCATCGGCGAGAACCGGAACCAGGATACCGATGGTCATGGTGCGGCGATTTCTCAAGGATCGCGCAAGGAAGCTGGGCTCGTAGTTGAACTTGAGCGCGGCCTTGCGGATACGCTCCCGCGTAGCTTCGGGGATAGAGCGTCCTGGAACATCGTTCAGCACGACTGAAATTGTGGTTGGATCGAGATTGAGATAAGCCGCAAGGGTCTTGAGGCTGACAGGTCCAGGAGGCTGGCTATCGTCGCGCGTGCGCTTTCCCATCGCTCCCGTAACCTCGTTCGTGCAAATGGCTGGTTTGCTTTAAAAATAACAGCCGCGAGGCTTCTAAACAAGAGTTTGTCTGAATACTTCGCCGGCACCCGCCTGCACTTACCGCCAAATCAGAAACCTCCGCCTGGGCTTTGTGGGTGCCCCCCGGCGCCATCATGAGCGGGAAGAGCCCCTTCGCCTTCTTTCAGCAGGTAGAAGTGATCTGCCGCGAGATTGGTCAATGTTTCCACCTTTCCCGAGGGCCAATAAATCTCGAGCTTATCCACCTTTTGGTGTTGAGCGAGGCCAAAGTGGATCCTCAGATCGCTCTGGGAAAGATAGCTTCCTCCGCTCTGGACCTGATCTTCCTGCACAAGATCGCCTGCAGTCGCGCGTAGCCGGGCGTTAAGGGCGAGCCGGTTGCCTTTTGCTGCCTGCAGCTCGAAGTTGACCCAATGGTTGCGCGGTCCTCCCTGCGTCTGCAGGATCATGGGTTCGCCTTCTAGATTCTCGATCACGATCTCCAGGCGCCCGTCATTGAACAAGTCGCCAACCGCGAGCCCCCGGCTTACCTGTGGTATCTGAATCGCAGGACCGGCAAGCTTGCTTATGTCGCGAAATGTGCCGTCGTGTTGGTTGAGATAGAGGAGCTTCGGCTCGCGAAAGGTGGTGCCGATGTCCTTGGTATCCACCTGCGGATAGACATGCCCGTTGACCATGATCAGATCGGGCCAGCCATCGTTATCCAGATCGAAGAAAGCATCTCCCCAACCCACATACGACGTTGTCGCGCGAGCAATACCGGTGGTGTAGGAGACATCGGTGAAACTGAGAGCACCGTTGTTACGGTAAAGCGCAGCGTACTCTTCGCTGAAGTGAGTGATGGCGAGCGAGAAGAGTCCCTTGTGCTCATAGTCACCGAGCGCAACACCCATGTTGGCTTGTTCGCTGCCATCGAGGTTGACGGCGACTCCGGCGTCAAGCGCGACGTCGGTAAAGTGGCCGTTACCATCGTTGCGATAGAGGTAATTCGGCTCTCCATCGTTGGCTACAAACAGATCGAGGAGCCCGTCGTTGTTGAAATCACACCAGACGGCCGTCAGGCCGAAAAACCTCTGGGCATCGTCCACACCGGCCGCTTTCGAGACCTCGGTAAAGGTTCCGTTGCCGTTGTTGTGATAAAGCGCGTCCGGAGATCCCTTCAGGCCCCGCGGCCCGCACTGTACTGCTATGCCGTGGTACTGACAGGTTGGCTTGGAACCGAATTCCGGCAGATCCTTAAGGTTTAAATCGACATAGTGCGCAACAAAGAGGTCTGGCCAACCGTCGCCGTCGTAGTCACCAAAGGCCGCACCCGTGGCCCACCCGGAATCCTTGTCCAGCCCCGCCTGCTCGGTCACGTTGGTGAACGTGCCATCGCGATTGTTGCGGTAGAGGACAACGCCGCCGAAACAGGTGACCAGCAGATCGGGCCAGCCGTCATTGTCAAAGTCCCCGATGGACGCCCCCATGGCCCAGCAGGGATAGCCGACTCCGGCTTTTTCAGTGACGTCAGTAAAGGTGCCGTCGTGGTTGTTATGGAAGAGCGCGCTGCGCGCTTTGTGGCCGGCCAGCGCCATGTCAATCCCGGGAGCATTGGTGAAATAAATGTCCGGCCAGCCGTCGCGATCGTAGTCGATGAGCGCCACTCCCCCGCTCATGGACTCCACGATGTACTTTTTTGCAGGAGAAGACAGATGGTCGAATTGGATCTTCGTGGAGCGGGTGATGTCGACCAGTTGGGGAATTTGCAGGCTGAGCGCTTGGTTAGCTGGTGGGGGGCAGGGTGTTGGGCTCGACTGGCGTAATGTGGGCAGACGATAACGAGCGAGAGCGATAGAAGAGCCAGGTTTCGAAACCGGCGGGCTCTTTGCATCCCTATCTCCCCTGGGCTGGCATTGAACGTGGTTACTTGCTCTCCTCCTCGGTGGATAGTCCAACCGGATGGAGTTGCATTTCTTTGAAGACCGCCTCCAGCTTATCCTTCATCAGCTTGTACTTCTTGTACTCCTCCACCTCGTGTTGTGAATCGGCGGTCCGGCCCATCTGACGGTAGATGTTGCTTAGGCGAAAGTGGGCAGCGGCGTTGGTGGGTTCAAGCTGCACTGCACGTTCGAGAATCGGCAACGCCTTAGCCTGCTCGTTCATCGCGATCAAGATCTTGGCTAGCCCGAAGTTGGCTTCCGCATCCTGCGGTTGCAAACGGAGGGCGGTGTTGTAGTACTGCAAGGCCTGGGCAGAATCTCCTTTGCGGTTGGCCAGATCCCCCAGCTTGGCTTCTGCCTTCTCGTCCAGGGGGTTCTCGGCGACCGCCGCCTTGTACTCTGATTCCGCTTCCGCCTTGGTCTTTGGATCGTCTGAGAGGTTAAGGAGTTCTCCCATTTCGAAGTGGATGCCTGGGAGTTTGGGGTCTATTTCGAGGGCTTTCTGGAATTGCTGACGAGCCCCGTCGTTGTTTCCTTGCCTTGCCTCTTCGTGGGCCATCACCTGGTGCATCTGGGCCGATTCCGGGGCGGCCAGGGCGAGGCTCAGCATGGCCTCCCCGGCGAGGTCGGAATACACGCGATAGGCGGCGTAGAGTACGGCAGGGTTGGCCGGGTCGGCCTGGCGCATGGCGTTCACTACCGAACTGGCCTTATCCAGTTCCTGGCTAGCCGTATAGAGCTCAACCAGTTCCATGCCAATTTGCACTTTTAATTTTGGTTCGTCCATGGCGGTGAAGGAGTTTTCCAGGTGCGTACGTGCGTTTGCCCTGTCACCGGTTCGTTTCTCCGCCATACCCAGCAGGGCTTGAATTTTGGTCAGGTTCGGCTGCATCTCGAGGGCGGCGCGCAGATGGGGTTCGGCCTTGACGTAGTCGCCCTGAAAGAAGAGCAGAACCCCGAGGTTGGCCTGAGCATCCAAGTTTCGCGGTTCCAAAGAGACCAGCGCCTGGAGTTCCGGAATGGCGAGATCGGGTCGCCGCTGGTTGAGGTATTCCTGGGCCTGCCGGGAATGCGCGGCTATCTGGTCCTGATTGCTAGCCGGCGCCTGGGACAGGAGGGGGAGGGTGGGGAAGGCTACCAGCAACAGAATACAGAGTTTTTTTTTGCGCACATCGCCTACGAATGATACCGCGCTATCCGGTGCTAGAGAAGGGCTGCTCCCCAAAGACCCCCTTGCCTTACTGAATAACGGCCCGCTCCAAGGGCCGCGTGAGCCCGGCCCCAAAGTGGGTACTTCCGAGAGCAGAGAATTGTTTTTTTGCCTTAAGACACACGGTTGTCCTGTAACTTACACACTTTCAACGGGTGCAA
>CAVZJL010000047.1:0-23520 GCA_963775365.1 uncultured Acidobacteriaceae bacterium | reverse complement strand
GAATCCCCCTGGCCAACATCGATGGCGGTGACCTCGAGTACGCCGGGGTGATAGGCGAGCGCTCGGGGATAAAAGACACACGCGGCGGAAAAGGCCAGCGCAGAATAGCAGGACCACCGGAAAGCGGCTATTGCGTGCTGCCCAAACCGCCGCCCCGATCAGAACTATGCCTGCAATGATGGCTAGGCTACCCGGGCTGGAGATGCGAATGTCGCCCGCGTCCATGGCGCTGAAGAGCCGCACGATGCCGCTGATGGCGTGCAGTAGAGCTGCGGTAACGGCCGCCGGCACAATGGCCAGAGAGGGCCACAGAAGAAGTGTGGAAAAGGTGAGGAGGGCGGAGGGAAGCGCCAGTCCGATCAGCGGCACCACCAACAGATTGACCGGTAAACCCAGCGCCGTGACGCGATGGAAATAAATGGCCATAGGAAGGGACATGGCCAGTTCGATCAAGCGCCGAGACCAGCAGCAGCTCGAAGATCCGCAGTGTGAGACGGACCACGGCGGGGGGTAGGAACCGGGCCAGGCGGCGGCCCATCAACGGTTGCAGGTGGTTCGCGACGAGCCTCAGGGTAACGCGAAACTGGGCCAGCCTGGGCGGCAGGCTGGGGTCGATGGCGACCAGCCCCAGGTTCCGCGCCGCCTGCAGGTAGGGGCCAAAGGTGTGCTCGGCCACAGGAACAGCGACCCCGGCGACGATCAGCACCGAGAGCATCGTCATTTGGAAGCTCGCCCCCGCGAGTGATCGAGGGTCCAGCGCAAGCAGGCACACCGCCGCAAAGCCGATCGCGTTGAGGCTATTGCGTTCCCGGAAGATTAAGCGCGCCAACAGATAGAGCGTCACCATCCAGAAGGAGCGCTGCACCGGTTCACCGAAACCGGCCAGCAGCGCGTAGCAAAAGGAGCAGGTGATAGTCACGGTCGTCGACCATATGCGGGGCAGCCGCACCAGCGCAGCCAGGCCGAAGATGCATCCCGCGAAGATCGCCAGGTGCATGCCGGAGACGACCAGCAGATGAAAGGATCCGGTGCGTTCAAAACCAACTCGGGCCTGGTGATTCAGATAGGTGCGATCGCCAAGGATCATGGCGCTCAGCATGCCCGCATCCTCGTGGCTGAGCAGCAGCCATCGGGGTAGCCGGGATGCCGTCGTAGAACCAGCGAAATCGATCAAGCGCTGGCTGCCTGCTTGCTGCACGGAATGCAGCCAGCAGGCAAAGTTACATCTGGCGGATCCAGGAATGAACGTAACGCCGGAGACTTTCAGCGAACCCACCACGCCGATGCCTTGCTCGCGCAGCCAGGCCGTGGCATCCCACACCCCGGGGTCGAGATAGCGCTCAGGCAGATGCATAGCGATCAAGGCATGGACCTGGTCCCCGCAATGGATCGGCGGGAATGCTTGATCGGCGGGGCCGTAGAGGGTAGCCCGCAGCCCGCCTGACAACCGGGCGGCCATCCGCGGAAGCGACACGCAGATCCAGACTCTCGCTCTTTTCTTCCCGTGTGGTGTTGCCAAACGGTGAAGTGGATTGCGTGAGCCGGATAGGGGTGGTGCGAATAACTTCACCGTCGATCCTGGTGGTCCCGCCGGCGTCCGCTATCAGGCTAAGTTGTGTCTGTTGGTCGGGAACGGGCTCGACTTCGCTCAGCAATACGCCCAGCAAAAACCAGGTGCATGCCAACGGTAGGAGGGCGACGCGAAGAGCTTTACGCGCTGCCAGCAAGGCGAGCGTTGTGATCAGCAAAGTGGCGGCGATCAGTACGCCGGGGCCGATCCAGTAAAATCTGAGCCAGCGATGATGCCGGCGGAGAGCCACAAGGCGGCGTAGAGAGCAGGCGCGGTGGCGAAGGAAAGCCGTTCGAGGCTTCGACTTCTGACCACAGCTTCTCCTGTCCCGGACCTGCGTTTTCAGCTAATCATCCCACAAGCCTTCCCAGTCGACAACACATTAATTACGCTTCATGAAAGTTACAGTTTCCATGTGGAAAGTTTGTGGGAAAAGATCGACCATGTGAATCGTCTGCACGGAGTAGTCAAACTGTAACAGTGACTGCAAGTCACGAGCGAGCGTCGCCGGATCGCAGGAGATATAGACGATCTCGGGCGCACCAATACTTCCCAGGTGAGTGCAAATCTCCTTGTCCAGCCCGGCCCGGGGCGGGTCGAGCAAGATGAGTTCTGGTTTCGCCCGCGCCGCGCCGCGGCTCTGGCTGCGCAAAAAGTCGAGTGTGGTGGAACGGACAACTCGGTGTGCCTTACCCGCGAGGTTATGCTTCAGGTCGTCAGCGGAAAATCCGGCAGATTCCACCGCGGTTACGTTTTCAAAGTTGAGCGCTCGCGCAAACAGTCCGGCGCCCGAATAAAGATCCCAGGCCGTGCGGCCCGATCGCTTTTCACCGTCGCTGTCCTCTACTGTCAACCGCAGCAACCCGGGCAGCAGAAAGCGATTCACCTGGAAAAACCCCCCCAGGCTCGCTTGATAGGAATGTCCGGAGACCGTGTAGGTGATAGATCGCTGGCCCCAGTGCATCATCTCGCCCTGCGCAAAGAGTCCCACGCCGGTAAGCACTGGCAGTTGCGCCTGCAGTTGTTCAGAGAACGTTTCGAGGGACTGCTCACGCAGGCGCAAAGGTTGTCGCTGTGCCTGGGCTCCTGGCCAGAGCGAGACGAGCAACTGATCCTGCTCACTATTGGTAAAGAATTCGATTTCCTCGCACAGGTTGTCGAGGCCGGTCTCTGCGCTAATACGCGTGGCTACAGCGACCGCTTGTTCGAGAAGGGGAGCCGCGATTGGGCAATGTGTGACCGGGAGCAGATCGTGCGATCCACGCCGGCGATAGCCCAGCGCCCGCTTCATCACGTGGAGGCGAATCCGGTTGCGATAGCCCCAGGGCGCCCCAGTCAGGCTGCCGATCTCGGCGGGGAAAGGAACGTGCGCTCGCGCCAGCGTCTCCTTCAGGATATCGAGCTTCATCTGCAGCTGTCCGGCAGCGCTGGCGTGCTGGTACTGACAGCCGCCGCAACGGGGAACGTATTCGCAGCCGGGTACGACTCGTTCCGGCGAGGGCTCGAGGATGGCGTTGAGTTCACTGGTAGAGAAGCTGCGGCGTTCTGTGACAATGCTGGCTTCAACCAATTCCCCGGGCAGCGTTCCAGGAACAAAGACTGTCTTGCCACCGGATGCGGCCTCGTCTGCGGGAATGCGCGCGAGGCCGTCGCCACCGTAGACCGCCTTCTCGATGCGCAGCTTCATGCCTGGCTCATATAGAACAGGCTTAGCCGCGGCAAGTTGAATTTCTCCAGCAGCCGCTTGTGCAGAAATTGCTGCTCCACTTGGCGTATTTGCATCGCGGGCATGCGGCTGCGGTATGGAGCCAGTTCGGCGCCGGCCTGTTGTCGCAACCGCCAGCAATGTGGCTTCTGGTGTGGTGGTGAGGAGGATGGCAAAGAGCTTCTCTTCGAGCACAGTGAGGGACTGCTCCAGCTCTTCCAGTTGCGGCAATTTGCCTCTTACCTCGCTGGCAAGCGCCTGCAGCCGATCGGCGATCTCGGCGAGTGATCCAGCTTGCACAGCGGCGCGGAGCTGCTCCGCTGCTGCCTCCAGGTGGGCTGCGATCCGTTCCTGTTCGAAGCCCTGGTTGGCTGCTTGGTCCGCGGAACGTGCCCGGGCAGGAGACGCTCCTATAGCGGCTTCCTTCATCTCTTCCATTGCAGAGATCACTTCCTGGGCGCAGTAAGCCAGGCCGTTCACCCGCCGCACGCGGGCCTTGTTCTTCCGCGCCTCGTACTTGTCGAATGCGGCGTCGATGCCTTTGATCACTGCTGCCAACGGGATTCCAGCCTCGCGCCAGGTTTCGATCAGTGCCCAGTCGATGGTGGAAAGCAGAAGCAGCGACCCGCGGCGTCGCTGGAAGTGTTCTTCGATCTCAGTAAAGTAGTTAAAGTAATTTTGCACGACTGCGTCAGGCGTGCTTTCCGGCAGCTTCGCTGTGGCTGCTGTGCTTGGCCTTGACCACACGGTTGCGTTCGTAGATCAGCCGCAGCCCGTCGAGCGTGAGCATGTCATCGACGGTTTGAATAAACCTTGAATCATCGACGATGAGGTGAGCCAGGCCGCCGGTGGCAATGATCTTCGGATCCGCCGAATCCGGGACCCGCGTCTCGTTCAGAATGCGCTCTAGAATTCCATCTACCAGGCCGATGTAACCGTAGTACAACCCGCTCTGAACCGCTGCGACCGTATTGGTGCCGACCACCTTGGCCGGCTTCTTTATGTCCACCCGGGATAATCGCGCGGCCCGCGCGAAGAGCGCTTCGGCAGAGATCGCGAGACCCGGAGCAATCGCGCCACCCATGTATTCTCCCTTGGCCGACACCAGGTCGAAGGTGGTGGCGGTGCCGAAATCAACCACCACGCAGGGGCCACCGTAACGAGCGAAGGCCGCCACACTATTTACCAGCCGATCGGCGCCCACCTCGGTGGGGTTATCGACCAGGATGGGCATCCCCGTCTTGATGCCGGGTTCCACGAACATGGGCTTTATGTTGAAGTATCGCTCGCACACCTGGCGCAGAGTGGACTCGAGCGGCGGCACCACCGAAGAGATGATGATGGCCGAAACCTCGGCTGCTTCCACCTTCCGCATCGCGAAAAGGTTGAGAAAGAGTACACCGTATTCGTCGGCCGTCTGGGTTCGAAGTGTGCTGACGCGCCAGTGGGTGATCAACTCGTCGGAAGCGAAGCGGTAAAGGCCGAGGACGGTATTGGTGTTGCCTACGTCGAGGGTGAGCAGCATAGAGTCCCCGTCATTCATCCCGGACGCCACCGGAGTGTACGGTGCGAAGCCCTTGGGCTGTACGCACCTGCAGGAAACCGCGTGCGTCCAGGCCCGCGGTGACGCCGGAGTAGCCTGGGCCCTCATCTACGTGCACGCGCCTTCCGCGAATCCAGGTAGAAGCACCTTCCAGGCGGCTGAGGATGTTCAAAGCCGCGCGGGCCGTGTCCGCACTGAGCGCTTGTGCCTCCCGGTACAGCGATTGTAGCAAAGCGATCAGCAGATCCTGCCGGGCCCACGACCTGCCGGTTTCACTGTGCAGCGAGGAGGCGATGAGCGCCAACTCTTCCGGAAAGCTCTCCTGGTGAACGTTGATGCCGATGCCCACCACAGCATGGCGCACGCGCGTGACCTCAGCGTTCAGCTCGGTCAGAATGCCGCAAAACTTTTTCCTGCCGAAGAGCAGGTCGTTGGGCCAGCGGATATCGGCCTCGAGCGAAGTAACCTGGCGCACTGCCTCACGCACCGCGAGGCCTGCAGCCAGCGAAAGCCAAAGGATGTCCGCTGGCGCCACGCTCGGACGCAGAAGGACGCTGACATAGAGGCCCGCTCCACGAGCGGAGTGCCAACTATGCGCACCCCGGCCGCGTCCCGCAGTCTGCTCGTCAGCCAGATAAACCATGCCTTCCTGAGCGCCCTCGTCGGCCTCACGCATGGCTAATACGTTGGTGGAATGGATGGAAGGAAAGTAGCGAATCTTGCCGGCGAAGGGCGTCCGCGCCAGGGCCACGTCGAGCACCGGCAGATCGAAAGCATCATCTTGAGCGGGATTAAACACTGAAAAATCCTGGTGTGTGTTGGGCCCTCTTTAGCCCTGAGAGCAGCGACTATCAAGAGAGGGGGCCGGACCTGCGGTTCACTGCTCCTCTAAAAAATATCCGTCGTTACCCGCATGCTCAGCTCCACCGCAGCGGCTGATTGCGTCAACGCGCCAATCGAAACGAAATCCACTCCGGCAAGCGCGTACTTGCGGATATTTTCCAGCGTGATGATGCCGCCCGACGCTTCGACCGGAATGGTAAGACCGCGAGCGCGCACGATGCCGACGGCCTTCTTGGTCTCACCCGGGGACATATTGTCCAACAGCAGAGACTCCGCGCCACCTTCCACGGCCTGCTCCAACTCAGTCAGATTGCGAACCTCGCATTGCACTGCCTGGCCGGGCGTGCGTGCCGCAAAAGCGCGGGCCAGAACCTTGGGGATGCCACCGCCAAGCCCGATGTGATTGCTCTTGATAAGAATGCCGTCAGAAAGATCAAGCCTGTGGCTTTCGCCGCCGCCGCAAGCGACAGCGTATTTGTCCAGCACGCGCAGGCCGGGAACTGTCTTACGCGTGTCCAGTACCTTGGCTTTGGTGCCCGCGACAGCGTCCACGTACTCCCGGGTAAGGGTAGAGATGCCGCTCATCCGCTGCATCAAGTTCAGGATCACACGTTCGCAGGCCAGGATGACGCGCGCATTGCTCCGAATCACGGCCACCGCCTGGCCCTTCTTGACCCGCACACCGTCGAACATTTCGGGGTGATTAATGACCTCAAAACGGCTCGAGGCTTTCTTGTCGAGCCGGAGGAAGATCTCCAGAAAGCGCGGGATACAACCCAGGCCGGAGACCACGCAATCCTGCCTGGCGAAGACAGTACCCGAAGCCCGCAGCCCGGGTTCGATGGTCATCGCCGTGGTGACGTCGTTGGTCGCCCGATCTTCTACCAGCGCCTGTTCCAGGGTGGCTTCAACGCGCCTGCTCTTCCAATCCATTGGCCTTCCTTATTGGGCCTTATTGTCGCAGTCGAGGCTTTCCAGCGCAGAGCGCGTTTTGGGAATCAACACACTCAACTCCGCGGCTCGGCGCCGCAGTCCTTCTACCACGCTCGCTGGAGCCTTGGCCAGGAAGCCTTCATTTGCCAGCTGACGGCCGGCATTGGATTCTTCCTTTTCAAAGCGTGCCAGCTCCTTGGTCAGGCGCTCGCACTCCACCGCAACATCGATCGTACGCTCATAGACGACGGCTACGTCGAATCCCGGAGCGGAGCGCACCCCCGCGCCTTCTGGCATGACATCGACAAACTCAATCGCCGAGACCTTAGCCAGGCGGCCGATGATGTCACTGTTCTCTTCGATACCCGCCCGATCGGCAGGCGCCACCCGGAGGCGGATTGGCACCGAGGCTTTCTCTTCTACTCCGAGCTGTCGTCGCATATCGCGCACCGCGACGATCAGCTGCTGCATCCGCTCCATCTGTTGCTCGGCTGCGCTATCGATTAGATCTGGCCGTGCCTGTGGATAGCGTGTGAGCGCGATCGACTTGTTGGGAACACGATTTTCGTGGAGCGCCTGCCAGATCTCCTCGGTGATAAAGGGCATAAAAGGGGAAAGCAGCCGCAGCGCCGACTCGAAAACATGCAGCAGGGTGGCCAGCGCGGAGCGCGCCGGGGTGGGCGGGCCGCTGAAATCGAGACGCAGCTTAACCACCTCGAGGTACCAGTCGCAGAAATCGCCCCAGAAGAAGCTATAGAGCGTGTTGGCCGCCTCATGGAAGCGATACTCTCCCAGTGCCGTGTTGATCTCACCCGCAGTGCGATGCAAGCGGGAAAGAATCCATTGGGCTTCAAGTGGGGCGTTAGCGTCTTCGGCCGGTCCCTTCGCAAGGTCGCGTAAGTTGATGGTGATGCCGGCCTCCGCGGCCCTCTCCATCTGCATGAAGATGAAGCGCGCGGCATTCCAGATCTTGTTGGCGAAGGCGCGATACCCGTCGGTGCGCTCTTCGCTAAACGCGATGTCTGTACCAGGCGCGGCCATGGCCGCTAACGTGAAGCGCACCGCATCCGTTCCAAAACGTTCCACCACCTGGATGGGATCGAGTACGTTGCCTTTGGTCTTCGACATCTTCTGCCGGTCCGCATCGCGCACCAGCGCATGGATGTACACCTCACGAAAGGGCACCGCGTCCTTCAGGGTGCGCTTGCTGCCGTCGGCCAGCGGCTCCTCCAGCATGAAGTGGCAGCCCAGCATGATCATGCGCGCGACCCAAAAGAAAAGGATGTCGAAACCCGTGACCAGCAATCGCGTCGGGTAAAAGGAGTCGAGGTCCGGCGGGTGCTCCGGCCAGCCCAATGTCGAGCAGGGCAGGAGCCCGGAGGAAAACCAGGTGTCCAGAACATCCTTCTCCTGCTCGAGGCGATCGCTCTTGCAGTGGGCGCAGACCTCAGGTGTAGTACGAGCCACGGTAATTTTGCCGCAGGCAGCACAGTGCCAGGCCGGAATACGATGGCCCCACCACAGCTGGCGTGAGATACACCAGTCGTGAATGTTGCGCATCCACTCGAAGTACGTCTTGGAGTATTGTTCCGGCGTGAAGCGGATGAAGCCTTGCTCTACAGCGGCAATGGCCTTGTCCGCGAGCGGCTGAATCCGGACAAACCATTGCGTCGAAAGCAAGGGCTCAACCACGGTCTTGCATCGGTCGCACTTGCCGATAGAATTCACGTGGTCACGTACCCCTGCCAACAACTGCTGCGTTTCCAGGTCTGCCAAGACACGCTGCCGAGCCTTGTACCGGTCGAGACCGGCATACGCGCCGGCGGCGGCATTCATGTGCGCTGTCTCGTCCATGACGCTGATCGAGGGCAGCCCCTGGCGTTGTCCCAGGGCAAAATCGTTCGGGTCGTGCGCAGGTGTCACCTTAACCGCGCCGGTGCCGAAGTCGCGGCTCACCCAGGTATCCGTCACGATAGGAATCTTGCGGCCGGTCAGCGGCAGTTGCAGCATCTTGCCGTGCAGATGAGCATAGCGTTCATCGTCCGGGTGAACGGCGACCGCCACGTCGCCCAGCATGGTCTCGGGCCGGGTGGTGGCCACGGTGACGAAGCCAGGTTCGCCCACGATGGGGTAGCGAATCTCCCATAGCTTGCCCTGATGCTCCTCGTGGATCACTTCTATGTCGGAGATAGCGGTCTGGCAGCGCGGACACCAGTTCACGATATAGGCGCCGCGGTAAATGAGCCCCTGCTCATAGAGGCGGACGAAGGCCTCGCGCACAGCTTCGGAGCGGGGCGCATCCATGGTGAAGTACTCGCGCGACCAGTCGACGCTGGTACCCAAGCGGCGCATTTGGTCGAGGATGGCGGCGCCGTAATGCTGCTTCCATTGCCAGACCCGTTCGACAAAAGCTTCGCGGCCCAGTTGCTGGCGCGTCTTGTGTTCTTCGGCAAGCTGGCGTTCCACCATCAACTGCGTGGCTATGCCGGCGTGATCGGTGCCCGGGAGCCAAAGCGCCAGATCCCCACACATGCGGCGCCAACGGGTAAGAATGTCCATCTCCGTGTGCTCCAGCATGTGCCCCATGTGCAGCCGCCCGGTGACATTCGGCGGGGGCAGCAACATGGTGAAGATGGGCGCAGACGAGGTGGCCTCGGTGCGAGGCACGGAAAAGAGATCCTCTTCAACCCAGTAGGCTGCCCAACGATCTTCGATGGCAGCCGGGTCGTAGGCTTTGGGCAGGTCACGAGGCATGGGCGTTTTCTTTCAACACCAGTGAAGACGGGCTCTAAAGGCTGCGGGAAAAAGCGCTGGCACGAAGGGCACGGCTTGAACCGTGCCGATCTCAACTAGATCCACGAAGGGCACGGCTTCAGTGGTGCCACTCTCGACCAAGCTGATGACGGCTTTACAGGTTGCGGGAAAACTCATGTTTTGTATCAGGGCACGACTTTAGTCGGGCCACAAACGACTGACAATACTACGGGCTTTAGCCCCTGAGGTTTCTCCGCATCCTCAAGCTCCTGAGCGAAGGAGCGCCTTAAAACGGGTTGAGCTTGTCCAGCCCCTTCTTTTTCTTATGTTTGCTGGACGACTCGTCGCTTTGATCAAACTTGGGCGCTGGCGTCTTCTTCTTGGATTTGCCGTTGGTCGCGCCGGCATCGGTGCCGGTCTGCACCTGGGCAGCGGTACTCCCGCTCTTCACATCGTTGGTTTGGGCCGGAGCCTCGGCCGGCTTCTCCACCGGAGGCAGGGGCTGGTTGTTGGTCGGGCCCACTGTTGCTAATCCGCCCTGATTCTGCGCGCCGGCCACACCGGCTGCGGCAGCAGCAGTGGCCGCGCCGTCCGACGTAACCGGCGGGCCTACCGGGGTTCCCGCAGGTGGTGTAGATGTGGGTGGTCCAGTTTGAGCTGGCACCGCGCCAGTGCTGCCTTCGCCAGTGCTGACGATGCTGGCTCCGATACCCGGTCCACTGCCGGCAGGCGCTCCATTGTCAGCGGATGGCACATTCTCCAATTGCAGAGTTGAGCCCGCGGCTGGTTCCGGTGAGGCAGGAGCTCCGCTGGCTACTGCTGCGGCTGCCGGAGGCCCAAGCGGAGGAGGGGCGGGCAGGGGCTGATTGTTAAGAGCCGCGGTAAACAGTGCCGTGTCCCGCTTGTGAACATCGGGCGCCGTGATGGCTGGAGGGTCGGTCAGCGTTGGTTCCCCGATACGCGCAGCATTCACGGTGACTGGACCGCGCTTTACCAGCAAGAGCGCACGATCTTTAAAGGTGATCCCCGTACGGCTCTGCTCTTCGGCTTCGCTATTCGCCAGTTCTTCCTTGGTAGGATCGGGCACCGGGCGATTGAGCGCGATCAGGCGTTCCCGGGCATCTTCCACGTGAGCAGCCATCGAGTAGTGCGTCACCACGCGGGCATAAGCATCCGCAGCCTGGTCATCGTAGGCCTTCATCAGTTCCTGTTTGGCCTTGGGATTGATCTGGGCGAGGCCCTGAACGTAACGGGCTTCGGCCGCATACGCGTCTCCCAGACCGATCAGCGCCAGGTCGCTATGGCTATAAAGCGGGTAGCTATCCGTAACTGTCTGCAGGCGGGCGATGGTCGCTGCCCAGTTCTCGTGCGAGGCATAGAAGCTTCCGACCTGGTACTGGCGCTCGGCCAGAACCTCCTGCACTTCCCGCAGCCGCTGCTTTGCGCGGGGCACAAAGGTCGAGTCGGGGAACTGCTGGATCATGGTGCGGTATTCCTGCTCGGCCTGCTCGGCATTCTTGGGGTCGCGGTCCGGTTTCTCCATCTGCATGTAGTAGATGTCGGCGACCTTCATCTGCGCCTCAGCAGCTTCCGGCTGGTTGGGAAAGAAGGTGATGAAGTCCTTATACTCAGCTTCCGCCTGGGTCAACGCGGCGGTGCCCCCCTCCTTGAACCAGCTGTCGCCAACCAACAGCTTGGCGCGCATTTGATACTCGGATTCCGGGTACGTATTCAACAGCGTCTGCAGGTCCAGGCGGGCGACGTCAAATTTGCCCTTCTTCATGGCCACCAGGGCCTTGTCGAAGAGTTCCTTATCCGGCTGCTTCGAAGCGCGGCCGGCGAGCGGGTCGTCTGGCGACGGTTTGGTTGCCGGTTTGGAAGGTTTGAAGATGCCGAACTGAGCGGGCGCGGGGAGCGCGCAGAGCAGACACAGAGTGAACAACCGGAATAGGAAACGCTGCATAGCACCTCATGGGCAGATGCTCGAGTAGGGAGCCGACGTCCAACCAGCAATGGTGCCCTGCCACCGCCAGTTCGTATTACCTAATGTTAAATGGCTGCAGCCCGTGCGGAATGGAAATTTTGCCCCTGGCGGCGCTGTTCGGCCTCCAGCGCCAGGTTCAGCAGCATCCGCGCCTCTTTTTCGGGGTGTCCGGAGTCGAAAACGGCGCTTCCCGCCACCAGCAGGTCGGCACCCGCTTCGACTACGGATGCGATGGTTTCGTGAGCAATGCCCCCATCGACTTCGATTCTGAACTTGAGGTCAAGATCGGTCCGCAGTTCGACCAGGCGTCTGATCTTGTCCAGGGTGAAGGGGATGAATTTCTGGCCACCAAAGCCCGGATTTACGGTCATTACGAGCACATGGTGAACCATTGGCAGGATTTCGAGCAGTAAATCGACTCGGGTCGCCGGATTGATCGCCACGGAGGGTTCCATCTCGTGCTGCGCGATTAACTCCAGCGTGCGGTGGAGGTGACGGCAGGCCTCGTAGTGCACGGTGATCCAATCGGCGCCGGCCTCGGCGAAGTCGGCGATGAATTCGGTGGCATTGTCGATCATCAGGTGACAATCGAGCGGCAGGTTAGTGACCTTACGCAGAGATTTGACCACTGGAGGCCCCATAGTGAGGTTGGGGACAAAATGGCCGTCCATGATATCGATATGGATAACAGAGCCGCCACCGCGCTCGGCGGCCTGAATTTCCAAGGCCAGCTTCGAGAAATCGGCAGAGAGGATGGATGGCACCAATTCAACCATGATTACCCCTCAGATGCCCTCAGTGTAGCAGGAGTTCCACTTTCATCTCTCGCCCCGCAACTGGTCTACATAAACCCCTGACAATCTGGGAAATGAATTGTCATCCCGCCTGCCGCGGCGTGCCGCAGGAGCGGACGAATCTTAGTGGAAGGACCTAAGCACTTTCATCCACGAGCTGATTCCTCATGGAAGCGTCCCCCTCCTCCTTGTCCTCCCGAGCGAAGACGAGGGACCCGCAGTTCAGCGGACCTTTCGTGGAAATGCTTCCGACAATGTGGAGCGACCTTCCGCCCACCCTAAGCGTGCCACTGGATCGGCGGCTTGGCCAGCTCTGCCGGGTTGGCGCTATTAGCTTTAGCCGCAACCCGGGAGATCGCCCGCAACAAGGGCTTGCGAGCCACCTCACCATCCGCTCCAGCAAAAATCATTTCCCCCGTAGACCGCGCCGAAGGCCGGTAAAACCACTGCGCGAACAGCGCTACATGGTCCGATAAGGTCTGTGAAGACAGCGACTTCGGAGCAGTCTGAGCAAGCATCGACAACGCCTCCTCGAGCCGCGCTTCCAGTAGATCTTTCGCGGCAACCACCGGCGCACCCTCTAACGGAACAGGCTCCAGCGCGAAAGGATGAGCAAACAGGGAACTGGACCCCGAGCGCTCATTCGCCAGCCGCATACCAACGATGGAATACAGTGCCGGCCCACTCCACACTCCGCGGCGCAGGGCGAAAAGCGCGATCTGGTCAAGCTCAGCCGAGGGCTGCACCAGAATGCCGGAGAGCTGTGCCAGGGGACGAACGGCCTCGCTTGCCAAATGGGTTACGGTCTGCACCTTCTGCATCCGCTGATGGATGGTCGCCGCCCGTTCAAACTCCATCGCCTCCGAGGCGGCATTGCGCTCCGCCTCCAACTGGGCGAGCATGGAGGCTCCGCGGGTAGAGAGAAACGCAAACACATCCGCCGACTCCTGCCCATAACGCTCGTCGGAGCACCCCTTGTAGCAGGGAGCAAGGCACATCTTCATCTCGGAATACACACAGCCGGGAAAGGCTGGATCGGGGTTGAGGTCTTCGGTGCAGCGGCGCAACAGAAACAGGTTCAGCATCTCATCCGCGTACCGCTCGGCTGCTGCGCGGGAGGGAAATGGACCGAAAAGAGCGTTGGCCGCAGTCTTGCTGATCTTGGCCGTCGCGTAAACCCGCGGGTAGGGGTTGTCGACCGACATTCGCAAAAAGGTCGGAGGACGAAGGCGGAGGCGCTTTTTCGCCCGGTCCCCAAAGGCGCGCAGAGAAGCCTGGTAAAGGCACAAAGAGGACTCGAACTCGGAGCCGGTGACGGTGAACTCAATACTGTCGACCAGGTGCGCTAGTTGTAGACGCTTGGTGCGCGGCGGTTCACTTTGCCCCTCGGTGGTTTGGGGTCCGCGCAGAAAGCGCATTAGGCGCCGGCGCAGGTTGGGTGTCTTGCTCAGGTAAGGCTCGGCTGCCGGATCCGCTGCACACAGCGCGAACACCGCTGGAGTTTCAGGGAGGCCGCCCAGGCTGGAGCGGGGATCAGCCGGATCGAAGCGGATGGAGTTGGCTAGACCGGCTCTCATAAGCCCCCGGAAGACTCATTCGCCGGGCGGTCTTCGCCCGACGAGATGATTATTCCCCGGCGATGGTCATTCCGTCGATGCGCAGGGTGGGTGAGGTAACCGACCCGCGAAATTCCAGGTCGTCGGCGATGGCTGTGACGTTGTTCAGCATCTCCTTCAGATTGCCGGCGATGGTGACTTCCTCCACGGCGAAGGTCAGCTCTCCGTTTTCAATCCAAAGACCAGCAGCGCCACGGGAGTAATCGCCGGTCACCATGTTGACGCCGAATCCCATTAGCTCCGTGACATAGAAGCCTACCTTGATCTCGGCGAGCAGCTGTTGCGGCGCAATCGTGCCCTTCTGAAGAAAGAGGTTGCCCCCGCCGATGCCGGGAGTGCCCGCCAGCCCGCGGGCTGCATTCCCGGTGCTTTGCATATTGAGCTTGCGCGCGGTGTAGGTGTTCAACAAGTAATTCTTCAGGATGCCATTTTCCACGATGACTGTTCGTCGAGTGGGCAGGCCCTCCCCATCAAATGGCGAGGTTCCAAAGAGGCCGGGCAGCGTGCCATCATCAATGACAGTTACGTTAGAGCTGGCGACTTGCTGGCCCAGTTGATTGGCCCAGAAGGACGCTCCACGATAAATGCTGTCTCCATTAGCGGCTTCAAAGATGTTGCCGACCAGAGAACGGGCAATCTCCGGAGCAAAGACAATGGGCACCCGTTGGGTGGGGACGCGGCGTGCGTCCAGGCGACGCAGCGTGCGCCGGGCCGCTTCCGCTCCAATACTTTCAGGAGATTCGAGCCTGGCAAGCGTACGCGCGCTGGAGTACCAATAGTCCCGCTGCATCCCACCCTTCTCGGTCTCCGCGATAGGCATAGCGGAAAGCGAGCAATAGGAACGCCGATACTCACCCACAAAGCCGCGCGAATTGGCCATCACCTTGTGTCCCGTCGCCGCGTCAAAGCTGCCTCCGTCACTCTTTTTGAGCCGGGGATCGGCGGAAAGCGCCGCGGCCTCGGCGCGCCGTGCATACTCGATGCGCTGCGCCGCGGGCAGACCATAGACGTCTTCGTAGTAAAGATGGAGATCCCCCGATAGCTGGCCCATTGCGCTCGCTTCCGGTAGTCCCGCAAATGGATCCTCGGAGGTGACCTTGGCCAGATCGATGGCGCCCGAGATCATGTGGGCCAGTCCCGCTTCGGAGAAGTCGCTGGTGGAGGTGTTAGCCGTGCGATAAGCCCCGCTCGGGCCCATAAAGACGCGCAGACCGATGCCCCGCGCGCCAGACTCTTTCAGAGTCTCCACTTGCCCCAGGCGCACCAGGGTGGAGAATTCGTCACCTTCACGGATCACTACTTCGGCTTCGGTGGCTCCGGTGCGCAGCGCGCGCTGGACCACATCGGCCGCCAGTTGTTGCAGTTCCGTTTTGCTTGCGGTCGCGGGGATGGGGGTGGCTGTCGACATTATCGGCCTGTGCCGCCCACGGTCATGCGGTCCAGCTTGATAGTTGGCATGCCGACGCCAACCGGAACGCTCTGCCCGTCTTTGCCGCAGGTCCCGATGCCTTCGTCGAGGGCAAGATCGTTACCTACCATAGATACGTATTTGAGTGCTTCCGGGCCGTTACCGATGAGGGTGGCATCGCGCACCGGAGCGGTTATTTTTCCGTCCTCGATCAGGTAGGCTTCCGACGCGGAGAAGACAAACTTGCCGCTGGTGATATCCACCTGGCCGCCGCCGAAGTTCACCGCGTAGAGCCCTCGCTTCACGCTGCGCAGGATATCCTCCGGGCTGTCTTCGCCGGAGAGCATATAGGTATTGGTCATGCGCGGCATAGGGATGTGCTGGTAGCTTTCGCGGCGCCCGTTGCCCGTGTCGGCCATGCCCATCAGGCGCGCGGAAAGCTTGTCGCTGAGGTAACCCTTGAGGATGCCATTTTCAATGAGCACGGTCTCCTGGGTCGGCGAGCCCTCATCATCCACATTCAAAGACCCGCGGCGCGACGGCATCGTACCGTTGTCCACCACGGTCACCTTGGAACTGGCGACCTGCTGCCCGATCAGTCCGGCAAAGGCTGAAGTCTTCTTGCGGTTGAAGTCCGCTTCCAGCCCATGGCCCACGGCTTCGTGCAAGAGAACGCCGGGCCAGCCGGGGCCCAGAACCACTTCCATGTCGCCTGCCGGAGCAGCAACGGCGTTCAGTTGCAGGATGGCCTGGCGGGCCGCTTCCGTTGGCGAAGTGCTCGGGAGACTTATCGCCCTCAAAGAAGCTCAGTTCAACTCTTCCACCACCACCAGACCCGCCTTTGGAGTTCTTCGATCCATCGCGCGCGATGACGTAGCAATTGAAGCGGGCAAGCGGCTGGGTGTCGCTGGCGAAGGTGCCATCGGAGGCGGCGATAAGAATATGGCGCAGTTCGTCGTTGTAGCCGGCGCGCACCTGCACGATGCGCGGGTCATATGCGCGGGCCGCGCGATCGGCGCGCATAACCAGTTCCAGTTTGGGGGCGACACCAGGATCGGTGTCGGCGGCGGAAATAGGGTAGAGGCTTGTCTTTGGCGTCTCCCGAAACCCGGCGACGCTCTGCTTGGAAGGTCCATCGGCGATCAGGGCCGCCGTGCGCGCGGCGCGCATGAGCCGTTCAGCGGAGAGGTCATCGGTGTAGGCATAGCCTGTGCGGTCTCCGGAGACAACGCGAATACCACAGCCTGCGCTCACGCCCTGGCTGGCGGATTTGACCAGCGACTCATCCACCGAGATGGCGGTCGAGGTGACGGACTCAAAATAGAGATCCGCAAAATCTCCGCCGGCTGAAAGCGCCTCGCCCAGGCAGCGTTCGATCAGCCGCCCGGTCAGTCCAAACTTCTGGAAAAAATGGAGCTCATGCTCAGGAAAAGTCATCGGCGGCCTTGGAACCCAAAATTCACCATTCCTTCATTCTAGGCCACCGCGAGGGGCAGGTAAACATAAGGTGCCCGCCCCCTACTCTGCCCGCATCACCGCAGTAGGATCAGCGCGAACAGCACGAAGCGCCGGGAACAATGTTCCCAACAGCGTGGTGATGAGACACAGTGCTGCCGCAGTTGAAAATGTAAGCGCGTCAGCTGGCCGCACGCCTGCAAGCAGGCTCTCCAGCAGCCTGCCCGCGATGTAGGCAAATACCAGCCCCGGCAGCAAGCCAGCCACCGCCAGTTTGAAGCCTTGCAGCAATACCATCCTGAAGAGATCGCCCGGGCCGGCGCCTAAGGCCAGCCGGATGCCAAATTCCTGCTGCCGCATCGAGACCATGAATGCGAGCAGCCCGTATAAGCCCAGGCCGGCCAGCACGATCGCCACCCCGGTAAAGACAATCAATACCCGCATCTGGATGGTGCGCGATTCGGTTTCTCCGGCGAGGACCTCCTCCATGGTTCGTATGTTTGAGATCGGCTGCTCCGGATCAGCCTTGTGAATGATCTCCCGGATCGCCGGCAGCAGATGCTCTAGCGGCTGCGTCGATTGAATCACCAGATCTTTAGGCGCGTAATAAGTGAACCCATCGTCGACATCCTGTTTCGAGCTGAGATACACCTGGGGTTCGCTTGTCCTCTCCAGTCCCCGCGCGCGGATGTCCCCAACAACCCCGATCACCTCGTGATCGTGCCAGGCAAAATTAAAGTGTCGTCCGATCGGCTGTTCATTCGGCCAGTATCGCCGTACGAAGGACTCACTCACCACGGCGACCCAAGGTCGATCCACCGTGTCCGATTCGCTGACGGCGCGTCCCGACTTAATAGGAATACCCAGGGTGGAAAATAATCCGGGGGTAACAAAACGCATGCTGGCCGAATTGCCTTCGGTGCGAATCTGGCTGCGACCGTCCACCAGGACCGGCCAAATGCCCCCGCCCCACGTCATGGGAAGATTAGTGATGTAGGCGGCGTCGGTCACGCCTGGCAGGCCACGTACATCGGCCATCACTTTGCCATAGAACTGTTCGCGAGTGCTGGTCTTGTTGTATTTGGGGAATGGCAACTCGGTGCGCAGCGACAGTATGCCGCTGGTTTTGAAGCCAGGGTCTACGGATTGCACCTTCCACAACGCGCGAATCAACAATCCGGACAAAACCAGCAGCACAACGGATGCTCCGAGTTCCGCAATCACCAGCGCAGATCGTGCCGGGTGATTGCCCGTTCCTCCAGTACGCACGCCCACGCGAAGCCCGCTCAAGCCCGCATCCCTGCAAGCCTGCAGGGCGGGAGACGACGCCGAAGGCAATGATCGGTAATCAGCGTCAGCCCCAGGGCAAAGAGTAACGTCTGGGCGTCCACGGTAGGTACCTGCTGAATAGGAAGTGCGTTGGGTACCAATCGTGAGAGCAGCGGCAACGCTGCTATGGCGACCGCGGTTGCGCTGGCGCCCCCAGCCAGTCCGAGAAGAAGGCTCTCGGTAAGAAGTTGGCGTAGAAGATTACGGCGGCTGGCGCCCAACGACAACCGAATCGAGAGTTCTCTTTGCCGGGCCAGCGAGCGCGCCAGCAGAAGATTTGCCAGGTTGGCGCAGGCGATGACCAGCACACACAGTGCCGCTCCACACAAGCCCTGGAGCAGAAGCCGGGATTCAGTGGTGAGCTCATCGCGCAACGCGATCACGGAGAAGTCGACATCTTCGTTCTCTTTTGGATATTGACGGCGTAGCCGGGCGGCGATCAGTGACAGTTCGCCTTGCGCCTGGGCGAGCGATACACCCGGCTTGAGCCGGCCGATTCCCTCCAAAAGGTTGTCATTGCGGTCCTGGTAATTCTCTTCCTTGAATCGAAAAGTCGTCCAGAATTGTGTCTCGCGCGCGGGAAAACGGAAATCGTGTGGCATTACCCCAATGACCGTGTAGGGCTGATTGTCGAGCGAAACCGGCTTTCCGACTATGTTTGGATCGCCTCCGAAGGCTGTCTGCCAGAGTGCATAGCTCAATACCACTGTGCCGGGGGCTCCCGCCTGGTCGTCCTTCTCGTTGAAGTAGCGGCCAATCAGCGCCGGCCTGCCCAAGGTGGAAAAGAGATTCCCAGTTACCGAGGCGCCTTCGATTCTTTGCGGCTCGCCCTGACCAACCAGGCTCATCGAGTTGCCGTTGTAAGCTGCCAGAGCGGTGAACGAAGTGCTGGAGGCGATCACGTCGCGATAGTTGGCTGGGGAAAGTTCCATCCTGGAGTAGCCCGCGTGCCTTTCCCAAACTTTCATCAGCCGTTCCGGCTCAGGAAAGGGCAGTGGCCTTACCAACACAAAATTCGCCAGAGTAAAGACGGCAACATTGGCGCCGATGCCGATGGTGACCAGTAGAACCGCCGTCAGGGTGAAGCCAGGGGAGCCAAGCAGTGAGCGCGCGGAATGGAACAGGTCCCGCCGGGCGATTTCCCAATGCACCATGGCCGCGTTGAAGACGATCTCGGCAATTGCAGAAAGCCAGAGCCCACATCTCGCCGCCATTCCGCGGCTACGGTCAAGCTCCAGGGCGAAGATGGAGCTCATCTCGTCGCCGTATTCCGCCCGGAACGAGGAGGGATAAAGATGGAGAAGCAATCGATAGAAGTTCATTAGGTTGTCCTGGGTGCGACTCCGCACAAGCGCGCCATTTTGAGTAAATCGCGCAGGCGTCCCGCTTCCGCCTCTGCTACCGCTTTTCCCAACGGAGTTATGCGGTAGTATCTGCGGCGTTCATCGTCCATCTCGGGCGCAGGCCTGTTCCGGGTCTCCATAATCAGGCCGGATTCAAGCATCCGCTGAATAGAACGGTAGAGTGTGCCTGCACTCAGCTTCAGTTCTCCCTGGGTGCGCCGGGATACTTCGAGAATGATCGCGTAGCCATGCCGGTCTTCATCGGTCAGCGACAGAAGAATATGAAAGGTAGTCGGTTGCAGCGGAAGAAGAGACGTGACGCGTTCATCGGCCATGCCGCGATACTATATGCGGTGTGGCTATATGTGCAAGGAGTATATGCGGATCGCGACGAGCGTGAATCCATGTTGCGTGTTTGAAGGATCCACCTGAAAATGGGTGCGATGCGAAAACCTCGTCCCAATCACGCCTTTCTGCCGCCGGACGACAGGATTTTCCCGGTGAAACAGCGCAAGGCCGTTCCTTATGAGTTTGTGCTGGATGCCCTCGCTGACCTCCCAACCGAAACCCGCACCATGTTCGGCTGCCTGGCCGTCTATTTGGGAGACAAGATTGTGCTCATTCTCCGCGACCGGCGCGACCCTGCGGCGGACAACGGTGTGTGGCTCGCCACCACGGAGGAGCACCACGAGAGCCTGGCTCGTGAGTTCCCAAGTATGCGATCCATTCAGTTATTTGGGAAGGGAATTACCGGTTGGCAGGTTCTTCCCGCCGACGCTGCGGATTTCGAGCAAGCAGCGCTGCGTGCTTGTGACTGATCCTCGCCAGGGATCCTCGCATCGGTAAAGTACCCAAGTCCCGGCGAAAGCCAGCGGCCATAACCCCAGCTAAGAAAAGGTGAAGCTCGGAGCTTAACTTTTCTTGAATCTGTCCATCCACCTCCACTCATGTCAAGGTGTGCCACCGCCCTCAACTTTGTCATCAACTGGAGCGGACCCGGATTTCCTGCATCGCGGGACCACCCGAGGTGACGCATGCGGCTTTCCTAAAAGCCGCACGAAGTTTCCCGAAGTCACCAAGCTGCACAGGAAATCCGGGGTAGCGCAGTGGAGAGACCTGCAGTTTCCCCGGGTCGCACGCAAATGCCGACAAGGATCCCCTAGCCCTACCCCGTTCCAAGCAATCAATGAATTCCTCCAAACGAAGAAGCAATAAGGTAGGCCGCGCGTCGCCGGCGGTGCCGGTCGCAGTTGTGTTTCTCACAACGACGCCTGCCCCGCATTTGCGGCCCTCCGGGCTGCTATACTTTAACTAACTGGTTAATCAATGCAGAGCAAAGCTTCCAATTTGAATCGCGCCGATCGCACGCGAAAAAACATCCTGCGCGCAGCCATTCGCGAGTTCAGTGAGCACGGCCTGGCGGGCGCGCGCACCGATGCCATCGCCGAATCGGCCAAAGTCAATAAGGCTCTCCTCTACTACTACTTCAAGAGCAAGAGCGGCCTCTACGCAGCAGCGCTCGAAGAGGTCTCCGGCCGCGGTCGTGGAGCGCGCTCTCGCCGCTCTGGACCCCGCACGCAGCGCGGGCGACCGCTTGCTGCGAACGGCGCTGAATCACTTCGACCGGATTCTCACCCAACGCGAATTCCAAAGCCTGATGCAGCAGGAGATGGTCCGCTTGCGGCGCGGCCAGAGCGAATCAGTGCCACTCCTGGCGAAGCATGTCTTTAAACCCCTGATGGAAAAGCTGCAGGAGGCTGTCCACGAGGGGATCGAGACCGGGGAACTGTGCCCGGTGGATTGGCTGCAGGTGGTGTATTCCGCGCTGGGCGCAAATGTCTTTTATTTCCTCAGTGCGCCCATGGTGCGTCTGACGCTGCCTTTCGATCCACTGGAAACAACCGCGATCGAATGCCGCCGCAAGGCCGCAGTGCAATTTCTTGGCAACGCGCTTTTTGTTGACCGTGTTCACGGAGCGAAGCTGGCCAAGCGCGTTCTTGCCGATATGCCCATGCCCAAGGTCAAGAACGCTCGAGTTTGGAGAAAGTGTTTATGAATGCACGCAACCGGATCTTTATCCTGCTCGGAGTTCTGCTGGTCATCGCGCTCTGCTGGTATTTCTTCACCGCCCAGCGCTCGAGCGATCTGCAGCTCATCGGCATGGTAGATGCCAATGAAGTGATCGTCAGCTCACGAATTCCGGGCAGGATCCAGACCCTTACTGTCGATGAAGGCGACGACGTGCATGCCGGGCAACTGATCGCCACCATTCAGAGTGATGATCTGGAGGCGGCCCGGCAGGCTGCCGAGGCGACCGCGGCCAGTCAACGATTCAAGTTGCAGGGAGCAAGCGACACCGAGCGTCAGACGCAAGGTGGTACCTCAAGCCAGGTGACCAATGCTGAAGCGCAACTGCGCAGTGCGCAGGCCGCCCTGGTCCAGGCCCAGGCGCAGTATGAGCATCAGAATGCCGATACGTCGCGTACGGTCGCGTTGGCGGCGCAAGGAATCATGAGCTACCAATCGCGCGATGAAGCGACCACGGCGCTGCACGCGGCACAGGCAGCGGTCGACTCCGCCAAGGCGAATGTCGCGGCTGCGCAAGCATCTCTGAAGGTCGCGGTAGCCAACACCATTCAAGCCCAGGCGCCGCCAAGACGGTGTCGGCGACGCGTGGTGATATGGAGAATGCCCAGAGCCCTGCTGGATCAGGCGCAGGTCCAACTGGGATATGCGCGCGTGCTGTCGCCGATCTCCGGCAAGGTCAACGTGAGAGCGGCGCGGCAAGGCGAGGTGGTTGCGGCTGGAACGCCGATTGTAACCATCACGGATTTGACCCAGACGTGGGTCTATGCGCCCCTTCCCGAGACCGAGGCCGACTCCGTGCAGCTCGGGGATAGCCTGCGGGTCGTGATGCCGAGCGGCGCCACGATGCAAGGCAAAGTGATCGCGAAATCCGCAGAAGCGGACTTTGCCACGCAACGCGACGTGAGCCGCCGTAAACGGGACATTGAGACCATCCGCTTGAAACTCCTGATCGACAACCCTGGCATGCGATATGTGCCTGGGATGCTTGCCGAAGTCTATATCCCAAAGGACAAGCTGGTGACGCGATGAGTGACGGCAAACCACAGCCGGCGATCGTTGTCGACAACATCGTCAAGCGCTATGGCGATTTCGAGGCTGTCGCCGGCATCACCTTCGAGGTCGCCGAAGGTGAGATCTTCGGCCTGCTGGGGCCAAACGGCGCCGGCAAAAGCACGCTCATCCGCATGATGACGACCCTGCTGCCGGTCACCAGTGGGAAGGCGATCATTGCCGGTCACGATGTTTCGCGCGAGCCCGATGCGGTCAGGCGCGCCATCGGCGTCATTCCCCAGGCGCTTACCAGCGATCTCGATTTCACCGTCGAAGAAAATCTTTCCATCTATGCGAAGCTCTATGAGGTTCCCAAAGAGGAGCGCGAGCGCAATATCAACGATCTGCTGAAAGCAGTCGATCTGCTCAAGTGGCGGAATGCGCAGACCAAGACGCTCTCCGGCGGCATGCGGCGTCGCCTGGAGATTGCCCGCGGCCTGGTCCACAATCCGCGCATCTTCTTTCTCGACGAACCGACTACCGGGCTCGATCCGGTCTCCCGCGTGGCCGTGTGGGAAATGCTCAACCATCTCAAGAACACCCGCAATCTCACCATGCTGATCACCACGCACTATATGGACGAAGCCGATCGCCTGTGCGATCGCATCGCCATCGTCGACCACGGAAAGCTGGTAGCGCTCGATACCCCTATGGCGCTCAAAGAAAGTGTTCCCGGGGACAACGTGGTGGAAGTGCATTTTTCCCACGAATCTCCGCAATGGTCGGAGCGGCTGGAGCAGTTGGCAGGCGTGACTGCTTTGGAGTCCAAGAGCGCAGGCATGTATAGGCTGCTCACCTCCAACGGCTCGCTCACCACCACCCAGTTAGTGGAGATGGTGAACAGATATGGCGAAAGCATCAAGTCATTGACCGTCCAGAACACCACGCTCGATGACGTCTTTGTGCACTACACGGGGCGTGCGCTTCGTGACGAACAGGTCAAGGCGCTGGGCTTCGTTATGCCGCCGCGCCCAGGGGCGCAACCATGAAAAGAATGATGGCAATCGTGAACGAGAGATGCGGGAGTTTTTCCGCTCACCGACATTGATGATCATGTCGATGGCGCTTCCGCTGGTCCAACTGGTCATTCTCGGTAACGCCTTCG
>CAVZJL010000046.1:0-50996 GCA_963775365.1 uncultured Acidobacteriaceae bacterium | reverse complement strand
GAAAGGCATTAACGGCTATTGGACGGTTATGAGTTTAATTCTTATCGTGAAACGAGGAGGGAGAGTCATCTCCTCCTCGGAAATCGAAGTTCAAGCATTTCCGGTTTGACGTTGGGCAGCGGGCGAATCGGACTCGATCACACCCTAAGCCTTCAGAGTCGGGTCGCCGGCGAGTTGAGTCGGGCCCCGTTTAGAAGCAGCTTCGACGTCGCATCTTGTTCATCGGAACACAGAGCGAACGCAACTGTCGAATGAGAAAGAAAACGGTACGTGCCAAGTCGTGGAAGATTTTGGCAGACCGAGTACAAACCGGAGGGATAGATGAAGGTCGCATTTCCAAACGATGGATCTTTTGCATTTGAGTTCGTTCGCAATCTTGGCTTCATGTTTTACGGCGGCTCAGATTTGGGCGAAATGATTGCCACCGCAGGACTGATCAAGGAAGGTGACGAGGAGAGCTGGTTCACAGAGTGGGACAAGTTGGGGCGTCGAATTCTGTCACGGGCCGATGCCAGTTTGGCCGCGGGCCACATGGTAAGCGCTCGCGAAGCCTACTTGCGTGCCTCCACCTACTTTCGGACAGCCGAGTTCTATCTCCATGGCAATCCTGGGGACCCACGCATCCTCTCAACGTCCAGGGCATCGCAGAAGGCGTATGCGGAAGCGGCGAGGCTGACCGGTCCAACCTGGGAACCGGTGCAAATTCCCTATGAAGGGACCACGTTACCCGGATATTTCTACAAGGTCGACAATTCTGGCAAGCCGCGCCCCACACTTATCTTCTTTGGCGGATATGACTCGAGTGTCGAGGAGCTTTTCTACATGGGTGCCGCCGGAGCCGTACGGCGCGGCTATAACTGTCTGACTTTCGACGGCCCTGGGCAGGGAGCTCCTCTACGCGAACAGAAGCTTCCATTCCGGTACGACTGGGAGAAAGTAGTCACCCCCGCCGTCGACTACGTCCTGACCCGGCCGGATGTGGACGGCGATAATCTCGCACTCCAGGGCATGAGTCTGGGCGGCTTTTGGTGCGCTCGCACTGTAGCGTTCGAGCATAGATTTCGCGCAGCTGTCTTCTACGACGGCGTGTATGACTTCTATCGAGCCATTCGGGGCCTCGTACCGAAGGAAGCTATTGCCGCTCTGGACTCGGGCGATTCAGTAACCTTCGAGGAGATCGTCTACAAGCTCATGCAGAACAACACGGCACTGCGCTGGCTCGTGACAAATGGAGTCTGGGCTTTCGGGGTTTCGAGTTTTATCGATTTCGTGACGAAAACCAAGCAGTACACAATGGAGGGCATCGCCGGACAGATTCAGTGTCCTTGCCTCGTTCTGCAAGGCGATGCGGACATGTTTTTCCTTGGCCAGCCGCAGCAAATCTACGATGCCTTGCAGGTTCCGAAGAAGATTGTCCGATTCGGGGTCGAAGATGGGGCCGAGAATCATTGTCAATCCGGCGAGCTCTCTTACAAAGACCAGGTCGTTTTCGACTGGCTGGACGAAACCCTGAAGGTGCACGACGGCCGCAAAGGTTAGCCGGAGCGCATCTCGCCACAACTACTTAAGGGGATTCGCATGAAGATAATGTTTATAGCTGCCGCAAGCTTATTGATCACCGCCTCCGCAGCCGCCCAGAGTCCAACGGACAAGCCGCAGACCGGTTGGCTGGCTTCTGGCGACGGATCACGCATGTCCGCAGTATTCCCCCGCCCCGCGAGGGCGCCTGCGGAGAGTAAGCAGGGTGCGCCCAGTGCGTCCTCTTGATTGAGCAGTTTTGACAACTTGGAAAACACCGCACCGGACACCCCCGTAAGCGAGGCAACGACTGCCTGGCGAAATTCCGGGGCAGAAGTGTCCCGATCGGCAAAAAGATCGGGACGCCGGCACACGAGAAGGAGACTTATAGCGCTTATGGCGCTTATAGCGCACTTTTGTTCGAGAAAATCATCCCCCAGGACGGCATCTCCGGGAATGAGCGCGCATACCGCGCTCATTCCCCACAAATCCCCAATCCCCCACCGGGCAAGATGATCACATTAATTGCTTGATCATCTTGATCATCTTCGTAAAACAAAGGGCGTCGCGGAGACTTAGTTCGCATAGTTCGCACATTTCTGCGCTAGAAAAGTTTGTCATTCCGCCCCGCCCCGGCTTGCCGTGGGGCTTGCCTTGGGACCGGAGGAGCCATGGGCCTTTGGCCCACCAAGGAGATGAAAAATCGCGGATAACCTGCGGCTCTGTCCATCCCCTATAACGACTGCTGAGGTGAGCGCTACCCTCCCCTTTGTCATCCCGAGCGTAGCCGAGGGACCTGCGGTGCGCCTTTCCCGCACGCAAATGACGGGTGCCCCACATCCCCGTAACCAAATGCTAAGGTTCGCCAACCATTTAAACTTTGTTCATTAGGAGCGAACTCCGGATTTCCTACTACGCAGCACTAATCAATGGCCACGTATGCGGCTTTCAGTAAGGAAAGCCGCATGAAGTTCGCCAACGCCACCAATCTCGACAGGACCAGAAAATGCCGGAGAATGCGCCTGTTAATCTAAGAGAGAAACCTCTCTTATCGATGAACGAGACCATCCTGATTCACTTCTCCGGCCGGGACCGGCCGGGGCTTACTGCAGAGTTGACTGCAATTCTAGCCAGGTATGACGCCTGCGTGCTGGATATCGGACAGGCGGTCGTCCATGAAACGCTCTCTCTTGGCCTGCTGGTCGAGATCCCGCGAGGTGAGAGTTTTCGAGGCTTGCAAGACGCCTTGATGGCAAAGTCGACAGAACTGCGACTGCAAGTTGATTTCACGCCGATCGCAAAGGCGGACCTGGATGACTGGATCTCGTCGCAGGGCAAGGATCAATTTATCGTCACCATCCTTGGCCGGGCGATTACCGCGAACCATCTCGCCCGGGTGAGCGCCATCATTGCGGAGCACGGCTTGAACGTGGACCGCATTGAGCGGCTCTCCGGACGTTTGTCTCTGGCAGTGCACACTCCCGACGCGAATGCCTGTGTCGAGTTTACGGTGAACGGCAATTCCTCTTCTGAGGCGTCGATGCGCGCGGCGTTTCTTGCCACGGCTCATGATCTGAAAATCGACATCGCCTTCCAGCGGGAGAGCATCTTCCGCCGCAACCGGCGGCTTTTTGCCTTCGACATGGATTCCACGCTGATTGAAGGTGAGGTCATTGACGAGCTGGCAAAATTGGCTGGCGTAGCCGGCGAGGTGGTGAAGGTCACCGAATCTGCCATGCGTGGAGAAATGGAATTCCAGGAGAGCTTCCGGCGCCGGGTGGCGCTGCTGCGCGGGCTCAAAGAGATAAGGGTTCGCGAGCTGCTGGATACCATTCCTTTGGTGGAAGGGGCCGAGCAGTTGATCGGCACGCTCAAGATGCTGGGCTACAAAACGGCGATCCTCTCCGGCGGATTTAATTTTTTCGCTCAGCATCTGCAGAGGCGTTTGGGGATCGACTATGTCTTTGCCAACGATCTCGATATCGTGGATGGAGTGGTGAGCGGAGAGGTGCGGACGCCGATCGTCGACGGCGCACGCAAGGCCGAGTTGCTGCGGCAGATTGCCCGGCAGGAAAATATCTCGCTCGACCAGGTAGTCGCGGTAGGGGATGGCGCTAACGATCTTCCCATGCTTGGCATCGCCGGCATGGGCATCGCTTTCCGGGCCAAGCCGCTGGTACGGCAAACCGCCAGCCACGCCGTATCGTTTCTAGGGTTGGATAGCCTGCTCTACCTGGTTGGTGTGCGCGACCGGGATTTGGCCGGCTCGGCTGATTGAACCACGGTTACTCATGGCTTCAACACCTTGCCGGCATGATCATCCTGCTTAAAATCCAAACGGACCTGTTGGAAAATCTCCTTCAGGTTGGTTTGAGTTTCAGGCAGTCACAGGACTAGCTTGTAGCTTACCGGTTCGTAGCGCGCGCTCCTTCATCATCACGAAGAAGACGGGCACCAGAATCAGGACGTGAATGGTGGAAGTGATCATGCCGCCGACGATGGGCGCGGCAATCGGCTTCATCACATCGGAGCCGATGCCGGATTCCCAAAGGATCGGAACAAGGCTGGCGAGGACGGCAACGACGGTCATCAGCTTGGGACGCAGGCGCTGTACCGCCCCTTCGATGGCGGCCGCCTCGATGTCCGCTTCGTCTGAACGCTTCCCATGGCAAGCCTGTCGCTCCAGCGCTTCATGGAGATAGACGACCATGACGACGCCGGTTTCGACTGCGATGCCGAAGAGCGCGATGTAGCCCACCCAGACGGCGACGCTGAAGTTGTAGTCCAGCAGCCATTGCAGCAGCAGGCCGCCGGTCATGGCATAGATCGTGGGGAAGATCAGCACGACGGCTTCCGCAACGGAGTGAAAGACCATGTACAGCAGCAGGAAGATCACGAAGAAGACGATCGGCAGGATGAGCTTCAGCCGCTGCTTCGCGCGCAATTCAAACTCGTACTCTCCCGACCACTTGTAGGTGTATCCCGGCGGAAGTCGCAACTTCTGTCTGCAGCAGCTTGATCGGCCTCGTCCACGAAGCCGCCATAGTCCGTCGCTCTTCAGGTCGATGTAGACGTAGCCAGTGAGCTGTCCGTCTTCATCCCGGATCATGGCCGGGCCACGGGAGAAGGAGATGCTCGCGACCTGCCGAGCGGAATCTGCGCGCCAGAGGGCGTGGCGATCAGGACGCCGCGCATGCGCTCCACGCTGTCGCGGAAATCGCGCTGAGTAGCGAACGTTGATGGGATAGCGCTCGCGGCCTTCGATGTTCTCTGCGATGTTCTCGCCGCCGATGCCGGAGGAGACCGCCGTTTGCACGTCCGCAACGCTGAGGCCATAACGTGCGGCCTCGGCGCGGTTCACTTCGACGTTGACGTAGAAGCCTTGCGAGACCGTTCGGCAAAGATGAGCGCACCTGCGGCATCGCCGGATAGAATGCTCTGCATCTGCGCCGCGAGCTGCTCGATGCCATCCACGTTCGGCCCCTGGACCTTGAGTCCCGAGCGGAGTCTTGATCCGGTCAGTTCCATGTCCAGCCGGTTCTCGACGGCATCGTCCAGGTGTTTGCCAGCCCGGGAAACTGGAGCTTCTCGTCCATCTCCTGAATGAGCTTGTCGTAGGTCATGCCCGGCGGGCCACTGCTCGCGTGGCTTGAGCATGAGGTCGTGTCGTACATATCGAGCGGGGCATTGTCGGTCGCGCTGTCCGAACGGCCCACTGTGCCGAAGACGCTCGCAACCTCCGGGAAAGATACGGAGAATGGTCCTGCTCTTGCAGCAGCGACTTCGCCTGTTCGATGGAGATGCCGGGAAGCGCCGTCGGCATATACAGCGCGGAGCCTTCAAAGAGCGGCGGCATGAACTGGCTGCCGAGCTTGAATGCAAGCGGGCAGCGTGGCAGCCAGGAAGATCAGATTGACGCAATCGTCAGCTTGCGATATTTCAGGCAGAACCGCAGCACCGGCAGATACATCGCCTGCGTGAAGCGGGAGATGGGATTTGCGCGCTCCGGCCGAGCCTGCCGCGAATCAGCATCACCATCAGCACCGGAACCAGTGTGATGGCAAGATGGAGGAGAAGCCCACCGCCAGCGTCTTCGTCCAGGCCAGCGGCCGAAACATCCGGCCTTCCTGCGCCTCGAGCAGAAAGACCGGCAGGAACGAGACAACGATGATCAAGCAGCGAGAAGAACAGCGCCGGTCCCGACCTGCTTCGCCGCGTTGATGAGAATCTCCCGGCGCTCCGGCTCCGAGACCGGCGGCTGCGATCCTGACTCCTGCCGCTCCGAAAGATGGCGGTAGCCGTTCTCGACCATCACGATCGCGGCATCGACCAAGCACGCCGATCGCCAGCGCGATGCCGCCGAGCGACATGATGTTCGAGGTGACGCCCAGGAAGTACATCGGGATGAACGAGACAAGAACCGCGATCGGCAACGCGAGGATCGCAATCAACGCCGAGCGGAAATGAAACAGGAAGACGATGATGACGAGGCTGACGATGATCGCCTCTTCGAGCAGGTCGCGCTGCAGCGTCTCGATCGAGTCGTTGATCAGTCCGGAGCGGTCATAGCCCGCGACGATCTCTACCCCGGCGGGAAGCGAAGGCGCAATCTCCGCAGCTTCTGCTTGACCCCTTCGATGACATTCAGCGCATTCATGCCCTGGCGCATGACGACGATGCCGCCGACCGTCTCCCCTTCGCCGTTCCACTCGGCGACGCCTTCGCGGATGTCCGGGCCGAAGGCACACGCTGCCCAGATCCCGCAGCAAGACCGGCGTGCCGTTCTTGCTGCCCACGGCAACCGACTCAAGATCGTCGAGCGACTTCAGGTAGCCGAGGCCGCGGATCATGTACTGCGCGCCGCTCAGTTCGAGCACCCGGCCGCCCACTTCATTGGTGCTGGCCTTCACCCGGTCGATGACCGTCGACAGAGGAATGTTGTAGGCCAGCAGCTTGTTGGGGTCGAGCCGGACCTGGTACTGCTTGCACATAGCCGCCGATGCTCGCAACCTCCGCGACGCCGGGCACGGTCTCCAGCGCATAGCGGAGATGCCAGTCCTGAAGACTGCGCAGATCGGCGAGACTATGTCTTGCCGCTCGTGTCGACGAGGGCATACTCAAAGACCCAGCCCGCGCCCGTCGCATCGGGCCCGATGGCGGGATGGACTTCCGCAGGCAGACGGCCGCCGATCTGCTGCAGGTATTCGACGACCCGAGAGCGTGCCCAGTAGAGATCGGTGCCGTCCTCAAAGACGACGTAGACATACGAATCCCCAAACATCGTCTGCGCGCGCACGGCCTTCACATGAGGAGCCGCGAGAAGGCTGGTCACGATGGGGTAAGTGACCTGGTCTTCGATGATGTCCGGGCGGTTGTCCCGTCCAACTCGTATGCACGATCACCTGCACATCGGAGATGTCCGGCAGCGCATCGAGCGGGATATGACGCAGCGACCAGATTCCGGCAAGCGTCAGGAGCAGAACGCCGGTAAAGACCAGGAAGCGATTGCGAGCGCAAAGATCAATGATTCTGGAGAGCATGTCACATCCCCCCTTCGGCATTGACGCGCAACTGCTTTGTGCCGATGGTCTGGCCGTTCTGCTTCACCGTGACCGTGACCTGCCACGTTCCACCCGACTCAAGTACGCCCGTTCCGTCGTAGAGGCCCGGGCTCTGCTGCGTGAGCTGAGTGGTCGTATTCATCGCTCCCATGCCCATCGCGGGCATCGCAGCCATGAAGAAAGTGACCGCGACCTGCGCCCCGGCAACGGGTTGTCCGTTCGCTCCGCTGCACCTTGACGCTGAAAGGTGTTCGATCCTTTATGGGCGGGGTTAGGGTCGGTTGTGAAATCGATCGCTACCGCGGATCTGAGGCTCTGCTGAGCGGTGCTTGTTGCCCGGCTCCAGGAGCAGGCGGAGTGTACGAACCCGCCGCAGCCTGTAACTGGCTTTCGGAATCGAGCAGGAAATTTGCGGAGGTGACAATCTGCTGATGGGCTGGAGCCCCTTCAGGACGATGAAGTCATCCCCGACCCGCGCACCGAGGCTGACATCCTTTGGTTCGAGGCTGCCGTTCCCATGATCGACAAAGACCACCTGCCGTAGGCCTGTCTGGAACACCGCCGAAGCGGGGACAACGAGTTGCCGCCCCAGGGCCGACTTCAGATCGACGTTCACGAACATCCCCGGCTTGAGCGTGACGCCGGGATTGTTGACCGCCAGCCGCACCTTGACGGTGCGTGTCGTCATATCGACTTGCGGCAGGATCTCTTCAACGCGTCCCTTGAAGGTGCGTCCCGGATACGCATCCACCGTGATGGATGAGCTGTCTCCGCGCTTCAGCCTGCCGACATCATTCTGAAAGACCTGCGCGTTCACCCAGACGCGCGACAAATCGGCCAGGGTATACAGCTTGGTTGCCGGTTCGATGTACATATTGGGGAGCGCCACTGCGCTCCATGATGTAACCGGAGGCAGGGGAGTTGATGGATAACTCCGTGATCGCCTTACCTGTCTCCTGGAGCTTCGCTATCTCGCTGTTCGGAATGTCCCACTGGCGTAGCCGCTGCTCCGCCGCAGTGGCCAGCGACGATGCGCCGCTTGCGACACCATCGACGGAGCTTCCGCTGAGAGCGGCTTGATTCCGTCGCGCAAGCAGATATTCTTCCTGCGTTGCGACCAGCTCGGGGCTGTAGATGGTGAAGAGCGGATCGCCCTTGCGGACATATTGGTAAGTGGCATTGGCAAAGACCTTGCGGATGTAACCAGAGAACCGGACCTGCACCGACGACTGAAGGCGCTCGTCCACATCGACAGTGCCAGTCGCCCGAATCTCATCACTCAGTTGTTTGTATTCGACTGTGCCGGTCTTGACTCCGATGCTGTTCATCTGTTCCTTCGTCAGTTGCACCGGCACCAGCGGAGCTTCCATCTTGGCCGCCGGCGAGGACGCATCCTTGCTCGTCGTCCTCCATCGGACCCGACGCGATGGGTTGAACGCCTGTGGGAGCGGTTGCCGGATGAATAATGCGATCGGGTGCGGTAGACATACGCAGCGGCCGCAACCGCAAACAATGCAGCCAGAAGAGGGATGTGCGGACAATAGTTCGGTTCATCGCAGTTGTGCTCCCGTCAGGGTTTCGAGACGCGCCAGGGCTGTTTCGTGGTCGAGCAACGCCTGTTGATAGTCATGCTCAAAGGTCAGAACATCGAGCAGAGAGGAAAGCACGGGAGCGAACGCCTGTTTGCCGGATTGATAGGTTGTCTGCTCGGCACGAAATGCGGCTTCGCCTTGGGCAGAAGACCATCCTGATACTCCGTCACAAGTTCCGCAGTACTCGTCACGGCGATGTATTGTTTCTGCACCTCTGCGAGTTGCTGTTGCACCTGCGAGTCGAGCTCCTGCTTGGATTGCTCCAGCGACTCGGCAGCTTCCGCCACGCCCGCTTCGACACGTTTGCGCCGGGGCAACCGCATACTGACTGTCAGCATGTAATAGTCACGGTAGCCACCACCTGTCTGCTGGAACATATAGCCGACGTTGAAGTCCGGCTTGCCCTCGCGCTGCGCCGACCTTCAGTTGGGCATCCTGCTTGTGGACACCCGCAGTATCCACAGAGACTGCAGGGTTATGAGCGAGAACGAGGTTCTGCAATTCCTCGGCGGTGCGTTGCAGCGGAGTCAGCGAAAGCGGTTCTGGAATGATGTCGGCGGACGTCTGTGACCGATGCAACAGCTGCTTAAGGCTGGCCTGAAGCTGCCCCATCTCCTGATGGTGCATGGTGATTTCACGCAGGATCTTCGTGTGTTCGATCTGCGCCTTCAGGACATCTGCCTGACTGCCTTGCCCGAGGCTGTATTGGGACAGGCCTGTCTCAATCAGTGGCTTCAGAACAGCATCGTTTCGCCGCAGAATCGAGAGCGTCGCGTCAAGATAGGCGAGCCGCAGATAGAGGAGTTTGACCTGGTCGGTGATCGAGGTACGCAGCAGGTCAACTTGTGCCTGTTTCATATCGGCCTCACGGTCCGCTACGTCGCCCTTGAGGCGGAGCTTCCCGGCATAAGGGAATTCCTGCGAAGCTCCAAAACCTATGTAGGCAAAGTCGCTGTTGCTGAAACCCGCGAATGGCTTAGGGCTGCCGACGCTGAACGACTGAACCGTAAACTGCGGGTCAGGCAGTGTCGTCACCTGTTGGGCGACGTGCGTCGCCGCCTTCCAGGCATGGTCTGCAGCCGAGAGCTGTGTGTTGTTCGACTGTGCTTCTGAAATCAACGCAGCAAGTGGTGTTGGCATCCCGGCCATCTCCTGCGCGTACGCAGAGACGCCCGTCGCCATCACCAATGCGGCGGTCCAATAGAAGGCCACCTTCATAGGGAAAACTCCTGTCTCGATTGCAGTTCAGACATGAGCAGCGCAGATGCGCGGCTCGAATCTTTAGCGAGAGAGGAGTGAACTAGACTCTTAGGATGGAAATTGTCGAAGGGGGAGACTTTGGCGGGGAGTGCTCGGGGCGTCGAACCCAACCATTGGTTGCGTCGTGAGGGCGGGAAAAGTCAAAAGACGAACCCGTAACTTCAACGGCAACAAGAGGATGGAACGATACCGAATCCGACTTCAGGGCACTTGGTCGTGAGCGTACCCGGAGTCTTCTTGCAGCAGTCGTGTGAAGCAGGCATCTCCATTTGTCCGCATTGGCACTCTTCATCATGCGGCAGCATGCACGCTCTTCTACCGTCATCTGCGCGTCAGGCGCCATACACGCCATCGCGGGGCCACACAGGACACCAGCAACAGCAGAACCGCTCCGAGTTGGCGTAGAGACTTCACTGATAGAAGAATACGCCAAGGTCCGGAAGTGTCACAACAAAAGCGTCGAAAGTTTGTAATTGAACCAAGCGCTCTGTTCAGTGCGCGTGAGCTGGACGACTCTTAGCGATAGCTAACCTGCCAATAAGTCCAACCGAAGACATCCTTCATTGGAGTGAGATTGAAAGGTGGGAAATTCATCGTATGCGTGCTCTTTGTTACGGCAAGTGGAAGAGCTGCTTTACGGCCATTTATCTCTACAGCCAAAAGAGTGCTATTGCCATAAGAGATGCTATGTAGGATTTTGTGACTGGTGATGCGGCCGTAGTCGCCGGATCTGCCCCAGTCGACGACAAAACGGCCGTAGGGATAGCCATTCTTCGCATATCGCTGCGTGTGCTCTTGCCAATCGGGATCGTTATTCCAGATACCAAACGCTTTCGAGAAGTCCTGTGCCTCGACCGCGGCGAAGAATTGGTTCACGCGATGTTCCGCAGGCAGATTCCAGCAGAGAGCGACAACCATGCAGGCGACAGCACAGAAAAGAAGAGCGCCTATCACGAGGTTGCGGCGCCTCTTGGTGAGAGTTTGGTCGTAAACGGGTGCGTCCAGCAGGGTCATGCGCCCTCCCTAGGAGTCAAATCCCTGTCTCATCAGACACCGGGGGATACGCGAATGTTCCTTTGCTTCGCGGACGGTAAGACGATAATCATTCCACCGGACCCTAATGCGGAGAGGGGCTATCGGGCAAAGGCTTTGAAGATTTGGGCGAGCCGCTATGGGCGGGCGGGTTTGCCGGAGCTGACGAGGCACCGTCGGCTTGAGCGTTGTAGGCCTTGATGAGCTCATCGGTAATATCCATGTTGCTGCCGCGTACCAGACAACCGGGCAGCATCGGATCCGCGCTCGATCACCGCTGAGTAACCATGCTGCTGCGAATACGTCTGTAGAAAGGCGTAAACCTTCTGTGCGACTCGTTGAAACACCTGCTGCGATTCGCTTTGCGAATCGTTCTTGAAATCTTCGGCTTGGCGCTGAAGTTCCTTCTCTTTACTTTCCAGTGATCGCGCGCGGGTTGCTCTTTCCGGATCGCTGAGATTGCTGGCCGGTGTCAGCTTACTGCTTTCGCAGACTTTCGACTTCATCGTTCAGGACCTGCAGCTGCTCCTGCCGGGAGCGAATCGGGCTTGGAGGGCACTGAGGCTCTCCTGCGCCTCGGCAGTTTGAAGCACCGCGGCGTTGAAGCTCACCGTGACGATGTTCTGGGGTTTGACTTGACTCGGAGACGCCTGTGCGTGGGCCACACTTGTCACGCCCGGAACGCACAAAAGCAGCAAGGATATTCTCCATCGAGTCATCGCGATCTCCATCTGTTGGCCACTCGTCTACTGAGTCACATTCTCGACAAAATGAAACTTGAGAGGAGTATCCCCAAGCTCAAAGATTGGATGAGTTCTGTAGGGATCGATGTCGAGAGCGGGATGAAAGCCCTGTGCTCCAGGAGTTGCAAAAGTGAACTGCGATGGAAGGATCATCGGTTTGGTTGTGCCGTGTTCGGAGTCCGCAAGGAGTAGCAGAGCATTCTCCCTGATCAACGGTTGGGGAACTGCTAACCTGAATCTCGACGGCATGTCGGGCCAGGATGACAGCCGGCCTAGGTCCGACGGCATCGTTGCTAACGTGTAGTGCGGCGAGGAGAATGCGGCCGGAAAATAGCGGTTTTGGAAAGCCTCCAGATGGCCTGGCAACGCTCCAGATTTCCTGGCTTGGGAAACCGATGATGGATCGGGCCGCCACTGAACCAGGACGCTCCTTGACCTTGCATCGCGGCTCCGATCTTTCCTCCCCGGGCGAAGCTTCATCGTAGAGCCCGGCGGGGTGAGGCTTGCTACGTGAACAGGATTTGCGAGCTGCGCAGCGTCGAAATGACTGGCATCCACAACGGGTCTCGAGAACGGCCCGGTTCTGATCGCTGCCGCCGTGACCAGCAGGATAACAAGAAGGGCGCTAGCCAACCCGAGGTTGCCCAGCCCGGCTGTCGAAGGTGAACTGAGCGGGACGCCCTCCTTGATTGCTCGCGCGATGAAACGTTCCGCATGCCTTTTGGCAAGCGCCCATTCCGGCGGGTGAAGGTGGGCGACAGACGCAGGCATGCGTCTATCTTGGTCATCTCAAGGATTCGGTTCCTGCAAGAGACACACTCCAGAGAATGCCGGTGAAGTTCAACCAGCTCCGGTCCAGTAAGCTCATCGCTAATAGCCAATGCACACAGGGATTCGAAATAGTTGTGGTTGGACGTCATCTTGACTCTCCATTCTCGGCCGAAGAGACATTCGCGCAGAAAGCCTTCCTGAGCTTTTCAAGGCCACGGTAAAGATTGTGGCGCACCACGCGCACGCTCTCGCCCGTCTGTTTGGAGACCTCTTCTGCCGTAAGGCCTTCGTAGTAGACAAGCTCAATGGTCCTGCGCTGTCGAGGCTGGAGTCCACGCAGTACCTGCTCCACGAAGACGCTCATTTCCGGCAGCGAATACCCCAATGAACGTTCTGTCAACGGAAACACTGCAGGCAATAGTTCATCAAAAGGATCGGTCTCGAAAAAACGATTGGCTGCAAGTGATCGGCGGCAGTTGGAGATCCGCTGGTATGCGAACAGCAGAAGCCAGGTCTTAAAGCCGCCTTTTTCCGGGTCAAACTGCTGGATGGATCGAAAGACATCAAGGAAGGTCTGCTGGACTGCATCCTCTGCCTCGGCTTCATTACGCAGGATGTGTCTCGCGATTCGGAAAAGACTGGAAGCGTGGCGTTCAAACAGGACTGTCAATGCGTCAGCATTTCCGCCTTGCAAGTCCCTCGCTAATGCCTCATCCGACAAAAGTCTCAGCCGGAGTAGCCCGATGAGAGATATACCGGCGGGACTGGCCTCGGTGCCGGCATCAGAGACACACGTGTCGGAAAAATCGGCCGCCCTGGGCGGAACCGCGCCGAATACGAGCCTCGCAATACGTGAGCTCACCTTGAACCATCCCTCTTATATGCTTATGCACGCGAGGAACCCGGTTTTCCCCACCGTTACCATATTTTTTTCTGGCCGTGATCTTCAGGCCGAGCACCGGCTAATGGCTTCCTCATTCCATTCAATCCCGGTACCCGCGCTATCTGATGGAATCGCCATACCGTTTTCTATCCGCAGCGGCTCGGAGACGATCATGTTCCACCAGTCGGCATACTCCAGCCAGTGGGCCGTCGGCGTCACGCTTAAAAGTTGCGCGCTTATTTCGGGCCAAAGATGGTTGGAGACTCGCACCGCGTGGGCCTCTGCCAGTGATGCCGCGCGAAGCCAGCCGGTGACGCCCCCTATTTTCATAACATCCAGCATGATGTGGTCCGACGCGTGCGCGTTGAGGGCATGTCTCAGGTCCTGCGTGCCCCACCAGTTTTCACCGCATTGGATAGGAGTCCTGACCTCCCGTGCAATGAAGGCATGCCCTTCATAATCGTGCGCCAGTGTTGGTTCCTCAACCCAGGTCAATCCCAGGTCATCGAGTACAAGCAGACGCTGCACCGCCTCGGCGGGGGTCAGGCATTGGTTGTAATCAACCATGATCGCAACATCGTCTCCAACAGCCACCCGGATAGCTCGAATGACCTCAAGATCCTGTTTGAGATCCGGATACCCAATCTTTGCTTTGATCCCCTTGAACCCGCGCCGGGCCCATTCTTCCGCGACCCTGGCGGAACCGCTCGCGCCGTCATAGCCAACAGCTCCATAGGCCGGCAAGGGCTTCTCGACTCCACCAAGCAGCCGGATCAACGACGTATTGTGGCGGCGAGCCAGCGCGTCCCAAAGTGCCATGTCTACGGCCGCCAGAGCCATGCCGACCAGGCCTTGAGTACCCAGTAACCGGAACCGGCAAGCGAGCTTATGTTCGATTTCGCGTGGTGCGACCCTTTCCCCCTTCAACCATGCTTCGAGACTGCGAATGAGACCCGCCGTCGGTTCAAGTGCGGCTACCGTGTAAGTGAAGACCATGCTGTGCCCGGCGATCCCCTCATCGGTGATCACGTCAGTCAGCACCAGGGGCGATTCGCTGATGATGCCGCTGGCGGTGGCATGCGGTTCGCGCATCGGCACGCGCACGGTCCGCACGCGAAGTTCTCGAACCGATGGCCAGTCAGCAGTCATGGTCGCAATTTTAGCGCGCGATGTCGTTGCAGCGTTACGTCGAGGAAATTCGACTAACCTACGAGGGTGCAGATGCAACCACGTCTTGATACAGAGCTCGTACGGGCAGCCCGATCGGGTGACCGGGCCGCCTATGACGAGCTGATTCGCCGCTATCAGCACCAGATGTATGGTTTGGCTTGTGTTTTGCTGGGTGATCGCTCTGAGGCTGAGGACATCACGCAAGAGGCTTTTCTCCGCGCATGGCTGAACCTCGATCTGTTGAGCGACCCTGCAAAGTTTGAACCATGGGTACGACGGATCGTTTTTGGAACTTCCATTGACTGGCTGCGGGCTTTCCGACCGGGCCTCTATCGTCTCGCCAATGCGGATGGCGAGTCAGAATTATTGGCGACGCCGTCCGCAACCATGTCTGCTTTGGCGGCACTGGAATCGGTTGAGATGCGCGAGAGGGTTTGGCAGGCAGTGGCCAAGCTCCCTCCACGCTACCGCGTGCCGCTCAAGCTATTCCATCTGGACGGCTTGAGCCATGCGCAAATTGCAGAATCCGTGGGCGTTTGACCGAAGAGTACCGTCCGCTCGCTGGTTACGCGTGCGCGCCAGAAACTGGAGCCCATGCTGATGCCCTATGCGAAGGAGGTTCTACCCGCACTCAAAGATGTGTTGAAGGAGCAACCAATCAAGCCGCGGACGATGCTGCATATCACCGATGGAGAATCGGTTGCGGGAACACTAAGGCAATCCGCAGTGCCCGGGGAAGTGCGGATTTTTGGAGATCTGATGTATGAGGGACCGGCCCCGGCCGGACTCAGCGACGCGGAATGGTGGGATAGGCGGGTACGATTCCTTTCCGAGAGCGGCATCTTCACTCTCGCAGAGGCGCGTCACGCTGTAAAAACTTTCGAGGATTCGCTGAACATCATTCCCAAGCACGACGAAACAGTGCTTTGGATGGACCACCGTCTCTCGGATCAGTTAATTCTGATCATGCTTCTCGAACGGTTCTATCGTTTACATCGCGGAAGATCCAGTCTCAGCCTCATCTGCGTCGGCCGCTACCCCGGCATGGAAAACTTCGTTGGACTTGGCCAACTCACGGCGGAGCAGCTTGCGTCGCTCGCTGATACCCGCTCTCCGGTCTCGGAGGCTGAATTCGCTCTGGCAAGCGCTACCTGGAACGCTTTTACATCCACGGTTCCAACTGACGTCGAGCTTGTCCTCGCGCGGGACACCTCCCCGCTCCCATTTCTTGCACCGGCCTTACGCCGTCATCTTGAGCAATTCCCTTCGGTCGAAAATGGCTTGTCACGTACCGAACAGCAGGCGCTCTCGGTTCTTCGCGATCAAGGTTCGCTACCTGCACTGCACCTCTTCTTAGCTGTTCAAAAAATGGAGGATCCCCTCTTCATGGGAGATCTGTCTTTCTTCGCAATTCTCAAAGAGTTGGGATCGGCACATTTCCCCCTCGTGCGACTGGATAGCAATGCTGGACTCGTTACGTTGACTGAAGTTGGCAGCCGCGTTCTCGATCTCCAAGACGATCACGTTCATCTAAACGGGATCAAACGATGGCTCGGGGGCGTTCATCTAACGGGCACTGATGCCGTTTGGCGCTGGGATAGCGCTCGCAAGCGCATGCGCTTTGCGTAATCACGCAAAAGCTCACCGCGATGGCCAGGGGTTCGAGAATTGGGGATCGTGCAGGAAGTCTTCATCGGTGAGCGACTCCAGGAATGCTTTGAGGTCACTGCGCTGCTGAAGAGTGAGCGTGAATCCTGATACGAAGGGAGACTTGTTCGGATTCTTGCTGCCGTCGCCCGCGTTTGGGCCTTCACGGACAATTCGGCCCCCGTGGATGTAGTGGTCGAAAACTTCGTCTAGGCTGTGGAGACTGCCGTCGTGCATATAAGGCGCACGAATGGCTACATTGCGCAGCGAAGGAGGGCGGAATTTACCGACGTCTGCGGGATTGTGGGTGAACTCATAAACACCGAGGTTGTCGGCGGGGTAGGAGAGTTTCCCAGCGAGGTTGTAAAGACCGTTGTTTTGAAATTCGATGCCGTGTCCATCATCCGTTGTTTGATAGATGGTTTCGCCGCCGAAGGTGAACCCGCCGTGGCATCGGGAACAGCTCAGCGGGGCATGGAAAAAGAGGTCTTCGCCGCGTTTGGCAGATTCGGAGATGGCGTTCTCTTCATGACGGTAGCGGTAATGATCGTAGGGAGAGTTGCCGGAGATGAGGGTCCGCTCAAAGGCCGCCAGGGCCTTGCGAACATGGACGAAGGTATATGGGCCTGAGTCGCCAGGGAAAGGCTCTGGGAAAGAGCTTCCGGTAAGTAGGATCGGTGGCGATCACCTGGAGAAATCGATCGTTCTCCCGGAGCAGTCCGAGTTCGATGGGGTGGTCGTTGAAGAGCGGGGTTACCGATTGATCTTCAAGCTGGGTGACAGTGGGGTTGGCCCAGTTGAAGACCGCGAACCATGCGACGTTGGCCAGGGGCATGACGCGGCGCGGGTGAGATTGACCCGTCACGCCGACGGCCACGGGCCGCTGATCGGTAAAACCGAATTGCTGCATGTGGCAGGTGGAGCAGGAGCCTTTGCCATTCGCAGACAGGCGCAAGTCATAAAAGAGATAGCGGCCCAACTCAACCTTGGCGGGCAGCATGGGATTGTCGGCAGGGATGGGAGGCGCGGGAAATCCAGTGGGCAGATTCCATTGGAACTCGTTTCCCGACTGATAGGCCAATGCAGATGCTGCGGCGAAAACAAGGAGCACAAGATCCGGGCTATCCCAGAGCCTTTGCCGGGTGACGAATTTGCATCAACCGATTCAGTACGGCCACCACGCCACGAATCACTGCGATCTCGAGAATCCATACTCATGCATGTTTGGGACGGACTTCTTTGGTTTACATTGTTGCTTATGAAGAGTGCGTCGGCAAAGGTTCGTTGGCATGTCGCGGCATATTTAGCTCCGCTGTTGGTGGTTGCCGCCCTAATTTCTGGAGATCGGTTAGCGACGTCCACAACCGTATACGCGGCGCAGGAAGCAGTTGCCGCGCCGGCGGCGCTTAAGGTGGAGGGGGCGCTGCCGACGCCACTTTCGCTCACCGCGGAAGACCTCGCGAAGATGCCGCGCGCAACCGCTACGCTGTCTGCGGACGGAACAACCACCACCTACGAGGGCGTGCTGCTGTATGACATCCTCGTCAAGGCCGGATGGCAGTTTGGCCGCGGCATGACGGGCAAACCGATGGCCAGCTATTTGATTGCGAGCGGGAAAGATGGGTACGAGGTGGTGTTTGCGCTGCCGGAAATTGATCCGCAGTTCTCCGGAGCCAAGGTGATTATCGCCGACAAGGCCGACGGTGCGGCACTGCCGGCGCGGGAGCAACCGTTTCGGATCGTGGCTCCCGAAGACAAGATGCATGCCCGATCCATTTATTCGTTGGTCAAGTTAGAAGTGGTCCGGCTGCGGCAATAAGCCTCGAGACCTCAGCGCGGAGAAAAGTGCCACGGCGTGTGAAGACTCGCGGAATCAGCTTCGGCAGCGTATTCGATAGACTCTTGTCATGCTTGACGTCCATCCTCCTCATAAAGCAATCGGCAACGCGGGTGAATTCTTCCTGCACCTCTTTACCATCACGATCGGTCTGTTGATCGCGGTGGGTATTGAGGGCGCCGTGGAGCATCACCAGCATCGTAAGCTCGCCGGCGAGGCTAGGGAGACGATGACGGAGGAAATACGCAAGAATGCCGGCAGTATCACTGACGCGCTCGGGGATATCGCCAGTGAACAGCAGAAGATGAAGGAAAACCTAGGAGCGGTTCGGAAAGTGCAATTGGATCCGAACGACCCCTCGGCGGACAACCTGCATCTCGATATCAGCTATAGCTCCACAGGGCTCGAGGACACGGGTTGGAAGACGGCGCAGGCCACCGGCGCTTTAGCTTTTATGCCCTATGCGGAATCCAAGAAGTTCAGCGGCATTTACGGAGGAGAGGAGACATTTCTGAAGGAACAGGACCAACTCTCCGCGGACGAAGCTCATGTTCTGGGCACGATCGATAAGTTTCACGTCGGAAACGGGAAGATGAGCAAAGATGCGGCGGATGCACTTGCGGAGCAATTTGGAATCTGGCAAGGGCATCTGTTGACCTTGAAGATCGCGGCCGAATTCTTGCAAGAGCAGCAGAATGCCTTTCTAGAGGGCAGAGAGCCGAAAAACCACATGTCGGAACGCCTAAGCGAGTGAAGCGCGCCCCGCTGACACGCAGGTCTGGCAAGCGGCATCCAGCTCTGTCAACGATTGCGCCCCATGATGGAGAACGATCCGCCCCACCGCCATAGCAATCAGCAGCAACCCCGCCAGGAACAGCGTTAGCCTGGTGAGCACCCGCCAAATGCGGCTCTCAGGGGGCAGAACCCCCCGTTTGGTCTTAAGGCTGTATGCCTGCCCCAGTACTCCCGACAGCACCAGAAAAAAACCTAAGGCAAGCAATAGCCACGTCATGGACTGCTCCTCCATCGCTCTATCACCTTACATCCACGACTCAGAGCGCGCTTCGCATGCGGCCAGAATCTTCATTTTCGCATCTACGCGACCGGGGCAGAAATGATCTAAACTGGTGGTGTTCGCACTAGGAGTCGCGTGATGAAGATCTTCCGCTGGGTCTGGCTTGCACTCACCCTTGGCCTGCTTGGCTACGCTTTTTACCAAGGCATGTATGTGGCGCCCACCGAGGCTACCATGGGCGACATCCAGCGCATCTTCTACTACCATTTCCCTTCGGCGATGATGGCGTTCCTCTTCTTCTTTATCAGCTTTGTCGCCTCCATCGTTTATCTTGCCTCCCGGCGTAATCATCCCCAGCGGGCGCTCGCTGCCGATGCCGCCGCCCTGGCCGGAGCGGAGATGGGAATCGTCTTCTGCACCCTGGTCCTGATCCAGGGCCCGCTGTGGGCCCGGCCCGTGTGGGGCATCTGGTGGACCTGGGATGCGCGCCTGACCACCACCCTGGTGCTTTGGCTCATCTACGCCAGCTATCTGCTGCTGCGCAAGTTTGCCGACGGTCCGCAGATGCAGACCCTGGCCGCGGTGCTGGCCATCTTTGGCTACGTCGATGTGCCCATCGTCTACTACTCCACCCCTTGGTGGCGGACCCAGCATCCTGCTCCGGTGATCGGTGGGGATGGCAGCCTCGATCCAGCCATGTGGACTGCCGTCCTGTGGAACCTGGCTGCATGGCTTGCCTGGGGACTTCTGCTGGCCGGCTGGCGATACAGCATTGAACGGCGCCGGCAAATCGCAGAACAGCACGCTGCGCTGCATGCTCTCGAAGCCAGCCTTGAAGTCACGCTTTAGAGCAGAAGGAAACCATGGCCCATCGTCACCTCGTTCTCGCGTACGTCTTCACCATCCTGGTCCAACTTGGGTATGCGGGCTGGGTCGGCTTGAAATACAGGGAAACGCGGAAACTGGAGCGCGAATTCCCCCCTTACCCGCCCACAGTCAGATAAAACGTTTACGAACCCCTCCCGCAGGGGCCTGACACCGGTTCCCTCACAAAGGGACGGGTGCCCCACATCTCGCTTGTTTTTCGCGAGATATGGGATACCGCGGACGTTGGCCGGAAAGTGCATCGGATGAATCGAGAGCCAGAGGGAAAGCGCCGTGATATCCCATATCTCGCGAAAAACAAGCGAGATGTGGGGCACCCGTCCTTCGCGAGGGAACCAGCAATTCTTACGTAGGCCCTCTAGGCGCTGAGGGACCGATTTTAACGGTCAGTGTTCGGGCCAAAGCCCGGACCTACCCAGCAGAGAGTTTTGCCGGAGCTCTTACGGCACGTGGGACGGGGGAGGCGCCTCCCTGACTTCTTCGCCCATCAACTCCCCCGGGTGACTTCCTCCCAGCAGCTCTTCTTCGGGCTCGATGTGCACCAGGACCTCGGCGATCTTGTCCACCTGCTCGCGGACCTGGTCGGCGACGGCGTGAGCGATGAGGTGGCCCTGCGCGCACGGTAAGATCGCCCCGCACCACCACATGCAGATCCACGTAGTAGCGGAAGCCCACCTTACGGACAAAGCACTTTTCCACCCCAAAAACGCCCGCACCGCTCGGCCACGCGGCGGACATGCTCCTCAATCTCCGGCGCGGGCGCGGTGTCCAGCAGCTCGGCTACCGGCCGGCGGAGCTGCTGCCAGCCTCCCAGAAGGATCACCGGAGCGGCGCACAAGGCGGCCCAGTCGTCGGCCGTGGGGTCGCCCGTCCAGAGCGCGGCCGAGATCCCTACAAAGGCAAACGCGGAGATAATCGCATCGCTCAGATGATGCCAGGCGTCCCCTCGCAGGGCTGAGCTCTCAATTTTCTGGCTGACTCCGGAGACATATCGCGACAGCAAAGCCTTGATGGGAACCACGCAGATCAAGACCAAAAGCGTGTAGGCCTGGGGCAGCTTGTGCGGGGTGCGAATCAGGTTGATGCTTTCCGCGGCGATGCCGATGGCGGCCGCGATCATGGCTACGCCCACCACCGCGGCCGCGATCGGGTCCGCCTTGCCATGCCCGTAGGGATGATCCTTATCCGGCGGCTTGATCGCCAGCCGCAGTCCGTAGTAGACGACCGACGAACTGATCACATCCAGGAACGATTCGATTCCGTCGGCCAGCAGGGCAAACGAATGCCCAATCAGCCCGGCCACGCATTTGACCAGCGCCAGGGAGAGGTTGATGACGATGCCAAGCAGGGAGGAGCGCAGCCCGCCTTCCACCATCTGCTTCGGTTGTCGGCGAGGCCGTCATGGCTGCATTGTCTCTTATTTCCCGTTCCAGGGCGCGTCGCCCGACCGGGAACGGGCATTTCCCGAAGGTTTTCTTTTTTTTGAATCCGTCTTGCCCCATCTGGACGATCCTTACTAAACTTAGCTTGGAATAAGCGTTTCACGATTTCTGTGCCCGATGTCGCCTCAGTGAAGTGGGGTTTTTGCCGGCGAAAGGCTCCGCCCGGGGCATCTTCACTGGACTACACCTATCGTGAAATGCTTCCGGCCCTGGAGGCGTCCGTTGCTGCGCTTTTTGAAGCTCGCTCTCATTTTCGAACTATCCACCGTACTCGGGCTCTCGGTGCTGACGGGCCAGTTCTTTTACCGCGCATACAACAATTCCAGTCGCGAGCATCTGCCGGTTAGTTTTCTGGCCGCGCTGGTCATGCTGGTTCTGGGCACGCAGCAGACCGCGATGTCGTTTCGCCGGGAAAAAATCCGGCTGGCTTTTGGCCGTCCCGCCGTCAAAGAAAAGCTTCGCCTGAAAGTGGCCTACAGCACGCTGACGCTGTTGCTTTTTATCGCGGCCGGTGTTTTGCTGGTCATTCTCAGGAACCATCTCCAGTAGAGCGGTTAAGCCCCATCCACTTCTAATCTGCCGAGCTACATTCCGAAATGCAGCCTTTCGTGCAAGAAAAGCCACACCTCGTTGCATTGCTTGCGGAGCGTAGAAGTGAACGTACGCTAGCGGCCCGCGCCGACGGCTCTTTTCTGGCGGGGAGCGACCGATTGCGGCTTTCTGGGCTGCGTCACCTCCGGATGCGGCTCCGGCTTGCGCGGCTGGGCGCCCTGCGACGACTGCTGGTCCATCCATTCGTCGAGGCGAGAGCGCTTAAAGCGCCAGCGATTGCCAAGCTTGAACGCGGGGACGAAACCGTCCGATGCATATTTGTAAAGTGTGTCGGGACTAATGCCGAGATAGTCGGAAGCCATGCGAATATCCATGACTTCACGAACTTCATCCCTCGCCGGTGTGGTTCTCATCGAAGTGCTCTCCTCTGGGAACTGCGGGACCGGGCGAGACTACAAACCCGCCGTTGTGCTTATACCGCGTTTTCACCCTGTAACACAAGAAATTATCGCGTATTGCTCGAGTCTTTCGGGTTTTAAAGCGGTTTCTAGCGGCTTTGTTTAGTTCCGGTAGGAGCGTAACAGAATTCGCGCGCATGCGAAGCATTACCTGCGGCATGCACGCGGTTACCAAGGACATCGTATCCGATCTGATCCCCACAACAGGATCGTTAATCCTCCAGTTTGCGTATCGTCTATATCTTATCTCATTCATCGAGGGTTAACTGTGGAGAATCGCGCTCCGCTCGCAGGCATCTCTGGCTACAATTCCGGCTGCAAACCGGCGGCGAGGGCAATCAAGTCGTCACCTATGGTGCGGGTTTTTGCGATCGCATCCTCGAGCGGGATGTGGGTAATCTCCGTGCCGCGAAGCACGACCAGACCGGCCGAACTTGCCCTCATGCACCAGATCGATGGCAGCCGATCCATAGCGCGTGGCGAGCATGCGGTCATAGGCCGTGGGAGTGCCGCCGCGCTGGGTGTGGCCCAGATTCACCGAGCGGGTTTCGTACCCGGTTTTCTCCTCGATCAACTCCGCGACGGTTTGCCCGATGCCGCTGAGCCGGGCGTGACCGAAGGCGTCCACCTTGGCCCCTTGCGTCGCCTGCTTGTCGGTGCCGGGGAGCTTGGCGCCCTCGGCGACGACGACGATGGAGAACAGCTTGCCGCGGTCGTGCCGCTCCTTGAGGATCTTCACTGCCTGATCGATGTCGATTGGCTTTTCGGGAACGAAGATCACGTCGGCGCCTCCGGCGATGCCAGAGGTGATCGCGATCCAGCCCGCATCGCGTCCCATCACCTCGCAGACGATGACGCGGTTGTGGGCTTCGGCGGTGGAATGCAGCCGGTCGACGGCTTCGGTGGCGATCGAGACCGCGGTGTCAAAGCCGAAGCAGGCGTCGGTTCCGCTCAGATCGTTGTCGATGGTCTTGGGAACGCCCACCACCTTGATGCCCTTCTGGACCAGCGCATTGGCCACGCCCTGGGTGTCATCGCCGCCGATGGTGATGAGCGCATCCAGTTGATTGGCCTTGATGCTGGCCAGGCACTTGTCGATGCCGCCTTCCATCTTGCGCGGGTTGGTGCGCGAGGTGCGCAGGATGGTGCCGCCCAGTTGCAGGATGCCGGAGACCGTGTCAATGGTGAGCGGCTTGGTCTTGTTTTCCACCACGCCGCGCCAGCCTTCGATAAAGCCGACGAACTCATCGTTGTGGTGGAAAATGCCTTTGCGTACAGCGGCGCGGATCACCGCGTTCAGTCCGGGGCAGTCGCCGCCGCCGGTCAGCATTCCAACTCGCATTTGTTCTTCTCCTAAACGTGTGCCTTGTGCATCATAATGCCTTGTCACCAGAAGGAAGATCCGAGCACGAGGAAACTCGCGGCCGAGACTAAACCTTTGCTTCAGCAACTCGGTTAGCCAAATACTTCTAGTGATGGAAGAGCTTGTTGAGCACGTCCGGGATTGGGCTTGTTGTTGCCGTTGCCCAATAGCTGCTGCTTGAAAATATTGCCGGCATTCTTTTGCAGCAGCTTGCTGAGATCCGCCTGGATCACCGGATTGGACGTGGTGCCGGTGATGTGAACGGGAATGCCATTGGCAGCCGCCGTGCTGACCGCCTGGCCCAGAACGCCGCCGCCCACAGGCAGTCAACGCCTGGCCAGCCACGCCGGTGTTGGTGTTGAGCTTGGCCACCAATTGAAAATTGAGCGCGCCGCCCGGGGAAACCGTCCCGGCGCCGGTGGCCGTGCCCAGCAGCGGAACCGAGGCGTAGAGATTCTCGATGCGTGTGCCCTGGGCGGATGAATTCACATTGGCACGAACGGTTTGGATCTGCGTGCCCCCCTGGGAGCCGGAAACCGGCTTCAGTCCGCCAATCTTCGAGGAAAGGTCAAAGCCGGCCAGCCGGGTGTTGTCCACCTCGCACCGGCCCGCTGATGGTCGGAGCGGTGGCCGGGCCAGTGATCGCGAGATTGGCCGTGAGCGTGCCGCCCTGCAGGCGCGAGCCGCTGGGCAGACGCACGCCGGCCGCAGGCAACAGCGCCTCAACCTGGTTGATGGGCAGGTTAGGCGCAGCCAGATGGAGCGCCAACATCGTCTGCGCTCCCTTCATCGCATAGGTCCCATTCACATGCACGGCCACTCCGCCGGTGTTGATGGCCAGATCATTGATCTGGCCGCTTCTGGCTATCCAGGTTGTGGTTGACGGTGTAGGTGATATCGACCGGGGTCGGCGTCGGAGAGCCGTTGGCCACCAGTTGCAGCTGGGCTGCGCTGCACGGTGCCGTTGCTGGTCAGGGTCTGACCGTTGGAAGTGACCTGGGCGGTGATGTCGGCCAGCATGGAGATACCCTGGCTCGCCTGAACCACGCCTGCGGCGACGGGATCGAAGTGCTTCAAGTTTATGTTTGCGCTCAGTGGCGTCTCGGAAGCGTCCTTCTGGTTTACCGGCCCGGCGTTGCCCTTCACGTCGAGCAAACCGCCGCCGGGAAGACTGGCGGAGAGCTCGAAGGGAAAAGCCTTGGCAAAGGAGAACTGCTGCACGGACAGATTCAGGTTGCTGTAGGTAAACGGAGGCCCGGTAGACGGCACGTCCGAGACCACGGCGGTGCCGTTCACCACCTTGCATTTCACCCACGGTGAAATTCGGCAGGGCGGTCTCCTTCTGGATGTTTTGCGTGCGGCTGCCGGCAGTGCTGCCGATGTTGGAGAAGTTCCACACGCCCTGCGCGTTGTGGACCAGGTTGATCGAAGGCGAATCGGCCACAAAGCTGGTAACCAGCAGCTGACGATGGAAGAGCAACGGCACGACTTCCACCCCGATGTGCAGCGACTGGGCCTGCAGGAATGGCTTGGCGCTGAAGGCAGGATCGTCGGCGATGGAAATGTTGTCCGCCACCAGGCTGCCGGAGAAAACAGAGAAGCTCAAGTTTCCCAGCGTCACCTTGCGGCCGAGGGCCGAGGAAAGCTGCGTCTCCAGCGTGGAACGGAAGGTATTGGCGTTGACGAATAACGGCACCAGAAGAACAGCCAGCAGCAGGAGAACGACGACGGCGACAAGAATGCTTATCAGCGGATGCTTTTTCACAGGGACACCTCTTCAGCTGGAATTAGATGCTGCAGGCTACCGTTGGGCGGTAGCTTCGTCGTGGTAGAAGGCGGCAATCTCTGCGGCATAGCGCTCGGCGACCACCGCCGCGCTTCAGCTTCATGGTGGGTGTAAACTCACCGGAATCCATCGACCATTCGTCGGGAACCAGGTGGAAGCGCTTGATGGTCTCGAAATTTGCCAGGCCCTCGTTGACGCTGGTGGACGAGGGCATGGTATTCCGCTTGCACCGCTGGATTCGCTGACCAGGTCGGCGCGCGAGGAGAAGGCGATTCCCTGCTGCCGCGCCAGGTTCTCGAGCGCGGGAAAGTCAGGCGCGATCAGCACACTTAGAAATTTGTGCCGGTCGCCAACCACCACGGCGTTGGCCACCAGGGGCTGTGCGTTCAGCTTGCTTTCGATCGGCTGGGGAGCGATCATTTTTCCGCCCGAAGTCTTGATCAGCTCCTTCTTGCGGTCGGTGATGTAGAGAAATCCATCTTCGTCCAGCCGCGCCGATATCACCGGTGTGGAACCATCCGTCGGGTTCGATGGCTTCGCGGGTGGCGTCCGGTTTGTGCCAATAGCCGGCAAAGACAAACGGCCCCCTCACCAGCAACTTCCCCGTCGGGAGCGAACCGGCATTCCACCGATTCGATCGGCTTGCCCACCGAGCCGATGCGGTGATTTTGGGCATTGTTCAGGGCCAGCACGGGCGAAGTTTCGGTGAGGCCGTAGCCTTCGAAGATGCGAATGCCGACATCGGCAAACCAGCCCGCGGTGTCGACACCCGAGCGGCGCTCCCCCAGCGATAAAGTCGCGTACCTTGCCGCCAAATGCCTGCTTCACTTTCTTGAAGACCAGACGATCAGCCAGGCGCCAGCTTAACGAGGAGGGCGTCTGGCCCTTGAGAATCTCTTCGCGATGGCGGCGGCCGGTAGCGAGCGCCCAGGTGAATAGCTTCTTGACGCTGGTTTGCTGCCTGCACGGCGCTCGACCACCTCGCGGATCTTCTCGTAAACCCGGGGCACGGCGACGAAGACTGTCGGCTTGACGGCGGTGAGGGCAGCGGGTAGCCGGTCGAAGTGTCCGCAATAGGCAAGGGTCGCGCCGTAACAGAAGAGCGCGTAGTCGAGATGGCGAGCGGTGATGTGGGAGAGGGGCAAGAAAGGAGATGCAGGAGGAGTGAGGATCCCAGGCAAACGTCGCGGGTGGAGTAGTTCAGGTTGGAGGCGATATTGCCGTGGGTGAGCATCACCCCCTTGGGCTCACCGGTGGTGCCGGAAGTGTAGATGAGAGTGGCCAGGTCCTCCGGCTTGACCGCAAAACTGCGCAGCCACTGTTGCATATCAACCGCAGCTGCGGCGGCTCGGCATTTTGGAGCAGAGAGGAGAGCGGCGTGCACTCCCGGCCGTCGATATCGTCCATGACGACGATGTGCTCGAGCTGGGTCCGGCTGCGGATGGAGGCAAGCTTGCTGTACTGGGCCTCGGTGGAGACCACGGCGATGCGGGCGCCGGAGTCGATGAGCAGGCTGGCGATCTGGTCGGCGGTCAGGGTGGGATAGATGGGCACGTCGGCCGCGCCCAGCACCAGGGTGGCGAAGTCCACCACGGGCCACTCCCAGCGATTCTCCGCCAGCAGCGCGATGCGGTCGCCCTTGACGATGCCCCAGGAGCGGAAGACTTGGCCAGGGTATAGACGCGAGCCATGAGCTCGTCGCTGGATATAGGGATGCCAGTTACCGGAGGCATCCTGCCACAGAACAGCGCGCTCGCGCTTGCTGGCCGCAACCAGCGCGACAACATCGACTAAGGTTTCAAGATTGAACATGAACGGGGTTCATTGTAACCCGCGCTCGCAGAAATGATGATGAAGCAGCGCGGGGCATCAGCTTGGGAGGAGAGGGAACTGCAGGTCCCTCGGCTTCGCTCGGGACGACAAAGATTAGAATGGCATCGCAGTTTAGATTCGGTGACTGGGACGGAAAGATCCCAGCGTTCCTGCGACGTGAGTAGTTGATGGACCAGCCGCCCACCTAAAAGCGATGAAGATCGCGGATAGCCCGCGGCTCTCTGCATCCCTCCGTAACGGCTGCTGAGGTAAACGATACCCGTCCCCTTGTCATCCCGAAGCCGAGGGATCTGCAGTTTACCCGACCAAGCAATCGATTCTCATGGAGGATCCGCTCTACACTTTGTCATCCCGACCGGAGCGCAGCGTAGTGGAGAGACCTGCGGTTTCTTTTGTAGTGCGCCTAGCCTGGGGTAGCGGCGTTAGGCGCACGAAGCGCGAGGATAGGTTGGACCAGTCGGAAAGGATCCAGCGGGCGCGCGTGCTGGCGGTTTTTTCGGCGTGCAGCATGATGAGCTCGCGCAGCTCTTCCGCCGCAGCTCTCGTCCAGCTGAGACAAGGGCTCCGGAGCTAGAAAGCTGGTGTGGTAACGGGTCTGGGTAGACAAACGTGCCGTCTTCATCGAAGACCCACGCCAGGCCGCCCGTCATCCCCGCGCCAAAGTTCTGGCCCGTGGAGCCGAGCACCGCCACCAGGCCACCAGTCATGTACTCGCAGCCATGGTCGCCAATCCCTTCCACCACCGCCAGCGCTCCGGAGTTGCGCACCGCAAAGCGCTCCCCCGCACGGCCGGCGGCAAAGAGCGAGCCGCTGGTCGCCCCGTAGAGAGCGACGTTGCCCAGGATGACGTGCAGCTCGCTTTCCCGCGCCGCACGGCCTTGCCCGCGCAAGAATCAGTTCTCCGCCGCAAAGCCCCTTGCCGACGAAATCGTTGGCCATGCCCTCCAGCACGAGCTGCATGCCGGGCACGGCGAAGGCTCCGAAGGACTGGCCGGCAACGCCCTTCAGTTTGAAGTTCAGCGGCGCTCGTCACATGTCGAGCCCATGCCACACCAGTTCCCCAGCCAGCCGCGCACCGAGGGTGCGATGCTTATTGGCGATGGTCTCTTCGACGTCGAAGGGCTGACCGGCCGCGCGGGCGGCCAGCGCCGGCTGCACCCAGGCATTATCAATATTGGCATGATCGCTGGGGCGGCGATTGCGCTGGCCCTGCCAGCGGACATGGCCCTCACTGCGCCGGCGCCAACAATGCGCTCAGGTCGAGTCCTCCGGCAGCGCTCACTTGCTCCAGCAGATCGGTGCGGCCGATGGCAGCCTCGAGCGAGGGCAGGCCAAGCGAGGCCAGCAGCATTTGCATGTCGCGGGTAAGCTCCTCGAAAAAGCGGACGACGTTGGCCGGTTTGCCGCGGAATTTCGCGCGCAAATCGGGCCGTTGCGTCGCGATGCCGGTGGGACAGGTGTTGAGGTGGCATTGGCGCGCCATGTCGCAGCCCAGCGCGACCAGCACCGCGGTGCCAAAGGCAAATTCATCCGCGCCCAGCAACGCGGCAATCAGCACATCGCGGCCGGTGCGTAGGCCACCATCGCAACGCAGGCGAACCCGGCCGCGCAGGCCGTTCTGCATCAGCACCTGTTGCGCTTCGGCCAGGCCAATCTCCCACGGATTGCCGGCGTACTTGATGCTGGAGAGCGGCGAAGCGCCGGTACCGCCGGCGTGACCCGCGATGACGATGTAGTCCGCATAGGCCTTCGCCACCCCAGCGGCGACCGTGCCCACACCGCACTCCGAAACCAGCTTGACGCCGATCGCGGCGCGAGGATTGACCCGCTTCAGATCGAAGATCAGCTGCGCCAGATCTTCAATGGAGTAAATGTCATGATGCGGCGGCGGGCTGATCAGCGCGACCCCGGGTTGCGCATGGCGCAGACGGGCGATCAGCTCGGTCACCTTGTGGCTGGGGAGTTGGCCACCTTCGCCCGGCTTGGATCCCTGGGAGATCTTGATCTCGATCTCCTCGGCATGGGTGAGATATTCGGTGGTGACTCCAAAGCGCGCGGACGCCACCTGCTTCACCTTGTTATTAAGGATCGCCGGAGCTCCGGGATAGGCCGGATAGGCCGCCGGATCTTCCCCACCCTCACCGGTATTGGAGCGAGCGCCGATCTGGTTCATGGCCTCGGTGATGGTCTGGTGCGCCTCCGGGCTCAGCGAGCCCAGCGACATGGCGGAAGCGATGAAGCGGCGCACGATGGTGGGCGCGGCTTCCACCTGGTCCAGCGCGAGCGGAGCCGCGGCCGGACGGATCTCCAACAGGTCACGCAGCACGGTGGGTTTGTTCTCGACCGCCAGGGTGCCGAAGGCCGTTCCAGGCCTGAACCGGAGACAGGCCCGCCCCGCCGCACCGCGAGCGGTTCCGGTTACGACCTGCAGAGCCTTTACGGTTTGCGGCTGCCAGCCGTGCGGCTCGGCGCGATCGTCTTTGCGGAAGCGAACCCAGCCGTAATCGGGAAGCGCTTTGGCTTCCCGCTGCGCGACCGGCGCCTGCGCAGTGGCTGTGGGCGGCTGCGAACTCCTGAGTGCGTCGCATTCACCAGCGCGGGTTGGCTGTCCTCGTCCTGGGCCGAAGACCAGACATCGCGCAACGCCGCTTCCAGCCCGGCAAAACCGATGCCGGAGATAGGCGACGGCGTTCCCTCGAAACAAATGCTCCACCACCTCCTGGTCGAGGCCCAGGATGTCGAACAGATGGGCGCTGCGATAGCTGTCGAGCACCGAAATACCCATCTTCGACATGATCTTCGCCAAGCCGAGGTCGAAGGCGTGAAGCATGTTGGCTTCGCCCTTTTCCGGATCGAGATTGCGCGCCGTCTCGAGCGCCAGCCAGGGGCAAACCGCGCCTGCTCCGTAGCCGAAGAGGACCGCGGCATGGTGCAGATCGCGGCAATCGCCCGCCTCCACTGCCAGGCCGGCGTAGGTACGAACCCCGGCATCCACCAGGGCATGATGCACCGCTCCCGTCGCCAGGGCCATGGGGATGGGGAGCAACTCGGCGCGTCCTCCCGGTTGGGCGATGGCGCGATCGCTGAGCAGCAAAATGGCCGCCCCGCCCCGCACCAGTTCGATGGCGCGCGCGCATAGATCGTCGATGGCCCGGCGCAAATTGCACGACGGCGCAAAGACGCAGTCCAGTACCGCCAGCGGCATCTCGTCGGCCAAGGCATGCTCGCGATTGCGCAGCGCGTGCATCTGGCCCAGGGACAGGAAAGGCGACTCCAGCGAAAGGCCGGGAATGCGCGCGGTGGTATTCAGCAGGTGCGGCCAGGGGCCGAGACGGGTGTGCAACTGCACGACGATCGACTCGCGCACCGGATCGATCGCCGGATTGGTCACCTGGGCAAAGCGCTGGCGGAAGAAGGCATAGACCGGCCGCGGCGCATGGGCCAAAGGCGCCAGGGGCGTATCGTCGCCCATGGACCAAACCGCGTCCTTGCCGTCGCTGGCCATGGGGGCCAGCACCATACGGACATCTTCCCGGGTGTAGCCAAAAGCCTGCTGCAGCTGGGTCAGATCCTCCAGCGGCGGAGTAAACGCGGCCGGCTCCAGCGGAGTATCCTCCACCAGCGCGCCGTAGGTGGTGAAACGGTCAAATTCCTTCAACAGCTGATCGTCTTCGAGCAGCTGGTGCGCATCCAGGTCGGCCACCAGCATTTCGCCCGGGCCGAGACGGCCGCTATGGATGATCTTTTCCGGATCAAGGTCCACCAGGCCGGCTTCCGATCCGGCGACCACCAGCGCGTCTTCGGTCAGGAAAAAGCGGCAGGGACGCAGACCATTGCGGTCCAGGGCGACGCCCACCAGGTGGCCATCGGCAAAGGCCAGGGCGGCAGGGCCATCCCAGGGCTCAACGCAATCCGCGTGGTAGCGAAGAAAAGCCGAATCCTTTTGCCGGCCGGCGGGAGGCAGCAACATTCTGACCGCTTCGGCGACGCTGCGGCCGTTGCGCGCCAGCAATTCCACCACCTCGTCGAGGCTGGTCGAATCCGATCCATCTGCAGTCAGGATGGGATGGCATTCCGCGGGAATAGTAGCCGCCCGGGCGTCCATGCGGCCGCGGTTGCCCCAAACGGTATTGATCTCCCCGTTATGCGCCAGGGTCCGCAGTGGCTGCGCCCGATCCCACGAGGGCGCAACATTGGTGGCATAGCGCTGGTGGAAGATGGCGAAGGGGGTCACGTAACGCGGATCCGCCAAGTCAGGATAAAACTCCGACAGCAGGCGCCCGGCACACATGGCCTTGTAGACCACGGAGCAGGAAGAGAGCGAGCAGACATAGCCGGAAGCTCCGGCCTCGCGCTCGAATTGCTTGCGCGCCAGGTACAGGCGGCGCTCGAAATGTGCGGGATCGCTGGCCGTCACCAGCACCTGGCGAATCACCGGGATGCTGGAGAGCGCGATCTCGCCCAGAACATCTTCACAGGTGGGCACCACTCGCCACGCGAGCACTTGCAGCTTTTGCGCGGCCAGCGCTTGCTCCAAGGCCTGCTGGCCGGCACTCGATTCACTGGGAAAAAAGACTACGCCCACCGCCAGCGGCTGCCCGGCATCGAGCGAAACCCCAGTGGACGTGGAGCAGAAACTCCCGCGGGATCGCGGTCATGATGCCCACTCCATCGCTGCTTTTGCCGTCGGCGGCAATGGCTCCGCGATGCGCCAGGCGAGCCAGCGCGGTGAGGGCCTGGGTCAGAATTTCATGGGAGGGAATATTGCGCAGCGTAGCCACGAAACCGACCCCGCAGGAGTCGTGGTCAAAGCGAGGATCCAGCAGGGTAGGGGTACAGCCAAGCTCCAGCGTCTTTGAGGCAAAGAAACCCATACGTAACTATAATCCCCGTTTCTGTGACAAGCACCCGGCAATTAAATTTTCTTTCGCACCACAAGAGGCAACGGCAGAGTTTTTCGACGAAGGGCACGGTTTTCAGCCGCGCCGTAAGTGCGAACTGCGCGTACCCGGCTTTAGCCGCCTGAAGTACGCTTTTCAGAACAGTAGGAATTCGCTAACGGCCGTTTTTCGGCTGCGAAAACCGCTGACATCCCGTTCGTCACACATCGCCAAGACGTATCGTCCACGTGACTTTTCCTTAAAAAAAGGCATCCATTCGTTGACAAAGGGACTCTGTATATTTATACATGTGAATGTATTTTTATGCACACCGAGCGCGGCCGTCGGCCGCGCTCTGACTTTGCAGCAAAAAGTGAAGCAAAGAGCCCAGGATGGACCGCTGTCACCGGGCTGCAACAAGAAGGAACGCATAATGAAGCAGGATCGGCACAGTGCAATTCGGGAGCTCGTCGCCGGCGCGCCTATCGGCAGCCAGGATGAGCTACGGCGCCGGCTGGTCAAGCGCGGTTTCGAAGTGACTCAGGCCACGCTCTCGCGCGATATACACGAGCTGCATCTCTACAAAGGTCCCGAACGGCTATGCGGTGCCGAACGGCGCAGCGTTGGACGAAGACGACTCCCTGCCCGGGACCAGCGAAATGCTGAACAGCTTCGGACTGAGGGTGAAACAGGCGCTCAACCAACTGGTGCTGATCACTACCAGCGGGAGTGCGCAACCGGTCGCCCTGGCGATCGATGGCGAAGACTGGCCGGAGGTGGTGGGGACCATCGCCGGAGACGATACGGTGCTGATTATTTGTCCCGACCAGAAGCGGGCGACCCTAGTTGCGGGATCGCCTGGAAACCATGATCGGATGATCGGCTGATGCGTAAAAACTCAATACAAACCGCGGTTGCTGGAGTCAGCGGCTACGCCGGCCTGGAGTTGGCGCGCCTGCTCCTGCACCACCCTGCCCTGAAGGGGCGGCCGCCGGTATTTGTCGGCCGCGACGCGGAAGCGGTCCGGCTGACTGAGATGCATCCCCAGCTGGCCGATAACAACGGCAGCTCTGGATTGCTGGTCGAACCTTTCTCCTGGGAGCTGTTGCAGGACCGCGGGGTCGAACTGCTTTTTCTGGCGACGCCGCATGAGCAATCGCGCAGCTGGGTGCCGGAAGCACTGGAGCACGGATCTGAGAGTGGTGGATTTGAGCGGAGCATGGCGGTTGCGGGAGCCCGAAAATCGAGCCATCTACGGCTTCCACGATGCCGATACGGTTGTGGCCGAGCGGGTGCAGACCAAGAGCGTCTATGGTTTGCCGGAGTTGCATCGGGCGTGCATCCGCAATGCGCAGCTGGTGGCCAACCCCGGATGCTACGCCACTTCGATCATTCTGGCGTTGAAGCCGCTGGTGGCCGCGGGCTGGGTGGATCTCGACCGGGGGATCATCTGCGATTCGAAGTCGGGCGTCTCAGGCGCGGGCAAAGCGCCCACCGCCACCACCCACTTCATGTATGCCGCGGACAATCTCTCCGCCTATGCGGTCTTTGGCCATCGCCACATGGGCGAGATGCTGGAGCAGTTGGGCCTGGAGGAGTCGCAGATTATTTTCACACCGCACCTGTTGCCGATTCCGCGGGGTATTCTTTCCACCACCTACGTGACCTTCCGGGAGAAGAAGGAAGCGGCCGAGGTGGAAGCGTGCTTCCGTGAGTTCTACGCGTCGAGCCCCATGGTGCGGGTGAGTACAAAACTGCCGCAGATACAGTATTCGGTGCATACCAACTACTGCGACATCGGCTTCAAGCTGGCAAAAGACGGGCGGCGATGTGTGGTGGTTTCCTGTTTGGACAACCTGCTCAAGGGGGCGGCCGGACAGGCGGTAGAGAATATGAACCTGATGTGCGGATGGGACGAAGCGGAGGGGCTGGCATGAAATTCGTGGTCAAACTCGGTGGTTCGGCCCTGGAAGATCAGGACCTGCTGCACGGCTGTGCGCGTGCGATTGCCATGCTGGCACAGGACGGCAACCAGGTCGCCGTGGTCCACGGCGGCGGCGCGGCGTTGACCCGCACCCTGAAGCAGATGGGCAAGCAGAGCGAGTTTATCGCCGGCCTGCGTATCACCGATGCCGAAACCCGCGATGCCGCGCTGATGGTGTTGGGCGGCCGCGTGAACAAGGAGCTGGTAGCAGCGCTCGGCGGTCACGGCCAGGCGGGCGTCGGCCTTTCTGGCGGAGATGGGTTGATCTTCCGCGCGCGCAAAAAGCGCACCACCCCGGACCTGGGGTTTGTAGGCGAGATCGTCGCCTCGGATACGCGCTGGCTCGACGCCATCTGGAAGATGGGCGCGGTGCCGGTGATCTCGAGCCTGGCCCTGGGCTTTGACGGCGAGTACTACAACATCAATGCCGATGAGATGGCGTCCGCCTGCGCGGTCGCTTGCAAGGCCGACGCGCTGGTATTTCTTACCGACGTGCCCGGCGTGCGCGGAGCCAACGGCGAGGTGATGCGCTGGTTGAGCGTGGATCAGATCGCCGGCCTGACGCGGGAGGAAGTGATCAGCGGCGGCATGTTGCCCAAGCTGAACGCCTGCCGCGAGGCGCTTTTGGCCGGCGTGAAAAGAGTGCGCATTCTGCCTGCGGATGCGGCAGCAGTATTACCCGATCTGTGTTCGACGCGGGTACTTCAAGGGACTGAGGTGATGGTGGCATGAAGCTCGAAGCAATACAGGCGGCAGAGGCTAAGTTGCTGCTCCCCACGTATGAGCGCAATCCGATTCTCTTTGTCGACGGTTCAGGGATGTACCTGATCGACGACCACGGAGAGCGGTATCTCGATCTGCTCAGCGGAATCGGCGTCAACGCATTGGGCTATGGACACCCTGCGGTGACCAATGCCATCGAGCGGCAGAGCCGCAAGCTGGTGCATATCTCGAACCTGTACTTCCATGAAGGGCAGGCGGAGCTGGCGCTGCGTCTGACGGAGAGGAGCGGCCTCGACCGCGCCTTCTTCTGCAACAGCGGGACCGAAGCGTGGGAAGCAGCGTTGAAGCTGGCGCGCGCCTACTCCGCGCTGAAGCGGAGCGAAGGCAAGGCCATGGGGACCAGGTTCCTGGCGCTGGAAAACAGCTTCCACGGGCGGACCATGGGCGCGGTCTCCACCACCCATAAGGATAAGTATCGCGAGCCCTTCCAGCCGCTGGTGCCGGGAGTGGACTTTGTCCGCTTCAACGATGTGGATCATCTGCGAGCCAGTTTCTCGAACGAGGTCTGCGCCATATTGATCGAAGCCATCCAGGGCGAGGGCGGAATCCGTCCTGTGTCGCAGGAGTTCTTCGCTGCCGCACGCGAGCTTACCAAGTCGACCGGCGCTTTGCTGATCGCGGATGAGATTCAGTCCGGCCTGGGGCGTACGGGCAAGTGGTTTGCCTACCAGCAGTTTGGCATTCAGCCGGATGTGACCACGCTGGCCAAGCCACTGGCCGGCGGCCTCCCGCTGGGAGCCATGCTCTGCAGTGAGGAAGCGTCGCATGGGATCCATCCCGGCCTGCATGGAACCACCTTCGGCGGCGGCCCGCTGGCTTGCGCGGTGGCCATCGCTGTCATTGACGCCATCGAGCAGGAAGATCTGCTGGGCAACATCGCCAAGACCGGCGCGTACTTCAAGCACCAGTTGCATGACGTCGCGGCCAGGCACGAGAGCGTGGTCGACGTGCGGGGCATGGGGCTGATGCTGGCCATGGACCTGAACTCCGCCGACCTGGCCAAGCGGGTGGTGGCGAAGATGCTCGAGCGGCGCATCCTGATCAACCGCACCAGCGAGACCGTGCTGCGTTTTCTACCGCCTTACATCATGGGGCGGGAGCACGTGGATATCGCGATCTCCGCATTGAACGAAATTTTGAGCGAAGAAGGTGCGGGCGTGCCCAGTATGGCTGCGGCGCATCAAAACACAGGGGGGCCACGGAATGGCTAGCAAAACTTTACTCGTCGAAGAAAAGGCAGTACATCAGGAGAGCAGCATGCTGGCTCAAGCTTCCGTGACGCTCGCAGGGCGCGATCTGTGCTCCATTGCCGATCTTTCGCAGCGGGAAATCGCCGCCATCATGGAACTCGCGCATGCCATCAAGGCGACGCCGGGCGATTATCGCTACTCTCTCGATGCGCGGCAGATGGTGATGTTTTTCGAGAAGGCCTCCCTGCGCACGCGGCTGACCTTTGAAGCCGGGATGAATACCCTGGGCGGTTCGGCGATGTTCGTCGACCAGACGCAATCGCCGCTCGGCGAGCGCGAATCGCTGGCCGATATCGCTCGCAACGTGGAGCGCTGGGTGAGCCTGATCGTGCTCCGCACCTATGCCCACGAAACCATCACCGAGATGGCGGAGTATTCCAGGGTTCCGGTGATCAACGCGCTCAGTGACCTGGAGCATCCCTGCCAGGCGCTGGCCGACTTCATGACCATCGAAGAGCGCTTCGGCACGGCGCGCGGGGTGAAGTTCACCTACGTGGGCGACGGCAACAATGTCTGTCACTCATTGATGCTGACCGCTGCCCTGCTGGGCGCGGACTGCACTGTGGCCACGCCCAAAGGGTACGCGCCCAAGCAGGAGATCACCGCCCAGGCGCGCAAGATCGGCGAGGAGTCCGGGGCCACGCTCACGCTGACCCAGGATGTAGTGGGTGCGGTGCGCGGCGCCGATGCCGTGTACACCGACGTTTGCACCAGCATGGGTTTTGAGCATGAAGTGACCAAGCGGGCTCCCATCTTCAAGCCTTACCAGGTAAACGAGGCATTGATGGCCCACGCCGCGCCCCACGCTGTGTTCATGCACTGCCTGCCCGCGCATCGCAACGCCGAAGTTACGGATGCAGTGCTCGATGGCCCGCAATCCGTTGTCTTTGAGCAAGCGGAGAATCGCCTGCATGCGCAGAAGGCGCTGATGGTTCTGCTGCTGGGCGGCGGCCTGGCCGGCGCCCGCGATGGGGCGAGGGGCTAAAAGCCTTTGATGCGAGCCGACTGAACGGTTCAGAGACATCGCAGGTCGTCCACGTCCGGTCGAGATGCCACTTCGTGTTATGGATACCAGCATCGCAACGCTAAGAAACAGAATCTGTCATCCCGACCGGAGCGTACAGTGCGGTGGAGGCGAAACCGTGCGGTTCTCTGAACGCATAACAGGTGCGTCAGGTCCCGGAACAGCTGCACTAGATTTTTTGAAGGAGTTTTGCAATGTCGAAGAAAGTTGTTCTTGCATACTCAGGTGGTCTCGACACCTCGATCATTATTCCCTGGCTCAACGAGAACTACGGTATGGATGTAATCGCCATGATTGCCGATGTAGGCCAGGGAGAAGACCTGGACGCCGTGGTGGCGAAAGCCTATGCCACCGGCGCCAAGAAGGCTGTGGTGCTCGACCTGCGCGACGAGTTCGTGCGCGACTATGTCTATCCCACCGTACGCGCCGGCGCCATCTATGAGCACAAGTATCTGCTGGGCACTTCGATTGCACGGCCGGTGATCGCCAAGCACCAGGTGGAAGTAGCGCTCCAGGAAGGCGCCGAAGCAGTGGCCCACGGCTGCACCGGCAAAGGCAACGACCAGGTTCGTTTCGAGCACGCGTACCAGGCGCTGGCGCCGGATCTGAAGGTCATCGCTCCCTGGCGCGAATGGAACCTGAAGTCGCGCGAGGACTGCCTCGACTATGCCGAGGCGCACGGTATCCCGGTGGCCGCCAGCCGGGAGAAGATCCACTCCCGCGACCGCAACCTGTGGCACATCAGCCATGAGGGTGGCGAACTGGAGAACGCCGGCAATGCTCCTTTGCCCACCACCTGGGTCATGACCCGCTCCCCGCAGGAAGCGCCCGACCGCGAAGAAGTGGTGGAGATTGGCTTTGTCGAAGGCAAGCCCGTCTCGGTCGACGGAATGCAGTTGGAGCCGGTGCAGATCGTGGAGTTGCTGAATGAGATCGGCGCGCGCAATGCCATCGGCCGCATCGACCTGGTGGAGAACCGCTTCGTCGGCATCAAGAGCCGCGGTCTCTATGAGACGCCGGGCGGCACTCTGATCACTACCGCGCATCGCGAGCTCGAGGCATTGACCCTGGACCGCGAAGTCATGCACTACAAGCAGCAGGTCGCGCTGAAGTATGCCGAGCTGGTCTACTTCGGTCTTTGGTTTACCCCGCTGCGCGAAGCCCTGGACGCCTTTGTCGAGAATACCCAGAAGCACGTCACCGGTTCCGTCAGCCTTTCTCTGTACAAGGGCAACATCAGCGTGGCAAAGCGGCATTCGCCGTTCTCGCTCTACTCCGACGATCTGTCTTCGTTCACCATGGGCGACAGCTACGATCAGAAGGACGCCAAGGGCTTCATCCAGATCCTGGGGCTGCCTGCTCGTACCCGGGCGCGGCTGCTGCAGAAGAAAGAGGCTGCACCAGTGAAGATGTGGTCTGGCCGCTTTCGCGAGCCACTGGATCACGACTTCGAACAATGGCAACGGTCACTGGTATTTGATTGGCAGCTGCTTCCCCAGGAAGTAGCTGCCAGCAAAGCCCATGCGCGCACTATCGCCGCGGCGGGCATCCTGACCGCAGAGGAACTGGAGAAGATCGTGGCCGCGCTCGACGCGATTCGCGACGAGTACGCGCAGCGGCCGCCCAGCGACATCTATGGCTGCACGCAAGCGGAAGACATTCACCACTTCGTGGAGCTGGAACTGGTAGCGCGCATCGGCGATCTCGGCTTCAAGCTGCATACCGGCCGCAGCCGCAACGAGCAGATTGCGACCGACCTGCGCCTGTACGTGCGCGAAAAGTGCGTCTGCCATCGCCGGCCACCTCGCAGATTGGTCGCGGGCTTTTGCGGCCCAGGCGCAAGCAGCGGGCGACGCGGTGATGCCGGCCTACACGCATCTGCAGCGCGCCGAACCGGTGCTGGTCGCGCATTGGCTGCAGGCTTATGGGGAGATGCTGCTGCGCGATATGACGCGGCTGGGGGATTTAAGCCGTCGCTTGAATTATTGTCCACTGGGTTCTGGAGCAGTAGCGGGCGCGACCCTGAAGCTGGACCGGACGATTGCCGCGCGGGAGCTGGGTTTTTCCGGGCCAACCGCGAATAGCATGGACGCGACCAGCGACCGCGACTTCGCGCTCGAGTTTTTGCAGGCGCTGACGCTGATTGCTTTGCACGCCAGCCGCTTTGCGGAGGAGATCACACTGTACGCCACGGCGGAGTTCGGATTTGTTGAGCTGCCGGAAGCATTTTCGACCGGATCGAGCGCGATGCCGCAGAAGAAGAATCCGGATCTGACGGAACTGGTGCGCGCCAAGGTGGCCCGCATCAATGGCGCGGCACAGACGGTCACGATGTTGCTCAAGGGTCTTCCGCTGGCCTATAACAAGGACCTGCAGGAGAGCCAGGAGCCGCTTTTTTCCGCCGCGGATGCAGCGGAGCGGATGACCGCTTTGCTGGCCAGGTTTACCGCCGCGCTGCGCTTCAACACGGCGCGCATGCGCAGCGCCTGCGAGACCGGCTTTCTCAATGCCATGGCTGCCGCCACCTACCTCGTGCACAAGGGAGTTCCCTTTCGCAAGGCGCACGAGAAAATCGGCCTGGCGGTGCGTTATGGTCTGGAGAGGGGTTGCGAACTCGATGGCCTTACGCTCGACGAGCTGAAGCAGTTTGGGCCGGAGTTCGAAGCCGATTTTTTTTCGAGCATCACCCTCGATGCCACGGTGAACTGCCACGACGTGATGGGCGGCACCGCGGTAGGGCGAGTGCGTGAGGCGTTAGCTGCGCAGGAGGCAAGACTTTCTGCGGCCATGGGACAGATAGATGGAAATACGTAAGGCGCGGCTTCAGGATGCGTCCAACATATACGAACTAGTGAACAGCCTTTCGCAGGATGGCACGCTGCTGCGGCGCGCCTTCGCGGAGATCTGCGAGAACGTGCGCGACTTTACCGTCGCGGAGTCAGATGGCGGCATCTTCCAGGGCTGCGGCGCCTTGCACCTCTACGGCCCGCATCTGGCCGAGGTGCGCTCGATCGTGGTCCGTCCGGAAGCCAAGAGCAAAGGCACCGGCGGCATGCTGCTGCAATCGCTTGCTGGATGAAGCCGAGGATCACGGCGTCGGCTGTGTCTGTCTCTTCACCCGCATCCCCGACTTCTTCTTCCGCCACGGCTTTCGCGTGGTGGAGGATCGAACCGCCCTGCCCGACAAGATCTACAAGGACTGCCAGAACTGCCCCCGGCTCTACCGCTGCGATGAAGTCGCGATGGCCCGCGGCCAGATTCCCAAGGTCTCGATCCTGGGAACCAGGATCGAGGCCGAGCAATTGGTGCGCCTGACCGGGTAAGGAACGAATCAAGCGAAGCCCTATTCAGAGACGAATCCGCATGAAGAAAACCTTGTGCATCCCACCGGCGATGGGTGCCCCATCATTGGCGTGACAACCAGAGCTATCTACTTTCCGAGTTGCACTGGACCCAGTCTCTTCAACTGCTGTGATGGCGTGCCCGTGATGGGTGCGAATGGCAGAGGCGCCCCTGCCGCGTTGGACCGCACGAGCAAGTATGCCTCACCCTTGCGGACTGGCAGCTCAAGGTGGGGTCTGCGCTCTTCAGGACGACCTTTCCCTGACCATCCATAACTTCCACCGGATGACCCGGCCATGGATTGCGGATGCGCAAAGTCGATGTTGCGCCGGCCTCGATCGCGACCGTAGTGGGGACGCCTGCCCGAACCTGCACATCGACCCGGGTGCGATCACGCACCCAAACGCTGCCCTCAAAATCCCACTGGGAGGGCGTTGCGGGCGCGATGCGTATCAGGCCGTCATAGTCCTGCACCAGGGCTTCTGCGAGCGCCAGCGCTACGACTACCTTCCTGCTCGACGTAGAACTCTCCTTCGGGGCCGCCCCAGTTGGCAAAGCCGTTGATGTACTTTTGGTATCTCTCCGTTAATGCGATCAACGTCGATTGCACTTCATCCCCGAGGCCGAGCCGCGCAGCCTGCACGGGATCGAAGCTCCAGTCCTGATGAACCGGGTAGGGGCGGGTGGCATAGGTGGATTTCGCCAGCGCCAGCATGGGCGAGTTGTCACCGATCAGATTGTAGGGCCACACCGGCTCCAGGCCGATGTTCTCCTCGTTATGTGCAACAGCGGCTGGATCATATGACTCGGCAATGACCGTTTGCTTTCCGCCGGCGCTGGCTTTCTCGGCTTGGGGAAGTGCGGGAATCTGCTTTAGCTCCGCTCTCGAGTTGCTGAACCAGCTGGCTATCGGTGTGCAGCAGTTTGGCTGCCTGGGCTACGACGGGAAAGAGGGCTGTGCGCGCAGACAGATCCGTGGTCGGGTCGATAGTGTCCCACTCTTGTTCGTGTGCATTCGACGGGTGGGTATGCATTTTGCCGTCCGCGCCGCGCGTTTCGTACGCGAGCAGGAACTGTGCGCTCGCGGCCATGACGGGATAATTCGATGCTAGAAAGTCGCGATCGCCGGTCGCCAGATATTGCCGCCAGATCCAAAGCGAAACTTCCGCGCCCGTGGATAGAGTGCGCGCGTTGTAATACGGGGGCGAACCGGCATCGCAATTTCGGCCGATGACCGCGGGCTTTGAGGATTCCATTCGGCCTCATACTCAATGCCAGGTCCATTAAAGCGCATCGTCTCCGGCACGCAGATACCCGGGCGCCCTGCCATGTGTGTCCGTGTCCAGTCCTTGATGTTGGCTAAGATTCTCGCGGTACAGGCGGAAGTACGGCGCGTTTAGTTCGGAGACGCCTGCATCGATATTCGCGGCGACCTGCATGCGAAGATTCCAGTGCCAGAAAGCAGCTGGATCCCAGTGGTGAAGATCCTTAACAGCAGAGAAAAGGTCGGCGATGCCGGCCTGTGAACCTGGAAATCTGCCCCCGCTCTCAGCCGCGGCGGTATAGAGATACAGGTTGCGAAGGTTCTCCAGGTACTCTCCTGAGCCATCTCCGGAGGTGAGCTTGATCAGTCCCGCGCGATGCCAGAACGCGTGCCACCAGGCGATGTGTTCCGCAGGATCAGTGTTCGCTAAGGCGCCGTCAATACCAGCCAGTTGGCTTTTCAAACCGTTGTAATGAGGACTCGCGACCATCACCCGAAAATGTCCGTCTTCGCCGGGCTTGAAGGTGACCGTCACCGAGCGCGGGCTATTCACCGCGACCGATACATCGCGACCGGTTGCCGTGATGGCTGCGAGCGCTCCGAATGTCTCTCCGGTGGCTCCAGGACCATAGTGGTCGACCCAGGTCTGTTCCAGCATGCCTACCCGGTTCGCAACCGTGGCGTTCGGCTTGCGCGGCTCCCAGAGGCGAAGCGTGGCTGTCTGGGTCACGCCTGGGTCCGCGCCCGTCACGTCGACCACTAACGTATCCGTGGATACCTGAACATAAGCGGTGAGGGTGATACCGCCTCCATGCTCGACCAATGAGCCGTTGTACAAATCAAGACGGCCGCTGAAATCTTTAGCCGAAGTAAGCGCAGCCAGGCCGGGGATGACGAGTTGGCCTGGAGAATCCCGATGCGGCAGGGTGTCTGCGCGGTTCAGTTGAGCAGTAAATCCCTCCGCGGCCCATACGGCGATACCCAGCCGCCCATTGCCCATCGGCATCGCCTCGCCAGGCCCGACGTTCGGCCCACCCAGCACAATGTCCGATCGGCCTAACAGGCCGCCGGCATCCACAACAAAATGTCCAGCGTTCCATGCTGTCGTCGCAACACGTTGTCCGCCCTGTGCGAGTACGGTCGACCGCACGGAAGTGAGACCTAGTAGGGTTAGCAGATAGAACGCATGTCGCGGCCGTAAGCGCATCCTTCTGGTTTACCACTTTGTTTAGAACGCAGCCAGACAAAACAGAAAGAGCACCTTGCTCAGGCGGCCAAACGCCTGCGCGATAGAGGCATCACCATCAAAAGGGCCAGAACCGCGATATCCAACCACGCGAACCAATCGCCAAAGCGCGAATATATGGTCGCGTCGTGGCGAACCGGAACTGTCGCTATAACGGTGGCAAATGGCACGGCGAGCGTATTACGATCCGCTAAAATGCGGCCCCGGTCATCGGTCGCGGTGAGCAGGCCTAGCTTGGCGGAACGAGCTATGCTGAATCCGCTTTCGACGCCGCGTAGCACCGCCATCCGGCCATGCAACCAGCCGTCGTCAACGAAATCCCATGCGGGCACCAACAGCAGGCCGACTCCATCCTGAGAGTACTGCCGGCTCAGGCGCGGGAAATCCATGTCTTTGCAGATTTCCATACCCCATTTCCCGGAAGGCTGGCTAACCACAGTGCGCTCCGTGCCAGAGTTTTCGTTCTCCCAGTGCGGCAGCAGATGATGTTTGTTGTAAGAAGCTACAAACGATCCGTCCGGCGAGTAGAGGCGCTCCTGATTCCAGGTGGCAGTGGGAACGCTTCGGTCAATTCCAACCGTCACGTACGCGCCGGTCTGCTTGGCCATCTGCCCCAAAAGGCCGTCGAACTCAGACTGCGTAGCATTCGTCACGGGACCACTGTGCTCAGGCAGGACAAAAACCTGAACGCCCTGTGCGGCCAAAGCCTTCATCTGCTCCGCATAACGTCCGTATATCACCTGTTCCTGCCCAAGTGTTGCTGGATGTAAGTTTCCCGCTTCGTCCGAAGCAATGAGAGCAACCTTCACGGTCGGTGAATCTTTCGGCGTTGTCGCCAGACGCCATGCGCCAAACCCGAGTACACAGGCGAGGAACCCAGACACAACGAGGGCTAACGGAGCCTTTGCAGGTACAGAACCCACACTGAAAAGCGCGGCCGTGGTAGCTGCGAAGAGAAAAATGCAGAAGCTGATACCCCAGATACCTGTGACGGAAGCGATCTGCAAAATCGGCAGGAAGTTCATCTGCGAATAGGAAATATCGCCGAACGTACCGTGAACGGAAGTGACGGCGATGAGGTATGCAATGGCAACCCAGAACGCAGGAACTATCAGCGCCGCTTGCCACAGTTTTCCGCGTAGGATGCGGCTACGGAAAAACAAAACCGCCGATCCAAAGATGCAGGCCAAAAACAACAGGATCGACGCAACCAGCCACGTAGGCAGCACGGTGCGGGAATAGCTCCACTCATTCAATTCACCCAGCGCGTAGGCGGCAGCCGCTACAAAAAATGTCTCTCCAGCCGATACGCGTGGAGCGATCCACAACACCGGGATCGGCGCCAGCCAGGTGAGCGGCCAGAGCGGTGAAAGCCCTGTCCCCAGAAAGAACAACAGCGCTGAAAGGCTAAGACACAGCGCGATGAGAAGGTTGCCACTAAGCCTTGAGACCATGGATCATTCTCCTGATGGAATTGCGGGTAAGAGTACGAAATTCCGCTTCCGACAAATGGAATCGTCCGGCACGGTAAAGCATGACGTACCCGTGACCATGTGCCCAGAGTTGTAACGCAATTTCCCATTTGTCATGACGTTTCAGAAATCCGGCATCCATGGCCTGGGTCACGAGATCGGCAATCGCGTTCAAGGTTGGAGAGCGCTGGGCGCGGAAGTCATCTGGATAGCGACGGGCATTTGCCCTGGGCTGTGAAAACACGTAGTCGAAAATACGAGGGCGGTCGAAGGCATAGTCGATGTAGGAGTCCATGCAACTGGCAATGCGGGTTTCCCAGGATCCCCTTCCAGGGCGGGCCTGGATGTAACCCAGAAACTTGGTGAACTCCCGATCCACTACAAAATCGAGTAGCGCCTCGCGCTTTGCAAAGTGGTGATAGATGGCCATTGGAGTGATACCGACCGCCTGGGCTACGCGGCGCATACTCACCGCCTCCTCGCCTTCCTCTTCGAGAATCTTCAGCGCTTCCTCGGCAATGCGCTCGGCCGTGGCTGTTTCTTTCATCACCTATACACTGTATATCGAAATACTATACAGCGTATAGCTAATTTCTTAAGAACACGCGGAGCACCTGGAATGCAATCGCCGGATGCTACACTTTGCACAAGTGACGGAGGGAAACCGCCAATGCACGGCAAGCGTGTTTCGAAAAACCAAGAGTCCCGCGAGACAGCGACTGAAGGATTCGCATCCACGTGCAGCGTCCTGGCAGTGGGGCTTTTTGCGCTCACCTTTGTGTTTCAGAATTTCGTGATTCCCTCTTCCTCGATGGCAAGCACACTTCTGGCCGGCGATCATGTCCTGGTAGAACGCGAGACGCTGGCGCCGGCTGCGAAATGGGCAGCCTTCCTGCACTACCGCGACGTGCGTCGTGGAGACATTGTTGTCTTTTACAAGCCAACCCAGGAAGCCAATGGCGAACACATATTTGTTGTGAAGCGGGTTGTCGGCATTCCCGGCGATCGCATTCATCTGCGCAACGGCATCGTCTACCTCAACGGTGTGGCCCAGGACGAGCCTCAGGCCGCCAAACCTACGCCGAGAACTACGACCCCTATGTGGATGACTTCCCCTCTGTGAGTCCCACCACCGAGCCCAGAGTTACGGCGGAGTGGGCTGCGAGCCTCCCCAGGCTCACATGCGGGGCCAAGACGTGGTCGTACCTGCCGGCAATTATTTCGTCATGGGCGATAACCGCACCAACAGTATGGATAGCCGGTTCTGGGGCTTCCTGCCGCGGCAAAACATCCTTAGGGCGCCCCCTCTTCGTCTACTGGTCGATAGTGACCCCCGAATCCGGTGTCGACGAGGCTCCCCTCGCGGACCAGGCGAATCCACCCTTCATGAATTCATTCACTTCTTCGATGAGACTCGCTGGAGTAGGACCTTTCACCCAATTCAATAATTGCGCAAGTGAGGTCCGGGAAAAGGTCTCTGAACCCAGGGCCTCCCTGCAGCGTGGTTGCTTGACTCTGTCCAATCCAACTCCACTCATGCCGAGGTGAGCCACAGCCCTAGACTTGTCAGTTCCCTTTTCGCTGCAAGCGTAGAAATCCCACTTTGGGATCTCTTCCCAGAACGAACCCACGAGCCCTCTTCACCCTGTATTTCTCTACCCGCAATCTCGTCGGCTGACAGTACCTTTGTAACAGTGTTGCCTCTTTCTAAATTGCATCTCAAGTACCAGGAGAGTTTATGAAAGCCTTTTGTGTCATACTGTGCAGCCATTCTTTCATCAACCCTACGTCCTATCCGCGTACCAAACGCTTTTATGTCGGAGCCCTCACGGCCAACAGGGCGATACGCACAGCATCCGAGTTGAACCCGGGATTCCGCGTCCTGGGTGTTGAGCATAGCGACCTTTAGCCCCATACGCGTTAAGCTAATCTTGCGACAGCAAGGTGGCCGATGCGAAAAGAAATCGTTGGACAAAAGGCGGTTGCGGCGGAGACGCAGACCGCGGCCGAATGGCTCGATCTAACCTCGATCGCTCGTGTACAGCTCACATCAGAAGATCCAGCCTTCCCGATCGAAAACGCGCTAACTACGAATCCAACGCTCAATGAGCTTGGCTGGCGCGCTACAAGTCCAGGACCACAGACAGTCACCATCCTGTTCGACGTGCCGCAACGCATTCGGCGGATCGTTGTGCATTTTGTCGAACGTAACATGGAGCGCTCCCAGGAGTTTCTCCTGCGCTACTCTTCCGCTCAGGAGACAGACCGCGAGGTGGTTCGCCAGCAATGGGGCTTTAGCCCAAATGGCTCCGCGGAGGAGGTCGAAGACTACGCTGTCGAACTCGATTCCGTAACCAAACTCGAGCTTGTAATCGATCCCGATCGCGGGCGGCGGAACAGCGTGGCGACGCTCAGCGCATTGCGAATCGCGTGAGGTTGATCTAAACCTCCGCATCTAATCGCAGTGCGTTGAAACCGCTTCCGGTTTTTGGGCGTTTGGGCTGGTTGGCGGTAACTCCTGGTGCCATCGAGTCCCAGCTCCTGGCGATGAGGAGCCTGTTCATAGCGGGCGAAGCGCATGAAATATGCGAGGCGCCCGTACCTGCTCGAGCGCAGCATCTCGGAAAGTGGCACGGTGGCATGGACCACTGCCGAACCGGCCATCCTGCGCAATACTGTCAATTCTTCCGCGACGGCTGTTCAGATCGCCCATGGTGGCGCCCAGGAATTCTTCTTTCGACCGCAACGTCGACTGCCATGAACGGCTCCAGAACGATTGGACATGCCTTGCGCGCAGCTTCTTTAAAAGCCATGGATCCGGCGATTTTGAAGGCCATCTCGTTCGAATCCACCTCGTGGAAGCTGCCGTCAAACAAGCGACACCTTCACATCCACCAGTTCGTAACCAGCAAGAACACCACCGCGCGCCGCTTCGCGGATTCCCATCTCGACCGGGTCGATATATTCCGCCGGTACCACGCCGCCGCGGACTTCATTGATGAACCCAATGCCCTCGTCCGTTTCATTGCTATCGGCTCTCGCTGTCCATAGTTACCCGAACCACCCGTCTGCCGGATGTATCTGCCTTCCCCCTCCGCTTGCTTGCGAATCGTCTCCAGGTAGGTAACTTCGGCTGCACCCGCGTCGACTTCTACTTTGTATTGGCGCAGGATCCGGTCGCATATTGATTCCAGATGCAATTCGTCCATCCCGCTAAGAGTAGTCTGCCCGTCTCCCGGCCCAGCCTCAATCCTGATCGCCAGATCTTCTTGCGCGATCTCTTCGAGCGCCTGTAGAAGGCGCAGGCCATCACTATCAGCCTTCGGACGGATGGCCAGAGATATCACGGGACGGTGTCGCGTCTCAGGTTCGTTCATGCGCTTTGTCTCTAATATCTCATTCGCAGTGTAGGCGTAGGCCCCGGCCACTTATATTTCGGGACTTACCGGGTTGCTACAGTGGTAACATTGTCTTCATTCAAACGGGAGGGACCTCCGTATGAAGCCCTGTGTTTCCATCCTTCTGCTCGCCCTGGCAACTCCCCTCTGTCTTGCTCAAGCTGTCACTCACTCGCAGAATCACCCAGTCGCAAATTCCTGGCCAGACCCCGCTGACCGCCGGACAAGCGTCTGGACCTGGAGCGGCAGGCTGTCAAGGATATGTGGTGTCCGGTCGATCTCATCAGCGCCACGATCGACACGCCGGCTCGCTACCTGCCGGTGACAACACCCGAAGGCGATTCTGCTTCGCTCGATCTAACATTCCGCAACGCGGCAGATAAGAAGATCAAGTCAGCAGCATTGAAAGTGCAGGTGAAGGCCAAGAAGAGTATCTACGACCTGGATGCGTACACCCTGACGACGCATCTGGAGATCTCGGGAATCGATGTGGCTTCGAGCCAGCTGTCACGGAGACTCCCCCTGCCCGTGCCGGCATTTGGGGTCGCACAGGTGATTCTTGAGAGCGTCGCGTATGCCGACGGCTCTTCCTGGTCGCGCAAGTCCGGCAGCGGTTGCCGCCTGGATGGGCAGGCCCTCGCGCGCGTAGCGCACTGACCTACGTCACTTGATGAGCGCTGGACTTTACAGAGCAGGCACGAATAGCCGCGTTGAAGAGCTTCGCTGCCTGGTCGGCCAACTCGGATGACGCCATCGGTAGCACCATCGAGACGCGCCCTCGAATCAACGTCCTGGATCCCATTGACCGTGCTGGTTTCGGCAATGTTCGCGATTCGGCGCTGTGATTTGAATCCAGGAAAGCGTGCAGGAGCGATCTTCCTCGCACTGAACCCTGGTGTTGATATTCAGTTGAGCGGGGACTGCACGAAGAGCGTGGACACCATCCGCGCTGAGTTCACCAAGGTTGAAGCGATATTCATAGACGGTATCGTCTTTCAGCTCACCCGTGTGCTCCAAGCGAACTCGCCCCAGGCTCCTGTGCTCGATAGCACCGGAATATCGATCCTCGACGGCGACGCGAGCTGTTACCTTACATTCATCTAGCTTGAATAGATGTATGCCGGCGTAGAGTGTGCCGTTATAGGAGACCCGCTCGTTTTGATCGTCGACATAGGACTGCGAGTACGTCAGCACGGAACCACGTTGTTGTTCAGAAGCAATGAACTTCAGGAGTTCGCCGCCCTCCGGAGTCGTTTGTGCGTCCACATTTATGGAAGGTAAGCTGGCGATGAGAGTGAGGACGAAGACCGCACGCCGAACTAAACTCATAAGCGACAGGGGTTGTCAGGGGACCGAACAACTCTGCCACGAGTTTAACTCTCCTTCACGGCGCCGGCAGCGGGCCAGATGACTCATTCCGTCAAGTCCCACGGCACGTCAGAGCAGACGGACTGGACAGAAAAACTTAGAGATGACTCGGATGGCGAACGGCAATCACCTTCCTCGTGGCCGCTCGGCCGGTTCCCCACTGTGTCTTAGGCCGGCCGGCCGAACAACATAAGCTGCCGCTTTATGTCGCTAGTCCTTCATTACCGCCGTTTAGCGGTGCACCGCCGCCGCCCCTGAGGTGCGCCACCGCCGCCGTGATATCCAGGAAGGGCATGTTCATTGCCGCCATCGTGGGGAGCATTGCCTATGTGGCCTTGGGCATCATGCGCCTCGTTAGCCTGGAAGTGATTGAACTGTTGCGCCCCTCGCGCGGGCAACGGTCCATGGTAGCCATGATGCGGATCATAGCGGTTGTCGACGTGGCCATAGAAGCCGTGAGGACCGTGGAACCAGGGTCCAGCTCCAATAAACACCCCGCCCACAAACCAATCCGGCCCGTAGTAGCCGTAGGGCGCGCAGTCATATGGAGTGTAGTCGAAGTACCCGTAAGGGCACACCGGAGCCACTCCAATGTTGATGGAAACCTGCGCCGGTGCCAGGCTTGCGCAGCTTAACAGGACAGCTGCGAGAGCTGAAAAAGAAAGAGCTTTCCAGTGAGACATAGTTTCTCCTCGGTTTCAATTGCTTAGACGTTAAAGAGAGACAGCGAAGTTGCCTCTTCAGAGAGCGGTCGGAAAATGAGTGCAAGCCGTGTCCCAGGAGCGGACTCATTGACTGCCTCCGCTTGTCTCTAGGAAAAAAACCACTAGATCTGTTCAACGCTCTCTCATTTCAGATAAGCCCTGACGAGGTCGATAAGGTCCTCCGCCAGCTCGTGGGGTGGTGCGGAGTCCTTCTCTGACGTGAGCAAGTGCAGCCGGATATGGTCTTCCAGCACTTCGGCCATGAGGCTGTTGACGCCTCCGCGCACATTTGCCAGCAGCATCAGTACATCTGCGCAATCGTCTCCAGTGGTGAGCGATCGCTCGATCGAATCTACCTGGCCACGGATGCGTTTAATACGTGCGATGAGCTTCTGTTTTTCTTTATCGATGCTTGCCATTTTTCCTTGCGTATACCCTAGGGGGGTATGATACAAAATTCAGAGACGGAGACTTCTATCCCCTGCTGTAATAGCAACACAACTTATGAACAAAGATTCCGCACAAGAACCTCCTAGTACCCGGAGATCTTTTCTTGTGTTGGCATGAGCGCTCCGGAACCCGCCCTTAGCCCGGCTATCGACGACTTCCTTACCGCTCATCCCAGCATACGACCTGTGATTTGAGCGCGTGAGCCGGCGGTTGCCAAAAACCCCAGACTCACACCCTCCCGAACCGATGATTCGTGCTGCCCCTGCAAGTCCGCGCCCCGGGCTGAGGCTCCAGGTGTGCCTGCACGAACCGCACAAGGAGGAACCATGAACATCGTCTCTTCCGCGAACCGTAAGTCCCAACCGGCTGACTTGCGACCTGGGTGCCGACCGGCAATGCAAGGACGCCCCTGGCGTGCATCTGGAAAGAGGCCTCTGCTTCCCTGGAGCGCATGAGCCATCCTCCGCAGATGAACAGGGCTAT